>CAWCEP010000017.1:0-158381 GCA_963794615.1 uncultured Acidimicrobiales bacterium | reverse complement strand
TCGACGCCGAAGAGGTGCTCGAAGACGATCAGAACGAAGGCGAGGTCAAGGGCTGATGCCGCAACCGAACATGCAGCAAATCCTCAAGCAGGCCCAGAAGATGCAGCAGGATATGCTCGCTGCCCAGGAGGCGCTGAAGGACGAAGTCGTGGAGGCGTCGGCCGGAGGCGGGATGGTCACCGCGAAGGTGAGCGGAGATCTGGTGCTGAAGTCGATCACGATCGACCCCGACGCGGTCGACCCCGAGGACGTCGAATTGCTCCAAGACATGGTGCTGGCGGCGGTCAACGAGGCATTGCGGTCCGCGCAAGAGCTCGCCTCGGCGAAACTCGGCGGGATCACCGGCGGCCTGGTGGCCTGGGGGGCCTCGGCGACCTCGGCCTCGGTCTGTAGAAAGCGGGAGTCCCCTGAGCGTGTACGCCCCGCCCGTCCAGCGGCTCATCACCGAGCTGTCGAAGCTGCCCGGCGTCGGCGGCCGGACGGCTCAGCGGCTGACGTTCCACCTGCTCCGTGCGAGCGACGAGGAGGCGCTGGCGCTGGCGCGCGCGATCACCGAGGTCAAGGAACGGATCGGCCTGTGCGAGACCTGCTTCAACCTGGCCGACGGTCCGAGTTGCCGGATCTGCGCCGACGAGCGGCGCGACCCCGAGGTGATCTGCGTGGTCGAGGAGCCCTCGGACGTGATCTCGATCGAGCGCACGCACGAGTTCCGGGGCCGCTACCACGTGCTCGGCGGCGCGCTCTCGCCGATCGACGGCGTCGACCCGGAGGACCTGAAGATCGCCGAGCTGTACGAGCGGGTGCCGCGACCGGCCCGTCCGCGAGGTGGTGATCGCCACCAACCCGACCACCACCGGCGAGGCCACCGCGCTCCACGTCGCGGCCGGGCTGCGCGCGCTCGACGCCGAGATCGCGTGACTCGGCTGGCCAGCGGGCTGCCGGTCGGCGCCGACCTCGAGTACGCCGACGAGCTGACGCTCGGGCGCGCGCTGGTCGGGGCGGGCGCTCGTGTAGGCACGGGTCGCGGACGAGCCACATAGGCGAAGTCCGGCAAACCAGCGCTAACCCGTACCCTTCGTGCGTGCCCGAGACGGTCGTGATGAAGTTCGGCGGGACCTCGGTCGCCGACGCCGAGCGGATCAAGCGCGCGGCGCGCCGGATCGTCGGCAAGCGCGAGGACGGCAAGCGCGTCGTCGCGGTGCTGTCCGCGCGCGGCCACACCACCGACGAGCTGATCGCGATGGCCGAGGAGGTCTCGCCACACCCCGACCCGCGCGAGATGGACATGCTGCTCTCGACCGGCGAGCGGATCTCGTGCGCGCTGTGCGCGATGGCGATCAACGACCTCGGGCACCGGGCGATCTCGCTCACCGGCTCGCAGGCCGGGATCGTCACCGACACCTCCCACACCAAGGCGCGGATCATCGACGTCCGCGCCGACCGCATCCGGGAGGCGCTGAGCGACGACCTGATCGTGCTCGTCGCCGGCTTCCAGGGCGTCTCGACCAGCCGCGACGTGACCACGCTCGGGCGCGGCGGCTCGGACACGACCGCGGTGGCGCTGGCCGCGGCGATCGGCGCCGAGGTGTGCGAGATCTACACCGACGTCGCCGGCGTGTTCACCGCCGACCCGCGGGTCGTGCCGAGCGCGCGCAAGCTGCCGATGGTCAGCTTCGAGGAGATGCTCGAGATGGCCGCCTCGGGCGCCAAGGTGCTGCAGTTGCGCTCGGTCGAGTACGCGCGCACGCACGGCGTGCGGATCCACTGCCGCTCGAGCTTCGACGCGAGTCCCGGTACCTTTGTCATCGGAGAGGACGAGACGATGGAGCACCCGCTGATCACCGCCGTGACCCATTCGACCGAAGAGGCGCGGATCACGCTGACCGGCGTACCCGACCGTCCCGGCGCGGCGGCGGCGATCTTCCGGGCGCTGGCCGACGCCAACTGCAACGTCGACACGATCATCCAGAACGAGCCGCGCGAGGAGGGCCGCGACGCCGAGGTGTCGTTCACGATCGCGTCCGAGGACCTGCGCGCCGCCGAGCGCGCGCTCGAGCCGGTCCGGGCCGAGCTGGGCATCGCGCAGATCGACACCGATCCCGAGATCGGCAAGGTCTCGATCATCGGCGCCGGCATGCGCTCCCACCCGGGCGTGGCCGCGCAGGTGTTCGAGACGCTGGCCGAGCGGGAGATCAACATCGAGATGATCTCGACCTCGCCGATCAAGATCTCCTGCGTGATCCGCTCCGAAGCGGTGCCCGAGGCGGTGCAGGCGCTGCACGAGGCCTTCCAGCTGAGCCTGGCCGAGGTCCAGCAGGAGCGCCCGATCGGACAGGAGGCGCAGATGAGCCGCGGCTACCGCGTGGCGGTGGTCGGCGCCACCGGCGTCGTCGGCACGACCATGCTCGAGCTCCTGCGCGAGCGTCGCTTCCCGGCCCGCGAGATCGTCCCGTTCGCCACCGAGCGCTCGGCGGGCCGCGAGCTCGACGGCGGCCTCACCGTGCGGGCGCTGAACGACGACGCCGATCTCGCCGGATTCGACCTCGCGCTGTTCTCCGCCGGCGCCGGCACCTCCCGCGAGTGGGCGCCGCGGTTCGTCGAGGCCGGCGCCACCGTGGTCGACAACTCCTCGGCGTGGCGGCGCGACCCGGAGATCCCGCTGGTCGTCTCCGAGGTCAACCCCCACGCGCTGCGAGCGCCACCGCGGCCTGATCGCCAACCCCAACTGCTCGACCATGCAGCTGGTGGTGGCGCTGGCGCCGATCCACCGCCGGGCCGGGATCGAGCGGCTGGTCGTCTCCACCTACCAGTCGGTGTCGGGCACCGGCAAGAAGGCGATCGACGAGCTCGACGCCCAGGCGCGAGCGTCGCTGCGAGGCGCGGACGATGCCGGCGCCGGAGGTGTATCCCGAGCCGATCGCGTTCAACGTCATCGGCGCCGCCGGGAACTTCGCCGATGGGGACGACCACACCGACGAGGAGCGCAAGATGATGTTCGAGACGCGCAAGATCCTCGAGGACGAGTCGATCGGGGTCGCGGTCACCTGCGTGCGCGTCCCGGTCCGGATCTGCCACTCGGAGGCGGTCAACCTCCAGACCCGCGAGCCGCTCTCGGCCGAGGAGGCCCGCGAGCTGCTCGCCGCGGCGCCCGGGGTGATCGTCGAGGACGTGCCGACGCCGCTCCGCGCCGCCGGGCGCGACGAGGTGTTCGTCGGCCGGATCCGCCGCGACGAGTCCCATCCGCGCGCGCTCAGCATGTGGATCGTCAGCGACAACCTGCGCAAGGGCGCCGCCACCAACGCGGTCCAGATCGCGGAGGTCCTGGTCGAGCGGGGCCTGCTCGACCGGCGGGACTCCGTCGCGGCGTAGGCCTCGCGTCCGCTCAGCCGCCCCGCGAACGTGTCTGTCAGCACGCTGACCTAGGTTCATGTTCCGAAACCGAAGCGGGTAACAACCGGCCGAGACTTGAGCCCAGGCTCCGCAGATTTCCAACGGGCGGACACAGGGGTATGACGAGGGCGAGGCACTTGAGCCTCGCTCTTCGTCATTAACCGCGCGTTAAAAGTCTCGAAGCGGCGAGCTCCGACCACAAGTTGTTCCGCTTTGCGGGCGTTAAGTCGGCAGAAGCTCGGAGCGTGGGACCGAGCAGGGGGAGATCGTCCATGATCCGACTAATTGTCCTCGCCGCGACGATCGCGGCCTTAGCCACCACGGCCGCGACTGCCAATGCGAGCATCGGTCTCGTGGGGCAATGGCAGCTGAACGAGGGCGCAGGCACGGTCGTCGGCGACAGCTCCGGTTACGGAGACAGCGGAACGTGTTCGGTGGAACGACCTGGGTCGACGGGCGAGACGGCAGCGCACTGGCGTTTGATGGAGCTACAGGATTGGTAGTGGTTCCAGACGCTCCACAGCTGGAGCCAGCCGACGCCGTCACCGTTAGTGCCTGGGTCGAAAGCGCCGGTAGTCCAGGAACCTTCAGGCACATAGTGGCCAAGGGGGCCAATCGCTGCATCGCTGCGTCGTATGGCCTGTACTCCGGACCGAACGGGGGGCTTCAGTTCTATGTCTCGCGCGGCAACGGGACTGCCTACGCGCGCTCGCCTGATGCAGGCGGGCGTCTGGGACGGCAGGTGGCATCTGGTCGTCGGCACGTTCGATGGCGTTACGATCCGACTCTACGTCGACGGAACTGAGGTTGGGTCCGGCACTCCATACCCTGGGAATCTCGGCTATGGGCTGCCCTCGTCGAACGATCTCTTTATAGGGGGCTATCCCGCCTGTAGAACGAAAGACTTTTCGGGCGCGATCGCAGACGTCCAGATTTGGAGCCGTGCGCTTAGCCCGGCTGAGGTGAGCGCACTGGTCCAGCCGGCTCCGCAGCCGTCGCCGCCGGACGGCGTCTTGTCGAGTCCACCAGGTCTCGGTGGGGACGCGCCCGTAGTGAACCAGGACGGAGGCGTTCTGCCGATTCTCCGAATGCTTAAGGTCTCCCGTTCAGTGTTTCCCGCCCACGCTAGTGGGCAGAGAGTTTTCGTTACCTACGAGGATTCGCAGCCGGCCCGCGTGGCGTTCACGATCCTGAAACTAGCTTCGACCGGTCGGTGCGTCACCTCCGCTCGCCACAGCCGCGCTACGCGCGCCAAGCGATGCTCGCGCTATGTGGCGCTCGGTAGCTTCACGCGTGTCAACCGCGTGGGCCGAAACCGATTGCGCCTGCCGTCCCGATTCTCGCTGACGCCCGGCGAGTACGTGCTCGACGCGACTCCCAGCGAACGCGATGCGGTCGGCAGGCCCGTAAGCATTGGTTTCACGGTCATCCGCCGGTCTACGGGCCGAAGCGGCGCGCACAAGTAGTCTCCTCTCATGGCAATTCGCGCCAATAGGGCGTTCGCCAGCGCGGGCGCATGCGTGTCGCTACTGGGCCTCCTCTGGTTCGCTGGGTTCTACGTCGGCGTTTTCGTACATGCCGACCAGAAGGTCTTCATCTCGTTCTATGACTTGACATACCTGTACTACCGGCCACGAATCGCTAACACCGCGCACGACCTCGCATCCCTGTGTAGCCCATCGCACTTCCTCTTCGTGGCGGCAATTCCGGTGATCGTTGTGCTCGCAGGCGAGCGATTTCGGGACGCGTCCGCAGTGGTGGTGCTGCTGGTTGGGGCGACCGCGACAACGCAGCTGCTCAAGCTCGTATTGCCCCAGCCTCGAGCGGGGCTTTCGCCGGGATCAGTTCGCCGGTGCCGTTGCCACGGTTTCCGAGTGGGCATGCCACTGCCGCGATGGCGTTCGCGCTTGCCGTCGTGCTCGTCGCCCCACCTCGGCTTCGCCCGTTCGTCGCTGGTCTCGGTGCCGTGTTCGCTGCGTTGGTTGGCTGCTCGCTCCTCATTCTTGGGACGCATTTTCCGAGCGATTCGCGACCGTCGTCGCCAGCGTGGTCAAGGGGAGCGTCGTGGCCGGGACGATGGCGGCTGTCACCGGGGTGGACCGTTTGGGCGGTTGGGTCACGCGCGGCGCCACCGTGGTGGCCGGAATCGGACGCGTCGTCGGCGGTGTCGTCGTCGGAGGCGTGGTCGTGCGGGGCAGTGCCGCCAGGGCGCGTTCGATCGAGCTGAGCGTCGACGTCGGCGGCGCCTCGGTCGCGCGCTGCGGTGGGATCACCGTCGTCCGGGGCGGAAGGTGGAGGAGGGTCTGCACCAACGGGTTCAGCGTCGTCGTGGTCGCGGCGTTGGTGCCCCCGCCCACGGTCGTGATGCCGACGATCCCGACGACGACCCCGGCGACGATGAGCAGCGCGGCGAGCGCGAGCATGGGTTTGGTCGGTCCCGTGCCGTGACCCGATGCGGGCCGGCGATGCGTCGCCGGAGGCGCGTCGAGGGACCCTACGCCACCGTCACGGACGAGTGGAGTCGGTTCGCCGGCCGCGAAGAGCCGCTCCTCGTGGATCCCGTACGGGTCGGGATGCCAACCGTCAACGTCCATTGCCCCCCTGCCACATCGAAGGACCGCATGGTCACACCGCGACCCAACTTGACTACGAAATCTAGTCCGAGCCTCGATTCTAGGAAAATGCCCCTTCTTTGCTCGACGGGGGTCGCGATCACCGACGCGGCGATCGCACCAACCCACCGTCAGCCCGTCATCGCTGCGTAGGCGCACTCCCGGAAATCGACGAACACCGGCCGGGGCTCGGGCGAGGTCACGGCACGCTGGGTGAAGAGGATCCCGGTGAGGCCGCTGTCGACCTCGGAGCGCCATGTCGTGCCGGTCTCGCCGTCCCACCCAAACCCAGCAGGGATGGACGTCGCCCGCACGCCGGTGCCGGGCACCACCATGCCCAGTCCCCAACCTCCATGCTCGCCGAAGAGCAACCCGCGCCGGATCGCTGCTCCAGGGAACGGTGATCGGTGATCAAGCGCTCGACGCTGTGTGGAGCGATGACGCGCCCGCCTTGGTGGGTTCCCCCGTCGGGGAGCATCCGCGCGAACGTCCAGTAGTCATCGATGGGCGACACCAACCAGCCCCGCGTCGGGGAGCATCGGTGGAACGCTCGCCGACGATCTCGGCAGGTTGACCCCCATGCCCGTCTCGGGCCGGCCCGGAGGGCATACTGCCGAAGGCCACTCCGCATCTCACAGGTCCAAGGAGATCCACAGGCATGGATGTTGTGGTGAGACGGTGGACGCGTCGACACCACGCTCCGCCCGTCCATTGATCCTGATGGCGCGCCACGTTCGACGGGCATCGTTGGCGGCGTGGGTCGATCACCCCCGATGGGTCGCCGCCGTCGCCGCGGTGGCGAGCGCTCTCGTCGCCGGGGCGAGGGTCGTGGTGGCGGGGCACGGCAAGGTGGCCACCTTCATTCTGGTGGGGTCGAACCACGTTCGCGCCCACCTGCCCCCGGGGATTCCCGTGATGAGGGGGCAAGGCTACGACGGCCAGTTCTATTACCGGATGGCGCTGGGCCCTCTGAACTTCCACCACACCGCCTACGGGATCCGCCTGGACACGCTTAGTCGATTCGAACGGATCGGCTATCCGGCGTTGTCGTGGCTCGTGGCCGGCGGCCGGAGCTGGCTCGTGCCCTGGTCGCTCGTCGTGGTGAACGTCATCGGACTGGCATGTCTCGCTGCCCTCGGCGCCATGATCGCTCGGGAGGCGGGTCGGCACTCGTGGTGGGGTCTCCTGCTTCCGGGCTACTTCGGCTTTGTGTGGGTGCTCTCTCGCGATCTGGCCGAGATCGTCACGGCCACCTTCGTGGTCGCCGGTGTCGTGGCCTTGCGTCGCAACCGTTTCGTCGTGGCGGCGACCGCCTTCAGCGGGGCCGTGCTCAGCCGTGAGACCGCGTTGCTGGTCGTCGCCGTGCTGGCGGTGGAGCGTCCGTTGTCGGCGATCGGCGACCGGCTCGACAGCAAGCGTGCCGAGGCGGCGACGCCGCCGATCACCTGGATCGCGCCGGGCGTCTCGTTCCTGGCGTGGCAGCTTGTGGTGCGACTGGCCACCGGCTCGTGGCCCTTGCTCACGTCGGGCCAGCGCAATCTCGGCGCGCCCTTCGCCGGCTTGGCGCAGGGCTTCGGGCACTACGTGGACCGGTTCCCGTCGACGGCAGCGGCGTTGTGGTTCGGGGAACTGTTCGTCCTCGTCGTCGTGGTGGTCGGGGCGGCCCTGGCCCTCCGTACGAAGACCGCTCGCCTCTACGAGCGAGCGACATGGCTTGCCTACGGGGTGCTCGCCGTGATCCTGGCCCCTGGGATCTGGCTCGGCGACGTCGGCTTTCGGAGCCTCGACGACCTCTACGTGTTCAGTTGCATCGTGCTGCTCTCGTCGAAGCAGCGACTCACGGTGCCGGGCGTGCTCGTGGCCGGAGGGTGGATCGTGGTGGCGGTCGAGCTGGTCCGGTTCGTCTGAGGCCGAGCCGGCGCCCGGTCGCCCGGCGTTGTCCCGCCTCCCCGGGTCCGGCGGGGCCGAGAGCAGGCAGGAACGGCACCGACAAGTAAAGGTCGTCCACGGCGGCGTCGATCCCTTGGGGGGCACAAGACCCTCGAGGAGGACCCACCCGTGTTCACGCCAGGGGGCGACGTCGTCGTCTCGTGCTCGACGTTCCCTGATCGCCCGCTCCCGGGTCTCCGGCGGGGATCGGGGCCCCCCGGGCCGGCCCTCTCCCGCCCGGTGCCGACGTCGACCCCCGGCGTCGGGAACCAGTTCTCGGAGGGCCCGGAGGGCCTCCGACTACTCGCGGGGTCCCTCGGTGACCGAAGATACCGGGCACGTCGCCGCGGGCCCCGGGCGTCTCGGACCCCGGGGCCGTCATCTGGTCGAGAATAGGGTCATCGCCGCAATGAACAACCCCCAGTCGGTCCAACAGATGGTGCAGCGCCGGGTCAGGCGGCGCCGGTTGTTTCGCCGCGCCCGCTTCGCCGGTCTGGTGGTGCTCGTCATCGTCGCCGCGGGTGGGGCCGCCTTCGGCATCGACCGGATGGTGGTGTCGCTGCGCAAGTACTACGCAACGCCGGCCCATACCTCCAAGGGCGACGCCGACCCCACCTCGACCTCACCGACGACCACCTCGGCGTCGGGTCCGCCCCCCTGCGTGAGTGGCCAGCTCAGTGGGACCGTGACCAATTGGCAGGCCATCAGCGGGACCACGTTCGAGACGGTGTCGCTCACCAATATCTCGCTGTCGCAATGCACCTTGCTCGGCTACCCGGGCCTCGCCGTGAACAGTGCCAACGGCACGGCCCTCCCCGCCGCCACGCAGGAGGTGCCCACCATGGGGGCGAGCACGGGCGCGGGCTCGCCGACCCCGAAGCCCGTCGTGGTGGGACCCGAGCAACGTGCCTGGTTCGAGATCTCGTACCCCGATGTCTGCAACATCATCTTGACGCCCGGCTCCGGGCCGACCGCCTCACCCAATGCGTGCTACGAGGGCAAATGGCTCCAGATCACGCCGCCGAGAACGGCCAGCCCCCTGCTCGTCCTCGAGCCCCTGACCTTCGCCTACGGCGTCACCGGCTTCGACGTCGGCCCCTTCGGCTCGGGCTCCCCCCCGCCGTTGCCGAGAAGTTGACCATCGCTTGGAGACCCGTTGATCCCTCCGTCGCACCATCGGGTGCAGGGGGACGAGGCCCATGGCAACCAGTGAAACGGGATCGCATGAGTACGAGCAGGCCTGCCTGGCCGAGGATCTGGGCCAGGACGTTCTGGCCCTCGCGGCGGTGGCCCAGTCCGACCGCCCCGCCTCGGTGCTGCGGCGGGTGAACGGCCGCCTCGTCCGGGTGATCGTCGAGGCTGCCTAGGCAACACGGTCGATCCGGCGCCGACTACCCTGGCGACGCGATTCGCGCCGCCCTCGGGGGTGGCGGGCGCACCGGGAGCGGCTCGTGCGGGGGACCCTGACAAGACGGCTGGCGGCTGCCGCCCTGGCTGCGGTGGTGAGCGCCGGGATGGTCGTGGGCATCGCCTCGACCCCGAGCTTCGCCGCCACGCCCTTCCAGGGCCACGGGTCCATCGGCGAGGCGTACGCCATCGGCGCCCACGCCGGCGAACACCTCACGCTCATCAATGCGTCGGGATCGAACGTCGGCTCGGGAGTGGTCAACAGCCTGGGCGGGATCATCGTCCGCAACGTCAAGGCGGGCCGCGGCTACCGCTTCAAAGAGACGGCGGGCAAGCGACGCCAGACGGCATCGTTCGCCGTGCTCTCGGCGAGCTCGGTGCCACCTTCGACGCTGTACTCGAGGCAGCATCTGCATGCCGGGCTCAATTACGTCACGATGCGCGACGGGATCTCGATCGCCGCCACGGTACGCCTCCCGCCGGGAAAGACGCTGGCGGACGGCCCCTTCCCGACGGTGATCGAGTACTCGGGCTACGCCACCGCCGCCCCGCACAACCTGATCAACGCGCTCGAAGGCAAGGCACCGTCGAGCGACGCGCTCCTCCCCGACACCGCCACCATCGTCGGGAGCGTCATCGCCCCCCTGCTCGGATTCGTGACCGTCAGTGTCCAGATGCGGGGCACGGGGTGCTCGGGAGGTGCCTTCGACCTCTTCGGGCTGCCCTCTGACTACGACGGCTACGACATGATCCAGACGGTCGGGGCCCAATCCTGGGCCTTGCACCACAAGGTGGGCATGGTCGGCATCTCCTACTCGGGGATCTCCCAATTCGAAGTGGCCGGCACCGACCCTCCCGACCTGGCCGCCATCGCCCCGCTCAGCTCCACCGACGACCTCTTCTCGACCGGCTACCCCGGTGGGATCTACAACGACGGCTTCGCCGGGAGCTGGATCGCCCAGCGCAAGGTCGACGCCGAGGCGGCGCCGAAGGGCGGCCAACCGTGGGCGACGGCCGAGATCGCCACCGGGGACAAGACCTGTCTCGCCAACCAGGTGCTGCACCCCGAGGCCCAGCAACTCGAGACGTTGGTGGGACCCGACCTGAGCCGAGACCCGTCCCTGTTCAACCAACGGTCGCCGGCGGTGTGGGCGACCCACGTCAAGGTCCCGGTGTTCCTCGTCGGCGCCCTCGAGGACGAGCAGACGGGCCCGCAGTGGCCGGCGTTGATCACGGCGTTGAGCCACGACAAGAACGTCTACGCCACGATGCTCAACGGCACCCACATCGACTCGCTCGGTCCCGACACCTTGTCGCGCTGGCTCGAGTTCCTCGACATCTATGTGGCGGGCCGGGTGCCCGCCCAGAATCCGTTCCTGACCGTGCTGGCCCCGGTCGTCTATGCGCAGGTCACCGGGGGGGCGAAGTCCCTCACCCCTCCCCCGGTGCGCTTCACGACCGACACCTCGGTGACCCAGGCCAAGTCCGACTTCGCCGCCCATGACCCCCGAGTCAGGGTGCTCTTCGACAACGGCGGCGGGACCCTCGGACCCGGGGCCATGCAGCCCACCTTCGAAGCCGACTACGCCCAATGGCCGCCGAGCGGGACCGTGACCCGGTACTACCTCGGCCCCGGCGGGACGCTCGGCACGGCCAAGGGTTCGGCCCCCACCCCGGTGTCGTTCCGGCCCGACCCCTCCGTCCGTCCCGCCACCGACCTGGCCGCCTCGGCCAACGCCTGGGCGGCCCAGCCGCCCTATGACTGGACGACGGTCCCGGCCCCCAACGGCGTGGCCTTCGAGACACCGGCCTTCACCTCGCCCACCACCATCGTCGGCCCGGCCAGCCTGGACCTGTGGCTTCGGTCCTCGGCGCCGGCCACCGACCTCCAGGCCACGGTGACCGAGGTGCGACCCGGTGAGACCCAGGAGGAATACGTCACCTCCGGCTTCCTGCGCAGCGCCAACCGCACGCTCACGGCGTCGTCGACCGTCCTCGACCCCGTTCCCACCTACCTGAAGTCGGACCGCCGCAACCTTCCGTCGGCCGGGTACACACTGGTGCGGATCCCGATCGACCCCATCGCCCACGCCTTCCGGGCCGGCACGCGCTTGCGCATCGTGATCTCGGCCCCCGGCGGCGACCGGCCCGAATGGGCGTTCGCCACCCCCTCCACGCACGGCTCGGTCACCGACACGGTGTCGCTCGGCGGCGCCATGGCCTCGTCGCTGGCGGTCAACGTCGTTTCGGGTGTGAACCCCACTGCCGCCATGCCCGCCTGCGGCGCGCTGCGGGGCGAACCGTGCCGCTCCTACTCGAAGCTGGGCAATCAGACCTGACGCGCTGCGCTCCTCAGACCTCTTCGATGGCGAATTCGGGACAGTTGGCGATCGCCAGACGAGCCCGGTCCTCGAGCTCGGGGGGTACCGAGCCGTCACCCACCACGGTCGACAGGCCGTAGTCGTCGACCTCGAACAGCTCCGGCGCCAGCCCGTAGCAACGGGCGTGGCCCTGGCACTTGTCGGGATCGACCCGGATCTTCACGGGAAGACCACGGGGAGCAGGCGCGGCCCCCGCACCTGGCCACCGGCCCAGGTGACCTCCTCGCCCTCGGCCAGGCGGAACTCGGGGATCCGTCGTAACCACTCCTCGAGGGCGATGCGGAGCTCCATCCGGGCCAGGTTGGAGCCGGCACAGCGATGAATGCCGGAGCCGAATGCCACGTGCCGGTTGTGGGCGCGGTCGAGAATGACCTCGTCGGCCTCCTCGAACACCTCGGGGTCGCGGTTGGCGGCCGGGAAATTCATGAGGATCTTGTCGCCCGCCTTCATGGGGCACCCGGCGTACTCGACATCCGAGGTCACGACGCGCGCCATGGTCACCGGCGAATAGGCGCGCAGGAGCTCCTCGACGGCGAGCGCCATCACGTCGGGGTCCTCCGCCATGCGCTTGCGATCGTCGGGGTGCGTCGCCAGGTGCCACAGCGATGAGCCGATCGCACTCCATGTCGTGTCGACGCCGGCGATGAGCACGAGGGCGGCGGCTCCCAGGACGAGGCTGTCCTCGATGGGTGCCCCGTCGACGTCGGTCTGCAACAGCTCGCTCAACAGGTCGGCACCGGGCTGGGCGCGCCGCTTGGCGACTTCGGCGATGAAGTACTCCAGCAGGCCCTGGACGCCGTGGACGCGTCGTTCAGGATCGTCGGCGAACTCCAGCACGTCGCGCACCCATCCCGTGAACGTGTCGGAGAGGTCGGGGCTCACACCCAGGATGTGGGCGATCACCCGTACCGGGATCTGCTGCGCGTAGTCCGAGGCAGCATCGGCCCGCCCCTCCGCGATGAAGCCGTCGATGAGGCGCGAGCACAGTCGGCGGCGTCATCGACTCGTAGGTCTCGACCCGGTTGTGGGAGAACCACGGCAACAGCAACCGCCGCGTCCAGGTGTGGAGGGGGGGATCGGCCGAGATGGGCGGCAGCCCGTAGGGGAGGACGGGGTCCTCGGGCTCTTCACCTTCGAAGGGGATGACGGCGACCTCGAGCGAGCTGAAATGCTCGATGTCGTGCGCGATAGCGGTGACGTCCTCGTAGCGGGTGGGCAACCACGTACTGCCCCGCCGGTCGGTGTGGGCGATCGGGCACGTCGTGCGGAGCTCGTCCCAGATCCCGAACGGATCGGCGACGTACCGGGCATCGAGCACGTCGAAGTCGCTCCCCCAGTCGCTGACCGGCACTGTCGTTCTCACGTCGTCCCCTCCCCGGGTATGGCCCCGGACATCGCCGCGTCACTCCGGCGGCCCGCTGTCCATCATGGCATCCATACCTGGCCGGAGGCTCCCCGGCCCGGGGATCGTGCGCGCTGGCGCTAGCGGGCCGCCTGTTTGGGCGGGACCGCTTCTTTGGGCGGGACCGCTTCTTTGGGCGGGACCACCCACAACGGAGGTTCCTGGGTGAGGTGGGTGCGCAAGAAGATGTCGAGCTGGGTGGGAGACAGCGGCCGCCCGTAGAGGAAGCCCTGGCCCGTGTCGCACTGCTCGGCGAGCAGCGGGTCCATCTGGCCCTTCCTCCTCGATCCCCTCGGCGATGGTCTCGAGACCGAGGGTCTTGCCGAACTGCACCAGGGTGTGGATCAACATCGACGAATCGCGGGTCGTGGCCAACGAGCTGATGAACGAGCGGTCGATCTTCAAGATGTCGACCGGGAATTGACGCAGGTAGGCGAGTGACGAGTACCCCGTACCGAAGTCGTCGATGGCGATCCGGACCCCGAGCCCCTTCAGGGCGATGAGCCGGTCGACCATCAGGGCGGTATCGCTCATGATCGTGGTCTCGGTGATCTCGAGCACCAGCGCCGTCGGCTCGAATCCCGACGCCACGAGCGCCTCACGGACGTCGTCGACCAGGTGCTCCGATTCGAGCTGGCGGGCCGAGAGGTTCACCGACATCGAGATCATGTAGCCCTTGGCGTGCAGGGCGGCACCTTGGCGGCACGCCTCTTGGATCACCCAGCGACCGAGGGGAATGATCAGCCCGCTCTCCTCGAGCAGCGGCAGGAAATGATCGGGCGGGATGACGCGACGGGTGGGGTGCTGCCACCGCAGGAGCGCCTCGACCCCGGTGGTGGTACGCGTCTCGATGTCGAAGATGGGTTGGTACCGGAGGAAGAACTGATCCGTCGCCACCGCGCTGCGCAGCTCGTTCTCGAAGGCCAGACGGCTTTCGATCGCCTGCGGCATGTCCTGGCCGAACAGGGCGAAGCGGCCACGGCCCGCCTCTTTCGCCTGGGACAGGGCGACCTCGGCGTCATGCAACAGGTGCTCGGCGTCGACACGGGGTCCGAGCGCCACGCCGATCGACGCCGACACGCTGTACGCCTCGGGGTGCGAGTCACCGAGATAGAACGGCTCGTGCACGACGTCGAGGATGCGTTCCGCCACGAGCTCGGGTCCGGCTGCCAACGATGCCCCGTCGGTCAAGACGATGAACTCGTCCCCCCGCATCCGGCCGATGGTGTCGGCCTCGCGCAACACCGTGCGCAGGCGGTCGGCGACGGCCTTCAAGAGCTGGTCGGCCGTCTCGTACCCGTGCGAGTCGTTGAACTCCTTGAACCGGTCGAGGCCGAGGGTCAACGCTGCCGTCGGCAATTGGCTCCGGCGACTGCGGATCAGCATCTGCTGGGCGCGGTCGACCACGAGGGACCGGTTGGGCAGCCCCGTGAGCGGGTCGTGCAGCGCCATGTGGTGCAGCTCCCCGGTCTGCTCGGCCGCCTGGTCGAGCGCACGCCGGCGGGTGACCACCAGCCAGCGCAAGACGAGGAAGAGGATCAGGGTGCCGAGCGCGATGGCCCCCCCGAGGACGATGCCCTTCGTGCCCCCCGTCAGCGATCCGGCCGGGAGGGGCTGGCGGACGGTGACGACCCAGCGGCCGTTGGCGCTGGTGGGGATGGCGTCGACGAGCCCCCCGGTGGCGTTGGCGCCGTCATTGGTGGCGATGACCACGGGCTTCGATCCGGCCGTGACCCTCGACAGGGTCACCTGCAGGTTGCTGTGGGGCCCGGCCGCGGCGGCGAGCAGCGGCCGGGCGTCGAAGACTCCTCCCACCCAACCCTCGAGCGCGTTGGCGCGCCCCGCCACCGTGGTGGGGGTGGGCCCCTCGTAGACGGGGGCGACGACGACGATGGTCGAGCTGAACGCCTCGTCCACGGACTTGAGGTTCTCGATGTCGGTATTGCCGGGTGCGGTGCCGGGTTGCGACCCGAACCCGAGGAGCCGGCCCTCGTCGGGGCTGAGCAGCTTCGTGACCTCGAGGCGACCGGTGTCACGGGCCGTCGACGAGCGCGCCAGCGGCCGACGTGGAGCACCAGTCGAGACCGGGGGGCAGCGCGATGTCGCCGGCGCTCGTCGCCGAGCTGCGCAACGCCAGGAGCCGGGTCAGGCAATACGGCGCCTGGGCGGTGGTCGGCGTGACGGCGAAGGACTCGCCGGCCGACAATGCGCTCGTCGGGTCGGCGTCGATGGCGACGCGGAAGTAGTAGAGCTGTGCGGCCGACACCTTCTCGATGTAGGCGACCCCGGTGGTATTGGTGGGCGCCGACGATGCCGATGAGGAGAACCACGATCCGAGCTGCGCGTTGGTCAGGTCCGGGTTCTGCTCGATCAGGGCGCGGCTGGTCGTGGTGAGGTCGGTATCACGCTGCAATGTCTTCGTGACCCGGGCCGCCACGCCCGATGCGCGCTGGTCGAACGCCTGGCGGTTCTGGCGGGCCTTGATGGTCTTCCACTGCCAGGTCGCCCCGACCGCGGCGCCCAGTCCCACCACGAGGAACAGGGCCAGCAGGACGCGGGCTACGCCGGGGCGGGGCCGGGCGCTCGCCCCGGGCTGGTCGACGGACGGCTCCACCGCCGGGTCGAGATGCAGGTCGACGGGCGGATCGAGATGCTGGTCGACGGGAGGGTCGACGGGAGGGTCGACGGCCTGATCGAAGGCCTCGGTCTCTGTAGCCTCAGGGACGCTCTTGGCGCGACGGATCCCCATGATGAAGACCATCGGCATGGGCCGGTGCCCTCATTAGCCCCAATGGCCAGGGCACGCCCGGCGTCGGCGCGTGGGGGGGCGGCGGCCGGAACGGCCTGTACGCGGCGCCATTGGCCCACCTTGCCATCGGCACGTTGGAGGGTCGGCCTGAGCGAAAACCGGGTCCGGGACAGCACACCGCCTTCGGAGGGCCCGGTGTCGTGATGGGACCCTTCCCGTTCAGACCCCTCGGCCCTGCTCACTTCCCTGCGGCCTCGGGGGCCGACGCTCAACCCGTGGGGGTGCCCGCCGTAGACTGCGCGCCGTGGAAGACCGAGAGCTTTCGAGGCGCCTTTCCGCCCTGGAGTTGGCGGTCGCCCACCTCACCGAAGCCGTCGACGAGCTCGCCAATGGCCTCGACGGTGCGGCGGCCCCTTCGATCACCCGCATCAGGTCGCACCTGCGCGACGTGCGCGAGAATTTCAACCAGATCGCGCCCCGCTCGGGGGGAGACTGAACCGGCGCTCCGGGCCGGGACGCGTCATGGGATGCCTCGTCGTCGTCTTCTTGTTGCTGGCCATCGTCTTCGCCGGTGTGGGCTTCGCCATCCACCTGTTGTGGATCGCTGCGATCGTGTTCTTCGTGTGCTGGATGGCCGGCTTCGCCTTCGCCCGGGGACAACGACGGGCCCGTCGACGCCGTTGAGGCACCGGGCGCCCTCGAGACGCCCCGTCTGATGTTTTACGCGTAGATGTTGGGCGGGGCCTCGGCGCCGAGGCCGGCCCCGTCGGCGCGCCCCGTGGTCACCAGGACGAACTCGAGGGCGTCGCCGGTGCGCTTGGCTCCGCCCGGGCCCACGGGGACCTCCTCGATCCCCTCGAACGCCAGCGTGGCCGGGCCCCATCCGAGCTTGTCGAGCTCGTGCGCGACGTGGTGGACGCTGGCGCGCAGGCCCGGCCCTCGCAACGACGCCCGGCCCAGCGCGGCGCGGATGTCGTCGGCGTGGAGGTAGGTGTCGTACCACAGCGCCTCGACCCCTTGGCCGAGCGTGCCCTCGTAGCCACCGGGTCCGGGGGCCTCCCACGCCTCGTCGTCGAAGACGGCGGCGAGATCGGCGGCGAGCTTCGTGACCGCCGTCAGCTCCTCGGCCAACTGGGCGGGGCTGCGCCCGACGCGCTCCGCCACCTCGCGCGCCGTGACCTCGGGGGAGCCGAGTCCGTCGAGTTGTCCCGACACCACGTCTGCGATCGATCCGACGACGTGCGAGGCCACCGCGCTCACCGCCCAACCTTCGCAGCGGGTGGGCGTCGCCCACTCGGCCGCGTCCAGGGGACCAATGAGCGCTCCGAACGCCTCAAGCTCGGCTACCAGGCCCGGGGTCACCACGGTTCGGGACAGTGTCATCGGGTCCTCCTCGGAGAGAATCCACTTACATGCGGGTTACACGCATTTATACTTTGGGGAGCCGTGGGTGTCAACGAGAATTCTCCGAAGCAGGCCGGGCGCAGGACCCAGGCGCAACGCCGGTCGGCCACGCGCCGGGCGTTGCTCGACGCGGGACGCGAGCTGTTCGCGGCGCGCGGCTTCGCCGGTGCGGGCCAAGAGGAGATCGTCGAGCGCGCCGGGGTGACCCGGGGGGCGCTCGCCCACCATTTCGGGACCAAGCAGGGCCTGTTCCGCGCCGTCGTCGAATCGCTCGAGGGCGAGCTGGCCGAGCACATCGCCACCGCGGCGATGCGCGGCGACGACCCGATGGGGCATCTCCGGTTGGGGTGTCTCGCCTTCCTCGACGCCGCCCTGGACCCGGCCGTGCGCCGCATCGTGCTGCTCGACGCGCCCGCCGTCCTCGGGTGGCAGGCGTGGCGCGAGCTCGACACCACCTACGGGTTGGGCCTCGTGTCCGAAGCGCTCGACCACTGCATGGAGGCCGGGCTCATGGCACCGCGGCCCGTGCAACCCCTCGCCCACATCCTGCTGGCCGCGCTGAACGAAGCCGCCATGCTCGTCGCCAACGCCGACGACCCCGTCGCCACCCGGATCGTGGTGGGCGACGAGGTCGAACGCTTCCTTGCGACGCTTTGAGCTCTGGTCGACCCGCCTGGCACACCGATCACACCAACCACACTTGGGCGCTGGTTCCTCACGGCGCGTGAGAGCGTGACCGCCTCTTGTTCTGATATCGGTTGGTTCCTACGCTTTGGTGCGTGGGGCTCCCGGCCGTGGTCTACGCAGACGAGATGCCCGACCTGGCGCCGTCGATCTACCGGCAGCGATTGGTGATCGAGGGGACGTGCGACGACCCCGTCTCCGACACGGCGATTCGCGACTACCTGGTGGGCCTCTCCACCGTCTGCGACATGCAGATCCTGCTCGACCCCGTGACGCACCGGTCGGACCGCTTCGGATGGGCGGGCTGGGTCCACTGGGAAGGGTCGGGGGCCCATGTCTACGCCTGGGACCGGCCGCTGCTGTTCTTCAGCGTCGACGTCTACACCTGCAAGGCGTTCGACGTGGCGCCGACCGTCGAGTACACGCGCCGGTTCTTCGCGGCGCAACAGATCGTCGCCAAGGCGTTCTGACCATGCCCAGCGCCACCGTCATGGGCGACGCCGAGTTGCGTCGACGGGCTGGCGCGCTCGCCGCGCCGGGGAGCCCGGCACCGTTGGGTGTCTATCTGTTCCGCGCCGCCGACCCCGCCGCCGAGCTCGCCCGCCACGTGGAGCGGGGCGTCTTCATGGAGACGTTCGGCAACACGCCCGAGCTGCTCGCCAAGGAGTACGCACCGTACGAGGACGCCAGCGTGTTCTTGTGCGTGGTCGACCATCTGCGGCGCGTCCCCGCCGGCACCATGCGGATCGTGCTTCCCTCGCCGGCCGGGTTCAAGACGCTCGACGACGCCCCGCCGGTGTGGGGCGAGCCCGTGACCGCCATGGCGGCGCGCACCGAGATCGACATCGACCTCGCCCGGACGTGGGACATCGCCACGTTGGCGGTGGCCCCCGAATACCGGGGCAAGGCCGCCATGGGGCTGGTCAGCATGGGCCTCTACCAGGCCCTGGCCATGGCCACGACGCGGTGCGGCATCGCCTGGCTCCTCGCCATCCTCGATGTCCCGGTGTTCCGCATGATCCGGTGGAAGCTGCGCATGCCCATGGCGGGCTTCAAGGGCGTGACGGCCCGTCCCTATCTGGGATCGCCGGCGAGCATGCCCGTGTGGTGCAACGTGGGCGACACCGAACGGCGCCTGGCCGTGTCGGATCCCGATCTGCACGACCTCTACTTCAAGGGCGTGGGGATGGAACCCGCCTTGCAACCGCTCGACCTGGTCGCCACGACCGGGCTTCTGGTCGAGCCCCCGCTGGTCAGGGCACCGACGCCTGCGAGCACGTTCTCGCTCTGCTTCCAGAGCGAGTTGACCACGTAGGGGAGCCCGTCGGCCCGGACGGGCCGGGAGTACAGATAGCCCTGGAGGGCGTCGCACCCGAGGTCCATGAGGCGATGGGCCTGGGCCGTGGTCTCCACCCCTTCGGCGATGGTGGTGATGCCCAGCGCGTGGGCCATGGCGACGACGGCCGCGATCAAGGTGGCGTCGGAGCTGTCCTCGTCCTCGAGCGTGTCCACGAACGACCGGTCGATCTTGAGGCTCGTGACCGGGAAGCGCTTGAGGTAGGCGAGCGACGAGTACTCGGTCCCGAAGTCGTCGATCGCCAGGCGCACCTCGAGGCTGCGCAGTGCCGTCAGCACCGCCGCCGCGGCGAGGGGCTTGTCCATCACCACGGACTCGGTGAGCTCGAGGCACAGCGAGGTGCCCTCGATCTCGTGGCGCGCCAACGCCTCTCGCACGCGCTCGACGAGCCGTTCGTCGTGGAGCTGGGCGCCGGAGAGGTTCACCGACACGTAGAGGTCCTCGAACCCGGTCGTCTGGTGTCGCCAGGCGGCCAGTTGGCGCAGGGCCTCTTCGAGCACCCATTCCCCGATGCCCATGATGAGCCCGCTCTCCTCGGCCAACGGGATGAACTTGACGGGAGGGATGACACCCAAGGTGGGATGGGCCCAACGGACGAGGGCCTCGACGCCTTCGATGGGGCCGTGGGGGATGCGGATGATGGGCTGGTACACGAGGTGGAGCTGGCGCAGCTCGACGGCGCGGCGCAGGTCGTGCTCGAGCTCGACGCGCTCGGACACCTTGGTCCGCATCGACTCGTCGAAGACGGCCACCGCGTCGCGGCCCGCGTCCTTGGCCTGGTACATGGCCGTATCCGCGTCGCGCACGAGGACCTCGGCCGTGGTGTCGGGATCGTCTCCCGACGCGAAGGCCAGGCCGATGCTGGCCGACACGTAGAACTCCATCTCGTTGACGACGAACGGGGCCCGCAGGCTCGAGCGCAGTCGGTTGGCCAGGTCGAGCGCCTGCGACACGCTGACCACCTGGCCGAGGACGACCATGAATTCGTCTCCGCCGATCCGGGTCACGAGATCGGACGGCCGGACGTGCTCGTTGAGCCGTCGGGCCACCGCCACCAGCAGCTCGTCGCCGTGGGTGTGGCCGAGCGTGTCGTTCACGAGCTTGAACCGGTCGAGGTCGAGGAACAGCAGCGCCACGTGGGTGTCGTCGACCGCCGCCCGGTGCAACACGCTCGTCAGGTGCTGGTGCATCATCCGGCGATTGGGCAGCCCGGTCAGGCTGTCGTGCATGGCTTGATAGGCGAGGTTGGCCTCGGAGCGCTCCGCGATGTGCAAGGCCTGGATGATCCGGAGCACCGCCGCGATGGTCAGCATGATGATGATGGTGAACAGCGCCACCCGGTCCTGGAGCGAGCTCGACGGGTGTTGCAGGGTGATGACGGCGGGCACGAGGAGGGCGACGGCCACGAGCACGATGCGGCCCGGTGACGAGGCCTGGGGGCGGTTGCCGGCCGGCTCGGTGAGGGCGCGCATCGACGGGTGCAGCGCCATCGTGCCGGTCGCCACGAACGCCAGTGCATAGGGGAGGTCGAGGAGACGGCCCGCCACGCCGATCAGATCGATGTCGGCGAACATGTAAAGGGTGTCCCCGACGAACATGCACGTCATGGCGGCGAGCAAGAGCCAGAACGACGGCACGCGGTTCTGTTCGGGGCTGAAGGCGATCCGCACCGTCACCACCACGAGGAAGATCGACATCGCCGGGTAGCAGGTCAGCACCAGTCGGATGGCCAGCGGTGTGTGGTAATGGAACAGCACCGGGTCGATGACGTAGACCCAGGCCACCGCCAGGATGGCCAGCGCCGCGATCACCGCGTCGAGGATGACCCCGAAGTGCCGTTGCCGGCCGCGGTCACGGGCGCGCGAGAAGCCGAGCAGGCCCGCCGCGCCCAGGCCGTAGCCGGGAAGCGAGAGCAGGTCGGGCACGAGCGAGCGGGTACCCGTGATGTTGCCCAGGGTGTGAAAGTCGAACCGCAGCGCGCCGCCCACCAGGAACAGGGCCATCGACCCCGAGATCGCCCACCACGGCCACGTCAGTGCGGGCCGATGATGACGCACGGCCAGCACCAGGGCGAGGAGGGTGATGATCCCGACCGCGAACACCGCCGTCGGCTCGAGCCCCCCGAGCAGACCCGACACGGCCACGGCCACGAGGGCGAGACCCCCGATGAGGAACCAGGTCCAGGGCGGCACCGGGCCGGTGACCTTCGCTCCCGGCTCCCGGTCGGATCCGTCCGATCCGGCCCCTGCTGCACCAGGCTTCACTCTCAGTGCCTGCGCATGTGGCATTAGTGAGAATACTGGCCACATCTGGACAACAATACAAGACCTTGGCGATATTTCACCGCTTGTAGCAGCGCCGTAACCGTGGAGAGTGATATTTGCCGTCCCACCGGTCCGGGCCCGTGGGCCGGATCGCGCCGGGTCAGGCCCCGTTCATGGCCGCACCAGGGCCGCCACGGCACGAGCCCGCCCGGCCAGACCGACGCTGGGCCGGCGCAGCCGGACGTAGAGCGAGGGGGTGACCCGGGGCAGTCGGGGCACGCGCCGGTAGTAGGCCTGCAACCATGCGTCGAGCCTCCGGCCGAGCTCGGCGTCGGCCCGGTCGGGTCGGAGCTGGAGCCGGTCCACGATGCGGGGGTCGAGGGTGGCGAGGGCGAGCACCCGCTCGACGCGGACGAGCGGGGAGGGGACGATGCGATGGTCGAACCACAGGACCTGGCGGGCCACGGACCGGCTCTCCTCGGTGGTGCCGAGCGTGTCCCCCGACAGCACGTCCTCGAGATAGCCGGCGAAGGCCTTCCGATCGGCGGGGAGCAGCTCGTCGGGAATCCCGAGAAAGCGCGCGAACGACCGCATCTCCCCGTAGAAGGCTTCCGCCTCGGTGGGGTCGAAGGGGCGGACCCAACGCGTGAACGCCATCTCGGTGGTGTCCACCAGCGTGGCCCACACCCAAACCAGGAGCGAGGCGTCGTGGGCGGTGTACGCGTCGGGCGCGGGCGTGTCGACATACCCGTGGATCCGGTCGTGGACCCCGTAGATCTGGCGGGCCGCGCCGCGCGCCGTCGGTTCGTCACCGAAGACCAACCGCAGGGCGGCGTCGACGGTGACCCAGGCCCGCGCCAGGGGGCGCCGTTGGAAGTGGCTGTGATGGGCGACCGCGGCGGCGACCTTGGGATGGGCGACCTCCATCACGAGGGCGCGCTGCACGAGCAGCGCCGTGACGGGCTCGGCCACCGCCGCCCGGACCAGGCTGTCGCGCCCGAACGGGAGCGGCACGTCGGGGTCGAGCGCACCCAACGCCGGAGGCGGCGCGGTCATGGCGCGATGGTAGGCGCCGTCACGCCAGAAACCCCCACGCGAGAAACCCCCACCGGGGTTGGTGGGGGTTCTCGACATTGGGGATGCTGGAGTGTGGGGTTGGAACTGAAGGTGTCCGTGGAGAATGATCGGCGTCAGCGGGCAGAACTTGAGCGCGTTCTCGGCCAACACCGGAACAACAGTGCCCGACACCGTGGCGGTGCACCTGGCGCCGCTGACAGGAGAACCCCGTGGAGCTCGGCGACCTGAAGGTGACCCGCTACGACACCTCCGACGCCGTCGCCACCATCACGCTCGACCGCCCGGCCCGGCTCAACGCCTGGACGGGCCGGATGCACACCGAGTACCGGTCCCTGCTGGCCGGGGCGGCCGCCGACCCCTCGGTCCGGGTCATCGTGGTGACCGGGGCGGGACGCGGGTTCTGCGCCGGGGCCGACACCCGGGCCCTCGAGGGTCATCTCGAGCGGGGCGGCTACGACCCCGGGACCGGGCCCGACCTCGAGCGCCCCGGCTACGGCGTGCGTCGGGAGTTCGACGCCGAGTTCGCATACCACTTCGGCATCCCCAAGCCCATCATCGCGGCCGTGAACGGCCCCGCCGCGGGGGTGGGGTTCGCCTTGGCGTGTTACTGCGATCTCCGCTTCGCGGCCGCAGGCGCCAAGCTCACGACGGCCCATGGCCGCCTCGGCCTGCCGGCCGAGTTCGGCCTGTCGTGGCTGTTGCCGCGGCTCGTGGGCCTCACCCGGGCCGCCGATCTCCTGTTGTCCAGCCGGGTGGTGCTCGCCGAGGAGGCGGCCGCGATGGGGCTCGTCAACACCGTCACTCCGGCCGCCACGCTCATGGACAGCGTGGGCGAGTACGCCCGCATGCTGGCGACGGAGGTCTCACCGGCGTCGCTGGCCGCCACCAAGCTCCAGCTGTACACCGATCTGCACCGCGACAGCGCCACCGCGGTGCGCGACGCCGACGAGCGTCTCCGGATCATGATGACGGGCCCCGACTTCGCCGAGGGGGTCGCCGCCCTCAGCGGCCGTCGCCCGCCGCGCTTCGCCGACCCCCCTGGTCCGGGAGGTTCGCCCGAGGAAGCTCGGTAGGGTGTCGGCCGTGTCACCACGGAGCCGACCCGGCACGGCATTGGCGGGGCGGCTCACCGACCCCGAGCTCTACAGCACCGACCCCCACCCGCTCTACGCGCGGTTGCGGGCCGAGGCCCCGGTGGCGTGGAACGAGGAGCTCGGTTTCTGGGCCATCGCCAAGCACGCGGATGTGTCGGCCATCGAAGCCGACCATGCGACGTTCTGCGCGGGGCGCGGCATTCTCGTCGAGGAGATCGGGACGACCTACACGACACCGCCGACGATGATGCACGCCGATCCCCCCGTCCACACCCGCTACCGGCGACTGGTGCAACCGGCCTTCAAGCCCTCGGTCGTGCGCACCCTCGAACCCTTCGTCCGGGCTCGCACCGCCGCCCTCGTGGCCCGGATCGAGAGCGGAGCCGCCACCGACGTGGTGTCGGTGTTGAGCGTGCCGCTCCCCCTGCAGGTCATCAGCGAGATCCTGGGCGTGCCCAACGACGAGTGGGAGCGCTGCTACGAGTGGTCCGAGGCGGTGATCCCCGGCGCCACGGACTGGCCCGAGGAGCGTCGAGCCCGCTTGATGACCGAGATGATCGATTACCTGGTGGGGGCGGCCAAGGACCGCCGGGCCCAGCCCCGCGACGATGTGCTCACCCAGCTCGCCCACCTCGAGGCGGACGGGGAGCGGCTCAGTGACGACGAGTTGGCCATGTTCCTGGTCCAACTGCTCGTGGCCGGGAACGAGACCACCCGGGACCTCATCAGCTCGGGCCTGCTCGCCTTCGCCGACCACCCCGGCCAGTGGGGCCGGCTCGTGGCCGACCCGTCGCTCGTCCCGAGCGCGGTGGAGGAGATGCTGCGGTGGTCGTCTCCGGTGGTGTCGTTCATGCGGACCGCCACCCGTGACACCGAGGTCCGGGGCGTGCCCGTCGCCGAAGGCGAGCCGGTCCTCATGCTGTTCGCCTCGGCGAACCGCGACGAGGACGCCTTCGGTGCCGGCGCCGGTGTCTTCGCGGTCGATCGGCACCCCAATCCCCATCTCGCCTTCGGGCAGGGGAACCACTTCTGCCTGGGGGCCGCCCTCGGACGCCTCGAGGGCAAGGTGGTGCTCGAGGAGCTCCTGGGGCGCTTCGGCGCCATCGAGCGGGTGGGTGCCGTCGAGCGCAGCCCATCCTCGGTGATCAACGGCGTCCGGCGGGCCGAGCTGCGCTTCGTGGCGGCCTGACCCGGGCCCCCCACCTCGGGCGGGGGGATGCCACCCCCACCCGATGACACCAGCTCTCACCCTTGGGCGGGGCGCGGGCAGTCGGTACGGTGGGGACAGCGAGTCGAAGCGGGGAGGCGCCATGCGTATCGAGTCCTCAGTCACGTCCCTGTCCTGGATCCCCTCCGAGGCCGTGGGGGGCATGACCAAGATGCCGTTCGAGACGGGGATGGCCCACTACGACCAGCCGCCCCCCGACCTGATCGAGGACATCGAGGCCCTGCAGCGCGACGGGCGCTTCCGCTTCGCCAACCGGCTCTCGGGCTGGATCGAGGTCCAGGACGGGACGATCGTGGACCACGGCGAGTCCGGCGGCGGCCTCCTGTGCTCGACGCTCATCAACCTGGGCAAGAAGCAGGTCGCCTTCGAGGCCATCGCCCTGCCCGACCTGCACCCCGATCCCGAGGTCGGCCGCAGCGAGGTCACCTTCGTCCAGACGGCGGGGGGCCGGACCGGGGTGCCCGCCCCGCGCCGGGTGCGGCGGGCGCCGTTCGTGCAGTTCTCCGCACCGCTGGCGTGGACGACCCTGGCCCTCACGATGCGCGCCGACGGCACGTCGTCGTTCGCGTTGCTCGGGGCCAGCTCCTTCCCCCGGCACTGGGTCTACGGGGGCGACAACCGCCTGGCGCTCAAGTCGGGGATGATCGACTTCTCGCACTGGTACCGACGCGCCTTCGGCAAGCACAGTCCCTGGGGCGACCAGGACTCCCAGGCGCTCACGACCGAGGTCGAGACCGCCCTCGAGCGCCAGATGTCGTTGACGCTCATGTCGAGGGGGGCCAAGCCCAAGGTGAAGACGTTCAAGGCCGGTGCCGCCATCACCGAGCAGGGTGCGGCCGAGGACGACATCTATCTCGTGCTCGACGGCGTCGTGCGCATCGAGGTGGACGGCGAACGCTTGGCGGAATACGGCCCCGGGTCGATGCACGGGGAGCGGGCCGTGCTCGAAGGTGGTCGGCGCACCTCGACGATCCGGGCCGTCACGGCGTGCAAGCTGGCGGTGGCCTCCGCCGACAGCATCGACAGGGAGGCCCTCCAACAGCTGAGCACCGGTCACCGCCGGGAGGACCAGAGCGCATCGTGAAGTTGCCTTCGCATCGCGCCCTCGCCTAGGCAGGCCCGCGATGGACGATGTCGATGCGGTGGTGATCGGGTCGGGGCCCAACGGCCTCGTGGCCGCGGCCTTGCTGGCGCGCGCCGGGTGGAGCGTGACCGTGCTCGAGCGGGCCGGCGTGGCCGGCGGCGCCGTGCACAGTGCCGAGCTCACCGTGCCCGGCTACGTCCACGACACCTACTCCGGCTTCTACGGGTTGCTGCACTGCTCGCCGGTGTTGACCGAGCTCGGGCTCGACACCGGCGTCGAGTGGGCCCACTTCGCGTCGCCGGTGGCGGCGGCGGTGTCGCCTCGGTCGGTGGCGGTGTGTCACCGCGATCCCGAGCGCACCGCGGCCGGCCTGGCCCGCACCGCCCCCGAGGACGGGGCGGCGTGGACGGCGCTGTACCGGTGGTGGCGCGACGTCGGCACCTTCTTCCTGGCCCAGATGCTCGGGCCCGTGGGCGCAGCAGGCCCCGGCCTCGCCTTCGCCCGACGGGCGCGGCGCGAAGGCCTGCTCGACACCACCCAGGTGCTGCTCGGGCCGTTGGAGGCGCTGTGCTCGGAGCGCTTCACCGATCCCGCCGCCCGGGCGCTGCTGGCGGCGGGGGCGTCGCACGCCGATGTGCCCGTCGACCATCCCGGCAGCGCCCCGGCCGCGCTCATCCTGGCCCTGGCGGCCCAGCACCTCGGCATGCCGGTGCCGGTGGGAGGGGCCGGCCGTCTCGCCGCCGCGCTGGCCACGGCGGTCACCGACGCCGGCGGCGTGATCACGACGTCGGCCGAGGTGACGCGGCGTGGTGGTGGAGCGCAACCGGGTCACCGGGGTCGAGACCGCCGACGGGTCCCGGCTGCGCGCCCGCCGGGCCGTGCTCGCCGACACCGGGCCGGGGGCGCTGTTCCATCGTCTCGTGGGCACCGACGCGCTGCCGCCGCGCTATCTGAAGGGGTTGCGGCGTTTCCGCTACGGGACGGGCGTGTTCAAGGTCGACCTCGCCCTCGACGGTCCGGCCCCGTGGACGGCGCCCGCCCTCGCCGATGTGGGGGTGGTCCACCTCACCGGTGATCTCGATGCCATGGCCATCGCCGCCCACGAGGCCCGGCGAGGGATCATCCCCGCCGCGCCCATGCTGATCGTGGGCCAGCACACCGTGGCCGACCCGAGCCGGGCCCCGGCCGGAGGTCACACCTTGTGGATCGAGACCCACGTCCCCCCCGTGCCCCGCCCCGGCGGGTCGTGGGCGGCGGCGAGGGACGCCTTCCTCGACGTCGTCATGCAGCGCCTCGAGGACCACGCCCCGGGGCTCGGGGCCAAGGTCGTGGGGAGCGCGGTGCACACCCCCGAGGACCTCGAGCACGACAACCCCAATCTCGTGGGTGGCGACCTCGGGTCGGGGTCGTCCGCGCTCGACCAGCAACTGGTGTTCCGACCCGTGCCGGGCTGGTTCCGGTACGCCACCCCGGTGAAGGGGCTGTACCTGTGCTCCGCCTCGACGCATCCGGGCGGCGGTGTGCACGGCATGGCCGGGCACAACTGCGCCCGGCGCGTGCTGTCGGACCGGCGCCGGCGCCGCATCTGAGGACGACACACCGGCTGGCACCCCCTCGTGGCCGGGGGCGCGCACCCTTGACCCTCGCCCCCCGAACAGGCCAAATAGGGGCATGCCCGGGGACACCATCAGCGTGTTTCTCGCCGACGACAACCTGATCGTCCGCGAGGGGGTGCGGGCCCTGCTGGCGCTCGAGCCCGACGTGGAGATCGTGGGCACCGCCGCCGACTACGACGAGCTCGTCACCGGGGCCGGCAAGCTCGCCCCCCAGGTGGTGGTCACCGACATCCGGATGCCCCCCAGCTTCCAGAACGAGGGCATCGAGGCCGCCCACGAGATCCGCAAGCGCCACCCCGGCACTGGCATCGTGATCCTGTCGCAGTTCGACGACCCCGAGTACGCCATCTCTCTGCTCGACGAGGGAGCGGCCGGGTGCGCCTATCTCCTCAAGGACCACATCGCCGAGGGTGACCAGCTGGCCCGGGCGGTACGGACCGTCGCCACCGGGGGGTCGGTGCTCGACCCCACCATCGTCGAGTCGATGGTGCATCCCGTCACCGACACCGGGGACCTGAGCGCGGCGGAGGAGGAGCTGCTGCACTTCGTGGCCGAGGGCCGGCCCATCAAGGCCATCGCCGTGGCCCAGGGCACGACCGCGGCCGCGGCCGGTGACGCCGTCGAGAAGCTCTTCCTGCGCATCGCCCAACTGGCGAGCGCCGGTGGGCAGAACTCGCTGCGACGGCTGCGCATGTTGCACGAGGCCATCGTCAACCGCGAGGAGCAGGGCGAGACGCTGAGCCGGCTCCTCCCCGGCGGCGTCGCCGACCTCCTCGTCCGCCAGGGCCGGGGCGTGGGCGAGACCGAGGCCGTGGTGGTGAGCGTGCTCATGTCCGACATCCGGGGGTACTCGAGCATCGCCGAGCGCGCCGACCCGAGCGCGCTGGCCGGCCAGCTGAACGTGCACCGGGCCGAGATGAACCGGGCCATCATCGACGCCAACGGCACGGTGATGCAGTTCGTGGGCGACGCCGTGATGGCCGTGTTCGGCGCCCCGGTCCCCGTCCCCGACCACGCCGGGCGCGCCGTGGAGGCCGCCCTGGAGATGCACGCCGCCCAGGCGAGGGTCAACACCCGTTGGGTTGAGGCGGGCCTGGCCCCGTTCGAGCTCGGCATCGGGGTCACCACCGGCCCCGCCGCCGCCGCCCTCCTCGGGTCCGAGGAGCGCCTCGAGTACACGTTGGTGGGCGACACCGTCAACCTCTCCCAGCGCCTCCAGCAATGGGCCGACCCCGGCGAGACCGTCCTGAGCGAGACCACCTACCGTGCCCTCTCGGATCCCCCGCCCGCGACGGAGCTTCCCCCTGCGCTCGTAAAGGGCCGGGAGGCAGCGGTCTCGGCGTGGAAGGTGGCGGCGGGGACCATCGGCACGCACACCGGGAAGCCGGACAGCAAGATCCCAGACACCGACAACCGAGACAGGGAGTAGCCATGCACGTCATGGAGGCACGGGGCGTCCGCAAGACCTACGAGGCCGACGGTGCGCCCGTGCGCGCCCTCCGGGGCATCGACGTCACCATGGACGACACCGAGTTCGTGGCCGTGATGGGGCCGTCGGGGTGCGGGAAGTCGACGCTGCTCAACCTGGTGGCCGGTCTCGACACGCCCACCGAGGGCGAGATCATCGTGGCGGGCGAGTCGCTCGCCGACAAGGACGAGAACGCGCTGGCCCGCATGCGACGGGCTCACATCGGCATCGTCTTCCAGTTCTTCAACCTGCTCGAGGGCATGAGCGTGCTCGAGAACGTGACCCTGCCGGCGGTCATCGCCGGGGCGCGGCGGCGCCAGGCCGAAAGCCGGGCCCGCGACCTGCTCGACATGCTCGGTCTCGCCGACAAGCAGTCGGCCGCGCCCGGCGTGCTGTCGGGTGGCCAGCGTCAGCGCCTGGCCATCGCCCGCGCCCTGGCCAACAAGCCCACGCTCCTGCTCGCCGACGAGCCCACCGGCGCGCTCGACTCCGATGGCGGCCTCGAGGTGCTCGAGCTGTTCCGCCGCCTGCACTCGGGCGGCCAGGCCATCCTCCTCGTCACCCACGACGACGACGTCGCCGCCGCCGCGACCCGGATCGTGCGCATGCGCGACGGGCGCATCGAGGACGACGGGACCGGCACCCGGAGCACCGCCGGAGCCGGCGCGTCCTCGCCGACGACCACGGGATGAGCGTCCAGATCGCCCCCGGGACGGGGACGGGACCGGACACCGGCGCTGGCAACGGCACGGGGCGACCGGCCCCCGAACCGGTGGCGCCGCACCGCCCCGCCACCTCGGCCACCGCCGCGGGGGTGGCGCTGCTCGTGGTGGCGGCGGCCGCCTACGCCCCCATCCTCGGGCGCCACGGCAACCTCGCCACCGAGGCGGTGCGGGCCGGCCTCGTGGCCGCCTTCGCGCTGGCGGGCGCCTTCGCCGTGGTGCGGCGGCCCTTCGAACGCCAGGGTCTCCTCGCCCTGTGCGGGACCGCCCTCGGGGCCATCGCCTCGCTCAGCGCCGCGGTCGTCGAGGCGCACCTGCACGGCACCGGGGTGGGACCTGCCGCGGCTGAGTGTGGCGCGCTTCGCCGAGCCCCTCACCGTGGCCCTGCTGCCGGTGACGGTCATGCACCTGTTGCTCGGCCTCCCCGACGGCAGCTGCCGGCTGAGCCGCGGCGGCGATCGTCGGGGGATACGTCGTCGGTGCCGCCGTGGGCGTGGCCATGTGGACGCGGCGCCCCGCGCTGCCCCTGTGGCCGGTCGCCATCGAGGCGGTCGTCTTCGGGTCCATCGGCCTCATCGGCTCGCAGCGGCGCTACGTGCGCTCGCGCGGGGTGGAGCGCCAACGCATGCAGTGGTTCGGGTGGGCCATGGCCGTGGGGGCCGAGATGCTCGTGGTGGCCCTGGCCCTGCGGGTGTTGTGGGGGTGGCCCACGCGGCCGTGGCTCGTGGTCATGGTGGCCAGCTTCCCCTTGGCCGTCGCCCTCGCCATGGGCAGCTCGCGCCGGCTGGCGGGGCGGATCGACCGCCTCCTCGCCCACACCGTGTCGCTGGCCGGGCTCACCGGCATCGTCGTCATCGCCTACCTCGTGATCGTGGTCGGCCTGGGGCACACCCCCAAGCCCGACCAGCGCTCGTTGCTGGCCCTGTCGATGGCCGCCGCCGCGGTGGCCGCCCTGCTCTACGGGCCCGCCCGCCAGCGCCTCACCCAGTACGCCAACCGCATCGTCTACGGCGAGCGCGAGGCGCCCGACACCGTGCTGCGCACGTTCGGGAGCCGGTTGTCGCGCGCCATCCCCATGGACGAGCTCCTCCTGCAGGTGGCCGAGTCGCTGCGCAAGACGTTGGGACTGGCCTCGGCCGAGGTGTGGACGGGCTCGGGGGGCCACCTGGAACGCACGGTGTCGGTGCCCGACGTCCCGGTTCGGCGCATGACGCTCAACGACGAGGAGGCCACCGTCGTGGCCCGGGCCGGTGTGACCGGCACGGCCTGGGTCGAGATCTGGTTGCCGAGCCTGCTCGAGGGCCGGGAGGGCTCGATCGTGCGGGTGGCCCCCACCACCCACTCGGGCCAGGTCCTCGGCCTCATCGTCGCCGTGCGGCCGCCCAACAGCGACCAGTTCACGACCGACGACGACACCATGCTCACCGAGCTGGCCCGTCAGGTCGGACTGGCGCTGCACAACGTGGAGCTCGACTCCGCCCTCCAGGAATCCCTCGACGAGGTGCGGCGCCAGGCCGACGAGCTGCGCGGCCTCGCGGGCCCGCATCGTGGCCGCCTCGGACGCGGCCCGGCGCCAGATCGAGCGCAACCTCCACGACGGGGCCCAGCAGCACCTGGTGGCGCTGGCGGTCAACGTCCGCCTGGCCCGCCAGCTGGCCGAGCGCGATCCGGAGGCCTCGGGCAAGATCCTCGACGAGCTCGGCGACCGGTATCCAGGAGGCCGTCCAGGAATTGCGAGCCCTGGCGCATGGCATCTACCCGCCGTTGCTCATCGACCGGGGCATCGCCGAGGCGTTGCGCTCGGCGGCGGGACGGGCCGCGCTCCCCACCGAAGTCGATGCCGAGGGCCTCGACCGGTATTCACCGGAGCGGGAGTCCGCCGTCTACTTCTGCTGCCTCGAGGCGCTGCAGAACGCGGGCAAGCACGCCGGCGACGGCGCTACCGCGTTCGTCCGCGTGTGGCAGGACGACACCAGCCTCAACTTCGAGGTGCGCGACACGGGGGCGGGCTTCGACGCCAAGGGCGCGCTCGGCGAGCGGGGCCGGCTTCGTGAACATGAGCGACCGGGTCGGTGCCATCGGGGGTACCGTCGACGTGCGCAGCGCGGTGGGCGAAGGCACCACCATCGCGGGCCGCATCCCCCTCGACCGCTGAGCCGAACCGCTCAGGGCCCGGCGGTGGCCTCGGTCTCCCCCGCCCACATGTCGACGAGCACGTCGGGGCCGAACTGCTCCTTGTGGACGTAGCCGAGGGCCCCGCAGGTGCGGGCGTCACCGGGGAGGTCCTCCTCGTCGTAGGTCGACAGCAAGATGACCTTCGTGTCGGGGTGGGCGGCGACGATGCGCCGGGTGGCCTCGATCCCCGAGATGCCGTCCATGTTGATGTCCATGAGGACGAGCTCGGGGTGCAGCGCGGCCACCTGCTCGACGGCCTCCTCACCCGACTTGGCCTCGCCCACGACCTCGAACCCGGGCGTGACCCCGACCACCGAGCGCGCCGCCATGCGGAAGGGCATCTGATCGTCGACGATCAAGACCGTGGTCGCCTGGCCAGCCACGTTCCTATCCTGGCAGCCGGTCGGTGCAGGGCACAGGCTGACAGCACCAACCCGGCGGGGGTGGCAGCACCCCCGTCAGGGGCTCTCGACGGAGAGAGCCGTCAGGAGTCCTGGACGGACAAGAAGAGGAGCACCGCCTTCACGCGCCGGTGGACGTCGGGCTCCTGGGACAGCGCCAGCTTCGAGAAGATCGAATTGATGTGCTTCTCCACGGCCCGCTCCGACAACACGAGCGAGGCCGCCACCGCGGCGTTGTTCTTGCCCTGGGCCATCTCCGAGAGGATCTCGCTCTCGCGTGCGGTCAGGCGGTGGAGGGGGGAGTCGGCCGGCTTGGCCCGGGCCGACACCAGGGCGTCGACGACCTCGGGGTCGATGACCGAGCCCCCGCCGGCCACCTCGCGGATGGCCGCGGCGAGCTGGCCGATGTCCGACACCCGCTCCTTGAGGAGATAGGCGCGGCCCTTGGAGCCGCCGTCGAGGAAGGCGAGCGCGTAGGCGGGCTCCGAGTACTGGCTCAGGACCACGACGCCCATGTCGGGGTGGGTCGAGCGCAGGACCTCGGCCGCCCGGATGCCCTCGTCGGTCCCGGTGGGGGGCATGCGGATGTCGGTCACCACCACGTCGGGGCTCTGGGCCTCGACCGTGGCGATGAGGGTGTCGTAGTCCTCGCACACCCCGACGACCTCGAGGTCGTCCTCGGTCTCGACGAGCGTCTTCACTCCCTCGCGGACGAGGTAGTTGTCCTCCGCCAGCACCACCCGTACCGCCATGGCCCCGCACTGTAGGCCAGCGGGCAGGGCCGATTCGGCCGCGACGCTCAGGGCGCCAGGGCGGCGGGCAGGTCGATGACCATGCCTTCTCTCGCCCCATCGACGGGGAGCGGCTCCCGGGCGTAGGACGCCACGATGGCGTCGATGTCGTCGTCGGTGCGGGGCGGGTCGTGGTGGAAGAGGAGCACGCGCCGGGCCCAGGCCCGCTCCCCGAGGCGCACGGCGTAGCCGGTCGAGGCGTGGCCGAAGCTGGCCCGGGCCGCCAGTTCCCCGTCGAGGTACTGGGCGTCGTGGATGAGGAGGTCGCAGTGATCGGCCAGGGCCAGCGCCGCCTCGTGGTACACGCCGAGCCCGTCGGGGCCGGGCCCGAGCGAGGTCGGACAGTGGTCCGAGAGATAGGCGATGGTGGCGGTGCCGTCGGTGACGCGGAAGCCGAAGGTCCGGCCCCCCTTGTGCGGGATCTCCAGGGCGAGCACAGTGAAGCCCTCGATGTCGACGGCAACGCCGGGCTCGAGCCCGAGGAAGCGCCACGTGCCGCGCAGCTCGGCGGGCGTGATGGGGAAGTGCGGGGGGGACATGACGCGGCGCAGGACCTCCTCGGCGTCGCCCTGGGCCGGCATGTACAAGTCGGTGCGGCTGTCGGGGCGGTCGGCGGCCGCGAAGAAGGGCAGGCCCTGGGTGTGGTCCCAGTGCAGGTGCCCGAGCACGATCGACCCCGAGAACGACTCCCCGTCGAGCATTGCCGTCAGGGTGCGGATGCCGGTGCCGGCATCGAGCACGAGGCTCGGCCGGTCTCCGTCATGCGCCAGCGCCACGCACGAGGTGTGGCCCCCGTAGCGCACCGTGGCCGGCCCCGGGGCGGGCGTGGACCCCCGGGCCCCACAGATCGTCACGCGCATTCACGGCCCCCCTGCCATCGAGACGCGCGTCCACGCGCTGCACACGTCACCCGAGATTTGGCCACGGCGGGTCGAAGCCGGTCAAGTGCGGCGCGGGCCCGGTCAGTCGTTAGCGGTCACCTCGGCCAGGAGGTCGGCGAATTTCCTCTGCGCGGCGGCGCGGCGGGTGGGCACGTGCTCGGTGGGCACCTCGGCGGGTTGGTAGCGCTTCAGGACCTGGCGGGCCACGGTGACCTTGTGGACCTCGTCGGGGCCGTCGTAGATACGCGCCGCCCGCGCGGCGCGGTACATGTGCTCGAGGGGCAGGTCGGTGGAGAAGCCCAGCGACCCGTACGCCTGGATGGCGCGATCGATCACGTTGTAGAGGACGCCGGCGCCGAAGTACTTGATCATGGCGATCTCGACGCGCGCCGCGGCCGGGCCGTCGCGGTCCATCTTCCACGCGGCGTGCAGCGTCATGAGCCGGGCCGCCGACATCTCGGCCATCGAATCGGCCACCCAGGACTGCACCATCTGCTTGTCGGCGAGCAGCGACCCGTGGACATAGCGCGACACGGCGCGCTCGCACAACATGTCGAAGGCGCGCTGGGACTGGCCCAGCCAGCGCATGCAGTGGTGGATACGACCGGGCCCCAACCGCATCTGGGCCAGACGGAAGCCGTCGCCCTCGTTGCCCACGAGGTTCTCCACCGGCACCCGCACGTCGCGGTAGACGATCTCGGAGTGGCCCCCGAACTTCCCGAAGTGCGGGAAGGGGTGCTCCATGGTGGGCACGTCGCGCAGGATGTCGACGCCAGGGGTGTGGGCGGGGACGAGGACCATCGAGCACCCCGCGTAGGGGTGGACGTCGGGATTGGTGACGCACATGACGATGAGGAAGTCCGCCACCGACCCGTTGGAGGTGAACCACTTGTGGCCGTTGATCACCCACTGCTCGCCGTCCCGCACCGCCGTGGTGGCGATCAGGGTCGGGTCCGCCCCCGCCCCCGGCTCGGTCATCGAGAAGGCGCTGCGGAGCTTGCCCTCGAGCAGCGGCTCGAGCCACTGGGTGCGCTGCTCGACGCGCCCGTTGGCCTCGATCCCCACCGCCAGGAGCTCGGCGTTGCCCGAGTCCGGGGCGTTGTTGCCGAACACCACCGGCGCCACCGCACAACGGCCCAGGATCTCGTGGAGCAGGCCCAGGCGGACCTGGCCGAAGCCCATGCCCCCGAGCTCGGGGGGCAGGTGGGCGGCCCACAGTCCCTGGGCCTTGACCTCGTCCTGGAGCGGGCGGATGGCCTTCAGGAGGTCGTCGTAGTGGAGGTCGAGGGTCTCCAGGGGGAGGATCTCGGCGTCGACGAAGGCGCGCGCCCACGCCAGCTTGGCCTCGTACTCGGGTTCGGTCTCGAAGTCCCACGCCACCTTGGTCGCCTCCTGTTGGTTCGAGCCCCTGTTGTTGGGTGGGAGGGGCCGACCGCTACCGTGGGCCGGTGCCGGCCGACGCCACCGCTTCCCCCACGCGTAGCACCGTCTCCCTGCGAGCGCCCGTCGAGCCCTGCCCGGTGCAGCTCCCCGCCCCGCTGAGCCCGTCGGCGGCGAGGGCGCAGATCGCCGCCGCCGCCGGCGTGCTGCTCGACGAGCACCGGCTTCTCGACGCCGAGGCGTTGGGGGGCCTCGCCATGGTGCCCGACGAGTCGGTGATGGCGTTGGCGTCATTGGCCCACGAGGTGCGGTTGGCCTGGTGCGGGCCCACCGTGGAGATCGAGGGCATCCTCTCGGCCAAGACCGGGGGGTGTCCCGAGGACTGCCACTTCTGCTCGCAGTCGGCGCGCTTCGACACGCCCGTGAAGGCCACGGCCTTCCTCGACACCGACGAGGTGCTGCGGGCCGCGGCCGAGACGGCCGCCTTGGGCGCGTCGGAGTTCTGCATCGTCCTGGCCGTGCGCGGGCCCGACGAGCGCATCATGGCGCGCCTGCTCGAGCTGGTGCCGCTGGTCGCCGACCGCACCGGCCTCAACGTGGCCGTCTCGGCGGGCATCCTCACCGACGACCAGGCTCGGCGCCTGGCGGCGGGGGGCGTGCACCGCTACAACCACAATCTCGAGACGGCCCGGTCCTACTTTCCCACCGTCGTCACCACCCACGACTGGGACGAGCGGGCCGGGACGTGCGCCCTGGTGCGCAAGCACGGCATGGAGCTGTGCTGCGGGGCCCTGGTGGGCATGGGCGAGAGCGACGCCCAGCGCATCGAGCTGCTCCTGCAGCTGCGTGCCCTGGACCCGACCGAGGTGCCGGTCAACTTCTTGAACCCGCGCCCGGGGACGCCGCTCGGCGACCGGCCCGTGGTCGGCGCCTGGGACGCCATCCGGTGGATCGCGCTGTTCCGTCTCGCCCTGCCCCAGGTGATCCTGCGCTACGCGGGCGGGCGCGAGGTGACGCTGCGCGACCTGCAGGCCATGGGGATGACGGCGGGGATCAACGCGCTCATCGTGGGCAACTACCTGACCACCCTGGGGCGATCGCCCCAGGAGGACCTGCGCATGCTCGAGGACCTGCGCATGCCCCTCGGCGCGCTCACCGGCGCGCTGTAGCGCTCTATGTGACCATCTTCGTCCAGACCTCTAACCTCGGCCCGGCGGCGGAGACGGGCTCTGTCGGACCAGGAGGCGACGCATGGCTCGGGCGCTGATCACGGGATGCTCCACCGGCTTCGGGCGGGCGACCGCAGTGGAGCTCAAGAAGCGCGGCTACGAGGTGGTGGCCACGGCCCGGCGCCCCGAGACGATCGCCGACATCGACGCCGACTCGCACCTCGCCCTCGACGTCACCGACGACGCGTCGGTGGCCGACGCCGTCGCCGCGGCCGGGACCATCGACGTGCTCGTCAACAACGCCGGGGTCGGGGCGGGCGGTCCCATCGAGCTCGTCCCCATGGACGAGGTGCGCCGGGTGTTCGAGACCAACACCTTCGGGCCGTTGCGCATGATGCAGGCCGTCCTCCCCCAGATGCGGGCGCGGGGCTCGGGCACGATCGTGAACGTGTCGTCGGTGTCGGGCCGGGTCTCGGCGCCCCTGGGCGGCATCTACGCGGCCTCGAAGTACGCCCTCGAGGCACTGTCGGAGGCGCTGCACGTCGAGGGGGGGCATTTCGGGATCCGCACCGTCGTCATCGAGCCGGGCTTCTTCAAGACCAACATCTCCGAGTCCCATCGCGATTTCGGGGTCGACGGCCCTCCCTACGACGAGCTCGACGAGATCATGAGCAAGCTCGAGTCCGAGCTGGGCCGGGCCGCCGCGCCGGGGCCCGAGGTCGTCGCCACCGCCATCGCCGACGCCATCGAGTCGCCCCCCACGACGTGGCGCGTCCCGGTGGGCACCGACGCCGAGATGGTGCTCGCGGCCCGCGCCGCGATGGACGACACCCAGTTCGAGGCGGCCATGCGCGAGGTGCTCAAGCTCGACTGGTGACCACGACGACGCCTTCCCAGGCGTCGAGGTCCACCGAGGCGTCCACGACCGGCCCTGGGCGGGCGCGGTGGGTGGACAGCGCCACCGTCTTCGGCGGCGTCGCGCCCACGGCGATCTGGCCGGGCCGGCCCGAGAGATTCAGGGCCACGAGTGTTCCTCCCCGCCGCCACACCCACACGTCGTCGGCGAGGGGGGGAACCTCGTAGTCGCCGCTGCGCAGGTCGGACGACGAACGCCGCAGGGCGATGGCGTCGCGCACGAAATGCAGCACCGAGTTCGGGTCGGCGCGCTGGTCGGCCACGGTCATGGGCGCATCGGCCAGGGGCAGCCACGGCGTGACCCCGGCGGCGGTGAAGCCGGCGTTGGGGCCGCCCTCCCACGGCATGGGGGTGCGCTCGGGGTCGCGCCCGGGGTAGTACGGCCAGAAGCGCACCCCCACCGGGTCGAGCAACTCGTCCTCGTCGAAGGCGCGGTCGGTGAGCCCGATCTCGTCGCCCTGGTAGAGCACGGGGGTGCCCCGCAGGGTGAGCAGCATGAGCAGGGCCAAGCGCACCTTGCGGGGGTCGCCTTCGCACCACCGGGTGGCCAGGCGCGACACATCGTGGTTCGAGCCCGTCCACACCGGCCACGCCCCGGGGGGCAGGAGCGCCTCGGTCCGGGCCACGATGTCGGACAGCGCGGCCGCTTCGAAGGGCGCCTCGATGAACGGGAAATTGAATCCCATGTGCAGCTCGTCACCCGACCCGTAGTAGGTGGCCAGGTTCTCGAGGGTGTCGACGTTGGTCTCTCCCAGCAGCACCCGGGGCGGGGTGTAGGTGTCGGCGAGGGTGCGCCACCGGCGCAGGATGTCGTGCGCCTCGGGCCGGTTGCCGTTGTACACGGGACGTTGGCCGAACATCTGCATGATGAAGGGGTCGTGCTCGGTGGCGGGCGGGTTGTCGCGCAACTCGGCGTCCTTGATCATCATGTTGCACACGTCGATGCGGAAACCGGCCACGCCGCGGTCCCACCAGAATCGGACGATGTCGTCGAAGGCGCTGCGCACGCCGTCGTGCCACCAGTTGAGGTCCGGTTGCTCCGGAAGGAAGTTGTGCAGGTAGTACTGCCCCGATGCCTCGTCGAGACTCCACGCCGGGCCGCCGAAGCTGCCCACCCAGTTGTTGGGGGGTGCGCCGTCGGGCTTGGGGTCGGCCCACACGTACCAGTCGCGCCGTTTCGCATCGGCCGAGGCACACGACTCGACGAACCACGGGTGGTGGTCGCTGGTGTGGTTGGGGACGAGGTCGAGGAGCACCCGGATGCCGAGCTTGCCCGCCGCCGCGATCACCTCGTCCAGATCGTCGATCGTCCCGTAGTCGGGGAGCACGGCGCAGTAGTCGGCGACGTCGTAGCCCCAGTCGGCGTTGGGCGACGGCATGACCGGGCTGAGCCAGATGCCGTCCACGCCCAGCCAGGCGAGATGGTCGAGCCGGCCGAGCACGCCGGGGAGGTCACCGACGCCGTCGTCGTTGCTGTCGGCGAACGAACGCACGTAGACCTGGTAGAGCACGGCGTGGCGCCACCACGCGGTGTCGTCGGGCACAGATGGGGGCACGGGTCCTCCGGTTCGGGCGGCGGTCAGCCGGTCACGGGGCTGGCGGCCTGGCCGGGTTGCTCGGCCGCCCGCCAGCAGTACCAGGCGACGGCGGAACGATAGGGCCGGAAGGCGTCGCCGAGGGGCTCGAGCTCCCGGGCACTCGGCATGGGGATCCCCCACGCCACGCCGAAGCCCTTGCGCACCCCCAGATCACCGGTGGGCCACACGTCGAGGCGGCGTAACTGGAACATGAGGAACATCTCCGCTGTCCAGCGCCCGATGCCCCGCACCGTCGTCAGGCGTTCGATCACTTCCTCGTCACCCTCACGGGCCAGCCCCCGGGGGTCGAGCACCACCGTCCCGTCCAGGACCTTCGCCGCCAGGTCGGAGACCGACGCCGCCTTGTTGCCCGACATCCCCGCCCCCCGCAGGTCCTCGGGAGCGATCGCCACCATCGCCTCGGGGGTGACCGTCCCCCCCAGGGCGGCCACGAGACGCCGGTGGATGGTCGAGGCCGCCGCCCCGGCCAGCTGCTGGAAGACGATCGACCGCACCAGCGCCGCGAAGTGCGAGTCGGTCGGCTTCGACAGCCGGGGCAGACCGAACGCGTCGACCAGCCCGGCCATGACCGGGTCGCGCTCGGCCAGCAAGCGCGCTGCCCCCGCCAGGGTGCGCGGCCGCGGCCCGACCCCGGCCCCCTCAGGCGGCACCGGCACTGCCAACCTGTCGGCGCGAGACGTCATCGAGGTGGTGGTGCATTTCGTGCACGGTGTGGACCGCCACCCAGCGCAGCGACCGCTCGGCCCGAGCCGGATAGCCGTAGAAGACGGTGCGGTCCCAGTCGGCGTCGCCGAGGCGAGCCAGCACGTTGGCGAACATGGCGGCGGCATCGGCCATCTGCCGGGCCACCACCGGCGGGTCCTGGAGGGCGTAGCCGTCGTGCTCGACGCGCTCGTCGCGTCCCATCGGCTCGAAGGTGGGCCGGTCGCGGCGGCGGGCCGCCAACACGCGCTCGCGCTGGACGAGGAGGACGTCTCGGACATGGCAGGCGTACTCGAGCGGCGACCACACGTCGGCCCGGGGCCGGCGGCGAACGTCGGAGGGGTCGGCGTCGAGGACCGAGGCGAAGCGCGCCGCGCCGGCCACGAGGGCGGGGCCGGCCGACCCGGCGTCGCCGAGGTCGTACGCGAACCCGCATTGTGCGCAGCTCTCCACGGGACGATCGGGGTCCTAGCGGAGGGACTGCGCCTCGAACTCGACGATGGCGTCGTCGAGGGGCAACACGACCTGCGGCCGCAGGTATTGGTGGGCGTCCGCCTCGAGACGGACCGCCGTGCCCCAGGCGGTGAACCCGATGGCATGGTTGGCGAACCACATCGGCCCCTCCGAGACGCGCACGGCCACGATGCCCTGGGCGCCCATGTCGAGGGCGGACCGTTGCATGTGCTCCATGCCTGCCTCGCGCGCTGCATACATGGCCTCGGTGAAGTTGGTCAGCTCGACGTTCTGCGAGGACTGGCGCATGGTGGTGCCCATCGAACGCCGGGGCGCGTACACGAAGCTGGCGCCGAAGGCGAGGCCGATGGGCCCCCAACCGGCGTTGTGCAGCAGCGCGAAGTCGCGCGCCGAGAGGTCCGACACGAAGGGATAGCTCCTGTCCTTGGCGCGCACGGGTCGGACCGCGGTGCCCATGAGCTCCACGTCGACGTGGTGGCGCCGCACCTCCACCTCGACCCGCACCCCTACGACGCCGTGTCCCCGGACCTGGGAGCACTGCTCGCCCATGTGCTTGGCCGCGGCGCGGACCGCCTGGTTGTGGGCTTCGGACGCGGCGGTGATCTCGCCTGCCCCCCACGACCACACCATGGGGGGGATCGAGACGATGGACGAGCCGAACACCACGTCGAGGGCCTCCCATCCGATGCTGTGCAGGAGCAGCCCTTCGTCGACCGACAGGTCCGAGGTCACGGCCCGGCTCGGAGCGTCGTGCGAGGGCGACCCCAACGAGTCCGCCGCCCGGCGCATCTCGGTCCGCAGGTCGATGGCGTCGGGGCCCGCCCCGGCCTGGCGCGGGGCGGTCATGACAGACGCACCGTGGGTCGGGGGGCGGGGAGGGGGTCGAAGTCCTTGAAACGACGGACCCGGGTCCCGCGCATGGAGCACTCGATGACCTCGTCTCCCTGGGACAGGCTCTGGGTGTTGGCGACGATGACGGCACCCTGGAGTGTGTCGTTGCCGAGCTGGCCGCGGATGTGCTCCCGGGCCAGGGAGCGGGCCGCGATGTGCGCACGAGACAGCTGTTCGACCTCGGAGACGGGCAGATAGCCGCCACCGAACCTCGACAGGGTCCCCTCCATGAGCATCTCGGTGACGCAGTAGGCCCACACCCGCACCGACGACAGCGCGGCCACCACCGACACCGGCATGTAGCCGGCCTCGATGAGCTTGGCGAGGCGCTGTCCGGCCAGATACGTCGTCCACGGCGTGCCCCCGGGCGGGGGAGCACCGTCTTCGACCAACACCGCCGTGCCCAAGATGTGGAACTCCGTGACGTTCATATCGGCGAGGTGGCGCGTCGTGTCGACCACGCCGATGATCCCGTGCGCACCTACTTCCCCGGCCTCCTCGACCATGCGGGAGTAGGCGGAGCCGAAGCCCTGGGCCCAGGCCGACTCGACCCACGGCTGCTGGTAGTTCTGGCCCCAGATGCGGTGCTCGTTGGAGTACATGTAGCCGCCGTGCGGACAGCTGTAGCTCTCGGAGTAGGCACCGCGAGGAGCGTTGCCACCGAAGGTGTACGGCGTCATGCCCCGCATGTAGGGCGACCCCGATCCGTACCATCCCCACTGCATGACGCAGAACCCCTGCACCAGGCCGACGGGCCGCAGGCCCATCTGGAGGCACGCCGCGAAGTCGGGGACGGTGAGGCCCGAGGAGAACGACCCCCCGCCGAGCCGCCGGCCGGCGGCCTCGGGGAGATCGCCGTCGGGTCCGGTCCCGATCTCGTCGGGCCGGTCGTCGTCCGCCGCGGGGCCCGGTGCGACCATCAGTTGTCCAGCGAGATCACGGTGATGGGCTTAGGAAGCGTCACGTCTCCCGCCGACTTGGTCACGGCGGTTCCGAGCGACAGGAATTCGATGGTGTGCGAGCCCCACTGATGGGACTTCTCCTCGAGTCGCACCCCCACGATGCCCGTCGCCCCGAGCGTGTTGGCTTCGTCCTGCATCCTGGTCATGGCCAGCTCGCGCGCCTCGTAGAGCGCCTGGGTGAAGTTCGGTAGCTCCACGTTCTGGCCGACGGTGCCGAGTGTCTGGCCGATGCCGCGGTGGGCGATGTGGAAGACACACGTGCCCATGACCAGTCCCTGGGGGACATACCCGGTCTGCATGATCGTCCAGAAGTCCTGGCCCGAAAGGTCCGAAGTGAAAGGCTTGCCCGCCTTGTTGCGGTGCGACGTGCCGTCCTCTGCCTTCACGGCGGTGCCCACGGCGATGAACTCCGCCGCGTCGCGCCCCCATTCGTAGTAGTTGACGTCGAGGCGCACGCCCACCACGCCATCGGCGCCCAGTTGGTCGGCTTCCTCCTCCATCCGGGTCATGGCCAGCTCGCGCGCGTTGTACATGGCCTCGGTCAGCTTGGTGAGCTCCTGGCTCTTGCTCCAGCGACGGGCCTGGATCCCGGTGTGGTAGATCGACGAGCCCATGACGAAGCCCAGGGGGTGGAACCCCGCCTCTTTGATGAGGAGGAATTCGTTCACCGAGAGGTCCGACGTGAACAGACCGTGCTCAAGCTCTTCGAGCCGGTGACCCGCCTCCTTCGGAAGGTCCTGGGGTTGGGTCATGACGAACCTCCGATGACGATTCGCTCGAGTGCCTGGCGGGCACCTTCGCTATGGGCGGCCTCCTGCTGCAGCGCGGCCAGCAGCCGTTTCAACCAACTGTCGAGATCGACGGCCTCACTGCGGATCCGGATCCCGCCCGACGAGTGGGCCACCGAACACCGCACCGAGGGCCCGTCCACCTGGGCCCGCATGACGTCGTCGCCGAGGGTCACTTCGAGGGCCTTCACCTCGTCGGACTTGCGGAACCGGCCGCCGCCCCGGTCGACCACGACCCTGGGACCGAGGACCTCGGCGAGCTGGCCGGCGAGCACCTTCAGCATGATGTGGACGTCGGTGGCGTTGGACTGGAGCAGCGCCGCCGCCATGTCGAGGTCGAGGGCATCGTCCGGTTCAGCCACATCTGCCTCCCGCCGTCCGACGGGCCGGTCCCAGGACCCCCCGCCCGGGCATCGGGTTCGAGCCCACGTCCCGGCCATCGGGGTGGTGACGAAGGTCGCCGCCCGCCCTAGGCGGGCCGGGGAACGGGGTGGCGAGGGTCGACACGGGGCCAGGCTACGCCGGGCGATGCCACGAGAGACAGGCGGCGATCCCTCACCCGAGACGCGGGCACGCCGGATGACTACGGTGAGGCTGTCGCGGTCGGGGCCGACCCCGGCCGAAGGACGAGGGGGAATCATGCTGACACGGCGCAGGGTCCTGTTCGGGGTGGTGGCACTGGCGCTGCCGGTAACCGGTTTCGCCGTCTTCGGCACACCGGCCATGTTCGCCGGGGCATCGGCGCCGGCGTTCCCGGTGGCGTGCAAGATCACCGCCAATCTCACGATCACCCCCCCGCTCACCCAGACGGGGACACACACGACGAACCGGGCGGCGGTGACCACCGTCGCCATCACCGGCTGGAGCCTGAAGTCGTGCCTGACCGCCGCTCCGAGCGAAGCACCCAACAAAGGCGACCTTCCGGCCACTGGAATCACCTACACGATCCCCGCCGCCAAACTGGGCCGGATCAATGGGGTCAACACCTACGCCACGGGGTACTGCCCGACGTTCGTGACGTCCTCCCTCAAGGCGATGAAGGGGCTGAAGTTCGACATCACCTGGGCTCCGGCCAACCTCGGCGCGTCCGACTTCACCACCACGAAAGTGACGCCCGCCACCAACGTCGACACCGAGGTGGGCTTTGCGCTCGACGGCAAGGAGGTGTTCGGGTCCTACCCCGAGAAATCGCTCAATCAGATCACGTTGTTCATCGACAAGCCCGACTCGATCATCTTGAACTCCGGGTGCTCCGGGGCCCAGACGGTGAGCACGCCCACCTTCGACAACGCTAACAGCGTGGCCATTCTCTGAGCGCGTCTCTCGAGCGCGTCTGTGGGCGCGGGTCCGCTCAACGCGGGTCATCGGCTTCCCCGTCCGGATCGTCGGTGAACTCCAGAAACGGGCTCGACGGGAGATAGTCGGCGGGCACGTCGCGTGGACGCCGGTAGTGCTGGACGAGAAACACGTTCGAGGCGGCCTCGTCCTCCTCGAAGACCCCGCACAGCGAGATGTCACGGGCTTCGGAGAACACATCGGCCAGCGCCACGTCTCCGGCCACGACGTCCGCGAAGGTCTCGAGGGAGATGCGTCCCACCAGGCAGTAGACGCAACCGTCGGGAGCCTGACCGACACGGCGGCCCACCATGCAGTGATCGGGGCCGTCCTCGACGACGTAGACGGCGTCGTCGTCGTCGCCCAACCGGCGTCGGATACGGCCCTCCTCCCCCGGCTCCATGCGCCGAAGCGAGTGCATGCGGATCCACATGGCCCACAAGGGGGCGGGGGGGATGGCGTCTTCGCCTTCGGGAACGTCGTCTCGGGAGACAGCCTCGGCGAGGCGCGCAGGACCCTGAGACGTGTCGGGGTCATCGGAAGCATCGGGTCCTTGCTCGTCGGAATCCACCCACGGTCCACCGATCTCGTCGTTCGCCATGCCGGGCTCCTCGCGTGAGGACACCCGTCTACCCGTCACCACCGCCGTCGGTCCACCCGGGTCGTGGCGGTCGCGGCGCCATCGCCTCGTCCCGAGCGTGGCCGAGCCCGCCACGGTGACCGATAGTGGATAATCGCAGCGTGCCGGAGGCCACCCCTACCCATGGGTTCTGCCCGGCCTGCGGGCGTCCCCCCTCGGCGTGTGCCGGGTGTGGACGTGAGCTCGACCCGCCCCGGTTCTGTCGCGCCTGTGGGCGGCGCATGGCCGTGAAGGTGACCCCCGCCGGGTACGTGGCGCGGTGCCGTGACCACGGGGTGGAGGCCACGGGCTGAGGACCGTCCCGCTCCGTGGGAGAATCGCGCCATGGACCGCATCGGCGTCGTCGACACCATGTTCGCCCGCTTCGACATGGGGGCCGAAGCACTCGACGAGCTCAAGCAGTGCCCGGGCTTCGGGGAACGCTTCGAGGTGCTGCGACGGACCGTGCCCGGTTTCAAGGACCTGGGCGTCGAATGCAAGAAGCTCATCCAGGAAGAGGGCTGCGCCATCGTCGTCGCCCTCGGCATGCCGGGCAAGGCCGCCATCGATCAGGTGTGTGCCCACGAAGCGTCGCAGGGGATCATGCTCGCCCAACTCCTGACGAACACCCATGTGCTCGAGGTCTTCGTGCACGAGAACGAGGAGGAGGACCCGGCCCGGCTCGCCGCGGTGTGCGTGGACCGGTCCCGCAAGCACGCCCGCAACGCGTACTGGATGTTGTACGAGCCCGACCAGCTCACGCGCTGGGCCGGCCAGGGCGTGCGCCAGGGATACGGCGACGCCGGGCCCATCGCCACCTCGCCGTCCTGATCAGCCCAGCCCGGGACCGAAGTCCTCTCCCCGCCCCCGGATCGGCCCCATCCCCCGTTCGGCGCCCGGGGCCAACGCCATGCCTCGCGCCGCCAGCAGTCGCTCGAGCTCGCCGCGCCGGCGCGAGATCTCCCGGCCCGCGACGACGTGGCGACGCTCCCCCACGCCGCCGCGCTCGACGCGACCGGCGTGCTCGGGGGTGGCCGGCATGGACGCCACGAGTCGGTCGGCGGCCTGCTCGATCGCCGGTGCGGGCGCTCCCGCCGCCAACGAGCTGGACCACGCCCGCACCACGTCTCGGCGGGTGACCGTCGCCCCCCGACGTCCGAGCGCCTCGGCGACCTCGTCGCCTTGGGCCGGGTCGAGGCCGGGGCCGGGTCGGCGCGCCACCCTGTCGACGACGGCGCCGATGTCGTCGGGGCCGAGGCCCACGGCGCGGGCCCGCTCCTGCCACGCCGGGCGCAACTCGTCGATAGACCGGTGAGGGTCCCGCTCCGGGCGCGTGGCGTGGCCGGCGATGGTCCGGGCGCGCCCGCCCTCGAGGCCGCGGGCGGCGAGATGCTCGGCGATGGCGAGGGCGCGTTGGGAGAACGCCAGCCGGGCCTCGGGGCCGATCCCCTCGATGTCGGCGCGCCCGTGACGCAACGGCTCGAAGTCAACACCGAGGCGCGTCGTGAGCTCGTGGCGGAGCTGGGCGTGATAGAGCGCGGCCGCGGCCGGCGCGTGCGCGTACAACCCCCGGCCGTCGAGGGCGGTGAAATTGCCCTCGGGTCCGCGCCCGAGGTTGGCCATCACCACATGGCTGTGCAGATGGGGGTCCAGGGCGCGACTCACCCGATGCACGAATCCCGCCGCCGCCACCGCCTCGGCCTCCACCGGCACGAGCGCCCCGGCCGTCGGACGGCGGACCGCCACCGCCCGGCGCTCCACATAGTGAAGGGCGGCGTCGACGGCATGGGTATGGGCGGCGAGCACCTGGCCGGCGATGTCGGGAGGGCCCAGGGCGTGGAGCATGCTCACCGACTTTGGTGCACAGAAGCTGAGGTCGAACGCCGCCACCGTGACGCGGTGATGGGCGCGACCGAGGCGGCGCGCCGTGTGGGGATCGTCGCCTCGGAGCAAGGCCCCCAGGGCGTCACCGTCCACCTCGCCGTGCAGTCCCAACGCGGCGGCCCCCGATCCCAGCCAACGACCCGGAGCCTCGATCCCGGTGCCGCCGTTGCCCGCCACCTCGAGGTAATAGGCGTGGCCGCCCTGGCGCACCTTGGCCACCCGCAGCACACGCCCTCCGGGGCGCCCCACGCGACGCGGTGCCGACGTCGCGCCCCGGGTCACCGTGACCGGACCACCTTGACGCAACCTCGCTGGCGACCTCGCGCCGCCTCACTCTGGGCCCGACCGCACCGGGACCGGGCCGCCGACGCCGCTCAGGACGGGGCGTTGCTCCGGTAGCGAGTGAGCAGTTGGCGCGCCGCCTGGCGTCCGGTCTCGGCCAGCTCGGGAGGGTCGAGCACCTCGGCGTGCGGACCCAGGCGCAACAACAGGCGACCGAACCACACCGTGCTCGCCACCGCCAACGTGACCCCGGTGCGACCGTCGGCCCTCGGCTCCGACGACGAATTTCAGCAGGGCCTCGGTGATCCACACGGCCTCGTCGTCGACGGCGAGGTGGGCGACGGTGGCCTCGGGCCCGGGCACGAACGCCTCGGACCGGGCCGGGTCCGACCCGTGTCCGGCCTCGGCCTCGGCGCCGTGGTCGTCGGCGGGCTTTCCCGTCAGGCGCGCCGCCGAGACGCGGTCGACGCGAAAGCGGCGCATCCCGGTGGCGTTGTGGCAGTAGCCGTCGAGATACCAGTGCCCTTCGATGAGCCGGACCGACACCGGGTCGACGACGCGCGTCGACTCCCGGTCGCTCGAGACCGAGTAGTACTGCAATTCCAATTGCCTGCCGTCGTCGGCCGCGTCGCGGATCAGGGCCAGATGCGCCGGGTCGCGCAGGTCGACGCGGAGCAGACCCCGGCCACCGAGCACCGCCTCGAGCTTGGCCAGGGCGCGCCCGAGCGCTCCGTCGGGATCGGCACCGGGCACGGCCAGGATGGCGCGGGCCGAGGCGGCGAGGGCGAATCCCTCGGCCGCGGTGAGCCGTCGGGGCCGACCCAGCTCCGTGCCGAGGTCGGCGACGACCTCCTGGTCGTCCACGATGATCTCCATGAGCTGGTCCGGCGAGTAGGGCGGCAACCCGCAGCACGCGGCGAGCTCCAGATCGGCGATGAGCTCGTCGGCGTCGAGCCCGAAGCGCTCGGAGAGCTCGGTCACCGTCGCCCGGCCCTGGCGCGCCAGCCATGTGAGCACGGCCAGCAGGCGCAGCAATCGAGACCCGGCGTCGGCGCGGGCGGCCGTCACGACCCCACCACCGCCTCGAGCCACGACACCACGTCGGCACGGACCTCATCGGGGCCGATGACCTCGGCGTGGTCCCCGAGCTCGAAGAGCCACGACCGCAGGGCCGCGATGTTGGTGACCTCGAGGTGCAGCTCCACCGATCCGTCCTCGTGACGGGCGGCCAGCGCGGCGAGCCCCACCTCGTCGAGCACCAAGGCGGCGAGGGCGGCATCGACGTGCACCACCACGGTGACGAGCGCCCCCTCACCGATCCGCCATGGGACATCGGGGAGCGCGGCGTCGGGGTCGAACCCGTCGGGCAGCACCACCGAGCCCGGGTCCGCCGCGGCCACGTCGCCTTCCATGCGGTCCACCCGGAACGTGCGCGGCGCTCCCCGGTCGAGGTCGTGGCCCACGAGATACCACCAGCCACCGTGGAACCGGAGCTGGGCCGGATCGACCCGGCGCCGTTCGCCGCGGTAGTCGAAGCTCACCGTGGCACGCGCCCGCAGCGCGCCGTGGAGGGCGGGGAGAGCCGGTAACGCCGGGAGCTCGGCCACCGGTCGCGCCCCGGCGGAGGCAGGTAGGCCCAGGCGCCACAGCGCATCCCGACCACTAGGATCGCCGAGGTGGACCCCGGCCACCGCGAGGTTCAGGGCGGCCTGCTCGTCCGGCGCCAGATCGAGATCGGGCAGGTAGTAGTCCTCGGGACGAATGACGTACCCGACCTGCTCGGGGCCGTCGATGGGCATTGCCGTCACCTCGATGCCCCCGTCGCGCAACGTCCGCTTGTCGCGCTCGAAGGCCTGGCGCCGCGCCTCTCCCTCCTGGGTCGGGTAGCCGGGCACCTCGGACGCGATCTCGCGCAGCGACTTGGGCCGCTGGTCGCGCAACAACACCAACACGAGGTCGGTGAGCCGCTCGAGCCTGTCCACCATGGGCGAGAGCGTAGGCGGCGCCACGCGCCGCCCCGACGGCCCGACGACCGGCGCGCCGTGTCGCAGCCATGACGCCGACGGTCCTCGCCGCCGGCGCTCACGTCGCCGGGCCGATGCGCCCGGTAGACCCCCTGGCGCTGCACCTCCACCCCGTGGCATGGCTGGCGATCGCCGCGGTGGGGCTCGCCTACGGCCTGGCGGTGCGCTGGATCCGACCGCGGGCGGGGGCCGCCACCGTGCCCACCCGACGCCAACTGGGGTACCTGGTGGGTGCCCTCGTCGCCCTGGCCATGGCCCTCACCTGGCCCCTCGCCGACCTGGCGGCACACTGGTCGCTCACCGCCCTCGTGGTGCAACGCCTGTTGCTCGTCCTGGCCGCGGCGCCACTCCTGCTCCTCGCCATGCCGGCCCCGCTCCTGGCCGTGCTGTCGCGTCCCGCGCCCCTCGACGCCTGCCTCGAGATGCTGACCCGTCCCGTGGTGGCCGTCGCGACCTTCACCGTCGTGGCGGTCGGGACGCTCGTCACCCCCGCGGTGGCGGCGCAGGCGTCGTCGGCGGGGTGGCGCGCCCTCACCGACGTGGCGCTGCTCTTCGCCGGTGCGGTGCTGTGGGCCCCGGTCCTGCGCCACATTCCCGGCACCCACCGCGTCACCCCGATCGCGGCGACGGCGTACCTCTTCATCCAGTCCGTCATCCCGACGTTCCCCGCCGTCATCTTCGTCTTCTCCCGCCACCCGTTCTACGAGGCGTTCCACAACGTGCGGGTCGCGTTCGGGATCTCGCCCCTCGTCGACCAACAGCTCGCTGGCGTGGTCGCCAAGGTGGCCACGATCCCGGTCCTGTGGAGCGCGGCGTGGGTCTCGCTCATGCACGCCCAGCGGGCCGACGATGCTGCCGACGGCGACGACGGCGAGCCCCTCACCTGGGCCGAGGTCGAGCGACAGCTCGAGCGCGCCGCCCGAGCCCAGCGCAGAGAGCACACCAGAGAGGCGCGCCGGCGACACGCCTGGGCGGGACCGAGACCGATCTCGCTGCCCTGGGCCGATCCCCCCGAGCCCGGTGGCGACGACCACGAACCCGGAGCACCCGATCCCCAGGGTCATCGGGACCGCTCCGACAACCCGGGGTCATCCGACGACTGAGGACTTGTCCTCCGACGGTCCGCGGATGGGGGCGCCCAGGGCGAGGTGACGGAACCGCACCGGCTCCTTCTCGAGCACGAAGGTGGCCAACAACACGTTCTGCGGGGTCGAGACCACGACGATGGCGTAATGCCCCACCCCTGCTGTCGGAGCCTTGCCGGCGAACCGGCGCACCTGACTGGGGCGGTAGTCGCCCCGATACTCCACCAGGCACACGTTGTGCAGAGGCGTGGAGGAGCGCTGCTTGATGATCGCTTCGACCCGATGGAGCTTGGCGAGTGTCGTGTCCGACACGAGCCGCACCCCCGCGAACTTCCCCCGGTCGTGGACGGCGTCTGCGCCCAGAGCCAGGGCGTGGAAGCACGGGCTCGAGTTCGTGCCGAGCGTGTTGCGCGCGGCGGTGCATCCCGCCAACCACGACGAGCCGACGACGAACACCGCGATGACGCTGCACCGACGCCATCGACGTCCCTGTCCGCGTCGGACGGCACCGGATGCTGGCGCTTGTTCCTTCATGGCGCTTGTTCCTTCATGGCGCTTGTTCCTTCATGGCGCTTGTTCCTTCATGGCGCTTGTTCCTTCATGACGATGGTTCTCGGCACGGGCTCGGGCACGACGTCGGCGAGCGCTTCGTCGGCGGCGGGGAGGGGCGTGCGCCGACCCCACCACGCCAGGACGCCCCACGTCATCCAGCCGATCGGCAGCTCGGCCCAGAAGCTCAGGATCCGGTAGAGCAGGACGGCCGCCACCGTCGAGACCTCCGCCCCGCCGAACTGGACGAGCGCGATGGTGAGGCTGCCCTCGACCACACCCAACCCCCCGGGCGTGATGGGGAGGTTGGCGGCGAGCTGCCCCGCGCCATAGGCGAGGAGAAGTCCCCGCCACGGGATCCCCGCCCCGATGGCGAGGAAGGACAGCGCCAGGCAGGCGCAGTCGAGGACCCAGTTGGCCACGCCCCATCCCAGGACCGAAAGGACCTGTCGGGCCGTCAGGGTGACGACGGTGAGGCGGCTGATGATTCGGTCGATGTGGACGGCGAGCTCACCCCGGGGCCAGCCCAGCACGCGCCACGAGGTACGGACGAGCTTCGTCACCAGCCACACGAGGGCTCGGCGCTGGAGGAAGACCGCCCCCAGGGCGACGGCTCCCACGAGCACGCCGGCGGTGACCCCGACCAGGTCGAGACCGGCTCCGGCCGCTCCCGCCACGGTGACGCCCACCGCGGCGACCAGGGCCAGGCTCACCGACGCGGCGACGAACAGTGCCGCCAGGGTCCAACCGGCCAGTGCCTCGTCGGCGCCCGCCCGGCGGTACTGGCGGAAGGCGAACACGGCGGAGACCACGGGGCCGGCCGGCATCGAATTGGCGATGGCCGTCGAGGCCGCCGTCACGCCCGTGAGCCTGGCCGTCGACGCATCGACGTCGCCCGCTTCGAGCAGGCGCCTCTGGACGATGGCGAACGCCACCAAGGACCCCGTCTCGGCGACGACGGCGAAGACCAACCACCACCACCGCAGGTGACTGAGATACTGCGACGCCCCCGAGAGCTCGCCGGTGCGCCCCGTGAGTGCCCACAGGGCCAGGCCGGCGAGCGCCAACCCCACCACGTACTTCAACCACGGCCAGGCGCGCCGAAGCCACGTGAGCCTCGGCGCCGTCGCCATCACGTCGCCGCGGGCTCCACGAGGATCTTGACGTGGTCGTCGGGGTGGGCGAGGGCCTCGAAGGCCCCCGGCACCCCGTCGAGGTCCACGGTGCCGGTGATCATGGACGACACATCGATGGCACCCTCGGCCAGGGCTCGCAGCGCGCCGGCGAACTCATCGGCCCCGTAGGCGAGGGCGAAGTGCAGTGACAGCTCTTTGGCGATGGCGAAGAAGGGCAGGATGCGATCGGGCTCCATGCACACCCCCACGACCGCCACCCGCGTGCCGGGAGGGAGGTCGGCCATCAGTTGTTGGAGCATGCCGGGCACCCCGACGGCCTCGAAGGCCACCAGGGGACGACGCCCGTCGACGCGTCGCCAGGCGTCGACGACACCTTCTTCGGTGGGGTCCACCGCTTCGATCGCCCCCATGGCCAGTGCCATGGCCCGACGTCTGGGGGACAGGTCGGCCACCACGATCGACTCCACGCCGATGGCGCGCAACCCGGCGATGACCGCCAGCCCCACGGGCCCGCATCCCACCACCACCGCGCTGTCGCGCGCTGTGGCCCCCGATCGGGCCACACCGTGGATGCCCACCGCCAGCGGCTCGGTCAGCGCGGCGTGACGGAAGTCGAGGCCGTTGGGGACTGCGAGGGCGAGCGGCGCGGACAGGAGCATGTACTGCGCGTAGCCACCGGGATAGGCGTTGTTGTACGCCAGCTGGTGCAGTCCGGTGGAAGAGAACAGCACCGGCACCGACACCACCCGCGTCCCCGGCCCCGGGCCCGTCGTCTCGGGGCCCAGCTCGACGACCTCGGCGCAGAACTCGTGGCCCATGACGATGTCGCGTGACAGGTCGATGGGGGCCATCCCCATGGCCTGCGATCCCATAGAAGGGAGCATGGCGTCGGTCATCGCCACCATGGTCTCGCCGTGACGCAGGAAGTGGAGGTCGGACCCGCAGATCCCACAGGCCAGGACGCGGACAAGGAGCTGGCCCGTCTCGGGCCGAGGGTCGTCGGTGTCGTCGACCACGAGCCGACCCTCTCGCATCACACACGCACGCATCGCCACCTCCCCCACCACCTCCGGGTGGGACAGATCGTGACACAGCACCCGGGGCCGACGTGGCCCGCACCGCGGCGCGGCGTTGTCCTCCTAACATGAGCGCCGGTGGCGACCGTCTCAGTGGCTCCGGAGTCCCCGGTGCCGGCATCTGCAGTACCCGGGTCCGGCCCGGGCTCGCAGGTTCCGCTGCGCACCCACGTGCCGGGCTCGGTACGCGCCGGGGTGGAGCTCCTCGGCGGGCGCAGAGTCGTCCAGGCACGATCGGTCTCAGGACACCATCGCGGGGCGCTCACCCAGGCTGACGGGGACACCATCGCCGAGGCGGCACGGGTGGCGCTCGCCGAACGCCTTCCCTTGGTGGTGGTGCTGTCGTCGTCGGGATCCGAAGTCTCAGAGGGGATCGCCGCCCTGCACGGCTGGGGTGGGGCGGCCGCCGGCATGGCGGCCTGCTCGGGTTCGGTGCCGGTCCTGGCCGCGGTGACGGGCGCGGCCATCTCGGGACCGTCGTTGCTGCTCGGCCTCGCCGACGTCACCATCATGACACCCGACGCCTTCGCCTTCGTGTCGGGTCCCGACGCCGTGGAGGGGTTCACCGGGATGCGCGTGAGCCTCCACGACCTCGGCGGCGCCGCGATGCACAACCGCACGAGCGGATTGTGCGCGCTGCTCGCCGCCGACGCCGACGCAGTGGACGGCCTCCTCGCCGCGGTGCTCGACTATCTCCCCGACCACGCCGACGCCGCGCCCCCCTCGGTGAGCACCGCCGACCCCCCGCACCGGATCACCCCCGCCCTCCGGGACCTGGTCCCGGCAGCAGCCTCGGCCTCCTATGACGTACGCGACGTCGTCCGCGCCGTGGTCGACGACGGCGACATCCTCGAACTCCGCGCCGGTTGGGCGTCGCACCTCGTCACGGCGCTGGCCCGGGTGGGCGGCATGCCCGTCGGCGTGGTGGCCAACCAACCCCGCGTCCTGGCCGGCACCTTGGACATCCCGGCCTCGCAGAAAGGGGCGCGCTTCGTCCACTTCTGCGACGCCTTCAACCTGCCCATCGTCACTCTGGTCGACACGCCGGGGTTCCTCCCCGGCAAGGACCTCGAGTGGCGGGGGATGATCCGCCACGGCGCCGAGCTCGCCTTCGCCTACGCCGAAGCGAGCGTGCCCCGCGTGTGCATCGTGCTGCGCAAGGCCTATGGGGGCGCCTACATCGTCATGGACTCCAAAGGCATCGGCAACGACGTCTGCCTGGCCTGGCCATCGGCGGAGATCGCCGTGATGGGGGCGCCCGGTGCGGTCCAGATCCTCAACCGCAACGCCGACGAGCACGAGCGACGGGTCCTCGAAGAGCGCTACGACGCCGAGCTCCTCACCCCGTGGGTGGCCGCCGAGCGGGGCTTCGTGGACGAGGTCATCGACCCCGCCGAGACCCGCCCCGCCCTGCACCGGGCCCTGACCGTCCTGTCGTCGAGACGCGAGTGCCTCGCCGAACGAAAGCACGACGCCGGCCCCATGTGACCGACCTTGGCCCCGGGCCCGCCCCGGCCCCCCGGGCCCACCCCGGGTCCCCTCGAAGCCATCCCCGACCTCGGCACGGCCGGCCAGCTCACCGGTTCTCCCCCACGGCCTGGCCGTTCGTATTGGGAGCGAGTTGATCCCTCGTTGGGGAGCGGGTTAGAACGGACACGGAGAGTGGTGTAGTTGCGCCAGGGAACCCCGGTTCGTATCGGGACCAGGCCCAGGCGCCGGGGGCGAGGCTGAGGGCATGGGGAGTCACGGGAACGGGGAGAATCGTCATCGGCAGCTGTTGGGTGGCGCCCAGACCGACGCAACGGCGCCTGCAGACCTCGCTCCCGCGGACGACAACGACACCCACGACACCGACCCGCGCGCCACCGAGGCCCACGCCGCTGCGGTCCGGTCGCTCGGCCAAGCCGGGGTCATGGGAGTCAGAACCGCCGATGTGGGGACGCACCGAGAGCGCGTCCGCCAGAGCAAGCTGCGCCGGGTCGCACTGATCCTGGCTCCCTTCGCCATCTGGTTCGTGGTGCGGGCCACGGTGCTGCACCGGGGGCCCTTCGGGTTCCCCCACATCCCGTCGGGGCTCACGCCCTACCTCCCGGGATTCCTCCTCGTCATCGTCTTGTGCGCGGTGTTGGTCCTCCCACTCCTCGGAGCGGGGAAGTCGCCCCACATCCTGTACCGACCCAACGAGATCGACGTCCACTTCGAGGACGTGCGGGGCGCGGGGGTCGTCGTCGACGAGGTCGTCAAGACCCTCAACCTCTTCCTCGCCCACAAGACCTTTGCCGATCACATGGGGGGGTCGGCGCGCCGGGCCATCCTGTTCGAGGGGCCACCGGGAACGGGCAAGACGTACATGGCCAAGGCCATGGCGGCCGAGGCGGGGGTGCCCTTCCTGTTCGTGTCGTCGTCGGCGTTCCAGTCCATGTTCTACGGACAGACCAACCGCAAGATCCGTTCCTACTTCCGAGAGCTCCGCACGTACGCCCGGCGCGAGGGTGGCGCCATCGGCTTCATCGAGGAGATCGACGCCATCGGTGGCGCCCGCGGCGGCATGGGCAACGGTCGCCATCACGACGGTGTGGCGGGGGTCGTCAACGAGCTGCTGATCCAACTCCAGTCCTTCGACCAGCCCCCCAAGTCGATCCGGCTGCGCGGTGCGCTGGTCGACTTCGTGAACAACTGGCTTCCCGCGGGGCGCCACTTCGACAAGCCCGCCAACCCGCCGGCCAACATTCTCGTGATCGGAGCCACCAACCGGGCCGCCGACCTCGACCCGGCCCTGGTGCGGCCCGGCCGCTTCGACCGCTCGATCTACTTCGACCTGCCCTCGAAGTCGGGGCGGCGCGAGATCATCGACTACTACCTGGCCAAGAAGGCCCACGACGCCGAGCTCGACGACCCCGCCAAGCGCGACACGCTGGCCGCCATGACCTTCGGGTATTCACCGGTGATGCTCGAGCACCTTCTCGACGAGGCGCTCGTGTGGGCGCTCCGCCGCAACGCCACCGGCCTCGGTTGGGACGACATCCAGCAGGCCAAGATGACCGAGGAGATCGGGCTGGCCCAGCCCGTCGAGTACGTCGAAGCCGAGCGCCGCACCATCGCCACCCACGAGGCGGGCCACGCCACGGTGGCATGGCTCGTCGGCAAGGGCCGCAAGATGGAGGTCCTCTCCATCGTGAAGCGCAAGGACGCCCTCGGGCTCCTGTCGCACTCCGAGGAGGAGGAGCGTTTCACGAAGACCCGTACCGAGATCGAGGCGCTCATCCAGATCGCCTTCGGAGGCATGGTGGCCGAAGAGATGTTCTTCGGGGAGACGAGCTCGGGTGTGGCGTCGGACCTCCAAGCCGCCACGGTGGCAGCGTGCCAGATGGTCGGGAGCCTCGGCATGGGGAGCACGCTCATCTCCGCCGCTGCGCTCGACATGCCCGGCAACATCGTCACCAAGGTGACCGCCGTCGACTCCGGTCGCGAAGAGGTCGAGCAACTCCTGCGCGCCGCCAAGGACGACGTCCGGACGATGCTCGAGGACAATCGCAACGTGATCGAGGCCCTGCGCGACGCCCTGCTCGAGCGCGACGAGCTCGTCGGGATCGAAATCCTGGACGTGATCGCGTCGGCCACGCCCGTCGCCACCGACATGCCGACCGGGAGCTGAGCAGGGCCCCGAGGAGGACGTCGCTCGAGAACGAATCCGGAAAAGAGATGGCCCCCGCCGAAGCGGGGGCCATCATCTATTGAAGCTGTCGTCGGCGTCTCAGCACCAGGCTGAGCGCTTCAGATGGTGGTACCGATCAGTTCCCCGAAGGAGCAGCAGCGTAGCTCTGTCCAAAGGCGAACGCAGCAACTGACTGCGGGTAGTCGGCGTAGCACGCGGCCGAGGCCGTGGACCCGGTCTTCTTGCCGTAGAACACGCCGGCAGTGCCCGCACCAGTGGGCGCGTGCCCAGTGACGGAGAACGGAATGGCGCCGGCGTCGGGGGTCAGGTTGGCCGTCGGGGCAGACTCGAGGTCCGCTGCGTACCAGCAGGTCGTGGTCTTGGCACTGTAAACCGCCAGCTCGACACCCTGGGAGTCAGCGGCGGCCGAGGAGTCGACCACCTGCACGCTGACACAGTTGCCGTTGGTGCTGGTGCCGCACGTCGTATTCGCGGTCCACGAGAACTCCGGGGCGGAGGCCGTGAAGGTAGCGATCGTCATGGCGGCGCCGCCGCTGGTGTACGCGGCGTTGTTCTGGTACAGGGCCTTGACCTCGGTCAGCGCGTTGGTCAGGTTCGACTGCGACGCCCGGTCTCCGGCTGAGTTGGCTACCCCGAGGAATGTCGGGATGGCGATGGCGAGCAGGATGGCGATGATCAACAGGACCACCATCAGTTCGATCAAGGTGAAGCCGGCTTCAGCTGCTCCGTCTCCCTCGATCTCCTGCATACGGTTCTCACGCAGACGCGTGAGCATGGACTTGAGCATGGACTTCCTCCCTTAATACGCAATGGCTATCGGAACAACTATCGGCAGGGGCTCAGAGTTCCTTTAGGAAACGGAGCGAAATTCCCCAATGTCGGCACAACGACACGCAGGGCTTTCGGCCCTCAGGGGGCGACCGCTGTCGTGTCGGCGGCACACACGTTCTGCTGCCCGGAGCTGTAGTAGATGTTTCCGGTCAGATTGAGCGTGTAGCCGGCTGTGGCCGGATTGATCGTGGTCCCCCCGGTGGCGACGGGACCGCCGTTGATCGTGATGGCGGTGACCGTGAACAACCGCGGGAAGGTGTCGAGGCCCTTCAAGAAGGCAGACATCTGGCCGTAGGTCCCCGTCAGGGTGAACGTCACCGCCACGGGATTGGTCGCGCCCGGCGGGCGTGGTCGCCTGGGTCACGCTGATGCTCGGCGTGTTGGGGTCACCGCTTGCCACCGCCAGCGCAGTGACCTGGTTGAAGAAGCTGTCCACGCTCGGGGTCCCCGGGATCTCGTCCAGGTCCGTCGAGAGCGCCTGGCAATTCGAAGCCAGGTGGGCCTTGGCTGCCTTGAGTGCGGTCAGCTCGGTCTGGAGGTGGGTTTGCTGGGACTCGAGCTGTGTCTGCTGGGCGTGGAGGCTCGAAAGCTTGCTGCCTTCGGGCGAGATCCACGCCACGAAGACGATGATGGCGAGGACCAGGGCCCCGGCGCCGGTCAGGATCGGGATTCGGTAACGGGTGATTTTGTCCATCAGAAGCCTGCGTTCTTGATCAGGTTGGAGGTGGGCAAGAGCCACAGCGTCGAGCTGAACGTGACGGTGGTGTTCGCCCCGGCCGGAGTGTTGGCAACGGAACTCACACCGGGCGGGCTGAACATCGTGGACGCAGTGAGATTGTCGATCCACTGGGCGACGGGATCGAAGTGGGCCGAGTTCGGGAAGTTGCCGGACAGTCCCACCGACAGAGAGCCGATCGATCCCGGCGCCGGCGTCGTGCCGGTGGAACTCGGGGTGGCCGTAGCGGTGGCGGTCGTGCTGGCGGGGGCTCCCGTCGCGGTGGCGAGCCCGGTTCCGGTGAAGGTGTTGACGCTCAGACCGGCCGGGATCCGGCTCCCGAGTTGCGAGACGACCGCGGCCCAGTCGACTGCGGTGCTTCCGAGCTGGGTGACCTGGGCCTTGGCCACGCGGAGCTCGTTGTTGATCGCCACCACCTTGTCGTAGCGGGGGATCTGGGCATTGAGACTGGCCACGGTGGCCTGGAGATTGCTGACGCCGTTCTTGGCGCTGTGGACCTGCAGGAAACGACCGGCGCTGGCCCCCACGAGCAGGACCACGACCAGGCCGGCGGCCACGAACGCCTTGCGGGCCACCTGGCGCTCGAAGGCGCGCTGCACGACCTCGGGTGGGACCAGGTTGAATTTCTTGACCGACGGGTTTGGCTCGGGAAGGGCGAGACCGATGGGCGTGGCCAGCACCGGCTCGATGCTGGCGGCCTGTTCCGGGTCGAGGTCGATCCGCGACAGGTCGAGTCGTTCCAAGGGCGAGACGTGCTCGACCGGGATCCGCACCTGGGCCCGCAACTCCTTGACCAGCCCACGCAGGCGAGCCCCGCCCCCGGTGAGCAGCACCCTGGCGATGGGAGCACGCCCGGGCAGGGTGGCGAAGTACTGGACGGAGTTCCGGATCTCCCCGACGAGCTCGGCGATGGCCGGCTGCACCGCGCTTTCGGCGGAGGTCACCTGGGCCGAGACCTCGCCGAGACGACGCTTGATGCCCTCGGCGTCGACGAGCGGAAGGTCGAGCGCCGATGCCACCGCCGCGGTGGCGGCATTGCCCCCGGTGCCGATGGTCCGGACGAATTGAGGGCGGCCGCCCTGATGGACGACCACGACGGTCAGGCCGGCTCCGATGGAGACGATGGCCTCGGGCCGCTCCGCGGCGACGGAAGGATCGCCCAGGGCCCGCACCAGGGCGGAGGACACGAGGTCCACACCTTCGACGATCAGTCCCGCCTGCTCGGCCGCGTGCACGACGCCTTCGACGAGATCGCGATGGGCGGCGGCGACCAGCACGCGCCGGGTCTTGGTGCCGTCGGGGGCGATGTTGTCGGAGAGGACCTGGGCCGAGAGGATCGTCTTGTCGGGCGGGAAGGGGATGACTTCCTCGGACTGGAAGCGCACCGCGCTGTCGACGTCTTCGTCGGGGACCCAGGGCAGGTCGACTTCGCGGGTGATGGCGCGCAGGCCGGCGATGCCGACCACAACGGACTTCGACTGGAACTTCCCGTTCTGCCACAAGCGGGAAATGGCATCGGACACGGCGGACAGGTCCTGGACCTCGCCGTCGACGATGGCGCCCGGGGGCAGACCAACCTGCCCGAAGGCCACGAGCACGGGGGCTCCGGATCCGAACTCGAGCTCGGCGGCGCGTACCGCGCTGGTGCCGATGTCGAGTCCTACTACCTGTGCCATGTCCTCGATCTCCTGGTCACGTTCTTGCTCCCACCAGTACGGGGGGATGGTTACGAGCGGGTGCCGCATCCGCCACGGTTGTAGGTATCGGCAGGGGACGCCGACGCCTTGACGGAATACCGATCATGAGCAGCCCGACGATGCCCCCGTTCACGATCCCCCACCACGCCCACTCACCGAGGTGGGAATCAGCACAGACGGTGATGCCCACGGCGGCGACGATGCCGATCACTGCCCGCCACCACGAGCCCCGCATCACGACGACGAGCCCGACGGCGAGGACCGGCCACACGTAGAACGAGACCATCACCGATTCGGTGAGGCACCGCAGGGCCAGCGTGAAGGCCGCCGCCACCACGATCATCTCGGGGCGGTCCCGCCACCGCCGCGCCCGCCACCCCGTCACACACGCCAGGGCGATCGCCACCAGGCGACCGGGACCGGCGGCCACGGTAAGCCCCTCGCCGGCGCCCCCCAACCTCGGGGCGAACGATGTCCACGGAGTCCGGTGGTCGATGTTGGGGAAATTGGGCTGATCGACAAGGGCGCGGACCGTGGCGTGGAACTCCGCCGCGAGCGGCGTCGCCAGCAGGAGCACCGACGGGAGCGACACCCGGACGAGCAACGCCAGGGCCCGACTCCTTCCGGCCACGGCGAGGATCACGGGCAGCATCAGCATGACGACGGGCTGGGTCGCCACCGCGGCCCCCAAGAGCCATCCGGCCCCGCTCCATCGCCCGTCGAGCGCCAGCACCAGTGCGTAGATGGCCAGCGCCACCGCCACGGCGTCCTCGGGATGACCCCAGATCACCGAGACGTTCCACAAGACCACCCCTTCGGCGACACACAACAACCGGCGTCGTCCTCGACCCACGCCGAGCCGTTCAGCCAGGGCGTCACAGGCGAAGAGGGCGGTGCAGCTGATCAAGATCTCGTAGGGTCCGAGCACGAGCCACACCGTCGCGTGGGCAAGGTTGAACGGGAAGCTCGCCGTCATCCCGAACCAGCCGGTGAGCACGGCGACGGGGGCGAACAGGAGCAGAATTCCCGGGAACGTGACCAAGCCGGTGCCGGCGCCGTAGACGTTGCCGAGGTCGCCCCACCCGATGAATTGCGCGGAGCGAAACGCCCCCCAGATGTCCCAGGGGACCACCCACACATGGGTGTGTCGGACAACCGGCGCCCACAGGAGGCAGTACGCCATCCCCATGACGAGCGACAGCGCCGTGATCGCAAGGGGCCACGAACGTCGCCGCAGGCGCGAAGCAAGACCGGGACTCATGACGTCGTCGACCGTGGTCGTGTGCATCGAACTCGGGCCCGAACCCAACCGTGGGGTCAGTGCGTCGGGACGGCTTTGATGTAGCTGAACATGGGCAGGTACATGCTGATGACCATGATCCCGACGCCCGCGCCCATGAACACGGTCATGATCGGCTCCAGCATGGACGTGAGGTTGTTGACGGTGATCTCCACCTCGCCGTCGTAGAACTCCCCCACCTTGTGCAGCATGGAGTCGAGGGCACCGGTCTGCTCGCCGACCTCGACCATCTGGGTGACGAGCGAGGGGATCACTTCCTCGTGATCGCGCAGCGTGTCCGCCAGTGCCCGTCCTTCGCGCACCCCGGTCTTGGCATCGATCAGCACGTTCCCGATGACCTGGTTGCCGGCGGTCTCCGACACGATGTCGAGTGACTCCAAGATGGGCACGCCGGCCTGGATCAACGACCCCAAGGTGTGTGACAGGCGGGCCATCGCCACCTTGTGGACCAGGGGCCCGAAGATGGGGGGCTTGAGCTTGAAGGCGTCCCACTTCAGTCGTCCGGCCGGCGTCTTGATCCACCGCCGGAGCAGTACGATCCCGACGACCAGCATGGCGACGAGGAGTACTGCCCACACGCTGAGGACGATCTTGGAGATCCCGATCACGACCAGCGTGGGCAACGGCAGCTTGGCGTGCAACGACGCGAAGAGCTTCTGGAACACCGGCACGATGAAGATGAGCAGCGCCAGGAAGATGACGACCATCACGCTCAGCACGATGATGGGATAGGTCATGGCGGAGCGGACCTTGCGCCGCAGGACCGCCTGCTTCTCGATCGTCGAGGCGAGCTCGAGCAAGACGCTGTCGAGGTGGCCCCCGGCTTCTCCGGCCTGGACCATCGTGACGAAGAGCGTGTTGAAGACCTTGGGGTGCTTGGCACAGGCGGCCGAGAGCGACGAGCCGCGCTCGACCTCCATCCGCACTTCACCGAGGATCCGGGACAATTCCTTGTTCTCGACCTGGCCGGCGAGGATCCCGAGCGACCGGACGACCGACAGGCCCGAGTCGATCATGGTGGCGAGCTGGCGGGTGACGACCGCGATCTCGTTGAGCTTTACCCGGTTGGTGAAACCCGGGATCGAGATCTCGCGGTGGACGTTGACCCCCGTCTTGGGCGTCACCGCCAGGGGGAGGTAGCCCATCTCGCGCAGCTTGCCGACGACGAGCGCCAGGCTGTCACCCTCGAGTTGGCCCTCCACCAGATTGCCGGTGCGGTCCCTGACCTTGTAGTCGAATGTCAACGCCATGTCGGGCTCCTACACGTTCAAGTGGTTGCGGAGGTCTTCCTCGCTGCGGCACCGGTCGAACGCGACCGCCTCAGTGATCCTCCCGGTCTTCACCAATTTGGCCAGGCCCTGGTCCATCGTCTGCATGCCGTACTGCCCACCGGTCTGCATCAAGGAGTAGATCTGATGCGTTTTGGCGCTCCGCACGAGGTTGCGGATGGCGGACGTGCAGATCATGACCTCGCATGCGGCCAATCGGCCCGTGCCGTCTGCGTTGAGCAGCAGCTGTTGGGTGACCACGCCTTCGAGCGCCCCGGCCAGCATGGTCCGGATCTGGTCCTGCTGGTTCGAGGGGAACACGTCGATGATGCGGTCGATGGTCTGCGGTGCGTCCTGGGTGTGCAAGGTCCCGAAGACCAGGTGGCCGGTCTCGGCCGCCGTGAGCGCCATCGAGATGGTCTCGAGGTCGCGCATTTCACCGACGAGAATGACGTCGGGGTCCTCACGCAGCACCCGTCGCAGCGCTTCGGAGAAGGACATGGTGTCCTGTCCCACCTCGCGCTGGTTCACCATCGCCCGCTTGTGGGTGTGGAGGAACTCGATGGGGTCCTCCACCGTGACGATGTGCAGCGGCTTGTTCCGGTTAATGATGTCGACGAGCGACGCCAAGGTGGTGGACTTCCCCGACCCGGTGGGGCCGGTGACGAGGACGAGCCCGTGGCGCATGTCGGTGAACGACCGAATCGACTCGGGGATCCCCAGGACCTCGAAGGGCGGGATCTCGTGGGGGATGGCGCGCATGGCTGCCGCCACGGTTCCCCGCTGCTGGAAGACATTGACACGGAAGCGTCCCACGTCGACGATCGAATGCGACGTGTCGAGTTCCTTCTCGGCCTCGAAGCGCTCCCGCATCGTCTGGGGGAGGATCCCGAAGACCATGTCCCGGATCGTCTCGTTGTTGAGCACGGGGCAGCCCTCGATGGGCCGGATCGCACCGTGGAGACGGATGCAGGCCGGAAGACCCGTCGTGACGTGGAGGTCCGAGGCGCCGACGCTCACCGCGTAGCGGAGAAGGTCGTCGAGGTGCAGCGGTTCGGTCTCGGGCTGGTTCGGGCCGGCGTGGAGTAACCCGTTCCGGCCGCCGTTGGCGGCGCCAGGGGCCGATCCGTTGCCGACGCCCGTCCCGGGCGCGGTGGGGGCCGATCCGTTGGTGACCACGGGTGGGGGTGGCGGGGGGGGCTGAGGTGGCTCGATCGAGGCGAGCACGCGCTCGATGGCGATGGGGTTGGCCAGCACCGGGACCACCACGTGACCCACGAGCACCGACAGCGCCCTCACGTCATCGTCGTCGGGAGGGTCGCCGAACGCCGTCGTGAGCTGGTCCCCGTCGAGGCGGTAGCCGACGGCCCCGTACTCGCGGGCCACGGTCACCGGTGTCGATGCCAGCGCTTGGTCGCTGGGGCGGTCGTGGTCGAGGTCCACGACGGGCAGCCGGGTGAGTTGCGAGAGCAGGCCGAGGACGACCTCCTGCGAGGTCACGTCACGGGAGATGAGAAGGGCCGGGAAGGACGAGCCCTGGTCGGTCGCCTCGCTGAGCACGGGTGCCACCTCGGCATCGGTGGCGTACCCGTCGGAGACGATGGAGTGCGCCAGACGGCGGGCCCACTCCACGCGGGTGTTGGCGGAGGGGCTCATGCGACCACCCGGAGCACTTCCTCGAGGGTTGTCTCACCCTCGAGCGCTTTGCGAACCCCACTACGCCGCAGGGTCACCATGCCCTGTTCGACTGCGAGTTTATGGATGTCATCAGCCGTACCTCCCTCGATGATCAAACGCTCAATGTCTTCGGAGATGACCAGGAGCTCGAGGAGCGCCTTGCGCCCCCGGTATCCGGTGTTGGAACAAGCCGGGCAACCCACGGCCCGGTACAGCGTCGGCACGGTGGCGTCCGCGTACACCTCGGCCGGCTTCCACCCCGCGGCGACGATGTCGGCCTCGGTGGCGTCAAAGGGCTCGCGGCAGTGGACGCAAAGTCGACGGGCCAGCCGCTGGGCCAGGGCGCCAGTGATGGCCGAGGTCACGAGGTAGGGCTCGATCCCCATCTCGACGAGGCGCATGGGCGTGCTGGCGGAGTTGTTGGTGTGCAGGGTGGCGAGGACCATGTGGCCGGTGAGGGCGGCCTCGATCGAAATGAGGGCGGTCTCCCGGTCGCGGATCTCACCCACGAGCACGATGTCGGGGTCGGATCGCAGGATCGACCGCAGGGCGGCCGCGAAGGTGAGGCCGGCCTTGACGTTGAGCTGCACCTGGGTGATTCCCTTGATGCGGAGCTCGACGGGATCTTCGACCGTGATGATGTTCTTCTCGGGATTGTTGAGCGCGGCCAGCGTCGCGTAGAGCGTCGTGGTCTTGCCCGACCCGGTGGGACCGGTGACGAGGATCGTCCCGTAGGGCCGGTTGAAGAGATCTTCGTAGATGGGCATGAGCTCGGGGTCGAAGCCGAGGTCCTCGAAGCCCAGCACCACGTTGGTCTTGTCCAGGACCCGCATGACCACTTTTTCGCCGTAGATCGTGGGCAGTGTGGCCATGCGCAGGTCGATGGGACGGTTGCCGACCGAGAGCGAGAGCCGGCCGTCCTGGGGGAGGCGGTGCTCGGCGATGTTGAGGTCGGCCATGACCTTGAGACGCGTGGTCACCGCCGATGCGATGGCTCTCGGCGCCGTCGAGATGTCATGGAGGACTCCGTCGATGCGATAACGGATCCTCAGGTTCTCTCCTGTGGGCTCGACGTGGATGTCCGAAGCCCTCTCGTTCAGCGCCTGCAGCACGAGAAGGTTGACGTAGCGGACGATGGGTGCGTCGTCGACCACGGCCTGGATGTTCCCGAGCCCTTCGTCGCCGAGGTCCTCGAAGTCCGACGCGGCTGCAGTGGCCACCTCGCTGGCGTCGCCGCCCTGGTGATAGGCCTTGTCGATGTAGGTGCTGATCTGCGAGCGCGTCGCCACCACGGTGAAGAAGTTGCGCCCGATGATCGTGCGCAGGTCGTCCATGGCGAACACGTCGGTGGGGTTGGACGCCGCCACCACGGGGACGCCGTCGCGCAGCGTGATGACCAGGACGTTGTGGTGCCGCGCCGTCGCTTCAGGAAGGTGGTAGGCGGCCGCGAAGTCGATACTGGTGATGTCGAGGTCGACGAACTCGAGGCCCATCTCCTGGGCCATGCCCCACATGAGGTCGGCCTCGGTGACCAGACCCCGCAGCGTCAGGATCCGGGCGATGGCCTGGCCCGAGCGGCCTCGCTCTTCGAGGACGTCTTCCATCTCCTCGAGCGAGACGCGCTCGCCCTCCACCAGGACCCGGGCCAGGGGCGGGAAGCCGGCCAGTCCCTCGGGCACCTCCTCGGTGACCGCGGACTCGGTTTGCTGCTCGTACTCGCCGACCACCTCGTCGACGAGGTCGGCCGCCGCCACGACGTCGGCCACCTTCTCGACCGGGGCCTCGTCGGCCACCTCGAGCTCGTCCGCGACCGGCGCGTCAGCGGCGTCTTTGCCCACCGGCACGTCGGGGACGCGGCTGGTTCCGAGCGTGGTGTCGATCGCCTCGAGCGCGGCGGCGAGGACGTCTTCGGGCCGACCGAGCGCCCCCGGATCCGATGCGGGGGGCGCATGCGACGGGGGCGACGCGATCGGGGTCGCCGCGGTGGGCGTCGACGGCGAGCCAGGGCCCGCATCGGATGGTGCGGCCGGCGTCGACGACGGCGCCGGGGGTGCCAGCGGCGGGAGCGGCGCCACGGCCGGGGGCGCGGCGGGGACTGACTGCGACACGGTGTCGGTGGCGGGTGCGGTCGCATGGGCGGTCCCCTGTGCGGGCGCCGCCGCCGGCTCTGGAGCCGGCGGCGCGGGAGACGCTTGGAAGGCGGGGCCCTTGGACTTGGTGGCGGTGCCGTTGGCGGCGCTGGAGGCGACAGCCGGCGAGGAGGGCTTGGACCCGATCGCGGACTTGCGCTTGTCTCCTCCGTTGCCCGGCTCCCCGTAGATCCGTACCAGGAACGAGTCGATCTGCTCACCGCTCGCCACCACGGCGACGAACTCGCGCCCGATGACGGCGCGCAGGTCGTCCATGGCGACCACGTCGGCAGGGTTCGACGTCGCCACCACGGGCGCACCGAATTTCCGACCGATGGGCACCACGTGATGTTTGCGGGCGACCGCTACGGGGATGACCGAAGACGCGCTGGCATCCAGGTTGAACCGTTCGAGGTCCACAAACTCGAGGTGGTGTTCGTCCGCGAGCATCCGGACGGCATCCACATTGCTCATGCTGGGATGCATCGGCATGTGGAGAGCCCGGATTGAACGCCCTCGGTGGCTATGAGACGCCCGCTCTGGGCGCCCGGGGCCCGGATGTGCCCGTGCTAGCGTGACCGCCTTGTGACTGAGCCGGTACCTCGTGGCCTTTTCCCTGGTCAGAGGCACTGTTGCTAGCCCGGACCCTGGGGACGGCGATGGCGGGGGGTGCCCGGGTGACCGTCACGATTGTGGCCGCCGTGTTCGGTCTGGTCATCGGATCGTTCCTCAATGTCGTCGTGTACCGGGTCCCCCGGGGCCTGTCTGTGGTGCAACCGGGCTCGTTCTGCCCCGCCTGCGGCACGCCCATTCGCTCATCGGACAATGTCCCGGTCGTCTCGTGGCTGGTGCTCAGGGCCAAATGCCGTCATTGCGGGGAGCCGATCTCGCCGCGCTACCCCGCCGTCGAGCTCCTCACCGGGGCCGTCTTCGGGGCGGTGGCGTGGGCGCTCGGAGCCCATTGGGCGGTCCCGGGCATGTGCGTCTTGGGCGCGACCGCACTGGCCTTGGCGGCTACAGAGCTCGACGGCCTGGCTCCCCCGGCCGCGGTGTCGCTCATCGGCACGGGCATCGGCGCGGTGTTGCTCACGGCCGCGGCGGTGGCCGACCAGCGGTGGTGGCACCTGGGCGGCATGCTCCTCGGGATCGGCGGAGCGGGGTGCATCCTGGTGGCCGGAACGTGGCTGGCCCGACGGCGCCATCTCCGAGCGTTGTTGTGGGCGCTGCTTCCGGCGGGTGCGGTCATGGGGTGGTCCGGACCGGTGGGGTCGGTCGTCGGTGTGGCCACCTTCGCCGTGGCCCTCGTCGTGGTGCCGTCCCTCGGTCGTCATCGCCGGGTCGGAGGGGCCACGCCACGAACCGGCGCCGTCGCGGTTGCCGCCGCCCTCGGAGCGGGTGCGGCGTTGATCGGCGCCTTCGTGACAGGGAGCTCGATCGGTCCCTGACGAATCGATTCTCGTCGGGCGCGAGACGGGGAGGAGAGGCGGAGTCGTCAGGACGCGGCCGAGGCGACGAATCCACGCCCCGTCGAGACGATTCCCATGCGCTCCAGCCTGACCTTGAGGTCGTGGGGGTTCGAGGCCGCGTTCATGGCCTCGCGCAGATCGATCACTTCGTCGCGCAGCAGCTCGGCCAGCGACTGGTCGAAGGTCTGCATCCCGTAGTACTCGCCCTCCGCCATGATCTCGTTGATGTCGGACGTCTGGACGGGGTCGAGGATCGCCTGTTGGATCCGCCCGTTCACCACCATGATCTCGAGAGCCGGCACCCGTCCCTTGCCGTCGGCGCGAGGGATGAGGCGTTGACAGATGGTCCCCGTGAGGGCCCCCGCCAAGCTGACCCGCACCTGCCCCTGCTGATGGGGAGGGAAGAAATCCACGATCCGGTTGACCGTCTCGGTCGCCGTGGTCGTGTGGAGGGTGGAGAACACGAGGTGCCCGGTCTCCGCCGCGGTCAGCGCAGTGTGCACGGTCTCCGGATCGCGCATCTCGCCGACCAGGATCACGTCGGGGTCCTGGCGAAGAATCGTCCGCATGGCGGAGCTGAAACTGTCGGTGTCGAAGCCGACCTCGCGTTGATCGATGGCGGCGAGATCGTCCTTGTGGAGATACTCGATCGGATCCTCGATGGTGATGACGTGGCACGACCGCACGTGGTTGATGTGGTCCACCATCGCCGCCAGTGTCGTGGTCTTGCCCGATCCGGTCGGCCCGGTGACCAGAATGAGGCCACGATGGTGCTCGCTGAGGCGACGCACCACATCGGGAAGACGGAGGTCCTCGAAGGTCGCCGCATTCGTCTGCACCCGGCGCATGGCCAGGGCCACCGACGAGCGTTGGTAGAACGCGTTGGTGCGGAACCGCCCGAGGCCGGGCACCGCGTAGGCGAAGTCGGCCTCGCGCTTCTCCTCGAAGGTGGCGAGGATCTTCTCGGGCATGATCATCTTGGCCAACGCGAGCGTGTCCTCTTCGGTGAAGTTCGCCTCACCCTCGAGTGTCCGCAGGAGTCCGTCGACGCGCACGCGCGGCGGGGCGCCCGCCTTGATGTGCATGTCCGAGCCGTCGAGATCGGCGAGGATGCGGAGGAGTCGGTCTAGGTCGTCGCGGTTCATGAAGGCCTCAGCTTAAACGACAAGCCTCGCTACTCCAACTGTTTTCGTGGTGAATTCAGCGCTCTTCGTGGCAAAAATGGGCTTCCCCGGCGTGGGATATGGGACATTCGACCCATGGACCGCCCGGGCGGTGGAGGGGGTCGTTGACCTCGGACCGTGCACGCGTCATGGTCATGAAAGGGGTCCGGGCCGCCGGGCACGGGGACACGAGCCGATGCAGGGACCGCACATGACGACGAACGAGCCGGAGTCCCCCAGCGCATCACCGCCGACGCGGCGCGGTGGCCCCCTCGTGCTGTCCGACGTCTACCTCCTCACCGCTGAAAGCGGGGGGAATGTCGCTGTTCCCGGCCTGACGGTGGTGCTCGACGGATCCGGCCTGACGGTCCGAAAGCCCGACGGCGGCGTCGGGGCCGTGGTGGCCTGGGCCGACGTCTCGGGACTGGTCGCCAACAAGCGGATTCGCACGCCGGCCGGGAGCCCGGGCGTCATCGTGGAGGCGGTGACCACGTCCCGGACGCATCGTTTCGTGGTCCCCAGCGACAACCCGGCCGGGCTCGAGTACGAGGTGACCCAGCTGGCCACCGAGGTCGTGTCCGGACCGCCCAAGGCCACGTCAGGCCCGGGATCACGATCCCGAGTGTTCACGACGGCACTGATCGTCGTGGCGCTGGGCGTTATCGCGCTGGGTGTCCTCATGGCAACCGGGACAGTGAAGTTCTGAACCCGGAGGTCACCTGACGAAGCGTGGCAAGCCAGTCACGCGCGACCGATCGTCATGCAATCGCAATACAGCTGAGGGTTGATCGTCGCGCTTTTGGGCGATGATCCAGTCATGGAACCGCTCGTCCTGGAGTCTTGCCACAGCACTTGGCTGTTCGATACCGACCGGATGCGCTTTCGGCGCGTCCTGAAGGGCCTCGATCTGGACAGCCACCCCGCATCCACGGGGTGGCGCCCCTACTTCGGTCTCGACATCGACCCGGTGTCGGAGTCCTTCGTCGTGTTGCTCAATCCCGAAGGCACGCGCCTCTTGCGGTCCTGGCGGCACGTCGATCATTGTGCCCAGTGCGGCGGCGAGGCGACCGGCGAGCTCTCACTCGACGACCTCCGGAGTGCGGCGCGCGCCTGATCCAGCCCCTGACCGCGCCAAGGGCCGAGTCCGATCCTTCGCGCAAGGCTGGAGCGAAGGCCTGTCCCGGCACATCCGTGACGGCTGTGTTCCCTCGAAATTTCGACTTTCCGCGCCGCGGTCCGCTGACTACGCTTCGCTCCTGGTCTTGTTGCCATTCGGCAGGTCAGCCGGGATAGTCGGGCGCTCGAACTGTGATCTCGACGCACCGACAGAGGCTGCCGGGGTTGGCAGGGGGGAAGCCCGGGCATGACGATCGAGAATGGTCCACCCGAAGGCCGACCGTCGTCGGCCGACGTCGTGAGATCAGTGGCCGGTTCGTCTCCCGCGCTCTGGCACGAGATCCTCGAGCGACTGCGCGAGGTCCAGGAGAGCCAGGTCAAACTGGCCGACGCCATCGAAGTCCTCGGGCTCATGGTGCAAGACGCCCTTGATGACGATGGGCGAGCCGATCTCGAAGAGCCGAGCGACCGGGCACCCTGGGACCTGCCCGACCCTCCTGATGCCATGACGGGCGACGCGCCGCGTCCGACCTCCGACCCGTCCGATCCGGTGTTCGCCGAGGACGCGGGAGACCCGCCCGGTCCGGTGTCCGACCCCCCCGATCAGATGTCCGGAGACCGGCCCGGTACGGCATCACCTGATCCTCGGGCTGTGTCTCCTGGGCCGTTCGATGTGCCGTCCCTTGGGGCTGCCGAGGCTCCTGGTGCAGCCCCTGCCGAGGCGTCGGGCGGAGAGCCCGTTCCGTATCCTGAAACCCTGAACTCGCCTGCCGAGGATCTTCCTCACAGATTCAAGGACTCGGGTGGTCCTGCCGACAGTTTCATCACGAGCGTCGAGGCCCCGGCGCCTTGGGCATGGAGCGGAGCAGCAGAGGTGCAAGAACCAGCCGTCGAAACAGACGTCCCCGAACCGGTTTTCTACGTTCCGTCTTTCGACGAGGAAGTGCTCCCTGCCACCTCTGTAGCCGAGCTCTCCGCGAGCGCCCTCGATGCCGCGCTGGCGACCGAATTCGGCGCCGGGAACGCCCAACCCGTCGTGGCGTCGGGCATCGCATCCCCTGCGAGTGGCGACGAGGCGAGCCTGCCCGTACCGGAGCCCCACATTCCCCATGCCGACACGCTGCGAATTCGAGCCCGTCGCCGCCAGGGAACGGACCACCACCACTCCAGCCCGACTGGCACCGACGGCCGAGCACAACAAGGTCCTCGACATCCTCCTGGGAACACCGCGTGCTGCCGACCTGGCCCAATCCCACGTCGACGCCCACGGCCCGTCCAGTTCCACGGCGCTGAACACCACCGTGCCGGCGGCCGTCGCGCCTCCGCCCCCCCTCCAGTCGACGATCGTCATGGCCGCACCGCCGCCTCCGCCGCCGCCCCCGCCGCCGCCGCCCCCGCCGCCCCCGCCGCCCCCGGTAGCCAATCCCGTCTTCCACGACGAGGTGTCGGGACCGTCTTCGATGTTCACCGCCCAACCCGATGTTCCGAACGCGCCACCCCTGCCGTCGCCGGTCGGGACGACTGGAGACATCGCAGCGCCTCCCCCTCCGCCGGCGCCCGTTTTCGTAGCTCCTGCTCCGCCGACCATGGCCGCGCCACCACCACCACCACCACCGCCGCCTCCTGCCCCCGTGGCGTCGGCGGCCCCCACCGCTGACGTCGGGTATTCGTTCAGCGAGCCCCCCGGGGTGAGTCGTGCCGCCCACGCGCTTCCGCCCACGGTGCCGGCCTCAGAGAATCCACCGGTCCCGGGCAACGGGAACACGGCGGCACCCGCCTTCATCGAAGTCGAGGACGAAGCGCTCTTTACGACCGACGAGTCGCATCACCTCAACTCGGCGGCGTCGATGGCCACCGAGATCCTGGCGGTCGCCCCCGATGCGCCCATCGTCGACGCTTCGGAGGAGCCGGAGTCCGAGATCATCACGAAGGACTTGACCCTCATCGCCCGGGGGCGCAGGAAGCGGTTCCGGCTCCGCTGAACAGCTCGGCCCCCGCTCGTGACGGGGGACGAACGGGCCCTACAGCGCGGGCCGCCGCCAGGTGCCGACGCTGCCGCCGGTCTTCTCCCACAGCGCCAGCTCGCCCACGCTCATGAAGCGGTCCGAGGACTTGCACATGTCGTAGATGGTGAGCGCCGCCACGGTGCACGCCGTCAGTGCCTCCATCTCGACACCGGTCCGGTCCACCGTCTCCACCTGGGCCTCGACCTCGACGAAATTGTCGCCGATGGTGAAATTGACGTGGATCCCGCCCACCAGGAGGGGTCGGCACATCGGGATCAGATCGGGCGTCTTCTTGGCCGCCTGGATGCCGGCGATCCGGGCCGCCCCCAGGACGTCGCCCTTGGTGATGGCGTTGCTCGCCACCTTGGCGGTCGTCTCGGGAGCCATCATGACCTTGCACCGGGCGAGGGCCCGGCGGTGGGTCGGTTCCTTCGGGGCTACGTCGACCATGCGGGCACTACCGAGGGGATCGAGGTGCGTCAGGCTGCGGTCGACCACGACGCGCAGTCTACGTCACCAGGACCTTCCTGGGCCTTGACCGCCGGCGAACGAGCGACAGGTCCGGTGCCGGCGGTAGACTTGGCACTCGAGGGCACCGAGTGCCAGACGGGCCTCGACGACGTCGGAAGGGGATCAGGGCACGCATGCCGACCTACGAGTATCAGTGCAAGTCCTGCGGCAAGCACCACGATGTCGTCCAGAAGTTCGGCGACGACCCGTTGACGGAGTGCCCGTCGTGCGGAGGGCCACTGCGCAAGGTGTTCGGGGCGGTCGGCGTGGTCTTCAAGGGCAGCGGCTTCTACAAGACCGACAGTCGAACCTCGGCCAAGAAGGGCGAGAAGACCGACAAGGGCGACAAGGGCGACAAGGGCGACAAGGGCGACAAGGGCGCGGACAAATCGGACACCAAGGTGGCCGCCTCCTCGGACAAGAGCGGGTCCGGGTCCTCGGACTCGTCAGGCACGAAGTCCTCTGACTCCTCGTCGAGCTCGGCACCGAAGCCCGGGGCCTCGACCCCCACGGGGTCGGCCGCGGCCGCTTCCTGAATCAGGTCGACCCGATCCGAACGCCTCCCTACGACCCGCTCAACGCCATGCCGTCGATGGCCACGGTCTGACCAGCGGCAACACCGGGGAGCCATTCCACGTCCGATCCGATGTGGACGACGGCTTGGAGCATGCGTTGCAGGGTCGAGGCGATCGTGACCTCGCGCACCGGTTCGGCCAGGACCCCGCCTCGCACCATGAGGCCCTCGGCCCCCACCGAGAAGTCCCCGCTCACGGGGTTGACCCCCGAGTGCACACCGGTGATCGACTGCACGAACAGCGCGTCACCGACATCGGCGAGGATCTCGGTGAGCCCCAGGTCGCCCGGAGCGAGCAGGAGCGCCCGGCATCCGGCCACCGGGGTGGTGGCGTAGCCCCCCCGCACCGCGGAGGCCGTCGACGCCACACCGGCGCGTCGCCCCGAGGTCGTGTCGAAGACGAATCCCCGTAGGACCCCGTGCTCGATGAGCACGTTGCGCCGGCAGGCGAGACCCTCGGCGTCGTGCGTGGAGGCCCCGAAGGACCGTGGGTCGGTGGGGTCGTCGACGAGCATGAGTGACGGCACCGCCACCTGCTCGCCGATGCGGTCGGCAAAGAACGACCGGCCCTTGGTGACGGCCTCGCCCGACAGCGCGGACGACACCACGGCGAGCAGCGTGGACGTGACCCGGGGGTCGAGCACGACCATGCAACGCCCCGAGCGCGCCTTGGCCGCGCCGAGCATGCGAGTGGATCGCTCCACTGCGTCGGCCACCGCCTTGTCGAGGTCGAGATCACCCGGACCCCGGGCCGCCGAGAACCCCACGCCGGTCTGGCTGTCGCTGTCCTCGCCGACGATGGTCTCCACCGCCACACTGGACACGGTGCGCCGGGCCGTGGCCGTGATGCCCCTCGAGCTGGCCACGGCGGCTTCTGCCGCCATGTCCCCGTAGTCGGCGAACGCCACCTGCCGGACCCGGGGGTCGGCGTTTCGGGCCCGACGCTCGAGCTCGAGCGCCATCTCGACCTTGGCGGCGCTCGGCGTGCGCAGCACGTCCTCGTCCCACAGCTCGAGCGGCGCCGCCGGCACCCCGTCGGGTCGGGCCAGGCCGACGTGCTCGTCGGCGGTGGCGAAGCTGGCGTTGTCACGGGCGTCGGCCAACGTCTGCCTGATGACCGACTCCTCGAGGGTCCCCGCGTAGGCGAAGCCCTGACGACCACCGACGACCACCCGGATCCCCACCCCGGCCGACGCGGCCGACGACAGCGATTCGACCTCTCCTTCGTAGGCCCGCACGTCGGTCTCGACCCCTCGTGACACGTAGACCTCGAGCTCTTCGCCGTCCTTGGCCTCTTCCGCCACGCGCACGGCCAGCTCGAGCAGCTCGCCCTCGGCCGTCGACACCGTTGCCTGCTTGCTCACCGTGTCAGTCACCGGCGGTCCCTCCGATCGTCACGCCGGTGATCCGCAACGTGGGCTGGCCGCATCCCACGGGCACGCTCTGGCCGTCCTTGCCACACGTGCCCGGGCCCATGGCGAAGTCGTTGGCGACGGCGTCGATCCGGCGCAGCACCTCGGGTCCGTTGCCGATGAGGTTGGCGTCCCGCAACGGCTCGGTGATGCGACCGTCTTCGATCAGATAGGCCTCGACGGTGCCGAACACGAAGTCGCCGGTGGTCGTGTTGACCTGGCCACCTCCGAGCTTGGCCACGTAGACGCCCGTCGGCGTCTGGGCCAGGATCTCGTCGGGCTCGGCGTCGCCGTTCAACAGGAACGTGTTCGTCATCCGCACCATGGGGAGATGGCGGTAGCTCTGCCGCCGTCCGTTGCCCGACGAGCCCCGGTGTTCCTTACGACCGCGCAGGTAGTCCCACATGTAGTCGGTGAGCACCCCGTTGTCGATGAGCACGTTGCGTTGGGCCGAGTTCCCCTCGTCGTCGACGGCGAAGCTCCCCCACTCGGGCCCGACGGTGCCGTCGTCGACCAGGGTGACGAGGGGGCTCGCCACCAGCTCGCCGACCTGGCCGACGTAGACGGACGCGTCCTTGGCGATGTGGTCCGCTTCGAGCCCGTGCCCGCAGGCCTCGTGGAAGAGGATGCCGCCGCTCCCCGACTCCAAGATGAGCGGCACCTCACCGCTCGGAGCGGGACGAGCCGTCAGTTTCACGAGCGCCCGGCGGGCCGCGGTCGTGGCGATCTCGCTGACGTCGACCGTGTCGAAGAGCTCGAATCCGACGGTGAAGGCACTGGACTCGTACCCGGTCTGCATGCCGGTGTCGCCGACGGCGACACACGACACGCTGAAGCGCGTGCGCACCTGGTCGTCACCGACGAGCAGCCCGTCACTGTTGGCGACCTGGATGCGGCGCCGGCCGTCCCCGTAGGAGGCCGACACCTGAGAGATCGCACTCCCACTGGCGCGCGCCGCCTCGTCGGCCTGGACGAGAAGCTCGATCTTGCGGGCCTTGGCGACCTCTTCGGGGAGCTGGGTCACGTCGTTTCGCTTCACCGCATCACGTCGCTCGAGGGCGACGATGCGCCCACCGCCGCCCTGGCGGGCCACGGCCGCGGCCGCTTCGGCGGCAGCGAGGAGGCCGCTCTCGGAGAGATCGGCGGTATGGGCATAGCCGGTCGTCTCACCCACGACGACGCGCACCCCGGCACCGCGGTCGCGGCCCGAGGACAGCTCCTCGACCCGGCCGTCGTCGAGCACGGCCGAGGTCGACTGGCGGTCCTCGACGAAAACCTCGGCAAACTCCCCGCCGCGTTGCAGCGCCTTGCCGAGCACGCGCTCGATGACGGGGGTCTCGACGAGTAGTCCTGTTGCCGAGCCTGCGTCGCTCACCCGTACCCTCTCCTTTCGGGTCATCGGTCGTGCCGACCGCGCCCTGGAACCCAGTGTGCCGGGCCGGTCGTCGCGGCCCGGCCGTCGGTGACCGGTGCCCTGGCCCGGTCGCGCAGACCGCCGGCCGTGTGGCCGGCGGCGCCTGTCTTTCGTATCGTACCGCCGTGCCTGTCGAACCCGGCCTGAGCGCCCGTGTCTCTCTGGTCGTCCTCGACCGTGACACGGCACTGGCCCTGCGCTCAGGGGACGTGCCCGTGCTCGCCACCCCGCGACTGATCGCCCTGTGCGAGGAGGCGGCGTGCCTGGCCGTCGACGGCGTGCTCGGTGAGGGTCAGACCAGCGTCGGCGTGCGCGTCCAATTCGACCACCTGGCCCCCGTGAACGCGGGGTCGGAGGTGGTGGCCGAGGCCACCCTCGAGAAGGTCGAGGGTAGGAGGTTGGTCTTCACCGTCACGGCGACCGACGCCGCCGGGCTCGTGGGGGCGGGCAAGGTGACCCGGGTCGTCGTCGAGCGGGGGGACTTTCTCGTCAAGGCGCGCTGAATCGTCAAGGCGCGCTGACTCGTCAAGGCGCGCTGACTCGTCAAGGCGCACCGCCGGCCACGGGGCGCTGCGGGGCCCGGTCCCGACACCGATGGGTCGCAGCCCGGGCTCAGACCCCCCGACCGAGCACGTTGCCGAGGACTCCCCCGACCACGCCGCCCGCAGCGGCGTCCCGCCCGGAATCGTTGCTCCCGAGGTACTCCGACAGGGCGTGGGCCAGGACCGGCAACGGCATGGACTGCAGCCAGATGGAGCCCGGTCCCGTGAGCGACACGAGATGGTGTCCGTCGCCGCCCATGTAACGGTTGACGATGCCCGGCAGGCGGATCACCGAGAAGGTCACGGTGTCTTGGAAGAGCCCCACATGACCCGGGTGAACGAGGAGGGACTGGCCGGCGGCCAGCTCATAGGTCGTCATCTCACCGGAGAGCTCGATCCAGGCCTGACCCTCACCCTCGAGCTTCTGGAGCACGAAGCCTTCTCCGCCCCACAGGCCGCCGCGGAAGGACTGCTGAAGCGCCACTGACGGGGTGATCCCCGGGCCACCGCACAACCAACCGTGGCGATGGACGACGTACCCGTGGCCCGGGGTGACGTCGACGGGGAAGATCCGGCCCGGGAGCTTGCTGGCGAAGCTCACCATGCCGGGACCGCCGGTGGCCTCGTAGCGGGTGAGCAAGAGGCCGCCTCCACCGGCCATGCGTTTCAGTCCGGCCATGATCCCCCCGCCGGCACCGGTGTTGGCCGTCTGGGAGAGCTGCACGTTGGCCGACATCCACGAGAGGTCGCCGTGGGTCGAGATGATGGACTCGCCCGGGTCGAGCACCATCTCCAGCACCGGCATCGTGGTGCCTTTCACGTTGGCCTGCATCGCACGCTCCTCTCGATCGAGCGACGGCTCCGCGACGGACACCGCCGGCGGGCGCGAGTCTGCCTCTCCGGCTCGGCGCGCGCCGGTCATTTCCTTCCCCGGGTGTCGCCCCCGGGACAATGGACGGCGCCCCGCCCCAGGAAAAAGGGGGCGGCCCCGAGCCTGTGGGGACCCGGAAGCCATCACCGGATTCCCGGGCCGCGCCGGGGCCCCCGGATGCCCGAAGCGCCTGGTCCGCGGTAGCGTGACCGGGGGTCGTCTCCGCCGGCGTCCCCGAACAGGTGCCCATGCTTCTCGACGACATCCACCAACCCGCCGACCTCCGGACGCTGACGCAAGAGCAGTTGACCGAGTTGGCGGCGGAGATCCGAGCCTGCATCGTCGATCGGGTCACGGTGAACGGAGGGCATCTCGGGTCCAACCTGGGTGCCGTCGAGTTGACGCTGGCGATCCACCGGGTCTTCGACTCGCCCCGTGACGTGATCCTGTGGGACACCGGACATCAGGCCTATGTCCACAAGCTCGTCACCGGCCGCAAGGAAGGGTTCGCCACCCTGCGCCAACCGGGCGGGATGTCGGGCTACCCGTCGCGCGCCGAGTCCCCCCACGACTGGATCGAGAACAGCCACGCCTCGACGGCGCTGAGCTACGCGCACGGCATCGCCATGGGCCTGGAGCGTCGGGGCGAGCAGGACCGCCACGTGGTGGCCGTCCTCGGCGACGGGTCGCTCACCGGGGGGATGGCGTACGAGGCGCTGAACAACCTCGGGCATGCCGGCACCCGCGTCGTCATCGTCCTCAACGACAACGGTCGGTCCTACGCGCCGACCGTCTCGCGGCTCTCGGCGGGCCTGACGCAACTGCGCCTGAGCCCCTCCTACGTCCATGCCCGGGAGCGGGCCCGACACGTGCTGCGCGCCATTCCCGGCCTCGGCGGGCTCGCCTACTCGAGCCTGCACGGCCTCACCAGTGCCGTGCGCGAGATCGTGACGCCCCACCGGTTCTTCGAGGCACTCGGCGTCCGCTACGCCGGCCCCATCGACGGTCACGACATCGCGGGTATGGAGCAGGCCCTCGCCCACGCCACCGAGTGGGGCGGCCCCATCGTGGTCCACGTCATCACCCAGAAGGGCCGTGGCTATGCCCCGGCCGAAGAGGACGAGGTGCAGCGGCTGCACGATTTCAAGGTGCAACCCACATCGGTCGCCCCTTCCACCACGATCGCCCCCGCCACCTACACCGACGCCTTCACCCGGGCCATCCTCGATGCGGCCCGGCATCGCCCCGAAGTCGTGGCCATCACCGCCGCGATGCCCGGCCCGACCGGCCTTCTTCCCTTCCAGGCCGAGTTCCCCGACCGGTTCCTCGACGTCGGCATCGCCGAGCAACACGCCGTCACGGCCGCGGCCGGCATGGCCATCGCCGGGCTCCGGCCCGTCGTCGCCATCTATTCGACCTTCTTCAGTCGCGCCTTCGACCAGGCCAACCTTGACGTCGGGTTGCACGGGCTTCCCGTGGTCTTCGCGCTCGACCGGGCCGGGATCACCGGAGACGACGGGCCCAGCCACCATGGCGTCCTCGATCTTTCGCTCACGCTGTCGATCCCGGGGATGACGGTCTTTGCGCCGTCGTCGGCCCAAGAGATGGGGGTGATGCTCGACGAGGCGCTCAGCCTGGCGGGGCCCTCGACGATCCGGTTCCCGAAGACGCCCGCCCGCCAGGCTGCGGACGGCGCCGTCGGCTCGGGGCTCTCGGCCCGGCTCGTCCATCGGGGCGACGGCACGGTGTGCCTGTTGGCGGTGGGCAAGCTGGTCGAGGCGGCCGAAGAAGCGGCTGACAAGCTCGCCACCGACGGCGTGGACGCGACGGTGTGGGACGTCCGGGTGGTGTCGCCTCCGGATCCGGCCATGCTCGCCGACGCCGTCACCCACGGCCTGGTCGTCACGGTGGAGGACGGCATCCGGGTGGGGGGCGCGGGCACCTTCCTGGTCGATGCCATGCGGGGCCTCGAGGCGATCGACCATCCCCTGCCCCCCGTGTGCGTCCTCGGGGTGCCGCCCCGCTACATCCCGCAGGGCAAGCCCGACGGGATCCTCGCCGAGCTCGGCCTGGACGGCCCCGGCATCGCCGTGGCCGTGACCGAGGCACTGGCCATCGAGCGAGACCGCATCCAGCTCTCGTAGGCCCCGGCCGGGGCCGGTCGGGCACCGACCGGCGCGGCGGTTGTCCTCTCTACGGGAACTTGTTCTAGTTTGGGCCGGTGGACTTCAATCTCGCCGACCTGTTCGAGGCGTCCGCCGACGCCTTCCCCGACCGCGAGTACCTCGTCGCCGAGGGGAGGCGGTGCACCTACGGTCAGATGGAAGAGCGGGCCAACCGACTCGCCCATCACCTGAGCGCGGCGGGTGTCGGCCCCGGGGACCATGTCGGCATTTATGCCCTGAACAGCATCGAGTGGGTCGAGACGGCGTGGGCCGTGTTCAAACTGCGGGCCGTGTGGATCAACATCAACTTCCGCTATGTCGAAGACGAGCTCCGGTACCTGTTCTCGAACGCGGACCTCGTCGCGCTCGTCCACCAGCGCCAGTTCTCCCCCCGCGTCGCCACCCTGCTCCCCGAGCTGCCGGCGTTGCGCCACGTGATCGTGATCGACGACGACAGCGGGGAGACCGATCCGCGCCACGATGCGGTGGACTTCGAAGAGGCCGTCGCCTCGGGTTCGCCCCGGCGCGACTTCGCCCCGCGATCGGGGGACGACCTCTACATCCTGTACACCGGTGGGACCACCGGCATGCCCAAGGGTGTGGTGTGGCCCCAGCGCAACGTCTTCTTCGCCCTCGGCGGCGGCCTCGACGCGCTCACCGGTGTGCGCATGGACAGACCGCAGCAGATGGTGGAGAAGGGCCTGGCGGCGGGCGGCCAGCTGACGTTCCTTCCCATCGCCCCGCTCATGCACGGCGCCACGCAATGGGGTGTTATGGGCCAGAGCTTCGTCGGCAACCGGGTCTGTCTGGTGCCGAAATTCGACCCCCACGAGGTGTGGACCATCGTCGAGCGCGAGAAGGTCAATATGGTCATGATCACCGGCGACGCCATGGGCAAGCCGCTCATCGAGGCACTGTCGGAGCCCGGTGTGTCCTACGACCTGTCGTCGTTGATCGGCATCACCTCCACGGCGGCTCTTTTCTCTCCTTCGGTCAAAGACGCCTTTTTCACGCAGTTCCCCAATCTGGTCATGACCGACGCCGTCGGGTCCTCCGAAGGCGGGAACAACGGGATCTCCATGATCAAGCCGGGCGGCACCGCGATGCGGAGCGGTCCGACGGTGTCATCGACCGGCGGCACCGTCGTCTTCGACGAGAACCTCGAGCTCGTGAAACCCGGCTCGGGGGTGATCGGGAAGATCGCTCGTTCCGGGGACATCCCCATCGGGTACTACAACGACCCGGTGAAGAGCGCTGAGGTGTTCATCACCGTCAAAGGCAAGCAGTTCGTGATGCCCGGGGACTTCGCCACGGTGGAAGCCGACGGCTCGGTCACGCTCCTCGGCCGGGGCTCGATCTGCATCAACTCCGGAGGGGAGAAGATCTTCCCCGAGGAGGTCGAGGCGGTGGTGCGGTCGCACCCCGACGTCATGGACGCCATCGTGGTGGGCGCCCCCGACGAGCGCTTCGGCCAACGGGTGGCGGCCATCGTGGAGCCCCGTGCCGGTCGCGTCGCACCGTCGCTCGAAGCCGTCCAGGAGCACTGCCGCCACCACGTTGCCGGCTACAAGGTGCCCCGCCAGCTCCACGTGGTGGACAAGATCGAGCGTTCGCCGAGCGGCAAGCCGGACTACCAGTGGGCCAACGCCATCGTCACGTCGCCATCGCCGGTGGGTTGACCCCGCCCGCCGCGCCACGACCGTGAGGCGCTGAACGTGCCCGTCACCCTCACCGACCTCGTCGCGGGCGGCCAAGCCGCCGTGCTCACGATGGAGATCCAGCGGGGTGTGGTGGGTGACCTGTCCAGCTTCCCCGAGCTTGCCGCCGCCGCCGACCACGGGGGGGTGATCGCCAACACGGCCCGCCTCCTCGCCGCGGCGCGCGGCGTCGGGGTGCCCGTCGTCCATTGCACGGCCGGGTTCCGCCCTGATCGACGCGGGTCCCCCGCCAATGCGCCGCTCATGTCGGCCATGCTGCGCCGGCCCGAGCATCTCGTGGACGGTTCGGCCGCGGTCGAGCTCGTGCCGGAGCTGGGGCCCGCACCCGGCGACCTCTTCTCGCATCGGAGCCACGGCGTGTCCCCCTTCACCGGCACCACGCTCGACCCCACCCTGCGGGCGCTCGGGGTGTCGACGGTGGTGGCGACGGGCGTGTCGGTGAATCTCGGCATCGTGGGGCTTGCCATCGAAGCGGTGAACCTCGGGTACCGCGTGGTGGTGGCCACCGACGCGGTGTGCGGCGTTCCCCCCGACTACGCCGACGCCGTGACGCGCCACACCCTCGCACTGGTGGCGCTGCTGGCCACCTCCGACGAGGTCGCGCTGGCATGGTCGTGACGGCATTGTCGTGACAGCACTGTCGTAACGGCACCGTCGCGAGCGCGTTGTCGCGAGCGCGTTGTCGCGAGCGCGTTGTCGCGTGCAGCGCGTTGTGAGCGTCATGGGCTTGTCACGCCGACCACGAAGGTCGGCGATCCGGGTCGACCGGGTCGCCCGTCGTGCGGTGCGTCGGACCGCCGCCGCTTGTGCCGACCCCGGGGGGGCCGAGGGTGACACAGCAGCGGCGACCCGACCAAGCATCGGCACCAACGAGGACCCGCCTCAGGCGACGACACTTGAGCCCCCCGCACTGACGCACAGGTGACCGCCGATGAGGCTACTGCCTCTTCGGGCGCGACATCCGGGACACTGCGGGCCCGCCGAGCGCCGACGGATAATGTCTCGCGCCGTGTTCAGCCCGTCTGCGCGTGCGTTCGCTGAGGATGCGCTCGATCGTCTCAACCCGGTGCTGAAGATGCTGGTGCGCGGTGCGTTGCTCCGGATCGGCACGGATGTGACGAACCAGACGGGCCGCCGGCCGTGCCTGGTGCTGGCTCCGCACCCCGACGACGAGACGCTCGGTGTCGGGGCGACCATCATGCGTAAGGTCGACGCCGGGACCCCCGTGCACCTGGTGGTGGCCACCGACGGGAGCAAGTCGCCACCCGGGGACCCCGCCGCGGTGAGCGCGCTCCGGAGGTCCGAGCTGCGTGCCGCGTGCGAAGTGCTCGGGTTGACCGAGGGGGACGTCACCTGGCTCCCCTTCGTCGACGCCGAGCTGGCTGGGAACGAAGAGGCGCTGGTGGGCGCCATCGCCGAGGTCGTGACGATGCATCGGCCCGAAGAGGTCCTGGTCACGGCCGAGGACGACCCTCACGAGGACCACGCCGTGCTCGGCCGGGCCACCCGTCGCGCCCTCGCCGGTGCCGGCATCAGGATGCTCACCTATCCCGTCTGGCAATTCGACCGGCCCGCTCGCCTCATCCGGCACCTGGCGCCCGCGGCGCGTCCCGAGCTGGTGCGGACCGACGGGTACCGGGAGCGCAAGCGGGAGGCGGTCGCCGCCTACCCGTCACAGATGGCGGCCCACAACGACGATCCCGAGGGCCTGCGGCCGAATTTCCTCCCGAACTTCGACGGCCCCTACGAGATGTTCTTCCCCGTCGACGTCGACCGCAGCCGCGGGCACCACGGGCGCTGAGCGGACCCGGTTCGAGCGTCGGGCCCCCGTGGGGAGGGTCAGGCGCCGACCTGGGCGATGCGCTGCCGGGTCGTGCTGTGCACCGGGTCCTTGTCGAACTGGGGCAGGACGTGCTTGCCGAAGGTGGCCACGGCCTCCTCGCACAGCTCGATGGGCATGGACGACGACAACATGCCGAAGCTCAACTGGTCGGCGCCGGTATCGGCGAAGCGTTGGATCGAGCGCTCCACCTCGTCGGGGCTGCCCACGGCGATGAGCCCGGCCTCGATGTTCTTGTCGATCTGCTCGGGCGTGGACGCAGGGAGCAGGTTGGGCCACTCGGGAAGGCCGGGAGGGCGGGGGAAGGTGTCGAGGTAGCGGAAGACGAGGCTCAGGTGCACGTGGGAGTCGATGTCGGCGAAGACCTGCCGGGCCCGCCCCCCGTCCTCGAGGCACAGCATCTGGGTGGTGATCATGACGTTGTTGTTTACGTAGCCGCCGACGGGCTCGGCGTTCTCGATCTCCTTCTTGTACTTCTCGATGAGCGGGGCGAATCCCTCGGGCTTGCCGAAGGCGAAGCACAGCACGCCGAGCCCCTGTCGGGCGGCCAGTTCGAAGGTGCCGGGGCTGCCCGCCGCCACCCAGAGGGGCGGGTGCGGATTGGTGTAGGGCTTGGGGAGCACGTTGCGGGTCGGCATGGAGAAGAACTTGCCGTCGAAGGAGTAGTCCTCCTCCTTCCACATGCGGACGATCTGGGGAAGGGTCTCGGCCACCATTTCGCGGGTGAGCTCCTGGTCCTCGATCCCGAAGCCCTTCTGCTCGGTGGTGGACGACCCCCGGCCGGTGCCGAACTCGAAGCGGCCCTCGGACAGGTGGTCGAGCATGGCCACCCGCTCGGCCACCCGGGCGGGGTGGTTGGCGGGCGGGGTGAGGTTGAAGATCCCCGAGCCCAGGTGGATGTTCTTGGTCTGGGCAGCCGCGAAGGCCATGAACGACTCGTTGGCCGACAGGTGCGAGTAGTCGGTGAGGAAGTGGTGCTCGGACGACCAGGAGTACTTGAAGCCGGCCGCGTCGGCCGCCCGGATGTAGGCGAGCTCGTCCATGATGCGGTCGTGCTCCGCCGACGCGCCGTGGGCCGCGCGGTACTGAGGCAGCAGGCTGACGGCGTTGAAGATCCCGAACTCCATGGCGAAACGCTCCTCTCGCTCGGTTCGGAACGTACCATCTTGCCATCGAAAATGCAACGTGTTCCAATAATGGGAGAGGGCCGGCGATACCGGCCAAAGGGGCCCTGACCAGGGCCTCGTGACCCGAGCGATCGACTGAGGACGGCCCCGACCATGGATACCATCGCCGAATTGCTGCTCGCTCGGTCCGGCGACGGCCGGCCCGCTCTGGTGGGCGGGGACGAGGCGTGGACGTGGCGCGATCTCGTCGAAGCCGGGGCGGCCCGAGCGGCGTTGTTGGCCGACCGGCGCGCCCCGGGGCCCTTCCACGTGGCCACCCTCCTCGACAACGTCCCCGAGCACGTGCTGTGGCTGGCGGCGGCGGCCATGGCCGGAGCCGTGGTCGTGGGGGGCAACTCCACCCACCGGGGGGCGGACCTGGCTCGCGACCTCGCCCACACCGAGAGCCAGCTCCTCGTCACCGACCGGGCCCATCTTCCCCTCGTCGACGGCCTCGACCTCGGGACCGGCATCGGCACGGTGTCGCCGTCGAGCCGGCGCGTGGTGGTGGTCGACGACCCCTCCTACGGCGCGGCGCTCGAACCATTCGCCGGTGCCACCCCCCCTGACCCCGGTTCGGTGGGGGTCGGCGAGGACAGACTCGGCTACCTGATCTTCACGTCAGGCACCTCCGGTGCGCCCAAGGCGTGTCGCTGCACCCAGGGTCGGCTGGCCCGCATCGGGACGATCGTGGCCCAGATGTTCTCGCTCACCGTCGACGACGTCTGCTACGTGGCGATGCCGCTGTTCCATTCCAACGCGCTCATGGCCGGGCTCTCCCCCGCCCTGGCGGCGGGAGCCACGATCGCGCTGCCGACGGGGGGACGGTTCTCGGCCTCGGGGTTCCTCACCGACGTGCGCCGGCACGGCGTCACTTACTTCAACTACGTCGGGAAGCCGTTGTCCTACATCCTCGCCACCCCCGAGCGGCCCGACGACGCCCAGAACCCGCTCGTGCGGGTATTCGGGAACGAGGGGGCCGAGGCCGACATCGTGCGCTTCGGCGAGCGATTCGGGTGCGTCGTGGTCGACAGCTACGGGTCCACCGAGGGGGGCGCCACCGTGCAGCGCACCCCCGACACCCCGCGCGGCGCACTGGGCCGCGCCCCGGAGGGGACGATGGTCGTCGACCCCGAGACCGGTCGCCCCTGTGCGGTGGCGCGCTTCGACGACAACGGCGTGCTCGTGAACTCCGACGAAGCCGTCGGCGAGCTCGTCTCCGCCGGTGGCGCCGGTGGCTTCGAGGGGTACTGGCACAACGACGAAGCCGAGCTGGCCCGGTTGCGCAACGGGTGGTACTGGACGGGCGATCTCGCCTATCGCGACGAGGCCGGGTTCTTCTACTTCGCGGGGCGGACCGACGACTGGTTGCGCGTCGACGGGGAGAACTTCGCGGCCGCCCCGGTCGCTCGCATTCTCGAACGGCACCCCGACGTGGTGCTGGCCGCGGTGTACGCCGTGCCCGACACGGCGGTGGGCGACCAGGTCATGGCGGCCCTGCAGCTCCGCCCCGGCGCGAACTTGGACCCGGAGCAGTTCGCGTCGTTCCTCGCCGCTCAGGGTGATCTGGGGACGAAGTGGGCCCCGCGCTTCGTGCGGGTGTGCCCCGAGCTCCCCGTCACGGCCACCTCGAAGGTGCTCGTGCGCACGCTGCGCGCCGAGCGGTGGAACAGCAACGACCCGGTGTGGTGGCAACCACGGCGTGGGCCCGAAGCAACCTACGAATTGCTCGGGGACGCCGACGTCATCGTCCTCGAGGCCGCGGTGTCGGAGCGCCCCGGGTGAGGCGAACTCAGACCGGCGCTCCCGCCGCCAACGCCGCGACCAGCTGGTAGGAGCGCACCCGGTCGGCGTAGCGGTGGATCATGGCGGTGATCATCAGCTCGTCGGCCTGGGTTTCGCGTCTGAGCCCGTCCAAGGCGACGCGGACCGTCTCGGGGCTTCCCACGATCTGACCCGCGGTGCGGCCGGCGAGGATGTGGTGCTCCGCGGGCGAGTACTCGTGGGCGGCGGCCTCCTCGGGGCTCGGGAGCCGGCCCGGTCGCCCCGACCGGAGCCGGACGAAGGCCAGGCGCGACGGCCCCGCCAACCACTGGGCCTGCTCGTCGGTCTCGGCGCAGATGACCGACACGGCCACCATGGCATGGGGCTCGGCCAAGGTGGCCGAGGGGCGGAAACTCGACCGGTACAGGTCGAGTGCGGGGAGGGTGTTGCCGGCACTGAAGTGGTGGGCGAAGGAGAAGGGCAGGCCGAGCAGCCCCGCCAGCTGGGCGCTGAACCCACTCGACCCGAGCAGCCACAGCTCGGGTTGGTTCCCGTAGCCGGGCACGGCCGTGATGGCACCGAAGGGATGGTTCTCGGGAAACCCCCCGGAGAAGAACGCCATGAGCTCACCGAGTTGTTGGGGGAAGTCATCGGCGGCGAGGGCCTGCGGTGAGCGGCGCAACGCCAGGGCGGTGACCGGGTCGGTGCCCGGCGCCCGTCCCAGGCCGAGATCGATGCGACCGGGGTGCAACGCCTCCAAGGTCCCGAACTGCTCCGCCGCCACCAGGGGGGCGTGGTTGGGGAGCATGATCCCCCCCGAGCCGACCCGCAGCGTCGTCGTCGCCGCGGCGATGGAGCCGATCAGCACCGCCGTGGCCGAGCTGGCGATGCCGGGCATGTTGTGGTGCTCGGCCACCCAGAAGCGCCGGTACCCGAGTGATTCCGCCGCCCGGGCGAGCTCGATGGACTCCTCCAGGGCTCGGCCCACTCCGGAGTCGTCGGCGACCACCGCCAGGTCGAGGACCGACATCGCACCGATGTCGGGCCTCGGCACCTCGTTGGTCACGTTCGACAACGCCATCAGTCGCGACAACCGGCCGGTGACCCGCCCTATTCCGGCTCAGGCGTCCCTTCGCACCATGCGCCACGCACCGAGGGCGGTCCAGCCCACCAGCCAGGCGACGATGACGCAGATTGCCACGGTCGTGGACTCCGGGACGAGCAAGGACGTCCCCCGACCCCCGTCGGGGCCACCGCCGCCTCCGAACACGAAACCGAGACCGCTCGGTTCCAGATGGGCCACGGCCAGGCCCACCACGCCGCGCTGGAGGTTGATCAGGTGGGCGATGTGCGTCCGGGACAGGATCGGCGTGAGGATGACCTCGAGGACGATCATCAGGATCACGGCCACGGTTCTCTGGCCGATCAGCGATCCCAGCCCGAGGCCGACGATGAACCCCACGACCGCTTCGAGCTCGAGCCACAGGCCGGTCTTCACCATCAACGAGGTGGACGGGTAGAGGAACGTCCTCGTGTAGTCGCTGTAGTTGCGTGCCGCGATCAGGCGGGCGACGTCTCTGATCTGGGCCTGGGAAGGTTGCGGTGTTGCGACCTGGGAGCCAGGACCCTTGATGACCACCCCGCCGCCCGGGCCGGGGCCGCCGGGGCCGCCGCACGGGGTGGCGTTGAGCACGGCGCCGATCTCTGCGGGCGGGTTGCCGTTGAAGTTGAAGCCGAAGTCGCAGATGACCTGGTTGGTGTGGTCGGCGGCCCAGGTCTCGAGGCCGGCGCGCGACAGGCCGGTGGGGACGGTGGTGCCTTGGAAGCTGAGCTTGGTGGGCGCCGCGAAGACACACACCGCGCACACGATGGTGAAGCCCACCGCCACCAGGGGGACGATGATGGCCAGGCCGGCGGGGATGCGGGCCAGGTAGAGGCTGAGGCGGGAGCGACCCGTCACCACCAGGTGGCGGAACATGCCCTCGGTGAGGTCGATCGACCCCGCCGTGGCCCCCAAGGTGGCGGCCACGATGAACCCGAAGACGTAGAGCACCCCGGCCACGAGGCCGGTGAAGATGTCGTAGCCGCCGGCCGGGCCGTAGGAGTGGGGGGCGATGGCGTGCAGGAGGAGGCGGATGAGGAGGAACACCGCCGGGATGCCGATGGTGACGAGGACGAGGGTGATCATGAGCCCCCGGCGCTTGCGCAGCTCCATGAGGCGCGTCCCGATCATGGCCGGGGTGGGGACCCACGAGCCCCGGTGGTCGGGCCCGGTCCGGCGGGGTGCGGTGGTGGCGGCGCGAGCCTCGGACATCGTCGTCATTCGCTGGCCCCCAGTCGGCTCGTGACCTGCAAGAACCACGATTCGAGGGAGGCCTGGACCTGCTGGAGGCGGTAGACCGAGATCCCCCCGTCGACGAGGAGGCGGTTGATCTCGGCGATGACGTCGCGCGGCGTCCCCGCCGGCAGGGTGATCCCCAGTCCCAGCTGGCCGAGCTCGATCGCGGCGCCGAAGGCCGTGGCCTGGAGCAGGCCCTGGGCCCGGTCGGGCTCGGAGCATTCGACGTGGAGGACCACCGAGGCCCCCGCCAAGAGCTCGGAGATGGGCCCCTGGCGGATGATGTGTCCCCGGTCCACGATGGCCACCGCGTCGCAGGTGCGCTCGACCTCGTCGAGGAGGTGCGAGGACAGCACCACGGTGCGGCCCTCGGCCACGAGGGACAGGATCATGTCGCGCATCTCGTGCATGCCGGCCGGATCGAGCCCGTTCATGGGCTCGTCGAGGATGAGGAGCTGGGGGTCGCCCAACAGACACGCGGCGACCCCCAGGCGCTGGCGCATGCCCATCGAGTACTTCGCCACCCGGTCGTCGGCGCGATGGAGGATCCCGACCCGTTCGAGGGCGGGGCCGATGCGGTCCTTGGCCGCCGGCTCGCGCGCCGCGGCGAGGAGCTGGAGGTTCTGGCGCCCCGTGAGGTGGCCGTGGAAGCGGGGCTCGTCGACGATGGCCCCCACCCGGGCCAGCGCCGCGGCGCGTCGTCTGGGCACGGGGTAGCCGAGCAGCGACATCGTCCCCGCGTCGGCGTGGGTCAGGCCCAGCAGGACCCGGATGAGGGTGGTCTTGCCCGCCCCGTTGGGGCCGAGGTAGCCGAAGGCACAGCCCCGGGGGATGAGCAGCTCCACGCCGTTCACGGCGATGGTGTCCCCGAAGCGCTTGGTCAGCCCGTGGGTCTCGACGGCCCAGTGGCTTCCCGTTTCAGGCACGGGGGACGTGTCGGGGAGGGTGAGTGGTGGTCATCGGGTCCCCCCGTTCCCGTCCGCGCCAGGACGGTGTGTGGCGTGACGTCCGATTTCCTCGACAGTACCCCCTCGCCTCGCCGTACTGGTGGCGACCCGGAAGGGGTGGGTGACGTCGCAGGTCATGGGCCAATGGTCCGCAATCGTGCGTGAGCGCACAATGGGGGAAAACCCTCAGATCCCCCCCACGCCACATTTCCTCGGCGCCGAAGCAACCTTCCCGGAGCGGGCGAGGGTTAATAGAGGTGATGGGGATCTCCAGTCGACACCGGCCGGGTTGACGCGTTGATGCGACGGGACCGGGCCCGCGACGAGTTCGAGCGCTTCGTGGCCGACGCCACCGACGATCTCCTCCGAACCGCGTACCTGGTGCTGTGGGACCTCGCCGCGGCCGAGGATCTCGTCCAGGAGTGCCTGTTCAAGGTGGCCCGGCGCTGGCCCCGGGTACGGTCGATGGAGCACCCCGTCGCCTACGCGCGGCGCATCCTCGTCAACCTGGCGCTCGACGACGCCGAGCGCCGGCACCGGCACCACGCCGAGTTGCACAGCGCCGACCGTGGCACCATCGACCAGCGCCATGACGAAGCCGCCGCTCGGGCGCTCGGGATGGTCGAAACCACGTCCGAGCTGCTGGAGGTGCTCGGTACCCTCGCCCCTGTGCAACGCGCCGTGCTCGCCCTGCGGTACTTCGACGACCTGTCCGAGGCGCAGGTGGCCGAGACCCTGGGTTGCTCGGTCGGCACCGTCAAGAGCACGTCCTCCCGTGCCCTCGAACGACTCCGCACCGTCCTCGTGACGGTGCCCGTGGGTCACGCCCCGCTCGATCCTCGACCAGATGCCGACACCAAGGGAGACACCGGTGATGAACCAGCACGTTGAATCCGATCTGCACGAGACGTTCGCACGGCTCGTCTCGGCCATTCCCGCCGACGTCGGCGAGCGCGTGCGCGCCGTCGACTACCACCCCCGGACAGGTCGGCTCTCACCCCGCCTGACCGTAGGGGCGATGGCCGGCGCCGCCGCCGCCACCACCACGGTCGTGTCGGTCGTGGTGCTCGGTGGCTCGCAAGCCGCCTTCGCAGGTTGGAGCGCGTCGCCGGCGCTGGCCTCGGCGGGGTCGACGTCGGGTGCCGACGCGTCGTGCCAGGCGCAGCTCGCCGCCGCCCGGACGCTGCCGGGCGTGACCGCGGTGGACAATTGGAGCGAAGTGGCGACCGACGTGCGAGGACCGTTCACCCTCGTGATCTATCAGGACGGCACCGCCCACGCGACCTGCCTGACGGGCCCGTCGACGACCGCGATCTCGCAAACCGACGGGAGCGGAGGCTCGGTCTCGCTGTCACGAGGGAACGCCGGAACCGGGTCAGGAGGTGGCAAGGGGTCCGGGACCGCGACGAGCGGCTCGTGGGCCATCGGGGCCGGCTCCGGAGACCTCGAGAAGGTGACGATCGCCCATCTGGCGTCGACCGGCCAGGGCCCCTACACCCTGATCTACGGTCAGGTCGCGGCCGGGGTCACGGGGGTGACGATCGTGCGCAGCGACGGCGAGCACGTGCAGACCACCAACGGGAACGGGTGGTTCTTGGCCTGGTGGCCGGGGACCGAGGGGGCGGCGTCGGCCGTCATCACGACTGCGTCCGGACAGACCACACAAGCGCTCGACCCGCCGGCGCTGCCTTCTCCGGGGAACGCGACGTGTGCGGTGCCGGGGCAGACGACCTCCTCGACCGCACTGTGCACCGGATCGACCGGGGCCGGAACGGCGGGACCATCGACCGCTCCCTGATCCGACGGCGCCATGGCGCCGGGATCTGTCGTCAGGTCGCGAAGACGAACTCCTCGATCAGGGCGGCGAGCTCGAGGGGGGCGTCCCCCTGGACGCTGTGGCCCGCGTCCTCGACGTGGACGATCCGTGCCGAGGGCAGCCGCCGGCGCAGCTCGTCTTCGTCCTCGTCCCCGAGGACGGAGTCGGGCCGCATGCCCCTGACCAACAGGAGCGGCACGGTGAGCGACGCCACCGATTCCCACAGACCTTCGAACAGCGTGGCCCCGCCCCCGTTCTCCGAGGTCACCTCGCCCGGCGTGGGGCTCGAGCCGGCGGTGCCGGCCCCGTCCAGCGGCCGGTGGCGGGCCCATCGCCACACCCACGTCCCGTCCTCCTGCTGTTCGGCGTTGTGGAGGATGCCTCGGCGCAGCGAGGAGCGGGCCCGGGTCGGGTTGAACTGCACGGTCCACTCCAGCAGCTCGTCGAAGCTGGCGAAGGTCGGGGGCCCGTTCACGAAGTCCACGATGTGCTGGGAGCGTGCCCCCTTGAGCCCGGGGAGGACGTCGACGAGGACGACCTTGCGCACCAACGTCGGAGCCTCGTCGGCCAAGGCGATGGTGGTGAGCCCACCGAGCGACATGCCGACGACGGCCTCGGCGCGCGGGGCGAGGTGACCGACGACCACAGCGACGTCACGGGCGTTGCCCAGCGCGCTGATCTGGCCGTCGGGACGCGCCCCGGGCCCGTCGGAGTGTCCGTGGCCGGGGAGGTCGACAGCCACGAGGGGACGATCGAGCGCGAGGGCGACGGTGTCCCAGGTGTGGGCGTTCTGCGCACCGCCGTGCAGCAACACCAACTCGGGCTCGCCGACTCCCCATACCAGCGCGCTCAAGCGGCGTCCCGGGGCCACCTCCACGCCGACGCGCCGCACCACGGGAGGGACGGCGAAGGGAAGGCCGTACTCTTCGGCGTTCTCGTGGAAGAGCCCGAACTCGTTGTAGTCGATACGGTCCACCATGGCGTCGACCTTTCTAGTGCGGGGCGCCGGTGCCGACAATGCCGCGGCAGCGACAACGCCGTCGGCACAACAATGTCGAACAGGGTCCGAGCCGGTCCTGGACTCCGCGGAAAGCGGGGCACCCTGGGATAACGTTCGTTCGTGGCACGTCGATGCAACGGGGACGGCCGTCGAAGGGGGTGCTCGACTGCCGACGCTTGAATCGAACCCCGCCCGGCTCGACGAGCCGCCCCCCGGGACCGGCCTCGACGGTGCGCCACCGGCCGGCAACGGTCTCGACATCAGGGCGAGGGTTCGTCGGCGCCGGTGGCCGATCGTGCTCGGAGCCCTGCAAGTGGTCACGGGCATGGCCTACTCGTTGTGGTGGGGACCACTGGTCGGCCTGTACGGGGGCCACTACTGGTTGACATCGGGAGACGTCTGGCTCGATTACCGGACCGCCCACTACATCGGGTGGGGGACGCTCGGCAGCATCTACGGCTCGGGGACGGGCCTCCTCACCTTCCCCGGCTACATCCTCTTGCTCGCGCCGGTCGCCGTGCTCACCGGCGCGCTGCACCTGTCGGAGACGTACCCGTTCGTGTTGCAGCACCCCACGGCGTGGTTGGTGGTCGGCCCCTATGTCATGGCGCTCGGCTCGTTCAGCCTGTTCGCCTTCGACCGCCTCGCCGAGCGACTGGGCATCCCGGCCCGGCGACGGATCGCCCTGTGCGTGGCCGAGGCCGTCCTGCAGTGGCCGGTGGCGGTGGTGTGGGGGCATCCCGACGACCTCATCGCGGTTGGGCTGGCGGTGTACGCCTATGTCTCGGTGATGGACGGCAAGTGGACGGCGGCGGGGTGGACCTTCGGCGCCGCGGTGGCCTTCCAACCCCTCGTCCTCCTGATCCTGCCGCTGTTGCTGGCCAAGGCGGACCGGTCGTCGTTGGTGGGCATGGTGGTGCGGTCGGCCGCTCCCTCGGTGCTCCTCCTGGCCGTGCCGCTCGCCTACGACTTCCACGACACGTACCGGATCGTGCAGCAACCGTGGTACGGACGTGTGCAGTTCGCGACGCCGTGGACCTCGATGGCCCCCCGGGCCGCCAACGGCGAGGTGCTGTCGGGGCCTTCGCACCTGCTCGCCGTCGTGGCCGGGGCCGGGCTCGGGGTGGCCGCCTGGTGGCGGCGATGGCCATCGCTCCGGTTGCTGTGGGTGATGACGATCGTGCTGGCCCTGCGACCGGTGCTCGAGCCCGCCATCGCGCCCTATTACCTGTGGCCGACCTTCGCCCTGGCCCTCGTCCTCGTGGCGGCGCGCTCGACGCGTTTCTCCGTCGTCGCCGGGGTGGTGGTGGCGGTGTTCCTCGCCGTGCAGAACCATCTCGGTCCGTGGTGGGTGTGGTACGGCGTCGCCGTGGGCGGCCTCGGGTTGGCCGTCGCCGCCGGGGGCGGCCTGCCGCGCCGATGGGAGCATGCACCCGCGCCCGCCGTGGGTCCCCGGGCTACCGGGCCGGCGGCGGTGGCGGCCCGCCGGGTGTCGTTGGGGTCGTCGGGCTAACGACGGTCGACGCCGAGCACCAGCCCACTGGTGGGGACCCCGGTGCCGGCGGTGACGACGACGTGCTCGGTGCCCTCGACCTGGTTCACGGCCGTGCCCCGCACCTGGCGCACACCTTCGGCGATGCCGTTCATCCCGTGGATGTAGGCCTCGCCCAGCTGGCCGCCGTGGGTGTTGGTGGGCAGCTTGCCGCCCGGCCCGATGTGGCCGTCGCGCAGGAACTCCTTGGCCTCGCCCCACTCGCAGAAGCCGAGCTCCTCGAGCTGGTAGAGGACGAACGGCGTGAAGTGGTCGTAGAGCACCGCGCACTGCATGTCGTCGGGGCCGAGGCCCGAGGTCTCCCACAGCTGGCGCGCCACCACGCCCATCTCGGGGAGACGGGTCATGTCGTCGCGGTAGTACGACGTCATCATGTCCTGCTGGGCACCCGAGCCCTGGGCCGCCCCCTGGATGACGGCGGGAGCCTTGGCGCCGTCGCGGGCGCGCTCGAGACTGGTGACGACGATGGCCTGGCCCCCGTCGGACTCCTGGCAGCAGTCGAGGAGCCGGAGAGGCTCGACGATCCACCGGGACGCCTGGTGGTCCTCCAAGGTGATGGGCTTGCCGTAGAACCACGCCGCGGGGTTGGTCGCCGCGAAGGCGCGATCCGCCACCGCCACGCGTCCGAAGTCCTCGGTGGTGGCACCGGTCACGTGCAGATAGCGCTGGGCGAACATCGCCACCCATGACGCCGGGGTGAGCAGCCCCTGCGGCGCGTACCACGAGAAGTGGGCGTTCTCGGCGTTGGCGATGGGGGCGCGCCCTTGCACGCCGGTCCCGAAGCGGTGCCCGGAGCGTTCGTTGAAGGCCCGGTAGCACACCACCACGTCGGCCACGCCGCTGGCGACGGCCATGGCGGCTTGGTGGACGGTCGCACACGCCGCCCCGCCGCCGTAGTGGATGCGGCTGAAGAAGGTGAGGTCGCCCATGCCCAGGGTGCGGGCCACCTCGATCTCGGGGTTCGTGTCCGCCGCGAAGGTGACGAGGCCGTCGACATCCGAGGCGGCCAGGCCGGCGTCGTCGAGCGCGCTCCGAACCGCCTCCGCGGCGAGGCGGAGCTCGCTGCGACCCGACTCCTTGGAGAATTCCGTGGCGCCGATCCCGCTGATGGCGGTGGTACCCGCGAACGTGTGGTGGCGGGGGGGCCTCGCGCTCATGACGCGGGCCTCATGATGGGCCCGCACCGTCACGGGGGACCGACAGGCGCACGGTGCCGGTCACGTGGTCGCCGCGGCTGTTGGCGCCGCGCACCGCCACCTCGACGACAGCCCGGCCGTCGTCACGCCCGGCCGGGACCTCGGCGCCGGTCACGGTGCCGGTCAGGGTCATGGTGTCGCCCGGGTAGTTCGGCGCCCCGAGACGGATCGAGACCGACTCGATGCGGGCGCCGGGCCCGGCCCAGTCGGTCACGAAGCGGCCCACCAGTCCGTTGGTGCTCAAGATGTTCATGAAGATGTCGGGCGACCCCCGCTCGACGGCCAGGCCCGGGTCGTGGTGGACGTCCTGGTAGTCGCGCGAGGCGATGGCCGTGGCCACGATGAGGGTCCGGGTCAGCGGGATGACGAGGTCGGGCAGGGTGTCGCCCACCGCCACGTCCTCGAAGCGGAGGGTGTCGGCACGCACCGCGCTCACGGTCCCTCCACCCGGGCCAGGCGCGGCGTCGAGGCGTCGGCCGACGCGCTGCGCAGCCGCGTCGCCAGCAGCGACCCCAGACGGGAGAGCTCGGCGCTCGGGCCTTGCAACATCAACTCGATCTGCTTGCCCCACAGGAAATATCGGTGGATCGGGTAGGAGATGTCGGCCCCCAGTCCTCCGTGGAGGTGCTGGGTGGCGTGCACCACCCGCTGGCCCGCCTCCGACGCCCACCAGTGGGCGACGGCCACGGCTTCGGTGGCGGGGAGGCCCTCGTCGATGCGCCACGCCGCCTGCCACGTCGTGACCCGGATGGCCTCGGTGTCGATGTAGGCGTCGGCGGCGCGCAGCATGGTCCCCTGGAACGACGACAGGGGGCGGCCGAATTGGTGACGCTGGTTGAGGTACGAGGCGGCGCGTCGGACCGCTTCCTCGGTCACACCCAGCTGGATGGCACACAGCCCGGTGCGGGCCCGGTCGAGCATCCACGCCACCGCGCCGGCGCCGTCACGAGGTCCGGCCACGATGTCGCCCGACCCGACGGGCGCCCCGTCGAGATGGACGTGGGGATGGATCTGGTGGTCGGTCGTCGTGGCCCGCTCCACGGTGGCGCCCGGGCCCGTCGGGTCGACGAGGGCCACGACGGTGCCGTCGTCGGGGGCTCCGTCCACGGCGGCGGGGACGAGGACGCGTGCCGCCAGGTGCGCCTGGGGAACGGCGAAAGCGGTCCCGTGCATCCGCCATCCCGATCCGTCGCGCTCGGCGCGCACGGTCGGGTGGTTGCGGGCGCTGGCGGCCACCTCGTTGAGCGCGGCGGAGAGCCGGACATCACCGGCGGCCACGGCCGGGAGCCAGCGGGCCTGTTGCTCGGGGGTGCCGAAGTGCGCCAGCGCCATCGCGCCGAGCACCACCGTCGCCCACAACGGCACCGGGGCCACGGCGCGACCCTGTTGCTCGAGCACCAGACACAACTCGGTCAGACCGAGACCTGATCCGCCGTGCTCCTCGGGGATGGCGAGGGCGAGCAAGTTCGCCCTGGCGAGCTCGGTCCACAGCGCCTCGTCGAAGCGGTCGTCACCGGCCTCGATCTCGGCCAGCCGCTCGACGTCGGCCATGCCCTGGAAGATCGCCGCGGCGGCTTCGGCCACCGCCTGCTGCTCCTCGGTGAAGGTGAAGTCCATCAGGCCGCTCCGACCTCGGCGCCGCGCCCGGCCGGTGTTCGCGCCGGGGGCGGGACGGAACATGGGGATGGTGAGCTCGTCGTCGACGGCCACCATCTCCACCACCACCGGCATGCCGATGTGCACCGTCGGCCGGGTCGACACCGATCAGGTCACCCACCAGACGCGTCCCTTCCTCGAGCTCGACCACGGCGATGGGCAGCGGGTAGTCGAAGCCGCCCACTTGGGGATGGTGCACCACGACGAAGCTGTAGACGGTCCCGCGCCCGGTGGCGGTCACGGTGTCCCACTCGAAGGAACCGCACGACGCGCAGGCAGGGCGGGGCGGATGGCGGAGGACGCCGCACTGGGCGCAACGCTGGATGAGCAGCTCGCCCTGGCGGGCACCGTCGAAGAAGAAGGCGATGTCGGGAGTGACGGCCGGCCGGGGCCGCAGCGCCGCCGCCGCCTTCGCCGGCGCGCTGCGGGGTCGGAAGCGCAGGATCCGGAACCGCATGGTGGCCACCCGCTCGCCGTGCTGGTCGGTGAACTCCAGCCGCGTGGTCACGAAGTGGCCGTCGCCGAGCCCGGTGTGCTTCTCGGGTGACACCGAGTCGATGACCGAGGTGACCGTCAGCCGGTCCCCGAGCACGATGGGGCGGACGTACTCCTGGTCGCAGTTCGTCGCCACCACCGACGTGAACCCGGCTTCGTTGAAGACCTCGAACATCGCCTCCTGGGCGGAGAGCTCGCCGTCGGCGTCGCGCGCCCCTTTCCAACTTCCGCCCGGTTGCGAGGGGAGGCCGCGCATGACCCACGCCTGGAGCATGGTGGGCGGGGAGACCACACCCGGGAAGCCGTTGCGCCGGGCCGACTCGTCGTCGACGTAGACAGGATTGTCGTCACCCATGGCGTCGATCCAGTGCCGGATCATGGCCTGGTTGACCTCGTCGCGGGCCTCCATGGGCGGTCCGCTGGGCATGCCCACGAAGGTGCGCAACTTCGCCAACAGCGCGTCGGCGTCGCCCGCCACGGTGCCGGTGCCGGAACCCCCCTCGGGTGCCACCGCGCTCACCGCGCCGCCCGGGTCATGCCGAGGCCGGCCATGGCCACGATCTCGCGCTGGATCTCGTTGACACCGCCGCCGAAGGTGTTGATCTGGGCGTGGCGGGCGGTGCGCTCGAGCCGGCCCGCCAGCACCGCACCGGGGGAGTCGGGCGACAGATAGCCACCCGCCCCCACGATGCCGAGCAGGCGTCGGTAGATGTCGATGCTGCGCTCGACGCCGAAGATCTTCACCGTCGAGGAGTCGGCCGGGCTCATGGTGTCGGTGGAGAGCGCCGTCGCCATGCGCCAGTTGAGCAGGTACATGGCCTCGAGCTCGGCGCGGCACCGGGCCAGGTCCGACTGCACCCACCCGAGGTCGAGCACGGTCGGGCCGTCGGGCGTCACGGTGTGAGCGGCCCAGGCGGCCACCTCTTCGTAGAGCTGGGAGGCGAAGCCGCTCCAGGCGGCGAGGCCCACCCGCTCGTGGTTGAGCTGGGTGGTGATCATGCGCCAGCCCTCGTTCTCGGCCCCCACCAGTTGTTCGACCGGCACCCGAACGTCGGCGTAATAGGTGGCCGTGGTGCGGGCGCCCGCCACGGTGACGATCGGGCTCCACGAGAAACCCGGGGAGTCGGTCGACATGGCCAGGATCGAGATGCCCTTGTGCTTGGGAGCATCGGCGTTGGTGCGGACCGCCAGCCAGATGTAGTCGGCCATGTCGGCACCACTGGTGAAGACCTTGGCCCCGTTGACGACGTACTCATCGCCGTCGCGCACGGCGCGCGTCTGGAGGGAGGCCAGGTCGGTTCCCGCCTCGGGCTCGGTGTAGCCGATGGCGAAGTTGACCTCACCGGCCAGGATGGCGGGCAGGAAGAACGACTTCTGCTCCTCGGTGCCGAAGCGCATGATGGTGGGGCCCACGGTGTTGACCGTCACGAACGGGAACGGCGCGCTGGCCCGCCGGGTCTCGTCGAAGAAGATGAACTGGTCCGTGGCGGGACGACCCTGGCCCCCGTATTCCTCGGGCCACCCGATGCCGAGCCAACCGTCCTTGCCGATGCGCCCCACGACCTGGCGCCACAGCTCGCCCCCCTCGCCGACCTCGCCGATGCCGCGCCGCACCTCGTCGGTGAGCAAATCGGCGTAGTAGGCGCGCAGTTCCTGGCGCAGGGCCAGCTGCTCGGGGGTCTCCTCCAGGAACATGGCGCCGTCCTACTACGGTCCGAGCCGGATCGTCCCGGTCCCGGCCATCGCTGGGGCTCCGTGCTGCGTTGATTCGCCGTCTGCAGCAGGGGCTCGTTGCTATAACTCGTTCTAGTTTGGCACCGTACCAGCCGAGCCGCGGCCCACGACAATTCGCTTTTCCACTCGCCTTTCCCGCCGTGGGCTCGTTGGCCGGGGTCGGGACGGCGACCTATCATCACTGGAACACGTTCTGAAAACGTGGTCGGCCCTTCGACGGGCGGGGCTCCTCGGCCACGGCCCGAGCCCCTCGGGTCGGGACGTCGGCGACGCACCGAGGAGGCACCGGCCATGGAGCTCAGCGAGATCGACCTGATCGACTCGAGGAATTTTGTCTCGGCCGTCCCCCACGAGTGGTTCGCCGAGCTCCGGCGCCGGGCCCCGGTGTACTGGCACGAGGAGCCCGAAGGAGCCGGCTTCTGGGCCGTGACCAAGTACGACGACTGCGTGGCGGTCAACCGCGACTACGAGCACTTCTCCTCGGCCAAGGCGGCCACGTTGCTGTGGGACATGCCCCAGGAGCAGCTCGAGCAGCAGCGCCTCATGATGCTCAACATGGACCCTCCCCTCCACACGCGCTACCGGCGGTTGGTGAACAAGGGCTTCACCCCGCGCATGGTGAACTCGCTCGAGGAGAAGATCCACACCACCGCCGACCAGATCATCGACGCCGTGATCGAAAAGGGTGAGGCCGACTTCGTCACCGACATCTCGGCCGAGCTCCCCCTGCAGGTGATCGCCGACCTCCTCGGCGTCCCCCAGGCCGACCGCCACAACATGTTCGACTGGTCCAACCGGATGATCGGGCAGGAGGACCCCGAGTTCCAGACCACGGCCGACGGTGAGAACTACGCCGGTGAGGCCGCCGTCGAGCTCTTCACCTACGCGTCCGAGCTCTTCGCCGAGAAGCGATCCGACCCCGCCGACGATCTCATGAGCGTCCTCGTCAACGTCGAGGTCGACGGCGACCAGCTCTCGGAGCTCGAGCTCGAGCTGTTCTTCCTCCTGCTCACCGTGGCCGGCAACGAGACGACGCGGAACCTGATCTCGGGGGCCATGCACGCCTTCTTCGAGCACCCCGACCAGTGGCAGCGCCTGGTGGCGGACCGGTCCCTCCTGCCCACCGCCACCGACGAGATGCTGCGCTTCGTCACCCCGGTCATGAATTTCCGCCGCCAGACCACGGGACCGGTCGAGATCCGGGGCCAGCGCATCGAGGAGGACCAGAAGGTGGTCTTCTTCCACATCTCCGCCAACCGTGACGAGGACATCTTCGAGAACCCCGACAGCTTCGACATCGGGCGGTCCCCCAATCCCCACATGGCCTTCGGCGGTGGTGGTCCCCACTTCTGCCTGGGGACGAACCTGGCCCGCATGGAGATCCGGGTCATGTTCCAGCATCTCCTCGACCGGATGCCCGACCTGCGACTCGACGGTGAGCCCCGGCGGCTCCAGTCGGCATTCATCAACGGGGTGAAGCACCTCCCGATCGCGTTCAGCCCGGGCGCACCGGTCGGGCGCTGACGAGCGGGTCCCCGGCGACGTCGGGCGATCCGAGGAGAAGCTGGTTTCGTGCGATTCCATCAAGCGGTGACGTTCCTGCCCACGTTGCATGCCCTCGAGCTGGCCAAGGCCGCCGACGCCCAGGGCTACGACGGCATCTACGTGTCGGATCACATGTTCTTCCCTCGCGATCGTCAGTCGCGCTACACGTACTCCACGCGCGAGGACGGCGCTCCTGGGTTCGGCGACCACTGGGATCCCGACACGCATTGGCCCGACGCATGGTGCCTGATCTCGGCCATGGCGGCGGTGACCGACCACGTCGAGTTCACGACGGGGGTCTACATCGCGCCGGCCCGCGATCTCATGACGGTGGCGAAGCAGGTGGGCACCGCCGCGGTGGTGTCGTCGGGCCGGGTGGCCCTCGGGGTCGGGGTCGGGTGGTGCGAAGAAGAGTTCGTGGCCACCGGACAGGACTTCCACACCCGGGGCAAGCGGCTCGACGACATGATCCCCGCCCTGCGGGCCCTGTGGACCGGAAACGGGGACTGGGTCGAGTACCACGGGCCCTACTACGACGTGCCCGCCATGCGCATGGAGCCCTCGCCCCCCGGCCCCATCCCCATCATCGGCGGGGGCCACTCGGCCCCGGCCCTGCGCCGGGCCGCCTCGTTGTGCGACGGCTGGGTGGCGGCCGGCGCCTACGAACCGGAGCAGGCCCGGATCTACCTCGGCGAGCTCGCCGAGCAACGTCGCCGGGCGGGGCGCGACCACGAGCCGTTCTCGATCTACCTGTCGCTGTGGGCGCGGCCCGACGCCGATCTGTACCGGAGCTTCGAGGAGGACTACGGCGTCACCGACACACTGTGTGCGCCGGCCATGGTGGCGAAGGTCGATCCCGCCGACCCGCCCGAGGTCCAGCTGCAGAAGCGGCTGGACGCGTCGGCGCGCTTCGCCGACGAGATCGTGGCCAAGATGCGATGACGGTGCACCCGGGCCGCGGCCCGAACATCCCCACGACGTCAACAGGAGGGCCCCATGGCGAGCCTGAAGCTCGGACTGCAACTCGGATACTGGGGATCGGGGCCACCGGCCAACGCGCCCGAGCTGGTGGCGGAGGCCGAACGCCTCGGCTTCGACTCGGTGTGGACGGCGGAGGCCTACGGCTCCGACGCCCTCACGCCCTTGGCATGGTGGGGATCGCGCACCACGCGGGTCCGCCTCGGGACCGCCCTGTGCCAGCTGTCGGCGCGGACCCCCACGGCGATGGCCATGGCGGCGTTGACCCTCGACCACCTGTGCGGCGGTCGGCTGGTGCTCGGGTTGGGCGTCTCGGGCCCGCAGGTCGTGGAGGGGTGGTACGGCCAGCCGTTCCCGAAGCCCCTGGCGCGCACCCGTGAGTACGTCTCGATCGTCCGCAAGGTCATCGCCCGCGAAGCACCGGTGACGAACCCCGGGCCCCACTACCCGCTTCCGTATCCGGGGGGCACGGGCCTGGGCAAGCCGCTCAAGGCCATCGTGCACCCGCTGCGCAACGACATCCCCATCGTCCTCGGCGCCGAAGGGCCGAAGAACGTGGCCCTGGCGGCCGAGATCGCCGACGGCTGGTTCCCGATCTTCTTCTCCCCCGCCCACATGGGCGAGTTCGCGACCGCCCTCGACGAGGGGTTCGCCCGGCCCGGGGCCCGGCACAGTGCGTCGGATTTCGAGGTGATCGCCTTCTGCCCCACCGTGGTGGACGACGATGTCGAGCGGGCCGCCGACCTGTACCGGCCCATGCTGGCGCTGTACATCGGCGGGATGGGCGCCAAGGAGATGAACTTCCACTTCGACGTGTTCGTGCGCATGGGATTCGAAGCCGAAGCGCACAAGATCCAGGAGCTCTACCTCGACGGCCACAAGGACGAGGCGGCCGCGGCGGTGCCCACGTCGATGGTGGAGAAGATCGCCCTCATCGGTCCCCGCCAGAAGATCCACGACGAGCTCGCTGCGTGGCAGGAGTCGATCGCCACCACCCTGCTCGTGGCGGGGAGCCCCGACACGTTGCGCATGATGGCGGAGCTCCTCTTGTAGTTCCGGTTCGGGTCGAGCCTCGCTACGGGGCGAACGCGGCGCCCGCCGCCTGCACCCCGAGGGCGCTGCGTTCGAAGAAGCCGTAGGTGCCGTGTTCTTGGAGCTCGCCGCGCCGCCTCCACCACGGCGCCGAGCGCGGCGAAGCACAGGGCGCCGCCGACCGAGATGCGGGCCACGCCCACCCCGGCGAGCTGGGAGACGGTCGGGCCGCCGGGGCGGGCCAGCACGTTGACCGGCCGGTGCACGCTGGCGACCACCCGGCCGATGTCGTCGAGACGGGTGAGACCGGGGGCGTAGAGCACGTCGGCCCCGGCCCGCTCATAGGCCTGGAGCCGGGCGATGGTGTCGTCGAGGTCGGGACGGGCGTGGATGTGGTTCTCGGCTCGCCCCGTGAGCACCAACCGCGCCGGGCCGGCGTGCGCCGACGCCGCGGCCGCCGCCATCCTCTCCTCGGCCCGGGCGATGTCGTAGATGGGATCGTCAGCCCGGCCGGTGAAGTCCTCGATCGAACACCCGGCGAGCCCGGCGTCAAGGGCGAGCCGCACCGTCTCGGCCACCGTGTCCGGATCGTCCCCGAAGCCGTTCTCGAGATCGGCCGAGACGGGAAGATCCGTGGCCGCGACGACGGCGGCGGCGTGCTCCATGACCTCGTCACGGCCCAGGGACCCGTCCAGGCGCCCCTGGGTGGCGGCAAAGCCGCTGCTGGTCGTGGCCAGGGCCTCGAAGCCGAGCCAGGTGAGGAGCCGGGCCGAGCCCGGGTCCCACGGATTGGGAAGGAGCAACGGGGCCGGCCCGGTGTGGAGAGCCAGAAAGGCGTCCGCTTTCGTGTCGGGTGGGCTCACGGTGTGCTCGGCCGACGCGGCGCGGTCATGCCCAACCGAGCTCTTCGAGCCGGGCGTCCCCGATGCCGAAATGGTGGGCCACCTCGTGGATGACGGTCTTGCGGATCTGCTCGACGAGTTGCTGCTCGTCGTGACTGTGCCGGGAGATCGTGTCCTGGTAGAGCGTGATGCGATCGGGCATCACGCCGGCGTAGCTGAGCGGGCCCCGACGCGTCAGCGGCACACCCTCGTACAGGCCGAACAGGTTCTGTCCTTCGGCGTGGTCCTCGACGATGATGGCGACGTTCTCCATGGCTGCGGCGAACTCGGCGGGAAGCCCGGCCAGCGCGTCGCCGACCAGCTCCTCGAAGCGTTCGGACGAGACCGTGGTCACGTCACGATGGTACCGTCGCCCACCTTTTCCTCCTCCTGTCGGCTCCCTCCTCCTGTTGGCTCCCTCCTCCCTGTCGAAGCTCAGGGGATGCCTGGCTCCCGGCGTTACCGTGGCCAGGTGGGCGTCGGAACCGGGGTGTCGTCGTGCATCGGGACCAGGTCCTGGACCTCCTCGGAAAGGATTCACGGTCATCCGGCCATGTGGGAGCCATGAGGAGCCCGAAGCAGAGGGCGGTGTTCGACGGCGCGGCGCGGCGAGGCTCGGTTTCGGGTGCTCTACGAGGCGCTCTACAGCGACGTTTGGGCCTTTGCCACCCGCCGGCTGCGCGCCCCGCACGAGGTCGCAGACATCGTGGCCGAGGTCTTCACCGTGGCATGGCGCCGCTTCGACGCCATCCCGCCGCCACCGCAGGACCGGCTCTGGGTCTTCGGCGTGGCCCGGCGGATCGTCGCCGGCCATCGTCGCGGCGGCATGCGACAGGGACGCCTCCTGCGGCGTCTCGCATCGCAAGAGCGCGTCGCACCGCCCACCCCTCGCGCCGACGATTCGCCCTCCGGCGATCTCCTGACCGCTCTCGCAGGCCTCCGGTCGTCGGACCGCGAGGCGCTGCTCTTGGTCTTGTGGGACGGGCTCAGCCACGCCGAAGCGGCTGAGGTGCTCGAGTGTTCGGTCAACGCCGTGGGAATCCGGGTGCATCGCGCCAAGCGTCGACTCCGCGACGCGCTGGTCGTCGACGGGTCGTTGCGCCCCGCTTCGCCCTCGGCTCCCGTTACCCACAAGCCCGCCAGGAGCTGACGTCATGAACCTCGACACACTCATCCGTGGCAGCGACCCGGTCCAGCACGTCCCTGTGGCCCGGGCCGACTCGATCGAGGCCCAGGCCCTCTTCACCCGGATCGTCGGCGGTCCCTCGGCGCCGAACCCGACCGAGCGCGTCCGTCGCCGTCGACGGGGCCTCGTCGTGGTGAGCGCCGTCGTGGGGGTGCTCGCCGTGGGGACCGTCGTCCTCACGTCGAACGGGGCCATCCTTCCCTCCGGGAAGATGCCCCCGGGCCAGGTGGCTGCGATCCTCGACAGTGCCGCCAACGCAGCCGAAGGCCAGTCGACGCTGCCGACCCTCGGGCCCGGCCAGTACTACTACGAGAAGACGGTGCTGTTCGGGCGGTGCCTTCCCTACGACGCCGGCGGGCACATCAACCAGACCACAGGGAATCCTCTCGACCCCGACCTCCAGAGCGTCGTCTATCTGCAATCGGCCACCGTCGAGACCTGGACGGCGGCGGACGGCTCGGGCACGCACCACGAGAATTACGCCGGCCATTTCCAGACACCCGGTGACCAGGCGCAGTGGGAAGCCAGCGGGGCGCCCAACGACTGCGCCCTCCCCGCGCAGCCCGTCACCACGATCCCTCCGACCTCGGCGCAGGACCCTGGGATCACCATGCTCCCCTCCGATCCCGCCGCCATCGCCGCCCTCATCGCGGCAGGACGCGTCAACGACGTCGGCCAGGTCACGGCGGGCACGGGTCGGTGCCCCTCACAAGCGGGACCTTCGGACCAGGTCTACGCGACCGGAGATGTCTGCAATGTTGCCGCGCAGTTCGACATCGTCAACAATCTCCTCGAGAACCCAGGTGCGCCCGTCAAGCTCGGGCCGGTGCTCTACGAGGTGCTGGCCAAGCTTCCCAGCGTGACGATCATCGGCGACCGGACCGATGGCATCGGGAGGACCGGCACGGCGATCGAGGACCCGAGCAGTGGGGACGTCTTCGTCATCGACACCTCGACCGGCACCTTGCTCGAGAGCGAGACGATCGCCACACGGCAGTCATTGGCGAGCGGTGAAACCGAGAGCGGGGTTGCCCCCGGAACCGTGCTCGGCACCACGACCTACGCGACCTTCGGCGTGAGTGATGCAGTCGGATCGGTACCGGCCGGCGGGTGAGTGCCTGCTCCCTATTCGTGCAGACCCGGAAAGACGTGGCCGAAGGCGTCGTGGAGCATCGACAGGGCCTCGCCACACCCGATGCCGTGGTGAAAGGTGTCGGGCACGGCGTGCCCGAGCTCCTTCCCCAGGGCGCACAGGCCTGACAACGCGGCCCGGGCCATGGGCCGCAGCGGGATGTCGCCGCGCAGCCGCGCCACGTCGAAGGCGGAGATCGGCGGCGCGACGACGTCGGGCCAGTCCTCGGGGCTCCTCGGTTCGTCTCTCGATAACACCGGGGCGATGTCAGCGGCTACGGCGTCGCGCCCCGAGAAGGCGGGGCCGAGTTCCCAGCGCTCCCGCATCGTCCTGATGATCGACGTGTTGCGGTACTCCTCGTTGACGACGGTGCGCTCCGGTATCCACGCCGAGACCGCGATGGCCGGCACCCGGACTCCCGAGCGGTCGAAGGCGAAGCCGAACTGGCCGGGCGGTGCGGACGGGTCGGGGGGAGGAACCGGTGGAGGTGGTACGTGGTCGTAGGTGCCCCCGTGCTCGTCGAAGTTGACCATGAGCAGGGTGTTGTAGGCATTCGACCCACCCGCCGTCGAGGACGATCGCACAGCGTCGTAGATCTTGGCCACGAGGGCATCGCCTCCGACCATGGAGGTCGGCGCATCGATCTTGAGTCCCGGCACGAGGGCATTGAACGCAGGATGCATGTCGTTGTGGCCGTGCCACATGTTGGGCTCGATGAACGAGTAGGTCGGCAGCGCTCCCTTGGCGGCGTCCTCCAGGAACCGGTCCGTCGTGAAGAAGTTCTGTCGGAAACGCTCATAGAGGCGCGCCGCGTGGACGAGCCCCGTGAACGAGACGTGGCTGGGGGGATCGCAATAGATACGCCAGGTCAGACCCTTGGACTCGAGCCGTTCGAACAGGGTCTCGGCCTTGTTGTGGACCGGGAACGAATCGGGTGGGTCCATGTTGACGACGTACCCCGACGACGTCGCGGCGTGGAAGAACGACCGGTTGGCGAACGTCTGTGACGGCACCTCGCAGAACCAGTGGTCGAAGGTGGCGAATCCACGGGCCAGGGTCGAGACGACCGGCATCTGCTCGGGGGTGTACCCCGTCATGATCTGGGCGTACTCGTCGTAGGTGGGTTGGCGTCCGATCTCGGCGGCGAAGGCGCTGATGTAATCGGCCACGAATCCGTCCATGGTGGGCACGCGGCGCGTCGGGCCCGGCGCGTTGTACGGGGCGACCATCTTGTCGGCCAACGTGCACCGGTTGCGGGGTGGGTCGATGATCCCGAACAGCTGGGTGTTGACGTGCTGGTATTCCTCGCCCGGGTCGGGGTTGGGGGTGTCCATGTCACGCGCCACCCCGTAGGGCACGACGTCGCCGCCGGCGCCGTGCTCGGCCCAGTCCGGGACCGGGTTGCTGAGGTCCTTGCCGATGACACCGTCGAAGGACTCGACCTCACCCGGCCCGTACAGTCGGCCCAAGAGGTTGTCGAAGGACCGGTTCTCGAACACGATCACGACGACGTGATCGAGGGCGTTGTCCCTGTTCGGGGCTGGCATCTCCTGACCCGATCCTCTCGTCTCGATCAGCGCGTCGCCGGTGCGGCGACCCCGCTCGCGGGGTCGAGCTCTGTCGGGCTCTCATTAGAGCAGTTCGCCCCGGTGCCGGCGGGGCCGGACAGCTCGCAGGGCGCCCGGTAGGGTGACCCCGGTCGCTCCCAACACCGAGGTGGCGCAATGAGCTGGATGATCTACGGCGCGTACGGCTACACGGGACGACTGGTGGCCGCACTGGCGGCCGAGCGTGGCGAGCTCCCCGTCATCGCGGGACGCGACGAGCGCCGGCTGCGGACACTCGGAGAGCGCTTCGAGCTCGAACATCGCACCGTCGACCTGTCCGACCCGTCGGCGCTACGCGATGCATTGAAGGACGTCGACGTCGTGGCGCACTGCGCGGGGCCGTTCTCGTCGACGTCGCAGCCCATGGTGGATGCATGCCTCGCCACGGGAACGCACTATCTCGACATCACCGGGGAGATCGACGTCTTCGAGGCCGTCCTGGCCCGAGACGACGAGGCCCGGCGCGCCGGCGTCGTGCTCTTGCCGGGAGGCGGGTTCGACGTCGTGCCGTCGGATTGCCTGGCCGCCCTGTTGGCGGCCGCACTTCCGGGCGCGGCGCGACTCGAGCTGGCCCTGCGGGCGTCGGGGGGCGTGAGCCCGGGCACCGCCAAGACCGCCATGGAGTCACTGGGCACGGCCGGACGTGCCCGGGTCGAGCGGGGTCATCGGTCCCGTTCCCTCCGACCGCCGACGGCGACAGGTCGACTTCGCCGATGGGCGCGCCACCGTGCACGCCATCGCCTGGGGTGATGTCGCCACCGCGTATCACTCCACGGGCATCGGGGACATCGTGGTGTACGCCGCCCTCCCACCCTCGCTCGCGCCGGTGATGGCGCTGGCACAGGTGGCCGGGTCCGCCACGCGCATCGCGGGCCGTCCAGGGCTTGTTGAAGCGCGCTCGTCGGAAAGCTGCCGGGACCGACGCGCGGAGACGCAGGGCAAAGACCCAGGGCCAGCTGTGGGGCCAGGTCACCGACGCCACCGGGACGTCGGTCACCGGGACCGTCACCACCATCGACCCCTACGACCTCACCGCCGACTCGGTGGTGCGGATCGCGCAACGGCTCGCGTCGGGGACCATCGCACCCGGGGGCCTACACCCCGTCACAGGCGCTCGGCGCCGACTTCGTGCGCGGGCTCGACGGCATCACGGTCCACGCCATCGCCTAGCGGCGAAGGGCGTCGTCAGGCCGGCTCGTCGGCGAGGACGTCGCCCAGCCGGAGCAGGCTGGTGGTGGCGCCCCCCAGGGTCAGCGCCAGGTGCTTGGTGAGGAGGTAGTACCGGTGCAGCGGGTAGTCGCGGTCGACGCCCATGCCGCCGTGGAGATGCTGGGCGGCGTGCACGACGCGCTGGCCACCCTCGTCGGCCCAGTACTTGGCCACGGCCACCTCGCTCGTCGCCGGCAGACCCTCGGCCAACCGCCACGCCGCCTGCCACGCCGTGAGCCGCACGGCCTCGGCGTCGATGTAGGCGTCGGCGGCGCGCTGGCCCACCGCCTGGAACGTGGCGATGGGCTTGCCGAACTGCTCGCGCTGTGGTCGTGTACGCGGCGGTCAGCTTCACCGCCGCGTCACACGCCCCCGCCACGCACAGGCACAGCGCCGCCTCGGCGTGCTCGAGCAGCCAGCGCAGCGCATCGACGCCGTCCGGACCGGCCACGAGGACGTCGCCCGCGCCCACGACGACGCCGGCCAATTCGAGCTCGGCCTCGATCTGGCGGCTGGTGGCCTCCTGGGCGCGGCGCGACACGCCCGGCGCGGCGGGGTCGACGACGAACAGCCCGATGCCGTCGTCGGTGCGGGCCGAGACGACGATGGCGCCCGGCGGCCATGCCGGCGGGCACGAACGACTTGGTGCCGTCGATCCGCCACCCGTCACCCTGGCGGGTCGCGGTGGTGTGCGGGTCGGAAGGGGTCGCCACCCTGCTCCACCAGCGCGGCGCTGAGCACGAGGTCACCGGCCACCATGGGCGCCACCCAGCGGCGCCTGCTGCTCGTCGCGTGCCGAACTCGACGATCGGGCCGGCGCCGAGCACGGCGCTGGCGACGAAGGGGACGGCGGCGGCGACCCGCCCGGCCTCCTCGGCGACGACGCCCGCGGCCACGAAACCGAGCCCGGACCCGCCCACGGACTCGGGGAGCCAGATGCCGAGCAACCCGGCCGAGGCCAGCTCGCCCCACAGCTTGGCGTCGAAACGCTCGTCGGTGTCTTCGACCTCTCGCAGGCGTTCGGGCGTGGCGAGATCGGAGAAGATGCGGGACGCCAGCTCCCGGACGGCCTCCTGCTCCTCGGTGAAGGAGAAGTCCACGTCGTCTCTCTTTCTAGCGAAGCGACCGCGGCATGCCGAGGCCGAAGATGGCGATCAGGTCGCGTTGGATCTCGTTGGTCCCGCCGCCGAAGGTGAGGATGACGAGCCCTCGGGTGTAGGCCTCGAGCCGGCCCCGCAGGACCTCTTCGGCCGAGCCCCGCCGCAGGTACCCGGACTGGCCCACCACCTCCGACAGGGTACGGAGGGCCTCCATGTAGAACTCGGTGCCGAACACCTTGATCGACGAGGCGTCGGCCACGTCGAGGCGTCCCTGGGTACCGTTCCAGGCCACCTTCCAGTTGATGAGGCGGAGGAACTCGAGCTTGGCGTGCACCCGGGCCAGGGCGATGCGCACCCACTCCTGGTCGATGACGCGTCGCCCGTCGTCGAGCTTGGTGTCCTGGGCCCACTTCCGCACGTCACCGAGGGCGCGCTCGATGATCCCGGGCGAGCACAGGGTGACGCGCTCGTGGTTCAACTGGTTCGTGATCAGGCTCCAACCGTTGTTGAGCCCACCCACGACGTTGGACAGCGGGACGCGCACGTCCTCCCAGAACGTGTAGTTGATGTTGTGGTCGCCGAGCAGCTGCATGGGCACGACGCGCACCCCCGGGCGTGTTCATGGGGACGATCACCATGGAGATGCCCTTGTGCTTGGAGGCATCGGGGTCGGTGCGCACGGCCAGCCAGCAGTAGTCGGCGTCGCCGGCCAGCGACGTGAAGATCTTCGTCCCGTTGATGAGGAGCTCCTCACCGTCGACGACGCCTCGGGTCTGCAGGGCGGCGAGGTCGGTGCCGGCCTGGGGCTCGGAGTAGCCGATGCAGAAGTGGATCTCCCCCGCCAGGATCTTGGGCAGGAAGAACGCCTTCTGCTCGTCGGTGCCGAAGTTCATGATGGTGGGACCGACGGTGTTGATGGTGAGCATGGGCACCGGCGCCCCGCTTCGCATCGACTCGTCGAAGAAGATGAACTGCTCGATGGCCGAGCGGCCCTGGCCCCCGTACTGCTTGGGCCAACCGATCCCGAGCCATCCGTCGCTCGCCATCTGCTTCGTGATCCGGCGGACGGTGGGCCCGATGCCGTGGCTCTGGGACAGCTCCGCCTCGACTTCGGGGGTCAGCAGGTTGGCGTAGTAGTCGCGCAGCTCCTGGCGCAGTGCCTGCTGCTCCTCGGTGTACCCGATCTCCATGCCCGCCCTGCCCTTCTTCCGGGTCGAACTTGGAACAGGTTACAGTTCCGTCCCCGAAGGGGGCCAGCTGTCCGCCTATCGTCACCACCGGTGCACGAGGCCCCCGCCGTCGTCGAGCTCGTGGATCGCCCAGGTGGTGCGGCCCCTTCGTCGGGCCGTGCTGCGACCGGACCAGCCCGCTGCGCATGTCGAGTACCCCGGCGACGACGACCCCGTGAGCGCCCACGCCGCGATCGGGCCCGCTGCGGCCCTGCACCCCGAGCCCGGTCGGGCCGAGCTTCGTCGACCGCCATCCCTGGGGCGGCCACGCGACACCGACGTGGCGGCGGTGGGCTCGGTGCTCCCCGAACCACCGCCGTGGGAGCGCGGGCCGCGGTGACGGCTGGCGCGTGCGGGGCATGGCCACGCGCCCCGACGCCCGCCGCCAGGGCTTCGGCGGCCTCGTCCTGCGATGCTGCTCGAGCGCCACGTCGCCGCGCACGGCGGCGGCCTGGTGTGGTGCAACGCCCGGGTGCCGGCGCAACACCTCTACGTGCGTGCCGGCTTCGTGACACGGGGGACGGTCTTCGACATCCCCGGTATCGGCCCCCACATCCTCATGTGGAAGACCGTCGCTGGTGCCGACGGCTCTCAGACTTCCGCTCCGTAACCCGCCGCGCTGGGTCGTCCCTCCCACCGCTTGGGTCGTCCGCGGCCTGCTGTGCCAACCTAGGGTCTTGCCCGAGCACGGAGCCAAGGAGCCAACGCAGATGCCCGACGCCGTCATCGTCGCCACCGGAAGAACACCGATCGGCCGCGCCAACAAGGGTTCGCTGGTGAGCTGCCGCCCCGACGACCTGGCCGCCCTGGTCATCAAGGAAGTCCTGGCCAAGGTGCCCCAGCTCGACCCGTCGGTCGTCGAGGACGTCTTGTTCGGATGCGGCCAGCCCGCCGGCGAGGCCGGCTACAACGTGGCCCGCGTGGCGGCCCTCCTGGCCGGGGTGGACGTGCCGGGCGTCACCGTCAACCGCTACTGCTCGTCGTCGCTCCAGACCATCCGCATGGCGGCCCACGCCATCAAGGCGGGCGAGGGCGACGTCTTCCTGGCCGGCGGGGTCGAGACCGTGAGCCGCTTCCAGTTCGGGGCCTCGGACACCGGTCCCCACAACCCGCTGTTCGCCGACGCCGAGGCCCGCACCGCGGCCCGGGGCCCAAAGGTCACCGAACCGTGGACGCCGCCGAAGGGTCTCAGCGATGTGTACATCGCCATGGGTCAGACCGCCGAGAACGTGGCCGAGTACGAGAAGGTGACCCGCGAGGAGATGGACGAGTTCGCGGCGCGCAGCCAGAACGGGCCGTGGAGTCGCAGAAGAACGGGTTCTTCGAGCGCGAGATCATCCCCGTGACGCTCGAGGACGGCACCATCGTCACCAAGGACGACGGCCCCCGGGACGGCACCACCATCGAAGGACTCGCCGCCCTCAAGCCGGTGTTCCGCGAGGGCGGCACCATCACGGCCGGCAACGCCTGTCCGCTCAACGACGGCGCCGCGGCTGTCATCGTGATGTCGGCGACCAAGGCGAGCGAGCTCGGCATCACGCCCCTGGCGCGCATCGTGTCGAGCGGCGTCTCCGCGCTCGACCCCGAGATCATGGGCCTCGGTCCCATCGAGGCCTGTCGCCAGGCCCTCGAGCGGGCCGGCAAGACCATCGACGACATCGACTTGGTCGAGATCAACGAGGCCTTCGCGGCCCAGGTCATTCCGTCGGCCAAGCACCTCGGCATCGACTGGGACAAGCTCAACGTGAAGGGCGGCGCGATCGCGCTCGGCCACCCGTTCGGCATGACGGGGGCGCGCATCATGACCACGCTGCTCAACGCCCTCGACGACGAGGACAAGACGTGGGGCCTCGAGTCGATGTGCGTCGGCGGCGGCCAGGGCATGGCCATGGTCGTCGAACGCCTGTCGTAGCGGCGGCCCACCTCAAGGACACGAGGGGACTCGGGTGACCGACGCCATCTACGACGTGGGGTCGATGTGGGAACTGGTCGAGGCTCGAGCGGCCGCGTCCCCGGATCGGGTCATGCTCATCGACGAGTCGGGCCGCCAGGTCACCTTCGGCGAGTTCCGCCACCGGTGCGAGGTCGTGGCGGCGGGACTCCACGCCATGGGCGTCGGGCCGTCCACCCCGGTGTCGTGGCAGCTGCCCACCCGCATCGAGACGATCGTGCTGTCGATGGCGCTGGCCCGCCTCGGGGTGGTGCAGAACCCCATCATCCACATCTACCGCGAGCGCGAGGTCGCCTTCGCCCTGGCGCAGACCCGAGCCGGGTTCTTCTTCGTCCCCGGCGTGTGGAAGGGATTCGACTACGTCGCCATGGCGGAGAAGATCGGCGCCGGTCTCGACGCCGCGCCCGGCGTGGTGGTCGCCAACGACTCGCTCCCCGAGGGCGACCCCGCCACGCTGCCCCCTCCCCCGGCACCCGGCGACGACCAGGTCCGGTGGATCTATTACACCTCGGGGACCACGTCGGACCCCAAGGGCGTGCGCCATACCGACACCACCCTGATCACCGGCGGCCGGGGGCTGGCCATGGCGGTCGAATTGGGTGAGGAGGACGTGGGGTCGATCGCCTTCCCCTTCGCCCACATCGCCGGGCCCGACTATCTGGTCATGGTGCTGGCCATCGGTTTCACGGCGGTGCTCCTCGAGGCGTTCGCGCCCGACGTCGCCGTGGAGGTGTTCTCCCGAAACGGCGTGACCATGGCGGGAGGTAGCACCGCCTTCTACATGGCGTACCTCAACGAGCAGCGGAAGCAGCCGGGGAAGAAGATCATCCCGTCCCTGCGGATCCTGTCGGGGGGCGGCGCGCCCATGCCACCGGAGATCTTCTACGAGGTGGGTCGCGAGATCGGCGTGACGGTTGCGCACGGGTACGGCATGACCGAGATCCCCATGATCTGCATGGGATCGCCGAGCGACACCGACGACCAGCTGGCCAACACCGTGGGCAAGCCCGTCTTCGGCGCCGAGGTCCGCATCGTCACGCTCGACGACGTCGAGGCGCCCACCGGGGAGGACGGCGAGGTGCGGGTCCGGGGGGCCATGGTGTGCAAGGGCTACACCGATCCCGTGCTCAGCGCCGAGTCCTTCGACGACCAGGGCTACTTCCGCACCGGCGACGTCGGGCATCTCCGGCCCGACGGCCACGTGGTGCTCACCGGGCGGCTGAAGGACATCATCATCCGCAAAGGCGAGAACATCTCGGCCAAGGAGATCGAGGATCTCCTCTACACCCATCCCAAGGTCAAGGACGTGGCGGTGGTCGGCCTCCCCGACCGCGAGCGCGGCGAGCGGGTGTGCGCGGTCGTCGAGACCGCCCCCGGGTCGCCGCCCCTCACCTTCGAGGAGATGGTGGAGCACCTCGCCGCGGCGCGACCTCATGAAGCAGAAGGTCCCCGAACAGCTCGTGGTGGTCGACGCCCTCCCCCGCAACGAGACCTTGAACAAGGTGCTCAAGTACAAGCTGCGCGAGGAGCTGGCGGACACGCCCTTCCCCGGTTGAAAGGGACGCTCACGATGCCGCCGCCACGGCGGCCAGCGCCGCCTCCACCGCCGCCGTCGACGCCGGGACCAGGGGGAGGCGTACACCGGCCGAGGCGATCAGGCCCTGTCGGTGCAGGACGCCCTTGATGACGGTGGGGCTCGGCTCGGCGAAGGCGGCCGCGACGACCGGGAGGAGTGCCTGGTGGTGGGCCCGGCCCTCCTCGACGCGACCGTCGAGCCCGGCGTCGACCATGGCGACGACCCGTGGGGTGCACAGGTGGGCGGAGGCGGCGATGGCCCCGGCGCCGCCGAGCAGCGCGGTCGGGAACAGGTAGGCGTCCTCCCCGCACAGCACGGCGAAGTCCGGCGGGGACTCGGCCAGGATCCGCAGCGCGGCGACCTCCAGGCCCACCGACTGCTTCACGCCGACGATGTTGGGATGGCCCGCCAGTCGCAGCAGGCTGTCGGGCTCGAGGGCCTCGCCGGTGCGATAGGGGATGTTGTACAGGATGACGGGGACGGGGCTGGCGTCGGCCACGGCCGTGAAATGGGCCACGATCCCGGCTTGTCCGGGACGGGTGTAATAGGGCACCACGCAGAGCGCGGCGGTCACCCCCGCCACGTCGGCCAGCGGCGCGACATCGGCGATCGTCGCGGCGGTGTTGTTGGTTCCCGGGCCCACGATCAGCTGTGCAGCGCGCGCCACGCACACCTTCGAGCACACCTCGACCACCGCTGACGTTCGGAGACCGTGAGGGTGGCGGGCTCACCCGTCGTGCCGAGGGCGACGAGGCCGGCGAGCCCGGCGTCGAGGAAGTGGTGGGCGATCCGCTCGAGCGAGTCGAGGTCGACATCGCCCGAGTCCGAGAAGGGCGTCACCAGGGGCAGGTAGACGCCCCCGAGCCGAGGGACACCGTCCATCGCGACTACGTCGGGGTGGGCGGCGAGCCGGCCCCATCACGCTCGGAACGGGCCGCAGCACGCTGGGCTCGTCGGACCGAGGCGCCGAGCATGGCGATCACCAGCACCGGCAGGCTCGCCACGGTCACGGCGCGTGCCACCCCGTGGTGGGCGAAGAACGCCACGACCACCACCGCCAGCACCGCCCCGACCAGCAACTCCGGCGTGTCCCCGACGAGGAAGTCCCACCAGAAGTGCCCGAAGGCGGCGACATAGCGTCGGGAGCGGGGGCCGCTGTCAGGCAACTTCGACTCCGGCCCGACGCTCATGGCCGACCACCGACACCGTCACCCACGCCACGGCGCCGTACACGGCCACGAGCACGGGAAGGGCGAGATCGGAGCCGGGCCAATGCACGCCGACCCCTTCTCCCGCCCAGAAGGTGCCGAAGCTCACCAGCATGAGGCCGACGGCCATCTTCATGGCGTTCTCCGGTACCCCCGCCAACTGGCGCGCCACGACGACACCCACCGCTGCCACCACGACGACGGCCGCACCGGCGGCGGCGGCGGCGAGCCCCAACCGGTGGTCGGCCACCCCCAGGGTCAGCACGATGACCACCACCTCGAGGCCCTCGAGGAACACACCCTTGAAGGCGACCGCGAACGCCGTCGGGTCGCGGCCCTGGGACGAGCGTTGCTCGGCCGACAGCTCGGCGACGTGCTCGGTGAAGATGGCGTCCTCGTCGTGCTTGGCCTTGAGGCCCACGGCCCGCAGCACCGCCTTGCGCAACCACTGCATCCCGAAGACGAGCAGCAGGCCCCCGACCGCGATCCGCAACGCGCTCAAGGGGACGAAGTGCACCAGGGCCGGGCCGATGGCCGCCACCAGCGCGACCAGGGTGACCAGGGCGGCGGCGACCCCTTCGAGTGCCGAGCGCCATCCCCGGGTGACACCGACGGCCACCACGATGGTGAGCGCCTCGACCATCTCGACGGCACTGGCGAGAAAGACCGAGGCCAGCAGCACGAAGGTGGCGCTGTGCACGTCAGCCCGGGTGAAGATGCTCGGGCGGTCCCGAGGGCGAGGTCCCCATCACGTCCAGGGTACGCGCCGGGCGGCCCCAGGGTCAGAAAGGGCCCCGGTCGCAACCCATCGTGACGCCGGACCGATGGTTCAAGGCGTCAGCGCCGCCTCGACTTGAGCCGTGTCCTCGGTGCCGCGGTAGTGGAAGACCTTGCCGTCGCGGAACCGGAAGTAGTGGTGCAGGTTCATGTCGACCGCCTTGCCGGTGCGGCGGGAACGGGCCCGACACCGCACGATGGCCAAGACGGCGTCCTCGTTGGCGGCGAAGGTGAGCGGTGTGAATTCGTCGACGTCCATGGCCGACCCGAACGCCTGGAAGAACGTCGTGACGGCCTCCTTGCCGTGCCTGGCCCCGTACCAGGGGGCCACCGTGGAGCTCGTGTCGGTGGCCCAGTCCACGTCGTCGGTCACGGCGTCGAGGATGGCCCCCACGTCTCCCCGCCCGAACGCCTCGTACATCGCCTGGATCGACTTGATGTTGTCGTCTGCACCCATGGGATCCCTTTCCCCTGAAGGTATGTGCCAGACGGTTCTTCGCCGCCCGGGCCCGCTTCGGTTCACTCGACGGCGGCCCAAGCCGTGGCGGGTGGGGTCCAGGCCTTACTCGGCCCGGAGCACGTGGGCCGCCGCGGTGCGGGCCGCGATCCGGTGGCCGGCTGGGCTGCGTCGTGATCGGCCACCTGGCGCCCCATCAAACCCCTTTTCCCCGATTGTGGCGCGCTTCGCACCGGTGCGAAGGTGGGTAGCCGGTGAAAGGCGGCGTGTGCCCGCACCACCCGACGCGCGCCACCACCAGGCTCGCCCTTGCCGTCTGGCGATCTGTCGCTACGACCGCTGTGATCGGTCCTCGATCCGCCGGGCGATGAAGACGAACTCGCGACCCGGTCGATCGGGCGCGTCTCGTATCTCGATCGCGCTGAACCCCGCCCCCCGCAGGGTGTCGCTCACCTCCGTCCGATCGCGAAAGCGCAGCGTGGAGTCCGAGACAAGGACCGCCCCATCGGTCTCGAAGACGAAGGTATGACGGAACGACACGAGCGGTGGGCTGACCTCGGTGAGGTCCACCCAGGTCTCGACGACACCGGCGCCGGGAAGCTCGACGCGCCGAAAGGTCTCTCCTCGGTTCCACTCCGTCCACCCTTGGCGGGCCGGGTCACGGACCTCGAACACGAGCAACCCATCCGGGCTCAGGGCGGCATAGGCCGCCCTGAGGGTCGACGCCCAGTCGCGGTCGGTCAGGAAGACCTGCGCCACGTTGCCGGTCATGGCCACCATGTCGACGTGAAGAACGGGAAGCGTCGCCGCATCACCCTCCAGCCATCGCACGTGGTGAGCACCGGGCTTGCGCCGGGCCACGTCCAACGACGCCCGAGCCGGATCGACGGCCGTGACGTCGATGCCCCGCTGGGCGAGCAGGCAGGCGAAGGTCCCCGTCCCGCATCCGATGTCGAGGACCGAGCGGGCCCCGACGTCGTCGGCCAGAGCGATATAGGCGTCGAGATCGGTCCGTGCTCCGTCCAACGCGTCATAGGCCTCGGCGAGCCGCCTCTCCTCGAAGATCGCGTCAGGCATGGAAGGATTCCTCGTCCGCGCCGTCGGTCTCGCCCTCGTCGGCCCCGTCGTTTGCCACGGTCCCCAGCATGGCAATCCACGAGCCCGAGGGTCACGCCCGAGACGTGGTGCTGGCACGACCCCGCCACACCGGCTGACCTCCTTGGTGGTCCTCCCACCATCGGCCACACTGGTCCGGGAGGTCGTTGGTGGGAGCCTTTGGTCTGCTATTTCGTGCCGAGACGCGTCGGCGATGGCGTTCGTGGCTCGCACTGGCCGTCCTGGTAGCTCTCGTCGGTGGCCTCGTCCTGGCCGCCACCGCGGCCGGACGCCGTACCGCGTCGGCATTTCCGCACTTCGTCACCGCCTATGGCTTCGACGCCGCCGTCTACACCGGCCAGCCTCTTGCGATAGGGCCCACGTTTCCCGAGGTCGCATCGGCAGAGAACTTGGTCGGCCTGGACACCGGGCAGCCGACGTGCGCCTGCACCCACCCGATCAACCCCACCGATTTTGGTGTCGTCCTCGCTCCCCCCAAGGGCAGGCCCGTCTTCAAACTCGTCTCGGGTCGTTTGCCCGACCCTTCCGCCCCGGATGAGGTCCTGGCGTCGTTCACCCTCCAACATGACGATGGCGTGCATCTGGGTTCGGTCATCCGCGTCCCGATCTACGCGAAGGCGCAGGCGCCCGCCTACAACAACGCCACCGGGGCACTCCCCACGCCGACGGGACCGACGGTGGGCTTCCGTGTGGTGGGCTTCGAGGCGACCGAATACGAATTCCCCTCGGGATCGACGCCGTCCTACGACCTGTACGCGACGCGGGCCTTTGCCCGGACGATCCTCCCCCGGACGGCGTACGGGTATGTGGCTCTCGTGAGACTGCGACACGGCACCCCCGACATCCCGCGATTCGATCAACAGGTCAGTGCACGGGGCGCCGAAGCCAGCAACCAGGACGCCGTCATCGACTCCATCGAGGCGTCGATCCATCCCCAGGCGGTCGGATGGTGGATCTTGGCCGTCCTCGCCGCTGCCGTCGGGCTGGTGGTCATCGGACAAGCCCTCTTTCGCCAGAGCACCGTCGAGAGCGAGGACTATCCCACCATGGCGGTGCTCGGCGCGGATCGACGGCAGCTGGTCCTGCTGGGCATGGCCCGCAATGCCGTCGTGGCGCTGGTCGGGGCGGCGGGTGCCGTCGTGGTGGCCACGGCGCTGTCACCGGTCGCCCCCCTGGGCGAGGCCCGCGTCGCCGAGCCGTCCACCGGGGTGACGGTGGACCCGCTCGTGATCCCGCTCGGAGCGCTCGGAATCCTGATCGTCGTGCTCGCCCTCGGTCTGTGGCCGGCCTTTCGGGCGTCGCGTACCCAGAAGTCCGAGAACCGCGCGCACGTGTCTCGTCCGTCGGCCGTGGTCGCGCAGCTGGCTGCCCTCGGCGCACCCCCGAGCGCGACGGTCGGCGTGCGCAACGCACTGGAGAGTCGGGCCGGGGGGGCCACCATCCCCGTGGGCTCTGCCCTGTTCGGTACCGTCCTGGCCGTCATCGCGCTGTGCGCGACGGGCGTCTTCGGCGCCAGTCTTTCCCATCTCACTGCGACACCCAGACTGTACGGCGACACCTTCCAACTCAACTTCACCAACCCGAATGGCGGTGGGCCCGACCCCGTCCTCCTGAGAAGCCTGGAACGCGACAAGAGGGTGTCGGCCATCACCGAAGGGTTGGCCGTCGAGATCTCGGTCGACAAGGTTCCGGTGGGAGCGATCGTGGGAAGGTCCGTCCGCGGCCCGCTCCTTCTGGCCACGGTCCGTGGACACCTGCCGACCGGCGACGGAGAAATCGGCCTGGGGGCGACCACCATGCGCCACGCGCACGCGTCGGTGGGATCCGTGGTCCACGTCACCCTGTCGACGCCGTCGGGTGGGTCACGAACCGTGCCGTTCCGAGTCGCCTCGCAGATGTCCTTCCCCGTGCTCGGAGGAGCGGTCAGCCTCGGGGACGGTGCCGCCATCACGATCGCCGGGTACGAAGACGCCGTCTGCCCGGAGGGACCAAGCCGCGCCGCATGCCGTCGGTCGTTCGCCTCCGATCCGATCGCAGGCGGGATGCTCGTGAGCACTGTTTCCGGCCGTCCGGGGGAAGCGGCCACGACCCACTATCTCGATGCCTACCGAGCGATCACCGCGCTTCCGGTCACGCCGACGTCTCTCGTGAATTTCGGAGAAGCGGTCAACTTCCCGTTGATCTTCGGCGCGATGCTGGCGGTGGCCGGAGCCGCCACGCTGGTCCACCTCCTCGTGGTGAGCGTCTCCAGACGCCGGCGAGAGATCGGGCTGCTCAAGGCGTTGGGCTTCGTGAACGGTCAGGTCGCATCGGCCGTCATCTGGCAGGCAACGACACTGGCCGTCATCGCGGTTCTCATCGGCGCCCCCCTGGGCATCGTCGTCGGTGACCTCGTCTGGAAGGCTTTCGCCAACAACCTGGGAGCTGTTCCGGTCTCCGTTGTGCAGGTCTGGCTCCTCGCCGCTCTGGCGGCCGGCGTGCTGGTGGTGGCGAACCTCTTGGCGGTCGCACCCGCTCTGGTCGCCACCCGTTCACAGCCGGCGCAACTCCTGCGGACGCAGTGAACCAGCGTCACGCACCTCCGAGCCGAGATGCTCGCAAACGGCGCTCGGCGGCCACCAGACCGGTCATGGCGGGCAGTGCCTTGACACTGCTCCTGTCGAGCAGTCCACCCACGCCGACATAGACATTCGAGAGGGTGCGACGCTCGGGAAGGATCTCCAGGAGAAACGCATTGCCCTCGTCGGTGGCAGAGTCCAACCACTGCGCGTCGGTGTGCTCCAGCAGGTACGCCATGGAATCGACGAGCGCCAAGGCCCCGGGTGCGTACTTCGAGTACGTGCTTTCGTAGGCGCCCCGGAAGCAGAAGATCCCGTCGCCGGCTCGAACGAAGAGCTCGATGGCGAGGGGAATCCCGCCCGCCTGCAAGCACAACACGGTCAGACGCCCCGTGGCCGACCACCGTGCGTACCACTCCCGGAACCAAGCCGTCTTGCGGCTGTCCTGGCGAACGCCAGGCCACCGCGTCGGCCCTTCCATCCGCTCATCTCCATGACGAGGAAGTCGTCGACGACCGATGGGTCAAGGGTCCGATCGACCAGCGTGACCTCGGCGTGGGTGTCGCGACCGAGCGTCCGCCGTGACGCGGCAAGTTTCCGCCCTCGGGTCTGGCCCAGGGGGCGTTCCCACCGGCCGCCGCGGCGCACGACGCCGCGGTCCCACACCTCCTTGGTGAAGAGCGAAAGTCCGCGCACCCGGCAGGCGCGCCGGAGGCAGTCCATCACCGGTCCGTCATGAGCCGCCCATTCGACCGCGACGATGCCCGGCCAACCTTCCTCTCGGGAAGCCCGGGTCAGGGCATCGAGCAGCGATCCCATGGACTCGTCAGGACAACCGGCGTCGAGGAGCGGGGTCCCCAACGCGCAGACCGCCGTGGGCGACGCGAACACACGCGCCACCCGGCGCGGAGGGATGCGGGCTCGGTCGAAGTGGACGACGGGGAGAACCCCCGTGAAGGCGGCTCCTTGGTACGCGACCACCAGCGTCGTCTCCGCGTATCCCTCGAAATGCTGAGCCGACAACATGAGGAAATCGGGTTCGAAGAAAGGGTTGGGCTCCAGGGATCGCAGCGAAAGGGATCGCCATGCCGCTTCGTCCTCCGGGGAGATGGCTCGGGCCTTGACGAGGCGAGTCTTCGTCACGGTACGAAGCAGCAATGTTCCCGCTCGGCGCGGGCTTCCTTTCGTGAGCACATCCGAAACCACGCTACGGACGCGCCTGCATCGATGCACGCTCGACGGCGTTGATTTTGCTCAACGCCGAAGACAGCGTCGGCGCTACTCAATTCTGATGGGGACGTACGCGTCGTGAGCGGAGCAGAGCCGCGGGCTCAGTCTCGCAGCGTGGCGGCGACCTCGTCGGGCGATGGCATGGCGGCGATCTCGGCGGCGAGCAGGCGGGCCCGGCCCCGATAAGAAGCAGTGTCGAGGACGGCACCGATCCCCGACACCACGGCGAGCTCGGTCACCTCTCCGGGCATGAGGTTGCGCGCCGCGCCCGCCGATGCGAGCAGCTCGGCATTGACGAAATTGTCGGCGCTCTGAGGAAGGGTCAACGACGGGAGCCCGTGGGCCAGGACGCCGAACATCGTGCCGGCACCGGCGTGATGGATGACCGCCGTGCAGTGAGGGAGGATGTCGTTCTGAGGGATGTACCGCTCGACGCGTGCATTGGCAGGGATGGGCGCCAGCGCCGAAGGATCGTTTTCCCGCCCGACCGTCGCCAACACGTTGACGAGCGCGTCCTCCAACGCGTCGAGGACGAGACGGAAGAGCCCGAGCGCATTGTTCGAGAAGGTACCCAGGGTCAGGTAGACGAGGGGACGCTCGGGCTCGGGAAACGAGACGGGCAAGGCACGAGGTTCGTCCGTCGGCAGGGGAGCCGGCCGAAGCGCTCTGACCCCGGGGAGACCCGCCGCGTCGGGGTCGAGGGACGGGGGACAGATGGCGAGCGTGGTGCCGGAGTTGACCCCGGCGGCGGGGGGTACGTCGATGCCGAACTCCCGCCAGATGGGCGATACCGCGTCGGCCACCAGGTCCAAGACATGCCGATCCATGAGTGGCCCGATGCCATGGAGTACTCCGTGGGCCCCGACCACCGCGGCCACCAGAGGTGCGGCGAACACGTAGGGATCGAAGACGACCAGGGTGGGCTGGAGCTCCCGGGACAGGGCCAGCAGGTCGTCGATCATGAGCGCCGTCCCGATCTCACCGAAGAGCCGGGGGGCGAAGTAGCTCTCTATGCGCGCCGGATCGAGCCCGTCGCCGGGAATGCCCCGTGTGCGGGCACGGAGGGCGTCGAACCAGGCGTCGAACGGCGGACCGACCACACGAAACGAGAGCCCGGCCCCGGAGACCGCTTCCTCGGCGTCGGGCCCGCTGGCGACGACGACCTCGTCACCTCGAGCCTGGAAGGCCTGGGCGAGAGGTAGCAGGGGCAAGATGTGACCGGTCTGTGGCACACAGCTGACGATGACCCGCACCGGACTCTCCCGAGGAATCGTGATCCGAGGAGGTTACGGCGACGGTCGATCCGGTGTCACGGTGCAGCGTCACGCCACCCACAGCCCGGGAGGGGCCTGATGGGCAGCCGAGGTGGCCATCGCGACGGGCTCGGGGAGGGCGAACGGGTCGGAGGCCACCGACACGGCGGGCACGGGTGGATGGGGGGCGCCGACGGTCGCGGAGGGTGTGACGGGCTCGTCGGCGACCGCGCCGGGGGCGACCGCGCCGGCGGCGGGGAACCGACGTCGAAAGGCGCGCACCGTATAGCCGGTGAGACGAGACGGTCCTTTGGCCCGCGCGTAGGCGCTGCGAGGGAGGTTGAGCATGGGGCCCAGCTCGCCGAAGTACTTCCCAGGGGCCACGAGGGCGAGATGCTCCTCTCGTCCATCGGCCCGCACCTCGTAGATCTCGATCTCACCGTCCTCGACGAGATAGATCAGGTCGCCACGGTCTCCTTGGGCGAACAGCACCTCTCCCGCATCGAGGACGACCGACTCGGGTGCACGGTCGGCGGTGGCGAATTGCGGCGTGAGTTCGATCACACGGTCGGCGATGTTGGTGATGCGATCGTCGTGAGTCGAGACCAGCACCATCCGCCCCGGGGCCGACAACTGCCGGAGCAGTCGCAAGACGCCCTCGACCTGGATGTAATCGAGGTGCGCCGTCGGCTCGTCGGCGACGATCAGCGGTGGGTCATGGGCCAAGGCGCGGGCGATCGCGACGCGCTGCTGCTGGCCGCCCGACATCTCGGCGGGCCGATGGCTGGCACGTTCGGACAGGCCGACGATGTCGAGGAGCTCGTCGGCCCGCGCCATCGCTTCCTTCCGAGGGACTTTGGCAAGGCGCAGGGGGGCGGCGACATTGCCGCGTGCCGAGAGGCTGCGGATGAGGTTGAAGGCCTGGAAGACGACCCCCACGGTGTGGCGGCGATAGTCGCCCAAGGCCGCACCCGTGAGCGAACCCACATCGGTGCCACGAAACGAGATGGTCCCCGAGGTCGGCGTCAGGAGTCCGGCGAGACAGGAGAGGAGCGTGGTCTTGCCGCACCCGCTGGGACCGAGGACGACGACCAACTCGCCATCGCGAGCGTCCAGGGTCAGGTCGCTCAGGGGTCGGACGACATAGTCCCCAGAGGTGAACTCCACCGTCAGGTCACGGACTTCGAGGTCGGGCACCACTCCCCCAGTCTCGGGCGATCAGCCTGCGAACGCCGTGGCCGGGTCGACCGAGACGGCGCGGCGCAACGCCACCAGGCTGGAGAGCAGTCCGACCACCAATGCCGACAGCGGGAGAACGACGAACGCGCTCGAGGGGATGTCCACGGGTTGGTCGAAGATTCCCGTCATGAAGTTGGCCATGACGCCGCCGAGGGCGGCCGCGATCAGGGCCACCAGGACAGCCTGCATCGCCAGGCCGAGGAAGAGGGACCTCGACGATGCCCCCAGCGCCTTCATCACCGCGAAGTCCCGCGTCCGTTCGAGAGCGGTCACGTAGACGAGCGCCGCCACGATGACCGCGGCGATGACCCATGAGAAGGACCGGGAATTGTCGATCGAAGACACCGCCGAGGACATCTGGGCGAGGCTTTGACTCTCCACCTGGGCATTGGAGAGCGCCTTGAGCCCCGCCGGCAACGCACGCGGCTCTCCGGTGGTGAGGATGGCGCTGACCAACGGTCGGTTCTCGAAGACGATGGCCTGTGCTTCTCCGAGCGACACGTAGGCATCGGCGATCCCGCCGAGCAACGTCCTCCCGGTGACGGTCCCCACCACCCGCAAGGCGTGGCCCGAGACGGCGAACTGTTGACCGATGTTGAGTCCCAGTCTGCGGTCGACGACCGCTTCACCGTTGGCCCTCACCGGTCTTCCCGACGCGAGCGGGGGAAGTCCGAGCCCGCCGGGCTTGTAGCCCACGAGCACGATGCTGCGGAGGCCGTGGTCGACCGAGGCGGCCTGAGGTACCACGATCACGGGATCTGCCCGCCGCACGCCCGGCGAGCTCCTCACCGCCAACTCGGCCGTCGCCGGCATCGGCGCCAACGAGGAGATCCTCCCTGACGATCCCTGGGCCACCACCCACCCTTGCGTACCCATCCCGGTCACGGTCTGATCGATCTCGACCCCGAATCCGGCGGCGAGGCCGGAGAGAAGCAGCGTCATGGCGAAGATCAACCCCGCGCCCACGACGGCGATCAGGAACTGACGGGCGCGAAAGCGCAGATCGTGCAGCGTGATCGCTAGCATGCCGACCCGTGCACGGGCTGCACGCGAGCACGTGCCTCCGTGTGTCCTTCTTGGCCGCAGTCTTCGAGCGGCCCGTCGCCTCGGTGCCGTGACATGGGACCTTGTTCCCCGCGTTCCCCGCGCTCTCGAGAGTGGCTCGCTACGAACCGGGCGCGCCCTGCTCGCGCCACATGACGGCTCCGGCCCCCTCTCCAGCTCGGCTGTACTCTAACGAAGCGTCTCCCGGACCGATATCCCGAAATTTGACAAGGTTGGCGTGGTCAACGAGCGACCACCGACCACAACCGACGCCTGGGACGGACCGCGACAACACGGAATGCCGCCCTGGCAGTCATCACTGACACGCGCCAATATGGATTCGGACCGCTCGTCCGCTGCCATGGGTCGCGGCCGGGGGGACGGGCCCCCCCTTCCGAGCACGGGGGTCGACGCGGACGCCCACCTTCTGTCCGGCCCAGCCGATTTCCAGATGACTCGCCTCGGTGGTGATCCGGCCGCGCCGGAAGCGACGAATACAGGGGGAACGCACCGGGATCGCCGAGAGGAGAATGCGTTGCCCCGAGCTCGACGTCTTGGCGCCGATCCGACGTCGTCGCCGTGACCGAGGTGATGCTGCTCACCCGGGAACGCCCGGGTCCGCCGGTACCCGGCTCCCCTGCCCTTCACCGGCATCCGGACCGGCGAAAAGATATCGTGCGCGCCGTGGACTCGGGGGATGCCGTACTCGTGGCCCGGCTGGCGGCGGGCGACGAGGAAGCGCTCGAAGAAGTGTGGCAGCGTCACAGCCCGCTCGTCTTCGGCCTGGCCCGCCGCCTGACGGGGGACTCGTCAACGGCCGAAGACGTGACCCAGGAGGTATTCGTCACCTTGTGGCAACAACCCGACCGCTTCGACCCCGACCGGGGCTCCTTGCGCGCCTATCTGGGTGTCCACGCCCGGCGGCGCGCCATCGATGCCCTGCGGCGCGACGGTCGGAGAACCGAACGCGAGCACCGGCACCACCGTCTTCATCCCGGACCCGCCACGACACCTGGTGATGCCGCCGAATGCTCCGAGCTTGCCGGCATGGTCCGCGACGCCATCAACAAGCTTCCCCTCCAACAACGCGAGGCCGTCGAGCTCGCCTACTTCCGAGGACTCACGCATCGCGAGGTTGCGATCGCACTCGGCATCCCCGAAGGGACGGCCAAGTCGCGCCTGCGCCTGGCCCAGACCAAACTCCAGACCTGGCTCGACCCGAACCTCCTGGAGCTCGTATGACCGAGGTGCATCGCCACGACAACCCGCTCGAAGAGCTCCGCTTCGCGCTTGGCCGAGGGCGATGCCGAGACCGCGCCGGCCATCCTGGGCCAATCGGTGTTCGAGGCCGCCCTGGCCACCAGATCCGCAGGCCGGCCCGTCGACGAGCCCCCCGCCATCTCTCCTGTCGAGGCCATTGGCCGCGCCGTGGCGTCGCTCGACCGTCTGCTCACATCGCTTTCGCCCGAAGAATGGCGCCGGCCCGCGCTGCGCCGGTTGGACGTCCAGCAAGTGGTCGGGCACCTGACCGGGGTCGAATACGACTTCCAGGCGGGCCTGCGCAACCCCGACGGGACACACGGGAATCCTGATCATGTGGCATCGACCGACCCGGTCGCAGCCGCCCAGCTCGGTCGGTCCCCGGAGATGACCCACGCCGATTGGCGGGATGCCACCACCGAGACCCTGCAGATGCTCGACGCCGTGGAGGCCTCGGCGGCGGGACTCGGCGACGTGGTCACCCTCCACGGGCTGCACATGCCCCTCGGCCCACTGCTGGTGGTTCGGACCTTCGAGCTCTGGACGCACGAGGAAGACATCCGTCGAGCCGTGGCGCGCCCCCTCCAGGCCCCCGATCCCGCCAGCCTGCGGCTCATGACCGACCTGGCCGTGGCGATGCTGCCGGCCGGCATGCGACGGGCCGGTCGCCCCGGCGAGGGACGGCGAGCCCGCATCGTGCTGACCGGCCCCGGTGGCGGGACGTGGCAGACGGCGTTGGGCGACACCTCCGACGGGTTCGGACCCGACGGCCCCGTCGACGTGCGCATCGTGGTCGACGCGACCGACTTCTGCCGTCTGGTCGCCAACCGCATGGACCCCGCCACGATTGCTACCGTCGTCACCGGTGACGACGCTCTCGCCCGGGACTGCTTCACCGGTGCGACCAGCCTCGCGCTCGACTGACCACCGAACAGGGGGTATCCGTGGGCACGTGGACCCGCGCCGAACTGCAACGGGCGCACGACAACTATCTGGCTGTGGCCAACGAATCCGGTCGGACCGGTGACTGGCGACCATGGGCCGAACTGTTCACCGACGACGCCGAGTACATCGAACATCTCTTCGGGCGTTTCGTGGGGCGGGACCAGATCCTCGAGTGGATCTCGACGACGATGGCGGAGTGGCCGAACAACGAGATGACGATGTTCCCCCACGACTGGTGCGTCTGCGACGAGGACCGGGGCTGGTGGATCTGCCAGATCGAGAACCGGTTCAACGATCCCGGAGACGGCGAGGTGTACCAGTCCGCCAACATCACGATCCTCAAGTACGCGGGGGACATGCAATTCTCCTCGGAAGAGGACGTGTACAACCCCGCCAACTTCGCGCCCGCCATCAAGGACTGGATGGCGGCGAAGAAGGCGCACTCCGATGCCGGGTCGGCCTAGGCCGTTGATCGCCGCCACCAGGTGACGCGCTCCGACCGGCGCGAATCCGAGCGCGTCGGCACCGAGGTCGTCCGCACCCCCGACGAGCGCTTCGCCGGTCTCCATGCCTTCCCGTTCGAGCCGAACTATGTCTCGGTCCGGGCCACGGGCGTCGACCCGTTGCGCATGCACTACGTCGACGTCGGCGCCCGAGATGCCCCTGTGGTCCTCCTCCTCCATGGCCAGCCCACGTGGTCGTACCTGTACCGCAAGGTGGTCCCGGCCTTGACCCGGCGAGGGCTGCGGGCCGTCGCCCCCGACAACGTGGGCTTCGGCCGGTCCGACAAGCCGACGGACCGCACCACTTACACCTTTCGACGCCACGTCGAATGGATGACGAGCTTCGTCGAGGAGCTCGACCTGCGTGAGATCACCCTGGTCGTCCAGGACTGGGGCGGTCCCATCGGGTTGAGCACACTCGGCGCCGTCCCCGACCGGTTCGCCCGGGTGGTGGCGTCGAACACCGTGCTCCATACCTCGGAGCCCGAGCTCGCCGGCAAGCTGACCTGGGCCAACCACGCCGACGGCGACGGCCGGGTGGTCCTCGAGGCGTCTCTCCTCGACTACGTCCAGTACTGCATGCGGGCACCCGAGCTGGTGGCGAGCACGTTCCTGTACTCCTCGACGGGCCCGCTCGAGGACGACGTCCTCGCCGCCTACGACGCCCCGTTCCCCGACCCGTCGTTCACCGCCGGACTGCGACAGATGACGGGGCTCATCCCGCTGACCCCCAATGACCCCGGCGCGAGGCTCGGGCGCGCCACCATGCAGGCGCTCACGCACTTCGAGCGCCCCTTCCTCACCGCCTACTCCGACGGGGACCCGGCCACGAGGGGTTGGGAGCGGGTGTTCCAGGAGCGGGTGCCGGGCGCGGCGGGGCGTTCCCATCCGACCATCGTCGGCGCCGGACACTTCGTGCCGGAGGAGAAGGGCGAGGAGCTCGGGCACATCGTGGCCGACTTCGTCGACGACGACGACCGGCGATGTCATGACTCCAGGAAGCCGATGATCTCGGGCAGGGCTCGTCGGTCCTGGACGAAGAAGGCGTGGCCGCCTTCGTAGACGTAGAGGGCGGCGCCGGGGATCCTGCTCGCCATGGCCTCGCTGTTGGCCATCGGGGCGATCCCGTCGAAGCGGCCCGCGGCGACGAAGGTCGGACATGTGACTCGACCGAGCCGGTCCCAGACGTCGTGATGCCGCCGGGCCTCGAGCTGTTCGGCCTCCCCCCGCCGAACCTCGTCGGAGTCGGCATCCGACCGACGCTGGGCCATGGCGTCCACGAAGGCGCGGTCTCCGGGATGGCTCGCCAGCCAGGGTGGCGAGAAACGGGAATCGAGGAGGGTGGTGGAGATCTCCGCCCGTTGCGCCGCTCGCAGCCCGGCCAGCTCGTGCAGCGGATACGACGATCCTCCCTCCCCACCCGGCGACGTGCACAGGAGCGCCAGGCGCTCGACCCGATCCGGCGCCGTCACGGCCAGTTCCTGGGCCACCATGCCTCCGAAGCTCACCCCGACGACACGACACGTGCTCCATCCCACGACGTCGAGGAGCCCGAGTGCGTCCGCTGCGTACTGCGCCATGGTGTAGGGCCCCGGCGGCACCGCACTGCGGCCCAGGCCACGTTGGTCGTGGGCCAGCACGTCGAGGTGTCGGGCCATCACGTCGATGAGCGGAGCGATGGTGGCGAGGGTCGACCCCGAGCCGTTGAGGAACAACACCGGCACGCCATGACCGGCGCGCTCGTAGTACAGCTCGATCCCGTTGACGACGACGGTGGGCATCGACCTCGACGGTCGGCCCGGGGACCGGCCTACGATCCGGCGCTCTCGCCCAGTCCGCGCTGGCGCAACTCGTTCTCGCGCCGTTGGAGCTGCGCCTGCATCATGCGCAACCTCGCCAGCTCCTCGCGCTCTCGGACCACGGGGTGCAGATGGTCCAGCGATGGCAAGCCGACCTCCGAGAGCTCGGTGGTCGCGCCCCGAGTCCGGCGCCCGTCGATGGGCGAGATCCGCTCCCCTTGGACGCGGGGCCGGCCGAAGGCCAGCCACAAGATGGACCCGATGTCGGGTATGAGCAGGACGATGACGAACCACGCGAGCTTCGGGAGGTGCCGGACCAACCCGTCGTGGGTGGTGGCGACGTCATAAAGGCAGTAGATCCAAATAAAGACGAGTGCGATCCCGATGACGCCAGCGACGATGTCCGGCATGAACTGTCCTCCTCGGTGCCCGGGTGCTCGGGGCCTGCGACGGGCCAACCGTAGCGTGGAGATCGGAGGGCCGCTCCGGGCGGCGCCGGCCCCGGGATCAGGGGCGGTCCGGGGTGTCCGACACGCCCGTTCCGGCCACCAGGGTGCTCAGGCGCTCGAGGGTTCGCTCCATGTCGCGCCGTGTCTTGCCCGAGTAGATGTCCCCCAGCTTGAGCAGGACACGCTGGTGGTCGGCGGTGATGTCCCAGCTCTCCCGCACCAGGGTCCCTCCGTCGACGGGGGTCAACTCGTAGCGCCAGACCCTGCCCGCCACCAACCTGCCCATGAAGCCCGCCGGCCCCGTCTTCCACGCGATCAGCCGGTCGTTCTCGAACTCGACCACCTTGTTCACCGTCGAGTACGAGACCAGCATCTTCATCCCCATGCCGAAGGTCGTCCCCAGGGCGAGGCGCTGCGGGGCGGCCTCGGTCGCGCCCTGGAGCATCCCCGAGCCGTCGATGAGGTGGTGGCGACCGGCGTCGGCGAGGACGGCGAAGATGACGTCGGGCGGGGCGGGGACGATCCGTTCGACGGTGAGCACGTACCCCTTCACGGCCGGCGCCCTCAGTGCTCGATCTCGACAGGGGTGCCCGGGACGACCTGCTGGGCCAACGTCGTGATGGCGCTGTTGGGAAGCCGGACACAACCGTGGCTGGCATAGGAACCGATGACCCAGGGCTGGTTCGTCCCGTGGATCCCGACCTGTCCCGGCCCGCCGTCGAAGCTGTAGTAGGTGTTCGAGAAGGCGGACGTGCCCATGGCATAGGGACCGTAGACGTTGTTGGGATCGGTGAGCTTCACGATGTAGGCCACGAAGAACGAACCGGTGGGTGTGGGAGAGCTGGGCGCCCCCGGCGCCACCTCGGTCGTGAACACAGGCGCGTTGTCGTGGTACAGGGTGAGCTTGCGGGCCGACAGGCTGACCACGATGTGGTCGGTGACGAACGACGTGGTCACATCCGCGCTCGGTATCCACCGCGTGGTCTCGTTGGGTCGGACCGGGATGTAGGCCTGCACCCAGCCGGGCTGGTACCCGGTGACGAGCAGGGTCACGGTCGCGCCCAGATAGTTCGGATTGGCCAGGGTGCTCGACGGCTTGGCCGCCCCGGGCGTCGTGTACAGCGGGATGGTGTGCACCGTGGCCGTGGCGATCACCGAGGGGTCGGTCACGTTCGAGGGGACGCTGTTCACGAGCGGCGCCACGGCGGGCACCACCGAATACCGCCACGCGCTGGGCGGGGGACCGACCGGCGCGTCCACGTCGACGACGGGGGTGGTCGTGGTGGGGGCGGGGGGAATGACGATCGGCGCCGGGGCCTCGGGGATCACGACGGGGGCCACGTGGTGGGGGGCCCTCGTGGCCACATGGTGGGCCCGAGCCGGGGCCGGGGCGGGCCCGGCGCTCACGGCCAGCCCCAAGGCCACGGCGGCGCCACCGGTCGCGATCGAGGCCACCGCGATCACGAGCAGGAGCGAGCTCGACCCGCCGACGGGCCGGCGCCTCCGCCGTCGCACCGGAGCGGTGATGGGCCCCGACCAGGACGTCAACCACAACTGTTCTGTGCTCAGCGGTGCTCGTTGTCGGCGGAAACGCATTGGAAGCAGCGTACCTGGGCCCCGTCTCTTGAGGCCTTCGGGCCTGCCCCTACTCTGGGCGTGGGTCAGCGTTGGTCAGCGTGGATCCGCGGACACCTCGTAGAAGAGCTCGGCCCAGCGCGTGACGACGCCGACCATCGACCGGTCCCATCCGGCGCGCTCGATGGTTGCCGCCGTCGAGCCACCGCGGCGGTAGGCGTCGAGCGCATCCGGGGTGGAGAATCCCTGTTCCCACAGGTGGGTCCATCGGGGCGGGCCCATCACCGGCGTCACGCCGTCGAACCAGGCCGAGCCCATGGTGTTGGCGGCCATGACCGACACCACCATGTCGGGGACCTCCTCCCGAGCCTGCTCGAGCGTCGCTCGCAGCTGGGCCACCGCTGTCTCCGCCGCCCCGGCGTCGACGCGCAGGAGCACGATGCGCCGCACGCCGGCGCCCATCCGGTACGACGGGGTGTCACAGGCGTAGCCGTAGAGCCCCGCTCCGAGGGGCCCGTCGATGACGATCCGCTCGGGGGAGTCGGGGAGCAGGTACCGGTCCACGACCACGGCGTGGTACGGGTGCACCATGTAGCGCCGATAGGCCTCGGGCGACTCGTAGGCGTGCTCCCACACGAGCTGGACGGGCGCGTCGGAGAGATTCGTGCCCACCGCGCCGTCGATCACCTCGGGGATGAACCGTCCGCACTGGCGACAGGCCGCCTCGAGGTCGCGCACCCGCTCGACCGGTGCATCGGGCCGCAGCGCGTACACCTCGAATCGGCGGAGCATCACGACGACGGCGCCGAGGGTGCCGGCGTGAAGAACCGGCGGGTCCCCCCCACCCGCAACGAGGCGGCCGCCCCCCCGTACTGGTGGTAGCGGGGATCGAGCACCATGTTCTTGCGGATCTCGTTCCAGTGCACGAAGTCGTCGAAGGCCCAGACCACCTGGATGTGGACGTGCTCGCCGACCTCACCCGACGTCGTCGCCGCCGAGACGAAGGTCGCGCCGGCCTCGGTCATGACCGCCGTCCCCAGCGTCCGGACCAGGTCGAGATAGCCCTCCACCCGGTCGGGCTTGACCTCGACGGTGTCGACGAGGTGCATCACCGCCGGGCTCCGCGCACGGTCTCAGCCCCCGTCGCCGAGGACCCAGGCCAGCCCGCCCTGGAGGTGGCGGAGATAATCGGGGGTCTCCCAGGCCCCGGGGAAGTGGCCCAGCGACGTGTAGAACACGCGGCCGTCGCCTTCGGTGAAGGCCCAGGCCAGTGGGAAGCCGATGGCCGGGCGGCGGGCGTCGGGGACGCCCATGTCGAGTTGGCCCTCCGCCACGCGCAGCAGGACCCGGGCGTCGGGACGGAGGTCGCGGAACAGGTACACCTCGTCGCGCCACCGCCACACCGTGTCGAGATGGCGCGTGCTGGGGTGGTCGACGTCGACGTCGATGTCGAAGGTCTCGGTCCAGGGATGGCCGTCGAACCGGGCCCCCACCAGTGACCCGTACTCCTCCCACGCCACACAGGCGTCGGTGGCGGCATGGACGGCGAGGATCCCCAGCCGGCCCGAGCGCACGCCGTCGGTGATCGCGGCGCGCTGGGCGTCGGTCCACGGCGTCTCCCCGATGGTGAACAGCGCCAGGACACCGCCCGCGGCGAGCGCGGAGGGGTCGATGTCGGGAACGACACCGACGCGTCGCGCGCCTCGAGCGAGGCCAACCCGGCCAGCTCGGTCAGGGCCACCGCCGCCTGGGGCAGGACGCTGTGGACGCCGGCGGGCCCGTTCGGGTACGGGGACACGTCGGTGACGATGAACATCGGCTTCGGGCTCACCGTCGTGGATGGTAGCGATCGCGTCCCGGGCGGGCCCTCCGACGGGCACGCGGTGCTAGGCCGTGATCCCTCCGTCGACGGCCAGCACGGCACCGGTGGTGTAGGCGGACTCCTCCGACGCCAAGAAGGCGATGGCGGCGGCGACTTGGTCGGGAGTACAGAAGCCCATGCGGCTGGTGATGCGGTAGATGTGCTTCATGTCGCCGCCCTCGGGAAGCTGGAAGCTCCCGAGCAGCGGCGTGTCCACGCCGCCCGGGGCCACGGCGTTGATGCGGACACCGCGCCCCGCGTACTCGATGGCGAGAGCCTTGGTGAACATGATGACGCCGCCCTTCGACGCCGCGTAGGCGGCGCTGTAGGCCGATCCCATGAGGCCCGCCGTCGACGCGATGTTGACGATGCTCCCGCCCGGGGGCTCGAGCATGTAGCCGAGCGCCGCCCTCGTCATGAGGAAGGTGCCGGTCAGGTTCACACCGAGGATGCGCTCCCAGGTGGCGAGCGGCATGTCGGCGGTGTGGGCGAAGGTGCCGATCCCGGCCACGTTGCACAGGACCTCGGGCCGGCCCAGGGCAGCGGCGACCACGCTCACGGTCTCGTTGACGAGGGCCTCGTCGGTGACGTCGCACCGGTAGGCGACCGCCTTCCCCCCCAAGATGGTGAGCGCCTCGACGGTCTCGTCGAGGTTGTCGGGCACGACGTCGAGACAGGCCACCGAGGCCCCTTCGACGGCGAGTCGGATGGCCGTGGCCCGTCCGATGCCCGAGCCGGCCCCGGTAACGATGGCGGTCTTGCCCTCGAAGCGGCGCGCCGGCGGTGTGGCCACGGCGGGATCGGGGCTCACGAAGACCTCCTTTGGTCCGCTCCGGCCTGGTCGGCCCAGAGCATGTCGGTGTAGGTGTCGGTACCGGGAATGGTCGGGATGAACGGGAGAGCGGCCACCACGCGGCCCTTCCCCGACGCTCTCCAATGCGCGGCGGTGCGCGGTGATGACCGAGTCCCAGGCCTCTTGGGGGGCGGAGTCGAGGAACCACAAGGTGAGCTGGCGCCGGTCGTCGGACTCCGAGCGGGGCACGTCCCCGGGGGCGTCGATGAGCAGTGGCAGCGGGTCGGCCCCGATCACGAGCCGGGCCGGGGTGCCCGGCAGCAGGTCGGGGAGGTGCTCGTCGCGGATCCACCGCTCGTAGTCGGCGGCGTCGAGGCCTTCGGCGCGATCGGTGAGGACGGCCACGAGCCCGGCCGAAGGGTGGTCCAGGGCGAGCTCGGCGGGGAGCCCGTCCGCGTCGCGGGCGCGCTCCCAGGCGTAGCGGTACAGCAGGGTGTGGACGTGGTCGCGCTCGTTGAACATGCGCCCCGCCTTGTGCAGGGCCTTCACCTGGTCGACCGCCCAGCGGTTCCAGACGTCGTGGTACCCGTCGAGCACCCAGTACACCGACAGGAAGCTCCCCCGATCGGGCTCGCCCGTGACGCTCGAGGGATCGGGGTCGCGCAGCGCCTTGAGCTCGGCGGTGGCGACGAAGCGCTTCCCCGCGAATTGGTAGGGCCCGATCATGCAGCCGGCATAGAAGTGGTCCCGCTCGTACCAACGGTTGTACGCCACCTCGTGGCCACGCCGGGGCTCGACCAGCGTGACGAGCATCGACCCCAACTTGATGGGCTCGGCGCCGGCGACGATGGGGTGCTGGCGCGGGGGACGTTCCCCGCCCGCCTTGCCGGAGGCGTCGCTCTTCGCCCCCGGGTCCTTGGTCTCGGTCATGTGCTCACTCGCTCCTTCGTGTTCCTGGTCTCGAGCTCGGCGGCGCGCGCCGCCAGCTCCCGCTTGTCGATCTTCGCCATCGGGGTGACGGGCAGGTCGTCCACGAGGTGGAGCCGGTCGGGAGCCTTGTAGTCGGCGAGCCGGGCGCGACAGGCGGCCCGGAGGTCGTCGAGGCTGGGAGCGGCCCCCCGAGACACGGCGACCACGAAGGCCACCCCGATCTCCCCGAGGACGGGGTCGGGCGCCCCCACCACCGCCACCTGACCGACACCGGGCAGCTCGCCCAGCACCGCCTCGACCTCGGCCGGGTACACGTTGTACCCACCCCGGATGTACATCTCCGACACCCGGCCCACCAGCCGGAGGTTGCCGTCGCCACCGACGGTGCCGAGATCACCGGTGGTGACCCAGCCCCCGGCATCGAGCACGGTGGCGGTGGCGACCGGATCGAGCAGGGTGCCCGAGGCCATGTCGCCCACGTAGCCGCGCAACACCGCCGCCGAGCGCAGCCTGACCCGTCCCACCTCTCCCGACGGCACGGGGAGACCGCCTCCGTCGACGACCTCGAGCTCCACCCCGGGCACGGGCCGACCGACGGTCGTGGCCACCACCTCGTCGTCGTCGTCGGGTCGGGTCCCGGTCCCGAGCGAGGACTCCGTCGAGGTGTAGCGCACCACCACCGGACAGCGCAGGCGTTCCCGCATGGCCCGGACCAGCTCGGGCGGGACGCGCGACGCGCCGGTCCCGGCGATCCTGAGGCTCGACAGGTCGGCCCCATCCAGATCGTCGTGCGCCAGCATCAAGGCCCACTGCGTGGGCACCCCCTGGCCCACCGTCACCCGTTCACCGGCGAGCAGCTCGATGGCGGCGGCGGCGGTCCACGGCTGGGGGGTGATGACCGTGGTGATGCCGTGGGCGATCTCGTCCCAGGCGCGGGTCATGTACCCGACGTGCGGGAACGGCAGGGGCGACAACCGCCGGTCGCCGGGGTGCGAGAGGACGTCGGTCCCGGCCGCCACGGCCTCGAGATTGGCGTGGTCGAACACCGCCCCCTTGGGCACGCCCGTCGACCCACTGGTCCACACGATGGCGACGGGGTCATGGGCACTGGTCGCGCCCGGAGGCGGGGCACCGTGGTCCCACGCGTGGGCGAGCGTCGTGCCGGGCCAGCACGGTGCCCGATCCGAGGGGCACGGCGTCGGGGGCGACTACGTCGGTGTCGACGACGGTCACCACGGGATGGACACGGGCGGTGATCGAGGCCTGTTCGGCCGCGCCCATGCGAAGGTTCACACCCGTCGTGATGGCCCCGATCCGGGCGGCCGCCTGGTAACAGAGTGCGTAGTCGATCGACGACGGCAGCAACAGGCAGACGACGTCACCCTTGGTGACGCCCATCGAGGCGAGCATCCCCGCCACCGCGCCCGAGGCGGTCTCCCACCCCGCGAAGGTGAGGCGTCGCCGGCCGTCGGTGCCGGCCGGCACGAGGCCGCTGCTGCCGGCGCCGTCCATCTCGACATACGCCTCGACCTCGGCGTTCGCGTCCGCGGCGGCCCGAAGGACGTCGGTGATGCTGACGTGCTCCCCCCGGATCTGACGCACCGTCATAGAGGCGTCGATGGTAACAGGGCGCCATCACCGGACCTCATTGCCGCCCTGCCGATCACGGCGTGCTGTTGCCATCACCCATCGTGCCGCCGAAGAAGCGGCCCTCCCACGAGAGGCGACGCCGGACGGGTGTTGTGGCCATGATGGGGGCGTGACCGCGATCGAGGTACGGGCGCTGCGCGACAACGAGCGTCGGGCGGCGGCAGGCGTGGCGTCGCGGGCCCTGGCCGACTCCCCCACCGCGGTGGCGATCTACGGCGACGACCCGCTGCACGGACTGGCCGGGCTCTACGCCGAGCTCACGCCGTTCCTCAAGGTGCTGCCGGCACCGCAGCTGGCGGTGTTCACCGGGGACTGCGTCATCGCCACGGCGGCCATCGCCCCTCCGGGCGGATGCATCGGCGCCTTCATGACCGCCGACACCGCCGCCCTCGTGGGGACGACGCCCGAGATCGGTGACCCCACCCGGGCCCGTGTCTTCTGGGCGCACTGGGCCCAAGACGACCTGGCCGAGGAGCACTGGCACCTGGGACCGGTCGGCGTCGAGCCCGGGTTCCAAGGTCGCGGCCTCGGCGGTGCGCTCATGCGGGCCGTGTGCACATGGCTCGACGAGGGCGGCCGCCTGGCTTGGCTCGAGACCGACAAGGCGCGCAACGTCCGCTTCTACGGTGCCCTCGGTTTCGAGGTCGCCGCCACCGCCACCGTGCTCGACGTCGAGACGTGGTACATGCGCCGGGACCCCCGACCGTGACACCCGAGCGCGTCCATCTCGTCGACGGGACCTACGAGCTGTTCCGCCACTTCTACGGGGCCCCACCGCGGGCGAGCTCCGAGGGAGGTGAGGTCGGGGCGGTACGGGGGGTGGTGCAGTCGCTGCTCACCATGCTGGGCGGCGGGCGCGACCCACATCGGCGTCGCCACCGACCACGTCATCGAGTCCTTTCGCAACGACCTCTGGCCCGGCTACAAGACGGGCGAGGGTGTCGACGAGGTGCTCATGGCCCAATTCCCTCTCCTCGAGGCCGCCCTCGTCGCCCTGGGCGTGACGGTGTGGCCCATGGTGGAGCTCGAGGCCGACGATGCGCTGGCATCGGCCGCGGCGGTGGCCGCCGACGACCGCGGTGTCGACCAGGTGCTCATCTGCACTCCCGACAAGGACCTCGCCCAGTGCGTGCGCGGCAGCGCGCGTCGTGCAACTCGACCGGCGCAAGGACGTGATCACCGACGAGGACGCGGTACGGGCCCGCTACGGCATCGGGCCCGCTCTCGATCCCGGACTGGCTCGCCCTCGTGGGCGACAGCGCCGATGGGTTCCCCGGCCTCCAGGGCTGGGGCAAGCAGTCGGCATCGACGGTCCTTGGGCACTACGAGCACCTCGAATCGATCCCCGCCGCCGTCGCCGATTGGGACCCCGCCCTGCGGCGCGCCGTGCGCAGCGCCCCCAAACTCGCCGAACGCCTGGCGTCGGACATGGACAACGCCCTGTTGTTCCGCGACCTGGCGACGTTGCGCGTGGACCGCTCGTTGCTGGCGTCGGTGGACGACCTCGAGTGGAAGGGGCCGGGTGCGGACTTCGAGGACATCGCCCGCTTCCTGCGCGACCCGGTGCTGGCCGACCGCGCCGACACCATGGCGTCGCGGCGCCGCCGGCGGGGCTGAGCCCGGCGTCGGAAGGCCAGCTACCGTGCGTCCATGAGCGCCGCCCCACCCCCTCAGACAGCACCGACATACGACCGGGATCTCACCTTCCCCGACGGATTCCTGTGGGGTGTGGCCACCTCCGCCCACCAGATCGAGGGCGGGAACGTCAACAACGACTGGTGGGACTGGGAGCACAATCCCGACTCCGGCTGCGTCGCATCGAGCGGCGACGCCTGTGACTCGTTCCACCGCTGGCACGACGACGTCAACCTCGTGGCGGACCTCGGACTCGGCGCGTACCGCTTCTCGTTGGAATGGTGCCGGATCGAGCCCGCCGAGGGGGAATTCTCCGTGGCCGCCCTCGACCACTACCGCCGCATGTGCGCGGCCTGTCACGAGCGCGGCGTCTCGCCCGTCGTCACCTTCCACCACTTCACGACGCCGCGCTGGCTCACCGACCGCGGCGGTTGGGAGGCTACCGATGCGCCGGAACGGTTCGCCCGCTACGTCGAGCGCACCGTCGCCCATCTCGGCGATCTCATCGGATGGGCGTGCACCTTCAACGAACCGAATGTCGTCGCCGTGCTGGGCTACACCGTCGGCATCTACCCGCCGGGGCTGAAGGACGAGTTCGTGCGCCACTTCGCCGTGAACGACGCCCTGGTCCGGGCCCACCGCCTGGCCGTGGACGCCCTTCGCTCGGGACCGGGGGTCGTTCCCCGTCGGGCATCACGTTGTCGATGGAGGAGCTCGTCGCCGGCGAAGGCGGCCAAGGCACCAGGGACGCGGCCGAGCAGATCCTCGAGAACACCTTCCTCGACGGCACGGCCGGCGACGACTTCATCGGCGTCCAGTGCTACGAGCGCACCGTCCTGGGCCCGACCGGGCCGCTCCAGCCCGAGCCCGGCACCCGCCTCACCCAGATGGGCTACGAGTACTGGCCCCAGGTGGTGGAGTACACGGTGCGCCGCGCCGCCGCCTATACCGGGCTCCCCGTGCTCGTGACCGAGAACGGGCTCGCCACCGAGGACGACCCCGAGCGGATCGAGTTCATCGCCACCGCCCTCCAGGGCCTGCACCGCTGCATCTCGGACGGGATCGACGTGCGCGGCTACTTCGTGTGGAGCCTGCTCGACAACTTCGAGTGGCACCTCGGATTCGGGCCCAAGCTCGGCATCTGTGCCGTCGACCCCGTCACCTTCGACCGGCACCCCAAGCCCAGCGCCCACTGGCTCGGCGACGTCGCCCGGGCCAACACCCTGTCGCTGCCCGCCGGCTGATCGTCGTACCATGTGACGATCGTGAAGGTGACCCCGTGAAGGGAGACCGGGTCGAGGTCGTCGTGGACGTCGGTGACGGCGTGCAGCGCTTCGACATCCTGGCGACGCCGCGCCGGACGCCGCGTCGAGATCGCCAACTCACGCGGCTCGGTGGAGGTCACCGAGGTGACCCGCTCGGGTCGGGCGGTGCGCACGGCCCGCTTCATGGCGGCCCGGGTCGTCGCCGTCGTCGAACATCCCGCCGAGGACTCCGAGCGCTGACCGGGCCCGCTCGGGACCCGGTACGGGCGGTCCTCCTGGACCTCGATGACACCCTCATCGAGGAGGAGGGCTTCGCACGGTCCCAGCTGCGCGCCACCGCGGATCTGGTCGACGGCATCGACCGCGACTCCTGGGACGAGGTGGTCATCGATGCGGCGCGGTCGCGGTGGCGGGCCTCGTCGTACTACCCGGACTTCCTCGAGCTCGGCTTCGCGTCGTGGGAGGGCCTGTGGGCGACCTTCGAGGGTGTCCATCACCGCCTCGAGGGCCTGGCCGCGTGGGCGACGACGTACCGGCGCGCCGCGTGGCACGACGCGCTGGTGGCGGGCGGCGCCACCGGACGCCGCCTCGCCGATCTGGCCGAGCGCATGGCCGAGCGCTACGTCGAGGGGCAGCGATCCGGCCATCCCGTGTTGCCGGGCGCGCTCGACCTCGTCGATCGACTGGCGGAGCAGGTCCCGTTGGCGCTCGTGACGAACGGCCCACCCGACATCCAGCGCCTCAAGATCGACCAGGCCGGGATCGGCTCCCGGTTCTCGGCCGTCCTGATCTCGGGCGAGATCGGCATCGGCAAGCCCGACCCCGCCATCTTCCTCCGCGCCCTCGAGCTGCTCGGCGTGGCACCCGCACACGCCGTGATGGTCGGCGACAACTGGGAACGCGACATCACCGGAGCCCTGTCGGCCGGCGTGCGGGCCGTCTGGATCAGCCACGGTCGGGCGGCCCCGGCCTCCGACCCGCAGGTGACGGTCGCGCCCGGTCCAGTCGACGTCGTCCTGCCGTGAACGACCCCGAGCTGCGCTCCACCACGCTCGGGTCGACCGGGCTCGCCGTCACCCGCATCGGCCTCGGCCTCGCCGCGTTGGGCCGCCCCGCCTACATCACCCTCGGTCGCGACGCGGATCTCGGATCCGACCGGGCGCGGTCCACCATGGAGCATCGCTGCCACGACATGCTCGACGCCGCCTACGCGGCCGGCGTCCGTTACGTCGACACCGCTCGCTCCTACGGACGGGCCGAGGAGTTCCTGGCGTCGTGGCTGCAGTCCCGTGGACTCGCACCGGGCGACCTCACCGTCGGCTCCAAATGGGGATACCGCTACGTCGGCGGATGGGACATCTCGGCGCCGGTGCACGAGACCAAGGACCACAGCCTGGGCATGTTCCGTGAGCAGTTGGCGCAGTCCACGGCCTTGCTCGGTCCGCATCTCGATCTCTACCAGGCGCACTCGGCCACCTTCGAGAGCGGCGTGCTCGACGATCACGCCGTGCTCCACGCCCTGACCGAGCTGAGCGACAGTGGGATCGCCGTAGGACTGACGGTGAGCGGACCGCGCCAGGGGGAGGTCGTGCGCCGTGCTCTCGACCTGGGCGTCGACGGGGTGAATCCGTTCGCGACGGTCCAGGCGACGTGGAACGTGCTCGAGCCGTCGGTCGGCCCTGCCCTCGACGACGCCCGCGCCCGAGGATGGGGGGTGCTCGTGAAGGAGGTGCTCGCCAACGGGCGGCTCACGGACCGGAGCACCGACGACGCGGGGCGGCACAAGGTGTTGCAGGACGTGGCGGCGGCCCACGGGGCGTCGATCGACCAGGTCGCCGTGGCCGCCGCGCTCGGCCGACCGTGGTCCGACGTGGTCCTGTCGGGGGCGGTGACCCCGGCGCAGCTGGCGTCGAACCTCGGGGCACTCGAGCTCTCGCTCACCGAAGAGGACCGGGCGCGACTCGCATCGATCGCCGAGGATCCCGATTCCTACTGGGACCGGCGGGGGGCACTGCCCTGGCGCTGAGCGGGCGCTCAGGTATTGATGCGAAGGCTCAGGTGTTGATGCGAAGGCTGAGCTCGTCGAGCCGACGTCCCATGGCGTCCGGGGTCATCCCGAACAGACAGGCGATGGCACGGACGTCGCTGGACCGGATCGTGATCAGCTGTCCGTTGAAGTCCTGGCGCTGCACCTGGATCATGCTCACGAACCGTCGGATCAGGTCGCGCTCGGGACCGCTGACGTCGCGCAACCGGGTGAGGTCGATCGTCACCGTCTCACTGTTCTGCCACGCCTGCGCGGCGGCACGTTCGGGGTGCACGGCGCCGGGTGGGCCCGTTCCGTCGGCGTCCTTGGACATCCACCACCGGGTGGCATCGGATTCGTGCGGCAACAGCTGATCGACGCTGACGCTGTAGAGCTTGGCGAGCCGCTGCAACCTCGACACCGATACCGCCCGCTCGCCCCGCTCGTAGGCACCGAGCACCGACGCCTTGAATTCCTGGTTCGAAGTCGCCTCGACGGCCTGGAGCGACAGCCCCAGCTGATTGCGGACGACCCGCAGCCGGGCGCCCACGGCGCGGATATAAGACTGGGCAGCCTGCGAATATTCCTCGTCGGCGGATGTCGCCGTCTCGTCAGCCATCACCCGTGATCCCCGCTCTCGGCAACGACGAGCCCCCAATCTGCTCCGGCCGCTCCGTTGGTACGCATCCTACGAAGTGGCGACGCACCTGCAGGGGATACCCCGACGACCAGGGAAGAGACGCTACAGGGCGCTAGGACTGGTCACTCTGAGTGAGAGTCAAATCTGCCCACGTGTTCCAACCGTCGCGAGCGGACGGACTCAACCGCGCCCCGATGCCTCGCATCAGCTCGAGGAGGCCCGGTCCGACACGTGCAGCCCACGCCGGGTTGACCGTCACGAGGTCGAGCTCGTTGGCGGCGGTGAGCTCGGCGAGGACCGCCGCGTCGAGATCGGTGACGACCGACGTCGCACCGGTGAACCGGTCCCGGAAGCGCAGCGGTCCCGGCGCCGATGCGCGCAGGGCGGGGTAGACGGCGCTGCGGTCGCAACTCGCGTAGAGGTAGACCCATGCCTCGGCGCGTCGACCGATCCGGCCGACCAGCACGTCGCGTTCGTCGAGGCCGAGAAGAGAGGCCGGGAAGCCGTCGGTGCCGTAACAGGCGTGACACAATCCGGCCATCTGCACGTCCTCGGACGCGCCCCACTCCTCGAGCAGGGCCGCCACCCGAAGGAGGTGCTCCAGCAGGGTCCCACCAGGATGCGCGACGGCACCCGCACCTCGTGCCACGAGCATGTCGGTCACCGGGCGCTCGCGCTCGGGTCGGACAACGCCCATCGTCCCTCCCTCGGTCGCCGCAGGTGTCGACGCCGAGGTCCAGGATGATGGCGGAGCCCGAAAGAGTCAAGAGCGCGCCAGGGCGCTTTCTGGGCATATCGAGGGGTGTCGAGAGCCTTCGTCGGGGGCCCGAATCGACCCGAGCCGGACCCCGTACAGTGGTCGGACCGGACATCGTTGGGGTCGGGCCACCCGACCACCCTCTTCCAACGGAGGGCACCACGCCATGAGCAGCTTCCCGTACCAGGACCGCTTCGACATCCACCGCCGCCTGCCCGAGGGCGGCCGCAGTCACGAGGAGATCCTCGGGGAGCTGGAGGTGATGGCGAAGGAGGAGGACGCCTTCTGGGAGACCGGGAAGTGCTCGGGGACCATGTACTGCGGCGATCACGACCATTACCACTTCTTGAACCACGCCTTCGGGCTCTTCGCCCACGTCAACTCGCTCCAGCGCGACATGTGCCCGAGCTCCACCAAATTCGAAGCCGAGATCATCGCCATGACGCTCGACCTCCTCCACGCCGAGGCTGTCGAGGGCACGAAGCCGGCCGGCCTCGTCACCACGGGGGGTACGGGCAGCATCGCCCACGCCATGCTGGCCTACCGCGAGCACGCCGCCCAGGAACGGGGGGTGACCCGTCCGAACGTCGTCAAGCCCGAGACGGCCCACCCCGCCTTCGACAAGGCGGGCCACCTCTTCGGCATCGAGTTGCGGCGCGCCCCGGTCGACCCCGAGACCACACTCGTCGATGTCGACTGGGTCGACAACCACATCGACGACCAGACCGTCGCCATCATCGGCTCGGCGTGCAACTACGGCTACGGGACTGTCGACCCCATCGCCGAGCTCTCCGACGTGGCACTGGATCGGGGCGTGGGCCTCCACGTCGACAGCTGCCTGGGCGGGTTCATCCTCCCCTTCGGCCAGGAGCTCGGATACGACATCCCGGTCTTCGACTATCGAGTGCCCGGTGTCACCTCGATGTCGGCCGACACCCACAAGTACGGCTACGCGTTGAAGGGCACCTCGGTCCTCACGTTTCGCGATCAGGCGCTTAGCGAATTCCCAGTACTTCTTCCTCACCGACTGGAGCGGGGGGAAATACTGCTCGCCGGGCATGGAGGGATCGCGCTCGGGTGGGCTGCTCGCCGCCACGTGGGCCTCGATGGTGCATCTGGGCCGCGAGGGATACCGCAATCACGCCCGGCGCATCTTCGAGACCGCGGCGATCATGCAGGACGCGGTGCGTTCGCATCCCGAATTGCACCTGCGGGGCCGGCCCACCTTCCTGTTCAGCTTCACCTCTGACGCCTTCGACGTGTACCACGTCAACGATTTCATGCGTCTGCGCGGCTGGCGCCTCAACGGCCAGCAGTACCCGAACGCGTTGCACATGGCGGTGACGCGGCCGCAGACCCAGGCCGGCGTGGCCGAAGCCTTCGCCATCGACCTCGCCGACGCCGTCGCCTACGCCCACGAGCACAAAGAGGAAGCCCCTCGTTCGGGCGCCATCTACGGCGGTGTCGCCGGGGGGATGACCGACGAGGCCGACACCTTCATCAAGGCCGTCATGGCCGACATGATGGACGGCTACCAGCAGGTCCCCGGGGAGGGGTGACCGCCCCACGCCACGAGCGCTTCGTCCTCGCCGTCGACCTGGGGTCGGGCGGCCCGAAGGTCGGGCTCGTCTCGCTGGCCGGCGTGGTGTCGTGGAACGACCACATCGCCCTCACCACCCGGATGCTTCCCGGCGGCGGTGCGGTCCAGGACGCCGAGGAATGGTGGCGGGTGATCGCCGATGCCGCCCGGCGGGCGATGGCGAGCGGTGCGGTCCGTCCCGAACAGGTCGTGGCCGTGTCGTGCACCGGGCAGTGGGCGAGCACCGTCCCCGTGGCCGAGGACGGGCGCCCCGTCGGGGACTGTGTCATGTGGATGGACAGCCGGGGCGCTCCCCACACGCGCCGCGCCGTGGGCGGCCCGGTCTCGGGATATGCGCCGCTGGCCTTGTGGCGCTGGGTGCGCCACACCGGGGGCGCCCCGTCCACGTCGGGGGCCGACCCGATCGGCCACATGCTGTACCTCGAGCACGACCAACCCGCCGTGGCCCAGCGGGCCCGGTGGTACCTGGAGCCCGTCGACTACCTGTCGATGCGCTTCACCGGCGTGGCCGCCGCCTCCCCGGCGTCGATGACCGCGGCGTGGCTCACCGACAACCGGCATCCCGAGCGACTCGTCTACGACAACGCCCTGGTGCGACGCGCCGGCGTGCCCGCCGACAAGCTCCCGCCCCTGGTGGCGACCGGCTCGATCGTGGGCGAGGTGAAGGCGGAGGTTGCCGACGAGCTCGGGCTCCCGGGCGGGGTCGTGGTGGTGACGGGCACACCCGACCTCCATTCCGCCGCGGTCGGTTCGGGGGCCGTCCTCGACTACCAGACCCACCTCGTCATCTCCACGACCTCGTGGATCAGCTGCCCGGTGCCGATGAAGAAGACCGATGTCACCCACCAGATCGCGTCGGTCCCGGGACTGGCGCCCGGCCGCTACCTGATTGCCGACAACCACGACACGGGCGGCCTCTGTCTCCAGTGGCTGCGAGACAACATCATCGGCCCTGCCGACGGGCTCTTCGAGTCGCACTCATTCGACCCGCACTCACTCGACCCGCACCCGGGCCCCGCACTCGGTTTCGACGCGTTGACGGCGTTGGCCGCATCGGTGCCGGCAGGCAGTGGCGACGTCGTGTTCACCCCGTGGCTGGCCGGCGAGCGATCACCAGTGGACGACCGTCGCGCCCGGGCCGGCTTCCACAACCTGTCCCTGACGGCGACGCGCGCCCATCTGGTGCGCTCCGTGCTCGAAGGTGTCGCCTACAACAGCCGGTGGCTCTTCGACTCGGTGGAACGGTTCGCCAAGCGCCGCCTCGATCCGCTGCGTGTGATCGGCGGGGGCGCCGCATCCAACCTCTGGTGCCAGATCCACGCCGACGTCCTGGGTCGCACCATGGAACGCGTCGCCGAACCCGTGCGCGCCAACCTGCGGGGCGCGGCGATATTCGCGGCGATCGCCCTCGGTGAGGTCGCTCTCGAGGAGGTGGACGGTCTCGTCGGCGTCGACGCCCGCTTCGAGCCCGACGCGGTCGATGCCGCCACCTACGACAGGCTGTTCGCCGAGTTCCCCAAGCTCTACCGCAGCCAGAAACCGATGTTCGCCCGGCTCAACCGCCCCAGGAAGGAGGCCCGGCCCTAGCCCGGGAAGCAGCGCCGGCGGTCGGGACCATACTGATCCGATGCCATGTCGAGCCGACGACGCACACGGCTCGATGACCCACCCGGCTCGATGACGCGCTCGGCGCGGGCTCCGGGCCGGTCGGGGGTGGCGCGTGGGCTCGTCGTGCTGGTGAGCGCCGTGGTCTTCGTCGACACCGTCTTCTTCACGGCGCTGACACCGCTCCTGCCCCACTACGTCCACTCCCTCGGGCTCTCCAAGGGCCAAGCCGGGATCCTGGTGGCGTCGTACCCCATCGGGACGCTGCTCGGGGCCGTGCCCGGCGGCATCCTCGCCAGCCGCTTCGGGGTCCGACCGGCCGTCGTGTTCGGGCTCGCGTCGATGAGCGTGGCCAGTTTGGTGTTCGGCTACGCGCACTCGCTGGCGCTGCTCGACACGGCCCGGTTCGCCCAGGGTGTCGGGGGCGCCTGCACGTGGGCCGGCGGGCTCGCCTGGCTCGCCGCCGCGGCCAGCGCCGACAAGCGGGGCGCCGCCCTCGGCACGGCCTTTTCGGCTGCGGTCGGCGGTGCGCTCATCGGGCCGGTCATCGGCGCCGTCGCCAGCCATGTCGGGACGGGGCCGGCGTTCTCGGCGGCCACGGTTGCCGGTGGCACCCTGATGTTGGCCAGCCTTCTCGTTCCCAAACCGGTCGTGGGCATACCCCAGACCCTTCGCAGCGCCCTCCCCGCCATCACCGAGCCGGCCATCTCGGTGGGGATGTGGCTGACGTTCCTGGCCGGGCTGGTGCTCGGCGTCTTCGACGTGCTCGCTCCCCTCCGGCTCAACCGGCTCGGCGCGAGCGCGCTCGTCATCGCCGGGATCTTCCTGGGCGCGTCCGCCGTCGAGGTCGTGCTCGCCCCCCTGGTCGGACGGCTGGCGGACCGACGGGGGCGTATGACCCCGGTCCGTCTGTCACTCGGCGCCGCCATCGTCGTGAGCGTCCTGGCTCCTTGGCTCAGGCCCCTCGCCGTGCTCGGGGTCCTCCTGGTCATCGGTCTCCCGGCGTTCGGGACCCTGTTCGTGCCCGCCGCGGCGATGATCGGCGACGGCGCCGATCGGCGCCGGCTCCACCACGGCCTGGCCTATGGCCTCGGCAACCTGGCCTGGGCCTCGGGGCAGGGGATCGCCGCCGCCGCCAGCGGGGCTCTCGCCCAGGTGACGACCGACGCCGTCCCGTACCTGCTCACGGCGGCCACATTGGCAGGCACGGCGTGGGCGCTCCGGCGGACCGGCGGGCGGGGCACACCGGATCGCGGCACACCGGATCGCGGCACACCGCACCACGGCCCATCGGAAGCGGCCAACACTGACGGGCGCGCCGAGGACCAGCTGCCGACCAATGACACGGAAAGAGTCCTGCCCGATACCCAGGGTGGCGGTGCCCGGGACGGTCACGACCAGGGGGGAAGACCACAGTGAGGTTCCAGCCCGGTGAGCCCATCCTCCACCTGTCGATGCCGGTCATCGACCTCGAGGAGTCCCGGCGCTTCTGCGTCGACGTCCTCGGCTGTGAGCCCGGGCGTGTCGGGGACGGGTCGCTCGACGTGTTCTTCTTCGGCTGCCAGATGACGCTCCACGAGCGGCCGTCCGAGGTGGTCGCCCCGGAACAGCGCGGCGTCCGGCACTTCGGCGTCACCGTCACCGAGGACCGGTGGCGAGACCTGGTCGACCGCCTCCGCGATGAGGGGGCTCCCTTCATGCGCGAGCCCACCACCGACTACGCAGGCACCCCTCGCGAGCAGCGCAAGGCCATGGTGGCCGACCCCAGTGGCAACGCCATCGAGCTCAAGACCTACCGGGATCCGGGAGCCGCTCTGGGCGGGTGACCGGAATCCGACGAGCCCTGGAGGTGTTGTAGGGGCAGACGGTGAAGAGGAGGTCACGGTGCCCGACGTCAACGATTTCAACAAGCAGGTCATCGAGGAGTTCCGGGCCAACGGCGGGAAGCTCGGCGGCGGATTTGAGGGGGCGCCCATGCTCCTCTTGCACCACAAGGGGGCCAAGAGCGGTTCCGAGCACGTGAACCCGCTGATGTACCGGCCGGTGGGCGATTCGATCGTCATCTTCGCGTCCAAGGGCGGAGCCCCGACCAATCCCGATTGGTACTACAACCTTCGCGCCCATCCCGAGACCACGGTCGAGGTGGGGACCGAGACCATCCCTGTCGTCGCCCGCGTGGCCGACGACGCCGAACGGGCGCCGATCTGGGAAGCACACAAGCACGACAATCCCACCTTCGCCGACTACGAGAAACGGACGTCGCGCCAGATCCCCGTTGTCATCCTCGAACGCGCCGCGTGACACAGTCGCGTGACACAAGGGGTTTGCGAGGCATAAGGGGAATACGAGTCCGACGACGCTGACGGTGTTCGCTTGGTCCTTGTCAAGAGAGGTGTCCACTCCCGCGTGGCGCGCGTCACGCTCTTTGCCTTGTCATTGGTCACGGGATGAATTGACGTGCCCGGGCAGCCGCGTGATGATCGGGGTGGAACGAGTCGTACGGTCGTGACGTCAACTCGAGGACCGACAAAACCCTAGGGGGGAACATGAAATTCAGCCGCGCCGCGGGATCGTTGTTCGTCGCTGCACTCGTCGTGGGAGGGGTCTCCGCCCTGAGCTCAGGAGCCGCTTGGGCTGATGGCAACGGCGGCTGGTCGCATGGCTCCCACGGGGAGCGAGGTCCCTCGACCTTGTTCGTGTCGCCATCGGGGAAGACGGGGAGCTCAGACTGGTCGTGCAACAGTGCCGCGTATTCGACGATCGGAGCCGCCGTCAGCGCGGCCAGTCCGTGGGCGACGGTGGTCGTGTGCGGTGGCACCTACAACGAGCAGGTCGTCTTGAGCCAGCCCCTCACGCTCCAGGGGCGTGAGGGCGCCACCATCGACGAAGCTGGGGTGACCCCGACGTTCTCGGTGCCCATGCCTCCGGGGCCGGCCGCCACGATCTACGCCGGGGTGGTCGTCATCAGCTCCAACGTCACCATCGACGATCTGACCATCAAAGATGCTATGGGCGAGGGCATCATCGCCGGAGGGCTCACGGGCCCGATCGCGCACGTGCGCGTCCACGACAACCGGGTCGTGCACAACGACTTGGGCGGGGGCGTCCCCGCGGCGTCTCCGTACTTCCAATGTGCCGCCCAGGGCCAGGTCCCCGGTGACTGCGGTGAGGGGATCCACCTGGTCGGGAACATCGGCTGGTCCGAGGTGAGCGACAACTGGGTGAGCGGGAATTCCGGAGGGATCCTTCTCTCCGACGACATCGGGCCCACCCACGACAACGTCGTCGAGGGCAACACGGTGACGAAGAACCTGTCGGACTGCGGGATCACACTTCCTGGTCACAACGGCAACGCGCTCGACGCCAATGGGAATCCTCAGCCGTCTGTCGGCGGGGTCTACAACAACCTCATCCAGGGCAACCAGATCACCGACAACGGCACTGCGGGCGAAGGTGCTGGCGTCCTCTTCGCGGACGCCGGGCCCGGGACGGCGTCCTACGACAACTGGGTGGTCGACAACTACATCGCCGGGAACGAGCTCTCGGGTGTGACCATGCACGCCCATACACTCGGCCCCGGTCAGTTCGAGGACCTCAGTGGGAACAATGTCGAAGGCAACTGGATCGGTACCAACAACACCGGTGGTGACCCACTCGACTCGGCACCCCCGCCCGCGCCGGCGGGAACCGAGGACCTGGTCACGACCGGGGTGCTCGTGTTCTCGGGAGGCACGCCCGTCAAGACGCACATCTCGGACAACCACATCTTCGGCGACTCGATCGGGATCTGGTTGAGCGCGCCGGTCACTGCACATGGGCTCGATGACAACTCGTTCCATCATGTGACGACGCCTGTGTCGGCCAACAACTGACAGCAGACCGGCCCAGGCCGGACGAGATCGGAATCAGGGGGCGCGCCAGCGCCCCCTGATTTCGCGTCGGCCCCGCGTCGACCCGCCCTTCGGCGGCGACACCACGAGGCGCGTCGACGTCGTCGACGTCACAGCTGCGAAAACCCCGAATTTCGGCAACGCACCTCGTAGGCTGAGGTTGATGACAGAGACGCTGTGGGTCGGGGGGGCCACGTCCACCGTCGATGTCGATGTCCGTTGGCCGTCGGCCGGCGACGATGCCGACCTGTGGAGCCCCCCACCCAACGGGCGCGCCGCTCGACTCGGAGGTCGGGGCTTGTGGGCGAACCCGGCCTTGGGAACCGATATCGGGGCGATGGACCTCGACCGCGTGTTCTGTCCGGACGGGGTGCCGCTGTGGGAGCCCCCGCTCAACGGCCACGCCAAGGACGTCGAGGGCCCACCACTATGGGAGCCGCGCACCGAAGAGCCGGCGCCGGACCTCGCTGCTCACCTCGAGCGCATCATGCTGCCCCCGACAGGAGACAGGGAACCGCCGAGGACGGGCCCCTCGGGCGGTCTGTCGTTGGCGTCGGTCGGGCGCCTGGCGGTGCGGACCTATCTCGGCGCCCGCCGCGCCGCCGGTGACCCGCGCCTGACCGGGGTGCTGCGAGCCGCTCCCAGCGTCGCCTACTTCATCGCCAAGAGCAGGACCCGCAACGCCGGGGCCGCCCTCGACGACACCGTGGTGCCGGTGCGGGCCACGCCGGGACTGGCCCTGCAGGCCTATCTCGACGAGGTGCTCATCGCCGTCCTGCGGCACCCGGAACTGCTTCCCAAGGCGAGCGACTGCACATCGGCGGCGGCCGACATCGAGCGTCTCCGCAACCTGTTCGACCGGGAGGGCTGGCTCGACCGGCCCGCCCGGTACCACCGCGACCCACCTCCACCGCGCGACCTCGAATCCTGGAACGAGCACAGGGCCGGGTTGGGCTTCGAACACGTCGCCTTCTCGAGCGGATGGGAGCCGCATCCGTTGGAACCCGGTCGGGCCCGATGGATGGGACACGAGGCCAATCAGATCGTGCACGCCTCGGTCTCTCGCGTCCCCGGGCGTCACCACCGTTCTTGGTTGGTCTGCGCGCACGGGCTCGGCATGGGCAACAACCCCGCCGTGGACCTGCGGGCCTTCCGGGCCCCTCAGCTCGCCCGGCGGGGCATCAATGTCGTCGTGCCCGTCCTGCCGTTGCACGGTCCCCGGGCCTCGGGCCGGGGTCGGGGCGAAGACCTCATGACCATCGACATGGTCGACAGCATGCACGGGGTGGCCCAGGCGGCGTGGGACGTGCGGCGCATCATCCGGTGGCTGCGCGAGGAGCAGGGGGCCGAACAGGTAGGGGTGATCGGGTACTCGCTCGGCGGCCTCGTGGCATCGATCGTCGGCTCCCTCGAGGACGATCTGGCCTGTGTCATCGCCGGCATCCCGGTCGTCGACCTGCCCCATCTGGTTCGGCGCCACAGCCCACCCGACATCGCCCGCCTGGCGGACACCAGCGGCGTGCTCGGACCCGGCGCCGACGAGGTCCACCGGGTCGTGTCTCCTCTGGCGATGGAGTGCAGGGTGCCGTTCGAGCGCCGCTTCATCTTCGCCGGGCTCGCCGACCGCATGTCGACCTTCGGCCATGCCCGCCGGCTCTGGCTGCACTGGGACCGGCCCGCATTCGAGACCTATCCGGGCGGCCACGTCGGATTCTTCCTGTCCCCGGGCGTGAAGCGATTCGTCGACGAAGCCCTCCGTCGTTCCTACACGAGCGCCGCCGCCGCCTGACCCGGTCGGCCGGCGCGCTACATTCAGGGCCTCCTGATCGCCGGACACGCCGCGTGGTCACGGAAAAGGGGGACCTGATGGGGAAAGGGGCGCGCACCGGCACGCTCGGGCTCGGCGTGCTCGGCACCGGGAACATCGCCGACATGAACGTGGCCGGGTACCTCCAACACCCCGATTGTGATGTGGTCGCGGTGTGCGACGTCGATACCGCCCTGGCCGAAGAGGCAGCCAAGCGGTGGGAGGTGCCGCGGGCCTATTCCCACATCGACGAGCTTCTGGGCGACGACGACATCGACGCCGTCGAGATCCTCACCCCCACGCACCTGCACTATGCCCATGTGAAGGCGGCGCTCGAGGCCGGCAAGCACGTCTCGGTGCAGAAGCCCATCACGAACTCGGTCGACGAAGCCCTCGAGCTCGGGAAGCTGGCCGACGACGCCGGTCTCACCCTCCGGGTGGGCGAGTGCTTCGTGCACTACCCCCCTCTCGAAAAGGCCAAGGCGCTGATCTCCGAGGGTGCCATCGGCCGGCCCATCAGCGTGCGCATCCGCACCGTCGTCGGCCAGACCGACTCCCCGTTCCAGGCCGCCCTGCGCCCCGAGGGATACGGCTGGCGCCTCGACAAGCGCAGTCCCGGGGGCCACCTCTTCGACGACAACGTGCACAAGTACGCCATGGCGCTGTGGCTCGTGGAGCCCGACATCATCTCGGTCCAGGCCGTCGTCCGCCGGCGTGACATCTTCTTCGAGCCCTGCGCGGTGATCTTCGAGTACGACGACCCGGACCTGCTCGGCACCATGGAGGTCCAGTACGCACGCGACATGTGGATGCGTTCGGGGTACTTCGGTGCCGACGAGTTCTTCGAGGTCCAGGGCGAAGAGGGGTTCCTGTGGGTGACGAGGGCCACGGGGGAGATGCTCGACCTTCCCCCCGTCGTGCTCTACCAGGGAAAGGACAACGCCCGGACGTTCACGGAGTTCGACCAGATCGACGCCGACTGGGCCTCGGGGTTCCACCGCTCCTCCGCACATTTCGTCGAGGCGCTGCGATCGGGGTCACCCGCGGAAATGAGCGCCAACGACGCGGCCAAGGTCCTCCAACTGTGCTTCGCCGTGTATCAGGCCTCTGACACTCGCCGGCCCGTCGACCCCCGCACCATCACCGGGACCGTCACCCCGGGCGGATGGGGTGAATGGTGAGCGCCGAGAGGTAAGGCGGACAGGGAAGGCCGTCATGGACGCCCGGGGGTGAGCCGGGTGCATCGACAGCCGTACCCATCGAAAGCGGTACCCGGGACGGAGTCAGGGAGACGACGACGCAGCGGCCTTGCGCTCCAGTATCACCACGGGAAGCTCGCGTTGGACGGTGCGGGTGTAGCCACGCCACTGGCGGTTGTACGACACGGCCCGGGTGAGCATGGCGGCACGCTCGGGGCCGGCGAGGACGCGGGCCCGCACCGGCACCGATCGACCCGAGACGTGCACGACGGCATCGGGATCCGCGCTCAGGTTCATCCACCATGCCGGGGGGCGCTCCCCTCCGTAGTTGGAAGCGATGACCACGAAATCCTCGCCGTCGGGCATGTAAAGCAGCACGACACTGCGGCGCTCCCCCGAGCGCCGTCCCCTGGTCTCGAGCACCAGGAACCGAAGGCGCGGCCCGGACCACGAGGGACGTCCCCGGGTACGCACCAAGAGGCGGGTGTGCCGACGGGCGAAGGCGCGGAAGAACCGTACCTGCAGGGTTTCCGGCGCCACCGGTCCCACGCTAGCGGCCCTTCTGAGGGCTTTCGCTCGGCGAATCGACTCCGGATGCAGCGGGTGGCTCGTCGCCGCCCGCTGGTTCAGGAGTCGGAGGCGTTCACCGGCACAACGCCAGCATGGTGCGCATGCCGCCCTCGATGCCGCGCGCCAGCACGTCAAGGTCTTCGGTCGTGTCCCAGTCCCCGGTGATCCCGAAGGTGACCTGGCCGTCATAGGAGAAGATCGCCAACCCGATGCGGACCTGGCCCGCCAGCGGCACGTACGGGTACGCCGTCACCATGCGCCGGCCCGCCACGTAGAGGGGAAGCTGGGGTCCGGGCACATTGGTCGTCACTGTGTTGACGTTGCGCTGGGCGACCCGGGTGGCCAGGCGCATCCCGAGGGCCAGGAGCATGGGGGGCGCGAACCCCGACAGCGACGTGAGCGCCTCCCCCGCCACCGCTTCTTTTGATTCCTTCAGTCCCGCCATCTGGAGGGTGATGGCCCGCAGGCGCTCGGCGGGGTCGTCGATCCCCACCGGGAGCGCGGCGAACATCGCCGAAACCTTGTTCTGGAGCGTGCCGTCCCCGACCGCCATGGCTCCGGGGTCGCGGGCCCGTACCGACACCGGCACGAGCGTGCGCACGACTCGATCGACCGATTCACCCCGGGAGCGGAGCAACTCGCGAAAGCCGTTGGTGATCGACGCCAGCACGACGTCGTTGAAGGCGCCACCCAGTCCTTTGCGGACCCGCTTGATGTCGTCCACGGTGGTCGCCGCCCACGCGTAGCGGCGGTGCGGGCCGAGAGGTCCGTTGAGGCTGGAGATCGGGGTGGGCCGGATCAGGCCCGCCATGGACGACAACCCCCGGGCGACCTCCCCGGCCCGAGACAGCGCGTAGCGCGGCACCCGCGTGCTCGCCCGCACGGCCCGGAGCTGCTCGTAGGGACTACGGGCCAGGCCGGTGGCGGCCGCGAGGACAAGTCCGGCACCGCTCGGCGCCGGGCGCGGCACCCAATCGTCGACAACGGGGGGCGACGGCTGGGGGGTGGTGTCCATGATGACGGCCAGCAGGTCGGTTCCCGACACCCCGTCGACGAGGGCGTGGTGGGTCTTCGACAGCAGAGCCCACCGTCCGCCCCCGAGCCCCTCGACCATCCAGATCTCCCACAGAGGCTTGGCTCGGTCGAGCTGCTGCGCCATCACCCGGCCCACCAGGGCCCGCAGCTCGGCCTCTCCCCCGGGGGCGGGGAGCGCGGTGTGGCGGAGGTGGTAGTCGATGTTGAAATGTTGGTCGTCCACCCACACGGGCCGGCCCATGTCCAGGGGCACGAACCGGACGACCTGGCGATACCGGGGGACGAGCGGGAGCTTGCCCCGGACCATGTTGACGACGTCGGAATACGGGGGGACTGGCCCTTCGAAGATCCCGATCGCCGCGATGTGCATGTGGCTCACGTCGTCCTCGACATGCAGGAACGACGCATCGAGTGGGCTCAACCGGTCGAAGCTCACGGTCCACCTTCTTTCGCGTGCCGTTCGGAGCAGCATACGACCATGGCCGAGGTGACCCGGGGGTCACCTCCGAGGCCGGCGAGACCTGGACGATCGCACCCGATGCGCAAACTCCGGCCCCGTCCCTTGGCGGGCCCCGGCTCGTGGCGGGCCCCGAGCCCACTGCCGGGGCCCGCCGCGCCGGGGCCCCGGGACCGCCCGCGAAGACCGGCGGACGGGTTCGATGTATCCAGGCTTGGTGAAGGGACCCGGGACTACCGTGCTCGCGACGGGCCGGTCGTCGGAGGTCCGGGACCGAAGCCTCGGTGGGTCGAGCGGCGATGCATCCGATGCATTGAATCCGATGCATACGGTAGGGCCGTGACCGTGTCCGGGCCGTCCGAACGAGACCAGGGCGCGCCGGCCACGGCGCGGATGGCGCTCGAGAAGAGGCGGGTGGATGTCGGAGACCTCACCGTGGCCGTCTCCAGCCTCGTCCTGGTGATCGGAATCTTCCTGCCGTGGTTCGAATTCGGGGACCCGGCCACCGGGTACTACAGCTTCAGCGCCGCTGACCTGCGGACGTGGATGTACGTCCCCGTCTTCGTGTCACTCGCCGTCGTCGGGTCCGTCGTGGCCAAGACGATGCGGACCACGTCGAACCGGACGAAGTCCCGGGCTCCTCGTCTTCTTTCGCTCGGCCTGGTGGGGGCGTGCGGTGCCGACCTGGTGCTCACATTGGGATGCTTCGTCAAGAGATCGCCGGGGCTGAGTTGGGATTACGGTGCGTACCTCAGCGTCGTCGTCGCCGTGGCCGCACTTGCCGGGGCGCTGATGAGCACGGTTGCCGCGTGGGGCGGACGCTCGGCCCCCCGCCGCAAGACGGGCCCGGCAGGCGGCTGAGATCGTGAGGCGGGCGCGGCTCTCACACCCTCGGAGATGGACGGGGCTCTCCCGGCACTAGAGCCGGGTGTAGGTGATGTCGAAGTCGTGCTCCCAGGTGGCGCCATCGAACGACTTCTCCCACTGCGACGTGATCGTGTTCCGGTCCGGGCTCACTCGTCCTTCGAAGCGCTGCGAGAACCCGGGGGCGTTGCGCCACAGGCGCCACAGGCCCTCGGAAAGACTCATCTCGTACACCCTCGACACCCCTCGGTTGTCGGAGTAGAGGACCCTGTAGTCGGGGCCGGACTCGTCCCGACCGATGCCCCACCGCGCCGAGGGAGGGTTTCCCGACTGCTCGCTTTGGCGTATCATTAGGAGGGCGCCGTCTTCGATGAACTCGAACGTGACGTGCCCGTGGGCGGTGTCGTCGCGGCTGGGCAGGAATGGCGCGTTCGACAGTTCCATGTCCCACTGGCCCGACAGGAACTCGAGATCCGTCAGCGCTGGGTTGTGCCCGGAGTGGTCCCCCACCGAATTCACCCTTTCGTCTCGTGACCCATGGAGCCGCATCGGCGTTGGTGCGTGGGATACCCGTGCCCGGGCACTACCGCCCGGCCATTCGGCCGGAGCCGGACGGAGGCGACAACGCCGGACCGGCCCCTCTAGGGCAGGCAATTGCCCATATGGGTAGCCTACCGACATGGCGTTGTTCCTTGATCGGCACAAGGCGCCTGGCGCGAGTGCGGCCGACATCGCTGCCGCGCACGAACTCGATCTCGCTGTACAGGACAAATACCAGGTCCGCTACGTCACGTACTGGTTCGATGACGCCGAAGGGACCGTGTTCTGTCTCGCCGAGGGGCCCGACCGAGAGTCGTTGGAAACGGTCCACCGGGAGGCGCACGGTCTGGTTGCCGACAACATCATCGAGGTGGGTGATGGGCCCATCAACGCGTTTCTCGGCCAGGTTCCCCGACACCCCCCCGGGGAGGCGTACGTCGAGTCTGCGGTTCGGGCCATTCTGTTCACCGACCTCTGTGACTCGACGCAGCAGACACAAGAGCTCGGGGACGAGGGGTTCATGGTGCTCATTCGCGAACACGACACGATCGTGCGCGCCGCCTTGCACTCACGGGCCGGGCGCGAGGTCAAGCACACCGGCGACGGGATCATGGCGTCGTTCACGTCGGTGTCGGCTTCGGTCGAGTCCGCAATCGAGATTCAACGCTCGTTACACCTCAGGAACGAAGCGGCGGACCGGCCCATCCACGTCCGCGTCGGCATCAGCGTCGGCGAGCCCGTGACCGAAGGCGGCGACCTGTTCGGGGCCGCGGTGCAAATGTCGGCACGACTCTGCGGCGTCGCTTCTCCCGGCGGTATCGCCGTGTCGACGGCCGTTCGCGAGCTCTGTGTCGGGAAGCGGTTTGGCTTCGAGTCGAAGGGCGCGCTCGATCTCAAGGGCTTCGCCGAGCCGGTACCCGTCTTCGAGGTGCACCTCTCGGCCGGGTAGGGACGCGCTCTTGGACCAGACCGGTGCCCAGACCGGTGCGTGGTCGAGCTCGGGTGGAAAACCGCTGGTGCATCGGGCGAGCCGGACGAGCCCCGCTGCCGAGAACAGGCGGTAGGAGCACCCGGGCGGGTCGCAGGGACCCGGCGGCGCAGCCTGTCGACGAGCGACACGTCGCTCACTATCGTTTGGGGGCATCCTCGGACAATTCGGGAGGTCGAGATGAAATTCGTCCAACTAATCGAGTTCAAGACCGGCGACATCGATGCGTTCAATCGGACGCTCGACGAGTGGCTCGCCAAGACCAGTGGTGTGCGGACGCCGACCCGGGCGATCCAGGGCCGAGACCGCGACAGCGACCGCACCTTCGTCCACATTGTCGAGTTCCCGTCCTACGAGGCGGCGATGGAGAACTCGAATCGGCCCGAGACGGCCGAGTTCGCTGCTCAGCTCGCCAAGCTCTGTGACAGCCCTCCGACCTTCCGCAACTTGGACGTCACCCGAGAAGAGGAGATGTAGCCCGAGTCGGGCTTGCCTTGACGCGTCACCCCAGGGGATGCGCTCCTTCCGCTGAAATGCAACAAGGGTGGGTTATTGTCACCGCGCACCTTCGAAACTGAGGAGCGCCATGAATTACTGCTCGCAGTGCGGAAGCCAGTTGCAACCCGAGGACACGGCGTGTCGGGGGTGTGGACGAGCAGTCTCGGTCGCT
>CAWCEP010000016.1:0-187305 GCA_963794615.1 uncultured Acidimicrobiales bacterium | reverse complement strand
CAGGACTCGAACCTGCGACGCACGGTTTAGGAAACCGACGCTCTATCCTCTGAGCTACGGGGGCCAGCTGAGCTTTTGCTTTTCTGGAATCGACCTCGTGTCCTAGAATCCTGTCCTACGAACCGCGGTCCATCTTCTCATGACCGACAAGGCCCCCTGAGGTCCCGGACGGGCGGGGATATGCAGCCTTGGTCAGACAGTGGCGCGATGACGTCCCACCGAGTGGCGGAGAAGTGATCTCCGGCACGACGATGCTAAGTGTTCCGGCTGGCACCTTCCAGAGTCAGAGCGGTTTAGGGGGCCGCAGGGGCGATCTGAGAGGACGGTTTCGCTCCGTCAACCCCAGAAGACGCAGGTTGGGTCGGCCTCGAACTCGTTGATGAGCACGACGTGCGCTCTGCTTGCATATTCACCTCACCGCCAGAACTCGAAGCGGCGCGCTGCCGGCAAAGCGAGGCCAACCCGGCTGCGCAAAATCGAATAGGCGTAGTGAGTCTCGATGTGACCACGGCGATTCACGCGACTTCTGTTCGCAATGCACACGAATGCATTTCGCGTGCGGGGAAGACAGACATACGTTGCGTTGGAACGCCTAAGAGTGGCCGGATCGAGGGCAGAGGAGATTCTCCCGGACCATGATGGAGGCAGGATCTCACCAATTCGACTGATCTGTGATGAAATGGCCATCGGCGAACGGGGGTAGCGGAGTGGCGGCGGCGATTGCCGGCCCAGAGACCGAGGTGGCACCGTCGGGCGACGAGTCTGGAACTGCGCCTGGGGATCGTGCCTTTCGCCCCGATGTTCAGGGACTTCGAGCCGTAGCTGTTCTCCTGGTTGTTCTTTTCCACTCGGGGATTGCTGCCCTGTCTGGTGGCTTCGTCGGCGTGGATGTGTTCTTTGTCATCTCTGGCTTCGTCATCACGGGTGTGCTGCTGCGCGAAAGGGCATCTTCGGGCCATACGTCCATCCTTGCGTTCTATGGAAGACGTAGCCGACGGATCATCCCGGCGGCAACCTTGGTCATCATCGTCACCGTTGTGACTGCGTACCACTTCCTGGGCAACGGTGGAGGCATTCCGACAGCGTCCGACGGTCGGTGGGCAGCGGTGTTTCTGGCCAACTTCCACTTCATGGCTGCCAACACGAACTACCTGGCGTCGGCGCAGCCACCATCGCCACTCCAGAACCTCTGGTCCCTCGCCGTCGAAGAACAGTTCTATGTGGTCTACCCCACTCTGTTTCTGTTGATCGCCGCTGTGAAACTATTGACTTTCCGAACCCGGATGGTCATCGGTCTGGTGCTAATTATCGGCGCTTCACTGACCTATTCCATCGTTGACACTGCAAATAACCCGACCGGCGCCTTCTTCTCGCCTCTCACTCGTGCGTGGGAGCTTGCACTCGGAGCCTTGATAGCGATCGGTACACCATGGCTCCTGAAAGTTCCAAAACGCTTGGCTGCTGGCGCGACGTGGCTAGGTCTCGGCGCCATCGCCTTCGCCGCCGTGTGTTTCACGTCCCAGTCCGTCTATCCCGGGTCTCTCGTGATTATTCCCGTCGTTGGCTCCGCGCTGATCATCGCTGGCGGAATGAAAGCGCACACCTTAGGTGTGGAGTCGCTGCTACACCTTCCCTCATTTCAATGGTTCGGCAAGATCTCCTATTCCCTATATCTGTGGCACTGGCCGATTCTGATCATTGCCGCTGAGCACGCCGGAAAGTCGACCCTCTCTGTGAAGGACAATCTTGCATGGGTCCTGGTTGCGTTGCTCGTCTCGATCGCCACATATCGGCTGGTTGAAAACCCTATCCGCCACGCGCGTCCGCTCCTCCGCAGTGGATGGGCAAGCGTAGGGCTCGCATTCGGGCTTGTGGCGGTGACCCTCTCTGCGATCGCCATTCAGGCTGAGCTCGCCGCCGGTTCGACGAGCCGAGCCAATAGCCAACGTGTCGACATGGCTCTCATCAACGCCTCCCCGGTGCCACTCTCAAACGTTCTGAACGCGGTGGCTGCCTCCACTCACATTCGCAAGCTCCCATCTAACCTGGTCCCATCACTTGAGCAGGTTCTGACGACTCCTCTCGATTACATTGGGTTTCCGACGCTCGAATCGGGCTGCAACCCAGGGCTATCGATTAGCAGCGTCCCAAAGTGCCTCTACGGGGACACGAGTGCGCACCGGACAATGGTTCTCTACGGGGACTCCCATGCCGGGATGTGGTTCCGGGTACTCGAAAAAATCGCCAAAAACGAACACTGGAAACTGGTTGTGCTGTTCAAGCAGGGATGTCCGCCCGTCTTTGCATCCGTGCCGTCGCACGGAAACAATACAGGCTCGTGGCAGGCGTGTGACAATTGGCACACCTACGCCACTAACCGCATCAAGCGAATGGATCCCGATCTTCTGATCATTTCGGAGGGCGCGAAATTCCGAGGACCGACTGGCGCGTTCTATACGCCACGCCAGTGGCAGGTCGCCTTGCAGGGTCTTCTCCAAGATCTGTCAACACCAGACACATTGAAGGTGGTTCTCGGGAGCCCAGCCGTACCCGGCTATGACGGGCCCACATGCCTGACTCGTCACCTTGATGACGTTCAGGCGTGTTCCGGCCCCCCGGATCCTGGCTATATGAGCTTCAACAACGCCGAGCAGACCGCCGCCAGGCTGGGGGGAGCTCGATATATCAACATCATGCCTTGGTTATGTACGAACATTTGCAGCTTCGTCGTCAAGAATCTGGAGGTCTATCAAGGAAGAGACCACATCACCTTGGGCTACACGTTCTTCCTCGATGGGGCTTTGACTCATGCTCTTGACCTGCCAAAGGTGGCTGCCTCACGCCCGGGCTTGAGATGAGGATTGGCGCTTGAGATCCCGCCTAGCGGAGACGCGCATCAACGGCCTTCGGCATTGTGGGACTCGAGAGGACGCCGCCGCAATGTCGTGGGGGTCTTTCCCAACGGCGCAGCGCAAGCCCGGTTGCAAGCCGAAAGATCACATTTCCACCACTCGGTGGCCGTCATCGAGTCTAGGGCTTACAGGGGTTCACCAGAAGCGCCCTAGGGCTTCCGGACCGAGGGTCGAGGTGACAGATGGGCTCTGCGGTTGATGGTTGTCATGCTGCCTTGCTCTTCTTGTGGTTATCGAGGATCTGATGAGGAGTGCGCCCCCGCATGTAGTCCCCGTGGTTCTTGCGCCGCTGGTTGCAGCGAACGAGCCGGGCGTCGGCCTCGGATTGCAGTTGTCGGACCGAGACGAATCGCCGCACGCGGTGCTTCTCTGCCACCTACGTCGGTAACGGGACCTACACGGGGTCGACCGACAACACCTCGACCGCCAACCTCGACACCCACGAGTGCGGGCTGGTGACCCCGGCCCAGTCGACGACGTCGACCTTCATCTCCTCGGCCAACCTCACCCTGGGGCCCCTGAACTCGGCCGACGACACGGTCGCGGTGACCGGTAGCGCCCTGGGCGGTGCCCCCACCGGTGCTGTCTCGTTCTATGCGTGCCACACGAGCATCACGTCGACCTTCACCGCCGTTCCCTGTGCGGCCGCCGGGACCCCGGAGGACGCCGGGGTGGCCCTGCTGAAGGGGGCCGGGGCGACCTCAGCGGCGACCTCCAGCTTCTTCGTTCCCACCTCGGTGGGCACGTGGTGCTTCTCCGCCGCCTACGGCGGGAGCGCCACCTACGCGGGGTCCTCGGACAACACGAGCCCGGCCAACCTCGACCCCGACGAGTGCGTGCTCGTCGAGCCTCCGTCGGGTGACGCCATCACGAGCGACCCCAACGCCCCGCCAAGGCGGGATTGTCCTTCACGTTCCTGGTGACCACGTCGGGCACCCCGACACCGAAGGTGAAGAAGCAGGGCAAGCTTCCCAAGGGCGTCCACCTGGTGAACAACCACAACGGCACGGGCACCATCTCGGGGGTCCCCAGCGTCAAGAGGATCGGCCCCTTCCACCTCACCATCGAGGCCATCTTCGGGAAGGGGAAGACGAAGCACGTGGTGACCCAGGCCTTCACCTTGACCGTCTCCTGACCGACGGCCCTCCGGGGCCGTCCGGGGCGAATCAGACCCCGGGGAAGATGGCGCGCAGGTCGTCGAGGCTGAGCGCGGCGGCCTCGAGCCGAGCCGTCGCGGCGTGGGTGGCGTCGAGACGTCCGTAGACAAGGCGGACCAGCTCTTCGGCTGACAGCTGCAACACGCCGGTGAGGTCGCGCTGGGACCACGGCTCGAGCCGGACCCCGTCGGTGACGAGGGCGAAGCGCCGCTCGGGGTCGGTCGCTGACACCTCCACCACGAACGACGCTTCTGTCGGCTTTCCGACCCGGGCCACCAGATCCGGGAGGACGTCGACGAGAAGCTCGACCGCCTCGGGGATGACCGTGGCCGAGTCGTCGAGGGCGACGGCGATGTCCCAGCAGTGCACGGCGTGTTCGGCCAGCCGTAGGCGGAGGAACGTGGTGAAGTCGAGGTCCATCCCGAACGCAGCGAGGAGGAAGGCGTCGCGCCGGGCCGGGTCGACCGCCTCGAGGCGGCTCACGTGTGCCTCGTTGGCGGCGACGGAGTCTGCGGCCTGCTCCTCGGGGCTGCGGGCGTTCCATGCCTCCCAGATCGGGGGGAAGGCGTCCTGACCCGGAGCATCGCTGCCGGTGAGCCCGGCGTCGAGGAGAAGGCCGAAGATCTCGGCCTGGCTGCCGAGGTGCGACAGGACCTGGGCGATGCTCCACTCCGAGTCGTAGGAGGGCGCTCGCACGCCGGCATCGTCGAGTCCGGCCGCCGTCGCGGCCAGGCGGTCCTGGGACCGCCGCAGCGCGGTGATCCAACGAGACGAGTCGTCGGACACGGCCCGCGTCACGACGCGTCCTTGATGGCGGCCAGGGCGGCTCGGGTTCTGAACGTCGCCGGGGGGAGCTCGCCCTGGGCCCGGCCATGCGCCAGGAGCGCTCCCCACCAGGCCAGGTCGTCGAGCATGACGGTCATGGCAATGTTGGTCATCGGGTCCACGGGGGCGCCCTGGGCATCGAAGGCTTCGCCGACCTTGGGGATGAGGACGGTGTCTCGCAGCGGCACCATCTCGGACTCGATGGCGACGTCCATGAGGTGTTCGACAGCCCGGACCCCGGCCGCGATCCCGATGCTGTAGCCGACGGCCGCCATCGGCTTGTTGCGCAACGCGAAGCTCACGAACACGTTGTCGAACGCGTTCTTCAAGACGCCGGGTATCGAATGCAGATACTCGGCCGTGACGACGAGCAGGGCGTCGGTCTCCTTGAGCTTGCGGTTCCACTGGCGCACGACCGGGTCCGAGTACGTGGGGTCGTTGAAGTCGCCGATCGTGCCGACGTGCTCTTGGAACATGGGCAGCGACCAGTCGCGCAGGTCGAGGACCTCGACGTCGAAGGCCCCGTGTGCACTGGCGCGCTCGACGACCCAGGGAGCGACCAGGTCCGCTGACCGGGTGGGGCGAGTGCTACCGATGAGAACCTTGAGCGTCAGCATGCGACCTCCTGCGTCGAGGGACGAGGTCTACGCGACGGCGTTGATTGTGCCATCGACTATTGATCTCCTCAAGTAGATGCCCAATACTTGAGGAAGTCAAGTTTTTGCTGCACACTGGGACCCATGCCCGACGCGTCCGATGGTGAACCACTGGACCACGTCATCGACGGGCTTCTCGAGATGACGAGGCGGACTCACGAGGTCATGGCCGCCGTCGCCACCCGCCACGACCTCACCGCCCAGCAGGTGTGGCTCCTCCGGCTGCTCGACCAGCCGGTGTCGATGCGCGCCTTCGCCGAGGAGCTGGCCTGCGACCCCTCCAACGTGACCGGCCTCGTCGACCGGGTGGAGCGCCTCGGCCTCGTCGACCGCATTCCTGACCCCGACGATCGGCGCGTCCGGATGCTGACCCTGACGGCCAAGGGCCGACGCCTGCGTCAGCGGATCAACGGCGAGGTGGGACGCGACCTTGCCGCCGCGCTCGGCCTGAGACCCGGTGACCACGGGAAGGTCCTGCGGCTGCTGGCCGGCCTGGCCCGTGAACGCTGATCAGCGGCCATAGGTCAGGTGACCTAAATCCCCCGCCGTTGCCGGATTATTGACCCCCCCTTGGACGGCTGTTGATCGTCGAAGCTCACGCTGACCCGTCACGTGAATTGCTCGCGGGCGGATCAGGCGGGGGGACAAGTGCGGAGAAGGTCTCAGTCCAACGACGACACCGAGGCGGGGTCGGCCGAGCCCGACGAGGTGGTCGCCGCCCCGTTGCAGGTGAGCGGGCCCGACATGTTCGTCAAGGTCCGGAAAGCTCGCCGTGATCGCAGGCCGGCGCCGCTGCGCAAGGGGCGTCACTCCGCCAAGGACGCCCGACGGGCCGCGGCCCGGGCCAACCACCCCTGCCACGGGACGTCGCGGATGTACCTCATCGACGGCGAGGGCGAGTACGAGGAGACCCGCATCGCCATCCGCCAGCGCTTCGAGGCCATCCCCGGCGACCACGTCACCCCCGGCGCCCACGAGTCCGCGGCGGGCTGAAGCCCGTCGGCTCAGCAGCTCTGTCGGCTCAGGAGCTCTGGAACTCCCAGAACTGGAGCTCGCACAGCATCGGGAGCATGTACCCGACGTAGATCGAATGGATCTTGATCGGTCCCTGGTCGTCGACCTTGAGATCGATGAGGTCCACCCGGGGATCCTGCTCATGGAACTCGACGGCGCGCTCACGCGCCGCCACCAGCTCGTCGAGCGCACCCACGGCGAAGCCGAAGTGGTCCATGCGTGGGCACCGCAACGGATCGTCCTCGGCGATGAGGAAGATGAACTGGTCCCAGTGCACGCACGACAGGATCAGCCGCTTGCGGTCGATGGTCATGGTCGGCATCTCGTCGAAGCCGAGGACCTTGCCCCAGAAACGACAGATGTCGGCCCGGTTGGTCTCGTCGAGGAGGTCCGCCGGCACGCTGAGCGCCACGTGGTTGAAGCGGGGATTGCCCGAGGGGTAGTAGGGATGCGGCATCACTGGCCCTCCGCTCGAGATCGGGCCTCCTGGCCCGGAACCACCATGACCTTCCCCGCGATATCCCCGGCGGCGAGCTTCTGCATGGCCTCTCCCAGCCCCTGGAGGGTGACGTCGTCGGGGTCGATGAGCACGTCGACGGGCATCAGACCCGAACCGAGGAGCTCGAGGGCGCGTTCGAACCCGCCCGCGTCGTAGACGAACGAGCCCGTCACCGTCAGCTCGTTGAGGATCATCCGGTTGGGGTCGAAGGCGGGCGCCTCTATGCCCGCCCCCACGAGCACGAGGTGGCCCCCTCGGCGCAGCTGGTGGAAGCCGCACTCCATGGCCGCCTTCTTCCCCGAGCACTCGAGCACCACGTCGACGGCGTGCGGCGACTGCTTTTCGGGCTCCCAAGGGGGATAGGTCTCGAGCTCGCTCGGATGGAGCACCTCGGCCGCACCGAGCGCCGCGGCCAACTGCCGGCGCCGTTCGCCGGGCTCGACCACGACGACGGGGCCCATGCCCATGGCCTCCAGCGCGGCGATGGTGAGCGCCCCGATGGGCCCGGCTCCGAAGACCATGGCCGTGTCGCCGATCTCCATGCCCGACCGGGTGATGCCGTGGAGGGCCACGGCGAGGGGCTCGGCCAGGGCGGCCACCCGTGGCGACATCCCGTCGGGCAGCGCCAGCAGGGAACGGGCGTCGGTGACCACGTAGCGGGCGAAGGCTCCCCCGGTATTGGTGTCGACCGGTGCCGAGCGGCGCTCACACTGCGACGGCTTGCCCTCCCGACACCGCCGGCATTCCCCACAGCGCGGCGACGGCCCGCACACCACCGCGTCGCCGACCGCCCAGCTCGTCACGCCCTCGCCCACCGCCGCCACGGTGCCGGTGTACTCGTGGCCACCCACGGTCCCGGGCTTGCCCCAGCCCTCGATCATGATGTGGATGTCGGACCCGCAGATGCCGCAGTAGGCGACCTCGACGAGGACGTCGCCGGGGTCGGGCGTCGGCACGGCCCGCTCCTCCACGCCGACGTCGCCCGGGCTGCGGTAGATCGCCGACTCCATGGTCGGAGGCACAGGGCTCGGACGGCCGGGGGCGGTCATGACGACCTCATCCCACCGCTTCGGGCACGAGGTCGCGCTGCGGGGCGGGCACGGGGGGGCGGTAGCCGTCGCGCCGGCGCGAGTAGAAGTCCTTGCGCCGCACCAGGACGGCGAAGACGGCTCCGACGGCCACGGTGACCGCGCCCACCATGATGACCAGGTTCATGCCGTTCACAAAGGCATGGTGGGCGGCCGTCATGACAGTCGGCCGGTTCCCCGAGATCTTGGCCGCCGCCTGGCTCCCGCCGGCGGCGACGGCACGGGCCAGGGCCCCGGTCTGGTGCGCTCCCACGAGCCCGTGCAGCGTCGACTGGATGCGGTGCTCGAAGACGGCCCCGAGGGCGGCGACGCCGGTGGCGACGCCCCCGATGCGGAAGGTGTTGGAGATCCCCGACGCCATGCCGGCCCGCTGGGGCGGGACGACGCCGAGGGCGATCTTGGCGATGGCGGGATTGGCGAGGCCGATACCGACCCCGCCCACGAGGAGCCCGGGCAACAACGCCTTCCATCCCGACGCCACGGTCAGGCCGGTGAACAACCAGATCCCGACGGCCGAGGTGGCCAGGCCCACGCACAGGGTCATGCCGGCCGGCACCCGTTCGGTCAGGGGCCGTGACGCCAGGGGGACCACGAACGACAACGTGGTGAGGGGCAGCAGGCGCTCGCCCCCCTGGAGCGGGGACAGCCCGAGGTCGTTCTGGAGATAGAGCGTCAGGTAGGGAAGCAGGGCGAACATCCCGGCCCCGATACCGAAGGTGGCGATCGACACGCCCGTGAAGGCCGGCTTGCGGAAAAGCGACAGGTCGAACATGGGCCGTTCCTGGCGCAGCTCCACGATCACGAAGATGACGAGCAGGGCGGCGGCGGCACCCAGGGTGGCCTCGATCCGGGTGCTCGTCCAGCCGTCGTCGTTGCCCTTGGTGAGGCCGAGGACGAGCAGGAAGAGGCCCCCCGAGAAGGTGACCAGGCCGCTCCAGTCGAGCCGCTTGGCCCCGGGGTCGACGACGTTGACCATGCGCAGGCTGATCAGGAGGGTCAATGCTCCTATGGGGATGTTCACGTAGAAGATCCACTGCCATCCGAAGGCGCTCGTGAGGGCCCCACCCACGAGCGGCCCGATGGCGACCGCCCCTCCCACCGTGGCTCCCCACACGGCGATGGCCGACGACCGGGCCGCGCCCTGGAAGTCCTGGCCGATGAGGGCGAGGGAGGTGGCGAACATCCCCGCCCCGCCGATCCCCTGCACGGCACGGGCCGCGATGAGCTGGGCCGGGCTGTGGGCCATCCCGCACGCCAGGGAGGCCAAGGTGAAGATGGTCACACCGATGATGAAGACGCGCTTGCGCCCGAAGCGGTCGGCCAGGGACCCCTGGGTGAGGATGACGGCCGACAGGCTCAGGGCGTAGGCCGAGATGACCCACTGGAGGTCGCTGAAGCTGGCGTGCAGGGAGCGCTGGATGGTGGGCAGCGCCACCTGGACGATGGTGATGTCCACCAGGAGCATGAACGTCGCTCCGCACACGGCGACGAGGGTCCACCAGTGCCGCTCAGCCACCTACCCTCCTCCCGCCTGCGGGCCCGTCTACCCGTGGGCGCCGGCAAGCGACTCGAAGAAAGAGTCTCCTAGCTGGCTCGGCCGGTGTCCAGGACCAGGGAAGGGGCGGGGACGAGGTCGGTAGCCTTTGTCCAGTGCGGAGTGCGGTACGGAGCGTGTGGACGTCGAGGCGGGCCGTCTCGCTGCACGTGGCGTTGGCCGTCTTCGTCCCCGGGTGCGTCGCCCTCACGTGGTGGCAGGCGTCGCGGGCCCTGGGCGGCAACGCCCTGAGTTGGGTCTACACCGTGGAGTGGCCCATCTTCGCCGGCTACGCCACCTACATGTGGTGGAAGCTCGTCCACGACGATCCCCGCCCCCGGCCGGCTCGGGACGCGGGCGCCGAGGACCCGGGAGCCGAGGAGCCAGCGGGCGAGACCGACGACGAGTTGGCGGCCTACAACCGGTACCTCGCCGACCTCAACGCCAGCGGTCGCCAGAAGCGGTGGTGACGAAGACCCAGAAAATTCACACGCAGGGTCTTGCGCAGCGTCGCCGCGTCGGCATGTATTAGTGACATGGAGTTCGAGGGGGGCAACGAGGTGGAACCGACACGTGCGCGCCGGCTCGGCCGGCCTTGGTCGCGAGGGTGCGGGGGGCCGCGATGAACGACCGGAAACCACCGCTTCCGCCCGTCGAGGTCCGCACCAGCCCCCGCCGTCGCAAGACCGCCAGCGGCTTCTGGCAGGACGGCCGGGTCGTCATCCTCGTCCCGGCCCGGCTGAGCAAGGCCGACCGGGTCGAGCTCGTCGAGGGCCTCGTGCAGCGGGTGCTCGCCCAGCGGCCCAACGTCACCACCTCGGACCGTGACCTCACCCGCCGGGCCAACCAGCTCGCCGACGAGTACCTCGGCGGCGTCCGGGCCGGTTCGATCCGGTGGGTCGGAAACCAGCAGCACCGCTGGGGCTCGTGCACGTCCCGGACCGGTGAGATCCGCATCTCGGACCGGCTGCGGTACGTGCCCGGCTGGGTGCTCGACGCCGTCCTGGTCCACGAGCTCGCCCACCTCATCGAGCCCACCCACTCGGCCCGGTTCCGCCGGCTCGCCAACCGCTACACCCGGACCGACGAGGCCGACACCTTCCTGGCCGGCTACACCCTGGGCCAGGAGACCGCCTCGGCCTGACCGGCCTCAGGCGCGGCTGTCGAGCACGGCCGCGGCCACCAGCTCCTCGAGGTAGCGGGTGTCCCACCACGACAGCTGGAGCTGCTTGGCGCGACGGAAGAAGAGCTGGATGTCGAAGTCGACGGTGAAGCCGATGCCGCCGAACACCTGCTGGGCCATGGCCGTCACGTCGCGGTAGGTCCGGCACGCGAAGAGCTTGGCCATCGGCGCCAGCTTGTCGACGGGCCGGCCCTCGGCTCGGGCCCAGGCCGCTTCGTGGACGAGGGTGGTCCCCCCGTCGACGGCGGTGACGGCGTCGGCGAGGTAGTGGGCGATGGCCTGGAAGGCCCCCAGGGGCTTGTCGAACTGCTCGCGGTCCTTGGCGTACTGCACGGTGATGTCCAGCGCCTGCTGCGCTCCCCCCACGGCCTGGGCGGCGAGGAGGATGCACCCGTCGTGCATCACCGCGTCCCAAGTCGCCCATCCCGTCCCCGGCGAGCCGAGCCGGGCTGCGGCGTCGACGCGCACGGCGTCGAAGGTCAGTTGGAATTGGGTGTCGGACGCCACCGTGAGCTGCTGGTGGAGGCGCAATCCCTCCGAGGCGGGGTCCACGAGGAAGAGGTCGACGTCGAGCGGATCGTCGCCGGTACGGGCCAGGACCACGAACGAGGACGCCGAGGAGGCGAAGGGGACGTGGCGCTTGGTCCCGGTCAACCGGCAGCCGTCGCCGTCGGGCTCGGCCCGCATCTGGATGCCGGTCGGGCCGCAGCTGTTCTCGGGCTCGAACCACGCCGGGGTGACGATGGCCTCGCCGGTAGCGATGGGCCCCAGCCACCGGTCGCGCTGCTCGGCCGAGCCCGCCGCGGCCACGGCGCCGCCGCAGAGCACGGCGCTGGCGAAGTGGGGCGTGGGGGCGAGGGCGCGCCCGAGCTCCTCGTAGAGCACGACGCCTTCGAGCGCGCTCATGGCCGAGCCGCCGTACTCCTCGGGGAGGAGGAGCCCGATGAGGTCGAGCTCCGCCATCTGCTTCCAGAGGTCGGTCGAGTAGCCGACGGGATCGTCCTCGAGCTCACGGACCACCGACAGGGGGCTGTGGGTCGCGCACAGCTTGCGCACCGTCTCGCGCAGCATGTCCTGCTCGGCGGTGAATTCGAGGTCCAGCACGTCCCGCTCCTCTCAGGGCTTCCAGCGGTCGCCGCCGCGTCGCCAAGGGTTGTCGTCGTCGTCCACGGGCACCGCCACGCGTGCCGCGCACGTGCTCTTCACGTCCCCGTCGACCGACAAGGTGATGTCGAGGCCGACCCATCCGCACCCGGTGTCGTCCTTGGTGACCTCGGACACCACCCCGTCGAACACCATGGTGTCGCCGGGGAAAATCGAGTCCCGCATGCGGAAAGTGACCCGGCCCATCCGGCCGTGGGGGCCGGTCCAGTCCGTGATGAAGCGCTCGAACCACGCCGCCTGGTTGGGGGTGTTGAGGAAGATGTCCTTCGTGCCGTTGCGGTCGACGGCGAAGTCCTTGTCGTGGTGCATCGGCCGCCAGTCGCGCGTGGCCAGGGCGCCGAGGACGACCGTGGTGGCGGTCACGTCGTGGGACAGCGACGGCAGCATGTCACCCTCGGCCACGTCGCCGAACACGAGCACCGGTTCCAGCCCGCTCACGACGCGCTCGCCTCCGCCGCGTCGGCACGACGGCGGTAGCCGAAGCCGGTGTAGCTCTCGACCCCCACCTTGGCCCCGTGCTGGTTGGTGTACTCGACGTCGATGACCCAGAACCGTCCCGTGCCCAGCTTCGTCGTCTTCTCGTCGCTGACCGAGCGCAGGATCTGGCGGGTGGTGAGCACGTCGCCGGGCCGGACGGGATCGAAGAACACGATGGTGTTGTCGGTCATCACCGCCTCGGGCAGCCCGAGGCGCTCCTTCAAGTCGAAATGGACCTTCAGGGGGAGGTGCTCCCCGGTGCGCCCCGGCGCCCAGTGATGGGGGCGGAACCACACCGAGATCATGGTCGGGGGGGCAACGGGCCCGCCGGTGAGCTCCTCGGCCACGGCGTCGTCCCAGTAGAGGAGGTTGCCGTTCTCCACCGCCGCGCTCATGGTCCAGACGTAGCTGCGCTCGACGGGGAACTCGCCCGTCTCCTCGTACTGGGTCACCCCGATGAGGGCGCGCACGTCGTCGATGGTGCTCGTGCTCATGCGATCACCGTGTTCATGCGATGACCTGGCGGGCCCGCCACGCCGCCACTGTCTCGGCGGGGATGCCCGCCGCGGTCAGCAGCTCGTCGGTGTCGGTGGACTCGACGTCGGGGACGCACACCGGCTCGGCGAGCGGTGCCATGCCGGCCAGCACCGCCCCCACCTGACGGAAGGTGCCGCGCTCGGCGTGCTTGGCCTCCACCACCGCACCGCGGAAGGCGTACTGCGGGTCGTCCCCGATCTCCGCCACGGCCTGGACGGGGGCGACACAGGTGTCGGCACCGGAGAGCTCGGCCACCCAGTCGTCGCGGTCCCGGCGGGCGAACGCGGCGGCGAGGTCGCGGCGCAGTTCGTCCTGGACCTCGTCGTCGTACTGGTGCTCGGTCCACTGGTCGCACCCGAGGGCCCGACACAGGTTGGCGAAGAACTTGGCCTCGATGGCGGCCACCGCCAGCCACTTCCCGTCGGCGGCGCGGTAGGTGTCGTAACAGGCGTAGCGCCCGGTGAGCAGGTCGTGGCCCGGCCCGGGCTCGGTCCCGGTGGCGAGGTGTTCGTCGGCGGCGAGGGACATGAGCCAGAGGACCCCGTCGGCCACCGACACGTCGAGGAAGGTGCCTTCACCGGTGGTGGCTCGGCCCGCCAACGCGGCGCAGATGGCCAACGCGGCGTGCATGCCGCCGCCCGCGGCGTCGGCCACGGTGGCACCGGGGATGGGGGGCCCGCCGTCGGCGCGCCGGCCTGTGGTGGCCAGATAGCCGCCGACGGCCAGGTAGTCGAGGTCGTGGCCGGCCCACGCCGAGCGGGGGCCGTCCTGGCCGAACCCGCTCGTGGAGCAGTACACCACCAAATCGTTGACGGCCCGGACCGCGTCGTAGCCGATGCCGAGGCGGTCGACGACCCCGGGCCGGAAGCTCTCGACGACCACGTCGGCCCCGCCCGCCAGCGCCAGGAAGGCGTCGCGTCCGTCGGGGTCGCGGACATCGAGACAGACGCGCCGCATGCCGCGCTGCGCGCTGTAGGCGAAGAACGGCGGGGTCACCGGCGCGGGGCCCCGGCCCGGCACGGGGCCGATCTTCACCACGGTGGCGCCGTAGTCGGCGAGCAGCCGGGTGCAGCGCGCCGCCGGGCCCACGCTCGACAGGTCGAGCACGACCACGCCGGCCAGGGGACCGTGCGCACTAGCACCGTGTGCACCGGAGTCGGGTGAACCCGCCGCCATCAGAAGTTCTTGGGGAGCCCGAGGCGGCGGCGGGCGATGATGTTCTTCTGGATCTCCGAGGTCCCGCCACCGATGGTGTCGATGACGGTGTAGCGGTAGGTCGACTCGGGCCGGCCCTCCATGGGCGCCTCGGCCGTCTTCACCCGGAGCTGGGAACCGGGACCGGCGATGTCCATCGACGCGTCGGCGAGACGGCGCGACAGCTCCGTCGCATAGAGCTTGTACTCCGACGCGTGCGTCGTGGGGGCGGCGCCGCCCTTCTGGGACTCGTTCACGAAGCGCAGCCCCAGCACGCGCGCCACTTCGGCCTGGGTGGCGAGCTCGGCGATGCGGTGGCGGATGACCGGGTCGTCCTTCAGCGGCTTCCCGTCACGGGTCGCGCCGGCGACGTACTCGCACAGCAGGTCGAGGCGCTGGCCGATGGGAGAGAAGGTGAACATGGTGAAGCGCTCGAGGTCGAGGGCCTCGGAGATGTACTGGAAGCCGTGGTTGAGCTCGCCCACGACGTAGTCGTCGGGGACGAAGACGTTGTCGAGGTGGACCTCGTTGGTGCGCTCGTCCCCCATCGTCCAGATGGCGTTGATGGTGATGCCGGGTTGGTCGAGGGGGACGAGGAAGAGCGTGATGCCGGCGTGCTTCGAGGACGGGTCGGTACGGGCCCCTACCCAGTACCACTCGGCGAAGTGGGCCGAGGTGGTCCACGTCTTCTGTCCGTTCAGGCGCCAGCCGTCGCCGTCGCGCGTCGCCTTCAGTTGCATCGAGGCGGCGTCGGACCCGGCGTTGGGCTCGGAGTACCCGACGGCGAACTCCACCTCGTTGCGCAGGATCTTGGGCAGGAACTCGGCCTTGAGCCGGTCGGAGCCGTGGCGGATGATCGTCTTGCCGACGATCCCGACCCCCTTGCCGATCTGGGGCCCGCCCCGGCGTGCCAGCGACTCGTTGAGGAGGTACTCGTAGACCCCGTCGCCCTCCTGCCCTCCGTATTCCTTGGGCCAGGTGATCCCGAGCCAGCCCCGCTTCCCCATCTCGGCCATGAAGGCCCGCCGGGGCGGGGTGTCGACGATCTGGGCCATGTTCTCCCGGGTGACGTCGAAGACCTGGGGGTCGTCGTGCTCGTCGAGGAAGCGCTCGACCTCGGCCACGAAGGAGAGCTGCTCAGGCGAGAACTCGAAGTCCATACCGCTGCCTTTCGGGATCGTGCCGGCCCATATTCTGACTGGTCGTCAGATCGTATCGGCTACGCTCCCCGCCGTGCCGGTGTCGTTCCTGGACGAGCGGGCCGGGTTGGCCGGGAAGGTCGCCATGGTGGCCGGCGGGGGCGGCGGACTGGGTCGGGCCAGCGCCCTGGACCTGGCCCGGGCCGGGGTGGGCGCTGGCGCTCGCCGACGTCGACGGTGCCGCCCTGCACGCGACGGCCGACGAGGCCCGGTCCCACGGCGTCGACGTGGTCGAATCGGTGACCGACGTGCGCGACCCCGTCGCCCTGGCCGGGCTCTTCGAGGCCTGTGCCCGGTCCTTCGGGCGCCTCGACATCCTCGTGAACGTGGTGGGGGGCACGTTCCGCGCCGCCTTCACCGACGTCAGCGCCAAGGGACGCGACGCATTGGTACGGACCAACTTCACCTGGGTGGTCGACGCCACCCAGCGCGCCGCGCTGGCCATGAAGGCGGGAGGGCGGGGCGGGAGCATCATCACCATCACGTCGATCGAGGCGCACCGGGCCGCACCGGGCTACGCCGTCTACGCGGCCATGAAGGCGGCGGTCACCCACCTCACCCGCACCCTGGCCGTCGAGCTCGGCGGAGCCGGGATCCGCGTCAACTGTGTGGCACCGGATTTCGTCCCCACCGCCGGACTCGCCGGCGTGGCGGGGCGGGCCGGGTCGGCGGGACAGCGGGCCGCGGCGGCGGGCGACGGCACCGATCCCGGCGACTGGCTCACCATCCCCCTGCGGCGCAAAGGGGAGGTCAGTGACGTGGGCAACTGCGTGCTCTTCCTCGCCTCGGAGCTCTCCTCCTACATCACGGGCACGACCCTGCACCCCGACGGCGGGGCGCTGGCCGCGTCGGGGTGGATGGAATGGCCCGACGATGGCTTCACGGCCCGTCCTCCGGCGTGGGTCCTCGACCGGCTCGAGCCCCCCGCCCCGTGACCCCGCCCGACGAGGCGCTCTTCCACGTCGACGGTGACGACGTGGTCCCCACCGAGCTGGCGCGGGGGCCGTGGTCGCCCGACGCCCTGCACGGCGGCCCCGTCGCCGCGCTGCTGGCACGCGCCGTCGAGTCGGTCCCCACCGAGGAGCCCATGCACGTGGCCCGGCTCACCGTCGAGCTGCTCCGCCCCGTGCCCCTCGACCGGCTGTCGGTGTCGGTGTCGATGGCACGCCCGGGTCGCAAGGTCCAGCTCGTCGACGCCCGCATCTCGAGCGGGGACCGGGACGTGGCATGGGGACGGGCGCTGCGCATCCGCCTGCAACCGCCCGACTCCCGCGCCGACGGCCAACCCGCCGACTCCCCCGTTCCCGACGTCGACCCCGACGCACCGCCCGGCCCCGGCGCCGGCTACCGCACCCCCGCGCCGATCGGCGCCTACCGGGCCTTCCACAACACCGGAGCCGAGCTCCAGTACGTGGCGGGGGCCTTCGACCAGCTCGGCCCGGCCACGGTGTGGGTGCGCCTGGCCGTGCCCGTCGTCCCCGGCGAGTCGCCGACCCCGCTGCAGCGGGTGATGGCCGGGGCCGACTTCGGCAACGGGGTGAGCTCGGAGCTCGACTTCGCCCACCACGTCTTCATCAACCCCGACCTCACCGTGTACCTGCACCGGCCCGCCGTCGGTGAGTGGGTCTGTCTCGACGCCTCTACCGCCATCGGCGCTCCCGGTGTCGGTGTCGCCCAGTCCGCCCTGTGGGACGTGCGCGGTCCCATCGGACGATCACTGCAGGGCCTCCTCGTCGAACCACGGGGCTGAGTTGGCCAAGCTCTACTGCGCAATCGTTGACGGATCAGATGGTCACGGATCAGTCGGCGGCGGAATGATCGGCGGCCTTCTGGCGGGGACGCTTTCCTCCCAGTGACGCCATGTACTGGCGGACGTCGCTCGCGCCGGTGCACAACGCCACCAGGTCGGTGGACTGCTGGAGGTGCATCCGCATCCCCATCATCTCCCACGCCCGCGTGAGCCCCTGCTTGGTGGCGAGGATGGTGGTGAGCGGCATCTTGGCGATGGTCGCCGCGATCTCCTCCACCGTCTCCTCGAGGTCCGCACGCGGTACGACTCGGTTCACCATGCCCCAGTCGAGCGCCTGGGTGGCGCTGATGGTCGGCGCCAGGAAGAGGTACTCGGCGGCGCGTTTGAAGTTCATGAGCACCCACGGCTCGATCATGGTCTGGGCGCCGGGGAGCCCGAAGCCCTGGGGCAGCGGCATCTGGAAGTAGGCGTCCTCGGAGACGATGGTGAGGTCGGTCAGGAGGCCGTAGACGGTGCCCCCGCCCACGCAGTAGCCGTGGACCTGGGCGATGGTCGCCTTGGGGAACTCCCACAGCCGCAGCGGCGGCCACAGAAACAGGCCCTGGTGGTGGCGGCGCCAGGTCCGCTCCGAGGTGGGGCCGGTCGTCGGGTAGACCTCGGGCATCTCGTCGGCGCTCACGATGGCATGGCCCGCGCAGAAGCCCTCCCCGTTCCCCTTGAGCACGAGCACCTTGACGTCGTCGTCGTCGTCGGCGAGCACGAGCGCCTCGTCCATGTCCCACACCTGCTGCGCGGTCTGGATGTTGGCCTTGTCGGGAGTGTTGAGGACGATGCGGGCCACCGCCCCGTCCTTCTCGTAGACGATCGTCTCGAACTCCACTCGCTCCACAACGCCCTCCGTCGGTTCTCCCCAAGCCCCGGCGGAAGCCGACGCCGGCCCGACTCTACAAACGACGGGCCAGGAGGCAGAAGCCGACACCACGGCACCGTTCAAGGCCCGGTCCGGATACGCCGATACCTAGGCGCACACCAACACCCGGACCCGCCTGGGCGAGACAGCGGCGAGCACGGGCGGGAGGCCACCCCCGGCACCCGCCCGTGCCGTTCCGCTGCCCTAACGTTGGCGCATGCCCTTCACCGACACCGTCACCACCGACGAGGACCTCGTCCGCTCGAGGCTCCGGGACCTGCTGGCCGATCACGATCCGTCGTCCACGCCGGCGGTGGAGTTCCTCGGCGCCCGCTTCGACGCCGGCCTCGCCTGGGTGTCGTTCCCGGTGGGACTGGGGGGCCTCGGGGTGAGCCCCGATCTCCAGGGCCTCGTCGAGCGCGAGCTGCGTGCCGTCGACGCCCCCAACGAGGCCGACCGCAACGTCATCGGCTACGGCATGGCCGCCCCCACCATCCTCACCCACGGCACCGAGGAACAGCGGGCTCGCTACCTCCGCCCCCTCTTCACGTGCGAGGAGGTCTGGTGCCAGCTCTTCAGCGAGCCCGGGGCCGGCTCCGACGTGGCCGGCCTCGCCACCCGGGCGGTCCGCGACGGTGACGAGTGGGTCGTCAACGGCCAGAAGGTATGGACCACGCTGGCCCACACCGCCAGTTGGGGACTCCTCGTGGCCCGCACCGACCCCGACGTCCCCAAGCATCGGGGCATGACCTACTTCATCGTCGACATGCACGCCCCGGGCGTCGAGGTCCGCCCCCTGCGCCAGATCACCGGCGACGCCGAGTTCAACGAGGTCTTCTTCACCGACGTCCACATCCCCGACAGCCAGCGCCTCGACGCCGTCGGCGCGGGGTGGCGCGTGGCCACCACCACCTTGATGAACGAGCGGGTGGCCATCGGCGGCGGTGTGGTCCAGCGCAGCTCGGGCCCCATCCACGAGGCCCTGCGCATCTGGAAGGACAAGGCCGACAAGACAGGCAGCCAGCGCGACCGGCTCATGGAGCTGTGGGTGGACACCGAGGTGGCCCGGCTCACGAACCTCCGCGCCCGGGCGCTGCGCACCGCGGGGACGCCGGGGCCCGAGGGTTCGGTGGCGAAGCTCGTGGGGGCCGAGCTCAACCAGCGCGTCTACGAATTCTGCGTCGACCTCCTCGGGATGACCGGCACCCTCTTCCCGACCCACTACGAGATGCGCCGGCCCGACCGGGCCGTGTTCTCGGGAGGAGCCGACCCGCGCCAGACCTTCCTCCGGTCGCGCGCCAACTCCATCGAGGGCGGCACGTCCGAGATCATGCGCAACATCCTGGGCGAGCGCGTCCTCGGCCTCCCCGGTGAGCCCCGCACCGACAAGGACATGGCGTGGTCGGAGGTGCCCCGCAGTTGACCGGTACGCTCGCACCGATGCAGTTCGGGACCGACGTCGCCGCCAAGGGTGTGCGCGAACGGACCTTCGAATTGAACCGGGCGGACCGGCGCATTCCCGGCGTGTTGTGGACCGCCGCCGACGACGACATCCCCCGCCCCATCGTGATGCTGGGGCACGGCGCCTCGGGATCCAAACGCGAGGACTACATCGTGGCGCTGGCCCGTGGTCTCGTCCGGCACCGCGGGCTGTCGGCCGTCGCCATCGACGGGCCCGTCCACGGCGACCGTCGTGCCGACAAGGGTGAGGTGGCCGGGCTCCCCTTCGCCGACTTCGCCCAGCGCTGGTCCTCGGACGACGGGATGATCGACGAGATGGTCGCCGACTGGACCACCACGCTCGACGCCGTCCAGGAGCTGCCCGAGGTCACACCGGGCCCGTGCGGCTACTGGGGGCTGTCGATGGGGACGATCTTCGGCCTTCCCGTCGTCGCCGCCGAGCCGCGCGTGGCCGTGGCCGTCCTCGGCCTCATGGGGATCGCCGGGCCCACCAAGGACCGCTTCGCCGCCGATGCCCCCGCCGTGGCGTGCCCGCTGCTCTTCCTGGTGCAGTGGCACGACGAGCTCTTCCCCCGCGAATTGGCCTTCGAGCTGTTCGAGGCCTTCGCCAGCACCGACAAGCGCATGCACGTGAGCCCCGGCATGCACGCCGAGGTCCCCGCCGAGGAGTTCGAGGCGAGCGGCCGGCTGCTGGCTTCGCACCTGCTCACATAGTTCCCACCAGTGCGGCCGCGGCGCGCGCCGCCAGCGCCACGAGGGTGAGCGTCGGGCCGTAGCCCGCGGAGGTCACGAACACCGACGAGTCGGCCACCACCACGTTGTCGAGGTCGTGGAGGCGTCCCCGCGCGTCGACCACCGACGTGCGGGGGTCGTTCCCCATCCGGGTGGTCCCCATGACGTGGCGGCTCATGGGGATGGCCGAGAGCGCACCCCGGCGGTCCTCGCCCTCGACCAGCGGCGAGGTCGAGGTCATGGTCCACGTGGCACCCATGTCCTCGAGGACGCGCACGAGACGCGGGGCGTGGTGGTCCGAGGCCACGATCTCGTGGCGATGCGGCTTGTAGGTGACCCGGGCCACGGGAAAGCCGCGCACGTCGCGCACGGACGGGTCGAGGTCCACGCGGTTGGTGAGTTGGGGAAGGTCCTCACCCTGCATGGTGAAGGCCCACATCCGGTCGCGCATGGGCGACGACCGCATGAGGGACTTGTGCTTGGCCCCCCACGGGTAGATCTTCGCCTCCATGACGGGCAGGCTGGGGCCGCCGTGCTCGACGAGCCCGCCGCGGATCCACGGCAGCCCCGCCGCCGCCGCGGCGGCGCGCGCCGCGTCGTCGACGATCACGGCGTCGTCGTGGACATGGGTCACGGCCCGACCTTTGTGCCCGTGGAGACGGTCGGGGAAGATCCCGATGACGAAGGTCTGGAAGTGCACCATGAAATTCCGCCCCACCAGGGGATGGTCGATACCCGACAGCAGGAGCAGGCGCGGCGTCTCCACCGCGCCCGCGGCGATGACGACGTGGCGGGCGTCGATGGTGCGGGTGGCGCCGTCGGGACCGATCACCTCGACACCGGTGGCGCGTCGCCCGTCGGTGACGAGCCGCGACACGAAGGTCTCGGACAACAACTCGGCCCGACCCGACGCCATGGCCCGCATGAGCAGCGCCACCGGGTCACCCTTGGCGTGGATGGGGCACCCGAAGAAGGCGCAGAACCCGCAGTTGTTGCAACCCGGCCGCCCGTCGTAGGGCACCGAGTTCGCGGCGGTGGGCGCCGCGTAGGGATGCAACCCGAGGGCCTCGGCGGCCGCGCTCGAGCGCACCGCTCCGTACATGGGCGCCCCCGACGGCATGGGGTAGGGGCCCGACCTCCATGCCGCGAATGGATTGGCCCCCGCCGTGCCCGCCACCCCGATGGACCGCTCCGCCTCGGCGTAGAAGGGCTCGAGGTCGTCGTAGGTGATGGGCCAGTCCGCCACCTCGGCACCCTCGATGGGGCCGTGGGTGCTCAGCAACCGGAAGTCCTCCTCCCGAAAGCGCGGCACCTTCCCGTCGGCGTGGGTGCCACCGCCGCCCACGGTGGTGGGGATGGAGTTGACCTCACCCACGTAGGCGTGGTCGCCCTCCTCCTCGCCACGCCGGAAAGTACGCGGCTCGATGAGGGGGTCGGGCCCGAGGAAATGCCGGTAGATGAACTTGAGCTCGTCGTTGGAGTAGTCGGCGGCCGGCTTCGACAGGTCGTCGGGGTCGAGGAGATGGTTACGCCCCTTCTCGACGATGACCACGTCCCAACCCGCCTGCGTGAGCACGTCGGCCGCAGTGGCACCGCCGGGTCCCGATCCCACGATGACGGCGTCGACGGTCACGGACCGGCCACCTCGGCGTCGCTCCATCCCCGCGGTTGGACGTCGCCCGGGTATTCGATGGCCTCCCACCCGGCGCCGTCGCGATTGCCCCCGTACTCGGGGGCGCCGTACATGCCCTCGCAGCAGTGTTCGTAGAGCAGCGCCGTGAACCGGCGGTTGGTGCGGAGCCGCTCGTCCTGGTCCTCGGGCGCGAGGTCGCAGAAGTCGGGGCCGAGCTCAGCCAGTCCCGACCGGTACCGCTCCTGGAGACCCTCCACCGGTCCGTTGAACTCGCGTGCGGGGATGCCGAGCGATCCTTCGATGCGGGTCCGCCACGCCAGCTCGTCGAGCGCAGTCAACGGGTGGAAGCGGGCAAAGGCCGCCTCACCACCGTGGCGCCCCGACGTGGGACCGCCGGCCCAGATGCGAGGCGGGTCGACCAGGAAGGCGCCGAGCAGGCCGTCGATGTAGTCGGGCACGCCCGCACTCGTAGCGCCGGTGGTCTCGTCCTCGGGGATGAGGCGGTCGCACGCGGCGCTCAGGATTCGGTACTCGTCGTCGGTAAGAACGAGAGGCATCAGTGGTCCTGCCCCGTGCACGTCGGCGCCCAGACCACGCTCCTCGCCGCCCCCCTGTCTGACATCGGCGTCACCGTACCATCGACGTTCCGATCCAATACCAGCCGAAGTGGCGGGCTCTGTTTAGTCGTCGGGTGGTGGCCGGCCGTTGCGCAGGCGGTTGTGAAACCCGCACAGCAGTCGCCCGTTCTCCTCGACGGTGGGGCCGCCGGCGGTGAAGGGGACGATGTGATCGACCTGGCACGACGGCGCCGGCACATCGCAGTAGTCGTGCGTGCACTCCCGGTCCCGCAATTCGATGGCCCGGCGTGTCGCGCCCGAGAAGAGCCGGGCGGTTGCGCTCACCTCGACACGGCGCTCCGGCGCGAACACCACGCGCTCGAGATACGCCTCGTTCAACCAGGGGAGCAGCGAGCCCGGGGTGATGGCCGTGCCCTGGGCAAGCTCACAGACCCGCCCTCGCAGGGCTTCGTAGTCGATCAGGACACTGAACAAGGGCGTGGGACGGCGCCCGTCGCTCGGCGCGATCTGGCTGCGGGTCGCCATCTCCACCAGGGCGTCGGCTCGTCGTTGCCCGGAACTGCGGCCCAAGTCGGCGAGCCTGGGTTCCTTTCCGAGCCTCTCTCGTGCTTCGGCCCAGTCGGATTCGAACAGCGCGCGCTCGAGGCGCTCGAGCTCCCCGGAGACGATGGAACCGGATATGGGGTCGAGGGTGATCTTGCCCAACCACATGCCGCCGAAGCTCCTGGCAAGGTAGACGTCGCGCCGCCCGCGACGCGATTCCTCGTCGTCTTCGGCGCCATCGGGATCGGCGAGCTGCCGCCAGTAGGCGGCCGCCCGCACGAAGAGGTCGTAGCGCAGCGTGGCCGCTTGGGCGACCAGCGTCTCTTCGTCACGGGCGAGCACATCTTCGGTCGAGTCGTCTCTCAGCCCGTCGATGACGTCGACCTGGGCAGCCGTGATGTTGCCCTCGGCCCAAGCCCGGGTGCAGCCTGGAAGGTGGCGCAGCGAGCGGGCCCGGCGGACGGTGCGTCGCGCCTGCGCCTTCGGTAGTCGGCACCGGGTCGCCAGCCATGACGCGGCGTTGGCGGCGCCGTCGGGCTCCCAGTTCCGCGCCACGTCGAAGGCGCCCGTGGCCTTGGTGACGAACGCGTCGAGACGAGCGAGCTGGCGTTGGGCGACTTGGATCGACTCGGCATCGCCGTAGGTCGACGGATCTGATCCGTGCAGTCGGTCGATGACCTCGGTGAGGACGTCGAGATCCACGGGAACAGTGAACCATTCGGGTGTAACGCGGGCGGTCGTGGGTCAGTTTGATCGAGCGGCGTGTCGGACCATTGTCCAGGACGATCCGTGCTTCTCGACAGGGACGAACCCCACCGACTCGTAGAGGCCGCGCGCTGGATTCGCTTTGCGCACGCTGAGACTCAGAGCCGGGTATCCCTGACCAACACTGGCGTTGATGAGGTCGACGAGGAGCCGACGACCAATCCCCTCGTGCCGACGCGACGCGATAACTGCGATCGCCAGTTCGGGGACATCTTCAGCGACGAAGCCGTAGCCATGGCTCGCCTCAGTGAACGTCCTGTACCAAGCCGCGCCCACCGGCTCGCCTTCTTCGGCAACCAGTCCATAGTCGCCCGGCCTCGGCCATCCGACGAGATATGGCGCGTAGCGCGGATCGGCGAGCACCTGGTCAGCGTTCGGCGTCGGCTTGTCAAGGCGCCAGACTGCGGCCTCGCCGAGCATCGTCGCGAGAAAGGTGAAGTCCTCAGGGTCTGCCGAGCGACACCGAACGTTTGTCACCTTGGCCAGTCCAGCAGACTGGGCGATCTGGAATGTCGACCTGGGGTGGGTTTCGACCCCTGCCGCCCATGGCGGGCGTCGTGGGGCGTCCTCGTCTCTGGCAAACAGGGCCGCAAACGCTAACGTCGGTCGGGTCGTGAGCACCATGCACGTCGCCGCCCTCGAGATGGAGATCCACATCGGGGAGAGCGACTCGCTCAAGGCCAAGCGCGCCGTGGTCCGTCATCTCGTGGAGACATCCCGGCGGCGCTTCGGGGTCTCCGCGTCGGAGGTGGGCTACCACGACCTGTGGCAGCGGTCCGCGCTGGGCTTCAGCACCGTGGCCCCCGACGTCCGTCACGTGGAGGAGATCCTCGACCGGGTGGAGCGGTTCGTGTGGTCCCATCCCGAGGTCACCGTCGTCTCCAGCGTGCGACACTGGCTCGACCTCGATCCGTGACCGCCGCCCGCCGGCGGGGAGGGGAACGGAACCGATGACGGTGGCGCGATGACGGTGAACCGATGACGGTGACCCGATGACGGCAAGCTGGCGGCACCGGGTGCCGGCCATCCTCACCTCGCTGCACGGTTACCGGCGTCAGTGGCTGGCCCCCGACCTCCTGGCCGGGCTCACCCTCCTGGCCATCGCCGTCCCCGAGCAACTGGCCACGTCGCGTCTTGCCGGGATGCCGCCCATCACCGGGCTCTACGTGTTCGTGGCCGGGACGGTGGCGTTCGCTCTCCTGGGCTCGGCCCCCCAGCTGTCGGTGGGCGCCGACTCCACCATCGCCCCGCTCTTCGCAGCCGGGATCGCCCACATCGCGCCCATGGGGTCGGCGCACTACATGGCGCTCGTGTCGCTGCTGGCGGTCACCGTCGGCGTGATCGTGGCCTTGGTCGGGCTGTTGCGACTGGGCTGGATCGCCGACTTCCTCTCCGCGCCCATCATCACCGGGTTCCTGGCCGGGGTGGCGGTGATCATCGTGGTCCATCAACTCCCCGACCTCTTCGCCCTGCCGCCGGTGTCGGGGTCGACGGTGCACCGGGTAGTGACAGTCTTCGGACACCTCGGACAGGCCAACGGGTGGACGGTGGGCATCGGCGTCGCCGTCTTCGCCGTCGTCACGGGGGCGGAACGCATCGACCGCAAGCTCCCCGGCGCGCTGTTCGGCTTGGTGGGCTCGACGATCGTGGTGGCCGCCATCGGACTCCACAGCCACGGCGTGTCCGTCCTGGGCACGGTCGCCCACGGCGCTCCCAACTTCGGGATCCACGACCTGTCGGTCACGTCGCTGGGCCAGGTGCTCCCCATCGCGGCGGTCGTGGCGCTGGTCGTGCTGAGCCAGACGGCCGCCACCACCCGCGCCTTCGCCGACCAGGGCGGCTACGACGTCGACGTGAACCGTGACTTCGTCGGTGTGGGAGCCGGGAGCATCCTGGCCGGCGTGAGCGGGGCGTTCGCCGCCAACGCCAGTCCGGCCCGCACGGGCGCGGTGGCGTCGGCGGGAGGGCGCACCCAGTTCTCCGGCCTGGCCGCGGCGGCCGTCGTGGTCGTGCTGGTGGTGCCTGCCGCGGGACTGCTCAGAGACGTTCCCCTCGCTACCTTGGCGGCCATCCTCATCTTCGTGGCCACCCGCCTCTTCCACGTGGGCCAGTTGGTGTCGGTGTTCCGCTTCGACCGGACGGAGTTCGGCCTCGCCATCGTGACCCTCCTCACGGTGGCGTTCGCCGGCGTCGAACAGGGCATCGGCGTCGCCGTCGGCCTGGCCATCCTCGACCGCACCTGGCGTTCGGCTCGCCCGCATTCCTACATACTCGGCAAGATCCCCGGCACCACGAGCTGGGAACCACTCAGCCACCACGAACGGCCGGTGCCAGTCCCCGGCGTGGTGGTGATGCAGTGGCTGGCGCCCGTGTACTACGCCAACGCCGCGGTGTTCCAGGCCGAGGTCCACAAGGCCCTGGCCGACGCGCCCACCCCTCCCAAGGTCCTCGTCCTCGACGCCGACGCCGTCACCGACATCGACTACACCGGCACCCGAGCGGTGGCGGCCCTGGTGGAGGAGCTCGAGCGGTCCCACATCGTCGTGGGCGTGGCCCGTGCCATCGGTGGGGCACCACAGAACCTGGCGCGCAGCGGCTTGCTCAACCGCATCGGCAGCGACCGGATCTTCTCGACGGTGGACGAAGCCGTCACCGCGCTCACTCCAAAGGCGGGCGTCTAGCCGGGGGCCGGCGCGTAAATCCGGCCCCTGTTGGTCCTTCGGGGCCGGTGTGTCTCACTCGACGCGCAGAATGAAAGCGGTCGACGTCCGGGCCGCGATGCGCCCGGGGATGGCGGCCACCGCGTTGGCCAGAACGAGCGCGCCGAGTGCGACCAGGACGATCTCGACCACGGGCACCGACGGCTGGGGCACCGCGAAGATCGCACGGGCAAAAAGGGTCCAGAGCCACCGCCCCAGCACGATCCCGGCCGGGACGCCGACGATGATCCCCACGCCGGCAGCGACCGACGCTTGCCAGGCCACAGCCGTGGCCAATTGTCCTTGGGTGAAGCCGAGGGTCTTCAGCAGTGCCAGGTCGCGTCGACGCCGCCGGACCGAGGCTGTCAGGGTGAGACCGAGGGCCACGACCGCCCCGGCCGCCAGCCCCGCCGCCAGTGTGGCGGGGGTGGCGCCGGTCGATTGGTAGTTCACGATCTCGGCTGGTCGCTGGACGCCCAGCACGTTGTAGCTGTCACCGGTGGTCATGGGATCGGCGGCCGTCACCTTATTCGCGGTGTCCGCGATGCGTTGCATCGACGCACGGCCCGCCGCGGCGGTGACACCCGGACGAAGCTGGACGACGTCGATGTTCGGCCCGTTCTGGTTGGGGTCAGGGCTCTGCAGCGCGCGTTGCATCGCCGCCGGTTCCACACCCGTGGGGAGCTCCACTCCCGTACCCATCGACACATGGAGGGTTCCCGCCGTCCCGATGGCCGGCATGGTGGCGATCCCCACGACTTGGAGAGGTGTGGGCGGGACGTAGACAGGGGCGTCGCTGGGGCTGCCGTAGCTGACAGTCACAGTGGAACCGAGTTTCTTGTGTAGGGCAGCAAGGGTGGATGCGCCGACCACGATCTCGTGCTTGGTGTCGATCTCGTGGCCCGACAAGAGGGGCGGATCCAGAGGCCCGGGCTTGGTTGTCAACAGCGCCGGAACGGTCTGCCCGTCGACCTGGACGCTGGCGAAGCTGAACCCGGTCCAGGCAGCCACGTCCGGGTCATGGTCGAGGAGCTTGTCGGCGGCAGGAGGGATGTTGTTGCCACCCGGGGAGTTGATGGCATAGCTCCAGTTCCACCCGTACAGGGCGGGATGCGAGTCGAGCGTGTGCAGACTGCCCGCGAACGTGAGCGTCGCCACCACGACCGTCACGGCCAGCGCGGCGCCGACCAGGGCCGAGCGCACCGGCACCGCGGTGCGGCCGTGCCCGCGCTCGAGCGAGAACCGCAACCCCGCGATGGCCGGCGGCGGGAGCCCCACCCGGGCCGCCGCGTTGACGAGACGTGATCGCCGTTCCACGGGCTCGGCCCGTTCGCCGAAGGGGCGGGTGGCCCGGCGATAGGCGAGAACTCCGGTGAGTGGGGCCAGGCCAACCGTCAGAACGGCCAGCCCGATCCCGAGCACCGTCCAGTCGAAGGCGATCCCCGGGGAACGGTCCACTTGGCGTATCGGTCCGATCAACGCCAACGGTGACAGGGCCACGGCGAGGCCCACGGCCACGAGTGCTCCGACGATGACCGCCACGACCAGACCCAGCGCGGCGTCCGCCGTCGTCGTCCTGGGATCGGCCCCGAGGGCGCGCAGGACGTCGAGCTCCTCGCCGTACTCCCACAGGGCGCGGCTGATGGCCAGGCCGGCGATCAGCAGCGCGGCGATGCCGGCGATGACACCGAAGGCGCCCAGCGCGATCGCCTCGGGCTTGCTGGCCCTCTCGACCTGTCCCTCGACCACGGACGTGACGTGAAAGGTATAGGGAGTGCCCGGAGGCAGGGACGCGATGATGTGGCGCTCCACGGCGGCGACGTCGCGACTTCCGTGGTCGAGGCGCAGTGCGTAGGTCGGGTACGCCCCGCTATGGCTCAACCGCCGGGTGAGGGCGGGGGACATGAGCACGTCGGCCGGGAACGTATCGACATCGTCGTGGACGACCTGGCTCGACAGCACCACGAGCCCGACGAGCTTCGCCGAGAACAGCAAGGCCGGCTTGGTGGTCTGGAAGCCGAAGGTCGGCGAGTTCGCCTGCGTAAGTGTGAAGGCGCCGAAGGAGAACGTCTGGCCCAGGTGCCAGCCGGCGAGGCGCGCCGCCTCCGCCGTGGCCACCATCTCGTCGGCCCGTCGCGGATCCGCCATGCGGCCCTCGGCCACCGTCACCCGGTCCTGGGTGTAGTACATCCCTCCCTCACTCCCGAGCGCCTGGATGTCTGCCGCGTTCGCCCCACCGGAGGCCGGCTTTCCGTTGCTCCCGAGCTGCTCGACGAGGAGAAAGGGAGAGTTCCCCACGCTCTTGACGTCGGGCAGGTGCTCGAGTTGTGCGCCGAGGCTCGTCGTCGGGACATTCGCCAGTCCGTAGGCGATGAACTGCAGGTCCGAGGTTTTCGTGGTGGCCAGATAGGCGGGGAAGGCGGACTGGGTGCGGCGGGCACCGGCGATGGCGCCCATGGCCACCCCGCCGAGGAGCGCGACCAGGAGGATCACCGAGAGATACCCGCCCCGTCGCCGGGGCAGAGTGGCCCAGAAGCGGTACCAGGCGACCGGCAGGACCCGTCCGCCCATCAGGGACCACCTGTCAATCGCTTCATCCCACCCCGATCGGTCTCCGCCGCCATCGACCCTCCCTCATTGTGGCTGGGCAGCGTTCCTCGACGAAGGTGGGCAGCAGGTGGACCGGTCGGCGTGCCAACACCACCCACGAGGACGGCCGGCCGCGCCCAGCGCGTCGGGCGCTCAGGACCCGGGCACGTCGGTCACGGGTACGTCCGTCAGGGCAAGTCGGTCACGGGCACGACGCGTGTCGTCGGTCGCGACGGCGTCGCCTCGGGAAGGAACCAACGGAACCAGATCCGGCCCCGGTCATGGCCGGCGGTCGAGATCCAGTTGGGATGGCCGGGGTCGCGGCGCGCCACCACCAGTCGCCACGAGCCGTCGGGCTCGTAGACGGCCTGGTCGCCGTTGATGGTGACGCGTTCATAGGCGTAGTCGTAGGTGTGGAGGAACTGGTTCCAGAGACAGACGTTCCAGAACGCGCAGCCCGGGGACCGGCCTTCGATGACGAGGGCCTCGTCCTCGGCGAGGTCGTAGGAGCCCATGGCGTAGGCGGCGTCGCCCGCTGCCCATCCGAAGGTCTGGCTGGGCACGCCGTAGGGCTCGTCGACCGTGTTCGGCGGCCCGAGCCCGATGGGGACGATGGTGGCCTGTTCCTTGACCCAGGTGAGGGTGGACCGGAACCGCCGGGCCAAATCGGCGTCGTCCTCGCGCCGGGTGGCGGGAGGGTCGAGCGACTCGATGTGCCACTGGGCCCGGCGACCGGTGACGGGGTCGGCGAGGTAGTCGCGGGTGATGGCGCACACCGCGTCGGGCTCGAGTCTGATCCACGGCCCGTCGTGGGGCTCGGGGCTCAGCACGAGAGAGAACGAGCCGTCGTCGGCGAAGTCGAGCGCCCGGTCGTTGACGGTGCCGACGATGCGCTCGGAGTACCGGCCGTCCGACGGTCCTCCGTAGACCGTGAGGGAGAGATAGTCGGCGTCACCCTTGCGACCGGTGACGACGTAGGTCCGGGCGGGATCGATCGGCGTGTACTGGTAGAAGGCATCGGCGTTGTCGCCGCCCCATTTCCGGTAGGGGCCGACGATGTCGACGAAGCGGGGCCTTGCCGGGTCGGCCCACACGTGGGCGTCGAGGCCGACGGCGAGGATGGAGAAGATCCACTTGTACCCCTCGAGGACACTGAGCTCGTCGAGAGGGACGTCGTCGAGGAACAGCCGGCCCTCGAGGGCGCGCAGCTCGTCGAGGAGCTCGTGGAACACAGCGGCGGTCAGCGGGGCCGGGACCGAGCGCTCGGGGTGGTGGGGTGCGGTGTCGGTGTCGCGGTCGGCCATGGGCTCAATCTACGGCTGACGTGCGTCCCACTCACGGCGATAGAGCACCCAGATCAGGCGCGACCCCACCTCGCCGGGGGCCTCGGGCTCGTGGTCGACGCGTCCCGTGAGCCGGTAGCCCAGTTTCGGGGGTACCGACGCGCTGGCGACGTTGGCCTCGTCGCAGTGGATCTCCATGCGTTCGATGCCGCGCAACCCGAAACCGACGGCCGTCAGTGCACCCGCGGCCGCCGTGGCGATGCCCCGGCGGGTGTGGTCCACGTGGACCCAGTACCCGATTTCCATCGCGCTGGGCCCGATCCGGCGGTGCAGGCCGCAGCCGCCCACCAACGAGCCGTCGGGAAGGAAGATCCCGTACTCGTAGCCGCTCCCCGAGTTCCACAGGGTGGCGGGTCCGAGGAGGCGCTCGCGCTGGGTCTCGTAGGACGTCCCCTCGGGCGTGCCCCAGGGCATCCAGGGAGCAAGGTGGTCGAGGCTCTCGGTGGCGGCCTTCGACAGGGCGGCGGCGTGGTCGACGGTGAGTCGACGCAGGATCACGCCGTCGTGCTCGACCTCTTCGAGGGGGAGAAGGGCCCGGCCGGGCTCATCCTCGCGTCGGGCCCGGCGCCGCAACGACCCGGTTCCTCAGGCTCCGAGTGGGGTCGCCGGTCGCAACCCCTCGAGGGTCAACTCCGTGAACGGACCGCACTCGACGCCGAGTCCCGACACCGCCACCTCGGTGCCGTCGGCCACGGCGCGCGCCGCGGTGAGCCCGTGCAGCACCACCCGCACCACCGCCGGGGACGGGAACTCACCCGAGCATTCCCACGTCAGGCGGGCCGTTCCGCCCGGACGCGCCTCCTCGACGCGGACCACGTCGCGTCGGACGGGACCGTCGCCGTCACCGGCGTCGTCGATGCACTCACCCGAGGCGGCACCGTCGGCGTCGGGCCAACAGTGAAAGGCGAGGAACCGAGGGGCGTGATCGAGGGCGAGAGGCGACCCCGAGATGGCACGGTTCGCGGCCGGGACGACGTCACCGTCGACACGGCACGGTCCGTCCCCGTCCGCCCAGCCGTCGTCGAGCGGGATCACCGATCCGACCCGGGCGAGCACGGGGATCCGCTCCAAGGGCGCCTCGGCCGGGCCGACCCCGTCGCCGTCGTCCCCCCACACACTGGCCCAGCGCCCGGCGGGAAGCACCAATTCCCGATGGCGGGCGCCGGGCTCGACGACGGGTGCGACGAGCAGGGCGTCACCGAGCAGGAAGGCGTCGTCGACGTCGGGACCAGCGTCGGCACTCGAGTCGGGACCGGCGTCGGGGGCCGGCCACCACAACGGGCGCATCAGCGGAGCACCGGTCGCCGCCGCCTGGTGCGCCAATGTGTAGAGATAAGGCAGGAGCCGGTACCGGAACCGCGTCCACGCCGCGATGATCCGCTGGGTGGGCTCACCGAAGCACCACGGCTCACGGGGCGGGACACCGCGCACCGAGTGGGTCCGGCAGTACGGCATGAACACGCTCATCTGCAACCAACGGAGGTAGAGCTCGTCGTCGGGGACGCCGCTGAAGCCACCGATGTCGGAGCCCGAGTACGGGATCCCCGACAGCCCCAGCCCGATGACGGTGGCCATCTGCTGGCGCATCGAAGCCCACGTGGAGGAGACGTCCCCGGTCCAGTTCCACGCCCACCGTTGCATGCCGGCCCAGCCCGAGCGCGACACGACGAAGGGGCGTCGCTCGGGCCGCGCCGCGCGCAGGCCCTCGAAGCCGGCGCGGTTCATGAGCAGCCCGTAGAGGTTGTGGCCCTCGGCGTGGTCGCCACCGCGCCCGTCGAAGTGATGGCGGGTGGCGAGAGGCAGGGTGGGGTCGCCGAGCAACGCGATCGAGGTGGGCTCGTTCATGTCGTGCCAGATGCCGGCGACGCCCCGGTCGGTGAGGGTGCGGTACTTGCTCGGCCCACCATGTTCTCGTCCCGGGGTCGGTGAAATCGGGGAAGGCGCTGCGCCCCGGCCACACGACACCCTCGGCCATGTGCCCGTGGGCGTCGGTGCAGAACCGGTGCTGGTCCCGCCCTTCGCGGAACACGTCGTAGTCGGGGTCCACCTTGACGCCGGGGTCGACGATCGTCACCAACCGGGCGCCCGTGGCCGCGGCGTGGGCGGCCAGGCGACCCAGATCGGGGAAGCGGTCGGGGTCCACCGTGAAGACCCGGAAGCCGCGCATGTAGTCGATGTCGAGATGCACGGCGCTGAGGGGGATGCCGAGCTTCGCGAACCCGTCGGTGATGGCACGCACATCGGCGTCGCAGCGGTATCCCCATCGGCTCTGGTGGTAGCCGAGGGCCCAGCGCGGTGGCAGGGCCGGACGCCCGGTCAGCTCGCTGTAGCGGTCCAGGAGATGTGGTACCGGACCGGCGATCAGGTAGCGACGCAGGATCCCGCCGGCCAGGTGCACCGTCGCCTCGTCCTCGGAGACGGTGCCCAAGTGGAACGAGGCCCGTGTCGAGTTCTCGTAGAAACTGAGCACGTCGCCGTCGGGGTGGGTCGAGACGATGACGGGGACGCCGAGGTAGAGCGGGCCCTTCCCCGGTCCCCAGGAGCCACCCGGGTCGGTGTTCCACAAGACGACGTCGGTGCCACGGAGGTCGACGGGCCCCGACTGCTCGCCGAGCCCGCACATGCGCTCACCGGCGCGCATGGAGAAGGTCTGCTCCCACGCCGGGCCCCGTCTCGACGGCGCCGACTCGGCCCGCAGCACCGTGGCGTGGGGTCGGGACGTGCGCAGGGACCCGTCGGGAAGCACGGTGACCTCGAGTGCGTCGCTGCGCAGCACCCAGGCGCCGTCGGCGCGCAGCACGTCGATGGGATGGGCCTGGACCTCGGGAACCGGCCACGAGACCCCGGCCTCGAGGGCGTAGGGCACGGGGGCCGGGCCCGGTCCCCACGACACGCGCACCACGTCGGGGGCGAGGAACGCCACCTCGAGCTGGGCCCGTTCGAAGTGGAACAGCGCGGTGCCGGGTTGGGGGTTCCACACCTCGACGCGCTCCAACCGGCCCGGTGACACCGGGGGCGCCTCGGCACGCGACGCCGAGGTGGAGCGGGTCCGCTCGACATGGCGGCGCGCCGAGTTGGCCAGGATGAGGCCGACGGTTCGCAGTCCCAGATGGTGCACGGCGTGGGCCGTGACCCGGGCCTGGGCCGCGCCGCGGCGCACTTTCGATCGGGGCTTGGCCACGAGTGGCGAGGCTACGTGGCGGACGGTCCGGCGGCGACGCAGACGCCCGTTCCGCACCTACGACGGTGCGTGCCCGGCAAACCACGTACCGCGGGTAGAGGCCCGCGCTCGAGGTAGGGTCATCGCAGCCATCATGCAAGCTTCCGCGCTTCCTTCGCGTCGTCACACCGAACGGGACCGGGCCGCGCCCGCCCCCGTGCCGGGCCCGGCGCTCGGGTCGCGGCGACCGGTGCGGATGATCCCGCACAAGCTCATGGTCGACGGCCGACGCGTCCGCTACGCCCTGTCCGACAACGAGACGGCGCACGGTCCCGAAGGCCCGGGGAGCGAACCGGTCTGGGCCGTCAACCTCCATGGGTACTTCGCCGGGGGAGGGATGTACTGGAGGGAGAGCAGCCATCTCGCCGAGGCCCTGGGCTGGCGCGTGCTCAACCCCAGCCTGCCGGGATTCGCCGGCAGCGACCCGATGCCCTGGGAGCGCGTCACCATCGGGGAGATCTCGGCCGTGGTCGGCCATCTCCTCGACGAGGTGGGGGCTCAGCGCGCCGTGCTGCTCGGACACTCCATGGGTGGGGCCGTCGCCGTGCAGTTCGCAGATACCAATCCCGAGCGCGTCCTGGGCATCATCTACCGCGACGGTGCGGCGACGCCGGGATGGAAGCAGCGACGGGGCCTGCTCGTATCGCTGCTCGCTCCCGTACTGCCCGACATGGCCGGTGTGGCCGACCTCCTCGTCGCCGCCGTGCTCGACACGCCCGACCTCTTCGTCGGACGACGCCTGGCGTCGACACTGCGGGGGCTGTGGCCCGACGCCAGACGCAACCTCCGCTCCATGGGTCGCACCCTGCCGGTGGGGTCGATGCTTATGGCGATGGACCTGCGGCCCGAGGTGGAGCGCGTCGTCGCCGCCGGCATGCCGATCCTCCCCGAGTGGGGATGCTTCGACCGGATCGTCAGCCCCGACACGGCGCGCGAGTTCGCCGAGCTCACCGGGATCGACATCCTCTGGGTGCCGGGCGGACATTCGTGGATGCTGCCCCGGCCCGGGGGGCAGGTCGACATCCTGCGCCATCTCCGGCGCGGCCGGGCCTTCGTCGCCGACGTCATGGACCGGCGGAGCGTTCTGCTCGCGGCCGAGGGATCCGTGTCCGACCGCCCGCCCATGGTCGCCGGCGGCCCGGGACCGGCCATCCATCTCGTGCGCTAGGCGCCCGTCTTACCGAAGCTCGTATCACCGAAGGAGGCCCAGGCGATGCGCTGGACGAACGAGGACACTCCCGAACAAGAGGCGTTTCGCACCGGGTTCCGCTCGTGGCTCCACGACAACCTGCCGGCGGGTTGGATGGAAGCGGCCGACGCCGGCGACGACGAGAAGCTCGAGGCGCTGAAGGCGGCGAGCGGCTTCAACCCCTTCACGTGGCAGGGCACGATCGGGCGCAGTCCGTACGCGGCACCGTTGTGGCCCGAGGAGTTCGGAGGCGTGTCGGGCGAGGTGTGGATGCAGACCGTCATCCGTTCCGAGCTCGTCCGCTACCGGCTGCCGACCGTCTCGATCAACCTCCTCGGGGTGGGCCTGGCCGGTCCCACGCTCATCGCCCACGGGACGCAGGCTCAGAAGGAGCGCTACCTGCGCAAGATCCTCTCCGCCGAGGAGGTCTGGTGCCAGCTCTTCAGCGAGCCCGGGTCGGGGTCGGACCTGGCGTCGCTGTCGACACGGGCGGTGCGCGACGGGGACGAGTGGATCGTGAACGGCCAGAAGGTGTGGACCACCATCGCCCAGTTCGCCAAGTTCGGGATGCTGCTCGCCCGGACCGATCCCGACGTCCCCAAGCACGAGGGGCTCAGTTACTTCATCCTGGACATGAAGTCCCCGGGCGTGGATGTCCGTCCCTTGAAGCAGATGACGGGATCGTCGGAGTTCAACGAGGTGTTCCTGTCCGACGTGCGCATTCCCGACGCCAATCGCGTCGGCGACGTGGGTGATGGTTGGCGGTGCGCGCGCACGACGCTCATGAACGAGCGCGTCGCGCTGGCGGGCATCTCGCTCGACCCGGTGTCGTTCACCGGTGGCGTCCGGCGTGACCCGTGGCAGTCGTACCTCGAGGCGATCCCCGACCGCACCGACCCTCGCGTCCGTCAGCGGCTGGCGCAGTTCTACATCGAGTCCGAGGTGAAGGAGATCACGGCGTTCCGCGCCAACTCGGCACGGCTGCGCGGCCAGCAACCCGGCCCGGAGGGATCGGTCAACAAGGTGTTCAACGCCGAGTACAACCAGCGGCGCTCGAATTTCGCCGTGGACGCCAACGGCGTCACGGCCACGGCGTGGATGCCCGGGGACACCCGGACCGAGGCCCGGGCCACGACGTTCCTGCGGGCGCGGGCCAACACCATCGAGGGCGGGACCTCCGAGGTCCTGCGCAACCAGATGGCGGAACGGATCCTGGGCCTCCCCCGTGACGTCGAGGTCGACAAGGACGTCGCCTGGGCGGACGTGAAGCACAGTTGACCGCCGCCGACGAGGCGGCCCCCACCACACCCGCCGAGCGCGCCAGGGCGGCGCTGGCGCCCCGCCTCGAAGCGGCCGCCGCGCTACGGCGACTCGGGCACGCCATCGTCGCCCACGACGTCGACGACGAATTGTTCGGCCGGGTGTCGGCACAGGCCCGGGCGCTGTTGGACGAGGTCGAGGCCACCCCGGACCGCATCCGGACCACGCTCGAGATGGTCGATTCGATCTTCGTCCTCCCTCCGCCCGACGGCAGTGGACGGATCCGGTTCCCCGACGGCATCGTCACGGGCAAGGCCAACCCCCTCGGCATCGCGGCGGACATCACCCGCGACGGTGACGTGGCCGTGCTGCGCGCCACGCTCGGCCCTGCCTTCGAAGGTGCTCCGGGCCGCGCCCACGGGGGTGTGATGGCCGCCCTCATGGACGAGGTCATGGGGTTCGTGCTGTCGATCAATGCCACCCCGGCCTACACCGGCCGGTTGACAGTCACCTACCGTTCGCCCACGCCGCTGGGGGTCGAACTCGAGCTACGGGCCAAGCTGCACTCGCACCACGGCCGGAAGCTCCGGATCGAAGCCGACGCGCACCACGGCACGGCCCCCATCGCCCACGGCGAGGGCCTCTTCATCGCCGTCGACCCCGAGCGCTTCGCCACCGGGTAGGTCGGCGTAGGCGACGCCTCTCGACGGGGCCGCGGAGGACTGTCGCCTCGTTGACTGACGGATCAGTTTGCTAGCTTGACCGCCATGGCGGGCGCTCCCCCGGTACCCACCGACACGGCCCATCCCGGTCGTGCCGTGCGGCGGGCCGTGAGCGACACGGAGAAGCAGGGACGCCGCACCGACATCCTCGCCGCCGCCAAGAGGGTGTTCGCCCGCAAGGGCTACCACGCCACCACGATCGCCGACATCGCCAAAGCGGCCAAGCTCTCCTACGGGTCGATCTACTGGTACTTCGACTCCAAAGAAGCGCTCTTCCACGCGCTCGTCGAGTCCGAGGGCCAGGCGCTGCGCGACCATGTCACCGAGGCGATGCTCGTCACCCCGGCCCGGGGATCGCCCGATGCACCCTTCCGGGCTGCGGTCAGGACCACCTTCGAGTTCTTCGAGTCCGACCGGGCGCTGGTCAAATTGTTGTTCCGGGACTCCTACGCCCTCGGGGACCGGTTCGAGCAACACCTGTTCGGGATCTTCGAGGCGTTCATCGGTGACATCGAGGCGATCGTCGCCGACGCCCAGGAACGCGGCCTCATCATCGAGGCGCCACCTCGCATGGTGGCGTGCTCGGTGGCCGCTCTCGTCGGGCAGATCGCCCATCGGCGGCTCGTCACCGACGACGGCCTCTCCGCCGAAGTCGCCGCCGATTTCGTGGTGTCGCTGTTGCTCAACGGCCTGCGCCCGCGCTGAGCATCTAGGGTACTGAGCATCTCGGCGGTGTCGATCGACGAGTCCAGGATCCCGGTGGTGATCGCCACCGGACAGTCGATCGACAGGGCCACCACCGTCACCGCGCTCGACCTCGCCGAGCGCGCCGCGATGGAATGTCTGCAGTCGGTGCCGGACCTCCGTGGTCGGGTCCAGCAGGTGTCGGTCGTCAACGTGATGTCGCCGACGGGGCCCGCTCCCGCCACCGTGCTGGCCCGACGCCTGGGCCTGGCCCCGGCCCGGACCGAGGTGACGACGATCGGGGGGAACGCTCCGCAGTGGCTCGTCAGTCGCGCCGCCGACGCCATCGCGGCCGGGCAACTCGACGTCGCCCTCATCGTCGGGGCCGAGGCCCAGCACTCGGCCAAGACAGGGGCCATCGGGACGTCGCCGCACCACGACGACGGCAACAGGCTCGGCGACGACATCGCTCCGGACCCGGTGGTCGGCGACGACCGCGTCGGGGTCGGCAACGCCGAGCTCCAGGTCGGGCTCGTCGCCCCCGTGCACGTGTACGCGCTCTTCGAGAGCGTGATCGCACACCGCGCCGGGCGCAGCGCTCCCGAGCAGCGCGCCGCGTTGGGAGAGCTCATGGCGCCGTTCACCGAGGTGGCCGCCACCCAACGTGCCGCGTGGTTCACCGACGTCCGCACCCCGTCGGAGCTGGCCTCGGTCACACCCGACAACCGCCTCATCGCCGAGCCCTACCCGAAACGGCTCTGCGCCATCCTGCACGTGAACCAGGGCGCGGCCGTCATGGTGTGCTCCCTGGCGGCGGCACGCGCCGCCGGCGTCGCGTCGGCGGCCGTGTTCTGCTGGTCGGGAGCCGACGCCTCCGAGGTCTGGTTCCCGACGGCGCGGCCCGACCTCGGTTCGTCGGCGGGTCTCCAAACTGCGGCCGGGGCGGCGTTGGCGGCGGCCGGGGTCGGGGTCGACGACATCGGCGCCTTCGACTTCTATTCGTGCTTCCCGTGTGTGGTGGAAATGGCCGTCGAGGCTCTCGGGATCGCACCCGACGACACCCGGGGCCTCACCACCACCGGAGGCCTCCCCTATTTCGGTGGGCCCGGGAACAACTACTCCCTCCACGCCGTGGCCACCATGGTCGAGGCCGTGCGCGCCCGGGGCGGGACGGGCCTGGTGAGCGCCATGGGCTGGTACGCCACCAAGCACGCCGTGGGTGTCTACGGCGCGTCACCCCCGCCCCACGGTTGGCGCCGGGGCGAGACGGCGAGGGCACAACGGTCCATCGACGCTGCCGCGGTCCCCGTGGCCACCGAGGCGGAGGGCGGGGCCGTCGTCGTGGCGGCCACGGCCGTCATCGGATCGGACGGTTCGGTGACGGCGGCCCCTGTCATCGCCCGCTTGGCCGACGGGCGCCAGATGGCGGTGGCGGCGGCACCGGGCGAGCTCGCGGCGCTGGCCGGGCGCGACCTCGTCGGCGCTCGCATCGAGGTCTCGGGCACGCCGCCCCACTACCAGCTGGTGCCCTGAGTCGCGTCGGCTGCGACGCTCCCGGCCCGGACCGGCCGACGGCGCCAGGTGGCGGCGCCGTCCCGGCTCCGTCAGACTCGGTCGGACCGAGAAGAAGGAGCACCGATGCCCGCAGTCGAGCGCGAGCGCCGAGGACTCGTCGAGATCCTCACCATCAACCGGCCCGAGGCGCGCAACGCCATCAACGGCGACGTGAGCGTGGGCATGTCCGCCGCGCTCGACGAGCTCGAGGCGGACAGCGGCTGCTCCGTCGTCGTCGTCACCGGTGCCGGTGACAAGGCATTCTCGGCCGGCATGGACCTCAAGGCCTTCGCGTCGGGCGAAGGGGGGGCCATCATGGGGGGATCGGGTGGCTTCGCCGGCATCACCCAACGACAGTTCCCGAAGCCGATCATCGCGGCGGTGAACGGCGCCGCGCTGGCCGGCGGGTGCGAGATAATGCTCTCGTGCGACCTCGTCGTCGCCGCCGACCACGCCACCTTCGGCATCCCCGAGGCCAAGCGCGGACTGGTGGCCGGCGCGGGCGGCCTCATCCGGCTCCCCAAGCGCCTACCCCTCGCCATCGCCCTCGAGCTCGCGCTCACCGGCGACTCGATCGACGCGGCACGGGCCCTGCAGCTGGGACTGATCAACCGCGTCGTCCCCGCCGCCCGGCTCATGGACGAGACCCTGGCCTTGGCCGGGGTCATCGCCGACAACGCACCCCTGGCCGTGCGCTGGTCCAAGCACGTCATGGTGCGGGCTGCCGGCGTGTCCGAGGAAGAAGGTTGGAAGCTCAACGCCGAAGCGGTGGGGGCGGTGTTCTCCTCCGCCGACGCCATGGAGGGCCCCGTCGCCTTCGCCGAGAAGCGCAAGCCGAATTGGCAGGGCAAGTAACACGACCATGACCACGGTCGGTCATCTGCACGGCAGCCTCGCATCGGCGCTCGACGGCTTCCGGCTCACGCTCCACGTGCTGGCCGCCACGGTGTGGGTCGGTGGACAGATCACGATCGCCGGGCTCGTCCCCACGGCCCGCAGTCTCGGGGAGGGGGCGCCCAAGGCCCTGGCCCGCGCCTTCGGTCGCCTGCAGTGGCCGGCCTATGCCGTGCTCGTGGTCACCGGGCTGTGGAACGTCTCCGCCGTCCACGCCGGGCAACCCCATGCCTGGGTGATCGTGCTGGTCGTCAAGATCGTGGTGGTGGCGATCGCCGGCCTCGCCGCCTGGCTCCACAGCCACGCCTCCACCGTGCGCGGCCTCGCCGTCTGGGGGGCGATGACCGCGGTGTCCTCGATCACCGCCCTGGTCATGGGGGTGTTCCTGGCCGGCTGAGCCCGTGTCGGCCGGAGCCCACCCGTGGCGGCGCTGTCCTCGCGCAGAGCCGAGGGTCTAACCTTGGCGGAGGAGACTCCGCTCGTTGAGCGGCGGTCACAGAAACGAGATGCCCATGGTCGGAGTACTCGAGAGCGAGTGGGGGATCATCATCATCCTGGTGGTGGTGGTGCTCGTCTTCGGCAGCAGCCAGCTTCCCAAGCTGGCCAGGTCGTTGGGATCTGCGCAGTCCGAGTTCAAGAAGGGCCTCGCCGAGGGCAAGAAGGGCGACGGCACCGACGCCGACGCCGAGACGGCGGCCCCGGGTGACAGCGCGACCGCCAAGGACAGCGACAAGCCGTCCGCGGCCTCGGGGTAGCGCTCCGATCACCGCCGGTTCCCCCGGCCCCGACCCGAGGCGCCGGCGACCTCCTCGGCCCCGGCCCATCCCGTTCCTCGCCCACCAGCTCCTCGAATATCTGGTCGCGGGCGCCCTGGCGGGGCTGTCGATCCACATCCGCCACAGTGGCCTGCTCCTGGTCGCCGCGGGCGCCTTCGCCCTCCTGGCCGTCACGGCCCGCGCCCCCCTCGGGTTGGCGAGGGTGTGCGGCCCCAGGCTCCACGCCACGCTCGACGTCGTCGTGGCCGTGGCCGTGGCGGCCGCACCCATCCTCCCGGCACTGCGCCCCGACATCACGGGCGTCGCGGCGGTCGAGGTCGCCGCACTGGCGTGGCTGCGGCTGTCGACCCTGACCCGCTACACCCGGCTCCCCGCCCCCTCCCGTCACGCCACCCTGGCCGGTCGGGGCGCCGGGGTCACCGACGGTGCGGTCACCGACGGTGCGGTCACCGACGGTGCGGTCACCGACGACACCGCGGCGGGGCCGACGACGGGGGCGATGGTCCTGCGCGGGCTCGGCATCGTCGCGGGCCGCTCGGCCCGGCGGCTCCCCGAGGCCGAGGAGAAGCTGCGCGGCGGGGCGCGCCAGGCGGGGCGGCACGCGGCGCGGCTCCAACGCACCTGGCGCAAGCCGCCGGGCTGAGCCCGCCTGCGCCCGGGCCCGTAGGCTTCGGGCGCCGGCACCGCCCATTCCATCCCCACCCGGAGGTCCGATGGCCGACGACGTACTCGAGCTCGCCGACAAGCTGTGGCGCGGCGTCATCGACATCGTGGAGATCCATCCCGTGGGCGGGTACATGGGCGGGGTGGCCGAGGTCGCCGAGGGGGTGTCGTTCGTCCCCAGCTTCGCCAACGTGTCGGCCATCGCCACCGGAGACGGCCTCGTGCTGGTCGACACGGGTTCGCAGTTCGTGGCCGAGGCCGTCCACGATGCCTTGCGGGGGTGGTCCTCCCTCCGCCTCAACACCGCCATCTACTCGCACGGCCATATCGACCACGTCTTCGGCGTGGGTGTGTGGGAGCAGGAGTCCTCGGCGAACGGTTGGCCGGCTCCGGTGGTCGTGTCCCACGACGGCGTGCCGGCGCGCTTCGACCGCTACGTCGTGACCGCCGGCTACAACGAGATCATCAACCAACGGCAATTCAGCGTGCCCGGGTTCCGCTGGCCCACCGAGTACCGCTACCCGGACCGCACCTACGCGCAGGAGCTCGCGCTGGAGGTCGGCGGTGTCGACCTCGAACTCCACCATGCCCGGGGCGAGACCGACGACCACACCTGGACATGGCTGGCGACGGCACGCGTGCTGTGCTGCGGCGACCTCTTCATCTGGGCGTCGCCCAACGCCGGGAACCCCCAGAAGGTGCAGCGCTATCCCCGCGAATGGGCCGCGGCGCTGCGGGAGATGGTCCTCCTCGAGCCCGAGGTCCTGCTCCCGGGGCACGGCTTCCCGGTCGTGGGCGCGGCTCGGGTCCGCCAGGCGCTCACCGACACCGCCGATCTCCTCGACTCGCTCGTCGACCAGACCATCGAGCTCATGAACGCGGGCGCCCGGCTCGACGAGGTGCTGCACACCGTGGTGGCCCCGGCCCATCTCTCGGAGCGTCCCTACCTGCGCCCCGTCTACGACGAGCCCGAGTTCGTCGTGCGCAACGTATGGCGCCTCTACGGGGGATGGTGGGACGGGAACCCGTCGTCGCTCAAGCCGGCACCCGAGTCGGCCCTGGCCGGCGAGCTCGCCGCCCTGGCCGGGGGGGCCGGCGTCCTCGCTGACCGGGCGCTGGCGCTGGTGGAGTCACCGGCCGAAGGCACCGATCCGGCCCTCTCCCTGCGACTGGCGGGGCATCTGGCCGAGTTGGCGGCGCTGGCGGCGCCGGCCGACCCCGGGGTGCACCGGGCGCGCGCCACGGTCTTCGCCCGGCTGTCGGAGACGGCCACCTCGACCATGGCGAAAGGGGTGTTCACCTGGACGGCCCGGGAGTCCCGGGGACGGGCCGGAGACCCCGACTGAGGCGGCGCGCGCCAACTACTACTCGCGGATCACCGTTGGGTAGTGTCGTCGCCGTGAGCCCCCGCGACGGCGAATCGAGGAGCACGGTCGCGTCACGGTGGCGTCGCCGGGCATTCGGGCTCGTGGCCGCGGCGGCCCTGCCGATCGTCCTCGGAGGCTGTCAGCTCCCCACGTTCTACGGGTATCGGGGGTCGACCAAGCAGGGGCACGACGAGTCCGTGCTGTGGATCGGCACGATGCTGGCGGCCATCTTCGTCCTGCTCTTCGTGGGCGGCCTGATCGTGTGGTCGGTCATCCGCTATCGCAAGCGGTCCGACGAGATGCCGCGCCAGTTCCAGTACCACTTCGGCATCGAGATCACCTACATCGTGATCCCGGTCGTCATGGTGCTCACCCTGTTCGGGTTCACCGTCTACACCGAGAACCAGGTCGATGCCGTGAGCCCCACCCCCGCGCTGAAGGTTCACGTCACCGCGTTCCAATGGGGCTGGCGCTACCAGTACCCGGGCCAGGTGGACGTGACCGGCGTCACCACCGAGGATCCCGACCCCGTCGGGCTCAACGGAGGTCCGTGCGCCCCCGCCGTCGACTGCCTGGGCCCCGGCCTGGTGGTGCCGGCCGGCGAGACCACCCGGATCACGCTCGACTCCCAGGACGTCATCCACGGCTTCTACGTGCCCGAGTTCAACTTCAGCCGCTACGCCCAGCCCGGGGTCACCAACGTCTTCGACCTCACCGTGGCGAAGCAGGGCATCTACCGGGCCCAGTGCACCCAGCTGTGCGGGCTGTACCACTCGCTCATGTTCTTCCATGTGGTGGCGTTGCCCCCGAACCAGTTCCGGGCGTGGCTGAGCTCGCAACAGAGCCTGGCCAGGGCGGCGTCGACCGTCTCCGCCTCCGACTCGACCACGAAGGCGGCAGCATGACCGTTCTCGCCGACCGCCAGGTCGCCCACGAACACGACCACGAGCACCACGAGGGGCCGACGGGCCTGCTCAAGTGGCTGACCAGCACCGACCACAAGCTGATCGGCATGAACTACATGGTGACCTCGCTCGTCATGTTCTTCCTGGCCGGGATCATGGCGCTGCTGCTGCGGACCCAGCTGGCGTCACCGGACAGCTCGTTCCTGAGCTTCCAGCAGTACAACGCGCTGTTCACCATGCACGGCAGCCTGATGCTGTATCTCTTCGCCGGGCCCTTCGCCTTCGGCGGCCTCGCCAACTACATCCTCCCCCTGCAGGTCGGCGCCCCCGACATGGCGTTCCCCCGGCTCAACGCCCTGTCGTACTGGCTCTACCTGGGCGGCTCGATCACGATGCTGATGGGCTTCCTCGTCGCCGGCGGAGCAGCGGCCTACGGGTGGGTCGCCTACGCGCCGCTGTCGTCGGTGCAGTACTCGCCGGGCTCGGCTCCCGATCTGTGGATCCTCGGGATCGCACTGACGGGATTCTCGGCCATCTTCACCGGTGTGAACCTGGTGACCACCACCTTCTATCTACGGGCGCCGGGCATGACCATGTTCCGGCTGCCCATCTTCACCTGGAACATGCTCGTCACCGCCATCCTGATCCTCATCGCCTTCCCGATCCTCACCGCGGCCATGGTCCTGTTGTTCGCCGACCGTCACTTCGGGACCCACATCTATTCCACGGCCGGTGGCGGGGTGCCGGTGCTCTATCAGAACCTCTTCTGGTTCTTCGGCCATCCCGAGGTCTACATCCTGGCATTGCCCTATTTCGGCATCGTCACCGACGTCATCCCTGTGTTCTCCAAGAAGCCGCTCTTCGGGTACAAGGGGATGGTCTTCGCCACCATGGCGATCGCGGCGCTGTCGACAGGGGTGTGGGCCCACCACATGTTCACGACCGGCGTGGTGCTCCTCCCCTTCTTCTCGTTGTTGTCGCTCCTCATCGCCGTGCCCACCGGGATCAAGTTCTTCAACTGGATCGGCACCATGTGGAGGGGGCAACTGACATTCACGACACCCATGCTGTTCTGCATCGGGTTCCTGTTCGCCTTCTTGATGGGCGGCCTCACCGGGGTCATGTTGGCGTCGCCACCCATCGACTTCGCCACCCACGACACCTACTTCGTGGTGGCCCACTTCCACCAGGTGCTGTTCGGGACGGCCGTGTACGCGGGATTCGCCGGGCTCTACTACTGGTACCCGAAGTTCTTCGGGCGCATGTACCGGGAATGGATGGGCAAGACCCACTTCTGGTTGCTCACCATCGGCTTCTGGGTGACGTTCATGCCCCAGTACATCCTCGGCCTGTGGGGCATGCCGAGACGGGTGGCGTCGTACCCGGCCAACCTGGGCTGGCAGGCGCTGAACGTCGTGTCGACGATCGGCTCCTACGTCATCGGGATCTCGTTCGTGTTCCTGCTCGTGAACCTCTGGGTGTCGTGGCGCAAGCCGATCCCGGCCGGAGACAACCCGTGGGACGCCCACACCCTGGAGTGGTTCGCCGCCTCACCGCCCGTGCACCACAACTTCGAGAGGCTCCCTCCCATCCGTTCGGAGCGGCCGGTATGGGACTACCACCATCCCGACGCGCTGACCATCGACACCCACGGCGGAGCGGCCAGCAACGGGCACGGCAACGGCCACGGACAGCTGGCCGGCGCCGGGACCGGCGCGAGCGCCGACAGCGGCGAAAAGGAATAGGGATCAATCGTGCGCATCGAAGCACTGTTCCTGCTCGGGGTGGCCGTCTTCTTCGGCGTCGTCGGCCTCTTCTACTGGTTCACGGCCTACGAGCAGGGGGGTTTCGTGATGCTGGTGGGCACCACCATCCTGGGGTTCCTGCCCGGGAGCTACTACCTGTGGTGGTCGCGTCGCATGAAGCCGCGCCCCGAGGACCGCACCGACGCCACGCTGGCCGATGGTGCCGGCGTGATCGGCTCGTTCCCCTCCTCGAGCATCTGGCCCTTCGTGCTCGGCATGGGCCTGTTCCTGATGGTGCTCTCCATGGTGTTCGGACTGTGGCTCATCGCCCCCGGCGCCGCCCTGGTGATCTCGGCGGTGGTCGGCGTGACGGTGGAGAGCCGGCGCGGCGGGACCATCTGACCGACCCGGTCGCGACGGGGCCAACGACCCGGGCTGAGAATGCCCGGGTCGCTCGGCACCGGACCCCCGACCCGGTGCCGAGCGTGAGCCGGGCGGATCACGGGTGCGTCGCCCGGATCCTGCCCCCTCGGGCAACTCGACCAGCGTCCTCCCCGCGGATCAATCGGCGTCCACCCCGGCCCCAACATCGGGTCAACAGTGGCGCCCGGGTGGATCAGCGCCGGTCGGTCGGGCCCGCCCGCACCACCCGGCGGACCCGATGCAGCGAGAACGCCGCTCCTACTCCCACCACGGCGAGTCCGGCCACGGCCACGACGACGTCGGTGATCGTGGCGTGCACGTGGGCGGGCACGGTGGCGAAGCACCCCACGGCGGAGAGCACCACCACGACCCGCCTCGACCACGCGTCGCTGGCCAGGGCCAGGAACACGAGCCCCCACGTCTCGTACCAAGGCCAGACGATCGGCCCGAGGAAGACCACGACCAGCAGGCTCCACCCGAGCGCTCGCGGCAATCCGTAGCAGTCGGTCCTCACCACCAGGGCCACGACGATCACCGCGGCGACGAGCAGTGCGCCGGCGTGGCGCCGCCTCGATGAACGCGTGGGTGGACGCGCCGGCCCCGACGCCGTGGGAGACGTGCGCGATGGCCAGGCCCACTGCCGTGGCCGGATCGAGCCACGAGTTCACCTTCCCCGGGTCCGAGAGGTTCCAGAGCCAGGCCCACCCGAGCCCCGACGTCTCGGAGACCGCCGCCATCACCGCCCCGGCGGCGGCGAGGGACCCGGCGACGTACCCGACGCGCCGGCGCGCCGGCGCGCTGTCGCCGGCCCACTGCCAACCGATGAAGACGACCCCGAGGAGCGCCGGGACCTTGACCTCGGCCCCGACGGCGCACGACACGATCCCGAGAAGGGGATGCCCGCGCCGGGCCAGGGCGATCCCCGCCACGAGCAGCCCGAGCATGAGGGCGTCGTTGTGCATCGCACCGATGAGCGACACGAGCACGAGGGGGTTGAGCACCGCCAGGGCGAAGGCGCCGTCCGCCGTCGCGACCGAACGTGCGGGCCAAGCCCGGGACCGACACGGCGATGAGCACGACGCCGAGGAGGGCCACGAACCGAAATCCCTCCAAGGTGGCGAAGACGCTCCCCCCGAGCGTGGCGTTGGCCCGGGCGACGTCGAAGAACACCGGTCCGTACGGCGCGTGGGCGTGGCGCCACAGCGGATCGGCCAACTCGTAGAACGGCGACGACCCCACCGCCGACAGACCGTGGGTGTAGGGATCGATGCCCCGCGACACGAGCTGACCCTCGGCGCCGTAGGTGTAGACGTCGCGACTGAACAACGGTGGGGCCACGACGAGCGGCGCGACCCAGAGGACGAAGACACCCCAGAGCCGGCGCAGGCGACCGGGGTCGGGGTCCGGGAACGCCACCAGGCAGTACCACGCGCTCAGCAGCACGACCATGCCGCCGTAGACGACGGCGATCCCGAGCACCTCGTGTCGTGACGCGGCCGAGGCGGGGGTCGGGATGCCGAAGATCCACGAGCCGGGGAGCTTCGACGTGAAGGGCGAACTCGGCAACGACGCGCCGAGCACCGCCAGGGTCATGCCCACGAAACCGGCGAGCGCGGCGCCGGCCGTGCGGCGCATGTCCGACAGGGGAAGCGGTGCTAGCCGCGCACGGTGCTCGGCGGTTGCGACACCGTCGTGGCGGCGGTCTCGCGCACGTCCCGGAGGCGCCGGCGCGCCGCTTCGGCGGCCTCGGGTCGCAGCGGCGGCAGCCGGAACCCGGTGTACATCACCCTCCGCTCGCGCTCGACCGGGGGTTGGGCCATGTGCAGCGTGCAGCTGAGGTGCACCGTCACGTCGCCCGTCTCGGTGGGCAGGTCGACGACCGGGAGGGTGTTGTCACGGCGTAGGAAGGCGGGCCACACGAGCGCCCGGTGGCTTCCCGCCACCACCCGGAGCTGACCCGAGGTCACATCGGCGCCCGTGACGGAGATGCCCACGGTCAGGGAACAGCACTCGTAGCTGTGGCGGCCCAGGGAGCAGTCCTTGTGCCAGGGGACATCGGAGATCCCCTCCACCACGCCGATCGGCTTCACGAGCGCCTCGAGGGCGTTGGACTCCATCCCACCCCACTGGTGGCCGTCGCCGGTCAGCGCCCCGAGGCGGGCCAGGCGCCCGTCGGAAACCAGCGCCGCGGCGGTGTCGGACATGGTGTCGAAGCCCTGCATCCGCACCAGGCGGTCGACGCCGTCGCCGGTGCGGGCCCACCACGAACGCCCGTCGCCCGGGGCATAGGTGGGAGCGGCCCGGTCCATGTCGGCCGAGACGGCCGCCATCTCCTCGGGGCTGAACACCCCGGCGACGTGCAGGAACCCGGCCTGGCCGAGGAACCGGTCCATGTCCTCGTCGGCGTCGTCCCAGTCGAACCGTCGCGTGAGGTCCAGGGGGGCGCCCTCGCCGTCGTCGAACGCCATCTCCCCCGCCACGTGCGGCACAACCCCGTCGAGCGCGCCGCGCAGCACCAGCCACCAGTCGAGGAGCCGCTCGAGCCGACCCGACAGCGCCAGAGCCCCGCTCGAGAACCACCCCATCGGCGTGACCTGGTCCGTCACGAGGTCGGTCAGCTGCGAGGCGTCGAGCTTCAGGACCAGAGCGCCGTCCTCGGCCGACGCGCCGGGGCGGACGTTGATGCCGGCGTCGTCTCCCTGCAGGGTCCAGCTGTCCCCGTCGACCTCGACCACCAGCGGCGGGAGCCGCAGCACGCCCTGGGCCTCGGAGAGCAGCGCGTCGGCCGCCTCGAGGGCGTCAGGGAGCTGCACACTGAAGAACCGGGCCGGGTCGAGGATCTCGATCTCGGCGTCGAGCCGGGTACGGACGTCCACACTCACGGCTTGCCACCGTACTGGCCGCGCCCCGCGCCGTGTCGGGCCATCTCGTCAACCCCGGGGCCGGTCGGCCAGGCCGGCCCGGACCTCGCGGCGCCACACGAAGCGCAGCCCCGACCAGTCCTCGCCCACGGCGGCCACCTTGACGTCCACCAGCCCGGAGGGGAGCACCGCACCACGGAGGAGGTTGTCGGTGACGTCGCTGTCGTGGCCGGCGGCTCGGCGCGGCCACACGATCCACAGCGAGTCCTCGGCCCCGAGGACCGCGGCGACGGCGTCGACCACCTCCTCGAGCTCGGCGGCGCGCCGCACGAAGGCGATCACGACCTCGGCGCCCTTGCCCAGGGAGCGTCGCACCCGGGCACCCTCGGGGAGGTCCGGCACCGTCCAGCCCCGGGGGGCGCCCACCAGGGCCACGACGTCTCCGGGGCGCACCTGGAGCTTCTTGGCGAGCGGTGTGCCCGAGTAGCCGCCGGCACCGCCAGGCGGGCTCACGGCGTCGGGGCGGGGTCCCAGGGGCGCCGGCGCAAGGCGATGGCGGTACTCCCCTCCCAGAAGCCCTCCGAGCGGTAGAGCTGCTCCCCGTCGGGGGACGCGTGCAGCTCGATGGTGTCCACGCCCTCGGACTCGAACCACTCGAGCAGGGATCGCAGCACGGCCCGACCGAACCCCCGACGGCGCCATCCCGGCTCGGTCGACATCCATTGGACGTACCCGGCCCGGGCGTCGCCGGCCGGGCCCGGGAGCCGCGGCGAAATCACGCCGGCACCGCACGCCAGCAGGTGGCCGGGCACGTCGGGGTCCTCGGCGACGACCACCGTGAGGTCGCGGCCCAAGCGAGTCCGCACGGTGTGGACGGCCGAGGTGCGCCAGCGTGCCCAGACGCTGTCGTCGAGGTCCAGGCCCAGGGACCGGTACATCATCTCGGCGAGGCGGGTGACCTCATCGGCGTCGTCGGGACGCGCCGGGCGGAGCGACAAGAGCGCTCAGCGGCGCGGGATACGGCGCACGCCCGAGGAGGCCGCCTCGACGGGCTCGACCTCGCCGTTGAGGTCGATCCGGCCGGGCACCGGCACGGGCGCCAACTCCGCCTCGCCGTCACCGGGCCGGGGCTCGGTGGACACGCTGTCGTACTCGCCCTGGGCGGAGCGGGTGATGACCACGGCGCGCTTGCGCCGGCCGATGCCGGGCACCCCTGACATCTCACGGCACAGGTAGTAGGCGAAGACACCCGCCGCGGCGGGGACGATGAAGACGGCGAAGCGGAAGAACCACAGGACCTCGTTCAGCGAGATCTTGAAGAAGTTGGCCAACACGTCGGTCGAGCTCGCCGCGAAGAGCGTGAAGAAGAACGTCAACGACGCCACGCCGATGGCGGTACGCCTGGGCTTGTCCCGGGGCCGGTCGAGGAGGTTGTGCTCGGCGCGGTCACCGGTGACTTTGGCTTCGACGAAGGGCCACACATAGAAGAGGTTGAAGCAGATGCCCGGGAAGAGCACGGCCGGGAAGAGGATGACGAACGGGATGGTGTGACCCCACAGCGTCCACGAGATGGGCGGCATGATGCGCAGGGCGCCGTCGAGCCATCCCATGTACCAGTCCGGCTGCACGGCGTAGCTGATCTTGTACGGCTCGTACTGGCCGAACTGCCAGATGGGGTTGATCTGGGCCAGACCTCCCAACGCCCACAGCACCCCGGTGGTCACGAACATGAACCCCGTCGTCTTGGCGATGAACGTGGGGTACATAGGCGAGCCGACCACGTTCTTCTCGGTGCGGCCGTGCCCGGGGAACTGCGTGTGCTTCTGACGCACGAGCAGTCCGAGGTGGGCGCCGAGCAGCCCGAGGATGATCAGCGGCACGACCAGCACGTGGATGATGAACAGGCGCGGGATGATGGTGCCGTCGCCGGGGAAGTTGCCCCCGAAGAGGAACGTGGCCAGATACGAGCCCACGAGCGGGATCGACAGCACGATCGAGAACATGATGCGCAGGCCGGTCCCCGACACGAGGTCGTCGGGGAGCGAGTACCCGATGAACCCGTTGGTGAGCGCCAGGATCAGCAGCGTGATCCCGATCATCCAGTTGAGCTCGCGGGGCTTGCGGAAGGCGCCGGTGAAGAAGATCCGGCACATGTGGACCGCGATCGCGCCCACGAACACGTCCGCGGCCCAGTGGTGCATCTGCCGGATGACGAGCCCGCTGCGCACACTGAAGGACAGGTTGACCGTCGATTCGAAGGCGGCGGACACCCTCGCCCCCCGCAGTGGTGCATAGGCCCCGGAGTAGATGAGCTCCTTGGCCGAGGGGATGAAGTACAGGCTGAGGAAGATGCCCGTGGCGATCAGCACCACGAACGAATAGAGGGCGATCTCCCCCAACAGGAACGACCAATGGTCGGGGAAGATCTTGTCGAGCAGGGTACGGCCGCCCTTGGCCACACCGAGACGCTCGTCGAGCCACCGCACACCGGCGACGACGGGATCGGGCTTGTTGGCGTTCTTGCCGTGGCGGCCCCGGACGCGGCCGCTGGGCCGTGACGTGATGGCGCTCATGACCGCTCCCAGAATCCGGGCCCGACGGGCTGGTCATACCCGGCCTGGGCCACCAGGAACCCCGCGCTGTCGATCATGAGCGGCAGCTGGGGCAGGGGACGAGGAGCCGGCCCGAACACCGGGTTCGCCCCCGTCAGGATGTTGAACAGCGACTGGTGGCACGGGCACAACAACTTCTGCAGCGCCTCTTCGTACAGGCCCACCGGGCACCCGGCGTGGGTGCACAGCTTGGAGTAGGCCAGGTACCCCCTCGGCCCCCACGTCTCGCGTCCGGGCAGGGTGACGATGTCCACGTCGGTGGGGCCCGGTCGGATCAACATCGTCTGGCTCACCGACGAGCCCGCGAACCCCTCGGGGAAGACCGTGAGCGAACCCCCCACCTCGAGGTCGGCCTTGTGGATGCGGTTGCCGTCGAGGTCGACGAGGTACGACCCGGCGCGCCAGTCGGTGGTGTCGAAGGACTTCTTGGGCGGGGGCCCCAACGAGCGCAGGAGGGGGAAGGCGAGGACGATGCCCATCACGCCGGCTCCGGCGCCGAGGATGGTGCCGAGGAAGCCGCGCCGGTAGAACACCATCTTGCCGCGGTCCTCGATGGCGGCCGCCATGGCCTCCACCTCGGTCTCGGTCGACGCCAGCGAATGGCGCTCCTCGACGAAGGGCCCCTGGGGAAGGAGGTACTTGCCCCAGGCGGACAGGCCGAAGCCGAAGGCGAAGAACCCCACGCCCCCGAACACGCCCTCCCACTGGGGCTGGCCACCCACCCAGTACAGCCCGCCGTAGGCGCAGAACCCGGCCAAGCCAAGCAACAGGAGCGCGGCGATCAGCATCTCGGCCCGGCGCGGGTCCTTGGCATAGGGCAGCAGATGAGGATCGTCGAACTTCGCCAGGGGCACACCCCCCGGAGCACCGTTGCCCGCTACGACGTCGGTGCCCGACGTGACGTCGGTGTGGTCGCTCACTTGCGGTCTCCCAGCCAGAACGCCACCAGCATGATCCCGCCCACCCCGAAGAGCAGGCCGATGAACCCTTCGGCCACGGGCCCGATGCCCCCGAGGCCGAGACCGCCATGGTTGACGGGGTGCTGGATGACGGATGTGACGTACCTGGTGATGTCGGCCACCTGCTGGTTGGTGAGGTTGCCCGGCCCGAAGTGCGGCATCTGGGTCGGTCCGGTGCGGATGGCCTCGGCGATCTGGTAGCCGTAGATCTTGTGCAGCGACGGCGCCTGGAACCCGTTGGACAGCGCGTCGCCGGCCCCGGTGATGGTGTGGCAACCCGCGCAGTTCAACACGAAGAGGGAGTTCCCCTCGGTGAGGTTGCCGGCGGAGAGGTTGACGGTGGGGATGCCGGAGGGGTAGTCGGGCGCGGTGGGTGCCAGGCTGTTCACGAACGCCACGATCTGCAGCGTCTCCTTGCGGGTGAAGCGGGGCGGCTTCTGCACCGGTTGCGCGGTGGCGACCGCCAACGGCATGCGACCCGTCGACACCCAGAAGTCGACGGTGGAGGGCCCGAGACCCTGGAGGTTCGGCGCTCGGGCGGTGCCCGAGGCGTCGACGCCGTGGCAGCTCGAGCAGTTCAGCTCGAAGAGGCTCTGGCCGGGTGCGATGTACGAGCTCGGGGGCAGGCTGTACTTGATGGTGCTCGACGCGCCCGTGGCCGACTTCAACGCCACCTTGGCGCCGGTGGTCGCGGTGGTGGCGGGCACCGTGGTCGGAGGCGTGGCCGCCTGGGAGACCGACGCGCCCGACGTCAGCAACCCGACGACCGCCACGCCCACCACCAACAGGCCCGGCAGGAGGTGGGTCACACGAAGCCTTTTCTGCATGGTCTCGCGGTCCTCGGGGCTCAACCGGTCTTCAACAGGAACAAGCAGCTGAAGATGCCGATCCACATGAAGTCGACGAAGTGCCAGTAATAGCCGACGGCCTGGAACACATTGGTCTCGCCCGGGTCACCGCTCTTCCCACCCATGCGGCCCAGGAGGAAGATCATGGCCACCAGCCCGAGGGCCACGTGCAGACCGTGGATGCCGGTCATGACGAAGAACAGCGACCAGTAGGCGTTGAGCGAGGGCCCGTGGTGCGAGCCCGCGAAGTCGTGCCATTCGTAGAGCGTGTTGCCGAGGAACGCGGCGCCGAGGAGGAAGCTCAAGATGATCCACCGCACGGCCTTGCGCCGTTCGCCGCGCTCTTGGGCCCAGACACCGAACTGGAACGTCGGGCTCGACACGAGCAGGACCACACTGAAGATGCCCGCCTGGACGTAGTCGAGGTGTTCCCCCGACAAGGGGGGCCAGGTGGCGGCGTGGGCGCGAATGGTGAAGTACGCAGCGAACAGGCCGCTGAAGAACATGACCTCCGAGCCCAGCCAGATCATGACCCCGACGGCGAGCAGCGGAGGCCGTTCAGGGACGTGGCGCGGTGCGCGCGGCGCGTGCTCCACCGACAAGGCCTGCGTCACGGGGTCTTTCCTAGTTGACGGCGGCCCTTTCGCGCCAACACCGACGGTGCACCCGTTTCCCCCCCGCTCCGGGTAATGGGGCCTGTCGGCCTGCGGCGCGCGAAGGGCGCGCCGGAGGGGTCGCGATCAGCCCCGGAGCGCGGCCGGGAGTGGCCTCGTGTGGAGCACGACCAGACGGCGGGTGGGTCGGGTCAGGGCGACATACAGCGAGCGCAGGCCCTGGGGCGACTCCTCGACGATGGCGGCCGGCTCGACCACGACGACGGCGTCGAACTCGAGGCCGTTGGCGAGGTCCACGGGCAGGAGGCTGAGCGGACCTCCGAGGCCGTCGCGCCGGGGGTCGGTCGCCTGCACACCGGCGGCGTCGAGCGCCACGGCTAGGTCGGCCACCAGCGACGCCGGCGCCAGTACCGCGGCGGTCCCGGGCGCGACGTCGCGGCACGCCTCGGTGGACAGCGCCGCCACCCGCTCGGCCAGGCGTCCGGGCTCGACCTGCTCGAAGAGCGGGGGCACCCCGGTGCGCCGCACCGGGGTCGGCGGACGGAGCCCCGGCGCCGTCTCGGCCAGCACCCGGGCAGCCACCTCGACCACCTCGGCCGGGGTGCGGTAACTCACCGTCAGCTCGACCAGGCGCGGCGGACGCTGGCCGGGGAGATGGGCGGTGACCTCGTCCCAGCTGGCGGGGGCCCAAGGGCCCGTCGCCTGACCGATGTCGCCGACCATGGTGATGGATCCCGACAGCGAGCGGCGCGCCACCGAGCGCAATTGCATGGGTGAAAGGTCCTGGGCCTCGTCGACGACGATGTGGCCGTAGGTACGGGGCTCGTCGTGTTCGCCGCCGACTCCCCCCGCGGCCCGGGGCCGTCGGGGCCCGAGGAGGACGCGCGCCTCGTCGATCAGCGCCAGGTCCGCCACCGTCCAGGGGATGTCGGCCAGGGAGGTGCTGCGGGGCCGGAGGAGCAGGTGCTGCTCGGCGGGGCTGAGGACACCCTTGGCGGCCAGCGAGAGCAGAGGCGGGGACCCGAACAGGTCGTGGAGCAGCTCCTCGGCGCTCAGGCGCGGCCACATGCGGTCGAGCGCCTCGGCGACTGCGGGCAAACGGCGGACTTGCCGGGAGAATTCTCCCAGGTCAAAGCCACTTTCCTCATCGGAGGCCTCGCCCGAGACACCGGGGCCAGCCGCCTCCGGGGTGAGGCGGCGATGGCCGTTCTCCCCGGGAGTCTCCCCCGGACCGCCTCGGTGCCCGTTGCCCTCAGGACCGGGGGTACCCCCCGCCTCGGCACCCCCGGGGCCGGTCGAGACCGCCGGGCCGGGGCCGGCCGCGATGGCGGCGTCGAAATCGTCGTCGTCGTCCTGGGGTGCGCCCCGGGGCGTCACGCCGTGGACGGCGAGGGCGCGCAGGTGCTCGTCGGCCAGCCTGCGTACCACGAGCTGCTCGAGGAACCGGCGCCGGGCGTTGTGCGAGCCGGGACGGCGGCGGGCCGCCGACACGATGCCGGCCGAGGCCTCGGCGCTCAGGCGCAGCACGGTGGCACCGAAGGGCACCTCGGCGTCACGGCGCAGGGGACGCTGCCGGCTGCGGACGGCCCGGCCCACGACGATCCCCATGCGGGCCTCTCCCTTGAGGCGGGCGACGTCGGGCCCGTCCTCGGCCCTGACCTGCACGCCGTGAACGAGGCCCCCGATCGTGGACAGGGTGACGCCACTCTCGCCAAGCGACGGCAGGACGTGCTCGATGTACCGCAGGAACAGCGGGTTGGGCCCGATCACGAGCACGCCCTGGCGCTCGAGGGGGAACCGGTGCGTATAGAGAAGGTATGCCGCCCGGTGCAGCGCCACCGCCGTCTTGCCGGTGCCGGGACCGCCCTGGACGACCATGACCCCGAGCAGCGCAGAACGGATGATCTCGTCCTGCTCCCGTTGGATGGTGGCGACGATGTCGCGCATGACCCCGGTGCGGGCCCCCTCGAGGGCGGCCAGGAGGGCACCGGGGCCCCCGAGGTCGAGCTCCCCGTCCCCACCGTCGTCGGCGGCCTGGTCGTCCCAGCCCGGAGTCCCGGCGCCGGTGCCGGGGGCGGCGACGGGGTGGGTCGAGCCGTTCAGGGCCGGGGAGGCGCCGAAGCGCTCGTCCTCCACGCCGACGATGCGGCGGCCCTGGGCGGCGAGGTGGCGGCGCAGGACCAGGCCCATGGGATCGCGCCCGGTGGCCCGGTAGAACGGTTCGGCCACCGGCGCCCGCCAGTCGACCACGAGTGGCTCGAGGTCCTCGCCCGAGACCCCCAGCCGGCCGATGTGGAAGCTCTCGATGTCCCGAGCCTCGGTGGAGCCGTCGCCGCCCTCCTCACGCCGGTCGATCCGACCGAAGCACAGCGCCTGCTCGCCGATGTCGAGCTGGTCGAGGCGGGCGAGGCTGGTGCGGACGATGACGTCGCGCTCTTCACGGAACTGGTGCGTCCCCCCGCGACCCTGGTCGATCACGGACCGAATGAGCTCCTCGGTATCCGATCGCAACTGGTCGAGACGCTCGTAGGCCCGGTCCACATGGGCCTGTTCCGCCTCGAGCTCACGATGCGTTGCCACAGCCGCTCCCTCTCCGCCGCGCCGCCTCCACCCCGCTGCGCAGCGGACCATCGATCATACCGTCCGGTCGCGGGCTACCGGCCGGGCCATGCGGCCACCTTCGGCCTCCGAGGAAGGGCCGCGATCGGCGCCCCACCGGGAAGATTCCGCCCCTGTGCCTTCAGGTAGCGTCGCTTTCGTGCCAGTCGCCGACTCGGCGTTCGTGCGAGCCTGCAGAGGCCAGCCGGTGGACAGGGTCCCGGTCTGGTTCATGCGCCAGGCGGGACGCTCATTGCCCGAGTACCGGGCGGCGCGCGGCGACGGAAGTGTGCTCGACGCCATCCGCCAGCCCGAGCTCGCCGCCGAGCTGACCCTCCAGCCGGTGCGCCGCTACGGGGTCGACGCGGCGATCCTCTTCAGCGACATCGTCGTGCCCGCCGCCGCGGTGGGGTTCGGCGTGGAGGTCGAACAGGGCCGGGGCCCGGTCGTCAACCGGCCTTTCCGTTCCGATGAGGACCTGTCCCGGCTCAGGCCCTTCGAGCCCGAGTCCGACGCCGGCTACGTCCTCGAGGCGGTGCGCCTCGTGACCGGGGAGCTCGATCCCCTGGGGATCCCGCTCATCGGCTTCGCCGGTGCCCCCTTCACGGTGGCGAGCTATCTGATCGAAGGTGGCCCCTCCCGCGTCTACGCCCACACCAAGGCCCTCATGCGTGGCGATCCGGTCCTGTTCGCCGCCCTCCTCGATCGGCTCGCCGACATGGCGCTGGCGTCTCTGCGCGCCCAGGTGACGGCCGGGGCCTCCGCCGTCCAGCTCTTCGACAGCTGGGTGGGCGCCCTCTCCCCCGCCGACTACACCCGCCACGTGCTCCCCGCCACCCGCAGGATCTTCGCCGGCCTGGCCGATCTCGGGGTGCCGCGCATCCACTTCGGAGTCGGCACCGGAGAGCTCCTCGCCCTGATGGCAGGGGCGGGTGCCGAGGTCGTCGGCGTGGACTGGAGAGTCCCCCTCGACGAGGCCCGACGACGCGTCGGGGCCGGCCATGCCCTCCAGGGCAATCTCGACCCCACCACCTGCCTGGCCCCGTGGCACGTGGTCGAGGAGCAGACTCGTGACGTGCTCGCCCGGGGAGGCGGCACCGGACACGTCTTCAACCTCGGCCACGGCGTCCTGCCCGAGACCGATCCCGACGTGCTGGGGCGCGTCGTCGATCTCGTGCACGAGACGTCGACGGCCGATCTCTCCGCCTCGGGCCCGGTGCGATGAGCGCCATCGGGGTGCTGGTCATGGCGCACGGCACCCCCCGCTCGCTCGACGAGCTGCCCGCGTTCTACACCGAGATCCGGCGCGGCAGCCCGCCCCCACCCGAACTGCTCGCCGACCTCGAGCGCCGCTACCGGAGCATCGGCGGGATCTCACCGCTCAATGCACGGACCGCGTCGCAGGTCGAGGCGATCGGCCACGCGCTCGAGGAGCGGGCCCCGGGCCGGTTCGTGGTGGCCGCCGGCGCCAAATTCGCGCCGCCCCGGATCGAGCAGGCCGTGGGCGAGTTGGGACGAGCCGGGGTCGATCGGCTGATCGGGCTCGTGCTCACCCCCCACTACTCGGCCGCCAGCGTCGGGGACTATGCACGACGGGCCCACGTCGCCGCGGCTGCCTTGAGCGCGGTCGAGGGCGGGCCCCTCGAGGTCGAGATGATCGAGCACTGGTACTCGGCGCCGGGATTCGTGGCAATCATGGCGAAGCGTGTGCAGCGCGCCCTCGAGGGGCTGGCGCCCGGGCCACGCGCCGGGGCCAGCGTCATCTTCACCGCCCACAGCATCCCGGCGCGACTCGTCGCCGCCGGCGATCCCTACGAGACGCAGGTGCACGAGTCGGCCGCCGCCATCGCCGGGGCCGTCGGTCTCGAGCGGTGGTCGGTGGCGTGGCAGAGCGCGGGACGCACCGCCGACGCGTGGCTCGGACCCGACGTGCGCGACGCGATCACGGCGTTGCCCGTTACAGGGGTATCGGCGGTGGTGGTGTGCCCGGTGGGTTTCGTGTCGGACCACCTCGAGGTCCTCTACGACCTCGACATCGAAGCGCGCGCCGTGGCCGACGATGCCGGCATCACCTTCGCCCGTACGGCTTCGCTCAACGACGACCCCGAGTTCTGCGACGTCCTCGCCGGCGTCGTGCTCGACGTCGTCGAACCCGCGCCCGCCCCCTGACCATGACGCCTCCCGGATCTCGTGACCCCGTCGGCGGGGCAGCGCCCGCCGCCACCGTCGCTGTGATCGGTGGCGGCATCGCCGGGCTCAGCGCGGCCTGGGAGCTCATCTCGGCGGCGCCGGGGACCAACGTCGTCGTCCTGGAGTCCGGCGACCGGCTGGGGGGGAAGCTGCACACGGGAGCGGTCGGCGGACGCGCCGTGGACCTCGGGCCCGACGCATTCCTGGCCCGGCGCCCCGAGGCCGTGACCCTGTGTCGGGAGCTCGGGCTCGAAGACGACCTCATCTCGCCCGGCAGCCGGACCGCCTACGTGTGGGCCCGGGGCCGGCTCCGCCCGCTGCCGGCCGGGCTGGCCCTGGGGGTCCCGACGCGCCTCGGCCCCTTGGCCCGATCCGGCATCGTGTCGCCGTTCGGGGTGGGACGGGCCGCCCTCGACCTGCTGGGTTGGCCGTCGCGCCAGGACTCGGGCCCGCACCGCTCCACGACGGACCGGGCCGTGGCCGACATCACCCGACGACGCCTCGGCCGCGAGGTCACGGCACGCCTGGTCGATCCCCTCATCGGGGGGATCCACGCCGGGGACACGGCCCAGATGAGCGCCGCCGCGGTGTTCCCCGCCCTGCTCGAGGCGGCCGAGCGCGGTGGCAGTCTCATGCGCGCCCTCCGGGCCGCACCACCGGTCACGGTGGGGACCACGGTGTCGGCCACGGTGGGGCACAACACGGCACCCGATACCGAGGTCCCCGTGTTCCATACGGTGCGGGGAGGACTGTCGCGACTGGTCGACACCCTGGCCCAGGCCCTGACGTCGCGCCGGGTCGAGGTCCGCCTCGACACCAGGGTGGACCGTGTCGCGCTGCACACGACCGGCGCTGGCGACACCGTCGCTCCCCAGGGCGCGAGGCGGTGGTCGCTGCACAGCACGGGAGGGACGGTCGAGGCCGATGCCGTCGTCATCGCCACCCCGGCCCCGGCCGCGGCGGCGCTGCTCGCTCCCGTCGACCTCGCCCTGTCGGAGATGCTGGGGGCGATCGACTACGCCGATGTCACGCTCGTCACCCTCCAGATGCCGGCCGAGGGCGTCGGGCGCATCCTGGACGGCACAGGCTTCCTCGTCCCGGCCGAGGCGCGCCGCCTGATCACGGCGTGCACGTGGCTCAGCTCGAAATGGCCCGAGCTCCGTCGCCCCGGCGACGTCCTCCTGCGCGCCTCGACGGGCCGGTTCGGCGACGACCGTCCGGCGCAGATGTCCGACGACGAGCTCGTCGGGCGTGTCCTCGACGACCTCGGCCCCATGCTGGCATTGCGGTCGGGGCCGACCGAGGCGGTCGTGACGCGCTGGTCCGACGCATTCCCGCAGTACGCGCTCGGCCATAGCAAACGGGTGTCGTCGATCGAGGACGCCGCGGCCCGACTGCCCGGGGTGGCATTGGCCGGCGCCGCCTTGCACGGCGTCGGCATCCCGGCCTGCATCGCCAGTGGACGCGACGCGGCGCGACGCGTGCTGGGCGGCGTGGCGGCCGGGGTCACGACGCGGTGACCGACGTCGCGCCCGGCGCCCGAGCACCGCGCCACCGCCGGGCCCGGACCAAGGGGCGACGGGGCCGCGTCGTGGTCCCGGCGGTGGTGGCCGGGGTGGGGTTGGCGCTCTCCCTTCCCCCGTGGGGACTGTGGATCCTGGCGTTCCCGTCCGCCGCCTTGCTGTGGTGGCGACTGGGCGGACTCCGCCTCCGGGCCCGGCTCCTCGCCGGGTGGGCCATGGGACTCGGGCTCTTCGTCCCCGGGCTGTGGTGGGTGACGACCTTCAACACCTACGGGGGGCTCGTGCTCATGGCGGCGGAGTCCGTGGCCCCCGGACTGGCGTGCGCCGTGGTCCCGAGACGGGCCCGGGGACGTACGGCCGCGCTCACCGGCGCCATGGTGCTCGTCGAGGCGGTGCGCTCGGCGTGGCCCTTCGGGGGCCTCCCCATGGGCGGGGTGGCCTTGGGCCAGGCATCGGGGCCACTGGCCGGTGCGGCGCGCCTCGGCGGTCCCCTGTTGCTCGTGGCGCTCGTCTGGCTCGGAGGTGGCGGCCTGGGCGTCCTGACCACCGCCGTCGTGCGGACGGCGCCAGGAAGGCGAGGACAGCGCGGCTCGGCGCCGGCCGGGCTGGCCGTCGTGCGTGCGGCGCTCACCGGGGTGGGCGTCCTTGCCGTCGTGGTGGGCACCGCCACGTGGGGGGCGCTGGCGCCGGACGGGGGTGGGGACATTCACACCCTCCGGGTGGCGTCGGTCCAAGGGGGAGGCGTGCGCGGCCTGCGCAAGTCCGAGGTCGACCCCGCCACGGTCACCGCGGCCCAGTTCGCCGCCACCGCCGACATCGCGGCCCGCGACGGAGGCCGGGCGCCTTCCTTGGTGGTGTGGCCCGAGGACGTGGTGTCGCTCGGCACGCTCATCGACGGGACCCCGATCGAGGGGCAACTAGGTGCACTGGCCAAGGCTTTGCACGCCACGCTCTTGGTGGGGGTCACCGAAACGGTGTCGTCGTCGCGCTTTCGCAACGAGATCGTGGCGTTCTCTCCGGCCGGGAAACTGGTGGCGCGCTTCGAGAAGGTCCACCGGGTGCCGTTCGGCGAGTACATCCCGTACCGGGGGTTCTTCAAGCATCTCGCCGACCTGTCGAGCGTCCCGCTCGACGCCATTCCGGGCCGTGGCAACGGCGTGCTGCACACACCGGTCGGCCCCCTCGGAACGCTCGTGTCCTACGAGGTCTTCTACGCCGAGCGCGGGCGGGTGGCGACACGCGCCGGCGCCCAGCTGCTCGTCGACCCGACCAACACGTCGTCGTATCTCACCAGCCAGGTACCGACCCAGGAGATCGCGGCGGCCCGTATCCAGGCCATCGAGGAGGGACGCGACGTGGTGCAGGCCGCGCCCACCGGCTACAGCGCCGTGATCGACCACCGGGGCCGGGTCGTGGTGCGCTCGGTGCTCGGCGGCCGCGCCGTCATCGTCCGCGACGTCGAGCTCCGGAGGGGCCAAACCATCTACGAACGGTTCGGCGACCTCCCCGTCCTGGTGGCGTCGGGCCTGTTGGTGGCGGCGGGATGGCTCAGCGCGCTCGCTACCGACACCGACACCGACTCCGACACCGACACCGACCGCACGGTCCGGGTCCGCCGAGAACGTCGGGTCTTCCTCGCCCGACGGGAACAGTGCGAGCCGGCGACCCCCGGGGCGCCTCTGGTGACCTCGACAGAAGGGCTTCAGTCCGGCAGCAGCTCGCCGTGACGGGTCGCCACCATCTGTCGCATCCCGTCCTTCCAGTCGACGGCGGTCGGCCCGGCGACCTCGTGCATGCGCGTCAGGTCGAGCTGCACGCTGTCGATGGTGTGCTCGGTGGGCTCGAAGCGGGGCTCGATCCCCGTGAGCTCGCCGAGATAGGTGCACCACTCCTCGATGCTCACCGCCGTGCTCCCACCCCAGTTGACGAGCGTGGCCGGCACCGACGCGGCGGCGAGGAAGGCCGGCAGCATGCGGAGGATGTCGCGCTCGTGCAAGGGGTGGTAGACGCTGGGCGCATCGACGTGGACCGGAATGGCCGAGCCGTTGCTCATCATGTGGAGATGCACAGACGGCCAGCCGCCTCGATCCCCGTAGGGAACCGACAGTCGCGTGATGATCGTGGGGAGCTCGAAGCGCTCCGCCGCCCACCGGGCGGTCGTCTCGGCCGCGATCTTGCAGATGCTGTAGGTCCGTAGGAACGGCCACACCCCGTGGTTGTCACCGAGGGGACCGGTCTCGGCGAACACGTGGTGGCCCATGGGCTTGTAGACCGCGGTCGAAGAGCAGTGCAAGAAGGCGCGGGCATTGCGATGGTGCTCCATCAACCACGCCACCCCACCGCTGTTGGCACGCAGGTCGACGTCCCAGTCATTGGTCTTGGTGACGGCGAAATTGAGCACGTAGTCGGCATCGGCGGGGAGGGCGCTCGGCGCTCCGTCGAGCAGGTCGACGACGACGCACCGGACGCCGGCATCCTCGAGGCGGCGACGGGCCTGGGCGTCGTTGAAGCGGGCCGCTCCGAACACCTCGTTGTCGCGTGCCAGCGCGCACGCCAGCGGCTCGGCCACCTGGCCCGTGACACCGGTCACGACTATCTTCGCTCCCCGCAGCGGTGTGACGTCCACGGCCTCCCCCTCGCACATCTCGTTGCCCGAGTCACGAGACTACGGCTCGGCGGGAGGTGTGGCGCCAATCACCGACAGCCCCGTCGCCGTCGAGGCGTGGTTGCTAAGTTGCCGTTGGCGTCACGAGGAGCTCGGCGATACGCCCGGCGGCGCAGGGTCGGAGGTCGGTCACGTGGGTCAGGTGCCGTGGTGGCGGGGGCGGCCGATCGCGCTGATCGGGGTGCTGCTGTGGGGGACGACGCTCGCGGCGTGCAGCTCGGGGCCGGGCTCGGCCACAGCGTCAACGGGCTCGAGCTCGGGCCACGTCTTGCTCGTCGGGACGTTCCACGGTCACGACGGCAACTACCGGAGCATCCAGGCCGCCGTGAACGCGGCCCGTCCCGGCGATTGGATCCTGGTGGCGCCCGGCGACTACCACGAGACCGACGACGTGACCAACCCTCCGACCGACCCCAGCCACGGGGACTTCGCCGGTGTCCTCATCACCACGTCGGACATCCATCTGCGGGGGATGGACCGGAGCTCGGTCGTCGTCGACGGCACCAAGGCGGGCTCGACCACCCCGTGCAGCTCGGATCCCGGCCAGCAGGATCTCGGGGCGGTCGGCGCCAACGGCAAGGCCAATGGACGCAACGGCATCGTGGTGTGGAAGGCGAACGACGTCAGCGTCGAGAACCTGACGGCCTGCAACTTCCTCGGTGGTGCCGGTGACGCCGGCAACGAGATCTGGTGGAACGGCGGGGACGGCTCGGGGCTCATCGGGCTGCACGGGTACACCGGTCGCTATCTCACGGCCACGTCGACCTACTACGCGGGTGAGTCGAGCGCCGCCCAGTACGGGATCTTCTCGTCGAACGCCCAGGGCCCGGGATCGTGGGACCAGCTCTACGCCAGCAACTTCAACGACTCCGGGATGTACGTGGGGGCCTGCCATCAGGTCTGCAGCGTCGCCATCGACCACGCCTGGATGGAATTCAGCGCTCTCGGGTATTCGGGGACCAATGCCGGGGGGGCCGTCGTGATCGAGAATTCGCAGTTCGACAACAACAAGGACGGCGTCGACACCAACACGCAGATCGACGGCGACCCTCCCGCGCCCCAGAACGGGGACTGCCCGGGCGGTGCTACGAGCCCGATCACCCACACCCACTCATGCTGGGTGTTCATCCACAATTCGGTCCATGACAACAACAACCCCGACGTGCCCGAGGCCGGCAGTGCCAGCGCCGGGCCCACCGGGACGGGAATGACCGTCTCGGGCGGCACCAACGACACCGTCATGGACAACACGTTCACCCACAACGGGGCGTGGGGAATCCTGTTCGTGCCCTACCCCGACGGGAACCCACCTGTCCTCGGCCAGACGTGCTCCGGGACCGGGGGAGCCGAGCTGGCGGGCTTCGGGTGCGTCTATGACCCCAAGGGTGACGCCCTGCTCGACAACACCTTCACGGGGAACGCCTTCTTCGGGAACCCGGCCAACGCCGACTTCGGCCAGATCGTGATCAACGGGAAGGGGGCGCGCAACTGTTTCGCGGGCAACACCGCTCCGGCCGGCAGCGCCCCGACCGGACTGGAGCAGAGCCAACCCACCTGCGACGGGACCGCGGCGGTGACCAATACCGGTGGGCCGCTCTTGGCGCAGGTCCTGTGCGACACCGGTGTCAGCGCCAGCAGCTGCCCGGCGGGCTCGCACTACCCCCAGGCCACCGCCGTCACCATGCACCCGCTCCCCGGTGACCTGCCGTCGATGCCCAATCCCTGCCGAGGCGTCCCCGACAACGCGTGGTGTCCGAACGGCCGGCCGGCCTGAGCCGTGCCCGGCTTCAGTTCGCGGTGGCGTTCGCCTGCTTGATCTCGAGCACCAGCTCGTCGAGGACGCCGTAGGCAGCGGGCAGATCGTCGGCACCCGCGGCCCATATCAGTTCCCGAGCCGCCTCATGCACCTCGATGACCATATCGGCGGGTGGGGTCCTGCCCTCGCGTTCGGTCGCCAGCGTCCATGCCAGCCAGAACCGCCCTGCCGCCGCGATCAGGGCGTCGATGTCATCCATGCAGCGCTGCCAGAGTCGGCGCCACGTCCGATGCAGAGGCGAGCTCGCTCTCGCATTCGGGGCAGCCACGGAAGAACGTGAGCCCACAGGAGCGGAAGATGCGGTGCCTTTCGTAGCTCACACCGCCGCCACAGAACCGACCGGCCAGTTCCTCGGAGCAGAACACGGGCGTTCCATCCTTGTGGACGACGAGGCTGCCTTTGCAGAAGCTCACGCCACCACCCCCGTCCTGCTCCGGCCGCCCACGCCCCGGATGATGGGTGGTGGGCATGGGCAGCGCCACGTCGAAGACGCTGCCCATGCCCCCCGTTCCCAGATGGTGCGGGGATAGCCCACCGCGCCATGCTCCGGACACGACAGTGGGCTGCAGGGAGCTACCGCGCCCACCGCGTCCTGCGGTCGCGGCCTTGTCGGGAGGACGATGCGGGGTTCCCCCCAGGCCGCTGAAAAAAACCTACGCCGAGCCCTGTCCCGTGCCTAGCGGGGTACCACCTGGGCGCGACCAGGGGAAATCACCTGGGTGATCCCAGTCGCGCTCGTTGCGGGGCCGGCCGGGCCGCTGACGCCGGCGCCCGATCCGGGCCGGGCCGGGCCGGGGTTAGGCCGGGTGCTCGCTCGACGACGCGGGAGAGATCAGGCCCTGCGTCAGCACGTGGCGAACGAGCTCGGTCCGTGACTCCACACCGAGCTTGGTGAAGACGTGGTTGAGGTGACCCTCGACGGTCCGCACGCTCACCCCGAGGCGCGCCGCGATGGCCTTGTTGGACAGCCCCTCGGCCACGAGCTCGACGGCTTCGCGCTCGCGCCAGGTGAGCCGTGGCCCGTTGCTCGGGCCGAACGAACTGTGCGCTCCGGCCAGTCGCGGCGACAAGATGGGGTCGAGCACCGTGGTTCCCTGCGCGGCGGCGCGCACCGCAGCGACGAGCTCGTCGCGCGCCATCGTCTTCAGCAGGTATCCCGTGGCTCCGGCCTCGAGCGCAGCCCGTACGAACTCGTCGTCGTCGTACGCAGAGAGGATCACGACCCGAACGCCGGGGTGGGTGAGGGTCAGGTGGCGAGCGACGTCGATGCCACTGCGGTCCGGCAGTCGAATGTCGATGAGGACGACGTTGGGCATGAGGTCGTCGATCATGGCCAGCGCGGCGTTGCCGTCGTCGGCCTCGCCGACGACGACGATGTCCTCGGATGCCTCGAGCACTTGCCGGGTCCCCGTGCGCAGCACCTCGTGATCGTCGACGATCAGGATCCGCAGAACCCCGTCGTCCCGACCAGCATCCGCCCCCACGACGCTGTCACCCACCTGCGGAATCATAGTCGTGAGGTCGAAGAGAGCTCCGATGGGAAATGGTGGTCCGGGTGCGAGCCGGGGTCGCCACCACTGAGCCGGGTCGAAGACAACGGCGCGATCGTCCGACTCGAACCTGAGATTTCGCTGAGGGTCGCGCTTTCACCGTGTGGACCCGAGCGCGGCCTCAACGGATCGCAGCAGCTTCTGGGGTGAGACCGGCTTGTGCAAGTATTCGACCACGCTGGATCCCAGACGCTCGCGGTCGCCGACGTCGACCGAGTAGGCGGAGTGCACGATCACGGGGGGCACGTCGCCGAGCTCCTCGATGAGCGACACTCCGTCCCGCCTCGGCATCCGCAGGTCGAGAAGGATCATCCGATACGTGCCCGAGCGCAACAGGTCGAGCGCGACCTCTCCGTCTTCTGCCTCGGCCACGCTGAGCCCCGCCGAGCGCAGGATCTCCGCCACCGTCCATCGGACATCGGCGTCGTCATCGACAACGAGCACATCCGCGTTGGCATGCGGCGTCTCGGCCGGCACGGTCTCCGTGTCTTCGATGCCGCGAGCGCCTTCGATGCCACGAGAGCCTTGGCCTGCACCCGAATCGTCAGCGCCGCCCGAGCGCCCCGGGAGGTCAGCCGGGGGCGATGACGCGACCCTGGCTCCGCCGCCACCGACACCGCCCTGGATCATGAACGTCGTGGCCGGCCGCGTCGGAACGTAGGCCACGAACCTGCGGAGGTCGGTGGTCAGCGCCATGCCAACTCACGACTCGGCTCGAGGGGGAGATGCACGGTGACGATCGCACCGCCCGAGGGCGCGTTCTCGATGGCGATCTGACCACCATGGCCCTCGATCAGGCGCCGGACGATGGCGAGACCGAGGCCGGTTCCTTCCGACCTCGTCGTGAAGAAGGGCTCGAAGAACCGCTCGACGAGCTCAGGGTCGATTCCCTCCCCGCTGTCCTGCACGGTGATGACGGCGGTATTGCCGTCGGCGCGTGCCGCGATGCGGACCGTTCCCCCCTCGGGCATGGCCTGGTAGGCGTTGTCGACGAGGTTGGTGAGGATCTGCGCGATCTGCTTGGCATCGGCGTTGAGCTCGAGGGTCCCGACGTCGTCGACAACCTCGACGTTGGAGGGCTTCGGTGTCGCCTCGAGCACGTCACTGAGGACCTCGTGCAGGACCATGGGAGCGAGCTCCGGCTCCCGCTCGCGCATGTAGGCGGTGAGATCCTGGGCGAGATTCACGGCGCGCGCCGTTTGTCTCTCGGCCACGGCCAGATGCGGTTCGGCGGCCTCGGGATTGTCGAGCGATCGCCGCAGCATGTAGAGGGCGTTCATGACCGCACCCAGGGGGTTCCGCAATTCGTGCCCGACCACGGTGGTCATCTGACCCACCGCCGACAGGCGCTCGGAGCGAACCAGAGCCTCTTGCGAGGCCAACAGCTCGGCCGTGCGTTGATCCACCAGGGCACTCGCATACCGCTGCCGTCGCACCACGACTTCGATCACACTGCCCACGGCGACGGCGAGGAGCAAGACGAACACGAGGACGACGTACGGTGCCGCATTGGGGAAACGGCCCGCCAGGGGGCTCTTGGCGGAGGAGACCAACCACCACGAACCCGAGCCCATCGGGACACGCGCTTCGAACGTCGATCCCCCGAGGGGCAGGACGCGGGTGTTCGCCAGGACCAGCTGGTTCGTCGTCGGGGTGCGCGCCGCGTACACCGCCGCGTCGAGCACGTGGAATGGTGCCGCTTGGGTGGCGGTGGTGGCCACGAACGGATCGAGCGAGACCTGCTCGTAGAGGGCGAAACCCGTGGGGACCAGCGGCGGGCCCAGACTCAATCCGAACGTCGAGGTCTTCCCGTCGTAGTGCACGGGGCCGGGCGCCACGTTCGAGCTCGCCTTGTCCAGCGCGGCCGAGAGGTCGGGGGCGAGGACCTGGCCCGCCTTGAATCCGGTCCCGACCACCGAAACGGCGTCGAATTGTGTCCCCACCTTCCGTGCCAACAGCAAGGTGAGGGGGCCACCGGCCAGGGGTTTGGCTTGGGCTTCGAAGGGGGCTGGCGAGCCGTTCGTCGACGCCACCCCGGGGGCCAGGGCGTCGAGGGTCGAGCCGAGGGACGAGACCAATGAGGAGACGTACCCGGCGGCCTGGGTGGCATCTTCTTTCAGCAACGCCTGGTTCTGGCCTTCGACACTGTGCTTGGCCAGGAAGAATCCGAGAATTGCCGCCGCCGCGATGACCAGCGCACTGACCACGGCCAGCGGCGACGCCCGCCAGGTGCCGTTCCTCATCGCGCCTCCCCGCTGGCTAGAGGGTGCTCCAGGCCCTGGCCCGGATTGTAGCTGTCAAGGGGTCGAATCCGCTGGGTCGCCGTCGGGACGGCCCGGGGTCGAGCCCCATGGGAATCACCGACGTGTCCAGGTGTAACCACTGATGACAGGTCGAGAGGCAGTGTGAGACAACTGGAGGAGATCAATGCCGCGACCGTGGCCGTCTCCACGATCCGCAGCTCATCATCGAGGGGGGCACCCCGCCACGCCTCTCCCAGACACAACGAGCGGGGCCTTCGGGTCCCGCTCGTTGTGTCTGTCCCCGTGGCCGGACGCGGTCGGGGGCTCGTCCCGAGGCGCAGGTTTCTCTCGAACCGGTCAGGACCCTCACGGGTCACCGTAGGGAGGAATGTCGATGGGGCTCGAAGCCGGCGACGTCGTGCTGTCGATCACATGGCACCCCGTGGGCCTGGCGGGCCGCACCGGCCTCGCCCGGGTGTCGCACCTCGACGGTCGCGACGACCGGCGTCAGTTGGACAGACGAGAGGCCCTGGCCCTGGCGATCTCGATCTTCGGCGGCGACCCGATCGAGCACATCCTCGGGGGCCAGGGCGTCGAATGGACCAGAGCTCCGGGCTGACACGCTGACAGCAGGGCCTCGTCTCTTGGGCTGCAGGTGGAATTACTCGGAGCCAACCGAGTGATCACTCGCTTCTCCCACCGTCAGACGCTGGTCAACATTGACACAGGTTCCACGTGCCGATGCCGCCGCGATGGCGGTCACGGATAACGGTGAGCCTGGGGGTGGGGGAATGCTGGGTGGGCGGTTCCTGCGGGCGACAGCACGCGTGCTGCCCCTCGCGCTCGTGCTCGGACTGTTCGGTGTCGGCCAGGCCGATTCCTCCGGCGCGTCCTCCCTCCCGACCCTTCCCACCCTCCCGGCCACGCTCGTGGCGGTCACCGTGTCCCCACCGATCGCCAACGTCGCCGTGGGCGCCGGTGAGCAGTTCACCGCCACGGGCACCTACTCCGACCTGAGCACCCGGGACCTGACCGATTCGGTGACGTGGTCCTCTTCGTCGACGAGCACCGCCACGGTCTCGAGCACCGGGCTCGCCACCGGGGTCGCCACCGGTGCGGCGACGATCACCGCCACCGACCCGAGTGCGGTGCTGTCGGGCACGGCCGCGCTGACGGTGACGCCGCTCCCGGCCCTGCCGGCCACCCTCGTGGCGATCACCGTCTCGCCACCGATCGCCGATGTCGCCGTGGGCGCCGGCGAGCAGTTCACCGCCACCGGCACCTACTCCGACCTGAGCACCCAGAACCTGACCGATGCGGTGACGTGGTCCTCCTCGTTGCCCGGCACGGCCACGGTGTCGAATACGCCGGGCTCGCAGGGGCTCGCCACCGGGATCGCCACCGGGGCGACCACGATCACCGCCACCGACGCTGCCTCCCTGCTCACGGGTGCCGCCGCCCTCACCGTGACGCCGCTGTCGCCTCCGGTCTCCCCGGCGCCTTCGATTCCGCAGTTGGCCTTGGCCCCGTCTTCAGGCACGAGAAGGGGGCCCGTCATGGCCCAGGGCTCGGGGTTCACACCCGGCGACGCGGTGACGGTGACGTACCTGAGCGGTGTGAAGGCACGCAAGCGGGCCGCCACGGTGCTGTGTCACACGGTGGCCGCATCCAACGGCGCCTTCAGCTGCCACGGCGCCATCCCCCGCCGGGGCCGGTCCGGGAAGCTCGGCGTCCACACCATCGAAGCCACCGCGACCGGTGCCACCGTGAAATCGAAATTCACCCTGGTGCACAAGTGAACCACCCGGGAAGCACGTTCTTTCAACCACGTCTCGGAAGGAGCAAGACCATGGATGCACAACGCCACAGTGCCGGATCACGAGGACTTCGTGAGGACGGACATCACGTGCGGGGCAGAAGGCGACACGGGGCCCTGCGCGTCCTGGTGGCGTCGTGCGTCGCGCTGGTGACGTGTACCGTGGTGGTGGCAGGCGGCGCAGGCTCGCGCGGGTCGGTCGCCGAGGCGGCCGCGGCGCCCTCGTGCAATGTCAAGGGGGCCTTCTTCGGGCTACTGGTCGCCAATGCCGTCGGCGGGGGGTCAGTCAACATCGCCTGCAAGAATTTCCCCGCCAACCACCCGTACCTGCTCGTCGAGGCGAGTCTCCTGGTAGCGATCGACCCCGCCGCCGCCCCCCTGCTCACCGGGCAGGCCACGTCACTGCCGGGGCTCCTGGGAATCATCGCCGCCACCCCTGAACTGAACGCGCTGTCGGTGGCGTTGCCCACGTCGAACTCGAGTGGGGTCCTGGATACCACCTACACGATCCCGAAGTCCCAACCTCCTGGTCCTGACGCCAGCTGCCCTCCCACCACCGAAGAGATCAACTCGGGTCTGATCGGTTGCGCCGTGGCCATGATCGACCTCGAAAGCTTCAAGCCGGTGGTGGCGGGCACCTTCGTGCTCGAATGGAAGGGGGACCCGCTCCTCCCGCCCGACCCCACCTTGTCGCTCTCCCCCACCATCACCAAAACGGGCCAGCGTGTGCAGGTGCGTGACGCCCCGGGCACCAAGACCTACTGGTGGCTGGCAACCTTGGCATCGATCGTGAACGGCCTCGGGGGAGGCGGTGGCGGCAGCGGACCGATCCCCGTCGTCATCAAGAACGGAAGAAAGAAGCTGGTGACGACGGCGGCGGTGACCCCGGCCTCCTTCAACGGCACCACGTTCACGCCGCCGGTGTTGTCCGGGTATTTCCTCGCCCCGGCGAAAGGCAAACACAACATCAAGGCCACACTCACCGCCACCCTCCTCCCCGGGCTCTCCTTCTCCGTACAAGCATTCGCGAAGATGAAGGTGATCCCGTAACGGGGCCGGCTCCCCCGTAACAGGGGCCGGCGCCCCGATCAGGTGCCGGCCAGGCGAGCGACGACAGGGGCGAGCGACTCCCATTGGTCGGCCTCGACAGAGAAGTACGAGATCCCGTACTCCTGTCGTCGCCACTGCAGCTCCTCGACCATCTCGTCGAGGGTGCCGATGAGGGTCACCGGCACGTGCAGGGCATCGGCGGGATCGATGCCGAACGTGGGTCCCATGGCTCGAGCGATGCTGGGCGCGTCGTCGGTGATCATGACGAAGCCGATCAGGCAGTTGAGCTCGATGTCTTCGATGCGGGGCCCGGCGGCTTCGCGCACCCACGCCACCTTCTGGCGCGTCGCCTCGGGGGACGCGTTGGGCGCGGTCTCGGGGCCTCCCGTCCCGGCCCGGAGATCGACGTTGATGCTCACGATGTCGCCCCACTGTCCGGCCAGGGTGAGGACGCGCCGGCCGCCTCCCCCCAGGATGAGCGGGGGACGAGGCCGTTGCACCGGCCTCGGCAGCAGGGTGTGGTCGGTGACGGTGTAGTGCCGGCCAGAAAAGGAGAAGGCCTCGTCCGACGCGAGCAGACCCGCCACGACGGCGACGCCTTCGGCGAAGCGGTCCACCCGGACCCCCGGCGCGTCGTAGGCGATGCCCGACTCCTCGTAGTCGGTGCGCATCCAGCCCGCTCCGAGGCCCAACTCGAGACGACCCCCCGACAACAGGTCGAGGGTGGCCGCCTCTTTGGCCAGCACCAGGGGATGGCGGTAGTCGTTGTCGAACACGAGAGTGCCGATGCGCAGCTCGGAGGTGGCGTCCGCCGCCGCCATGAGGGCGGGGACGGGGGCGAGCTGGTCCCCGAAATGATCGGGCATGAGCAGGGCCGAGTAGCCGAGGTCCTCGGCCTTCCTGGCCTGCTCGGCCCAGGACCGGGCCGTGCCGTCAGGGGCCTTCGAGAGCTGGGCCGCGAACCGGAACTTCCGGGGGTGGGTCATGCTGCCTCATTCGTAGTAGCCGGAATGGATGTAGATGCAGGGGATGCCTTCGCTGTGGAACATGTCGCGGTTGCGGGGGTCGTCCTCGAAGGCGAGGCGGGGCTCGAAGCCGAAGGCCCGGAGCTCGGCAACGGCGGCGCGCTTGAACCGAGACGCCTGGGCGTAGTCGCCGCGATCGCGCATGACGAGCACGTCCCACCGAAGCCCGTTGTGAGCCAACCAGGACAACGTCTGGGGCTGGACGCGCAGGGGGCGGCCGGTGAGGAGCACGATGCGCAGCTCGGCGTCGAGCAGCTCGAGAAGACGGGCCACTTCGGCGACGAGTGGGTCCTCCCCGCAGGCGTCGAAGAAGGCGTCCCAATCGCGCCGTCCCCATTCCAGGAAGTGCTGACGCCCGGCCGCGTCGGAGAGCACCCCGTCGATGTCGAAGATGACGGCCGGCCCCGGGCGCGTCGCCGCGACGCGCCAGTACCAGTTGGCAGGCACCGGATACGGCGGTGCCGAGGCGCTCTCTGTCACCTTCGCACCCGCGAGACGCCCGTGGTCATTCCTCGGTGGGCTGTGTCGTCGACAGCCGTCTGATCTCGTCGACGACGCCCTGATCGGCGAGCGTGGTCGTGTCCCCCAGATCGCGGCCCTCGGCGACGTCGCGCAGCAACCGGCGCATGATCTTGCCCGACCGTGTCTTGGGCAGTTCGTCGGTGAAGATCACCGTCTTGGGCCGGGCGATGGGCCCGATGTGGCGGGCCACATGGCCACGCAGCTCCTCACCGCGCGCCGCCGTCTGGTCCTGGCCCGCCTTGAGCGTGACGAAGGCGATGATCGCCTGTCCGGTGGTGTCGTCCTTGGCGCCCACCACGGCCGCCTCGGCCACCGAGGAATGGTTGACCAACGACGACTCCACCTCGGCGGTGGAGATCCGGTGGCCCGACACGTTCATGACGTCGTCCACGCGTCCGAGCAGCCAGAAGTAGCCGTCGTCGTCGATCTTGGCGCCGTCCCCGGCGAAGTACCGGCCCTCGAAGCGGCTCCAATACGTCTGCCGGTAGCGCTCGGGATCGCCGTAGAGGCCTCGCAGCATCGCCGGCCAGGGCCGCGTCAGCGTCAGGTAGCCACCGCCCCGATCCACCGGCTTGCCGCCGTCGTCGACGACCTCGGCGCCGATCCCGGGAAGGGGGAACGTGGCCGATCCGGGTTTGCACGGCGTGATCCCGGGCAACGGCGAGATCATGATGGCCCCGGTCTCTGTCTGCCACCACGTGTCGACGACGGGGCACCGGCCTCCCCCGATATGGGCCCGGTACCACATCCAGGCTTCGGGATTGATGGGCTCGCCCACCGACCCGAGCACCCGCAGCGACGACATGTCGTGGCGCTCGGGGAACTCCGTGCCCCATTTCATGAAGGTCCTGATGGCCGTGGGGGCGCAGTACAGGATCGTGACCCGGTAGCGCTCGATGATGTCCCACCAGCGGTCCTTGTCGGGGAAGTCGGGGGTTCCCTCGTACATGACGCTGGTGGCGCCGTTGGCCAGGGGCCCGTACACGATGTAGCTGTGGCCGGTGACCCATCCGATGTCGGCCGCGCACCAGTACACGTCGCGCTCGGGGTGCAGGTCGAAGACGGCTCGGTGCGTGAACGCGACCTGGGTGAGATAGCCACCCGTGCTGTGCATGATGCCCTTGGGCTTCGCCGTCGTCCCCGACGTGTAAAGCAGGTAGAGGAGGTCCTCGGCGTCCATGTGCTCGGGCGGGCACGAGCCCTGGGCCCCGGCCATGGCCTCGTCCCACCAGTGGTCACGACCGTCGGTCATGGCGGTGGGGCCACCGGCCTCCCCCGTACGCCGCGCCACGACGACGTGCTCGATCGACGGCGTGTCGGCCAGGGCGGTGTCGGCGTTCTCCTTGAGGGCGACCGGGGCGCCGCGGCGCCATCCCCCGTCCGCGGTCACGAGGACCTTGGCCTGGGCGTCGTTGATGCGGTCGCGCAACGCATCGGGCGAGAACCCACCGAACACCACGGAGTGCGGCGCCCCGATCCGCGTGCACGCCAGCATGGCGACGGGCAGCTCGGGGATCATCGGCATGTAGATCGCCACCCGGTCGCCGCGACCGACCCCGAAGCCCTTGAGGACGTTGGCGAAGCGTTCGACATCGGCGAGCAGTTCGGCGTACGTGATGGTTCTGGTGTCGCCCGGCTCTCCCTCCCAGTGGATCGCCACCCGCTCGCCGAGGCCGGCCTGGACGTGGCGGTCGAGGCAGTTGTACGAGACGTTCAACGTGCCCCCGACGAACCATCGGGCGAAGGGCAGGTTCCATTCGAGCACCGTGTGCCACTCGTCGAACCAGTCGAGGGCGTGGGCCTGTTGCGCCCAGAACCCTTCGATGTCGGCCTCGGCGTGGGCCGCGATGGCCGGGTCGGACACGACCGCCTGGTCGGCGAAGCCCTCGGGGGGAGGGAACAGGCGTTCCTCGAGGTAGTAGTCCTCGATGGCGGCCCCACCGTCGTCGGACATGCTTGGCGATCCTCCCGGCCGGGATTGACGGCAACTACGTCACCGGTGGCGACCCGTTCCCACCGTCGGGGCCGAGCCTATCCAAGCGGCCCACCAGCCAACCCTCCGTCGACCCGCTCCCGGCGCCGTGGTCGGGGCCTCGCAACCGCGCCGGCCTGTCAAGATGGAACGGCATGGCCGACGGCACCTCCGAGGCCCCCACCCGGGTGCCCGATCCCCGCACCGGGCCCGGGCCCGACGTCCTGACCGTCCCCGTCGATGTCGGCCGGCGCGCCTTGATCGTCTCCAATCTCGGGCTCAAGGCGCAGGCGACCGCCGCCACGACCTGGGCCTCGTCGGGTCTGGCCCGCGCCCTCGACTCCTGGGAGGGGCCCGGGCTCGTCGTGGTGGCGGGCAACCTCCTCGATCTGAGCGCCGAGCCCGACGCGGCGTCGGCGGCGTCGGAGGCGCTGGCCGCCCATCCCCGCCTGGCCAAGGCCATCGAATCCTTCGCGTCGGGTGACGAGCGCCGCGTCATCGCCATCCCCGGCACCACCGACGCCGCGCTGGCGTCGCATGCGGCCTCGGTGCTGGCCCGCGTCGGGGTCGAGGTGGCCACCACCGTCGCCCTCCGTATGGCCACAGCGGCGGGGACTCGGGTGGTGCGAGTCGACGCCGGGGTCCCTCACCCCGAGGTGGCGACGCCGGGGCCGAGCCCCGTCGTCGACGAGAGCACGACCGGGGATGGACCCCCCGAGCCCCGAGCGCGGACCCGATCCCCACGGGCCACGTTCACGCTGAGCCCGGACCCCGGGGCGGAATGGCAGGACGGTCTCGAGCGGCTGGGGGACCCGGCGAGCACGCCGCGTTTCCTGACGTCGCGTCTCCTCTACCGCCGCTTCGCCCGCTTCGCGTGGTGGCTGCTCGTTCCCTTCGTGATCGCCATCGCGTTGCGGCTCCCGTTCGTCTCCACCGCGCTCGACCATCTCGTCTTCGGGCAACCCGCGCCGTCGCGTGCCATCCAGCGCGCCCACATGGCCCCGTGGGGGGCGCGCCTGTTCTTCGCCGCGCTGGTCTGCATCGCCGAGATCGTGATCCTCGCCGTCGTGTTGGGCTTCGTCGCCCGCAAGGCGTGGCGGACACTGGGTGGCGGGGATCTCGACGGCCCCTTCGACGACGCGCTGGCGGCGGGTGGGGCCACGGCCAACGACGACGTGCGCGACGCGGCGCGGGCCCTGTGCGCGCAAGGTTCGGCTGGGCTCGTGAGCGGAGCCACCCTGCAGGCCGAGCTCAACCATCTCGGCCCCGGATTCTTCGCATCGCCGGGGGCGGCCGGGGAGGTCGTGGAGGAGCATCACGGCCGGCTGGGACTGCTTCCCGTCTTCCTGGCCTGCCAGCAACTCGCCTGGGTGGAGCTCGAGACAGGGGCCGAGCTCCACGTCCGCCTGCTGCTGACGCGGTCGGAGCTCCCGGGGGCGACGTTGCTCGAGCGCATGGCGGCCCGTGACCGCAAGGTGCACGACACCCATCCCCAAGTCGTGGCCGCCTACCCCCACGGCGCGTCGTGGCCCGCGGCGCCCGATCTGGGAGCCGTCCGCAACCGGTCCCGCCGGGTCCGGAGATGGGCGGCCGGCGCCATCGCGGTGGCGGGGGTCATCGACGTGCTCAGTGCCGTCACCCCCCCGGTGCGCGGCCGCCTCCACCTCGTCCTCGAGCTCCTTCCCTACGTCGCCAGCCAGACGGCGGGAGCCCTCGTCGCCCTCATCGGCATCGGGCTCCTGGCCCTGGCCCGGGGCGTGCGCCGGGGCCAGCACCGGGCCTTCGTCATCGCCGTGTGGGCCCTCGCCATCAGCGTCGTCCTGCACCTGGCACGGGGCGGGGACGTGGCCGGGTCGATGTTCTCCCTGGCGGTGTTGGCCTTCCTGGTCGTGCACCGGAAGGAGTTCCCGGCCGCGTCGGACCGTCCCTCGCTGCGCTCGGCCGCCGTCGCCCTGGTGGCCGGTGTGGTCGGCATCACCCTGGTCACGACCGCCCTGGTCGAGGTGACCTTGCGCTTCGATCTCGACCGCCCCCGGATCCCGCTGTGGCGCGCCGGGCAGGCGGTCCTCGAACGCCTCGTGGGGCTGCGCGGCGTGCACCTTCCCGACCGCCTCGACGACTTCCTCGGTCCGAGCCTCCTCGCCATGGGGGTGACGCTGGCCGCCGTCGCCGTCCTCCTCGCCACGCGCCCGCTGGTGGACCGTCGCCGGTCGGCGGGGCGTGCGGCGGAGACGCGCGCCCGCGACATCGTGCGGCGCCACGGTCAGGGCACACTGGACTACTTCGCGCTGCGCAGCGACAAGCAGTGGTTCTTCCACCGCGACTCACTCGTCGCCTACGCGATCTACAGCGGTATCTGCCTGGTGTCCCCCGACCCCATCGGGCCCTTCGCCGAGCAGGAACAGGTGTGGGAGGCGTTCCGCCGCTTCGCCGACAACCGGGGTTGGGTCGTCACCGTCATGGGAGCCAGCGAGCACTGGTTGCCTATCTACCGCGCCACCGGGATGCACGACGTCTACATCGGCGACGAGGCGGTCGTCGACGTGCAGGCGTTCTCGTTGGCCGGTGGACAGATGAAGGGCCTGCGCCAGGCGTACAACCGCATCGCCAAGTACGGCTACTCGGTGTCGTTCCACGACCCCGCCCGTCTCGACAGCGCCACGGCCCAACAGCTGGCCGGGCTCATGGCCCAGGGCCGGCGCGGCGAGTTCGAGCGGGGGTTCTCCATGGTGCTGGGCCGGATCTTCGACCAGCGCGACGAGAACCTCATCCTGTGCGTGGTCACGGGGCCCGACGGCAACCCCGCGGCGATGTGCCAGTTCGTCCCGGCCCGGGGCATCGGGGGATACTCGCTCGACCTGATGCGGCGCGATCGCGGCGAGCATCCCAACGGGCTCATCGACTTCGCGCTCGTGTCCACCATCGAGCATCTCCGCAATCTCGGCTGTCAGGGCGTCAGCCTCAATTTCGCGGCACTGCGATCGGTCCTCGAGGGTGCGGGTGGAGACGGGCCCACCCAACGGGTCGAGCGCTGGGCCATCAAGAAGATGTCGACATTCCTGCAGATCGAGACGCTGTGGCGGTTCAACGCCAAGTACGGGCCCGACTGGCTTCCCCGCTACGTCGTCTACGACGCCGCCGAGCACCTCGTCCCCGTGGTCCTCGCCATCTTGCGGGCGGAATCGCTCTCCGAGGTCCCCGTCATCGGGCGGATGATCGCCGCGTCGGAGCGCCGCGCCCATGCCGGCGAGGACGATCCCGATTCCGACAGCGGCGCGTCGTTGCTCCCCGTCGACCCCGTGACCGCAGACGACGACACCGTCGACCCCTCGCTCACGCCCCACCCCTCGCACCGCGTCTGAGCGGCGGCTCCGGGCGCGACGGCCGGGGCGCGCCCCGGACCCGCCCACTAGACATGGTGCGTGCGGATCCGACGCGCCCGGCCCGACGACGCGCTGGCCCTCGCCACCGTCTACGTGCGGTCGTGGAAGGGCGCCTATCCGGGGCTGATCCCTCAGCCCTACCTCGATGCGCTGCACCCCGCCGACCGGGTCGGCACGTGGCAGGACACGCTCGACGCATCGGCGTGGCCCCATACCGGTGTCATCGCCCTGCTGGGCCCGGCCGAGCAGGGCGGCGGGGAGGAAGGCCCGGTCACCGGCTTCGTCTCGTTCAGCCCGGCCCGCGACGACGTCGGACATCTCGGTGACCCGACCATCGACGGCGCTGTGGGCGAGATCCTGACCTTCTACCTCGACCCGAGCGTCTTCGGGACGGGCGGTGCCGACCTGCTCATGCGGGCTGCCCTGGTGGCGCTGCGGGCCGCCCAGTTCCGCGCCGCGGTGCTGTGGGTTCTCGGGACCAATGCTCGGGCCCGACGTTTCTACGAGCGCCACGGGTGGCGGCCCGACGGGACGACCAAGCTCCACGACTGGGGCGCGTTCGTGGCCACCGACCTGCGCTACGTCATCGACCTGCCGCCGGTTGGGAACGAGTCGACATAAGGTGGGCTCATGACGAGCCCGCACTCGGCGAGGTGGACGCCGTTGTCGCCGACGCTGATGAAGATGCGCGTCACCGAGATCGCCGTGGTGGGGGTCGTGCTGGCCGCCATCGCCGGTTCGGTGGCGGCGGCGGCAGGGAACTCGGGGGCCGCCGTGGCCGTGGTGCTCGCCATCGCGCTGTGTAGCGGGGCAGCGTGGTGGTTCGTCCGCAACCGGTTCCAGGCCTGGGGCTATCTGGAACGTGACGAGGACCTCGAAGTCCGACGCGGGGTGATGGTGCAACGGTTGTCGGTCGTCCCCTACGGCCGCATGCAGTTCGTCGAGATCACGACGGGGCCGGTAGAGCGACTGTTCGGACTGGCGACGGTGAAGCTCCACACCGCCGCGGCCGCCAGTGACGCGCGCATCCCGGGACTGCATCCCGACGAGGCCGCCCGGTTGCGCGACCGGCTGGCCGCCCTGGGCGAGGCCAAAGCCGCAGGTCTGTGAACGGCGGCGGGGTCCCCGTCGTCAGGTGGCAACGCCTGCACCCCTTGTCCCCGCTCGTGCGGTTGGGACGCGGGCTCCTTCCCCTCGTCGTCCTGGGCGCGCTGTCCACGATCGACGGTGGACGCAGTGGCCGTGGCTTCGGAGCCCAGGACGTCGTCTGGATCGCGTTGGCGGGCGTCGGGGTGGTGTTCGGCGTCATCCACTGGCTCGTCACCCGGTGGGCCTTCGACGGCACGACCCTTCGAATCGAAACCGGGCTCGTGCGCCGCGACTCCCAGCAGCTGCCGGTGACCCGGATCCAAGCGGTGGACCTGGTGTCGCCGTTCCTGGCCCGGGTCCTCGGGCTGGCCGAGCTCCGCATCCGCGTGGCCGGTGCCAAGTCCGCGCACCACCTGTCGTATCTCTCCGCGCCGGCGGCGGCGGACCTGCGGGCCCGCCTCCTCGCCACCCACCACGGGCTCGACCAGTCCGTCCCCGAGCCCGACGAGCAACCCGCCGCCGTGGTCCCACCCGCCCGGCTGCTGGGATCGGTCCTGCTGTCGGCGAGCACGTTCGGCGCCGTCCTCTTCGTCGTCGTGCTCGTCGTCGTGACGACGATCTCGACGGCGGCGGCCGCCGCGGTGGCAGGGTCGCTGTTCGTCTACCTCCTCGGCATCGGCCAGGGGATCTGGCGCCGGTTCAACGAGCAGTACCGCTTCACCGTGGCGCTGGCCCCCGACGGCATCCGCGTGCGCCGGGGCCTGCTCAGCACGGTGTCGGAGACCATCCCGATCCGCCGCGTCCAGGCCGTCCGTCAGATCGAGCCTTTGCTGTGGCGGCCGTTGGGTTGGTGCCGGCTCGAGGTCGACCTGGCCGGGGTGCCCGGACACGGCCGTTCCGCGGGGGGCACGGGGCGGATGACCAAGGCCCTGCTCCCGGTGGGGTCACACGACATGGCGCGCTACCTCCGCCTGGCCGTGCTCGGCCCGGTCGAGCCCCGCCCGTCCGCCGCCCCGGGCCGGGCCCGGGTCAAGGCGCCGCTCAGCTACCACTACCTCGCCGCCGGCCACAACGAGACCATGGCCGTGGCGGTGACGGGCCGGGTGCAGAAGGTCACCTGCTGGGTGCCGCTCGAAAAGGCCCAGAGCATCCGGCGTGTCCAGGGGCCGGTCCAGCGCGCCCTGGGACTCGCCACCGTGCACGTGGACGTCCCGGGACGCCGCGTCGGGGCGACGTTCCGGGACCGGGCCGTCGACGAGGCGGACCGTCTGGTCGAGGAGCTGGCCTCTCGCAGCCGCGGCGCCCGGCAACGGGTGTCGGTGGGTGCCGGGGTGCACGGTGATCCGGGGGAAATGGTGACGGTCCCCGGGGACGGACTAACAGGATCGACACCGGTATTGGCGGCACCGGTGTTGCCGGCCACCGCACTCGGCCCGCTGCGACCAGCGCTCCCGGCACCGGGGTGGTTCGCCGATCCGGCCCGGCACCACCAGGTGCGCTACTGGAACGGCGCGGCGTGGACCGAGAACGTCTCCGACGACGGCATCACCGGCGTCGACCCCCTCTAACGCAGGCTAGGAGGACTTGCCCTTGCGGAACGACGCCAACAGGCGACCGCGCTTGGAGACCAGCGACAAGTCGGCGGGCTCGAGGTGCATGTCGTCGCTCAGCACGAAATCGTTGTGCTCCGCGTCCGATCCTTCGGCGTCGGCGTCGGCGTCGGCGTCGACGTCGGCGTCGGCGAGTGCGCCCATGACCTCGGCGGCGATGCCTGGACCGGGCCCGGTGTAAGGAGAGCTGTCCGACTCGTCCTCGAAGCGGTCGAACCTGTCGTCGGCGTCGTCGTCGCGCAGCCTCGCCTCTTCCTCGGCGAGCGTGTCGAGATCGGCGAGAGGGAAGACCGGCAACGGGTCCATGGTCGTGAGCGTGAGCGCATCCTCGACGGCGAGCGGCTTGGCGAAGAAGTACCCCTGACCGACATCGGCACCGAGCTCGCGCAGGATCTTCACCTGTTGGGCGGTCTCCACGCTCTCGGCCACAGTGCAGATGCCGAGGGAGTGGCTCACGTGGACGATCGTCTCCACCATGGCCCGACTCACCCCGCCGGTGTCGGCGAGCCCCTGGATGAGCGACCCGTCGATCTTCATGGTGTTGATGGAGAATTGCTGGAGACTGTCGATGGTCGACCAGTCCGACCCGATGTCGTCCACCGTCAGCTGGATGCCCAGCCGCGACATGGCGTGGAGGTCGGCGGCGGCCCCCTCGTCGGTGACGCTGGTCTCGGTGATCTCGATGGTGAGCCGGTCGGGGTTGATCCCGGACTCCTCGATGGCGGCTGCCGCCGCCGAGGCGGCTTCTCGCTGGCGCAGCTGGAAGACCGAACAGTTGACCGCCAGCTGAAGGTCGGACTGCCAACTGGCGGCGGCCGCGCACGCCTCGGAAAGCACCCACGCGTTGAGCTCCACCATGTGCCCGTTGGCCTCGGCCCAGGGGATGAGCACGCTGGGCGGGATTGGCCCCAGGTCGGGGTCGTTCCAGCGCAGGAAGGCCTCGAAACCCAGCAGTCGGCCCGTGGCGAGGTCGACGGCGGGCTGGAATACCAGCTCAGGCTCGCCGTCGAGGCCGAGCTCGGGACGCTTTCTCATCTTGCCCGCGGGGTCCACACGCTCACACAGGTGACATCGGCGTGGCGCCGGAGGTCCTTGAGCGCGGGCCGAGGTGCCCCGCCTGGCCTAGGTGAAACCCCTGGCCTAGGTGAACAGGAGCGTCGCCTTGTGGGCGAAGTCCACCACCGGGGCCGGCCAGATGCCGAAGAGCACCGTGACCACCAGGCACACGGCGATGGCGGTCACGGTCGTGGCGCTGACCGGTGCCTCTGTGAGGTCCTCGGAGGACTCGAGCACCAGGGTGAGAGTCTCGGCCGCAGCCCCCTCCGCCGCCTCGCCGTCGGGCTTCTCTGCCCCGGATGTCACGGAAGGCTCGAGGTCGGCGGCCCCGTCCGATGTGATTGCGGGCGTGTACATGAGGAGGATGACCCGGAGGTAGAAGAAGGCGGCGATGGCCGCCGACACCATGGCCACGACGGCCAGGGCGGTCGATCGGCCCCCCACAGACGCCGAGATCACCTCGAGCTTGGCCAGGAACCCGGTGGTGAAGGGGATGCCGGCCTGCGCCATGAGCAGCACCGCCAGCGATCCCGCCAGCCACGGTCGACGCGACGCCAGCCCCCGGTAGTTGTCGAGGTCGTGGCGCGTGTCCCCGGTGCCACCGATCACCGTGATCACGGCGAAGCTCCCGATGACCATGAACGTATAGGTGAAGAGGTAGTACAGCGACCCCGATACGCCTCGCGCCGTGGCCACCTGCAGGCCCAGGAGCACGAAGCCGGCGTGGTTGATCGAGGAATAGGCGAGCATCCGCTTGATGTCGCGCTGGGCCAGGGCGACGACCGCGCCCAACAGGAGCGTGATGGCGGCCAGCACCCACACCGCCGGCTGCCAGTCACTGCGCAACGTCCCGAACGACGACACGAACACCCGCAACAGGGCCGCGAACCCACCCGCTTTCGCCACCGCCGCCATGAAGCCCGTAGCCGGGCTGGGTGAGCCCTGGTAGACGTCCGGTGTCCACAGATGGAAGGGCACCGCCGCCACCTTGAACCCGAACCCCACCAGCAGCAGTGCCATCCCCACCAGCAGGAGCCCGTTGTGCAGCAGCACGTTCCGGGCCAAGTAGTCGGCGATCTGGGGAAGGTTGGTGGAGCCGGTGGCGCCGTAGACGAGAGCGATCCCGTACAGGAACACCGCCGAGGAGAACGCGCCGAGGACGAAGTACTTGAGCGCAGCCTCTCCCGACTCCGCCCGACGGGCGTTCATCGCGGCGAGGACGTAGAGGGCAATGGAAAGGATCTCGAGGCCGAGGAAGATCACGATGAGATCGTTGGCTTCGCCCATGATCATCGCTCCCGACGCGGACAGGAGCATGAGGGCCTGGAACTCGGGCCCCGTCGCCTTCTCGCGCCGCATCCAGCCGTCGGCCACGAGCGCGGAGAGCAACGCCGCGCACGTCACGAGGACCGCCACGAAGGAGCTGAAGCCGTCTTCGACGACGGCCGAGTCGATCGAGACATGGGCCCCGTGGTTGGCGACGTCGAACCACTGCACGAGCGACAGCGACAGTGCGGTCAGCGTCGTCAGGACGGCCATGGCCGTCGCCGCGGTGGGCGCCATGCGCCGGCGTTGCAGGGACGACACCGCCAGGGTGGCCACGGCCCCACCCAGCATGACCAGGACGGGGAGGATCGACAGGTAGGCGATCTTGGGTGCGGTCAGGCCGAGCATCGCCACCGGCGCGGTCACGGCGCACCTCCCGGGCTCGAGGCCGCGGCCGCGGCCGCGGCCGCCGGCACGTACCGGGCGCCCCCGGGGCCACTCGCCACCGAGGGCTGGTGGGTGCCGGTGCTCGTCTCGACGTGCTCGACGAGGCGGGTCACCGACGGGGTGATGCGGTCGAGCACGGGCTTGGGGTAGACGCCCAGGAAGATGATGAGGGCGATGAGCGGAGCCACCACGGCGACCTCACGCCACGACAGGTCGCGCACCGCGGCGGTGGCTTCGTCGGGCTCGTGGTGGAAGGCCTGCTGGTAAGCCCACAAGAGATAGAGCGCGGCCAGCACGACACCCCCGGTGGCGACCACCGCCCACCATCGGTGGGAGAGGAACGTGCCGGCCAATACCAGGAACTCGCCCACGAACCCGTTGAGCCCGGGCAGCCCGATGGTCGCCATCATCGCCACGGTGAACACCCCGGCCATCACCGGCGCCACACGCTGGAGTCCCCGCAGCTCGTTGACCTGCCAGGTCCGACGGCGTTCGTAGATCCAGCCGATGACGATGAAGAGCACGGCGATGATGAGGCCGTGGTTGACCATCTGCAGCACGCCGCCGGTCACGCCCTGGGTCGTCGACGCGAAGGTCCCCAGCACGATGAAGCCGATGTGGCTCAACGACGAGTAGGCCACCAGGCGCTTCAAGTCCCGCGTCACACAGGCCACGACGGCGCCGTAGAGGATCCCGATCACCCCCAGGGTCAGCAACAGGGGAGCCAGGTCGACCACGGCTCGGGGGAACAGGTTGAGGTCGAAACGGATGATGCCGTACGTGCCCATCTTGGCCATGACGGCCGCCAGGATGACGGCCCCCCCGGTGGGCGACTGGGCGTAGGCGTCGGGTGACCACGTGTGGAAGGGGAAGATCGGCGCCTTCACGGCGAAGGCGGCGGTGAAGGCCAGGAACAGCAGCACCTGCGAGGCCAACCCCAGATGCGTCGAGGTGAGCGCCACGAGGTCGAAGGTGAGGTGGCCGGTCTGGCGCTCGTGGATGAAGGCCACGGCCACGATGCCCACCAAGAGGAAGGCCGAGCCCAGGAAGGTGTAGACGAAGAACTTGATCGCCGCGTAGGCCCTCGACGCGAACCCCCACCCGGCGATGATGAAGTAGACGGGCACGAGGGTCAGTTCGAAGAACAAGAAGAACATGATCAGGTCGAGCGAGACGAAGGTCCCGAGACACCCCGCTTCGAGCAGCAGCATCCAGGCCATGAAGGAACGGGGCCGGGCGGGCGCCTTGCCGGCCACCATGGCTAGGGGGAACAGCAGCGCCGCCATCAGGAGCAGGAACACCGAGATGCCGTCGACACCGAGATGCCACGAGATGCCGAGCCCCTGCGCCCACACGTGCTGGCTCACGAGCCGGTACCCGCCGTCGCCGGCCCGGTACCGAAGCGCGATGGTGATCGCCAGCGCCAGGGTGGCGATGGAGGCGCCCAGCCCGACGCCGTAGACGGCCCGGCGCTGGAAGCGCTCGCCCAGCGAGGCCGGGATGAGCGCCACCGCGATGGCCGCCCCGGCGGGCAGGAGCACGAGCACGGTGAGGAAGGGGAAGGCCGTGTCGTGGGTCATGACACCGCCCTCGAGATCATCCACGCCAGCAGCACCACGGCGCCGAAGACGATGCCGAGCGCGTACTGCCGCACGTAGCCCGTCTGGACCCGCCGCAGGCTGCCGCCGGCGGCGCGGGTGAGTCGTCCCACGCCGTTCACGGCGCCGTCGATGACCTTGACCTCGACGACCGAGGCGCAGAATTGGGCGAAGGCGCGCCCGGGCCGGGCAATCACGGCGTCGTAGATGGCGTCGAGGTAGTAGGCCCGTTGCAGCACCGCCGGCTCGAGCGCGGGCCGCTGCGCCTGACGTGACCACAGGGAGAAGCCGACACCGAGGCCGACCAGGGCCACCACCGAGTCGACGACGGCGAGCGTCCACTGGGTGCCCACCGACTGGTGCGCCTCGTACATGGCCGCGCCGAACACCGGTCCCAACCACCCGAGCGGGTCCCAGCTCGAGTGCCAGGGGAGGTGCAGGATGCCGCCGAAGAACGCCAGCACCGCCAGCACCACCAACGGGAAGGCCATGACCGGCGGCGCCTCGTGCGGCGTCATGTCGCCCGCGCCGTGACGCCACCGCTCGTCGTCGCCGTAGAAGGCCAGGGCCACGAGCCTGGTCATGTAGTAGGCGGTGAGTGCGGCGGTGACGATGCCGATGACCCACAGCACGGGGTACCGGGCGAGGGCGTTGTCGAGGACGTCACCCTTGGCGAAGAAACCCGACAGAGGGGGGATCCCCGCGATCGCCAACGTGCCGATGCCGAAGGTGAAGAACGTCAGCTTCATGTACCGGCGAAGGTTCCCCATGCGCTTGAGGTCCTGCTCGTCGTGCAGGCCGTGGATCACCGACCCCGCCCCGAGGAACAGCAGCGCCTTGAAGAAGGCGTGCGCCACCATGAGGAAGATGGCCGCCTCGTAGGCGCCGACGCCGACGGCCAGGAACATGTAGCCGAGCTGCGAGACCGTGGAGTAGGCGAGCACCTTCTTGATGTCCTGTTGCGCGCACCCGATGGTGGCGGCGATGAAGGCGGTGGCGGCACCGACCGACGCCACCACCAACTGGGCGTCGTGCGCCCCCGCCAACACCGGGCTGATGCGACACATGAGGTACACACCGGCGGTGACCATGGTGGCGGCGTGGATGAGCGCAGAGACCGGGGTGGGGCCCTCCATGGCGTCGGCCAGCCATGGGAACAGCGGGAGCTGGGCCGACTTCCCGGCCGCGGCCACGAAGAGCAGGAGGCAGATGGCGGTCCCCGTCCCCCCGCCGATCAGGGACAGGTGGGAGAAGATGCCGGTGTAGTTCAAGGTGCCGGTCCTCGAGAAGACGAGGAAGATGGCGATGAGAAAGCCCACGTCGGCGATCCGGTTGTAGAGGAACGCCTTCTTCCCTGCGCTGGCCGCACTGTCGCGCCCGAACCAGAACGAGACGAGCCAGTACGAGCACACCCCCACGCCCTCCCACCCCACGAAGGTGAAGAGCAGGTTGTCGGCCAGGACCAGGATGAGCATCGAGGCCACGAACAGGTTCAGGTAGAGGAAGAACTTGGGGTAGTCGGGGTCCCCTTTCATGTAGCCGATCGAGTAGAGGTGGATGAGCGAGCTCACGCCCGTGACGAACAGCGCCATGGTCATCGACAGCGGGTCGACGAGCAGGGCGGCCTTCACCTGCAGCCCGCCCACGGGGATCCAGGTGAACATGTCCTGGGTGAACGAGCGATCCGGCGCCGCCTTGGCGAGGAGCCCGGCGTACACGATGCAGGCCACCACGAAGGATCCCGCCACCGTGGCGGTCCCCAGCCAGCCTGCCCAGGGGTCGCCGATCCGGCGCCCGAAGACGGCCAGCACGACGAAGCCGGCGAGCGGCAACAGCGGCATCAGATAGGCGGCGTGGAGCATGTGGTCTTGGGCGTCCCGGGTCGTCTGGCAGGGGTATGGGCGGTCGGTAGGGGCTGTCGGGGTCGGCGATCGGTATGGGCGCTGGGGCTAGCCCCGCATGATGTGGAAGTCGTCGGCGGTGGCGGACCGGCGGCGGCGGAAGATCGCCACCACGATGCCGAGGCCCACCACCACCTCGGCGGCGGCGACCACGAGGGTGAAGAACACGAGCGCCTGCCCTCCGATGTCGTTGAGCATGCGCGAAAACGTCACGAACGTGAGATTGGCCGCGTTGAGCATGAGCTCGACGCACATGAACATCACCAGCACGTTGCGCCGCACGAGCAGGCCCAGGGCGCCGATCGAGAACACCACGGCCGCCAGACCCAGGTACCACGCGCCGCTGAGGCTCACCGCGACACCTCCTCGGTGCCAACGTCGGCCCCGACACCGGTGTCGGCACCGTCTCCCGCCGGGGCCTCGGCCCCGTCTCCGGTCTGGACGTCGGAGACGACCTCGGCATCGGCCGCCGACCCCGAGCCGGCGTCGTCGTCGGTGTCGGCGGCGCCAGGCGGCGTCTCGGGCTCTTCTCCAGGGCTCCCGAGCACACCCCCGGGTCGCCGAGCCAGCACCACGGCGCCGACGACGGCGATCACGAGCAGGGCGGAGGTGACTTCGAAGGCGAACAGGTACGTGGTGAAGACCGAGCGACCCAGGGCGGCCACGTCACCACCGGCCTGGCCCCGCGCCGCCCCGGCGACCGACTTCGCCCCGATCGACCAGTGGGCCCCGAACCCCATGACGAGCAGACCGGCCAGACCCAGGACGGTGAGGCCGACAGCCAGGGGGCGCTGGCCCCGCAGGGGCTCCTTGGCGAGGCTCTCCTCGCGGTCGACGCCCAGGAACATGATCACGAACAGGAAGAGCACGACGATCGCGCCGGCGTAGACGATGACCTGGACGGCGGCCAGGAAATTGGCCTGTTGCTCCACGAAGAGCACGGCCACGCCGAAGAGTGTCATCACGAGCATCAGCGCCGAGTGGACGGGGTTGCGCGCCACCACGACGCCGATGGCGCCGGCGAGCACGATGACCGCGGCGACGGCGAAGGTCAGGGCGTCGACGGTGGTGGCCGCGAGGAGAGGGGCGGGCATCAGGTCTCGTCGCTCTTGGTGGTGGGGTTCGATACCCACACCGTCGGTGCCTCGGGCCCGCGGCGAGCCGCACTGCGTTGTTCGAGGCGCGCCCGCACCTGGGGCGGCATGCGCTGCTCCATGCGGGCCCGCATACGGTTGGCGATCCCCCGCATCCCCTGTTGGTCGGGGAGGCGGTCGATGTCGTCGAGGTGGGACGAGAAGACCTCCCGCAGCGGGCGGTTGCCCGTCAGGGCGTCATCACGGTTGCCGCTCTGGCCGCCCTCAGGGGCGCGCACCCCGTAGCCCAACTCGCCCGACCACTGCACCTTTCCTTCATAGGCGGCGACGCCCGACGGTGAGGTGGCCCGCATCCAACCCGAGGTGTGCAGGTCGTCCCCCTCGCGCCAGTCCTCCCACGGGAGCCGCTGGGGACGACCATCGTCGCCGACGAGCAACTCCTTCTTGGTGTAGATGGCATCGGCGCGATTGGTGAAGGAGAACTCGAACAACTTGGTCTCGGTGATGGCCTCGGTGGGACATGCCTCGACACAGAGGTCGCAGTGGATGCAGCGCAGGTAATTGATCTCGTACACGAACCCGTAGCGCTCGCCGGGCGAGACGGGATCGGCCGGGGGATTGTCGGCACCGCGCACGTAGATGCAGTCGGCGGGACACACGCCGGCACACAACTCGCAACCGATGCACTTCTCCATGCCGTCCTCGTAGCGATTGAGGACGTGTCGACCGTGGTTGCGCGCCTGCTTGGGCTTCTTCTCGGCCGGGTACTGCCGCGTGACGCGCTGCCGGGTCATCTGCTCCAGGGTGACCCGAAAGCCCCCGAAGAAGCTCAGGTCGTCTCGCAGCCCGTCGAACAGTCCCATCAGGTCACCACCCGGGGGGCGTCGATGGCCGGCGCTTCGATCTCGGGGCCGTTGGCCAACTCGGCACCTCCGTCGCGCCCCGAGCCGACCAGGACCGACCGCAACAGCAGGCCGGCGGCGAGGACGAGGGCCACGAGGACGCCGATCCCCCACCACCGTCCGACCAAGAAGGCGGCCATGACGAGGACCCAACCCAGAGACAGCGGGATGAGGACCTTCCAGCCCAGGTCCATGAGCTGGTCGTAGCGCAACCGGGGCAGCGCGGCCCGGAGCCAGACGTAGATGAAGAGGAACACGACGGTCTTGCCCAAGAACCACAGGACGGGGATCACCCACGACAGGATGAACACGTGGGCGGTGGGCCCGTCGGGGCCGCCGAGGAAGAGGGTCACGACGATGGCCGACATCGTGATCGTGTTCATGAACTCCGCCATGAAGAAGAGTGCGAACCGGATCGACGAGTACTCGGTGTTGAAGCCACCCACCAGCTCCTGCTCCGCCTCGACGAGGTCGAAGGGCGGGCGCGTCAGCTCGGCGGTGATGGCGATCATGAACAAGAAGAACGGGAGGATGCCGGTGTGGACGAGATACCAGCTCCCGACGAAGGTGTGGGCCTGGCTGTCCACGATGACCCGGGTCGACAGCGACCCGGCCAGCAACACCACCATGACCACGGTGAGGCCGAGGGCGGCCTCGTAGGAGATCATCTGGGCCGAGGCTCGCACCGAGCCCAGCAGCGGGTACTTCGATCCCGAGGACCATCCCGCCAACATCACGCCGTACACCGAGACCGACGACATGGCCAGCAGGAAGAGGATGCCGACCGGTGGGTCCGCCACCTGGAGCTCGAAGGTGTGACTGGCGACGGTCACCACCCCTCCCACCGGGACGATGGCGAAGGAGAGGAAGGCGGGCAGGATCGACAGGTAGGGAGCCAGCTTGAAGACGGTCCGGTCGGCGCGTTCGGGAAGGAGGTCCTCCTTGAAGAACAGCTTGATCCCGTCCGCCAACGTCTGGAGCAAGCCCCACGGGCCGGCCCGGTTGGGACCGATGCGGGCCTGCATGTCGGAGATCACCTTGCGCTCGAACCAGATCATGAGCATGACCGACACCAACAGCGCCCCGAAGGCCACCAGGACCTTGATGACGACGATGAGCAACTGCGCCCAGTGGACACCGTGGGCGAAGAGCGGATCGCCGAGCCCGAGCAGTGACGGCATCACAACGTCTCCAGGCGCACGTCGACGACGGGCTCGCGGATGTCGATCAACGCCGACGCACCGGCGTGGTCGACGCCGCCGTCGTCCCCGACGAGGTTGAAGTCGATGCAGACCACGCCCCGGGGCACACCGTCGTCGGCCACGGCCTCGAACTCCACCGCGGCACGAGACGAGCGCACCCTTACCCGGTCCGACGTCGTGACCCCGAGGCGCCCGAGCTCATAGGAATGGGCCCGCACCGTCGCCGCCGGTGCCAGCGGGGCGAGGGACCGACACGACTGGAGCAGGACGCCGTGGTCGTAGAGGCGACGGGTCGAGACGAGCCGCAACGAGTAGCTGTCGGGGGCGGGAAGCGGCGGCGCCTCGACGGCCACGGGCCAACGCAACGACCGGGGCCGGGCCGGCGCCCCGTCCGAAGACGACGCCGCCCCGTGGGTGCCGTTCGACCCGTTGGCCGCACCCGGGAGCTCGTCACCGCCGGGCGGCTCGGCGAGACCGGCTCGAGGGGGGGCACCCTGGGCCTCGACGGCGTCGATGCCGGGTGTGGCCATGGGATCGAAGGGCGCCAGGGCCCGGCGCGACGTGATCCGCACCGACGAGGCCGGCAGCGGGGCGACGATCCCGTCGCGTGCCGCCGGAGCGTCGAGGGCGACCCGGGTGATCCCGGCGTGGGACGGGGCGAGCCGCTCGATCTCGTCCCAGAGCTCGGCCGCGCTCGTCACACCGAGCCCGGCACCGAGCCGGTCGGCGAGCTCGGACGCCACCATCCAGTCGGGCCAACATTGGCCGGGCGACACCAGCTTCTGGGCCAGACGGGTGACCCGGCCTTCGATGTTGGTCGTCGTCCCCGTCCGCTCGTGGGCGATGGCCACCGGGAGCACGACGTCGGCGAGCGCGGCCGACGACGAGAGGAAGCCGTCGACGGCCACGACGAAGCCGGCCCGACCGAGAGCCTCCTCGGCCAGGGCGCGGTCGGGGAAGTCGCCCAGGGGATCCGACCCCACGAGCACGATGGCGTGCATCGACCCGTCCACGAGGGCGCGCAACATGGCGCCGGCGTCGCGGCCCCGGCCGGCCGGCACCGATCCCCAGGCCGCCTCGTACCACCCACGACCCTCGTCGAGGCTCACCCGGCCCGGGAGCAGTCCGGGGGCGAGGCCCATGTCGAGGGCTCCCATGACGTTGCCGCGCCGCAGGGCGGGAAGGAACGTCGCCTTCGGCCACGCCTCGGCCATGGCCGCGGCCGCCTCCGCCACGAGCGTCCCGTCCTCGGCCAGCGACGGGCGCCCGATCACGACCACGACGCCCTCGCCGTCACCACCGGCACGGGCCAGCGCGGCGCGCGCCGCCGCCCAGGCGTCGTCAGGGACGGAGTCGGGGTGCTCCTCGCCGGCGGCGCCGAGGTTGCGCGCCAACGTCGCCACTTCCCCGGGCCGATAGGGCAACACGGTGGCGAACTCGCCGAGCGCGCCGGCGCGGGGGGCGAGCTCGACGACGGGCACTCCCCCGTCGATGGCGGCCCCGCGCAGGCGGAGGAACAGGACGGGCAATTCCTCTCGGAGGTCGCCCGACAGCACCACCACACACGCGGCGGCGCACGCCTCGTCGATCGTCGCCCGGGGCAGCCCCAGCACCACCTCGGCGGGCAGGCCGTCCCCGATCTGGGCGTCGACGGAATCGGTCCCGATCACCGACTTGGCGAGCTTGGCCCAGGCGTAGGCGTCCTCGTTGGAGAGCCGGGCCCCCCCGAGCACCCCGATGGCCTCGGGCCCGTGCTCGGTGCGCACCCTGTCCAGGCGCTCGGCCGCCGTGGCGAGGGCCTCGCTCCACGACACCGCGGCGAGCTCGTCGATCCCGTCGCCCTCGGCGGGACCGGCCCGGCGCACGAGCGGCTCGACCAGTCGGTCCCCGGCGTTGACGGCCTCGAAACCGAATCGTCCCTTGTCACACAGCCAGCTCTGGTTCAACGGGTCACTGTCCATGCCGAGCAGGCGGGTGACCCGGTTCGACGACGACTGGACGGCGGCCCGGCACCCGAAGGCGCACACCGTGCACGTCGACTCGACCTGGTCCAGGTCCCAGGGCCGCGCCGTGAACCGGTACGGAGTGGCGGTGAGGGCGCCTACCGGGCAGATCTGCACCGTGTTCCCACTGAAGTACGAGGTGAAGACGTGATCCTCGAACACGTTGACCTCGATGGCGTCGCCTCGTCCCAGGAAGTCGATCTGGGCCTCACCGGCGATCTCGGCCGCGAACCGCACGCAGCGACCGCACTGGATGCACCGCTCGCGATCGAGCAGGACGAGCTCGGAGATCGCGATGGGCTTGGCCCAGTGGCGCTTCTCCTCCAGGAACCGGCTCTCACCGGGCCCGTAGGCGAGCACCTGGTCCTGCAGCGGGCACTCCCCGCCCTTGTCACACACGGGACAGTCGAGGGGATGGTTGACGAGGAGGAACTCGAGCACGCCGTCCTGGGCCTTCTTGACCTTCTCCGTGGTGGTGTCGACCACCATGCCGTCGGCGACCGCCACGTAGCAGGCCGGCTGCAACGTTGCCCCGCGCGGTCCCGACACCTCGACGAGACACATCCGGCACATGCCCACGGGCTTCATGCGGGGGTGGTAACAGAAGCGAGGGATGAAGGTCCCCGCTTGCTCGGCGGCGGCGATCAGGAACTGGCCGGCGGCAGCGGTCACCTCTCGGCCGTCGAGGGTGAAGGTGACCGTGGCGTTGGCGCCGGCTTTGGGGGCGATGCCGTGGTGTGACGTGACGACGGGGTCAGCCATAGGGGCACCCCCCGTCCTTCACATGCACCAGGAATTCGTCACGGAACATCCGGATGGCCGAGGCGATCGACGACGGGATCGACGAGCCCAGCACGCAGATGGTCGTCTGCTGGGGCGGCCACGACACGCCGGGCGCCAGGTTGTCGCAGACGTCCATGAGCAGGTCGACGTCCGCCTCGAGCCCCTCGCCGTCCTCGATGCGGCGCAGGATCTTCTCCAACCAGCCGCTCCCTTCGCGACAGGGTGTGCACTGCCCGCACGACTCGCGCCAGAAGAACCGGGTGATCCTCCACGCGGCGCGCACCACGCAGGTGGTGTCGTCCATCACGACGATCGAGCCCGACCCGAGCATGGACCCGGCCTCTCCCACCTCGTCCTGGCCCAACGGGAGATCGAGGTGCTCGGGGCCGAACCACGGGGCCGACACCCCGCCGGGGATGATGGCCTTGAGCTCGCGATCGCCGGGGATCCCGGCCCCGAAGACGGGGGCGAACACGAGGTCCCGGAAGGTGGTCTTCACCATCTCCACCTCGTACACGCCCGGATTGCGCACGTGCCCGGCCAGCGCGAACAGGCGCGTCCCGGTGGACCGACCGGCACCGAGCGCGGTGAACGCCTCGGACCCGTTGACCATCACCCACGGCAGGTTCGACAACGTCTCCACGTTGTTCACCACGGTGGGCTCGCCGTAGAGGCCGATGGCAGCGGGGAAGTACGGGGGCTTGATGCGGGGGAATCCCCGCTTGCCCTCGAGGCTCTCGAGCAGGGCCGTCTCCTCCCCGCAGATGTAGGCGCCGGCCCCGGGGTGCACCACCACGTCGATGGAGAACCCCGAGCCGAAGATGTCGTGGCCCACGGCGCCGTGCTCGTAGGCGTCGTTCAGCGCGCTCTGGACCCGCTCGAGCCCGAGGGCGAACTCGCCGCGCACGTAGATGAAGGCGCGCGCCGCCTGGATGGCGTAGGCGGCGATGACGACGCCCTCGATCAACTGGTGCGGGTCCCGTTCGATGAGGAGGTGGTCCTTGAAGGTGGCCGGCTCGCTCTCGTCGCCGTTGACCACCAGGTACGTGGTCGGCGCCTTGCGCAGCATCGACCACTTGCGCCCCGCCGGGAAGCCCGCTCCTCCCCGTCCGAGCAGGCTCACGGCGTCGACTTCGTGCGCCACCTCTTGGGGGGGCATGCCCAGCGCCTTGCGCAACCCGTCGTACCCGCCCGTGGCGAGATAGCGCTCCAGGGTGTGGGAGTCCTCGTACTCGAGGCGCGACGTCACGATGCGGGGAGCCTCGGTGACCGCCATCACCCCTCCCCTCCGGCCGCCGCCGACGCCGCTTCGCGCTCGGCGCGGATGGTGGCGTCGTCGACTCGGAGCCCGCCCTGGCGCCGTACCCGGACGAGCGTGCCGTGCGGGGGGATGTCGTCGGCGCGCGTGCCGGTCCGGAGCTCGTCGACGAGGGTGTCGAACGACTGCGGCGTCACATCCCCCACGAAGCGGTGGTTCACCGCCAGGCACGGGGCCCGACCGCAGTCGGCGATGCACTCGGTCTCCTCCAACGTGAACATCCCGTCCGCCGTCGTCGACCCCGACCGGATGCCCAGGGTGCCCTCGATGTGGTCGACGAGCTCGTAGGCGCCGCGCAGCATGCATGCGATGTTGGTGCACACGGTGACCACGTAGGTCCCCACCGGTTCGGTGTGCAGCATCTCGTAGAACGACGCCGTGCCGAGGACCTCGGCCGGGGTGAGCCCCACGAGCTCGGCGATCTCGTCGATGGCCTCGGGGTGCAGCCAGCCGTCGTGCTCCTGGGCCAGGTGGCAGATGGGGATCAGGGCCGAGCGCGGGTGGGGGTACAGCCCGACGAGCTCGCGCGCCCGGGTGAGGATGTCCTCGGACAGGTGCCCGGCCCCCGACGGCGTCACCGGTCCACCTCGCCCATGACGGGATCCACCGACGAGATGGTGGCGACGGCATCGGCCATGAGGCCCCCGTGCATCATGACCGGGAGGCTCTGGAGGTTGACGAACGACGGCGCCCGGATGTGCATCCGGAACGGCTTCGACGACCCATCGGACACGAGGTAGCACCCGAGCTCACCCCGGGGCGACTCGATGGCGACATAGACCTCGCCCTCGGGGACCTTGAAGCCCTCGGTGAAGATCTTGAAGTGGTGGATGAGCGCTTCCATGGACTCGTCGATACGGGCCCGCGGCGGTGGGGTGACCTTCTTGTCCTGCACCCGGTAGTCACCGGGGGGCATCTTGTCGAGCACCTGCCACAAGATGCGCACCGACTCCCGGATCTCGTTGATGCGGATGGCGTAGCGATCGAAGTTGTCGCCGTAGGTGCCGATGATGACGTCGAAGTCGACCTCGTCGTAGGCGAGATACGGCATGTTCCGGCGCAGGTCCCAGGCCACGCCGGTGGAGCGGAGGATCGGCCCCGTGGCCGACAAGGCGATGGCTTCGGCGGCGGTGATCGGCCCCACTCCCTCCATGCGCTCGTTGAAGATGGGCTGCCCGGTGAGCAAGGCGTCGTAGTCGGCGAGGCGCGAGGTCACGTTGTCGAGGATCACCTCGACATCGTCCTCCCAGCCGTCGGGGAGATCAGCGGCCGTGCCCCCGGGACGGATGAAGTTGTGGTTCATCCGCAACCCGGTGGTCTTCTCGAAGAACCCGAGCACGAGCTCGCGCTCTCGGAAGCCGAAGATCATCATGGTGGTGGAACCGACGTCCATGCCGTTGGTGGCCAACCACATGAGGTGCGACGACACCCGCTGCAGCTCGGACAAGAGCATGCGGATCCAGATGGCGCGCGGCGGGAGCTCGATGCCGAGGAGCTTCTCGGTGGCGAGTGCGAAGACCAGCTCGTTGTTGAGCGGTGACAGGTAGTCCATGCGGGTGACGTTGGTGGCACCCTGCTGATAGGTGAGCTCCTCCGCCGTCTTCTCCATCCCGGTGTGGAGGTATCCGATGATGGGCTTGGTGCGCAGCACCGTCTCGCCGTCGAGCTCCATCATGAGGCGCAGCACCCCGTGGGTCGACGGATGCTGCGGGCCCATGTTGATGATCATCGTCTCGTCGTCGGGATGTTCGATGTCGATGTCCGACACGTCGAAGCCGTGGCCCTCCGGAAGCCGCAGAACCGAGCCCACTTCGCGCTCGAGCTCCTCGGGGGCGGTGGCGTGGCGCGGTGCCAACTCCTGCGATCCCTCTGCTGTCTCCTGGACGAACGGCGACGACGCGTCAGGCCCGGCGTCGGGCGTCTCGGACGCAGGCGCTTCGGTGGTGATGCGGGTGCGGTCGCTCATCGGGGCCCCGGGGCCTCCCTGAACTGCACCGGCACGCGGCCCACGCCGAAGTCCTTGCGCAGCGGGTGACCCTCCCAGTCCTCGGGCATGAGGATCCGGGTCAGGTCGGGGTGCCCCGTGAACGCGATGCCGTACATGTCGTACGCCTCGCGCTCCATGGCTTCGGCCCCCCGGTAGAGATCCCACAGCGACGTCACTTCGGCGGCGCCCTCGGGAACCTGCACCCGGACTCGCACGCGCCGGACCTGCGGAGCATCCCCCGAAGCCAGGGACAAGAGCATGACCACCAGCTCGAAGCGCTCGGGCTCGACCCCGTCGGGGAGCTCGCGCCCCGGATGGCCGAGGTAGTCCACCGCGGTGAGATCGGCGAGCATCCCGAACCCGGCCTCTCGGAGTGCCGCCACCACGTCGTGGTAGACGTCGCGGTCGAGGGAACAGAAGATCGTGGCCGTCGATCGACGTGGACCGGGGCACGTCGGGGATCGACAGTTCGACAGGGGCGCTGTCCGGCATCAACGGGGGGTTCCCAGCCGGACTGCGTCAGGGCGCTCGGGCACCCAACCGGCGAGCCCCTCGGGCCCCTCCGATGTCGGGGCCCGCCGGCGGGTGATCTCACCGGTGCGGATCTTCTCGTGCAGGGTCAAGATGGCGTGCAGGAGCATCTCGGGGCTGGGTGGACACCCCGGTGCGTAGACGTCGACGGGGACGACCTGGTCGACACCCTGGACGATGGCGTAGTTGTTGAACATGCCGCCGGTCGACGCGCACACGCCCATGGAGATGACCCACTTGGGCTCCATCATCTGGTCGTAGACCTGGCGGAGCACCGGCGCCATCTTCTGCGACACCCTGCCGGCGACGATCATGAGGTCGGCCTGGCGCGGAGATGCCCGGAACACCTCCATCCCGAAACGGCTGATGTCGAAGTCGGCGGCCCCGACCGACATCATCTCGATGGCGCAGCATGCCAGGCCGAAGGTGACGGGCCACACGCTGTTGCGGCGCGCCCACTTCACCAGGTCCTCGACCCGTCCGGTCAGGAAGTTGTGCTGGAGGTCCTCGAGTCCCATGCCGCCCTCGCCCCCGGTTATGCAGCCTGTCCGGCGCCCGGTCCCTGACCGGGCCCGACGCGGGCGATGGTCGACTCGGTGGTGCGCTCGGGCAGGGCCGCGCGAAGCTGCTTGGCCGGCCCCCAGTTGAGCGCCCCGTTGCTCACGAGGTAGAGGAACGAGATGAACACGGCCGCGGCGAACACCAAGACCTCGATGAGCCCGAAGGTGTGCAGATCGGACCGGAAGACCACCGCCCAGGGATAGAGGAACACGATCTCGATGTCGAAGATGATGAAGATCATGGCCACGAGGTAGAAGCGCACCGGAAAGCGCTGCGGGGGCTCGCGGTCGGGGACGATCCCGCACTCGTAGGGCGCGAGCTTGGCCGCCGTCGGACGCTTGCGCGGGGCGAGGAGGCCCGACGCCATGAAGGACAGGCCCGCGAAGAGCACGCCCAGCACGAAGAGCACGACGATCGGCAGGTAGGCGCTCATGACCGAATGCGGTTCTACCACGGCACCCTGCGCACGAGCACATTGAGAATCGCGTGGCGTCGAGGCGTCGGGGACCCCGGATCGAAGAGGATGCCGGCCTGCCCGCCGCCCCCCTACGATCTAGCCGGTGACCCCGCTCCGAAACCCAGGCCTCATCGACCCTGGCGGGTCGGCCCGAGCCGGTCGACGACTCCCGTGTCCACGACGTCGTGGTGGTCGGCGGCGGCCCCTCGGGCTCGGCCTGCGCCTACTGGCTGGCCGACGCCGGCTGGGACGTGGTGCTTCGTCGAGAAGAAGCACTTCCCTCGCGAAAAGACCTGCGGCGACGGGCTCACGCCGCGGTCGGTGCGCCAGCTCAACGACATGGGGCTGTCGGGCGCCCTGGCCGGAGCGCACCGGTTCGACGGCCTGCGGGCGTGCGCCTACGGGATGAGCCTCGAGATGTCCTGGCCCGATCACCCGGCGTTCCCCTCGGTCGGCTATGTCATCACCCGCCACGACCTCGACCAGCTCGTCGCGGAGCGGGCCGCCAAGGCGGGCGCCACGGTGTGGGAGGGCGCCGAGGCCATCGGGCCCATCCTCGACCCCGCCACCGCCGGCCACGTCGGCGGGACCGGGCATCGCGCGCCGAGGTGCTCCCGAGCTGCGCGGGGGCCAAGGTGCTCGACCGCGACGCCGGACGACAGCACGAGGTCCGGGCCCGCTACACGGTGGTGGCCGACGGGGCCAACTCGCGCTTCGGCCGGGCCCTCGGCACCGTCGAGGGACCGGGACTACCCGCTCGGCATGGCGCTGCGGGGGTACTTCCGCTCCCCGCGCCACGACGAGCCCTTCATCGAGTCCCACCTCGACATCAGGGACGCGTCGGGAGCGGTGGTGCCGGGGTACGGCTGGGTATTCCCCATGGGCGACGGTCGCGTCAACGCCGGGCGTGGGCATCCTCTCGGTCGAGGGCCGCTGGAAGGGCGCCAACACCACCCAGCTCATGAACGCCTTCCTCGAATGGGCTCCCGCCTCGTGGGGCCTGTCCGAGACGACGCTGTGCGGCCCACCCACGGGCGGGAAGCTCCCCATGGGCCTGTCGGTCCGGCCCCGCATCGGCCCCAACGTGCTCGCCATCGGGGACGCGGCCGGCTCGATCAACCCGTTCAACGGCGAGGGCATCGCCTACGGCTACGAGACGGGACGGCTGGCTGCGGCGTGCGTGGCGAGGGCCCTGTCGGGCGAAGGGGTCCACGCCCTCGTCGACTACGAGTCGCAGCTCCAGGCGGCCTACGGGCTCTATTACCGGGTGGCCCGCGAATTCGTCCGGCTGATCAGCCGGCCCGAGCTGATGCGGCTCTGCGTCCGCAGCGGGATGCACTCCCGCAGCGTCATGGAATGGCTGCTGCGCATCATGGCCAACCTGGTGCGTCCCGACGAGATCGGTCCGGCCGAGGCCGCCTACCGGGCGTTGTGCACCATCGGCCGCCTCACGCCGGGCTGAACCCGAACGGCGGGTGCCTCACAGCTGGCCCACGCCGATGGACCGGATCTCGAGGTCGTCGCACGAGCTGGTTCTGGGCGTCGAGTGAGAAGACGAGGTTGCTGACCGTCCCGAGCGTGGCCTGCACACGGCCGACGAACACGGCGGTGGCGATGGAGACGACGGTCTTGGTCTGACCCGTCGTCGTTGGCGATGCGGGCGATCTGGAACCCGGCCACCGTGACGGCGCCCGGACCTGCGGGCACCGGGACCACGACGGGCTGCACCGTGGCGGTGGCGAACCCCGTCGTCCCACCCCCCGAGGCATAGGGCAGCATCGCCTGGACGAAGGGCTGGTAACAGGTGGCGAACAGCGCCGGGTCCTGGAAGACCGTGGCGTCGGCCGTGGCCTCGATCTGCGGGCTCTGGACCACGTCGACCACCGAGCTCACCGCTCCGCCGTTGCCGGCCGGATCCGCGTAGGAAGGCGAAATCGCCTCGGCGGTGCGCTGCGACACCGAGTTCCCCATGCCGAAGGCCCCGTCCACAGCCGATACCGGAACGTGCAGACACCGGGCCAGCACGGTCGAGGCCTGCTCGGCCGTGTTCAGGGCGGCCGCGCCATGCGTCGTGGCGCCGGCGGCGAAGGCGTTGCCGATCTGGGGCGCGCCGGCGCTCCACCCGGGCAGGTCCGTGGGCTGGATCCCGACCCGTGCCGGCGATGGCGGCGTCGGTCAGGGCCACGCCCGTGATGTGTCCCGTCGTGCCCTGTTCTGGAAGTAGCGCACCCCGACCGCGATGGGGATGAGCCCGGCGAGCACCGTGAAGACGACGAGCCGCACGATTCGCTCGGCGCGTGTCGGTGCCTGCTTCTTGGACTCACGGGACTGCCTCGAGACATAGCGGAACCAGGCCGGAAGCCGTACCGGACCCGATTGGTCCTCATCGGCCGCCGGGTCGAGAGCGTGTCGGTCCCCGCATCGTCGTGAGTCGTGGCTGGGACCAGAGCGATGTCGTCGACCACGACCGCGGCGGGGGGACCAACCGGGTCGGAGACCGGCAACGGCATCGGCACCGCCGCCGGTGGTTGGCGGAGCGTCGGCGCCGGGGGCTCCAGGAGCGTGGGCGCCGGTTGCGTCTCCAAGACGGTCTCGACGGGCTCGACGGGGGTGGGCTCTGGTGGTTGCAGGAGTAGGGCGGGCGCGTCGGCGACGGCCGGGGCCGGCGGGTCGATGAACAGGGGCGGTTCGGCGAGGTGGGCCGGTCGCGTCGGCGGGTCGGATGCCGGAGGGGCCTCCCCGGATGCTCCGGGTGCGTCGTGGGCACCTTTCTTCGAAGGCACCAGGAGTCGCAGGGGACGACCGTCGACGACGAACTCCAGGCACGTTCCCTGCTCCCCGTCGGGGAGTGCGGCCGGAGCACCGAATTCCAGGGGGGATGACCGTTCCCATCCGACCGTGCGTCGTTCGCCCGGTTCGGGCCCCAGGAACGTGATCCCATCGCTGTCGACGATCACCGACAGGTGGCCGACGACAGCCGGTCCCTCCGGAGTTGCCCCCTCCAGGTAGACGTCGTCCATGCGGAGGCTCCCGTTCCCGAGCCCGAGTGATCCCATCGCCTGCCCTCCTCCGATGTGGCTTGTCAGCCGTTGCCGTGTGTTCGGGCGTCAGCGACGGGCGTGCCCGGCGCCGGCCGCCTCGACCGTGGAAAGGACGAAGGTGCCGGTCCCGACCCCGTGGGACTCGCCCCCGAGATGCCATCGTCCGAGCCGGCCCGGTGGCGGGTGACGGGCGGTGCCGAGGCTCGACGCGCAAGGAAGGAAGCGACGGACGCGACCGCACCCGTGGGCGCCCCGTCCGTGGGCAACGTCGCCGGCACGTTCGACTGCCGACGCACCCGAGCCAAAACCACGCTGACCCCCCGACCGCGCGCTGGATTGGACCGATTCCTGTACCAGGTGTCGGCAGGAATGGCTCGCAACATGAGCCACCCTGCGATCGCCGCCGCGGCGACGGGGTCGAGCCGGCCGAGGGGTGGGGCGGCGGCGGTCAGCCGACGTGGACGAAGCGCACCAACTCCATGCTCTCGAAGGTGATCCAGGAGTCCGACACCTGTTGGTAGGGGAACATCTCGTGAGCCCCGAGCGACGTGTCGCCGAGCAGCGCCGCCTCGATCTGCTCGCACTTGGTCCCGAAGGTCTGGTAGCCCGGGGCCCACACCAGCCAGATCTGATGGGCGGGTCCGCTGATCTGCTCCAGCCGGCTGGCGAAGGCGGCGGGACGTCCCCTCGCCGAGGCCGTGGCGTAGTCGACCCAGTCCACGAACGTCGGTCCGGTCCCGCGCGGGAAGGTGATCTGGCGGTACCGGCCGGGCGGGAGCAGGCGGTTGACGGCCGGCCCGATCTGGTCCGGGCAGTACGCCACGATGTCGCCGGGACGGCCCAATTGGGCCAGCGTGGCGGCCACCTCGCTCGCCTGGGTCCGGCTCGTCCATGCGCTCGGGAGGCCACTGGCGAGGCCGAAGGCGACCGTGGCGGCGAGGACCCCGGCCCTGATGCGGTGGTCGGCGAACGTCACGAGGCCAAGGGCCACGAGGAGCACGAGCGGCACGAACACCACCGAGGCGTAGCGCGCCTGGAAGGCGCTGCGGCTGAGGTATCCACCCACCACCGCCACGGCCAGGGTCCCGGTGAGCACCAGCGCCAGGGCCCGTCCCCGGGGCCGGGTACGCAGGTCGAGATCGACGTGGAACGGGCCCCGAGCCGCCCCGAACAGGCCCAGCCCGACGAGGGCGAAGTAGACGAGCGCCAGGGCGCGGCCCTTGGTTGGTGGCCCCGCCCGCGAACGACGTCACGGCGTTGACCATGGCCGCGAAGTCGGCCGGCTTCGCCCAAGGCGTTCCGGTGTGGTGCGCCTGATAGAGGAAGGTCGGCACCCAGGGCAAGAAGGTCAGACAACCGGCGAGCATCGCCACGAGCGCGACCCGCGCCCCGGGCCGGCGGCCGCTGGGACCCCGCCAGGCCTGGAAGGCGAGCCACAGGGCCGTGACGCCCACCAGATAGAGGGCCCAGTAGTGGGTGTAGAGGAGCAAGCCGGTGAGCACCGCCACCGAGACCACGGTGGCGACGGTGCGCCGGCGGAAGACGTTCTGCAGCGCCACGACGCCCGCCGCGGTGAGCAGGCCCACCAGTGCGTACATGCGGTTCTCGGTCGCGTAGCGGATGGCGAAGGGCGACGTCGCCACGAGGACGAGCGCTCCCGCCGCCACCGTCCTGCCGCCCAGGCGCCAACCCGCCAGCCAGATGAACGGCAGGGTGGCGCAGCTGAGCACCCCCGACAGCGCTCGCACCGCCGTGTCGGAGGTCCCGAAGGCGCCGCTCCAGAAATGGAGGAGGTAGTAATAGAGAGGGGGCGCACCGTCGCGGCGCAACGCCCCGTGGATCTGCCCCAGCGGCAACCGGGAGATGTTGAGGGTCAAGGCCTCGTCCAGCCACATGTCGGAGCTGGCCACGAAGCGCAGGACGATGCCGAACACCACCACGACCACCGCGGCCGCAAGAAGGAGCCGGGCGAGTCGGGGCGACAGCGTCCGCGTGTCGTGCGAGGCGTCGTGGTCGGGAGGGTTGTCCCGAGGACCGTTGTCACGGTCCGGCGCGGTCGCTGACGGTGCGGGTGCAGCGACGGGCTCGACCGTCGTCACGTCGCTCGCGAGCGCGCCGCCGGGCTGTGCCGGTGGCGCTTGCAGCCCGTCCATGGGTCGCATGGTAAACGACCGGTCACACCGGCTCCGGGACACGGAACCTCGGAGAAGCGCTGTGACCAGCGATCTTGCCCGTCGACGGCGTCGAGAAATCGCAGCCGGAGCGAGCACGAAGCGAGATCAGCCACCGAAGAGCGAATCAGCCCACCGAGGAGGGAATCAGCCCACCGAAGAGTGGCGGCGGGCCACCTCGGCGGCGGCCCCGGCGGCGGCGTCCACCACGGCGTCGAGGTGGGTGTCGAGATGGGCGAGGCCCGGGAACATCGCTTCGTAGGGACCGGGCGCGAGGGCAACGCCCCGCTCGAGCATGGCGGAGAAGAACGGCGCGTAGAGGCCGGTGCCCACCGCGGCGCGCGCCGAGGCGTAGTCGGTGACGGGCTCGGCTCCGAAGAACAGACCGACCAGAGGACCGACGACGGGGACCTGGGCGGCGATCCCGGCCCCGGCGATGGCGGTCGCGAGGCCCTCGGCCAGTCGTGCGGCGCGCTCGGACAGCGCGTCATAGTCGGCAGAGGTAACGGCTTCGAGCACGGCGCGGCCCGCCGCGGTGGCAAGGGGGTTCCCCGACAGCGTCCCCGCCTGGTAGACGGGCCCGTCGGGCGCCAGCACGGCGAGGACGTCACGCCGGCCCCCGAACGCGGCGAGCGGGAGGCCGCCGCCGATCACTTTGCCGAAGCACCACAGGTCGGGGGTCACCCCCGAGCGCGCCGACATGCCCCCGGCGCCGATCCGGAACCCGGTGATGACCTCGTCGAAGACGAGCAGCGCGCCGGCGGCGTCGCACGCGCTGCGCAGTTCGGCCAGGAATCCCGGCGCGGGCGCCACCAGCCCCATGTTGGCGGCCACCGGCTCCACGATCACGCAGGCCACGCGCTCGTCGAGCTCGGGGACGACGTTGTACGGGACCACGATGGTGTCGGCGACCGCGGACGAGGGGACCCCGGCCGACGCCGGCAGGCCCAGGGTGGCGACGCCGCTCCCCCCTCCCGCCAGCAGCATGTCGGAATGGCCGTGGTAGCAACCGTCGAACTTCACCACGCGGTCGCGTCCGGTGAAGCCCCGCGCCAGGCGCACCGCGCTCATGGCCGCTTCGGTGCCCGACGACACCAGCCGGACCTGCTCGCAACCGGGCACGCGCTCGCAGATGGCTTCGGCCAGGAGCACCTCGCCCGGGGTGGGTGCACCGAAGGTCGTCCCCAGCGCCGCCGCCTCGGTGATCGCCGCGCTCACCACGGGGTGGGCATGCCCGAGGAGCACGGCGCCGTAGGACTGGACCATGTCGATGTAGCGCCGGCCCTCGACGTCCCACACGTAAGGCCCGTCCCCACGCTCGACGGTGTACGGGGTCCCACCGACGGCCGCGAACGACCGCACCGGGGAGTCCACCCCGCCGGGGATCACACGCCGGGCCCGCTCGAACCACGCCGCGTTGGAGGACGGGATGTCGGTCCTCGCTCCGTCGCCGCCACCGGTGGGCCGGGGCCCCTCAGTCACGCAGGGCCTCGGCGACCTCTCCGGCGAAGTACGTGAGGATGACGTCGGCGCCCGCCCGCTTGAGCGCGGTGAGGTGCTCGAGGGCGACGGCGCCACCGTCGATCCATCCCCGCTCGGCGGCGGCCTTCACCATGGCGTACTCACCGCTCACGTGGTAGGCGGCCACCGGAACGTCCACGCGTGCCGCCACCGAAGCGATGACGTCGAGGTAGGCGAGGGCGGGCTTCACCATCACCATGTCGGCGCCCTCGGCGATGTCGAGCGCCACCTCGGTGAGCGCTTCGCGTCCGTTGCGGGGGTCTTGTTGGTACCCCCGTCGGTCGCCTCCCCCGGCGATGGTGACGTCGACGGCCTCGCGGAAGGGGCCGTAGAGACCCGAGGCGAATTTCGCCGCGTAGGCGAGCACGGCCACGTCGATGTGCCCGGCGCCATCGAGCGCGGCCCGGATGGCGCCGACCTGCCCGTCCATCATCCCGCTGGGCGCGACGATGTCGGCGCCGGCGCCGGCCTGGGCCAACGCAACACGCTGGTAGAGCTCGAGCGTGGCGTCGTTGTCGACGGTGCCGTCCTTGCGCAGCACGCCACAGTGCCCGTGGTCGGTGTACTCGTCGAGGCACAGGTCGGCGATGAGCACCACCGTGTCACCCAAGGCGCTGCGCAGTTCCGACAGCGCCACCTGCACGATCCCGTCGGGGTCCCACGCCCCCGACCCCACGGCGTCCTTTTCGTCGGGGATCCCGAACAGGACGATGCCGGGGACGCCGAGCGACGCCAGGCGCTTCGCCTCGACGACGAGCGACGGGGCGGAGTGTTGGAAGTGTCCCGGCAACGACGAGATGGGGACCGGATCGGTCACGCCGGCCCGCACGAACAGCGGTGCGACGAGGTCGTCCACGCCGAGGCGGGTCTCCGCCACCAGACGCCGCAGGGCGGGGGTGCGACGCAGGCGGCGCATCCGGCGCGCCGGGAAACCGGCTCCTGCGGTCCCGGACCCGGCCGTCGGCGGCGTCACCGGCGAGCTCTCCATGGGGCGCGAGCCTATGCGGAGGGCGCCGGCGCGGCGCCGAGGTGCGCGGCCAGCGCGGCCACCAGCCCGTCGACGCTGTGGTCGGTGGCCACCACGTCGACGGAGAAGCCCGCCTTCCGAGCCGCCTCGGCGGTGACGGGCCCGATGCACGCCACCACGGGAGGGGTGGCCCGTCGTCCTGCCAGCTGCGCATAGAAGGTCACCGTGGACGGAGACGTGAAGGTGATGACATCGGCGCGCGACGCCGAGTCGAGGGCGTCCTCGTCGATGCCGTCGCCGGGGCCCGCCGCCACGGTGCGGTAGGCGTCGACTTCGGTCACGTCCCAGCCCTTGGCCCTCAGTCCGGGCGCGACCACGTCCCGCGCCTCGGCGGCGCGCGGGAACAGCACGCGCCCGGGCGTCGCCCGGCCCGACGGAGCCGGCCCCATGGCGGCCACGAGCCCGTCGGCGGTCTCGTCGTCGGGAACGAGGTCGGCGACGAGGTGGTGCGCCCACAGCGCCCGGGCCGTGGCCGCCCCCACCACCGCCAACCGGGCGCTCCCGAGCGACCGCCCGTCGCGCACATCGGCGAGGAAGCGGCCCACGGCATTGGCCGACGTGAGGACGATCCAGTCGTAGGAGTCGGCGCGGGCCGCTTCGCTCCGCAGCGCGACACCACCGTCGGCAGGATCGACGATCACGATGACGGGAAGCTCGATCACCGTCGCGCCGGCCTCGGCGAGGGCGGAGGCGAGTGGGGTGCCCTGGGCACGCGCCCGCGTCACGACGACGTGCACCCCCGTGAGGGGACGGGGCACCTCGCCGAGCAGTTCGAGGGCGGCGACCGGCCCGATGACGATGGTGCAGGGAGGTCCGAGGTCGACCTCGGCCAGGTCGGCCAGGGTGGTGCGCACACTCGCCTGGGCCGCGGTGGTCCCGCCGTGCACCACCAGGACCGGCGTGTCGGGACGCCGTCCCGCCTCGACGAGGCGGCGGGCGATCTCGGCGCGCGCCGCCATGCCCATCAGCACCACCAGGGTGCCGCCGGTCCGAGCCAGTGCGGCCCAGTCCACGGCACCGGGGGCGTCGGGGTCGCTCACGTGCCCGCTCACCACCGTCACCGAGGACGACAGCCCCCGGTGGGTCATGGGCACGCCCGCGGCGGCGGGGACGGCGAAGGCGGACGTGACGCCGGGGACCACCTCGAAGGCGATCCCGGCGGTGCGCAACACTTCGGCCTCCTCGCCACCGCGCCCGAACACGAAGGGATCGCCGCCTTTGAGCCGGACGACGGTCTTGGCGAGCCGGGCGTGCTCGAGGAGCAGGGCGTTGATCTCGTCCTGGTGGCGGAGCTGACCGGGTCGTTTGCCGACGTCGAGGCGCACGGCGTCGGCCGGGGCGAGCTCGAGCAGACGCGGGTCCACCAGCCGGTCGAAGAGGACGACCTCGGCTCTGCGCAGGAGCTCGGCGCCGCGCCGGGTGAGCAGACCCGGGTCCCCGGGCCCCGCCCCCACCAGGTAGACGGTCACCGCCGCGGCGCCCCGACCCGGCCCGGGTCGGGATCGACCCGGTCATCGACCCGGTCATCGGCCCGGTCATCGACCCAGTCATCGAGTGACCGGCCCCCGCACTCGTCGAGCAGGACGTGGGTGAGCCGTCGGCCCAGCTCTTCGGGGTCCGACGCCGCACCGGTCTCGCTCCGTCGCAGCAGGATGCGTCCGTCCCGGCTGGCCAGGAACCCGTCGACGGTGAGCCGCGTCCCCCCGTCGGTGAGGACGGCCAGCGCCCCCAGGGGCAGCGTGCAGCCCCCGCCGAGCCCGGCCAGGAAGGCTCGTTCGGCCCGGAGCGCGACGTGGGCATCCCTGTCGTCCACGGCGGCGAGGAGCTCGAGCACGGCGTCGTCCCCCTGCCGGCACTCCACAGCCAGGGCCCCCTGGCCCACCTGCGGGAGCAGGGTGCCGGGATCGAGCAGCTCGGAGACGTGGTCGGTGAGGCCCAGCCGTTCGAGGGCGGCGTAGGCCAGCACACCCGCCCCCACGCCGAGGGCCCGTTCCAGCCGGGTCGCCATGTTGCCGCGCAGGTCGCAGAAGGTGAGATCGGGACGGAGCCACGCCAGCTGGGCGCGGCGGCGGACCGAACCGGTCGCCACGGTGGCGCCCGTCGACAGACCGTCCAGGGTGGCGCCGACCAGGGCATCGCGGGGATCGGCCCGTTCGGGGACACAGGCGAGGACCAGTCCGGGCGGGGTCTCCGACGGCAGGTCCTTGGCGGAGTGCACGGCCAGGTCGGCCCGGCCGTCGAGGACGGCCAGCTGCACCTCCTTCACGAACGCGCCCTGCCCTCCGAGCTGGGCGACGGGAACCTCCGCGAGGGCGTCACCCGTCGTCTGCACGACGAGGGGCTCGCAGCGCGGGGCGCCGGGCCGCGTTCCGAGGAGCTCGGCGACGCGCCGCGCCTGGAACAGCGCCAGCGGCGACCCTCGGGTGGCGAGCCGCAGCGCGCCGCGTGGCCGGTCCCCGCTGATCGGGGTCACCACCTCGTCAGAGATCGAACAGCGTGCGCAACGCCTCGACCAGGCGCTCGCCGCGGGGGGTGCCCGCCGCCTCTTTCACCGCCACGGTGGGCTGATGCAGCAACTTGGCCAGCACGTCACCGACGACGGCGTCCACCTCCTGCCACTGCCGTTCGTCGAGCTCGGACAACCGGCCCCGATGGCGATCGAGCTCGGCGCGGCGCAGCTCCTCGACGCGGGTGCGCAAGGCGGACACCATCGGGGCCGCCCCTCGGGCCCGTTCCTCGGCCCGGTAGCGCTCGACCTCGTGGGCCACGATCTCCTGGGCGGCCGACAGCTCGGCCCGGCGTCCCGCCATCGCCCGTTCGGCGTGCTCGGTGAGGTCGTCCATGTCGAGCAGGTCGATCCCCGAGAGCGCGCCCACGGCGGGATCGACGTTGCGAGGCACTCCGAGGTCGACGACCACGAGCGGTGCAGCGCCGGCGGCGCCGGCACGCGCTGCGCTGGCCGGGCCGAGCAGCTCGGCGTCGAGCACGGGCAGCGACGCCGCGGTCGACACGAACACGACGTCGGCGGAGGCCACGGCGTCGACGATCCCGGCCAGTCCCACCCCGGTGCCACCTACCCGCGCCGCCAACGTCGAGGCGCGTCCCACCGTGCGGTTGGCCACCACGACCTGGGCCAGGTCGCCGTGTCCGGAGAGGGCCTGCACCATGCCCTCTCCCATCTCCCCCGCCCCCACGACGACCACGTGCCGGCCTGCCAACGAACCGCCGAGCCTCGAGGCGGCCAGCTCCACGGCCACATGGGACAGCGACGTCGATCCCTGAGCGATGGCGGTCGTGGTGCGGACGTGGCGACCGGTCTGCACGGCATGGCGGAAAAGCGTCGACAGCACCGGCCCACTGGCGTGCTCGGCCTGGGCGCGCTCGAGGGCGCGGCGCACCTGGCCGAGCACCTCGCTCTCACCGAGCACGCTCGAGCGGAGACCCGCCGCCACCTCGAAGAGATGCCCGGTCACAGCGTCGTCGAACAACACCGTCCAGCTGTGCTCGAGGTCCTCGACAGGTGTGCGGGCCATGCCGGCGAGAAACTCCTGGAGGTCGGTGACCCCTTCGTGGAACCGTTCCACCACGGCATAGAGCTCGGTCCGCATGCACGTCGACAGCACCACGACCTCGGCCAGATTGGCCCTGTCGCGCAGACCCGCGACCACCTTGCCGAGGTCGTCCTCGGCGATGGCGACCCGCTCGAGCACGTCCAGCGGGACCTGGTGCTGCTCGAGTCCGACAACGATGACCGACAACGCCTGGCAGAGCTCCTTGCGCGGGCGGACCACCCGCAGCGCGACACCACGGCCCTCGGTGGGCCCGATCCTTCCCTACCAGGATGCCGGTCGGCGCCTCGGTATGCCAGACCGGGCTTGGCCGTCCTCAGCCGGGCTCGGCCGAGCTCAGACCGACGGCGTGGGGCAGCGGGGACCAGGCCGGAGCGGTCCCAGGGGCATCGCGGTGCGAAAGGTAGAAGCTCATGACCTGCAGCTCGATCGACAGGTCGACGTAGCGCAGCAGCACCTCGGGGGGAACGGTGAGGACCCGGGGCGCGAAATTGAGGACGGACCCCACGCCCGCCTGCACCATCCGGTCGGCGACGTCCTGGGCGGCCGACGCCGGGGTGGCGATGACGCCGATCGAAGGGGGATCGGCCGCCGCCACCCGTTCGAACTCGTCCACGTGATGGACCGTCACGCCACCGATCTCGGTGCCGAGCAACGTCGCCTCGACGTCGAACAGGCTGGCCACCCGGAACCCCCGTGAGGTGAACCCTTGCGAGTTGGCGAGGGCCCGGCCCAGATTCCCGAGTCCCACGATGGCGACGGGCCAGTCGCCGTGGAGGCCGAGCTCGCGGTCGATCTGCGTCAAGAGGAATTGGGCCTCGTACCCCGAGCCACGCGTGCCGAACGAGCCCAGGAACGACAGGTCCTTTCGGACCTTGGAGGCGTTCACCCGGGCCATCTCCGCCAATTGGTCCGACGACACCGTCGTCGTTCCCGCCCGCACCAACTCGAGGAGGATCCGCTGGTACACGGGGAGGCGCGCCACCGTGGCCTCGGGGATACGGCGCGAGCTCGGGACCACCATCGGCCGGATCGTACCGAGGTAGGGGGCCCGGACACCAAGTCGACGGGGCGCCAAATCAGAGGCCGAACGTGGTCGAGATCGACGACCCGTCGGTGTCGGATCACCTCGCCCGACGCGACGCCCCGCGCTCAGGCGGGTTGGTCCCGCAACGCCCTGCGCAACGCTTTGCCCACGAGACCACGGGGAAGCTCGGTGACGAACCTGACCGACGTCGGACACTTGTAGCGCGCCAGATTGGCGGCACAGTGCCGTCGTACGACCTCCTCGGTCACCGCCGCGCCCGGGCTCGCCACGATCACGGCTTCGACCGTCTCGCCTGTGGTGGGATCGGGGCGTCCGATCACGGCCACCTCGGCCACACCGGGAACAGACGCCACCACCCGCTCGACCTCGGCGGGGAACACGTTGAAGCCCGAGACGATGACGAGGTCCTTGGAACGATCGACCACGAAGAGATCACCGTCCTCGCCGATCACGCCGATGTCTCCGGTGCGCAACCAACCGTCTTCGGTGCGCACACGGGAGGAGGCGGCGGGATCCCGCCAGTAGCCCGCGAACACGTTGTCGCCGCGCACCCAGATCTCCCCGGTATCGCCCTCGAGGACCGGCTCGCCCTCGTCGTCCACCAGCTGCACCTCGACACCGGGCAAGGGCCGACCGACAGAGCCGGGCCGATTACGGCCCGTGCCGAGCGACGTGGACACCGCCGGTGCCGCTTCGGTGAGCCCGTATCCCTGCCAGATCTCGATGCCGTAGCGACGTTCGAAGCGAAGGGCGACATCGGCGTCGAGCGCGGCCGCGCCCGAGATGGCCCGGCGCACGCCGGGGAGCGGTGCGACCCCGCCCCGGCCACCGTCTTCGATGTCGGCCCATGCCGCGAACATGGTGGGCACGCCGAGCAGCGTCGTCACCCCGAGCTCCTCGACCTGTCGCAACGACTGGGCCGCATCGAAACGACTGTCCAACACCAGTGCCGCGCCGGTGGCGAGCGACAATCCCAGGGCCACGTTCAATCCGAAGACGTGGAACAGCGGCAGTGCCACCAGGCCGACGTCGTCGGCCCGCAGGATCTCGGGGATGCCGAGCATCTGATGCAGGTTGGCGATCAGGTTGCCGTGCGTGAGCATGGCCGCCTTGGGCTCACCCGCCGTTCCGGATGTGAACAGCAACACGGCAAGATCACCGTCCTGGCGGTCCACCGGTCGCAGCGCATGGTCCTCGGCGGTCGCCGTGTCGGCGTCCCTTCCACCACCGGGCTCGCCTTGCGCAGCCTGGCCGCCCTGTGCAGCCTGGTCGCCCTGCACCCCCTGATCGTCCCGTGCACCCTGGTCGCCCCTCTGGCCGGCCGCGGTCGGCGCCGCACCGGAGAGCTCCTCCCACGACGGCGCCTCCCCTGTCGGCGACCCCGGGGTGCCCGGCACCACGACGTGGCGGACACCGGTGGCGGGGCCGAAGGGGCCGTGGGCGATGACCGCGGCCGGCTCGACGACATCGAGCTCGCGCTGCAGTTCGTTGGAGGGGCTGTTGGGATTGAGGGGGACGGCGACGGCCCCGGCGGCGAGGACCCCGAGATAGGCCACGACGAAATCCACCGAGGTCGGCCAGACGATCGCCACCCGGTCCCCCGGGTCGACACCGAGCTCGGACAGCGATGCCGCCACCGCCCCGGCCCGCCGGCGAACGTCGCTCCAGGTGTGCCAGGTCCCGTCGGCGTACAGGGCGCGGTTGCCGGCCGGATGGTGCGCGGCGAGCACGGCGAGGTTCATGGTGAGACGCGACCCGAGTCGACGACGCGCACCATGACGATGTCCCCGGGTTGCACGCAGAGCACGGTAGCCGCCGGTTGCCGGTCACAGACGAGAGCGAGGTGCCCGTTGGCGTCGGCGATCAGCCCGAGCTCGCCCGGTCCGAGCTCGGCGAAAGCGCGCACGCGCGTCGGACGCGACGGGGCACGGCGCCGACCACCTCGAGCTCGGTATCGAGCGTCGCCGTCACGGCGTCAGCGGGCCGGGCCGCGAGCTGCACGTTGCCGAAGCCGTCGACCCACAAGACCTCGGCCTCGAGCGAGCCCGGCGCCGTCGACACCCGAGGGGCGGTGAGCCGAACCAGGTCGGCGGGATCGAGCGCGGCCCCGAGCTCCTCCATCGCGACGCCCTGCCACAGACGGGCGGCGGCGGGCGCGAAGACGTCGCGTCCGTCGAACGTCGTGGTGCACCACGCCCCGACCGAGTTCGGCTCCGGAGCTCGGCGGATCTCCACGGCCCGGTCCGCGCCGCCGACGACGTCGACGGCCCACGGCAGCAGGCCGTTGTCGGGGCCCACGAAATAGTGCGGCCCCTCTGCTCGGGCCGGCGAGGCCACCGAGACCGCCACGGCACGGCGCGACGTCCCGACGCCGGGATCGACGACGGCCATCACCACACCGGGGCCGAGGTGCTCAACGGCGCGCACCAGCGCCAGCGCGCCCGCCCTCACGTCGAACGGCGTCACGCCGTGCGTCAGGTCGATGATCGGAACGCCGGGTGCATGACGTGCCACCGAGGCTCGCACCACACCGGCGAACTCGTCGGCGAGCCCGTAGTCGGTCAGAAGAAAGACCGACCCACCGGCGCGCCCCGCCACCTGCCCCCCTCGTCGCCAAGGCGGCCGGCGGAAGTCAGCCGGCCTGGGTGTACCGGTCCGCCAGGTAGCGGTTCACGTCATCCTCACGGAGACGGAACGACTTTCCGACGCGTACCGCAGGGAGCTCTCCTGCATTGATCAATCGGTACACCGTCATGTTCGACACTCTCAGCGTGCTCGCTACCTCGCGTACAGTCAGGTAGCGAGCGCTGGTGACGTCATCTGCACTCAGTGGAATCACCCCTCTCCCGCCTGAGGCGACTGTACGCCAATGTGGTGAATGTTGGAAAGTGAGCGGGGCAGAAAACTGCTGCTCAGCCCCAACCGACCGGATCAGGGGCCGGGGACGCCGGGCTCCGCCGGGCTCCCACCACGGGTCGCCGACACGGGCCCGGCGACGGCCGGACCCCGGCCGCCGCCCCCACCAGGGGTGGTCACCTGGCCAACTGGCGGGAACGTTCGGTGGCGGCGGCCACTGCCGCGGTGATGGCCACCCGCACCCCTCGATCCTCGAGCACGCGCAGGCCCGCTTCGGTCGTCCCCCCGGGGGAGGTCACCGCTTCCCGGAGGCTCTGGGGCGACTCGCCCGACTCGACCAGGAGGCGGGCGGCTCCCACGAAGGTGGCTTCGACCAGGTCGCGGCTGATCTCGTCGGACAGCCCCACGGCCATGCCCGCCTCGATGAGGGCCTCGACCACGAGGAACAGATAGGCCGGGCCCGATCCCGACAACCCGGTCACGGCGTCGAGCGACGTCTCGGGGAGCCTGACGACGTGGCCGACCGCCCCGAGCAGGTCCTCGGCCCAGGCCAGGTCGGCGTCGGTCGCCCTCGACCCCCCCGCCAGGGCCGAGACCCCGGCCCCGACCGTGGCCGGGGAATTGGGCATGGCCCGCACCACGGCGGTGGCGGGGGGAAGCCACGATTCGAGTCGAGCCAGGGGCACCCCCGCCATGATCGACAGGACACGGGAAACCCCGACGGCCGACAGCGCCCGGCACGCTTCTTCGCCGACGGCGGGCTTGACGGCGATGACGGCAGCCTCCCCGGTGCGGGCGTCGGGGCGAACCTCGACGAGCGGGAGCTGGTCGGCAAGCTCGGCGCGGCGAGGGCCCGACGGCTCGATCACGACGATGTCGGTCGGGTTCCAACCGGCACCGAGTAGTCCGTGCACCAGGGCGCCACCCATGCGGCCGCCCCCGACGACAAGCAGCTTCGGCTCCATCGTCGTCACGCTACCGACGATGGTGACGCGGCGCGGCCCGAGGAACCCTGGACACCGGTCGCACTTCCCCGATCGACCGACGTCACCAGCCCCTCGGGCCGTGCGCATTGGCACCCTAGTCCGAGCGCGCGGCGCGCGCCGAAGACATGAAGAGGGTTTGTCGCGCCGTCCACGCGACGTGTGTGTCGCGCGCGACGCGTCACGCAGGTCGGCGACGGCGGTACCGGCCCGCGAACCCGATGCTCATGGCGGTGGGAAAGTAATCGTCGACATAGGCGAGGCTCGACCCGACGATCCGGTCGAGCTCGTCTTCGGTGACCGAGCTCACCGGAATTTCACCGACGAGGTAGACCGCGTCCTCGGCTCCCAGTGCGAATCGCATCTGGTACAGCTCGGCGTTGCGGCGCAACAGGTACTCGAACGTCGCTTCGATGTTCACCTCGGGCGCCGGCATGACCTGCGTCTCGTGGTGCAGGGTGCGCTGACGGACGGTGAGCCACACGGTGACGAAGTCCTTCTCGTCGCCGCGCAGCCGCAGGTACCAGCGCCCCGCATCGGGTTCGCGGTCCACCGCCACCACGGCACCGTCCTCGGCGAGGCGGGCCGCCGTCCATCGCTCGATGACGGTGTCGCAGGCGCCGCGCTCCTCGGCGGTGGCGATGTCGGCTCTGGGCACGCGACCGGGCGCCCGATCTACGGGGTCAGCGGCACTCGACGAGGCGCTCGGCCGTGAGCTCCTCGTAGGTGGCACGCAGCAACGATGCGGCCTGGGCCCAGGTGTAGCGGCGCGCCCGCACCACCGCCGCGGTCCCCAGGCGCTCGGCGAGCAGGGGGTCGGCCAGGACCCCGGAGACCGCGGCTGCGAACGCCCCGGGGGTCGAGGGATCCACGACCAGGCCGGTGCGGCCGTCCTCGACGAGGGTGGTGAGCCCTCCCACCGCCGCGGCGACGACCGGCGTCCCGCACGCGGCCGATTCCAGGGCCACCAGACCGAAGGACTCGGACCGGCTGGGCACGACGCAGACGTCGGCGGCGCGGTAGTACGTCGACAGCAGCTCGTGTGGTTGCGGCTCCTCGAATCGGACGCGGTCGGCCAACCCCAGCTCGTCGACGAGCTTCTGGAGCGACGCGAGGTGGTCCTCGCCGCGCGGTCCGCTCGGTCCTCCCACGATGAGGAGGGTGGCTCCGGGGTGGTCCGTCATGGCCGCCAACGCCCGCACGGCGACATCGGCACCCTTGAGGGGCTGGATCCGGCCCACGAACAACAGCAGAGGACCGTTGGCAGGCAGGCCCAGCGCTCGGCGCGCCTGCGGCCGGTACCCGGGACCGAAGAAGGCGTGATCGACCCCGGGGGCGACGACGCGGATGCGGGCCGGGTCGCTGCCGTAGAGCTGGGCGAGCTGCTCCGCCTCCACCGAGCACGAGGCCAGCACGACCTCCGAGCAGCGCATGACGGCGGCCTCGACCTCGGCCCGACGATGGGGCTCGTCGCTCGACACCTCTTCGGGGCTGGCCTCGGCCTTGACCCGGGCCAGGGTGTGGAAGGTCGACACCAGGGGGAGTTCGAGCTCGTGCTTGATGCGGTGGCCGGCGATGCCCGACAACCAGTAGTTGGCGTGCACGGCGTCGAAGCCGGTCTCCTCGTGGAGGAGGGGGTCGACCCCGGCCCCCGAGGTCATGAGGGAGAGGACGTTGTCGGTGAACTCGTCGACGACGGAAGAGAGCTCCTCTTTGACCATGGGGCCCAGGGGGCCGGCCGGCACGTGGTGGACGCGCAACCCGGGCTCCACCGCCACGGTGGCGGGCAGGTCGTCGGACCAGGCACGCGTGTAGACGTCACACTCCACACCGGCGCGAGCCAGGGCGGTCGACAGCTCCCGCACGTAGACGTTCATCCCCCCGCCGTCACCGGTCCCGGGTTGGGCCAGCGGCGAAGTGTGCAGGGAGAGCACGGAGAGACGACGCACCGGCGGTGAGCCTACCTGGACATACACCGTCCCGGTCCGGGCTCGAGAGGTCTCGCCGGCCCCATCAGGGGCAGGCGCGGCCCGGCGCCGGGGTCGGGCTCAGACGCCGGCCGGGGTCTCGGCCGGTCCCGCCGCCACCCCGGCGATCTCCCCCGGTGCCGAGGTGCCGGCCGCGTCCCGAGGACCGGCGCCGGCTGCCGGTGCGTCGGCCGGCGGCGATCCGTCGGGGCCGGCCCGGCCCTCGTTCTCGTGGCGGAAGGACAGGTAGATGCGGATGAGCGCCTGCTTCTGCTCCTCGTTGAGGTGGGCGTCGGCGAGGATCTCGCGTGCCAGGTCGGTCTCTCCCGTCCCGGGCTCGAGGATGCCGGCCTGGACGTAGAGCGTCTCGGCCGAGATGCGCAACGCCTTGGCGATCTGCTGGAGGATCTCCGCCGAAGGTCGGCGCAGCCCGCGTTCGATCTGGCTCAGGTACGGGTTGGAGATCCCGGCCAGCTCCGACAGTCGGCGCAACGAGAGCCGCGCCGTGGAGCGCTGTTCCCGGATGAAGGCGCCGAGGTCACCCCAACGATCCGGAAGCTGCTTGGGCACGCCTGGGTTCCTCGGACGGTCGCGGCGGCGGTCAGGCCAGCAGGCCGTCGACGGAGGCCTCGCCCGTCTTGTACCGGCTGACGATCTCGGCCTGCAGGGCGTCGATGCGTTCGTGCAGGGCGCGACGTTGGTCCGAGATGCGCTGCTCGATGGCGGTGAGCTGTTCTCCCACCGTGCGCAGCTCGGCCTCGCTCATGGTCGTGAGGGTGGCGGTGTGATCGGCGTCGAGGACGCCGTCGAGCTCCTCGGTGAGATCGTCGCGGTCGAGATCCGGCGACATCTGGGAGGGAAGCCGTCCGTAGCCCTGGGGGCGGGCCGGTCCCGAACCGATGATCGACGGCAACCGCTCCACCAGCAAGTCGACGTCGCCGCCCTCGTCGTGGTGGTCGAGACAGGCGTGGACGAGGTCCAACCGGCCCTGCGCCATGCGACGGAGATACGACACGGCCGTCTCTGCCTCCTGGCATTCGGCGCGCATGGCCCGCACGTCCTCGAGCGAGCGCTCGCGCAACCCGTCCAGGTAGTCAGGGGCGAGCAGTCGCTCGAGCTCCGTTTCCAGCCAGGCCATCACGGCGAGCGTACTCCGCTCCTTGGCGATCCCCGCACTCCCCGGCCCAGCCCACCCGGACCACGCTGAACCACCCCGAGCACCCCGGGTCAGCGCACCGGTCCGGCGCGCCACGAGGGGGCGTAACAACGGATCACCTTGCCGACGACGGCGGAGGTCGGCACCGGACCGAAGCTGCGACTGTCGGTGGAGGCTCCCGGATTGTCGCCCCGCAGCACGATCTCGTCTTCGAGCACCGCGCCGACCCGCTTCACGAGCACTCGCTTGGGGTCTCCGGGGTCACGCACGGCGACGACGTCCAGGGGGTGGAGCCCACGGGCGCGGACCACGAGGAGCCGGTCTCCCGGTGCCAGGGTCGGCTCCATGCTCCTGCCCTGCACCACCACCCGGCGGGGACGCACCACCACGGCGGCGGCCGCGAGCCCGAGCGCCAGCGTGACGGCGGCGCCGAGCCCGATTCCCGTCGCGCTCGGGGCGCCATCGGCGACGGGCGCGTCCCCGGTTCACGATTTGGCTTCTGTGGGTAGTGTGAGCGCGACCCCCATCGAGTTCACTCTGCCCGAAGGAGCCCTGCCCATGCGCATCGTCGACCGTCTCATCTCGTCCGTCGACCGGATCCGGCCTCCCCTCACGGTCCACGCCCACTGCGACCTTCCCTGTGGCGTCTACGACCCCGCCCAGGCGCGGATCGAGGCCGAGTCGGTCAAGGCGTGCATGGAGAAGTTCAACGGTTCCGACGACGACGTGTTCAAGGAGCGGGCCGTCTTCATCAAGGAGGAGCGGGCCGACCTCGTCAAGCACCACCTGTGGGTGCTGTGGACCGACTACTTCAAGCCCGAGCACCTCGCCAAGCACCCCCAGCTCCACGACCTGTTCTGGAAGGCCACGAAGGCGGCGGGCGACTCGAAGAAGACCAACGACCCCAAGGTCGCCCAGGGCCTGCTCGACCAGATCAAGGAGATCGACTCCATTTTCTGGGAGACCAAGAAGGGGTAGTCGCCCACCCCCGAGCTCGGGGAATCAGCGCAGGGCGAGGGGGAGGTGCTCGGCGCAGAACCGGGCCGTCGGGGTCCTGGCCAGCACGTCGTCGTCGATGACGCCGTTGCAGTGCTCGCACTGTCCGTACGTGCCGTCGTCGAGCAGGGCGAGGGCGCGCTCCACGTCGGCGAGCTCCTGCTCGATCGTGTCCAAGAGGGACCCGTCGATGTCGAGCTCGGTCACGACCCCGGCTCGGTCGTCGAGGCCGGCTCCGTCCTCGAGCCCAAGTTCGTCGTCGAGCCCAAGTTCGTCGTCGAGCTCGGTCACGACGTCGAGCTCGGCTCTCGCCTGGAGCTCGACCCCGGCCAGTGCCAATTCCGCCTCGAGCTCGGCGACGTCCTCGTCGAGACCGGGAGCGTCCTCGGAGACCACGGCGTCGTCGTAGAGACCGCCGGGAAGATCAGCGACGTCCGAGGGGCCGTCCTCACCGGCAGCCGGGGCCCCGCCCTTGCGCACCAGGTCAGGATCACCGAAGTCGTGTTCCACCGCGGCGATGGTACCGCCCGGTGCTCCTCGGGGGCGCGACGGTGCGCTCGTAGACTGCACCCGTGACGCCCCTGGCGGACCCGCCCGCCCCATCGGACCCGCCCGCCCGATTGGTGGGCGACGACCTGCTCGTCCCGTGCGTCGACGGCACTGAGCGACGCTATGTGAACCTCGACGCGGCCGCCTCGACCAGCGCCTTCCCTGTGGTGATGGCGACGGTCGGGGAATTCGTCCCCCTGTACTCGAGTGTGCACCGCGGGGCGGGTACAAGTCCCGACTCGCCACCGCCGCCTACGAATCGGCGCGGGCCACCGCCCTCGCCTTCGCGGGCGGGGGCGCCCCCACCGGCCCGGGGGCGCGCACACAAACCGGAACGGGAGCGGGAGCGGGAACAGGAACGGGCCGACCCGGTGACATCGCCATCCTGTGTCGGAACACCACCGAGGCCCTCAACCATCTCGCCTACCGGCTTCGATTCGAGCCCGACGACGTGGTGCTCACCACCGTGGTCGAGCATCACGCCAACCTGCTGCCGTGGGGGCGAGTGGCGGCGCGGCGCTACGTGGAGTGCGGCCGGGACGGGACCTTCGGCACCGAGGACGTGGTCGCCGGGCTCGAGCGGACGCCGCGGCCGCGTCTTCTCACCCTCACCGGCGCCTCGAACGTGACGGGATGGTTGCCGCCGGTTGCCGCCATCATCGACGCCGCCCACGAACGGGGTGTCCCCGTGGTCCTCGACGCCGCCCAGCTCGCACCGCACCGGCCCATCCCCGCCCAGGCCGATTACGTGGCCTTCAGCGGGCACAAGCTCTACGCGCCGTTCGGCGCCGGGGTCCTCGTGGGCCCGGCCGCCACCTTCGCCGAGGGGGATCCCTTCCTGGCCGGCGGGGGGGCCGTCGACCTCGTCGACCTCGACGAGGTGTGGTGGACCGAGCCTCCCGAGCGGGAGGAGGCGGGGTCGCCCAACGTCATGGGGGCCGTCGCCCTCGAGGCCGCCCTGGAGGAGCTGGGCCGCATCGGGTGGGAGACGATCTCGGCCCACGAACACGCCCTGGCCGGGCAGCTCCGGCGCGGCCTCGCCGCCATCGACGGCGTGCGCGTACTCGGGCCGTCCCTCGACGTCGACACCCTGGCCATCGCCGCCTTCGTGGTCGAGGGCGTCGACCACGCCCTGGTGGCGGCCCGGCTGAGCGCCGAATGGGGCATCGGGGTGCGACACGGGTGCTTCTGCGCGCACCCCTATCTCATCCGGCTCCTGGGACTGTCCCCCGCCGATGTGAGTGCGTATCGCGACCAGGTGCGGGCCGGCGACCACCGGTTCATGCCCGGCGCGGTGCGCGCCAGCTGCGGCATCTCGAGCACCGACTGCCGACGTCGACGCCCTGTTCGGCCGCGGTGGCGGCCATCGCCGGCGACGCCCGGGCCGGGGAAGAGCCTCCGGTCCGCTACGTCCAGGACCTCGGCACCGGTGACTTCTGGCCGGTGAGCGAGGAGCCGGGGTGGCGGGGCCACGAGCGCGAGACCGGCGCCTCCTGCGCGCGGGGCTGACGGGCGCGGTTTCGCCCGGTCAGCCCATCGAGCCGTGGAAGGGCACGCCGAAGCTGAAGATGCCGCCGTCGGACGCGGCCAGCCAGTACCCGACCGTCGACGACGGGGTCATCGAGACGATGGGCGCGGCCAGGTCGACGTTGCCCGTCGATCCCCGGAACGGGGCGTTGCCGAAGGCGAAGATGCCGCCGTCCGAGGCCGTCAGCCAGTAGCCGTGGCCGTCGGGGGTCGACGCCATGGCCACCACGGGACGGAACAGGGCGGTACCACCCATCGACCCGAGGTAGGGGGCGTCGCCGAAGGCGAAGATGCCGCCGTCCGACGCCACCTCCCAGTAGCCGCGGCCGTCACGGGTCGGGGCCATGCCCACCACCGCCTTGGCGAGGGGGCGACCCCCCATCGAGCCGTAGAAGCCGGCGTCGCCGAAGGCGAAGAGCCCGCCGTCGGCGGCGACCTCCCAGTAGCCGCGGCCGTCGGCGGTGGCGGCCAGGCCCACGACCTTGCGGGTGAGCACGTGACCGCCCATGGACCCGTAGAAGCCGGCGTCGCCGAAGGCGAAGAGCCCGCCGTCCGACGCCACCAGCCAGTAGCCACGGCCGTCGGGGGTCGAGGAGATGCCGACGATCGGGGCGGCCAGGCGGTGGCCCCCCATCGAGCCGTAGAAGCCCGAGGAGCCGAAGGCGAAGACGCCCCCGTCCGCGGCGACGAGCCAGTAGCCCTGGCCGTCGGGGGACGAGGCGATGCCCACCGCCGGCGCGTCGAGCACCGCGGCCCCCGGCGTGGCGGGCAGGTCGGCGAGCACCTGGCTCCAGGTGAAGTCGAGGGCCGGCGACCCCGAGGAGTCGACGAGGATCTCGGTCCAGCTCGGGTTGCCCTGGTAGGCGGTGGCGTTGAAGCCGGTGCCGATGAGGCACGGCTGGCACCGCATCGACAACAGGATGTTGTTGCGGTGTCCCCAGCAGCCCGACATGTTCTGGGCCGTGCAGTCGATGTTGTAGGAACCGAGGCCGTCGTCGTACATCCAGAAGTAGATGGCCTCGAGCGGGCTGCCCATGGCACCGGCCCAGTTCCCTCCCCACGACGTCCACGGGAATCCCGCCGGAGCCGAGGGGTCGGTGTTCTGGGCGGCCGCAGCCTGGGCGGTCTGGTCCAGTGTCGTCGCCATCCCCGACAGCGGCGCCAGGCCGCGGGCCGTGCGCTCCAGGTTGGTGGCAGCGAAGAGCTGCTGAGGCGGGGAGAGCTGGGCCCAGTCGGTGGGCAGCACCATGGCGGGCAGGGCTTCTTGGGTCCGGGCGTTGTTGATGGCGGCCAACGTCGCCGTCTCGCACCCGACGGAGTTGTCGTATGAGGACCCCGCGCAGCTGGTGAGGAAGTTCGGGGACGGCGCCAGGTTGGTGGCCGGGTCGTTGCCGGCGCCACCGCCCGAGCCCGAGCCCGCCTGGGCCCTGGTCACCGGCACGACGGCAACGGGGGTGGGATGCGTCGACGCGGCGCGCGCCGTCCCGTCACGGTTCCCGGGGAGCATGGCCGCCGCCAGGGCCACCGTCAGTGCCGTCGACGCCAGGAGGCCGATCTGGAAGCGCCGGCCCCGGGGGACCGGCGTCAGAGAGGCCACGACGTGCTCTTTCTTCTGGGAGTCAGTCGTCACCTTTCGGGTATCGGAACACCCATGGCGGTTATTTACTCACGCAGAGAGAAAATGGGATTCTTTGCCGATCTCCCTGGTGCCGGCCGCTTTGCGTCGTGACGGAGAGTGAGATCCACAGCCAGGGACGGGGGGCCAAGCCCGAGACGGGAGAGGGCGCTGAAGGCCTCCGTCCCTTGTCGGAACGGAAAGGGCAGCGACGAGATCGAGCGAGATCGAGCGAAACGGTGGCGGCGCTCGTACCCGGAGCACCAGTGGCGCCCCGATATCCTGAGCCGCGTCGCGCGCACACCGGGAGCCATCGATGCCGTTCGATCTGAAGGAGGTCCTTCGAGCCCGACAGGGCGAGAACTTCCGCCTGCAGGCGCAGTACATGAACCCTCAGATGGGCCGGGTGCTCAAGGTCATCGGGTTCGACCATTACTACGAGCGCGGCGAGGGCTGCTACCTCTACGACGCGGCCGGCAGGCGCTATCTCGATTTCCTGTCCGGGTTCGGCGTCTTCGCCCTGGGCCGGAGCCACCCGGCCGTGACCCGGGCCATGCACGAAGCCATCGACGCGGACCTCCCCAACCTCGTGCAGATGGACTGCGCCCTCCTCCCCGGCGTCCTCGCCGAGGCACTCGTAACCCGTTCGCACCCCGGCATCGAACGCGCCTTCTTCACCAACTCCGGGGCTGAGGCGATCGAATCCGCCATCAAGTTCGCCCGGGCCGCCACCAAGCGCGATCGGATCGTCTACTGCGACCACGGCTTCCACGGGCTCACCACCGGGGCGCTCTCGCTCAACGGGGGCCGGGAATTCCGCGACGGCTTCGGGCCCCTCCTGGCCACGACGTGCGTCCCGTTCGGCGACATCGACGCCCTGACCCGCGAGCTGCGTCGGGGCGACGTCGCCGCCTTCGTCGTCGAGCCGATCCAGGGCAAGGGCGTGAACCTCGCCCCCGAGGAGTACTGGCACGACGTCGAGGCGTTGTGCCGTCGGCACAAGACGCTGTTCGTGATGGACGAGGTCCAAGCCGGACTGGGGCGGACCGGCAAGTTCTTCGGCCACGAGCACTGGGGCCTGCAACCCGACGTCATCACCGTCTCCAAGGCGCTGTCGGGTGGGTACGTCCCGGTGGGAGCGATGCTGTCGTCGGCCAAGATCTTCGACAGCGTCTTCAGCTCCATGGACCGGGCCGTGGTGCACTCCTCCACCTTCTCGATGAACCAGCTCGCCATGGTGGCCGGGCTGGCCACCCTGCAGGCGTTCGACGACGAGGACATCGTCGACCGGGCCCGCCGCACCGGGGAGGCCTTCGCCAAGGCCCTCGATCCCCTCGTGGAGCGCCACGAGTTCCTCCACGAGGTGCGGGGCAAGGGGCTCATGATCGGGCTGGTGTTCGACAAGCCGCAGTCGCGGGCCCTGCGGCGGCGGTGGACCGCCCTCGAGACCATGCGCACCGCGCTGTTCTCACAGCTCGTGGTCGTCCCCCTCTACCACCGCCACGGCATCCTCACCCAGGTCGCGGCCGACAACACCAACGTGGTGAAGCTCCTTCCGCCCCTCGTGGCCGGAGAAGAAGAGGTCGAGTACTTCGTGGACGCGCTCGACGACGTCCTCACCGCGGCGGGCAACGGGTCGGGGCTGTTCTGGGAGGTGGGCCGGACCATGGTCAAAGGCGCCCTGCGCCGGTCACCGGGGTGAGCGGCGGCAGCGACTCCCGGGGCGACCTCGAGGTTGCCCTCGAGGCCGGTGACCGGGTCGGTGTGACGGGAGCGAGCGGGTTCATCGGCTCGTCGGTCGTCCGGGTCCTGAGGGCCCGGGGCGTGTCGGTGGTGGCACTCGTCGAGCCCGGGGCCGATCCTTCGAACCTGGATGGCCTCGACGTCGAGCACATCGACGTCGACGTGCGCGACGCCGACGGGATCGCCAGGGCGCTGCGGGGGTGTCGGGCCGTGTTCCACGTCGCCGCCCTGTACCGGTTCTGGGCTCGAGACCCGCGCCTGTTCTACGAGATCAACGTGGGCGGCACCGTGAACGTCATGGACGGGGTGCGGGCCGCCGGGGTCGAGCGGATGGTCTACACGAGCACCGTCGGGACCCTCGGCCTCGACGCCGCGTCGGCGGGCTCGGCCGCCGACGAGCGCAGCTACCCCGACGTGAGCCACCTGTTCGGGTCCTACAAGCGATCCAAGTACGTCGCCGAGCACGAGGTGCTGCGGGCCGCGGCGCAAGGCCTTCCGGTGACGATCGTCATGCCCACCTTCCCCCTGGGGCCGCGCGACCGGGTGCCGACCCCCACGGGGCGCCTGGTCCTCGAGTATCTCGACGGCAGGGTCCCGGGCTTCGTCGACACCACGCTGAACGTGGCCCACGTGGAGGACGTCGCCGAGGGCCATGTCCTCGCGCTCGAGCGGGGTGACGTCGGGCGCAGCTACATCCTGGGGGGCGAGAACTATTCGTTGCAGCATCTCCTCGAGGTCCTCGCCGCCTGCACCGGCCTGCCCGAGGCGAGGCTGCGGGTGCCGCGATCACTTTCGCTCGGCGTCGCCCACGTCTCGGAGTTCGTCGAGGGACGGCTCATGCGCCGCCATCCCACGGTCCCCATCGAGGCCGCCCGGATGTCGACGACGAAGATGGCCTTCGACGACTCCCGGGCGCGCAAGGAGCTCGGCTACGCGCCGCGTCCGGCTGAGCAGGCGGTGTTCGAGTCCGCTCGATGGTTCGTCGAGAACGGGTACGTGAAAGAGAGCCGTCGCGCCCGGATCCGGTGGCGTATCCCGGGCTGACCCCTCGCCCGATCGTCGCCACAACCGCTGAACCCAGCCGCACCAGGTCATAGGATGTGGCGACAACACCGGCTTTCGCTTCTCGAGCGTTGCCTTCACAGCCCGGGCCGCTAGCTCATCGGGTAGAGCAGGGGACTTTTAATCCCAAGGTGCCGGGTTCGAGCCCCGGGCGGCCCACCGCTTCGATGTTTGGCCACGGGTGATCTGTTGCGGAGTAACGGCTGATGCTTGACAACGCTTGGCGCCCTCTGCGCCGGGCACCGAGAGTCGAAAGCGGGCGCTAGTCGAACGTGGCGTGACGAGTGAGCCGCCACCGCATGAAGGTCGCGGCCAGCACCAGCACACCGCCCAGGAAGACGAGCCACCGCACCAGAGCGCCCACCCCCGTGAATGCAAGCTGGGACGACGACGCGCTCGCCACCACCCCGGCAGCAGGCGTGGTCTGCCCGAGCGGGGTGGCGGGTGTCGCCGTGGTCGGAGTGGTGAGCGGCGTGGTCGTGGTCGTGGTTCCCACCACCGCCGCCGGACTCGTGGTGCTCGTCGTGGACGTGGTGCTCGTGGACGTCGTCGACGTGGTGCTCGTGGACGACGTGGTGGTCGTGGTGGTGGTGGTCGGTGCCGCGTCCGACGTGGCGTCACAGCACGGGCCGCTCGCTGGAGACACCGCCGTTATATTTCCGACAACCCACACCGCGTTGACGGCAATCGACGATGGGCTTCCGATGCAGGAAGCGGGGAAACTCTCTTGGTAGGTGTTGGCCGACGCCTCGTAGGCAACCGTCACGCCGTCGGTTGCGTCGCACGCCGGTGTGGTCGACGAGTCTTGGCCGACTTCGCCACTGAAGGTCCCGGGTGTCGAGGCCCCTTCCCCTACGGCCACATACGTTGGGGTGGGCGCCCCATCCACGCCGATGTTCCAACCATCGAACGTGAAGCCGCTCTGCCAACCGGGGTCCGTCGTGGGGTCGGTTGCCGCTCCCACGGTCATGCTCAGGGTGATGGTGCTCGACCCGTACGTTGCACTGACCTCAGAGATGCACACGCCGTTGTTCACGCTGGCCGAGCACGGCCGCGGATCACTGTATGAGCCAGTGGTTGCACCCGCCGGTCTTATTTGCCAAAGCAAGGGCGCCACGAGCGCGACAACGCCGATCAGGAGCATCGTCCGGAGGCGGAGTCTTCGCATTGCCATCCCTTGGCCGCAGCAGTATTGCAACGCAATGTAGACACAGATAGGACTCTTGGCGAGCCGAAATCGAACCGTGTGACCGATGCGCGACCGATGCGCGAACAACGAGTGAACGCATTCTCCGTTCGACGGGAGCGGGCCTCCAGAACCGACCTTGCCCTTACACCGTGTGCGAAGACCGCACGCATTGCTCGACCAAGGAACCAGCCCCCCGCACAGAGGGTCGGGCGCGTCCGACGGGCCGGTGTCGCCCTCGAAAGCGGGTCGCACCCGCCGCCACCGAGGCGGGGAATAGCCTGGCACCGTGGAAGGGATCGACCGGTTCTCGCGACGACAGCGGGATCACGACGGCGAGTTCGGTCCCCTTCCCCTACCGGCCGGACCGGTCTCCAACGGTGAGTTCGTCCCCGCACCGACGAGTCCTCACGACCGGCTGACGAACGACCTGATCCGATCGTCCATCGACGAGGCGGCGCGGCGCCTCAACATGGACCGGCGTCGCTTTCTCCAAGGTGCCGGCGCGGTGGCGGCATCCCTGGCGGCATTCGAGCTCGCCGGTTGCGGTGGCATCACCCGCAGGGGGTCGTCCAAGCCCACCGCGGCCGGCCCGGGGGGGACCTTCGGCGCTCCGAGCCCCAGCGACACTGAAGCGTGCCAACAAGCGCTGAACGGGAACGGCGAGTTCATCTTCGACGTCCACACCCATCACGTCATCCCGAGCGGTCCTTGGGTCGACAACTCGCCCGAGACCGTCGGCCTCATCCTCGGCATGCTCCCCGCCGGCTGCACCGACAACCCGAAGCTCGACTGCGTCGACCGGGCCACGTATCTCCACGATCTCTTCCTGGCCAGCGACACCACCGTCGCCATGCTGAGCGACGTCCCCAACGCAGGTACCGCCACCGCGCCCGTACCGTTCCCCGACGCCCTGAGCACGCAGGAGATCACCGCCGGGCTCGCTCGAGGGGGAGCCAGCCGCGTGCTGGTCCAGAACATCATCGCTCCGAACGTGGGCCCCCTCGCCGGCACCCTGGACGAGATGTCGAGCGCCGTGCAATCCGGGCCGCCCGCCGCGTTCAAGGTCTACACGGCCTGGAGCCCCACGGCGCAAGGGTTCTCGCTGGAGGACCCCGCCATCGGCCTTCCCACCGTCCAACACGCGCACGACCTGGGCGTGAAGGTCTTCGTCGCTCACAAGGGACTACCCCTCGTGAACTTCGACCCCGCCTTCAACCATCCCGACGACGTCGTGGCCGTGTCACGGCAGTTTCCCGACATGGACTTCGTCGTCTACCACTCCGCCTGGCTGCCCACCCACGTCGAGGGCCCCTACGACCCAGCCGCCACGGTCGGGATCGACAGCCTGCTGGCCGCGCTCGACCGTCATCACGTTCCGCCCAACGACAACGTGTGGGTGGACCTGGCCACGGTGTGGAGACAGCTCATCACCCAGCCCGACCAGGCCGCCCACGCGCTCGGCAAGGTCCTGAGCCGGGTGGGCCAGAAACGGGTGATGTGGGGCACCGACGCCGTCTGGTACGGAAGCCCCCAACCCCAGATCATGGCCATGCGCGCCTTTCAGATCACGCCCGAATTCCAGGATCGCTACGGCTACCCCGCCTTGACCGACGAGGTGAAAGCCGGGATCTTCGGCCTGAACGCGGCGACGCTCTTCGGCCTCGACCCCACGGCGATGCGCTGCGGCCTGGCGACCGATCCTCTGACGACCAACATCGAAGAGTCCGCCGACCTTCGGAGCGCGGGCGCGCTGCCGTCGGCGTGGACGCCCCATGGACCGACCACGCGCCGACAGGTGCTCGGCTGGCTGGCCTCGCCGGGGACGAGGTGGCGGCCGCTGTAGGGAGGGCCCGAACGGCGACGCCTGTTCATACGCTCCGCAACGCCTCCGAGGGCGCCAGACGCGACGCCCGGAGGGCCGGATAGATGCCGGCCACACCGCCGACGAACACCGCTCCCAGGATGGCGGCGGCGAGGACCGGGAGCGACACGACCGCGCTCCAGCCCCGAGCGGTGGCGAACACGGTGGTGGCAAAGGCGCCCAGGATCGCCCCGGCGCTGCCACCAATGAAGGCCAAGAGCGTGGCCTCGGCGACGAACTGGACGCCGATGTGGCGCCGTTCGGCGCCCAACGCCCGGCGCAGGCCGATCTCGCCCCGTCGTTCCAACACCGCGATGACCATGACGTTGGCGATCCCGATCCCGCCCACCAGCAGCGCCACGGCGCCGAGCGCCAGAAAGAGGCTCTGGAATGCCGCCGAGGCGTCAGCCCGGGCGATGAGGGCGTCGGTGGGATCGGCGACGGAAGCGTCCTGCGGTGCGGCGGGGTCAGCCGTGGCCGCCAGCACGCCTCGCACCGCGGCGACGCTGGTGGGATAGGTGCGCACGTAGACCTGGACCGGGGACCCGTCGGCGTGCAAGAGCCGCTCCGCCACGGGGAATCCCACCAGCGCACTCCGATCGAGCTCGGGTGCCAAGGGCACGGGGTCCAGGACCCCCACCACGCTGAACCAGGTGTCGCCCAGCCAAACCTGGACCGATCCGTCGCCGAGGTCGATGCCCAGCGCGCTGGCCGCCGAGGCTCCGAGCACCACGGCGGGGAGACGGGCGGTGGCCCCGTTCAGGAACCGGCCCCTGGCCATGTGTCCCTGCAGGGTTCCGAGCAACCCGGTGTCGGCGGCATACACGGTGATGGCCTCGGAGTTCGCCGACGAGATGTAATTGCTCCGGTAGACGTTGGCGGAGACATCGCCGATGGCGGCGGCACCGAGCACCGGTCCGATGCGGGCCACCATGGCCGGCGCCGTCCTGGGCAACGTCACGGTCTCACCGCTGAACGCCTGTGCGGGCGTGACCGTGAGCAGGTTGGTGCCCAACGCGTCGATCTGGGCCACGAGTTGGGCGCGACTCGAGCTCGAGATGCCGAGCACAGCGACCATCGTCGCCACCCCCAGAGCCACGCCCGCCGCCGAGAGCACCGAACGAGCCGGTCGGTCGCGTAGTCCCAACCCGGCCAGCGAGCAGACGTCGGTCATCCGCAACCGACTCTTCCCCAGGTTTGTCGTCACGGGGGCCCACCTCCGGCTCGGGCCCCGGTGTCGTGCTCGACAGCACCATCGCGCAGCCGCACAACCCGGGGAACGGCATTGGCGATCTCGGCGTTGTGCGTCACCACCACGATGGTGGTGCCCTGACGGTGCAATTGGGCGAGGAGATCCAAGATGCCGCGCCCCGTGGCGGTGTCCAGGCTGCCGGTGGGCTCGTCGGCGAGGATGATGGCCGGGTTCCCGACGAGCGCCCGGGCGATCGCCACCCGCTGGCACTCCCCACCGGAGAGCGCCCCGGGCCGATGATGCGCTCTGGACGCGAGCCCGACGGCTTCGATCGCGTCGGCGGCGGCACGGCGCCGCTGGGACCCCGGGATGCCCCGGTACAGGAGGCCGTTCGCCACGTTGTCCAGCGTCGAGAACGTCGGAATCAGGAAGAACTGTTGGAAGACGAAGCCGATGTGCTGGGAGCGGACGGCAGAGAGGGCTCGATCGGGGAGGTCCTGGACCGCGTTGCCCGCCACGCGGACCACCCCCGACGTCGGTCGCTCGAGCGTCCCCGCGATGGACAGCAAGGTGGACTTCCCCGACCCCGACGGCCCCACGACGGCCACGAACTCGCCTCGCTCGATCGAGAGCGACACCGACCCGAGCGCGACCACGGGGGAAGCGCCGGGATGGGTCTTGGTGACGTCGTGGAGCTCGAGTGCGGTCATTGGGCGACGACGACTCTGGTACCGACTCCGATCGCGCCCCCCGTCACCTGCACGAGACCACCGGCAAAGACCCCGGTTCGCACTCCCACGAGCCGGTGGAGACCCGCCGGGGTCACGACCTCGACGCCGTACCCACCCCCGGCCAGCGCCACCAGCGCCGACACCGGCAACGCCAGCACGTCGTGCACCTGTTGCACGGTCAGCGAGACCTGGACGCCGATGCCCGATCCCACTCCTGTCGCGGCGGGGTCGTCGGGCGTCACCGTCAAGACGGTCGAGGCGCCCGCCGACGCACTCCCCGAGTTCGCGCCCGACCCCGAGCCGGCGGCCACGGGGACGACGGCGGTGACCCGGCCCGGGGTCGACACGTTGGAGGGCAGGATGATCGAGACGGCCTCGCCCGGATTCACGGTGGGGTCGTTGGGGGTCAGCGGCGCGCTCACCGTCCGGGTCGAGGCCGTCACGGCAAAGGGCGTGTCTCCGGGCGACGCTGCCTGCCCCACGTTCACGTTGTACGGACCGACGAGGACGGGGCCGGGAAGAACGACGACGACACCCAAGGGGATCTGACCGGTTACCGGATACCCGTTCGCCGTCTGCCACCGGTCGACGGCGACCGCGGTCGCCGCACCGAAGTGATCGCTGACCGCCGAGAACAGCCCGCGAGCGTCTCCCAGCGCGATGAGATTCGACTCGAGCTCGGCCACGTCCGGCCCGTCGCCCATTCCCGCCGAGAACGACCGCCACGCCGGCAGCGGCCCCGTCATGAGCACGACGGGAAGGTTGTCCACGCGGTACAGGGTCTGCCCGGCCCCGATGCCCGAGCTGACGGGCGGGAGCGCGGTGTAGGTGCCCGGAAGCCGGTTGACCACGGGGCTCGTCGGGGCGTACCCGAGCGTTCCCCCCGTCAGGACCGTCGTAGCCAGGTCGGTACGGACCACGGTCGCCGTCGACACGGACGGGGGCCTGGCTTGCGCGGGCGCCGGCGTGCCTCGCAGCGCGATCCCGACCACCACCCCGACGACCACGCCGAGCACGGCCGCGCCGACCGCGAGCCGGCCGCGGCTCACGGACCTGTCCCGTCGTCACTGGTACCGGCCGGAAGCAGGTGCCGGCACGCTGCGTCTGCGGCGCGGAACTGGGGCGAGTACCGACCGAACCCGTTGGTGATGCCGGGGACACGACCGAGGTTGAGCTCTCCGTTCGGGGGCGGGTCCGGCATCGAGATGTCATGGCGTCGCATACAGGCCGCGTAGTTGGTCAGTGCCTGGAGGTGCGGCGCGCTCTGCGCGACCGCGCCCGCGTTCTTCGCGGCCACGTCCTTGGCGATGAAATGGTTGCAAGCTCCGTAGGCGGCCTGGTTGGACGAAACTTGGGGCGGGAAGGAGATCGACAGCCCCGTGTGCCCGGCCACATGGACGGGGTCCGACATCTGGACGCCGTGTTGGCGCATGCAGTGGGCGAAGCTGACCATGTCCTGGTCGCTCTGCGCCGATAGCTGCGTCTCGGACTGGCTGCTCTGCGACGAGGCGCCCCCGGAATGGCCCGGCAAGCTGGCCACCTGGGGCGTGGACGACCCCGACGAGCACGCGGCACCGAGGATGCCGGCGGCGGCCACCACCAGCGCCACCCGCAGGCCCGGCACCCTCCGTCGCCGCCGGCCCCTGTCCCCACCGTTCATCGTCACGACCTCCTCGAACCCCCGGCCCCTGCCGGCATACCGAAGTGGTACGCCCCGAGAGGTCACACCGGCGTCACAGAAACCGGGCCCGAGATCCATTACCGGGTCGAGGAAGGTGCTGGTGGATGGCTGCCTCGGAGGGACCGGAATGGGGCCGGCTGTGATGGGCTTGTGACCTGCCCTGGGGCAGGATGGTCGAGTGCGGGTCCTCGTCATCGAAGATCAGGTCGATCTGGCCGACGACATCGGCGAGGGCCTGCGTGATCAGGGGATCGGGGCCGACGTGGCCTACGACGGCGCCAGTGGGATGGAGAAGGCGCTCATGAACCACTACGACGTCGTCGTACTCGACCGAGACCTGCCCAAGGTGCACGGTGACGCGGTGTGCGCCGCCCTGGCCGGTGCCGCCACCGAAGCCCGCATCTTGATGCTGACCGCCGCCACCACCGTCAACGACCGCGTCGAAGGACTCAACCTCGGTGCGGACGACTACCTGACCAAGCCGTTCGCCTTCAAAGAGCTAGTCGCCCGGGTCCACGCCCTGGCGCGTCGGAGCCCCGCCGACCCCCCCATCACCGTGCACGGGGACCTCGTCTGCGACCGGGCTAGACGGCGCGTCAGCAGATCCGGGAGGCCGATCTCCCTCAACCGCAAGGAGTTCGGGCTCCTCGAGGTCCTGCTCGGCGCGCAGGGAGCCGTGGTCAGCGCCGAAGAGCTCCTCGAGCGGGTCTGGGACGAGCACGCCGACCCGTTCAGCCGCACCGTCACCGTGACGGTGGCGCGTCTTCGCAAGAAGCTCGGTCAACCCGACCTGATCGAGACCGTCGTCGGGACCGGGTACCGGCTGCCGTGAGACGGCTCGTGCCGCAGAAGGTGCGCACCAGGCTGACCGTGTTGTACGCCCTCCTCTTCCTGAGCGGGGGCATCGTGCTGCTGGCCCTCACCTTCGCCCTGGTCTCGAGCAGCCTGAGCTCGCTGCCCTCCAAGGTCGGCACCCGACCTGTTCCCGCCTCCTGCAAGAGCGAGAGCGGCAAGAAGCCCTCCCCGGCCCTCACCTTGTACTGCAAGAAGGCCTTCCAGGCCGGTGCCACCGATGCGGCGACGGCCCAGCGCGACCGCACGCTGCACAACCTGCACGACTACTCGATCCTCGGACTCGGCCTGTTGACCCTGGCATCGGCGGGATTGGGCTGGCTCGTCTCGGGACGCGTCCTCCGACCGGTCCGGATCATCACCGAGACGGCCCGACGAGCATCGGAGCAGCACCTGGGGGAGCGCCTGGCGCTGTCGGGGCCCCGCGACGAGCTCAAGGAACTGGCCGACACCTTCGACGACATGCTCGATCGCCTCGACTCGGCGTTCTCGGGACAACGGCAGTTCGTGGCCAATGCCTCGCACGAGCTTCGGACCCCGTTGACGGTGATGCGCACGGCCATCGACGTCACACTGGCCAAACCGTCACGGTCGGCCGAACAGCTCGAGACGATGGCAGCCAAGGTGCGCCACTCGATCGACCGCTCCGAGGCGATGATCGACGCCCTCCTCACCTTGGCCAGCAGCAACGAGGGCATCGAGACGAGGGAGTTCGTGGACCTGGCCACCGCGGCCGAAGATGCGCTCGACAGCGCCGCGCCGCGCATCGGCGACAGGGGTCTCGCCGTAACATCGGACCTGCAAGCGGCGGAGGTGACCGGCGACCGCGTCCTGTTGGAACGCATGATCGGGAACCTGGTCGACAACGCGGTACGCCACAACACCGACGGAGGCTGGATCCACCTGCGTTCGGGCTCTCGGAATGGCCACGTCTTCGTGGAGGTCGCCAACAGCGGGCTCCCGTTGGCTCAAGACCAGGTGCCGGCGCTGTTCGAGCCCTTCCGACGCGCCGCGGGGAGGACGGGCGAGGGGGCCGGGCTCGGGCTCTCCATCGTCAAGTCGGTGGCAACCGCACACGACGCCGCGGTCGAGGCTCACGGCCTGGCCGAAGGTGGCCTCTCGGTCTCCGTGGTCCTGCCCCGTCGCACCGACCGGGCGAACTAGCTAAACGCGCGTTCTGTGCATCGATCTTCATCGTGCTCGCGCTCGTTCTGGTCGGTATCGCCTACCGGAGGGCCTTCACCCGAGACGCATGAGATGTGGTCGATGGATCGATGTGTGGACATGTCGACGTCAGGGTTGGAACACGAAGTTGGGGAATCGCACATACGCCACGAGGACCAGCACCATCACGCACGCGCTCGACGCCAGGACGAATCGATAGCGCTTGCCGGGCATGACGACCGCGGCGGCACTGACCAGAGGGAAGGCGTCGAGGAGGAGGCGCGGCGTGAGCCACATCGCCCAGTCGAAGATCACCGACACCAGGACCGCCACCCCAACGATCCACCACGTTGCCGGGACGTCTGCCCGGCGCATGGCGCAGAGGCCGGCGAGGGCGAGCACGACACAGCCCGTCTCGACGAGGGTGATGCCGGACCAGGTCGTGAACCAGTGCGCCGGGGCGAACGCGGAGAAGTGGTGTCCTTGCCATCCGACCCGTTCGGCGTCGAACCACCCGAACGGCGTCCCCATGTGCGCCCAGAGATAGAGGCAGTACGACCCGAAGCCTGACGAGGCCACGACGGGGGCGATCCAGGCTCGTCGCTGCCTCGACCGCCAGGCGGCCCACGCCGCCGCGATCACGATGGGCAGCGCCAACGGCGACGCCACGGTGGCGAACGCGCCGGCGAGACCGGCCGCGACCCAACGGCGGCGGTCCAGCATGACGAGCGTCACCGCGCCCAGGGCGATCGCCAGGCCGTCGGCGTAGGCGGGACTGAGAAACGCTGCGCCCGGGGCCACCGCCACCAGCCAGCCCGCTCGGACCCCCACGTCGGTGCCGAACCTGTCGCGTGCCAGGGTGCCGACAGCCAGAGAAGCAGCCGCCCCGGTGAGGAACGACACGACGAGCCCAGCCGCGATCCAGTCGTGGGCGACGAGGGGCGCCATGGCCCGGACGAGGAGCGGATACAGGGGGAAGAAGGCAGCAAAGGGCTTCCGGGCCGTGAGCACCGTCGGGTAGCCCTGGGCGGCGACGTGCAGGTAGTACTTGGCGTCCCAGATCCTGGCGAACCGGGTGACCGTCCCATTCCCACCGAACGCGTCGAGCAGTACCCCGAACACGAGCAGTCGGGTCACCACGTACCCGGCCAGGATCGGCGTGACGAACCGGACGGGGCGCGCTCGCTCCGGCCCGGCCCGGGCCTCGTTCTCAACGAGAAGCTGGTCGACCACGCTGACCCCCGAGCGCCACGTTGACCTTGTATCGACAACGCCCGGGCCGAATTGAAATTCCTCGGTGCTGCACGCAGATGACCTGGGCCTTCGCCTCGCCGGGGGGAGAGGTGAATGCGCTGCGGTCAGTGGACGTCGCCGAGGGCGCCCCTCGATAACGCGTCGAGGACGTCGTCGGGCGTAGGGGCAGCCGCAATCTCCGTGGCGACGGTCAGGGCGCGTGCCCGGAAGGACGCCCCACCGAGCACGGTCTCGACGGCGTGGGCGATCCGAGGTGCGTCTTCGTCGTCGACGAGCCGGCGAGGACCACCGGCTCGGCGGTCTTCCACCTCGACGAGCAATCCCGCCCCCGCGTCGGCGATGCGTCGACCATTCTCGAACTGGTCGGCGAAGAGAGGGACCGCGACCACCGGAACACCGGCCGCCATGGCGCCGAACGCCGTACCCGACCCACCGTGACACAGCACCACGCGGGCGTGACCCAACACGTCGGCCTGGTCGACCCAGGCCTCGACACGGACGTTGGCGGGCACCGGCCCGAGTGTCGAACGCTCGAAACGACGACCCACCGTCAACAGGACTCGAACCGGGAGCTCCTCCACTGCCTTCAGGGCACTCCGATAGACGCCGGCCGCGACCGTCATGTACCCCAGCACCGTCCCGAAGCTCGCATAGACCAGGGGAGCCTCCGACCCGCTCCACCAGTCCGGGAGGGGCCCGGTCGCAACGATCGGCTCATGGAAGCGGACGGTGTCGGGGAAGGGAGACGGATCGAGCGACGCCGGGAATCGGGTCAGATAGGGCGAGGCGAGCAGCTCGTCGACGAGCCCTCTGCGGTGCTCCTCGAGCGTGGGCGCGGCCGTGGCGATCGAGTCGGCTTCGCCTTCTGCCAGTGAGATGGCGACCTGGGCCGTCGGAATGCCGAGCCGTCCGGAGACCACCGCCGACGCGTACTCACACGGGTCGCGAAGCACGAGATGGGGACGCCACCGCTCGCATATCCGTGTCATGGCAGGGAGCATCGCTGTGGTGGCGAGCCGGCCGAACAGCTCTCGATTACCGAGGATTGACGCCTCGTGGGGCGCGACGACCGGAAGCCGTTCCCGGAGCGGGGCGACGTCCTCCTCGGCGGGCTCGGCACCGGCTTCGAAGGGCAACCCGAGCCTTCCGACCATCGCCTCGAGTGCCGGTGGTCCGACCACGAGAGTCTCATCGCCACGTCGCCGGGCCGCGGTCAGGAAGGGAAGGAGCGGATAGAGATGGCCGGCACCACCCAGGGAGCAAGCCGCCAGCACCCGCATGACAGCCAGCCTAAGAGGGACCGCTCAGGCTCTGGTGACCGCCGAGGGGGGAGGAACGATCCCGGCTCCCGTCGTCAGGCACCCCGACTTGGGTACGGGGTTCGTCGCCGCAGGCAGGGTGGGGGGCTGCAAGAACGCCGGATCCGCGCTGAGGTCCACCATGTCGAAGAGGCTGTTGGCGTTGGCGTCGCGGCGGGTGAGAGCGGGCAGGTTCCACTTCTCTTCGACGGTCTTGAGAATCGAGGTGTGGTCGTAGATGGTGTGCGACACGAAGTCCTTCTTGGCGTAGGGGCTGACCACGCCGGACGGGACCCGGAACCCGTAGCGGTCGAAGCCCCCGGGTGGGTCACCGGGCTTCAACGCGGGCGGGACGTCGTCGGGCGGTATCGCCGGCGGCGGTGGCACGTGGTCGTAGTACCCACCGTGTTCGTCGTAGGTCCAGATCAGCATGGTGGAGGGCCAATTGGGGCTCGACATCACCGCGGTGACGACGTTGCTCATGAACTGGTCCCCGAACTGCACGTCTTGGGGATCCTCTTCCGACTGGGTGTCGTAGTTCGGCTCGAGGAGGCTGAACGAAGGCAGCGTCCCGGCCGCCGCGTCGACATAGAACTCTTCGATGTGTGCCAGGCCTGCCGACAGGGTGGGCTCCTCGAGCAAGGGGAGGAACACACCCAACGTGGGCAGCGTCGAGTAGTAGTCCTTCCACGTGATCCCGTATTTGTTGAACTGCTGGAAGATCAGGCCGTTGGGAGGCACCGCCGACGGGAAGGTGTCGTCGATGAGCCCGAGCGAGGTGCCCGCGATGAGGAATCGTCGATTGGGATCGGTCTGGGCCATGGCCGAACAGAAATAGCGGTCGGCGATCGGGAACGTCTTGGCCATCCCACACGTGAAGGGCAGGTCCTCGCTCGTGAAATAGCCCATGGCCTCGGCTGTCGTACTGGTCACGAAGCCTTGGCAGGTGCCGTTGTCGTACGCCTCGTGGGTGACCTTCCAGTCGTTGCCGACGCCCTTGGTCTGGCACTCGGTCGGCATGTGAAAGGCATGGACGAAATTGCCGTGACCGTCAGGGTTCTTGGCCGTCGGCCGGCCGTCATGACCGAGGGTGAACCCGTCGCCCCGGCCGATGAGCCCGAGGATGTTGTCGAACGAATGGTTCTCCATCATCACGACCACGATGTGCTCGATCTTGGGAACCTGATCGGTTCCGACGGGCCGACCGGGAAAGGGTCTCGATCCCGCCGCCCGCACCACTGAGCGGGGCGCCGTGGTGCTCGACGCCGCCGAACCCGGGGTCGATCCGCCGCCACAGGCGTCGAGCAGGACCGCGGCACCGGCCAACCCGCCGCCGAGGAACTGTCGCCGGTTCAGATTCACCAAGGAGCCCCATCCCTCGTGGCCGCGCTGACGATCGCCGGCCAGAGACTAGACGAAGACCTCACTCGGGATCGGGGGACCGACACGCCGCCATGCGGCCTCCCACGTGGGAGCTACGTCGGCACCGAAGCGAGCAGGGCGGCGAATCGTTCGGGATGGGTCACGGGGGGAATGTGTCCGCAGTCGAGGCGCACGACGTGCGGGCCCGTGAGGCGGGTGACCATCTCCTCTTGCATCGCAGGTGGGATCGGTCGGTCGCGCTCGTTGAGCACGTACGTGACCGGGACGTGAGACGCCGTCGACCAGTACACGGGCTGGAAGTAGTGATTGACGGTGTCGGTGACACTTCGCACCGGGTCGACGACGAAGGCGAGCGTGTCGTCGTCGAGCGGGTCGCCACCGTAGGCGGTCCGAAAGGGCTCGGGGTCGTCCGGCGGTCCTGGCAGGGTGATCACGATGCCGTCACGATGCGCCTGTTCGAGGGTGCGTATGAGCCCGGCGCGGTGCCTGGGTTGCATGCAGTCGACGCCGAGCCCTCCTTCGAGGGGCACGAGCGCGGCGCTGAGGACGATGTGGGTGACCCGATCACCGAGACCGGCTACGACGCCGGGCACGACGAGCCCACCCGACGAGTGCGCCACGATGACGATCGGTTCGTCGAGTCGCGCCTCGTTGATGTCGTCGAGCACCGAAGCCACTTCGTCGGAGACGGTGAGCGTCGCCAAAGCGGCGGGCTTCCCCGCCCTCCCCGGGAGGTCCACGGCCAGCGACGGCCTGTCGAGATGCGGCACGAGCCGGTCCCAGAAACGAGCGGTCGACCCCCCGCCGTGCACGAGCACGAACGTCATGATCGGGGACGTTACAACGAGCGAACGATCACACCGTCACAATTCGGGGGCCACGACGGGCCGGACCGCACGCCCTTACGGTCGACGGTGAAGGCGACCGGCCATCCATGTCATGAACCGGCCCGGCACGGACCGGGGCACCGGTGTGTCGTCGGTACCTGACGTGCCCTGGGTCGGAACGCGCAGCGATGGCGAGAGGAAGGAACCCGGCGGTTGCATCGTTCCTGCGGCGTCCTGCCACCAGCCGACAGGGGCTTGCACGTGGCTCGCCGGCGTCACGACGACCACCGCGAACTCGTCCTGGTCTCATCGCCCAGCAGTCGGGCCCGACACGGAGCACACAGCCACCACTTGGGTGAGTCGCCCGAACTGATCGACGGATGTCGAACGAAGTTGAGACGGCATCGGCCGCATTTGGTCATCGCATCGCCGTCGACGTTTTCCGCCTCGTCCTCATCGGGAAGCGGCGTCGCGACCGCGACCAAGGGTTGGGGAAAAGATGAGACATCCATGACGCACTCCTTTGGTGGTGCCTAGAAGAGGCGTCCGGCCTGCACGGGGCGACAACCGGAAACGGTCGTCCTGCCCAAACGAGGCGTCACTCCCAAGGGGGGATCCCTTCAGACTACTACGGAAGCATTGCCGCCCATGCCCGACCTGACCCACGCACATCGGAAGGCGGAATCGCTCCGAGCCCACGAATTCGGGACCTTTTGCGCTGGTCGCGCCGGTAGGTCGCATCGGCCCCATTGACCGCAGGGGCCGAACCCCACCTAAAGTGGTGCCCCTGACTGGGGCCGTCAGAACAAGTCCGGGGGGGCGAACAGCGGGGCCGAGGTACCACGTGCGCGGGTCACGAACAACACCGAGAAGGGTCAACGTCATGTCGGGGTTGCGGTGCGGCTCGTCGGACAGGACGTGGCTGTGAGCTCCCACAAGCGACCTCGGCGACGGCGCTCCGGTTTTCTCACGGGCAGACTGGTCCTTCCCCAGTGGGCGTATGCCAGCCCCAGTCGCCGCCGGGTCCACGGCGTCGGACAACAGTGGCCTCCTTCTCCTCTGGCGGGCGGGTCGAGAAAGCCTCACTCGCGGGTGCGGTGGTCCTGGGCCGTGGTCGGCTCGGTGGCAGTGGCCCTGGGCTCTGTGACGTTCATCGCCGCGTCGGGTGGCTCGCCTCCTTCGTCGTTGCAAACCAAGAATCTCGACGCGCCGGGGAGCGCCGGCGTGTCGTCGTCAACGTCGCCGAACAGCCCGACGACGACCGTTCGCCACAACGGACAGGTCACGTCCTCGAGCGCGGGCAACGGCATCGCGCACGGCGTTCCTTTCGGTGTCTACGCCGGGGAAGCCGATCCAGGCGGGGTGGCCGCGCTCGCCGCTGCCACCGGGACGCACCCGAGCTACGCCACCGACTACCTCGCCAAGGGAAGCGGGTGGGCGGCCATGGACGGCGCCGCCAACATCAAGGCGTGGAGCGCCACCCCGTATCGCTTGGCCATCGGCGTGCCCATCCTTCCCGGGGTGGGGACACTCGCGCAGGGTGCGGCGGGCGCCTACAACCAGTACTTCGCCACGCTGGGAAGGAACCTGGTGAGTTACAGCGAAGCCAACGCCATCCTGCGCCTGGGATGGGAGTTCAACGGCAACTGGTTCAAATGGTCGGTGGCCAATGCGACCGATGCCGCCAACTTCGTCGCCTTCTGGCGCCAGATCGTGACCACCATGCGGGCCGTACCGGGGGAGAAATTCAAGTTCCTGTGGAATCCCAACGCCCCCAGCCCCACTTCGTACACGCCCGAACAGGCGTACCCCGGCAACGCCTACGTGGACTACGTCGGGACCGACGTCTATGACAACTTCTGGGGGACGCCCTTCACCCCCTCGGCGTCCTGGGCGCACCAGCTGATCCAGCAGTGGGGGCTCGAATGGCTGGCCACCTTCGCCGCCGAGCACAACGAACCCATTGCCATCCCCGAGTGGTCCGACGAATACCGGACCGATGGTCACGGCCTCGGGGACGACCCGATCTTCATCGACAACATGGCCAACTGGTTCGTCGACAACGACGTGGCCTTTGCCAACGTCTGGTGTTACGACTCCTCGTCGACGTACCGGAACAACCTTCTCGACGGCACCTTCCCCAAGGCCCTGGCCATGTTCAAGCAGGACTTCGGCTGATCGACGCGACGCCCCCGGCAGCGTCGTGCTTCTGACGTCGGAGGTCGCTACCAGTTGAGCATGGCGTTGATGTTCCCGCTGCCTGTCGAGGACGCCTCTCCCAGCAAGGGCACCTGGTAGATGTGCTCGATCGAGCCGAGGATGCCGGCTGTGGACACGCTTCCCGAATATTGCATCGGGCTCGCCGCCAGGAACTTGGAGACGACGATCGTGACGACGTGCCCGCCGTCGCCTCCGTTGATCCCCGACGTGTCGCTGGCGAGCCCTTCGTCCCATTCGATGATGATCTGCCCGCCCGACTGGTACCAGGCCGTGGACTGGACCGAGGGGATGAAGCTCGACAGGAAGGCGCCGGAGTCGGCCAATTCGTTCGCTTCGGTGTCGCTGGGAACCCCGGTATGGCCATCGTCGGTGAGGTTCGGGGTGTACCAGACGAAGTCGGGCGGCGAGGCACTGTTCAGGTCCGGGATGAGCGCCGAGGAGTTCTTGACCGTGATCGGTGCGTTCGGGAAGTACGGCCAGGGGTTGTGCCTCACGGCATAGAGGCCCGAGTCGTTGGTCGGATCGGCGGGGAGGTTCTCGGCGTAGTCGGCGACGCTGTAGCCGGCCGAGGTCAGTTGGTCGGCCAGGGTCGGCACCGACGGAAAGCTGTGCTCTGAGGGTGCCCCGTCATCGGTGACGCCTTCATTGGAGCCCGACACGATGGTGAGGTAATTCGGCAGGGAGGGGTGCCCGAAGGCGTAGCTCTGGGTGGCGAGGCCGTACTGCCGTGCCAGTTGGGCGACGACGGGCTGACCCATGGCCTGGGAATAGCTCTGGTTCTCCATCATGACGACCATGATCTTGGGGGGAACGGCGAAGTGGCAGCTGCTCAGCCCCAGGCACGCCATGGCTCCGAGCACGCCCAGCGTGCCGAGTCTCCTCCATGGCCTCCCCAGAATCACCCGATGCCCCCCATCGAGATTGCGCCCCCCACCGACCATTTCCTGTGCGCGGGCACCAATCACACGACGCACGGGCTGCAGACGGTTGGAGCCAGTCTGCCAGGGTAAGGGGGTAGCTCCAATTGGCCGTCAACGTGGCCCCAACGATCCGTCAATCCAGTCCCACCTTTGGCGCGCCCGTCAGCCCTCCCTCGTCCCGACCGCCGCTCAGATACCGCTCATAGTGCTGAACTCACCGCTTTCTGCGGAAACAGGGGGGAAAGTCCCCCTGTGCCCCCTGACGTCGCCGGTGAGCGCCGAAGTAGGCTGAAGAAGCTGTCGCCTGGGGGGTGCGATGTTCGCAGTGGCAGGGAAGGCTCGCGGTGACGTTGAAGGAAGAGGGCGCGCCCTGAAGGCCGCTCTGCTCCGGACCTCGGCCTGGGCCGCGGCGAGCGCACTCGTGGTCGGTGGTGTCGCGGTGGTGGGCTCTCCGGCAGTCGTCCCCGCGTCGGGTGCGAGCGCCCCGCACGTCATGGTCGTCATGATGGAGAACAAGAACTTCGGCGACGTCATCGGCCAGTCCGATCAGCCGTTCACCAACAGCCTGGCATCGCGCTACGGGCTCGCCACGCAGAGCTACGCCTTCGGCCACCCCTCGCTGCCGAACTATCTCACCATCGTCTCGGGCTCGAACCAGGGCGTGACCGACGACAACGACCCGTCGAGCCATACCTTCCCCGGCGTCAAGACGATCGCCGACCAACTCGCCGCGGCCGGGTTCACGGCTCGCGCCTACGCCGAGAACCTGCCGGGGAACCCGGCCACGAACTCGGGCGAGTACGCCGTCCGCCACGTCCCCTGGGAGTACTTCCCCAACACCGACATCGCCCTGAGGGACGCCTCCACCATCTGGTCGGACCTCAACGGGGTGAGCCCGCCCGACTTCGTCTGGTACACGCCCAACCTCATCAACGACGAGCACGACGGCACGGTGCAGCAGGGAGAAAAGTTCCTGTCGTCGTTCATCCCTGCGGTCCAGAACACCGCCTGGTACCGGCAGGGTGGCCAGGTCATCATCGAATGGGACGAGTCGGACAACGACAACTCGGGGATCAACGGCGGTGACGGCGGCCACGTCCCGACCATCGTCGTGAGCGCCGCCAACGCGGCCCGGCCCGTCAAAGACAGCACCCGGGTCGACACCGCCGGCATCCTCCGGTCGATCGAGGCCCGCTACGGACTGGCCGGTCTCGGCAACGCCGGAAACACCGCCAACGGCAACATCAGTTCGCTCCTCACCACGTCGTCGGGCGGTGGCCAGGCGGGTTCGTTCACAAACGGCACCCGCGCCACGGGCAGGCCCGGGGCGCAGTTCTCGTTCTCGATCAGGACGACCGGGTCGACGACACCTCGTCTCAAGAAGCACGGTCGCCTGCCCCGGGGGCTGCATTTCCTCAACAATCACAACGGCACGGCGACGATCTTCGGAACGCCCAATGTGCGCGACGCTCTTGGCACCTACCCGGTGACGATCGTGGCGACCTTCGGCAAGGGCAAGACCAAGCAGACGATGTCCCAGGTTCTGAGCATCACCCTGTCCGGCTGAGACTCTTCGTCAGCAGCAGCGTCGGCGTCGGGGCGAGCGCCTACTTCACGCCCAGGCTGCTCTTGGCGGCGGCTTCGAAGACCCGAAACGGCAGCACCCGTTTGGCGAGGATGCCGATGCGCTCGCCGGCCTTGCCGACCGAGACTCGACGCGGCGGCCGACGGGCGCCGAGCACCTTCTGCACCACGGCGGCCACGTCGTGGGGGGCCACCCCGTTCGCCTCGTCGCGCTCCATCACGCCCACCGCTGTGTCGAGCGCACTCTTGTAGACTTCGTCATCTCGAGATGCAACCGCCATCTTCCGGTTGGCGGTGAAATCGGTCCGGACATTGCCGGGCTCGACGAGCGTGACGTCGATCCCGAACGGCGCCACCTCGTAGGCAAGTGCTTCGCCCAACCCTTCCAGCGCGAACTTGCTGACGCTGTAGAAGGCCTGGAACGGAATGGCGACGGCGCCGCCGATCGAGCTGATGAGGACGATCCGGCCTCCCTCCTGGCTCCGCATCGCCGGGAGGACGCCCTGGACGACGCGGGTCGCGCCCCACAGGTTGGTCTCCACCTGGGCCTTGGCCTCGGCGATGGTGGTGTGCTCGACGGCGCCGGCGACACCCCATCCCGCTGACGCCACGACGGCATCGATACGCCCGTGCCGGGCCAGCACGGCCGCGATCCCGACGCGCACCGCGTCGTCGCTGTCGACGTCCATGACGACCCCTTGCCAGGGCCCCGACGACGTCCCGCGTCGGCTCGCCCCCACGACGGTCCACCCGGCGTCGTGCAGGCGATCGGCACAGGCGCGCCCGATGCCGGCGGATGCACCGGTGATCAGCACGACCTTGGCCATGACGCGAGCGCTCAGCGGGAGCGTGCGTCGCCGCGCGGGGACCGCCCGAACTGCCACCGGCCCCGCCGGGTGGGATGGGCGAGCGCTGCTTCTCGGAACGCCTTCAGTTCGTTCACCTGCTTGCGGGCCCGCTCCGCCAGCTCCTGCTCCCCCGCCTCCGACGAGATGTTGAACGCGTCCACACATCGGCTGATCGCCACGTCGAGAGCGGCGATCAGACTCTGCAGAGCGGTCTCGTCCAGCACGGGAACTCCTACACGTCGGCCATCGGTCCGGGGCCCGAGGGTCCTTTCTGCCCCAGGGCCCTATGGCGATTGTGCCCCACAGCGCTCCGAGTGACCACCTCGATTGGTTCCGGGTAGAACGAAACCGCTGCGGAAGGGAGATCCGATGCCAGAGTCAGACTCGTCGGTGCGGGTGGTCGACAACCCCGACAAGGAGCGCTACGAGGCCTACGTGGGTGACGAGCTGGCCGGGTTCGTCACCTACCGCACCCGACCAGGGGCGGTGGTGCTCATCCACACCGAGGTGGACGACGCCTTCGAGGGTCATGGGGTGGGCGGTCACCTGGCCGCCGGTGCACTCGACGACCTGCGGGCCCGGGGGTTCAAGGTGGCACCCTTGTGTCCGTTCATCGTCCGGTACATCGAACGGCACCCGGAATTCTCCGACCTGGTGGCGTGATCCGGATCCGGTCGGGCCTGGTCGGCAGGTTGGAGGCCGGACCGATGGCGAAAGGTCGCTTGACCTGCCGAAATGATCGCCGAGAGCAGAGCCGGAGGCGTCGACCTGACTCAGGCGTCGACGGTGGTGTGCCGATACATGATCGATGACCGGCGCACGCCAGTGGCACCAGGCAACCGGCGCCGCCACCGGTCCGACCTGGCTCCGGTTCGGCGTGCTGCTCGCACTGGGCGAGATCATCATGCTGGTCCTGGTGGTACTGCACCCCCTGGCGGCCACCGGCGCCGACGCGCCCGGCCACGGCCTGGCCACCTCGGTCGGCGCCACCGGCCACGATCCTCGTGACGGCCAGACCGCCACCCTGGCCCCGACGACCACGGTCCCGGTCGTCCCTCCCACCACCGTGACCCCGACTCCCGCGCCGGCGACGACCGTTCCCCCCGCCGCGGTGACACCTCCCACTGCTGGTGCGCACGTCGCGGACGCGCCGGGGACCCTGCCGGCGAACATCGCCCCCCAACCGAACTTCCTGAACAGCTGTTCGGGCTCCCAATACGACGACTCGTTCCCGTGCGTGGCGGGGACGCTGCAGGCGATCGCCAACGGCCGCAGCCACGAGGGACTCCCTGCCATGGTGCTGCCGACGAACTGGAGCCAACTTTCGCCCCAACAGCAGATCTTCGTTGCGACGAACCTGGAGCGCACCGCTCGAGGGCTGGCACCGTTGACGGCGATGGCGAGATCACTCGACGGAGCTGCCCAAGAAGGCGCCGTCGAGGACATCGACGTAGGCCCTCCTCGTGGCTTCCCGTTCTCGGAATGGGGATCGAACTGGGCAGGAGCGGTCGGGAACCCCCTCGAGGCGGACTACTTCTGGATGTACGACGACGGAGCGGACACGGCCAACATCGACTGCACGGCGTCGAACCAGACGGGGTGCTGGGGCCATCGCGAGAACATCCTGATCAGATTGCCGTGCCGGGTGTGCCTGATGGGCACGGCGTGGGACGGCGGTGGCTACAAGGGTGACCCGAGCATGACCGAGCTCCTCGTGGAGTCCTCGGGCAGCCCCGCTGTCGATCTGACGTGGCAACAGGAGTCGGCCTACCTGCCCTGAGCCCGACGCCGGCCGCACAGCGCGCTTGGTCGAGCGCGCACCGTTGCACCTTTGTCACTCATCGGGGAATTCGCGACGCAGGGGAATTGTCCGAATGTTGACCCTCCATAGGGGGTCGGGTGGGACGGCCCCGTCACGCTTGTCGTTGTGACCTTTCCCGAGCTCTTCCAGGGAGCTCGATGGGCGCCGCTCGGTTCGCGGTATCGGCATCAGACTCCCTGGTCAGCAGGGGTTCAGACCTCCGATACTGTGACGCCGGAGCGTCAAGAAGGCCGCGTTCCCGGCGGCGATGGATGGGACCTTGCACGGTCCGAGCTGAAGCTGGGAAACCCGTGATGGGAGTGGGCATGAAGTTGCGCAAAGAGCCCGGCGAGCCCGACGGCACGCCTAACGCCACCGAAGGCGCCGGCGCCGAAGCTCCTGTCCGGACAGGCGGGGGGGAAAGCCCCGCAGCCAACTGGGCCAGCTCCTCGTGTCGGCCCAACTGATCAGTCACGACCAGCTCGCCGAGGCGTTGATCCAGCAGTCGGGCTCGGGCAAGCGAATCGGGACGACGCTGGTGGAACTGGGGGCGATCGGGGAACGGGATCTGGCCAAGGCCCTGTCGACCCAACTGCTCGTTCCCATGGTCGACCTCTCGCAGCAGGCGCCTTCACCCGATGCCACCGAGGTGTTGCCCGAGAGCGTGGCCCGGGCCCACCTGGCTGTCCCGATCGTGGCGGACGAGAGCGGGGTCACCATTGCGGTCTCCGACCCCACCCCCGAGCTGGCCAAGGTGCTCGCCAATGCCTGCGGACGGGTCGTCCGCCTCGTCATCGCCCCCCGGTCAGATGTCCAGCGGGCGATCGACACCGCCTACCGGGCCCTGGGGAACATCCGGGAGCACGTGCGGGCCTTCGAGGAGAGCACCGACAGCCCGCTGCGACTCACCGACGCCGCCGTCCAGACGGTCAACGAGGCGGACGCACCCGTCGTCCAGGTCGTCAACCTGCTCATCACCCAGGCGATGCGCGACCGGGCGTCGGACATCCATATCGAGCCACAGGGCCAGCAGCTCAGGGTGCGCTTCCGCATCGACGGTGCGCTGCACGACGCCGTCGAACTGCCCAGCAACATGGCGCCCGCGCTCGTCAGCCGTCTGAAGATCATGGCCGAGATGAACATCGTCGAACGGCGTCGACCACAGGACGGGCAGATCACGATGACCGTCGACGGCCGCGAGATCGACATCCGGGTGTCGACAGTGGCGACCATCTGGGGAGAGAGCTGTGTCCTTCGTGTCCTCGACAAGAGCCGGTCCGTGTTCCGCATGGACGACCTGGGCATGCCGACCGACACCCACGAGGTGTTCACTCGCCTCATCCGGGCCCCGTTCGGGATGGTGCTGTGCGCGGGCCCGACGGGGAGCGGTAAGACGACGACCCTCTACGCGGCCCTGACCGAGATCGACGACCCCAGCCGGAACATCATGACCATCGAAGACCCTGTCGAGTACGTCTTCCCCTCCATCAACCAGATTCAGACCAACGAACAGGCCGGCATCAGCTTCGCCAACGGGCTTCGGTCCATCCTCCGACAGGACCCCGACGTCATCCTGGTCGGTGAGATCCGTGACGTCGAAACTGCCCGGATCGCGGTGCAATCGGCTCTCACCGGTCACCTGGTGCTGTCGTCGTTGCACGCCACCGACTCCGCCGCCGCGCTGCACCGATTCCTGGACATGGGCATCGAGTCGTTCCTGGTCGCATCATCGGTGATTGCGGTGGTGAGCCAACGTCTGGTGCGCAGGATGTGCCAGACGTGCAAGGCCCCCTATGACCCCAAAGACGAGGAGCTCGCCTTCTACAGCGAGAGTGGAGGGCTCCCCAAGGCCCAGTTCTTCCACGGCGAGGGCTGCAACTTCTGTGCTGGGACGGGGTACCGGGATCGGATCGGTGTGTTCGAGCTGATGCGCATCACCCCCGAGATCAAACGACTGATCGTGGGCTGGGCCACGCAGGAAGAATTGCAGCGGATGGCCGCGTCCCAAGGGATGCGGACGCTTCGAGATGAGGCGATTCGCCTCATCTCCGACGACGTGACGACGATCTCCGAAGTCGTCCGATCCATCTACACGGCCTGAGACGGGACGCCATGGCCAAGTTCAAGTTCAGGGCGATCACCCCCGATGGATCGACTGTCTCGGGAATCGAGGTTGCCGTCACGGCGACCATGGCTCGCCGGGCCCTCGTCGAGCGCAATCTGGCACCCATCGACGTCACCGAGAAGAAGAGCATTCTCCAACTCGAGATCACCCGTGAAAAGGTGCCGCGCCGTGAGCTGATGCATTTCTCGCGTCAGCTCGCCGTGTTCATGAAGGCGGGCATTCCCGTCCTCGAAGCGCTCGAGGTGCTTTCGGAAGAGGTCGGCAACAAGAACTTCCAACGGATCCTGGCCGAGATGTCCGAGGCGCTGCGATCCGGTGAGACCTTCGCCAGTGCCGCTGACGCCCATCCCGAAGCGTTCCCGCCCTACTACCTCGGCATCCTGCGGTCGGCCGAGCTCACCGGGAACCTCGACACGGTCCTCGACCAGCTGGCCGACTACATCGACCGGGATACCGAGGCCCGACGCAAGATCACCTCCGCCCTGATCTACCCCGCCATCGTCCTCGTGCTGTCCATCGTCGCCATCGTCGTCATCACCGGGTTCGTCCTCCCTCGATTCAAGACGTTCTTCAGCTCGTTGCATGCCAAGCTGCCCCTCCCCACGCGCATCCTCATCTCGATCGCAAACTTCTTCGTCACGGACTGGTTCGTCTTCGCCGGCATCGTGCTCCTGATCGTCGTTTTTGCCATCCTCGGCACCTCGACCCGACGGGGCCGTGACGTCAGGGATGCCATGCTCCTGCACGTCCCGGTGCTCGGCGACGTCATCCGCACCGCGATCTTGGAGCGGTTCTGCCGGATCCTCTGCTCGATGGTCGGCGCCGGGGTCCCGCTTCCCGAAGCGCTGCAGGTGACGGGGAACGCCACTACCAATGCCGTCTTCCGACAGGGCCTTACTTCTGCACGCGACGGCATGCTGCGCGGCGAAGGGTTGGCGGTTCCCCTGGCGCAGACCGACCTCTTCCCGATCGCAGCGAGGCGGATGTTCCTCGTCGGTGAGAGCACAGGCACGCTCGACCACCAGCTCGATTCGGCGGCTCACTACTTCGATCGGGAGCTCGACTACAAGCTCAAGCACTTCACGAGCCTGTTCGAGCCGGCGGTGATCCTCTTCGTGGGTGTCATCGTCGGCTTCGTCGCCATCGCCCTCGTCTCCGCCATGTACGGGATCTACCGCCAGGTGCACATCACATGAGCGGATTCCTTTCGATCGAACCGGCAAAAGACCCCCTAGGAGGTTGACGCGATTCGAACCGTTGCGGGAACAGGGCGTTACGCCGACATCGTCAGGGGGGCTGACCGGAAAGCCGTCGTGCCTCCAGTTCTAAGAACACAACCATCTCAACGAAGGGAACTATCGACATGAAAGAGCAGTCCACACCCAACATCCTCCAGCGGATGGTGGCGAAGAGGGATCAGGGCGGTTTCACCCTGATCGAGCTCCTCATCGTCATCATCATCCTGGCCATCCTTGCCGCCATCGTCGTATTCGCCGTGGGCAGCACGAACACGAACGCCATCGCGTCGTCGTGCAACGCCGACGCCAAGAGCGTGGAGACCGCGCTCGAGGCCTACAAGGCACAGGTCACCACGTACCCGGCGACCATGACGGCCTTGACGAGCTCAATCACGACGACCGTCAACGGCGTGAACGAGACCGTGGGGCCATGGCTGAAGGAGACGCCGTCGACGACCAACTACACCATCTCGTTCGACAGCACGAGCGGCGTCGTCTCGGTCAATGGCAACGCGTATCCAGGGACCACAAACCCCTGCAACGCCCTGTGACGAGCTGACGTCGGCAGGGTCAACGATGTGAGCCCGGTGCCGGGGGATCCGCTCTAGCGGTCCTCCGGCACCGGCCGCGTCTGGCCGATCCACGAGAACGCGGCAACCACCATGGACGATCCGCAGCCACGTACCCAGGCCGATGCGTGGTGGCTCGCGGCCGTCACGGCCGCCATCGTGCTCTCCGGGATGGCCTACAGCTTGTGGTGGCCGGCCGTCGTCCGGCACCAGCCGTTCTTCTGGACCACCCCGGGGGACATGTGGTTCGCGGTGCGAAGCGCCCATTGGATCGGGTGGGGATCGTTCTCCTACATCTACAGCAACTCGCGCTCGGCTCTCGTCACGCTTCCCGGCTTCGAGCTCCTATTGACACCCGTGGTCATGCTCGGCTCGGCCCTCCACCTCACCGAGGTGGCGCCCGGGTTGCTCGGACCGTTCAAGCCCACCGAATGGCTACTCGTGGGCCCTCTCTCACTGGCCTGCTCCGGTCTCCCCCTGTACGCCCTGAATGCGCTGGCTCGCCGACTGGGCGTCGTCACCGGACGACGCCGCCTCCTGGCTGTCGCGGAGGCGGCTGCGCTGTGGCCGGTGATCGCCCTCTGGGGCCATCCCGAGGACGCCCTCGCTCTCGGACTGGTGGTCTACGTGCTGCTGATGCTCCTCGACGAGCGATGGGCGGCGGCGGGCTGGCTCCTCGGCGCCGCCCTGGTCATACAGCTCTTCGTCGTCATGCTCGTCCCCGTTTTCATCGGCCTTGTCGGCTGGCGGCGGGCGGCGCCGGTCCTCGCCAGAGCGGCCGTGCTCCCCGGATTCCTCCTCGTGGCCGTCCTCGTCCCCGATTTCCATGCCGCCTCCTGGGTCCTGATCAACCAACCCTCCGACCCGACCCCCAATCACCTGACACCCTGGTTCGCCCTCGCCCCGAAGCTGGTAGGCCACGGCCCTCTGGTCGCGGGCGGCCCCGGTCGCCTTCTCAACGGTGCCGTGGCCGTGGGTGCGGGCGTCCTCGCCTTCCGGTGGCGCCGCGACGTGTGGCGCATCGTGTGGTTGGCGGCTGTGGTGCTGTCCGCCCGGACGGTGTTCGAGCCGGTCATGGTTCCCTATTACGTCATGCCCGGATTGGCCCTCGCCCTCGTGGCCGGTCGCCGGCACACGCTCCGGTGGCTCGGCGTCTGTATGGCCGGTGCCGGTCTCACCGTGGTGACCTTCACCAGTCATGGCCGTTGGCAGTACTGGTTGGCGATGATGGCTTTAACCGCGGCCACGCTCGCGCTGGCGTGGCCGGCCCGACCGGTCCAGCGGATGGGAGGAGTACCAGACCGGGATATGGCGCCGTCGGGAGCTGTCGCGCCGGCGTCGGAACACGAACTTCAAGCGCACGCGGTGTCGATGCTTTCATAGCGATGTCCGATCCGTCGCTCGATGGGTCGCCACCAACGACGAGCGGGGCCGCCTCGGAACCGGTTACAGGACGAACTCCATCCGGAGGCCCTGGTTGTCCCACTCGGGATGCTCGGGAAGGTGGACCACGCCGCGGGCGATGATCCGCCGTGCCGTCCACAGACAGGCGGCCGCATCGAGGAGATGGGCGGCCGTGACGCCGCGCACCTTCTCGTTGATGATCCGTTCCACGCCAGGCATGCGCCCGTCGAGCAAGGCCCGTCGCTCATCCTGTCCTGCTCGGGTGTGCTTCGAGAAGCGGACCGGCTTGTCCGCATTGAGCTGGAAGAAGCTGAGCTCGGGATGCACCTCGAAGATGGTCCGCTGCCAATAGGGAGCCATCTGCTCATGGACTTCGGCGGTCCGTTTGAGCATGCGCCAGCCGATGGCGCTCAGGCGTCCGCCGTTGGCCTCCCTGGCTTCTTTATAGGAATCGCATTCGAGGGAGGCGCGCACCGGTGCAGAGAGCACCGCACTGGCGCGGGGTGTGCCCAACAGGGCCCGCGCCTGCCGATCGCAGGTGCGTCCCCTCGCCGCGGGGTCGTCGAGAAGCCCGACGGGGGAAAAGAGCGCCACCACCTGGAATGCCGGCTTGTAGTCGAGGACCTCGAGGAATGTCGACACCACCTGGGGCTGCTCGGGAGCCATGGTGATGCCCTGGAGCTTGGCCGACGCCATCAGCCAACCCTTGGGGCAGGGGACGACACCGGCCAGGGTGCGGTAGGGAAGGTGCGACCCCCGCCGTGACCCCGGTCTCGATGCGGACATAGACATGGTCATCACGGTACCGAGCGGAAGCCACCTACCGTGAAACGGGCTCGATCTGGGAGGCGGTCAGTTGTTGGCGTTGTGAACGAGCCAGCTCTTGACGCTTGCTGTCGTGCCGCAGGCACCGATGGACCCCGACGCACAGGTGGGCCCGTCCGACGAAGTCGACCTTCGCCGACACAGTGAAGTTCGCTCGACGAGCAACTCGTCGACGAAGTCTCGCAGGCGTAGAAGTTCACCTCGCGGGACACACCGGTGTTGGCAGGCAGCTGGCTGTGCGGCACCGTCTGGCAGTCCACATAGACAAGAGGGGAGTTCTGTCCCACCTTGACTCCCGTGGCCGAGGAGAAACACGAGCTGAGGTTCGTGAAGGTGGTGTTGGTGTATTGCACGGTCTGGATGGCCACCTCGCATGGCTCCGCTGCTGCGGTACTCGAGCGACTGCTGGTTGAGGAGATTCGAAGTGTTCAACAGGTCGTTTCCCGAGAGTGTCACCACGCCCAGCAGGACCAGCGCGATCACGATCATGAACACCAGGGCCAGGACGAGGACGGCTCCGTCCTCTCGCCGCTGTCGCCCGAGACCGAGCCATGTCAGAAATTCTTCCTCGGAGCGGTCGTCTCGGGGACTGCCGTGGTGGCGCAGGCGGTTCCCGTGGTGTTGGTGGCGGTCCCGCTGGGGGTCCACACCAAGCTGGTGTTCCCGTTCACCGTCGACAGGCCGCCGCTCGATGGGGTAAGTGTTACGGTGATGACCGTCTGGCCGGCCCCGTTGGTCGAAGCCGCCATGGTGGCATTCAGATCGACCGTGCCGTTGGTGTAGCGGTTCCCCGACGTGTCGCCGAGCGCCACCGTACCCACGTTGATCGTGTTGCATCGGAAGCCGTTGCACATGATGGTCAGCTGGGTCTGGTTCCCCTGCCGCGAGAACTCGGCCGTCACGCCCTCCGAGGCGCCGTTCCAGCCGTTCTGGATCGAGTTGACCGACATGGCCTGGTTGTAGGTGTACGTGATCTGGTCGTTGGTGTCGGGCCTGCCGTTCTGGTTTCCTGATGTCTCGATGTCGAATCCGGCCGGGGCGAGGGCCACCACCACGGAGGTGGAGCCGTTGGCCGGCGTGTACGAACCGTCGCCGCCGTAGGCGACCGCGACCGTATAGGTGCCCTTGAGGGCGTTGGGCACGGAACACGATCCACTTCCGGTGTTGTCCAAGATCGATATCGCACAGGTCGGCGCTGTCCCCGACGGAGGCGTGATGGTCCAGGTCACCTGGCCGGTCGGGTTAGGGCCTCCGTTGGGCTCGTTGACCGTTACCTTGACGGTGAAGGTGGATCCGGGCTGGGGGTTCTGGGGAGTGGTGGCGTAACTGAACGTCGGGGTAGCCCTGGTCACGGCGGTGGTCGTCGTTCCCTGGCTGGCGGTGTAGTTGCCATCACCGCCGTATGACGCGTTCGCCGAGTACGTCCCGACCACAGCATTCGACACCGAGCAAGTGGCCGTGTTGGTACCCGTCAGGTTGTTGGGGTTGGTCATCTGCGAATTGGCGCAGGTGGGGTTGGGGCCCGAGGGCGCGGTGATCGTCCACACCACATTCCCGGTCGGCTTCAGGTCCCCCACTACGGCGGGGTTGGCCCCGACGGTGGCCGTGAACGTCAGCTTCGATCCGGGCTGGGCTGGCGACGGGGAGGAGACCTCGGTCACCGCCGTGGACGATGCCGCTTTCCCCACCGTGATCGTTCCATCGCCACTCCCGGGTCCGTAATTGCCGGTAGTGCCCGGCGCGGGGTAACTGGCCGTCACCGTATACGTCCCCACTTGGGCAGGGCTTATGGTGCACGTCGCCTGCGACGTGTTCTTCCCCGGAACGGGGGACAGAGGAGAATTGCCACACGAAGGCGATCCGGGGCTCTGGGAGAAGGTCCACGCGATGCTCCCCGTCGGTGCCGCCGTGGTGCTGTTGGGCGGGACCACCTTGGCGGTGAATGTGAGCGTGTCCCCGTAGGTTGGCGTCGCCGACGACGACGTGGCCGTCACCAACACGGTGGTCGTGGCGGGCCCGAGGGCGACGAAACTCAGTGATCCGGCGGACCCGTCCGGAGCCCGGGCCACCACGGTGACCTGTTGGGAGCCGCTCTTCGGACAGGCGGCCGAGGTGGAGTTGACCCAATCGGTGCCCTGCGCGTCCCATTGCTGCACGGGATTGTTGACCGAAACCGAGTATCCCACCGGCGTCGTCCCTTTGACCGTCCCTCCCACGAAGAAGGCCGTCGGTGATGGCGTCGACATCGCGCTGCCATCGTTCACCGACACGATCTGAGACCCGGTCAAGCCGCTCGGCACGGTGAAGGTCACGGCGGCGTCGCCGTTGCTGTCGGTATGCGATCCACTCGTGATGGTCGCAGGAGGAGCGGAGCCGACCGTGACGGTCAGCGGATGGTTGGCGGCGAAGCCGGTGACGAACACCGTCGCTGACGAACCCGCAGGTCCCGACGCCGGAGTGGGCGGGCCGATGAGCTTGTACGGGGTGGGATCGCAGTTGGTGAAGACGTTGGTCTGTTGGACCTCGTACTGGGCGGCTTGGGCGAATCCATTGAGGACGGTGTCCACCGTGGAGAGACTCTGCTCTGTGGTCGAGCTGGTGATGGCGGTGACGAGGGCGCCGAGGAGGGCGGTCACCGTGAGGGCGATGATCACGATGGCGATCAGGATCTCGATGAGGCTGTCACCTGACTCGGAGAACTGCACGCGACGGCAAAGCCGGGCCAGGAGGTCCGACCGGGCCGACCGTTCAGGTGCAGCCTTGTTCCCGCCAGCCCCGCACCCATCACGATGCGACGCAGCCATCTCCGAGTCCGGCCTATTGGATCGTGACATTGAGGTTGAAGCTGAAGTCGAACAGCATGCTGTTGGCCACGATGTGTCCCGTGCTGATGTTGTTCCCGAACCCGTAAAGGCTGATGGTGGCGTTCGGGACGTAGATCTCGCCGCCGTACGTGTTCACCGAGCTGGCCGCGCTGGCCAGGAACACGGAGTTGTTGTCGGTGCCAAGCTGCCACAGCAGGACCCCGCGATAGGGGTCGGAGGTCGACGAGATGGGGGCCAGTTGGATGTTGTTAGCGAAGTTGACGTTCCCCAGTGCTGTCGAGCCCCCCGAGACATAGAAGAAGACGCCACCCGCCGGTGGATTCGGGCAGACGGTGGTGGCAGTGCCACCGCCGCACAACGCGCTCCCCGATCCCGAGACGTTCAGTCCGTCGGTGAAGGTGTAGTGGCCGGTGCCGAAGTTCACGGTGTCGCTGTTGCCGATGCACAGCGAGCTCCCGCACCCTCCATTGGTCCCGAACTGGTAGTTGCCGGGCTGGAAGTTGACGGTCCGGTTGCTCGCAATGTTGAGCCCACCGGGATAGAGGCCCGGGGTACACGCCATCGTTGGACTCCCCGAGCAGGACCCCGGCGAGGAGATCGTCGCCACCGGGTTCTGCGACGCCCACGAAGCGAGGGGATCGGCGACCTTGGTGCTCGTGGACACCGGATTCGGATTCACATTGACGTTGCCGGTCACCGTGTCGTGGGTGCCACTCGTCGGACAAGTCGAGCCGGTGGAGTTGTCATTGAGGCAGTTGTAGACCTCGATGCCGTTAGGTTGCGGCGTGCCGCACGAGGTCGTCGTGCCCGCCGTCACGCTGTTGTTGCTGGTGAGGATCCCCGAGCTGATCGCTGGACTGCTCCCGTTCGAGTTGTAGCCCGACCCCAGCAGGATCGAGCCGGCAGCACAGATGCTCTGCCCCGAGCTGAAGTTGGTGAACGAGATGTCGGTACCGGTCCCGAGCAGCGTGAGCACGCCGTTGGGCTGGACGATCGGGGGCACGGGAACCCCCGAGACCGGATCACCGGTCAACGCGTATTGGTACGGCGCACAGGCCGAACCCGTGGACGAACACCCCTGGGTGACGTTGAGCGTCACGGTGGACACCATGTAGGTCAAGGTCCAGTCGCTGGCGATACCGGCGGGGGTGCATGTCACCCCGGTCGGGATGCCGGTGGGTGGCGGGGTGATGCAACTCACCACCGGCGTCGGGGGATTCGTGGTGCTCACGTTGTCGGACAGGATCACGTGGCTCTGCGGAGTCGAGGACCCGCCGGAACAGTAGAAACGCACCAACTCGGGGGCGCCTCCCGACGAGGGGGTGACCGTGTAGTACGACACCACCGCCACCGGCTGTGTTCCTTGCAGCTGCAGGCCCAGAAGGAACTTTGGAGTGCCGGACAGGCTCACCGCGCTGCACTGCGGGGGCGAGCTCGCCGGGCTCGCAGCCGTTGTAAGGCTGGCGGCGCTCTCGATGTCCCGGACGTAGTAGGCGGATGCCGTGGTGGCTGCGCTCGAGTCGGTCACCTTGCCCTGGATGCCCTGCTGATTCTTGAGCGTCGTGATCAGCACCATGGCGATCGCCCCGACCACGAGGGGCAGGATGACCAGCACGATGAGAAGCTCGATGAGGGTAAAGCCGTCCTCAGGCTTCCGGGCCGGCCGGCGCCATGGTCGCACCCGGTGACGGTGCCCCTCTCGCCATGACCCCTGTGTTGGCTGCACCCGTCTCCCCATCAAGCCCATTGCCCCTCTTTGTGGCAATGTCCCCACAGATTGTTGACAACACCATCGTAGGCCGAACCGCCCGGAACCTTCCCGGCGACCGGCCGAATTTTCAGAACGAGGTAACCCGGGGGGGAGGGAGCGAAGCACCGGTCAGCTGGTCGGCTCCGTCCTCCAGATACTGATGGACGCCTGCGTACTGCTTGGGCGTCTCGAGCTCCTTGGGGTACAGGCTCACCCGGAGCGCCGTCTCGTACTCGATCAGGTCCTCGGCCATGAGGGCGTTGAGGCCCATCTCCAGGGTCTGCATACCCTCGGATTGGTGCGTGGACACCACGTTGCGGAGCTGACGGGTCTTGCCCTCCCGGACCAGATTGCGCACGGCGTGGTTGGCCATGAGGACTTCGTAGGCGGCCACCAGACCGCCCCCGATCCGGGGGACGAGGCGCTGGTAGATGACGCCCTCGAGCGTCGACGCCAGCTGGACCTGGATCTGCTCACGGCGGTCCGAGGGGAAGATGTCGACGATGCGGTCGATGGCCTGGGCGCTGTCGTTGGTATGGAGGGTGGCGAAGACGAGGTGGCCGGTCTCGGCGATCGTCAGCGTGGTGGCGATGCTCTCCTGGTCGCGCATCTCGCCCACGAGGAGGACATCGGGATCCTCGCGCAGCACCGAGCGCAGGGCGCGGGTGAACGACTCGGTGTCGGTCCCGACCTCGCGCTGACTGACGGCCGAGCGGTGGTTGGCGTGGACGTACTCGATGGGGTCCTCGATGGTGACGATGTGACACCGTCGATATCGGTTGATGTAGTCGATCATCGCCGCCAACGTGGTCGACTTCCCCGAGCCCGTCGGGCCGGTGACGATGACGAGGCCCATGGGCAGCTCGACGAGGGACTCCACCGCGGGAGGAAGGCCGAGCTGTGCGAACCCGGGGATCTCGAACGGGATGATCCGGAGCGCCAGCGAACACGTATCGCGCTGGTGAAAGGCGTTGCACCGCAGCCGGGCCCGTTGCTTCCAACTGAACGCGAAGTCGATCTCCCGCTGGGCCTCGTAGGCGCCCACGAGGTCGGGACCGATGATCGCCTTGATGAGGATCTCGGCCGAGATCGGGCTCAACATCTCGCCCCCGGTGACAGGACGCATCTCGCCGTCGACCCGGATGAGCGGCGGCGCGCCCGGTCGTCAGGAGCAGGTCGGTGCCGCGCAGATTCCACAGCTCTTCGAGCCAGACGTCGATGTCCGCGGTACTGCGGCTGGTGGTCATGATGGGTCGGGTGACTACGAGGTGGCGCTACTGGGCATGGCAGACGTCCTCCTCGGGACGATGCGCTCGAGCGCCGGGGTCGATCGCCACCGGCGTCGCGCCCACCACCTTCTCACATGCGGTCACGAACGTCTCCACCTTGTTCGACGGCGAGCGACGCCCACGGTCCGAAGGGCCGCTCCGACGCCACACCCGCCACGACCAGAGGGACTCCTCGGTGCAGCGCACAGATGACGCCGAGCTCGGCTTGGCACGGATCGCTCAGCGGCCGGGCCCGCACCGTCACGACCACGTCGAACCCGACGTCGAGAGGACAGACCCGTCCCTGGACCAGGGCGTTGCACGGAAAGGCGGGCTCGCCCGGTTCGTGGCACCGCAGGACTCGGCACCCGCCCGCTTCGAGCTCGGTGGCGGACTGCTCGATGGCCCACTCGTCGGTGCCCACCACGAGCACCGTGGGCGGCGCCGTCCGGGGCTCCTCGGTCGGGGGCCCCTCGGGGACGGGCATCCAGCCTGCTCCCTACCTTGGATCTGAGCGCTGCGGCCACGTCCCGAGTGTGGAACATCAACCCCACTACCTGGCCTACAGCCGATCAACCCCCTCCCAACTTGGCCCGCAGAGCCGGGCGGACAGGGGGGCAGTAGGGTTCCAAAAGTGGCTCCGTACCCTTCACATAGGCGAGAGCACCCCACTACGCTAAGTGGCAAGGCCGGTGGTCGCAGTGGCGGAGGATGACAAGACGGTGGTGACGAACGTGGGAACGGCGGAGTCCGTCCGCACCGCAGCGGTGCCGGGACGATCAGTGGGCAAACTCCTCGTCGTCGACGACGATCCTGAGGTCAGGGGCATGCTGAGCCGCCTGCTCGAGGTCGAGGGCTACAAGGTCACCGAGGCCATGACCGGGGCCGAGGCCATCGGGAGCCTGAGCAACGGCCAGCCCGACCTGGTCATCCTCGACGTCATGCTCACCACCGAGGACGGCTTCGACGTCCTGGCCGCCATCCGCCGCACCAGTGACGTGCCGGTCATCCTGGTGACCGCCAAGGGCCACGAGAGCGACCGGGTCCTCGGCCTCAAGCTCGGCGCCGACGACTACGTGGTGAAGCCGTTCTCCCCGGCCGAGCTGGCCGCCCGGGTGGGGACGGTCCTGCGCCGCAGCGGCGCCAACCGGACGTCGTCGGCATCGACCGGGACCCTCGAGTTCGGCGATCTCGTGATCGACACCATGGCCCGCGAGATCAGGGTGTCGGATCGCCTCGTCGAGACCACGGCCAAGGAGTTCGCGCTGCTCGCCTTCCTGGCCGGATCCCCGCGCCAGGTCTTCACCCGCGAGCAGCTGCTGTCCCAGGTGTGGGACTCGTCGTCGGAATGGCAGGATGCCGGCACCGTGACCGAGCACATCCGCCGCATCCGCCGCAAGATCGAGGCCGACCCCGACAGCCCCCGCTGGGTGCGCACCGTCCGGGGCGTGGGTTACCGCTTCGAGCCCTGAGCGGGCAGCTCGGCTCGGGGTCAGGCTCCCGTCGCTTCGGCCCGCAGGTCCTTCGGGACCCGGGTGCGACGACTCGCCGCGGCACGGTCGAGGGCGTAGCGCGCCCGGCGTCCGAGCTGATCGGGCGTGAAGGGCTTGGGAAGAAGATCCGCGTCGGGATCGAGGGGATGGCGTTCCATCGCCCCTTCGTCGAGGTGGCCCGACATGAACAACACCGCCACGGTGGGCCAGAGGTCGACCAGTGACTCGGCGAGCTCGACGCCGTTCATCTCGGGCATCACGACGTCGGTGACGAGGAGGTCGATGGGACGCTCGAGCGATTGGGCCACCGACAGGGCCTCGACGCCGTTGGCGGCCGCCAGGACCAGATAGCCCCGCTCCTCGAGCTCGCGTACCGCCAGGCGGCGCAGCTCGTCCTCGTCCTCGACCACGAGCACCAGTTCGTCGCCACCGCTCGAGTCCTGCTCGAGGGGGATGGCGCCGAAGTCGTCCTCCTCCTCTTCGACGGCCGGGAACCACAGCGTGATGGTCGTCCCCCGCCCCGGGGCGGTGTCCACGCTCACCTGGCCACCGGCCTGGGTCACCATGGCGTGTACGGCGGCGAGCCCCAGCCCGGTGCCCTTGGCCAGGCCCTTGGTGGTGTAGAAGGGCTCGAAGCAGTGCTCGGCGGTCTCTTCGTCCATCCCCGTCCCGGTGTCGGACACCGCCAGGGCCACGATGCGCTGAGGAGCGGGCAGGTCCGCCCCCACGACGCGGGTCCGGATCACGAGCCGACCCCCGTTGGGCATGGCGTCGCGGGCGTTGATGGCCAAGTTGAGGACGGCCCGCTCGATCTCGGCGGGGTCGACGAGGATGCGACCGCCGGGCTCGGGGGGGACGAGCTCCAGCTGCACGTCCTCGCCGATCACCCGCACCAGCATGGGCTCCATGGACCGAACGATGCCGTCGGGGTCGACCACCCCGGGCTGGCCGACCTGGCGGTGGCCGATGGCGAGCAGTTGGCTCGTGAGGGCGGCGGCCCGGTGGCCGGCGCGCTGGATCGCCTCCACCTCGGTGACGAGAGCATCGGCGGGATCGATCTGGCGGAGGAGGATCTCGCTGCACCCCAGGATGACGGTGAGGAGGTTGTTGAAGTCGTGCGCCACGCCCCCGGCCAGCCGGGCCATCGCACTCAGCCGCTCGGCCTGCTGGAACTGTTCGAGCATGCGTTGGCGCTCGGTCACATCCTCGGCCACGGCCAGGATCCCCGTCACCGCGCCGTTGTGGTCGAGCAGTGGCGCCGTCGACACCGACAGCTGGAGCAGCTCGTCGTCGCGCAGGGCCCCGAGTTGCACGCCGACCGTCGCCTCACCGTGGCGGGTGCGGTCCCACAGGCGCACCAGCGCGGCGGCGGCGATGTCATCGGCGGCGGCGATGCGCAGCGAGCCGTCGGCCATGCCGTCGTTAGCCGGACTGTCCCAACCCAACAACGAACCAGCCGCGCCGTTCCACCACCGGGCCGCGCCCGACAGGTCGAGCTCGGCGATGGCCAGCGGCGAGGACTCCACCACGGCTTGGAGCCGTTGTTCGTTGCCCTGCGCGGCCTGGTACAGCCGGGCGTTGTCGAGGGCGACCGTGGCCATCTGGGCCAGCAGGACGAGCACGGATTCGTCCTCGGCGTTGAAGGCGCGTTCCCGCCCGAGCACGACGATGGCCCGGTTGCGGGTAGCGGTGGAGTCGACGAGGGGGACCGCCATCCACGGCACGGCCCGTGCTCCCGACGCCGCCAGCTCGGCGGCGATAGCAGGATCGGCGACCTCGTCGAGCCCCCCGGTGTTGCGGAGGGGTCGGTTCGCCCTGGCGACGAGCCGCGACGCGGCATGCACCACCGGAGACAGTGTGTCGGGGAGCACGGTGGGCGCGCTCACCTCAACCTCCGGTTTCGTCTCGGCGACCGCGGCGGCAAGCGCACCGGTGGGGAGCTCGCCGGGAGGCAACACGAGGACGACGGCCTGTTCGGCATCGAGGACGCGCCGGCCGTGCTCGGACAGCACCCGCAGCACCTGAGGCTCGGCCAGAGGTGCGTTGACGGCGAGGGCGGCTTCCATGAGCCGGCGCAACTGCGCGGCGTGTCGGGTCGCGGCCTGCTCGGCCTGGCGGCTCTCACCCCAGAGCAACACCCGTTCGACGGCGATGGCCACCCGCTCCGCCAGTCCGGCCGCCGTCTCGAGGTCCGAGCGCCGGTAGCCCCGTCGGCCCGACCCGGTGACGAAGCTCAGCGCGCCGAACGACAGCCCCCGGAGGTGGACGGGCACCACCAACATCGACTCGATCCCCGAGTCCTCCACCGTTTCCTGGTAGGCGCCCGGTGGGGCCGGCTCGCCGCCGTGGGGAGGTCCCTCGCGTCTGGTGTGGATGACGACCTCGGGCTTCCCCCCCGCCAGCACCCGTCGGACGAGCGCCTCCCCGTCGGGATGGGGGTGGCGCAGGTGGCCCGTCCCCCACCGGCCGTCGGCGCCGTCGGCCACGCGCCGCAGCGTGCCCTGCTCGTCGACGACGTCGACGGCGAACCAGTCGGCGAACGACGGTACGACCACGTCGACGAGCCGGACCATGGCCTCGTCGTAGGACTCGAGGGCGGTGGCGAGGACGTCGCCGGCCCGGGCCAGGATGGCCACGTGCTGGCGGGCGTGCTCGGCCCCCAACCGGCTGCGACGTTCGGCCTCGTCGAGCCGGGCCCGCTCGATCGACGCCGCCGAGCGGTCGGCCACCAGTTGCAGGAGCTGGAGGTCGCGCTCTTGGAACCGGTGCCGGACGCGCGTCCCCACCTGAACCACCCCGATGACCTGGCCCCCCACCAGGAGGGGGGCCGCCACCAGGGATGACACCCGCTGACGGAGCAGCGGCGCGGTCTCGGTCGCCTCGGCCACGTCGTTGACGATGACGGCCTGGGCCCGCGACGCCACCTCGCCGACCACGCCCTCGCCCACCAGGACCTCGAGGCCCTCGGTGACCCGGGCGTCGAGGCCGTACGAGGCCCGGACGGTGAGGCCGGCGCCGTCCCCGGTGACCAGGAAGATGGTGGCCACGTCCCCGCCCACGACGTGCCCGGTCCGGGCCAGCAGCTCGTCGAGCAGCTCGTCGAGGGGGAGGAAGGACAAGCCTGGGTCGGTGACCGACTGGATGGAGCGCAGGGCCACCCCGGCGTCGTGGAGCCCGAGGCGGATGCGGCGCTCGGCCACGCGCCGGAACACCAGGATGACGATGACCATGACCGCGCTGGCGAAGACGAGCAGCCAGGCCAGGGTGCGGTTGACCGTGAGGAAGTGGAACGAGACGAAGGAGAACAAGGCCCAGGCGACGACCAGGGCGGCCTCGCCCAGGAAGGTGTGTCGGCCCAGAGCCTGGTGGAGGAGCCGGTCCGCTTCGGGCCCGTGTTCCGCCGGCACGATGGCGGTGGGATCGGCCGGGTTCGAGTCCCAATTGGGGGCGCCGACTTCCTCTTCACGCCGAGCGGTCAATCTGGCCAGGCGCCCCACGCTCCGTGACTCCGGGCGGCTCACTGAGGAAGGAGCCTACCCCCGGGCTCCAATCTCGGCTCGCCCGTTCGGAGCATTCGGACCGTTTTCCAAGCCGGGCGGCTCGAGGCTCCGCCGACCAGCCGCCGCCGAGGGTGTCCCCCGGCGGCGGCTGACCACGGCACGATGGCCATTGCTGGTGGAGACGGCTTCGGTGTTAGTGGTGGTGCCTCGAGCCCCCTTGCCTCGAGGACTGCGTCGGGGGGCGCGTGGTCGTGGTGGTGGCGCCCCCGGTGACGGCGACGACCGTGTTGCCGCTCACCGAGACCGTCACCGTCGAGCTGCCCGGTCCCACTCCCGAGGAGTTGTAGGCCGACACCGAGTAGGTGTGGGTCCCGGCTGCCACCCCGGTGTCCTGGAACGACGTCACCACCCCCGAGGGCCAACCCGGCCAGGCGATCTCCTGGCCGTCCCGGAACACGTCGTCACCCAAGGTGTTGCCGGCGTTGGTCCACGAGATGGTGACGGTGGTCCCGCTCACCGACGCCTTCACCCCCGTGGGGGCACCGGGCGTCGCGCTTCCTGCCGACACCGAAGTGGTGGTCGGCTTCGTCGTGGTCGTGGTCGCGGCCGGAGCCCCCGACGTGGTGGTCGTCGTCGGCGCCGGCCTCGTCGTCGTGGTCGTCGGCGCCGGCCTGGTGGTGGTGGTCGGTGCCTTGGTCGTCGTCGTGGTCGGCGCGGCGGTGGTCGGAGGCGATCCGATGTTCACGGCGCTGCCGCCGCCGAAGTCCGCCTTGAACGCCGCCAACGCATTCGGGAAGCTGCCGTTGGTGATGTCGTTGTCCTGTCCGCCCGCCGTGTCGTTGAACGAGAAGATGTCGGTGAACGCCACGTTGTTCGTCGAGATCCAGTTGGCGAACTGGTTGATGAAGTACGGGTCGTCGCCGAGGCCGTGCCCGTCACTGCGGAAGCACACGGACCATTCGGGGATGGCGATGGGCTTGCCCTGCGCGGCGGCAAAGCTCGTCAGCCAGTTCAGTCCCCAACTCTGGCTCAAGATGTTGCTCCACGCGTTCTGCGGGGTCTGGGGCGTGCCCCAGTACTCGTCGTAGACGTCAGAGCCGACGTAGTCGACATAGGCGTTCCCCGGATAGGCGTTGGTCAGGCTCCAACTGGTGGAGCCGCCCAGGTTGGGGTTCCACAGGTACTGGAACTGCTGGCCGGGAACGGCCCGCATGGTGTTGACGATCTGGATCCAGAAGGCGGAGAAATTCTGCGCGTCGGTGTTGTTGCCGACACTCCACGGATACCAGGTGCCGTTGAATTCCCACCCGAGACGCAGGATGGCGTTGCCCTCACCCTGGGCGACGAGGTTCTTGGCCAGCGTGGTGAAGTACTGGTCGTAGGCACCAGTGGCGCCCTGGGCCAGCGTGCCCACACCGGGGAGGATGGGGACACCGAGCACGAGCCGGTATCCGCTCCCGGCCCAGCCGCCCTCACCGCCCCCGTTGTCCATGGCGGCCCAACCGTCGGTGCGGTCGAGGTAATCCGCCGCCATGGTGGGGTGTGTGTTGGTCTTGGACCCGAAGGAGGCGATGCCCGAGGCATTGACCCATCCGGCGTAGTCACCTAGGGGGATCGAAGAGGCCCCCGAGCTGGCCAACGCGGTCTTGGCCCAGAAGAGCCCGCCCACCGAAGCCAGGACGAGGACCAGGCAGAGCACGCCGCCGGCCACGACACGAGGCAGGCCGACGATCCGTCCGGCGATGTCGCCACCGCGTGCTGCCCATCGGATCTGTTGCGTCGTCGTTGCTCTGTCCATGGTTCCCCCCTTGTGGAGGCCGGCGAATGGGCGTGAAGGGCCAAGGCCTTGATGGACTTGCTCCCCCGCCGATTCGACAACCCGGCCCGCTCGGCCTTCGCCACCGTTCGGTGGTGTCGGCACTTCTTCCTTGGTTGTTTCCTTCCCGCGCTTAGTGGTGTGTGTCTGCTTCTTCGTTACCTGTGCTCGTGAGACTGGTCATCCGACATCTGCGGTGTACGCGGCCATCGATGCCGGGAACTGCGTGATGTCGGAGTCGGTGGAACCGGCGTAGCTGAAGTACGACTCCACGACGATGCTGTCGGCAGGGTTCTTGATGAGCCCGGCCATGCCGGCGATGAACGACGGGTCATCGGACCCGGTCAATCCCCACTCGGGGATGGCCACGTTCAGGCCCTGCGAGTGGGCGAAGGCCACTGTCGCTTGGACGTCGGACGCGTACCCGGGGTAGTCGTACTGGTCGACGCCGACGAGATTGACGTAGGCCTTGCCCGGCCACGTGTCGGTCCACGTCCGTCCCGGCGCTTCGTTGGTGGTCCCGCCGTTCGGGTTCCACATGATGGTGAACGTCGGGCTTACGGACCGGAGGGTCGAGACCGTGGCTTGGAAGATCGCCACGTATTGGGCGGAGCTCAGGGTGAGTTGGTTCCAGCCCGGGAACCAACCGGTGAGGTCCTGGTTCTGCTCCCACATGACGCGGATGATGGCGTGGCCCTGTCCGGCGTGAACGAGGTTCTGACCGATCGCCGCGACCTGCGCGGCAGTGCAGTTCCCGATCCCGACCATGAGCGTCATCGACGTGGTGGGCGGCGAGTACGTGCAGTAGCCCGACGACTGGTCGGCGTAGACGGTGTCGATGGTCGGCGTCACGCCGAGTTGGCGGCCGAGGGCGAGGACGTCGGACGGCGACTGCGAGCCGACGAAGAGACCGAGGGCCGACGCCGACGGGGCGGCGGGGGGAGTGACGGGCTTGGCCTTCACCGGCGCCGGGGCCTTCTTCACGACGACGGCGCTGGGGATGGGGCGCGGCGCCGTGGTCGTGGCGGCAGGGGCCGTCCCCGCCGGGATCGCCGCCGGAGCCCCGGTGGTGGTCGGGGCGGGAGCGGGGGCGGTGGTGGGGGGAACGGTGGGTCGGGTGACGAGGGTCGAGCCGGCGGCCAGGAACTTGATGGTGGGCTCGGCGGCCGCAGAGCGTGGTGACGCTGTGAGGTCGATCGCGAAGGTGACCATCATCGCCACGCCCAGCATGGCGACCACGAATTCCTTGGGCAGCGCTACAAGACGCCCGACGTTCATACCCTGCATGCGACTCCCAGTGGTGAAATGCAACAGGCCACGTTTTTCGTGGCCGCATAACCACTATCGGCGCTCACTTTGACCACCTAAAGCACTCGAGTACCACAACGAGATCCCACCGAATGTGGTACTTGGCCGGATTCGGGACGCTCGCAGTGAGGAGTCAGGCACGAAATAGGCCTCCGACCCAGACGCTCTCTGTGGTGATTCAGAGCGTGGTCTTCTCACGAAGGGTGCCCTTTGGGACCTCTGGCGACCACAGGCAGGGACCAATGGCGGCCTCTCGACCGCGCCCCAGGTATTTGCGGTCCCGACCCGAGCTTGAAAAACGGGCGTTGCTACTCTGTTGGGATCACGGCGGAAGTTGCTTCAGGTCCGCGCCCGGCCTCCGAGGCCGACGAGCGCGGAGAAGACGGCGGGGGGGACAACATCCTCCGGTTGCCGTCCCTGCGCGCCGTCGTCCGCCACGCCCTTCCCGCCCTCCTCGAGAGCACGATCGTGCCCGGGGGGCTCTTTTATGTCGTGCTGCTGCTCGACGGCTTCCACGGCGCGCTGATCGCGGCCTTGACGTGGTCGCTGCTGGCGCTGGGCCGGCGGCTGGTGCGGGGCCAGAAGGTGCCCGCGGTGCTCGTATTGAGCGTGATCCTCGTGAGTGCCCGCACCGTGGTGGCCTACGCGACGGGCAGTGCCTTCTTGTACTTCGTCCAACCCACGGCCAGCACCTTCCTGGTAGCGGTGCTGTTCCTCGTCACCGCCGTGGCGCGCCGTCCCATCATCGAGAAGTTGGCGCGTGACTTCTGCCCCCTCGATGCCGAGATGTTCGCCCGCCCCTTCGTCCGTCGCTTCTTCCTGCGCTTGTCGCTGTTGTGGTTCGTGGTCCTCGCCACCCAGGCCGGATTCATCATGTGGCTGCTGCTGGAATCATCGGTGCGGACCTTCGTCGTGGAACGCTCGCTCGTCTCCGCTGTCCTCACCGTGGGAGGGATCGTGCTTTCCACCCTGTGGTTCGTGCGCGTCATGCGCGGCGCCGGGCTGACCGTCCGTTTCAGCGGCGCCTTGGCGTCGATGTCGATGGGCCCGTCGAGCCCCACCGCGGTGTCGGTCGTCCCGGCCGCGGCCCTGGTCCCGGTGGCTGCTGCCTGCCCCACCCGGGTGGGCGCACCGTCCCATGGGGGGCCGCCTTCGGCCTGAGTGGCCCCGTCGTGCCTTCGTCGACGGCGGGTACCGTGAGGCCGGCACCGGCGCGGGACCGGCGGCGCGAGAGGGGCGAGATGGCAGGCGGACCGGGCCCGGTGGCCCTGGTGGGCAGCGGCGAATTCCTCCCCGCCATGGAGCCGGTCGATGACGGGCTCCTCGACGGCCGGCCCCGACGCGCTGTCGTCGTCCCCACCGCGGCGGCCCGAGAGGGCGACGCCCGGGTGGCGTACTGGCTCGAGCTCGGTCAGAACCACTACCGGTCCATGGGCGTCGAGCCCGTGCTGCTCGACGTGCGCACCCGGTCCGACGCCGACGATCCCGACACGGCGGCTCGCGTCGAGGGGGCCGGGCTCGTCTACTTCTCAGGCGGCGACCCCCATCACCTCTCGGACACGTTGCGCGACACCGCCCTGTGGCGCGCCGTCGTGGCGGCTTGGCAGGGGGGCGCGGCACTGGCTGGATGCTCGGCCGGTGCGATGGCACTCACGGCGGGTGCTCCCGACAACCTCCTCCCCACCGGAGGTGCATCCCGGCCGGCACCGAACCACCCCCGGGTGGCCAACGGGCTCGGCCTGATCGGGGACCTGGCCGTCATCCCCCACTTCGACCAGATGGAGCGGTTCCGGCCCGGGTCCCTCGAGTGGTTCGCCTCGTGGCAACCGGCGGGGACGACCCTCGTCGGCATCGAGGAGGAGACGGCCCTGGTCGGGGCGGGGGGCAGCTGGCAGGTCCGGGGGAACGGTTCGATCTGGGTCCTCGACGCCACCCCCCGGGCCCGGTTCACGGCCGGCGACGACGTGCCCCTCGCCCCGTCGGCCCCGTCGGCCCCGTGACCGGCCCCGGGTGACCGGCTCAGGAATGTTGCGTCCGCAAGTAGTGTTGCACCTGAACATGACCGAGAGCCCGACCCGAGGAGCCCCACCATGCCGGCCGTGACCGTCGACGACATCGCTTCGCTGCCCCGTCTGGCGGCGCCGGATCCTGCCTCCCGGGAACGGCCCGTGGTGTCGGTGACCGACGCCCCATCGGCGTTCGAGGGCGAGGGCTTCCCGGTACGGCGCGCCTTCGCCGGCGTCGACCTGACCCAGCTCGACCCGTTCGTGCACATGGACCAGATGGGTGAGGTCGAGTACGGCCCGGGCGAGCCCCGGGGGACGTCGTGGCACCCGCACCGTGGCTTCGAGACCGTGACCTACATGATCGACGGCACCTTCCAGCACCAGGACTCGACCGGCGGCGGGGGTCTCATCACCAACGGCGACACCCAGTGGATGACCGCCGGTGCGGGGATCCTCCACATCGAGCGACCCCCCGAGGCGCTCGTCACCTCGGGGGGCCTCTTCCACGGCATCCAGCTGTGGGTGAACCTGCCTTCCCGGGACAAGTTCGTGGCCCCGCGCTACCAGGACATCAGGGCGGGCCAGGTGGCGCTGCTGTCGTCGCCCGACGGTGGTTCGCTCGTGCGCGTGATCGCCGGTGACATGGGCGGGCACGCCGGTCCCGGTGTGACCCACACCCCCATGGCCATGGCGCACGTGACGATCAGCCCCGGCGCACGCGTCACCCTGCCGTGGAACCCCGACCACAACGCCCTCGTCTACGTGCTCGCCGGCGAGGGGTCGGTGGGAAGCGTCGGACGTCCCGTGCGCATGGGTCAGTTGGCGGTGTTCGGTGCCGGTGACACCATCGTCGTCTCGGCCCGCGACCGCCAGGAATCACGCTCGCCCCAACTCGACGTGCTCGTGCTCGGAGGCCGGCCCATCGGGGAGCCGGTCGTGACCTACGGCCCCTTCGTCATGAACACCCGGGCCGAGATCGCCCAGGCCCTCGACGACTTCCAGCACGGCAAGCTGGGCACCATCCCCGCCGACCACATCGGCTGAGAGCCGCTCACGGGGTCGGCGCTGGCGCAGGACCTCGAGGGCGCGATCGGCGTGCTTGGCCATGTTGACTTCGCTGGTGATGACGGCCAGGACCTTGCTGTCGGTGCCGATGACGAAGGTGGCGCGCTTGTTGGGGAGGACGCTGAGCCCGCGCTTGACCCCGAACTGCGTGGCCACGGTGCGGTCGGTGTCCGACAGCAGCGGGTAGTCGAAGGAGTGGGTGTCGGAGAACTGCTTCTGCTTGGCCACGGTGTCGGCGCTGATCCCCAGGCGCTGGGCGCCCAGTGCCTCGAATTCCGCCTTGAGGTCACGGAAGTGACAGCTCTCCCGGGTGCAGCCCATGGTCATGGCGGCCGGGTAGAAGAACAGCACCACCGGTCCCTTGGCCAGGAACTCACTGAGGCGGCGCTTGGTGCCCGTCTCGTCGGGAAGCTCGAAGTCCGCTACGACGTCACCGGTGTTCATGGGCCGTGACGCTACTTCCCCCTGGTGGGGCCCGCCCGGTCGGGCGGTGGGCGACGAGTCGGGCTGACGGGGTCGCCGGTCAGTAGCCGGCGTCGAGGTCGATCACCCCCAGGAGCGGCTGGCCCGCGCCCAACCGGGCCACGTTGTCGTGGACCCGGTCGGCGAGGAGCCGCATGACCGCACCCGAGCTCCCGGCGTTGTGCGGCGTGATGAGGCACCTGTCCATGCTCCACAGGGGGTGGCCGTCGGGGAGGGGCTCGGGATCGGTGACGTCGAGGGCGGCGCCGGCGATGGCCTTTCGCCGCAGGGCGTCGACCGAGCGCGTCGGTGTCGACATGGCCCCCGCGCGACACGTTGACGAGCCAGGCGTGGTCGTGCATGGCCTCGAGCTCGGCCGCGCCGATGATGTGGCGGGTCTCGGGGGTGAGCGCCAGCGCCAGGATGACGAGGCGGGCATCGGGCAGGGCGTCGTGCAACCGGTCGGTCGCCAACGGTGCGCTCGGCCCCGGGCAGCGGCTCGGGGCTGCGCCGCACCACGGTGACGCGGGCCCCGAACGGATGGCCAGGTAGCCCGACCAACGCCGACGCGATGCCGCCCCCGCCCACGATCGTCACCGGTTGCCCGGCCAGGGCGGTGACCCGCGTGGCTTCCCACGACGAGGCGCGCGCCGACGACGCCAGCGAGTGCAGCCCGGCCAGGCCGAGGGCGAGGGCGTGCTCGGCGATGAGCGACGAGTGCGCGCCCTTGCTGCACGTCCACGTCCGGCCGTCGGACACGAGCCCGGCGTCGAGAAAGCTCTCGATCCCGGCGCCGGGCAGATGCACCCACCGGATGGCGGGGAACTCCTCGAGGACCGCTCCCCAGGCGACCGGGCCCCGACCAGTCCACCCACACGAGGCCTTCGGCCTCTTCCACCGGCACCACTCGACCGCCCGCGCCGACCACGGCGTCAGCGGCGAGCGGCCAGTCGGGGACGACGGCGACGCGCGGCTCGGTTCGACTCACGAGCGGCGATCCTAACGAGGCCCCGACCCGCGCCCACGGGCGCAGCCGGCCGCCGTCGGGCTCAGGCCGAGGCGGCCTCGAGGATCATGACGCCGTTGTGGCCCCCCATGCCGAGCGAGGACTTCACGATGGGGCCCTCGACACACGCCGTCGGCCCGTCGAGGAGGCGGGGATGGCCCTTGGCCACCCGGTGCGGGGCGGGGATCACCCCGCGCTCGAAGCCGTAGAGCGAGGCGATGAGCTCGACCGACCCCGCCGCGGCCTGGCAGTGGCCGGCGAGCGGCTTCACCGAGAAGATGCCCTCGGCCTCGGGGAACAGGTCGTCGAAGATCGCCGCCTCGGTCGTGTCGCACTGCTTCGTGCCCGGCCCGTGCGCGTTCATGTAGGTGATCTCCTCCGGCGCCACCCCGGCGTTGCGCAGCGCGTCGGTGAAGGCCCGGCGCACTTCCTGGTGTCCGGGCGCGATCGAGATGGCGTGGTAGCCGTCGTGGGTCATGGCCCCGCCGAGGACGTTGGCATAGGCACCGACCGGTCGGCGCGACAACGACGAACCCGATCGAGGCCTCGCCGGCGGTGAAGCCCCGGCTGCCCTCTTGGAAGGGCCGGCACACCTCCAGCGACGGGCCGTCCATGATCATGACCCCGACCTGGGCGAAGGCGGCGGCCCCGTCGGGGGTGATCGACATGTCCGAGGTGAGCACGAGCACGTCGTCGACGATGCCGGCATCGATCCACATCTTGGCGGTGAGCATCGCCGCGATCCCCGACGCGCACATGGCCGTGACCGACATGGTGGGGCCGTGGAAGTCGAACTCCCGGTTGATGGCCGTGAGCGCCGTCGAGGGCATGAGCTGGAGGATCTGGCGCTTGGAGGTGTGGAAACCCTTGCGGTGGTGAAAAGCCCGCCACGCGGCGACGTCGCCGAGCACGAGGCCGTGGATGACCCCGACCACGCCGCCGGGGCGCCAGCCGCGGTCATAGGCGTTGTGCACGGCCTCGCGGGCCGAGTGCCGCACCGCCTGGGAGAACGTGCTGGCCCCGTCCGAGGGGTTGCCCTTGTCCTCGATAGGGGCGCCGTAGACGATGTCGCTCTCGAAGTACGGGGCGAAACCCGACAGGGGTCGTACCGCCGACTCCCCCGAGAGCAGCCCCTCGATGAGGAGTTTGTGCCCCCACCCGTAGCCCGTGACGGCGCCGATGCCGCACACCGAGACGGGGTCCTGAACGAGCGCTGCGTATGCCCTTCGGTCCTGCCGGGTTACCACGGACACCGTCCAACTCCTCTGCTTGATCGGGGAAGGCGCATCAGGCTAGGCGTGAGACAGATGTTCGTAAAGAGGCGAAAGTGACTTTCCGGTTCAGTCGGGCGCCCCACCTGCCGATATGGCAAGCCGCATTTTTTCGTGCTGGACGGGATCGGGGAAATCACATTGTTGTTGTTTTATTGGGAGACGGCGGCCGCGGCCGGCACCGTCCGTGGCATTCACGCCATCGGCGTCGCGCCGAGTGAGCAGGGTCAAGATCGCCTCCCTGGGCGCCGATAGGCAGGGTATGGCCGACGCACGTCTCGGGCTGCTGCGTACCGCGCCCCGCTCGCCGCCGCGGGAGCGTTCGAACCCGTGCCCGACGCGTCGCGCCAGCTCACCGCGATCTCCGATCTCACCAACGTGGTGGTGTGGGAGCTCATCGCCCCCGACGCCGGGATCATCTGGCACGCGCCCTTCGAACGGTTGCTGGTGGGCCAGGACCCCCACGGCACCTACGTCGTGCCGCCCGGCGACGACGGCCAGCGCATGTACGCCACCGAGCTCGGCGAAGCCGTCCTCGAGCCGCTCGTCCAGACGGTGCGGGCCGGGGTGACGTGGGAGAACTACGAGCTGGTGCAGGAATTCGAAGCCCCCGACGGCGAGGTGCACCGCATGCTGGTGCGCGCCGTGGCGGTGCCCGACTCCGTGCCGGCCCGGTTCCTCGGGATCGTGGCCGACGTCTCGGACCCCGGTGAGGTCCCCTGGATCACGGCCGACGTCGGCGAGCGCCTCACCCTGCTCGTCGAGCACTCCCCCGACGCCATCATCGTCCACCAGGACGGCCTCGTCGTCTACACCAACCCCGCCGGCCTGCGCATGGGCGGGGTGAAGTCCCTCGAAGCCGCCATCGGCAGGCCGATCACGTCGTTCATCAGCCCCGACGACCTGACGAGCACGATCGCCCGCCTCGCCCAGCTCAAGGACCCCGGCGACGTGGTGAAGGGCTTCGAGGCCATGATGGTGCGCGACGACGGCAGCGAGCTGCCCGTCGAGGTGGCCAGCGCCCGCACCAGCTGGGGCGGCAAGCCCGCCTTCCAGGTCATCCTGCGCGACGTCTCGGAGCGCAAGCTCGCCGAAGAGGCGGCCGCGGCCCGCGCCGCCATCGAGCGCCGCTACGCGGCGGCCGTCGCCGCGCTCGAAGAGGGTGTCGTCGTCATCGACCGCGAGGGCGCCGTGGCCGCCACCAACGACTCGGCCACCCGGATCCTGGGGTCGCGCCTGCACGTCGGCCACGGGGACGAGATCTTCACCGGCGGCCGGCGCGCCGTGCGCGAAGACGGCTCGCCCTTCGCCCCCGACGCTCTTCCCCTGGCGGTGGCGCTGGCACGGCGCGAAGCGACCACCAATGTCGTCATCGGGGTGCGCGACGAGCACGGCAAGGACCAGTGGCTGTCGGTCAGCTCGCGTCCGCTCGGGGACTCCGAGGGCGCCGACAACGCCACGGTGGTGTGCTCGGTGTCCGACATCACCGACCGCAAGCAACTCCTCGACCGCCTCGCCTGGGAAGCGCGCAACGACCCGTTGACGGGACTGGCCAACCGCAGCGGCTTCCTGGCCGCGGTGCAGAGTGCCATCGAGCACAGTGACGAGGAGACCCTGCAGTCCCTCGTCATGTTCTTCTTCGACCTCGACCGGTTCAAGCTCGTCAACGACTCTCTCGGTCACGCCGTGGGGGACGAGGTGCTCCTGGCCGTGGCCGAGCGCCTGCGGACCACCATGCCCGACGTCATCAGCCTGAGCCGTCTCCACGGCGACGAGTTCGCGGCCCTCGAGCCGAACGTCACCGACACCGACGCCGCCCTGCAGCGGGCCGAGGAATTGCGCACCATTCTCTCCCGCCCCGTGCAGCTGAGCACCGGGCGCATGCTGTCGGTGACCCCGAGCATCGGGCTCGTGCGGCTCGCCGATGTCGGGCGCGAGGCGTCCGACGTCCTCCAGGACGCCGACATGGCCATGCTGCAGGCCAAGACCCGGGGACGCGGTCGCGTGGCGATCTTCGACGCCGGACTCCGCGAAGAGGTGGGCAACCGGCTCGAGCTCGAGCACGACCTGCGCACGGCGGTGGAGAACGGCGAGCTGCGACTCGAGTACCAGCCGTTGGCATCGCTCGCCAACGGTCGGGTGATCGGGCTCGAAGCGCTCGTGCGCTGGGAGCACCCCCGGCGCGGCTTGCTCCTGCCCGCCCGCTTCGTAGGCCTGGCCGAAGAGTCCGAGCTCATCGTGGCGCTCGGAGGGTGGGTCCTCGAAGCCGGCTGCGCCCAGATGGCGCGATGGCGGGCCATGTACCCCGAAGCCACGGACTCGTTCCTGGCCGTCAACGTCTCCCCCCGTCAGCTCGACGGCCAGCACCTGCTGCCGGCCCTGCGCAGCGCGCTGGAGAAGAGCGGCTTGCCCGCCGACGCCCTCATGCTCGAGATCACCGAGTCGGGCCTCGTATCCGACGAGGGGCACCTCCACGGCATGCTCGAGGAGCTGCGGGAGTTCGGGGTCCGGCTCGCCATCGACGACTTCGGCACCGGGTACTCGTCGCTGAGCTATCTGAAGCGCCTGCCGGTGAGCTACATCAAGATCGACCGCTCCTTCGTGAGCGGGCTCGGCACCGACGCCGAGGACGAGCGCATCGTGGCCGCCATCACCGAGCTCGGCCACGGGCTCGGGTTGCGGGTCATCGCCGAGGGGGTCGAGAACCGCCAGCAGCGCCACGTGGCGCGCCAGCTGGGCTGCGACCTCTACCAGGGCTACCTGCTGGCCGAGCCGCGCCGGCCCCGCGACATCCCCACCTTCTGGCGGCCCCGGCCCTCGGCGGCGCGCGCCGCCAGCTGAGCCCGCCTCAGGGTCGCGCCGGCACCACCGGGGCGGCCCCGCCCGGCGTCAGCACCTCGACGCCGTTGTGGGCCGGGTTGTAGGTGTTGCCGAGCCCGAGCACCACCGCGTCGCCCACCGTCGCGATCCCCGACCAGTTGGCCTGGGGCAGCTTGACCTGGGCGATGAGGTTCCCCGTGGCCGCGTCGCGGACGTTGAAGGCGGCCTTCGACAACGCCAGGCCGCTGAAGACCATGCCCCCCGCCACCGTAGTGGGTGCGAACGACGACGACAGTGTCTCGTGCCACGTCACCTTCCCGGTCGCGGCGTCGAAGGAGACGTCGGTGGGCTCTTGCGACAACGTGTCGCGGGGGTTGGTGGGATCGCACAGCCTCTGCTTGGAGCTGTTGCGCTCGAAGCGCCCGAAGTCGCCGATGGCGGTGGCGCCGTAGACCCGGCTGCCGTCGTAGGCGGTGGAGGCGATGAACCCGCCCGAGAACCCACCGAAGACGACGTTGGTCCGCCACCGCAGCATCCCGGTGGCGGGGTCGACCGAGTAGTAGCTGCCGTCCTTGGAGCCCTCACCCAGGAACCGCGCCTTGCCGGTGGCGTCGACCCCGGCGTTGGGGGTGGCCCCGAAGTCCCAGTCGCACTGCGGGTCGGGACGGGCCGGCTTGTACTGCCAGGCCAGGCTGCCGTCGCTGATGTGCAGGGCGATCATGGACTCCGACAGGGGATGGGTGTTGGCGAAATCGCAGTCGGCGGTGCCGAACACCACCAGCCCCAGGGCGCGGAGCACCGTGCCCGACGACCACACGCTGCCGCACCCGTCGTCGAGCACGTGGCCCTGGGCGTCGACGTCGGTCTGGTACTCCCACACCGGATCGCCGGTGGCCAGGCTCGCGCCCACGACGTACCCCTCGTACCCGGTGGCGCCGTCGACGTCCACCCCGAAGGCCACGACACCGTCGTCGACCACCGGGGAGGAGAAGATGCGCGTGCCGTCGGTGTTCGGGTTCGGGGGCTGGCCGGGTCGTCCCGGGTAGTCGTGCTCCCAGTACACCGCGCCGGTGGCGGCGTCGAGCGCGTACAGGGTGTAGCCGCCCGCGACGATGACGAGGGCGGGACGGGTCCCGGTGGCGGGCTCGAACCACGCCGAGGACGTGACCAGCCCCCCGTCCGAGGTGAGGTTGCGGTGCACCTCGCCCGGATAGGGCGTCACCGCGTTCTGCGACTTGAGCCGCACCTTCCACCGCAGCGCCCCGGTCTCGAGGTCGATGGCGTAGAAGTAGTCGTCCCACGAGCCGACGTACACGACGCCGTCCACCACCGTGGGCGTGGCCGTGACGGCGTCGCCGGTCGTGAAGACCCACGCCTTGCGCAACGTCTTGACCGTCGCCGTCGTCAGCGTGGTGCGGCCGTGGAAGGTGTGTTGGGCGTCGTGGCCGTAGGTGGGCCAGTCCCATGGCCCCGGTGTCGTCGGGACGGCGGGGGCGGTGACCGACGTCGAGGGCGCGGTGGTGGTCGGTGCCGTCGTGGCGACGTTGCGCACGGGTGCCGCGGCGCTGCACCCGGCCACGATCGCACCCGACACCACCACGACAGCGGCCCACCGTCGCGCCGGGGCCGGGGCGCCCCGGAGCCGAGGCGTCGGCCCCGGTCGGCCCGACCCGGGCTTGGTTGACCGCGTCTCAGACAAGCGTCGTTATCCGAAGCCCGCCGTGGCCGGGGTGTTGGTGGGTGGCCCCTTGTCGGGAGCGGGGTTCTCGGCCGGGCCCGACAACGGCGCCACGATGGCCCCGGTCGGATACGGACACGTCATCGTCGCCGGGACGCACAGCGTGACGCTCGTCGGGAAGTCGAACCCGGTCGCGACGGCCACCGGGGCGGAGGGCTGGCCGTTGGTGACGGTCACCTTCATCACCCTGCCTCCGTAGCTCCCCGGCCCGCACCCCGTGAGCAGGCCCTTGCACACCACGTGGATGTCGACGAAGTACAGCGTGCCGTCGGGAGCCACCGCCATGCCGAACGGGTTGTACTGCCCGGGGCTCTTGCCGAGGTTTGCGATCGTGGTGCCCGGCACCGTGCCCCGTCCCGGCTCGGGCTGGCCGTCCTTGGTGACCCAGCGGATGGCGGGGGTGCCGATGTAGGAGCTGACGGCGAAGCAGTCACAGGTGGGGTCCTTGGTGATCCCGGCCGGGAAGGCCAGGTTCTTCACGAAGGCCGAGACGTGCACCTTGGAGCGGGGATAGATCCCGCCCGGGCAGTCCCCGGCGCTCGACGGCATCGACGACGACGCGAACCGGAGCACGCTCGAGGTGCCCACGTTGGGGACGAGCACGTCGCCGTTGTCGGTTAGCGCCATCATCCCCGGCTGCTCCAGGCCCCCCGACCCGTCGGTGTGGTGGGGTCCGTATCCGCCCGTCGTGGGGCCGTAGACGATGCAGTACGTCGTGTAGTTGGGCGCGAACCACTCCACCAGTCGTCCGCTGCTCGGGGGCGGATAGTCACCTTGGGCGGTGGCGATGTCGTTGCCGAACACGTTGCCCGACTTGTCGACGGCGCAGCCGGTGTAGGTCTGGTTGTTGTTGAACACGCCGTTGGCGCTCGGCGGCGAGTCACTGCCGATGCTCTGGCCCGGCATCTTGTAGGGACCGGGAACGTACAGGACCTGGCCACTGAACGAGCCGTTGGGCTCGTCGAGCTCCTCACCGTCGGCGGGCTGCTTGTAGGGCTTGGCACTGCCGATGTTGTGCTGACCCGGCAGGGTGGGGTCGACCCCGCCCACGAACCGGCCGTCGGGGAGCAGGCACACCTGGCCGTTGAGGTCCCAGGCGGGGAGCAGCTGGCCCTGGGTCCCCGACGGCATCGACAGGAAGTCGACTTCCTCGTTCTGGTCCCAGTAGACGAGGTAGGCGGCGTTGCCCGGGTTGCCCCCCGCCACGAGCGGGACGGTGTCACCCGTGGGCGTCGACGCCGCCGCCTTGGTCGTGGTGGTCTTGCCGGCGGTGGGGGTCCCCGACGAGCACGCCGCGAGGAGCAGGGCGCTGGCCACGAATCCCACCACGGCCCGGCTCCCGTGCCCCGAGCGCGCCTGTCGGCGACCAGCATCATTCCGTCTCATGTCCCGCTCCCCGCCTCGATCCCCTGACTGACGCCGACGTCATGGTACGTGGCCGCCGCCGACGGTGCCCGGCTCGCTCGCGACCACGATCAGGTGGATGAGGTGACGACGGCCCGGGTCCGAGAGACCAGGGCCTGGGTCCGACGCTTGAGCGCCGATCGGGGCTTGACCGCCCCTCGTCCCGGCACCTGGTCCACGCTCACCGTGCCCTCACAGCGCTCGAGGAGGAATCGACACAGGTCGGGCATGGACCGGCTCGTCACCGCCGTCCACGAGTGCAGGAGCACGATGGAGTGGGTGGCGCCGAGCCGCTCGCGCTCGGCCAGCGTGTCCGCGACCTTCGGGACCACCGTGTCGGGATCGGGGAGCGCGAAGTCCTTCACGTCGACGTCCCAGCCCACGTGCTGGTAACCGAGGCGGCGCAGGCGCCTGCGGATGGTGCGGCTCTCGGATCCCGCCCCGTAGGGCAGTCGGTACCAGGGACGGGCGTCGATGCCGAGCGTGTCCTCGATCTCGGCGTGGCCGCGTGTGACATCCTCGCGCAGACCCTTCGCCGTCAGGAGCCGGGTGTCGGCGTGGAAGTAGGAGTGGTTCCCGACGAGATGGCCGTCGGCGGCCATCGCCGACGCCAGCGCGCGATTGGCGGCCAACCACCGTCCCTGCACGAAGAACGTGGCCCGGATGCCGGACTGGCCGAGGGCGGCGAGGATGGCCGTGACCGCGTCGGCGCTTTCGTGTCGATGTTGATCGGGATCCTCGACATCGACGGTGACAGCGACGAGCATGGCGCGAATCGACGTTAACAGTCACCGGTCGCTCCGGGGTCCCTTTCCCCGAGGTCCGGCCCGGTAAGGTCGGGACCACGTCTTCATCACGAGCGTTCGAGCATCGCCGCGCATCGGGTCCATGACCGCCACCGATCTCCCCACCCGTTTCGTGCGCAACGCGGGGTCGAACTACCTGCTGGCCGTCGTCATGGCCCTGGTGGCGTTGGTCACCACTCCCATCCTGACGGGCCATCTCGGCCCGCAGAAGTACGGCATCTGGATCTTCGTCGGGTCCACCATCGCCTATCTGGAGCTGCTGGACCTCGGGCTCGGTGGCGCCGTGGTCTCGTTCGTGGCCCGCCTGGCCGCGGCCGGAGACGACGACGCGCTCGACCGCACCATGAGTACGTCGTTCTTCGTCCTCGTGGGATTGGGACTGGTTGCGTTCCTCGTCACCGTGGTCGCCAGTCAATTCGTCCCCGACGCCATCCACCTCGACCCCGCGCTGCGGCGCACCACGCGCGAGCTGTTGATCATCCTGGGCGTGGACATGGCGGTGTCGCTCCCGATGGACATCTTCGGGTGCGGCCTGGTCGCCCTGCAACGTTTCGAGCTGCTCAACCTGAGCATGGTGGGTGTCGTCCTCGCCCAGGCCGGGGCGTGGACCGTCGTCCTCGTCACCGGCGGGAGCCTCGTCGAGCTCGGGTTCGTGACCGTCGCCATCAGCCTGGCCGGCCAGGCCGTCCGGTGGCGGCTCCTGCGCCGGGCCCGCCCCGGGTTGGTGGTGTCGACGAGGCTCGTGGATCGCAGCGTCCTGCGGTCCCTGCGGAGGCCGGCCGGCTGGTTCGCACTGGCGAGCTCGACCGCCGGGTTTCGCGACTACGCCAACGTGCTCGTCCTCAGTGTGGTGAGAAACGTCGCCACGGCGGGCGCGTTCTCGGTCGGGGAGAAGCTCGCCCTGCTGGGGACGAAGCTCGGCACGCCGGTCACCGACCCCTACTTCCCCCACGCCGCGGCCATGGTGGGGGCGGGCAACCGGGCCGGGCTCGGCGCGGTGGCGCGCACCGGGACGCGCATCGCCACCGGCGTCACCATCCCGTGTTGCCTCGTGGTCGGTGTCCTCGCCCGGCCCGCCCTCGATGCCTGGGTGGGTCACTCGTTCGTGCGGGCCGCGCCGGTGGTGAGCCTGCTCGCCGTGGCCTTCGGGGTCAGCTCCCTGGGCGCCGCCGCGTGCAAGATCGTGAGCGGGTCGGGGGACCAGAAGCTGCTCTCCACCTTGGGTGTGGTCGAAGCCGTGGTGAACATCACGCTCGCCGCCGTGTTGGGGTCCGCGCTCGGCCTCACCGGTGTGGCGCTGGCCATGCTGGCCACCGTCGTCGGCATCGAGCTGGGCGTGACCCTTCCCCTGGTGTGTCGGCGCCTGGGCATCAGCACGGCGCAACTGCTGCGCTTGACGGGGCGCGCCCACGCCGGCCCCGTGGTCGTGGCGGGTGCGCTGGGGTGGTTCGTGTCGCAAGGCCCGCTCTGGCATTTCGTGACCCACCACGGCCGGCTGGCCAACGTGGTCGTGGTGGCGTGTGCCGGTCTCGTCGTCCTGGCCCTGTACCTCGCCATCTTCGCCGTTACCGGCCTCGACGGCGCCGAGCGGCGGGCGGTGCTCGCCCGCGTCCCCTTCACCTCTCGAAACCGCTCCGGGGCCACCCCCGTCGCCGAGGATCGTGGCGCCGGCGACGACCGCGTCCCGGCGCCCACCCCGGGCTCAGGCGAGCCCTGAGGCCGGCTCCGCACCGGGAGGCCGGGACCGGGGGCAGGAGGGCTGGACCAGGCTCAAGGGCGGCTGCCGAGGTGTCGAAACCCTCCTGCGTAGGCTTCCGCGGACCCCGATGGCCGGGCGTCACCTCATTCGAAGGCGGCTCATGACCGCACAGCAACAGGACCCGGTCCTCACGGCGGTGGTGTTCGGGTACCGCAACGAGGACACGATCCTGCGCGCCGTGCGCTCCCTCCTCGAGCAGGAGTCCGACGAGCCCTTCGAGGTCGTCGTGGCCACGTCGGGAGGCGATGGCACCGGTGACCTCGTTCGGGAGCGGTACCCCGAGGTGCGCGTGGCCGAATGGCCGACCCGCCTCTATCCCGGGGGGGTGCGCAACCTCGGGATCAGGATGGCACAGGGCGAGATCGTGGCCTTCCTCGAAGCCGACTGCGTTGCCTGCCCCCATTGGGTGAGCGGCCGCATCGCGTTGCACCGGGCCGGGCACGGCGCGGTGGCGAGTGCGGTGGCGAGCGACGTGGCCCACGGCCGGGCCGCCCAGGCGTGGCTGTATCTCGTCCACCCGTCGCGCCTCGTCGGGCACGCGCCCGGCCCGGCCAGTTCGCACCAGGCCTACGGGCTGTCGTTCACCCGGGAGGTCCTCGACCGGGCCGGGCCGTTCGACGAGACGCTGCGGACCGACGAAGACTCGTTGATGGCCGAACGCCTCGCGTCGCTCGGCATCGAGCCGTGGTTCGACCCCTCGGTGTGTATCGACCACCTCGGGCCCATCGGCATGCGGACCTTCCTGCGCGACCAGTACTCCCGGGGCCGGCTCGACTCGTGGGAGGAGGCGCTTCGGCTGCCGGCGGGACGGCTCCGGCGACGCTTCGAGCCCTCGGGGTGGGCGTGCCCGCCCTTCGTGGTGCTGCGAGCCCTCCAGCGGCTGTCGAAGCGGGTGCGGTGGATCGCGGTGGAATGGCACCGGGCCCGGCCCGGCCCGTACCGGGAGCTCATCGTGTTGGTGCTGCCCATGGCGCTGGGCCAACTCGCCTACCAGGCGGGGTGGATCGTCGACCAGGTCCACGTGGTGCGCCGGTCGAAGACCCAGCGACGCGGCGACCTCCCTGTCCCCTTCGGGCTCCGCCGTCGCGTCGCCACCACGGGCGAGGCCGTGGTGGCGCTCACGTGGGCGGGCGGCCCAACGGAGCACACCGGGGCCGCGCTCGACGCCCTCGACGAGCTCGGCGTCCCCGCCGCCTTCTTCGTGACCGGAGCGCAGGCCCGCCGGCACCCGGACGTGGTGCGACAGATCGCCGCCGCCGGGCACCTGGTGGGGACCAACGGAGGGAGCGGCCGACCCTTCACCGACATGGACGACGAGGAGCTCGAGCGCGACGTGAAGGGTTCGCTCGACGTCATCGCGGCGATCACGGGTACCACGCCGCGCCACGTCCAGATCCCTTACGGCGCCTACGACCAGCGCGTGGTGTCGGTGCTCCAGAGCCTGGGGCTCGACATGTGGCTGTGGACCACCCATCCCCACGACGGCGCCGCCAACGCCAGCGCGCCCGACATCGTCGCCCAGACCACCGACGACCTCACCCCGGGGTCGGTGATCCTGTTGCACGACGACGGCTCGCCCCAGGGCGCCGACGCGCTCCCCGGCATCATCGCCATGGCCCGCCAGCGGCGGTTCAGGTTCGTGGCGCTCGACGACGCCCAGGCCTCGGTGCCGAAACCCGCCGACAGCGCCTCGACCGAAGAAGCGGATTCCGCCCTGACCCGGTGAGCGACGTTGCTGATCTCGGCGGCCAGCCGAGACTCAGCGTTGCCAGTAGCCGGTCTGTCCCGGGTTCTCCACCGGCTTGGGGCCGGCCGGTGCGCCCGGAGGTCCCTCGCTCGGCGTCGACCGGAGCACGGTCGGTTCCGACACCCGCAAGGAATCGGAGCGCTCCGCGCCCGTGCGTCGGCCGTTGGGGACCGGTGCCCGCGGGGCGCGCTTGGGCGGGAGGCTCGTCGGGGCCACGGGAGCCACGGCGGGAGGCGGCGGCGCGTCGGCGTGTCGGAAGTGCCCGTACCCGTAGGTCCCGTCACGGCGGCGGCGGTTGAAGCGCACCCGATTGAGCACGATGGCCACGTTGGTGTTGGCGGTGTCGAGGCGCAACAAGCATTGCTGGAGACGCTCGGGATTGAAACGACGGGCGTCCACCACCACGATGACGAGGTCGACCATGGTGGCGATGAGCACCGTCTCGGCCACACCGATGAGCGGCGGGCAGTCGATGACAGCGGTGTCGTGGCGCTCGCGCAGTTGCTCGATCAGCAACGGCAGGTGGGCCGAGACGATGTCCGACGGGTGGCGGTCGATGATGCCGGCCGGGATCACGTCGAGATACGGGTTGGGGGTGCGCGACGCGTGCGCCAGTGCGTCCTCGGTGCGACGGCTCGTGACGCCGGGCCCGAAGGGCACGCCCATCTGGGTGTGCAGGGCGGGCTTGCGCAGGTCGCAGTCGATGGCCGTGACGTGACGGTCCTGGGCGGCGAGCGCCCACGCGATGTTGGTCGACACCGACGTCTTGCCTTCACCGGGGTCGCACGACGTCACCGCGATCATGGCCGACTCGCCCGCCGGGAGACTGATGAGCAGGTTGCTCCGCAGCTCCTGGAACGCCTCCATGGCCATCGGCTCGCTGTGCTTGACGAACAGGTCGGTGGGGCGCAGGCCCGACGTGGCCACGCGTGGGATCTCCCCGAGCACGGTGGCGCCGATCCGCTCCTTCACCTCGGTGACCCGACTGAGGCGGCGCCGCACCCCGGCCGCCCACATCGCCGCGAAGATCCCGGCGATGATCCCGAAGGCCGCCGCCCCCAGGATGATGGGGGTGCGCGGGTTCGACGGTGAGGTCGGGGGCTGGGCCGGCGACAGCTGCTGGAGCTGCCACCCCGATTCGGCCGGCTTGGGTTGGTGGGCGATGAGCTGATCCGCCACGCTGTTGGCGAATTTCGAGGCGGCCACCTTGTTATGGCTGGTGGCCTTGATGGTGATGATGAACGTGCCCGGGTCGATGGTGGCATCCACCGAGGCGCCGTCGGACCGGTAGGGCTGCGGGACGTTGGCGGTGGCGCGCGCCACGAGCGACGAGCTGGTGGCCTCGGCCGGGAGCTGGGGACCGACGATGGAGATGATCTCCCCGACGTTGGAATTGACGGAGAAGCCCGACGCGGGCGAGATCGTCAGGAAGGTGCTCGCCGCGTACTGCTTGGCGGGCAGGAAGGCGGCGGCGCCCCCGATGACGACGCACAGGACGAACGCCGCCAGGGCGACGACGAAGTTGTGCCGGACGTCTCTGATGAGCTGTCGAATCTCCATGGTGTCAAATCACCTCGTAATGGCTCATGGCCTGGTAGTCACGCATGGCGGCGGGGCCGCCCCCTCCTGAGGTCACGGCGCTGCGGAGCATCCCGAGCGAAATCCCGAACAACGTGGCCAGTCGATAGTTCTCGAAGATGGACTCGACCTGTCCTTTGGTCACCAACCCGACGAGCACGGTGAACAGGGCCAGGGCGAGCACCGCCACCATCGGGTCCGGATGCAGGCGCCAGGTGGAGAACCCACTCACGAGAGAAACCACGAGGGCCAGCAGGAAGATGCCCAAGCCGATGAGGCCTGTCCGCAACCAGAGATCGAGGCCGATGTTCTCGGTGAGGTCGGTCGTGATGTATTGATTCGGCCCCGCTTGGAAATAACTGTACTCGAAGCCCAGTCCTTGCCCGAGGAGGATGTGCTGCTTGGCGTCGGCGAGGGCGACGGTCCACTTGTTGATCCGGTCTTGGGCGGACTCCTGCTTGGCCTGCGAATTCAAGGTGGCGCCCACCGTGTGGGAGATGGTGGCGGCGAGCGGGCCGGTGACCGATTTCTGGGACGTGATGGCGGGGATGACCGCCACGCCGAGCACCACCCCGACGATGGCGAGGGCCGCCACGGCGACCTCGCCCGACCGGATCCGCAGTCGCTGTCGGGCCGTGGACCCCATGGCCACGACGACCACGACGACCACCACCGCCAGCAAGGTGAGCAGGACGGCGCGTTGGTAGGCGAAGAAGGCGCTCAACGCCAGCGGCACCGTGCAGAGGACGTTCAGGCGACTGCGTCGCTCCTTGCCGAGCTCGAGGAGGAAGCCGACGACCCCGAGGGAGACGAAGATCGTCGCCGCGTCGGTGCCGACCGAACCGAAGTCGAGGAGCTTGAGCCCGGGAATGTTGAATGCGAATTGTTCGTGGCCGAACCGCAGCACGAGGAGGACAGACGCCGACAGCGCCGACCATCGCACCAGTCGTTCGAATCCCCGCCCTTCGAGGAAACGCCGGATGGGCACCCCCGACGCCAGCGCGTAGGCACCCATGACGTAGATGATCGCCTTCGCCTCGTAGGGGAGCTTCACCGTGCTGTTGTGGCGGAGGATTCCCTCCATCGCCTCGAGCGCCCACCACGCCGCCACGGTGAGCCACAGCAGAGCGGCCAGCCCGATCCGCTCCGGCTTCCCCTTGATGAACAGGCGGGCCACGAGCGCGACGGTGATGATCACCTCGGGCAGCCTGAAGTTCAGCGTGCCCGTCCCGGGGTGGAAGAGGGTCTGGGGCTCGGTGGTCTGGTTGTCCCACAGACTCGAGTCGATGACGAGGACGGAGAAGAGGAGGAACACCACCCAGCGCTCGCGCGCCGAGCGCTCCCAGCGGAGAAAGACGTACAGGAGCATGAGCGAGACCGCCCCCGCCCCGGCCAGGAGGATGATCTTGTTCACGGCGTCACGCTCTGGAGCAGCGGCGCCAAGGCGACGTCCCAGGTGTGGCGGGCCGCCACGGCGTCGTGGCCGGCCCGGCCCAGCGCGGCGGCCCGGTCGGGATCGTCGAGCAGGTCGCTGAGCGCCTCGATCATCGCCGGGGCGTCGTCGGCGACCACGACCCCCTCCCCGATCAGGTCTTCGAGCCCGTCCACGGCGACAGAGGTGGCCACGACGGGACGGCCCGCATCGAGTGCCTCGAGGATCTTCAGGCGGGTCCCCCCTCCGGATCGCAGCGGCGCCACCGCCACTCGCGCCTGGGCGAGGTACGGGCGGACGTCGGAAACGGTACCGGAAACCTCGACCGATGCGGACGCGAGGGCCCGCACCGAGGGGGCGGGGTCCCGCCCGACGAGCAGGAGGCGGGCGTCGGGCGAACGACGGTGCACCTCGGGCCACACCTCGGCCCCGAACCACAGGGCGGCGTCGACGTTGGGCGCCCAGCCCATCGTGGCCACGAAGGCGGCCGTGGGGCTCGGCGTGGGCGGGGGCGGTCCCAACGGGTCGGGGTCCCGGCCGTTGGGACAGACGAGGACGTGGCCGACGCCGGCGGGCAGGCGGTGGCGTTCTTTCTCACTCACCACCACGACGGTGTCGAACCGGCACGACGGCCCGCTCCATGGCGCCGAGGGCGGCCGCCTCGGCGCGCGCCAGGATCCCGGCCGGCCCCTTGCCGACCCGGGCGTAGCTGCGCATGAGGGCGGACTCCACGTTGTGCAGGTCGAGGATGCGCCGCCCGGCGGCCACACCACGCGCCAGCGGCACCATCTGGAGGTACTCCACCTGGAGGAGGTCGACCCGATCCTCGGTGGCGGCCCGGTGCACCTCGTCGACGAGCTCGGCGCTGTAGAACCGGCCGGCCGAGACACTTCGGGTCCGCACCACGCCTCGCCCGGCGCGCCGCGCTCGTGGGTCGCCACGGGACGCTGCGCACGTCGATGCCGAGTCGCTTGAGCCCCGCTACGTCACCGTCGCCGTCGTCGTAGGCGCACAACACGACCTCCGCACCTCGGGCCAGGCGCGTCGCTAGCGCCAGGGCGCGTTGTTTCCCTCCGTCGTTGTCGGGGAGCGGCACGAACTTTGTGACCATGAGCACTCTCACCGCGGATCACCCGCGTCACCGTGCTGCGGTCGGCGCGGCCGCCGCCTACGGCCTGGCGGTACATCTCGGCCACCACGTCGGCACGAGCCTCGATGCCACGCCCCTGGGCGGTGGCGTGGCCCCGGGCCGCTAGTTGGCCCGCCACTCGGGGTCGGTGACGAGACGATCGAGCGCCTTGGCCAGCGCGTCGGCGTCCCCACTCGGGACGAGCAACCCGTTGTCGCCGTCGAAGACGAAGTCGGGGATGCCACCGGCGCGCGTCCCGACCACGGCCACGCCCGACGCCTGGGCTTCGAGGACGCTGAGGCCGAACGGCTCGGCCACCGACGTGTTCACGAGGACGTCGAGGGCGCGGAGCGTGTCGGGGACGTCATTGGTGCGGCCGACGAAGCGCACCCGGTCACCGAGGGTGCGCTCGGCTTCGCCCGCACCCGCTCGGGATAGCCGTTGGGGGCGAGGCCAAGACTTCCCACCACCACCAGATGGGCGTGGGCGGTGGCCCCCTGGAGGAGGCCCATGGCCCTGACGAGCACGTCGACGCCTTTTTCGGGGTCGATCCGACCACGATCCCGACCAGCGGCGCCCGCTCGTCGGAGGTGAGACGCCGGCGCATCGTGGCCGACACCGGCCCGGGGCCGAACCGGTCGAGGTCGACCGACAAGGGCACGATGCGCACGTGCTCCGAGCCGCGGGGACCGATGATCTCCGCTACGGCCTGGCTGATGGCGACGGCATTGGTCGACAACGCCGCGGCGGCGCTCAGCACGGTACGGCCCAGCCCGGGACGCACGAGGTCGTAGAGCTCGATGATCGAGGGTTGCCGGGCGAGACGGCCGGCCAGCGCACTGTCGAGGTGGGCCCAGAGGCTGTTGGAATGCACGAGGTCGAAGCCCCGGGCGGCGCGCGATCATGCGCACCGACCGCGCCGTGGTGGCGAGCTCCCGGGCGAACTGGGCGGGCGAGGGACGGTGCTCGGCATCCGCGGCGCGTAGCCCGAGGTGATCCGGGAACGCCAACGGGATGAAGGGCAGCTCGAGGCGTCGCCAGTGCTCTTCGAGGTCGCCCCCGGGGAGGCGAACCCAGGGTGAGGTCGACGGCCTGCTCGGCGAGCGGGTGGGCCAGCGCCATGGTGGCGAGCTCGGCCCCCCACACCTGTCGGGAGTAGCTCACCTCGAGGACGCGGAAGTCCGCGTCGGGTTGCCGTCGCTCACGGATGCGTCTTTCAGTCGTCCGGACCGTCGTCCAGCGAGTGGGCCTGGTCGCCGCGTAGGTACCGCACGATCCCGCCCAGGGCCACGGCCTGAAGGAACACGCCTTGACCGAGGCCGTCGGCGGCGCGCCGGGCCAGCGCCGCTCCCGGCGCCACGGGCGGGGTCGCCCCGCCCGGGCCCGAGGCACCCGGCCTCGACGTCGGGTCGGACGAATCCGACGACGC
>CAWCEP010000015.1:0-88464 GCA_963794615.1 uncultured Acidimicrobiales bacterium | reverse complement strand
CCTTGGCGATTCGGTCGAGCCGCCCGTGAGCACACACTCGTCGCCCTCCACCTCATCAACCCGGGAGTGGGGTGCGGAGACCATCGAGGAGCATGGCGAAGGCGTCAGCGGTACTTGCGCGGGCTCGGGCGGGGTCCTCGGAGGTGGCTACGAGAAGCGCTGCATCGGTCATCAACCCGAGGAGTAATTCGGCCAGCGGCTGGACGAGGTGCGCAGCGATCTGGTCGGCCTGAACGGCCGCTTCAAGCAGGTTCTCGATGGCAGCGAGACCGCGTTGGGACTCGAGCTCCCGCCACCGACGCCAGCCGAACACGGCCGGACCATCGATCAACAAGGCCTGGGCGTCGGGTCGTTCGGCGACGAGGTCAAGGAACACAAGCAGCACCTTTCGGACCCGAGAGATCGGGTCGACTTCGTCGATCTTCGTCGGGGCCATCGACGTCGTGAGTTCCTCCTGGACGGCGTCGAAAACGGCCAGAAACAGCTCCTCCCGATCGGCGAAGTGGTGGTAGAGCGCGCCCCTGGTCCCGGCCCCCGCGGCCTCGACGATCTCCGCTGTCGAGGTGGCGAAGAACCCCTTGTCTGCCCAGAGCCGCCGTGCCGCGTCGATGAGCGCCTCCCTGGTGGCAGTGGCCTGCTCAGCCCTGGTCGCCACCCCTTCTGTTCGACGTCTCGGCATCCCTGGACTACGGTACATCGACATGCGCATTGCATGTGAATGTACCAAAGATCCGTGACGACGCTCGATGCTCACGGCGGGGGGGCCGACGCCGCCGCCGTATTCGAGGAGTTCAACCAGTCGGTCGGGACGGGCCGGTACTCGCCGTACCCGATGTTCGCCGAACTGCGCGCCGCCGGGGCGGTACATCCCGGCATCCCCGATCTCGGTATCACGGAGCAGGCCGAAGGCGCAGCGCCGACCTTCAGCGTCTATAGCTACGACGCCGTCAGCGAGGTGCTGAGCGACCCGGCCACCTACAGCTCGATTGCCTACGCCGACGTGATCGGCCAGGTGATGGGGCGGTCGCTGATCGAGATGGATCCGCCCGAACACCGCGGCTATCGGCTCATCCTTCAGCACGCGTTCTCCCGCAGCGCCATGGAGGGGTGGAAGACGCAGCTCGTCGAGCCCCTGCTTGAAGAGATGGTGGCCGAGCTGGCCGACGAGGGGCGCGCCGAGCTGGTCTCCCGGATCCTCTTCACGTTCCCCGTTCGGACGATTGCCGGGCTCATCGGCCTACCGCCCGAGACTGTTCCCGTTGTTTCATCGCCTGGCGATCGAGCTGATCGCCCTGAGCGTCGATTGGGAACGAGCTGAAAGGGCGGCCGCGACCCTGGCCGACGTGTTCGCCGAAGTGCTCGCCGAACGTCGGCTCGTCCCGACCGAGGACATGATGTCGATCCTCGCCTTCGCCGAGCACGACGGCGAGCGCCTCACCAACGAGGAGATCTTCTCGTTCCTGCGGTTGTTGCTCCCCGCCGGTGCAGAAACCACCTACCGCTCGTCGTCGTCATTGCTACTGGCGTTGCTCACGCAGCGAGATCAACTCGACATGCTTGTCGCCGACCCGAGTCTGTTCAGCGCCGCGGTCGACGAAGGCATCCGGTGGGAGACGCCACTTCTGATCGCGCCTCGCTCCACGACCCGCGACGTCGTGCTCGCCGGCACCGAGCTACCTGAGGGATCGAGCCTCTTGCTGAGCCTCGGATCCGCCAACCACGACGAGGGGCGATGGACCGATCCCGAGGTGTTCGACCTCACCCGGCGCCGCCAGACCCACGTCGGCTTCGGCCTCAAGGCCCACAACTGCCTGGGTCAGCACCTGGCCAAGATGGAGACTGAGGCACTGGTCCGGGCCTTGCTGCGCGAACTACCCGGGCTGCGCCTCGACCCCGAGGCCGAAGAGCCCTACATTGCCGGCACGCTCCTGCGCTCTCCGCCTCGCCTGGACGTGGTCTGGGACGCGTGAATCAGCCACAAGTCGCGCCCGAGGAGATCCTGTGACGGCGGCCCCGATCCGAGTCGTGCAGTGGACGACCGGCATCGTGGGCCGCTCCGCGTTGCGAGCCATCCTCGATGACTCCCGTCTCGAGCTGGTCGGAGTCTTCGGCCACAGCGCCGACAAGGTCGGACAGGACGCCGGCGTTATCGCTGGTCGTGACCCTGTCGGTGTCACAATCACCGACGACATCGACGCGCTGCTCGCCCTGGGTGCCGACTGCGTCGTCTACATGCCCCACTGGCCCGACATTGCCCAGCTCGAACGGATCCTCGCTGCAGGCACCAACGTCGTCACCACCGCCCGTCTCGTCAACGGCGAGCACTACGCCGGCGATGCCGGCGAGCGCCTCCGCTCCGCCGCCATTGCCGGTGGCGCGACGCTTGTCGGCACCGGGATGAACCCGATGTTCGTACCCACGCTCGCCCTCGCCGCCACTGCGATGTGCCGCAACGTCCGGCGCATCTCGATCCTCGAATCCCTGGACTGCGCCATGTACGGATCGGCGGGGACGTGGGAGGCCTACGGGTTCGGCGGCCCAGCCGATCCCGCCGCTGTGAAGAGCGCCCTCCTGCGCAGCGAGCCGGACTATCCAGAAACCCTCGACTCGATGGCTCGAGGCATCGGCGTCGAGCTCGACGCCATCGACCTCGACGTGGCCCTCGCCGTGGCCGTCGGCGACCGCGACCTCGGGTTCATGGCCATCGCCGACGGCACCGTCGCCGCCCTCGACGCCAGGTGGCGCGGCTTGGTCGATGGCCACTCCGTGGCCGAACTCCGCATGGTGTGGAGGCTCGGCAGCATCTTCGGGCACATCGACGAACCCACATGGCCGATCCTGCACGCGTATCGTCTCCGGATCGACGGCGACCCCAACGTCAATGTCAAGCTTTCCTTCGCCCCCGACGACTTCGAGACGTTCGACATCGGCACCGCGACGGCCATGCCCGCCGTCAACGCCATCCCAGCCATCGTTGCCGCTGACCCGGGCGTGCTCGGCACGGCGGATCTCCCCATCGTCACCGCCCGTCACGTCGACACTCAGCGCTTGTCGGCGAAGCGCGAAGGTTCAGGCCAATGACGACGGATGTCTACTACGACCCCTATGACTTCGACATCGACGCCGATCCGTACCCGGTCTGGAAGCGGATGCGCGACGAGGCGCCCCTCTACTACAACGAGAAGTACGACTTCTTCGCCCTCAGCCGCTATGACGACGTCGAGCGCTGTTTCCTCGACTGGCCGTCCTACAGCTCCGCCAAGGGGTCGGTCCTCGAGATCATCAAGGCGGACATCCCGCTGCCCCCCGGGATGTTCATCTTCGAGGACCCCCCGGATCACAACCTGCACCGAGGGCTCCTGAGCCGGGTCTTCACGACCCGGCGAATGGCGGCCATCGAGCCCAGGGTCCGGGCGTACGCCCGTCGTTGTCTGGATGCACTCACCGAACGGGACGCCTTCGACTTCGTGGCCGACATCGGGGCGCAGGTGCCCATGCGCGCCATTGGGATGCTTCTTGGTATCCCCGAGGAGGACCAGCAGGCCCTGCGGGACCGCTTCGACGAAGGCCTGCGGCTCGAGGAGGGCGTCCCGCCCGACTTGTCGACGTTGATGAGTCAGGACACCGATTACGCCGAGTACATCGAGTGGCGTTCCCAGCATCCCTCGGACGACCTCATGACCGAGCTGCTCACGGCGACGTTCACGGATCGGGACGGGACGGTGCGTACGCTGACGAAGGAGGAGGTCCTCGGCTACGTCGGCCTGCTCGCCGGGGCAGGCAACGAGACCACGACCCGGCTCATCGGATGGGCCGGCAAGCTCCTGGCCGACCACCCCGACCAGCGGGCGAAACTGGCCCAAGATCCGAGCCGCATGCCCGGCGCCATAGAGGAGTTGCTTCGCTTCGAGCCGCCCTCGCCGGTGCAGGCCCGAACCGTCACCCACGACGTCGAGCACTTCGGCCAGGTGGTGCCCGCCGGGAGCGTCCTGCTCCTGCTAAATGCGTCTGCCAACCACGACGAACGGCACTTCACCGAGCCGGACCGATTCGACATCGACCGCGACGAGGGGCGACATCTGAGCTTCGGCCACGGTATCCATCTCTGCCTGGGCGCGCACCTGGCCCGCCTCGAAGCGCGCGTCACCCTCGAGGAGCTGCTGACGCGCTTTCCGGAATGGGAGGTCGACACCCCGAACGCAGTGCGGGCCCAGACGTCGACCGTCCGGGGATGGGAGAAGCTGCCGGTGATCCTGCCCAGGGGGCAGGGACGGAAGAGCTGACGGAGGCAGGCCGCCGTGCAGAGGCCGTTCTCGCCCTGCGTCCGAGCCCACTGCCCGCGCACCAAGGTCGGGACCTCCAGGGCCATCCTGTAAGTGGGCGGTACCGCTCGGGCTCTCGGCCCGAGATCAACCCGCCATAAAGCATACGGAATCGGGTGATGCGCTCCCCGTGGACTTGGCGTGTCGAGCGCTGTTACCTCACAGGGCGACGCCCTCGTATGTGGTCACATCGGCTCCGGTGTCGTAAGCAGAGTGCCAGCGCTCGGCCCACAGGGGCAGCGGCTCATGGGCTGGGTTGTGGCGTGGCATCTGGGCCAACGTCTCCCGCCAGAGCATCGAGCGCAGGTCACGACCCGGGACGTGACGAAGCATCGAGCCGTACGCGCTCGCAGCGCCTCCGAGCCGGAATCGATCTCGAAGCTCCGACAGATAGAGACCACTCGGCGACACGAGCTTGGTTGAGATGAGCCGGTCCTTCAGGGGAACGTGCTCCTCGAAGCCTGACAGGATGAGCTTGTAGATCCGGGCGACGTGGTCGAAGACGTTGGGCGCCTTGCGGACCCGATACGACCGGTCCGGCGTCACGTCGTGGTGGATCACTAAAGCCGAACTGCGGTGCTCGATCTCCTCGACGAAGTGCCACAAGAGCATCGTCCCAACGCGTTCGTCGCTGCCCTCGAACAGCCGGTGACGGTGGTCGAGAACCATCTTGAACAGTGGTGTGAACGTGGCTTCGAGGCAGGCGACATAGGCCAAATCGAACTCCACATCCTCCCGTTCGAGGAGCTCGTCGTAGGCGGCGTTGGCAGCGGCGTAGGTCTCCTCCAAGCCCGGGTACTGGCTTATCATCGCCTTGGCGTGGGCTCGGTGGGCTCGGGCGTGCTGGGCCTCCTGGCGGACAAACAGATCCGCTTCGTCGGCAACGGCGGCACTGGTGAAGCGGGGTTCGACCTGTCTAGTGGCCGACACGATGTAGCGCTCGAAGGCGATCGCCAGGAAGGTGAAGGTGTTGCCGAACAGCCCGAAGCTCGGGTTGGCCGGTTGCCACTGGAACGGCACGGTCTCGTCGATGTGGAACTTTGGGCTCCGCACCGTCAGGTCGCTCACACCCTAAGCGTTACATTTCTGTGGCAAAGTGTAAAGCGATGGTCCAACTCGACACGACGACCACGAGGGAGCGCATCTTGGAGGCGACCCTCGTGGTTCTCACCCGCTCCGGGACGCAGATGCTCTCGCTGTCGGATGTGGCGGCCACGGCCGGAGTTTCCCGGCCGACCCTGTACCGCTGGTTCCCCTCGAAAGAAGCACTCCTCGATTCCTTCGGCGTCTACGAGCAGGAGAAGTATGACGCCGGTATCGCCAATGCCGTCGCTGGACTCGAGGGCGAGGCCCGTCTCGACGCCATCCTCCGCTTCATCGTGGAGTTCCAGCACTCCTCCTCACTGCGACGGATCGTGGACGTCGAGCCGGAGCATGTCGTTTACCAAATGAACCGGGTCATGCCCATCATGCGAGAGCGCCTCCTGCCGCATTTCCGCGGACCGGATGGCTTCATCGTCGCCAATGTCGTGACCCGCATCGCTCTGAGCCACGCCCTCATTCCCGACGACGACTCCAACCTGTTCTACGCCGAGCTGTGCCACGCCGCCGGGCTCGATCATAAACACAGAGCTAAACCACGCCACCGGCGTTAGCCGGTGCGACTGACCGCATAGGAGAAGATCCGATGAACCCGAAGTGGCACGGGAGACTCACCCAGGCATTCCTGGTGGCGAATTCGATGTTCTGGCTCCCGTGGGGCCTCATCAATCTCATCAAACCGAAGTCGTGGTCAGGCGAGGTGATCGCCGGCATGGAGGTCTACGACCTCTCAAGCCCCGTCGCCCGCACTGAGGTCCGCGCCATGTACGGCGGGCTGCAGATGGCGATAGGGACCGCCGCACTGATCGGAGCGGCGCGGGACAAGCACCGCGATTCGGCACTCGGCTTCTTTGTCCTCGCACTCAGTGGCCTTTCGATTTGCCGTTGGGGGGGCATGGTCGCCGAGGGAGAGTCCTCTTACCTGTCTTTCAGCACCAAGATCGAGCCCGGCAGGTACAACCAAGTCGGCTTGGCCATGTACGAGCTGCCCAACATGTTCTTGGCTTGGCTCCTCTTGCTGCTGCGGCCCCGCCAAGTCAAGGCTTGAACACCCAATTCCGTGGCGCCGGATCTGTTTGGTCGTAGTCTCGATGGCCTCAGTGTCGACCTTGCGACCCGTCTAAACCGCACGATACTCAGGGGATCCCGATCATTGCCCACAGCAGTCGTCGCGCCCTCGGGGCGAGAGGATCTCGGTGTAGAAGCGCACGGGCGCACCGTACGGTATCGACGGAGGTCGCCCCAAGAGGCGCAATGGAAGGGCCACCAACAAGGAGGTTCTCCCATGCCCACGAAAGTGATTGTCAGCCCTGCCCCGGTCTTGTTCGACGAGGCCCGACTGGCCGTCGCCGGCTTTCTGGCCCGGTATTCGGGGTCGACGAGGACGAGCTATGCCACTGACCTACGTCAGTTCTTCTCCTGGTGCGCTCAGATGGACCTTGAGGTCTTTGCCGTGAGACGAGGACACGTCGAGCTGTGGGCCAGGGCCATGGAGGACCGAGGACTGTCCCGAGCCACCATCGGCCGGAGACCGTCCACGGTGGCCGGCTTCTACCGCATCGCCGTACTAGACGGGCTGCTCGAGCACTCCCCGGCGGAAAACGTCCGACGTCCGAAGATCGACACCGAGTCCGCCACCTTGGGCCTCGACCGCATGGAGCTCAGTGCCTTCGTGGCCCAAGGTGCCGCTGGGAGCCCCGTCGACCACGCTCTGGCCTGTCTGTTCGGCCCTCCTCGGCCTCCGGGTGTCAGAGGCCTGCTCCATCGACGTGGAGGACCTCTCGCTCGAGCGGGGACGCCGGACCGTCACGGTCCTGGCCAAGGGTTCCAAGCTGGCCATCATCCCCCTTCCTCCTCGGGTCGCCCGGGCCATCGATCTGGCGGCCGGGGAGCGCAAGGCGGGGCCGCTTCTTCTGACCAGAGCCGGCAACCGCCTCAACCGCCACGCCGCCACCCGGATCGTGCGGCGCCTGGCGAGGCAAGCGGGGGTGACCAAACACATCTCTCCGCACTCACTGCGTCACAGCTTCATAACCGCCGCCCTCGATGCCGGGGTGCCGCTCCGAGACGTACAGATCGCGGCCCGTCACGCCGATCCCAGGACCACCACCCGGTACGACCAGGCCCGGAACAATCTGGACCGCCATGCCAGCTACATCGTCACTGCTTTCGTGGCTGGCGGCGCCTGACCGGAGCAATACCGGGCGTGGCACCGGAGTCGAAGTACTGCCGACGACCCCGGTGTCACGCTGACGGTCCAGTGTGATCGGGATCCACCGAGTACCGGATGCCGCAATCCACGTCGGCTCCCGCCTACCACTTTGCGGGGACCGGCACTTCCAGCCCGGTCCAGATAGATACACACGGCCGTCGTTATCGCTCGCGTTTCCATTGGTGCCTGCGAGCGCCCGGAGCCCGGTCGGGTCTGGGCCATGGCCCCGAGAGTGGCCGTCCGTCGCATCAGCAGGCCGTTTCGGTCCTCGCTTACTCTGGCGACCTCCAGGCGGGAGGGGCTTTCTTGTGTCCATCGAGAGCGCAAGGATCCTGTCCACCGACGTGGTGGGCGCGACGGAGCTGTCGCAGCGAGAGCGGCCGCGTCAGAGCTCATCGGCATCGTCCCGCCGCCGGCGCACGGTCCAGGCAATCTCGCTCTCGGTGCTCGCCTTCGGCCTGGTCGCGTGCTCATCGAGGGGCTCTACGTCACCCACGTCCTCGCCGGGCCGAGTCACGTCGTCGTCCGGTGCCTCGGGGAGTGACAGGAGCTCGTCGCCCGGAGTGACCCCGACGTCGGTGACCGTCGGCCAGGTCGACGACCTGTCCTCGCCCGTTCCGGGCCCGTTCATTGCGGCCGAGGACGGGACGAAGGCCTATTTCGCCTACATCAACAGCCAGGGTGGGGTCAACCGCCGCAGGCTCATCCTCGACGCCCAAGACAGCACCTTCCAGGGGGGAGTGGTGGCTACCGAGACGGGCGCCCAGATTCGTAACGACTTCGCGCTGGTGGGCGGCTTCTCAATTCTCGACTCGGCGGAGAAGCCCCTCATCGACATTGCCCACATGCCCGACATCACGCTTCCGCTCGATACAGGCATGGTAAGCGACCCTAACGTATACAGTTCGCTGCCGAACGCAATCGGCGATGTCCCCCTCGGGTTCTTTAAATACCTGAAGCAGAAATACCCCCAGGCGGTCAAGAAGGTGGGGATCATCTGGGAAAACGCCACCCCCGCCACCGTCGCCTCCGAGCAGGCCTTTGAGACGGCCATGAAATCGGTGGGATTCCGGATCCTCTACGACCATGGCATCGGCCCCTTCGACACCGATTTCCTCCCCGACATCATCCACATGCGACACGCCGGTGTGCAGATGTTCGTAGGGATGGAACTCCCAGACAGCTTTGCGGCCACGCTGGCCAAACAGATGCAGCAGCAGCACTTCACCCCCATCAACATCGAAGGTGTCGCCTACTCGAACCAGCTCTTGTTCCTCGCTGGGAGCGCAGCCGACAAGATGTATATCTACCAGCCCTACGCCCTGTATCTGGGGCAGGACGCCAAGACCATCCCGGCGGTAAAACTGTTCACCAAGTGGGTACAGAGGGTCGACGCCCACGCCACCTTTGCGATCGAGTCGGTCTACGGTTGGACCTCGGCCGAGCTTTTCGCCGATGCTCTTAAGCAGGCGGGGAACCCGCCCACGCGAGCGGGGTTGATAGCTGCGCTCAACAAAGTGACCTTGTTCAACTCGGGTGGGCTCATCCCGCTGAGCGATCCCGCCCAGAACATTCCCTCCAACTGTTTCCTCCTCGCGCAGGTGCAGAACGGCCACATCACGCGCGTTCCTCCCACGCCCCCGACGGGCTTCTACTGTCCCTCGGGTGGTTATCTGCGGACGCCCGAGCCGATGGTCCGGCTGAAGTCGTAGAGAGGTCGACTTGTGGAATCTCCAAGCTCCCAGGGCAATCCACCGATCAGCTTCGGCAATCTCATCCCTGAGTGGCAAGTAGCCTCGCCCTTGAGCTGTGTCGCTGGTACCAAAGCCACCGGACAACTAGGTACTCCGTCAATTCTTGGCCATCCGAACCGCTCAAAGCGCGTTGGGGGCTGGCGGCGGCAAATCGCAGTCGCGCTCCCCTATCGGGAGGTGCCATGAACGAGGCCGTGGACCGAGAACCACTCGCGGTCGATCTCACTGAGAGCGCCCTCTACGCCAACGGCTTTCCCCACGAGATCTTCACCAGACTGCGACATGAGGAACCCGTCAGGTGGCAGCCATTTCCTGAGGGCTTTCCCGGCAACCACGACAGTGGTTTCTGGGTCCTGTCGAAGCACGAGGACGTGCAGGCGGTGAGCCGAAAGCCCGAACATTTTTGCGCTTGTGACGGTCCTCAGCTGAGCCACCAGCCCGAGATCGTCGGGTCCATGCTCGTCAGCATGGACGGTACTGACCACATCCGGCAACGGCGCCTGATCGGTGCCGGGTTCACCCCACGCATAGTGAAACAACTCGAACAGCAGATCCGGCAATGGGCGGAGTCGATAGTCGATCGCGCGCTAGAACAAGGCGAATGCGATTTCGTATCGGAGATCGCCTACAAGCTGCCGATGCACGTAATCGCGGACATCGTTGGCATCCCCCTGGAGGATCGCGACTGGCTATTCAGGCTCACGAACGAGGCACTGCAAGGCGGCCTTGCCGAGGGCGCGCGCTCACCGGAAGAGCATCGCCGGAGTCAGATCACGATGTTCGAATATGCCCAGCAGCTGGGACAGGAGAAGCGGAGGAATCCACAAGACGATGTTTGGACGATCCTGTCGACCGTCGAGGTTGAAACCGACGATGGCGGGCGAACTGCGCTCAGCGAGATTGAGCTAGATCTCTTTTTTGTGTTGCTCACAATCGCCGGGAGCGAGACTACCCGCAACGCCGTATCGCAGGGCCTAGTTGCCCTTCTCGATCATCCCGAGCAACTCGAACGGTTGCGCAGGGACTCTGCGGCGATGTCCCTTGCCGTGGAGGAGGTCCTCCGGTGGTCCTCGCCAGTCTCCTACTTCGCGCGGCGGGCCACGCAGGACACTGAGATTCGCGGGGTGCCGATCGCTCAAGGTGATCGAGTGACCATGTGGTTCCCATCTGCGAATCGCGACGAGGAAGTATTCGACTACCCTTACCGCTTCGACATCGGCCGAAGCCCAAACCCGCATGTCACATTCGGTGGCGGTGGTGTGCACTTCTGTCTCGGGGCACACTTGGCGCGTCGGGAACTCGCCACGCTTCTTGAGGTGTTGTTCGAGCGAACGCGCCGGATTGAACTGGCTGGAGCTCCTTCGTATACGTCGCTCGGAATCTTTAATCCGATCCTGCTCTTCATGCGAGAGTTGCCCATCCGCGTGGCATAAGGACGGCAGGGCTCCCGCGGGACCACCGCTAATGCCTTCGTGAGTATGGGCCACGGTGCGTTCCGGTCAAGCCCCGCCGACCGACAATCCTCCGGGGCTGCGATTATCGGATGGCCACGACGAGAAGGCAGATGCGTGCCAGCGGCACGTCCCGCTCGGGCCAGATGGCAGGATGATGCGCACGGGACACCGACTACCGGTCGCCCAACCGTCCTCGCCCATGCCTCTCAGACCCCGGTCGGGAACGGCACATATCGCCCGGACCAGATGGAGACCCCAAGCACGGGATCCCCGAGTACCGTACGCGCCAGGCCCGTCGGCCAGGGTCAATCGTCGGGCCGTTCGGGACCGGCATTGAACTCAGATGCTCGGTGTCAGCGTCTGCGGTGCTCGCCTCGCTTGAGGTTCGAGGAGTGCAGAGGGATGCGTGTCCCTGCGACCGTGACCGATGGTCCCCGGGCAGCCCCGGCCGAACTGGAGACCACGACGACGCCTCCCTGGGCGCCAGTGGGCACAATGACTTTCACCGAGGTCGGTGCGGTCTTGGCGATACGGGCTGTGAGCCCACCGATGGTCACGCCCGTGACCTCGGACAGGTTTTGTCCCTTGATGGTGAGTGTCTTGCCCGGCTTGGGTGAGGCCGGGCTGTAGCTGGTCACCGACGGCGTCTCACCGCCGATGTGGAACCGGGGGTCCCCGGCCGGTAGCTCCAGCTGGGCCACGACGCTGCCCGACACCTCGGCCACCGACTTGTAGCACGGGGCCACGAAGTGCGCCCCGTGGCACTTGGCCAGGAACACCGGCGGTGGTGGCGAAGCCTGCACCGGCTGGTAGCAGATCACCACCCCCTTCTTGGATGGAAGGCCCTTCACGGTGTCGGTGACCAGCACACTCGATCCCGCCTGTAGGCCGGTGTCGGTGAGGGTGGCCACCGGTGCCAGGTAGCTGAAGTTCTGACACGACAACACCGCCGGGGCCACCACCAGCTTGATGCTGGCGCTGGCGCTCACGGGTTTGACGCCGGTCACCGCCACGATCTGCGAGGGGGCGCTGAGCATGGCCGAACAGCCCGTGGACCCCGGCTTACACGGAGCCAAAACGCTGTCGCTTTGATAGGCCCCCATGTCACAGGGGACGTTTCTCACATATCCCCGCTGGTCGGTGGGGGGACACAGCGAAGGATCGGTTACGGCCCGGATGGCGGGGCTGCCCGCTTGCAAGGCGATGGTCTGGGTGGGACCGTCGTTGTTCTGCAGTCCCGTGGGATCGAGGAGGGCGGGTGTGTTTGAAACGTCGCCGGTGGCAGTGAACCCACAAGAGCCGTCGTCGTCGAGGTTGTAGCCGAGGTCGTTGAAGGTGCCCCCTCCCAGCGAACAATCGCCACCCGCGGTGCTGTTGGCCACGATGGTGGCGCCCAGGTTCACCGTGGCGCCGTTGAAGTTACCGATACCACCGCCGCAGCATCCCGCGCTGTTGCCCGACAGAGTGCTGTCGGTCACGGTCAGCACGGCGCCGAAGTTGTTCTCGATCGCACCGCCGAAGTAGCCGCTATTGTTCGACAGGGTGCTGTCGGACAAGGTTAGATTGCCGCTGTAGTCGTTGTTGATCGCTAGGCCGCTGTTGTCCGAGAAGGTGCTGCCGGTCACGTGCAACGTGGCAACATTGTCGATCGCTCCGCCGGCGGAGCTGCTGTTGCCCGAGAAGGTGCTGTCGGTCACGGTCATCGTGCCGCCGTTGTTGTTGATCGCACCGCCGTAGTAGTGAGTGTCATTCGTGAAGGTGCTGCCGGTCACGTTCACTGTGTCGTCGAAGTTGTAGATCCCGCCACCCCATCCCCCGCCGGGGCTGCCATTGTCAGACAGGGTGCTGTCGGTCACGGTCACGGGACCGGCGCCGCCGGTGATGTCGATCCCGTCGCCATAGCCGCCAGCGCTGAGCCCGTTCGTGATCGTGAGATCATCGATGGTCACCGTGCCGCCGTTGATGGTGAACACCGATCCGGCCTGGTTGCCGTTCATGGTCGTGGTCGAGGCCCCGGCTCCGGCGATGGTGAGCGAGTTGAACGACGCGCCGCTGATGGTGTCGTTCTCGGTGTAGGTCCCCGCGGCCACGTTGATGGTCACGTCGTCCCCGCTGTAGGAGCCACCCTCTGCAGTGTTGATGGCGGTTTGGATCGAACCGCAGGCATTTAGTTGAGAGGTGCAGTCGCCCGATCCACCAGACGCGACGTAGAGCGACACGGCTGGTTGGGCCGAAGCAGGCGCCGTCCCCGCGATCATCGCCACGAGGGACACGCCCCCGACCAGCAGCGCCCCGGCCAATGCGGCCCGCAGATACCTTCTCATTCAGTCCCTCCCAGTCACGACAGACGATCAGTTGTCATCTGCTGGGCCGGGGCGATCGGCGCAACCCTCTAGGACTCGTACCCGCCAAGGGAGCCGCCCGCCACGGCTTGCCCTGGGACTTTAGGGGAGGTCCCTACACGGTGCGTCATCCATTTTGACGGCGGAGGGGACCGATCTGGCATTTTTCGTGACGTTCGAGTCACGGTGGGGATTATTCAGGCTCCACTGCACGAGAATGTCGTTGCTTTTCAGGGTCGCTCGAAGGGGTCGGGTGTCCACCGTCACGCCGACCGGGATCACCCGTTCCGGTGCGGGTCGCGCCTGGTGTGGCACTGCCGAGCCAGCCCGAAGGTGGATGGACTCGCATCCGACCTAACCCACGCGCAATCGCTTAGCGGCGGTGATCCCGAGCGAGGTCACCGCCTGATCCGGTTAACAGACGCCGACGCAATCCTCGTGTCACAGATCGATACCCGGGCCCTCGGGATCCCCGATTACAGGATGCCCGGGGTCAAGGCGCCCTACTCCGGGACCGAGCCTGGCGTTTCGTTTGGATGCCGGGGATCTTGCGGACGTCCTGCGCCTAGCTCTTGGACACCAGGGTGGCAACAGCCTCAGGATTGAAACCCTTTACGACCAACCAGACGCCCAGCGAAAACTCGAATACCGCGACCGGAAATGCGCTCAGTCCCGCCAAGGAGCCACGTTGCGCGGTGAGTCCGAAGATCACGGCAATGTATCCAGCGACGAGTATGGGCGCTCCGATGATTCCGATCATGGATAGGCGTCTAGGCACCAGACGAGACTGGTACAACAGAGTTCCAAGTATCAGGTCACATATGGCCGGCATAAAACTTTGTCCGAGGAGGAAGATGCGGTTATACAGGGCGACCAACGCACGGCCGGTGACCAACGCGTCTGGCCCGACTCCGGCCTTTCGCAGGGTAACGATCGATAGGATGAATGCCACCCCGACAAAGATCGTCCCCGATTCCAGAATGCGGGCAGCGACCAAACCCAGTGCTGCCGATTCATTCTTCTTCTTGAGTATCGGGAAAAGCACGACGGCGGTGCCGATCCCGGCAAGCGCCACAACAATCTCCAGGATACCGCCGACGATGGCGCGAGTGTCCGGACCAGTGCCGATTATGTATTGCGCACTCCTTACGGGGTTGTAGAGAAAGAGAGTCGGGATCGACACAAAGGTGAGTAGGTAAAATACTCCCGCCGTCAACGAACGTCTTCTATGTGACGACAAAGTTGTAACAGCGGTACTCACGCTGTCTATATTCTCGCCTCGCGTTACGACCATTGAGCTTGCCTTTCAGACCAGAGCGCATACCCCAGCCATGCCAGCGCTAATCCCTGCGGTATTGCGATTTTCGGCTGCGATGCGTTGGGGAGCGCGGCACCTATTGGGGCCAACACAGTCGAGACTGCAAGAAGTGCGCCCGCCCAGCGCGGCAGGATGGCGGCACGGAATGTCGCGATACCAAACGTCAGGCCACCAAGAATAAGGATGGGACCTGACAGGCTCCATAGTGTTGGGAGAGCCCCGAGGTGAAACTTCGTGGCGGGGCCAACCAGCGTTCCCATCCAAGCTTGCACAAATCCGGGCGACGTGGTCGCCACATGCGGCAGGATAAAGGCTTCAACGAAACTGAAGCCCATAATCAGCACCAGCCAGAACGTGAGCAGAAGGTAGCCGACCAACCCAAGCCAACCGGTCTTTTCTGCCTGCCTGGCATAGAGCCCCGCCAGGCCAAGCACTCCGAAGAAGGACATCGCGCAGGCAAGAACATGAACGATCTCCCAACGAGTGGTAGTGACCGATGCAGGGACGTTGGCGGGATGGAAAATCCCGACGAGCATGTAACATATCCCTGCTATCAGAGCCGATATACCTGCCCAACGCATGAGGTTGGGTGTGGTGATCGTAAGGTTGCTCTTCGCTACTGCGACCTCTCCGTTTGACATCTTCGTCCGATTTTCAATTGTTGCCATTGTGATTCAGTTCCCTTCGTTCGCCTATGACCCGGTTGCCTTCATGGGAACCTCCGAATGAGCCCATAGAAGCCGAGGCCGAGACGTCGGCGATGGCGACAGTTGCTCGACTAGCCGTCGGTAGGTTGACCACGCCGAAATAAACCCAGGCGCGGATGAGTGCAGGCAGAACAGGCCGTGCACCAGCAGAGAGAAAGGGGTTACGGACCTCTTAGCGGCGCCCCAAAGGGCCGCCAACGCCACTCGCGAATAACGATGGCCCGCCGACGAAGCCTGGAGTATCCCCGGATTCGCTCACGGGGAAGAGCGACTTCCCTGTCCTCGATGCGCGAGTCAGCCTCAGCCGCAATGCGCGCCTCAACGCAGGCCACGGCCTGCGGAAGATTGTCAGTATTGGGATTCCCATCCGCATCCCACACCAGCGACAACGCCAGAATGGAGCAAGCTACGACCATCGACCAGGCGATGACCGCGGTCCCGAGGCTCTTACCCCTACGACCGCTGGCTATGTGGATGATCCACCGATCGTTAGGCGAGCTGATTCGCGCCATCAGAGCACCCATTCGCTGCCTGGTCAACCGTCAATCATGTGACGGAACTCCATTCCGAAGAGTGGCTACCGGGTGCGGGTGAGAAATGCTCGGTGGCCTGGTGTCCGGTCGGGATCACCCGCTTCAGGGTGGGCAACACTCCGTCATCCAGTGCCGAGTCAGTCCGAAGGTGACGGACTCGCCTCCGACCTGACCCATCCGCAAATGTTCAGCGGTGGTGAGCCCGCACCGAGTACCGGATGCCCAGCGACTCTGATGAGGAGGCCTTCCTGGTGAATAGGGCACGAGAGGTTGGCCAGGAGATGTCGGAAGCTGCTAACGCCGCTTACGGGTAGTTGGCCGAGCAAATCGTGGAGACAGTGGAGTAGCCCCGATCACCGGCTCTGGGAGCCGCCTGGGAAGCCGCCTTTAGCGAACCAGGCCACCCGGACGTGTAGGCGAATCAATCGCTACCGAAAGATGTCCCAACACCGGGGACTCCGCCCGCGTTCACCACGGTCGCTCCACGGTGTTGTGCGCTCAGATCGAGCAGGGAGAGATTGGCAGGAGTCTCGGGCAGGTACTCGTAGGTCTGGAACTGCACGGTCTCCGGGCACTGTCCCTGCTCGCAGGCCACGGTCCCCTGAATGAGCAGCGGTCGATAGTCACTCTTGGCGACGTCATAGGTCGCATTGGCCATCCCACTGCCAGCAGGTTGACCCGACAGCGACAAGACGTAGGCCGGGACCCCGTCCACGACGGCTGAACCAGCGACGTCCGCCTGGCCTGACGAGATGAGGGAGCGGATGGTGGCGGCCGTGTCGACCGGCGGGTGGTTCGGAGGGCTGTATATCCCGACGTAGATCGTGTTGGAAGCGGCGTCATAGCTGGACATCGTCGTTCCGTTCCACGCGGCCTCGTAACCGAACTTGATGAACCGATACGAGGTTCCGGCGGCCCACAGCTCGTAGGGTTGCGCGGGGCTCGACCCCACTTTCATCATCGCCGCGACATGGAACACGGAACCGGGCGGCGGAGTGAGAACGCCTTGAGCAGAAGCGAGGATGGCCGCGTCTGCGGGGCTCGGCCCACTTCCAACCCCCAATACAAGGGCGAGGATGAGGCTCAACGCGGCAAGTCCCCCCGCCGGAGTGCCTAGGACAATCGCTCGCCTGAGGTGGCGCCGGTGACCTCGGTGACTATCCAGATCGGCCTCGACGGCGGCACGAAGCTCGTCGCGGAATGACTGCAGCTCGGGCGGAAGAATGGTCATGTCATAACCCTCCTAGGGCGAGGTGGAGACGACGGAGAGATCGAGATACGCGTAGACGGGCTGCGACGGGCGTGCAATGGATGAGTTGGGCAATTTCCCTATATGGCCGTTCCTCGACCAAGCGCAAGACGAGCAGTTCGCGCTCGGAGTCCGGAAGGTCCGCAAACGCTCGAAGGACAGCTGAGGGAAACGACAAGCGTTCGTCTACGGCATCGAAGTCGGTGTGCATGATCGTGACCGGCAAACCCAGGCGCTCTCGAGCACCGTGCTCTACGCGTCGCTTGCGTAGTGACGACCGAAGGACATTTTGAGCGATCCCATAGAGCCACGGCAGAGCGGACCCTTCGTGCTCGTCTCGGAACCGCTTGCGGCATCGCCAAGCCACTGCAAAGACTTCGGCGGTCAGATCAGCGCCATAGTCGCCCACCCGGACCCTCGACCACGCGAGAATCCGGCCCACGTGTCGGTCGTAAAGCTCGGCAAAGGCGTCAGGATCGTCCAGAACCAATAGCTCAGCGTCCGACTGCTCCGTCCACGCGCTCACGATCTGTATATGACAACTCAGCGGAAAATGTGTCACGTCACCTCACAACCACCAGGGGTTTGGCCACGCAGGCAGCCATTCTCGAGGCCCTGAGGCACTGCCCCCTATTGCCGGTTCGGTGGTCGTCACCGAGGCCGGATCAGCGATCAGTGCTGCCTCTGGCAAGCGGTGCAGATCCCATGGCGTGACCGCACGGGATTGCCGGTTCTGTGCGCCCTGACGGTGACAGCCGGACCAACCTCAGGCCGATCGAGATCACCCTGATCGGGGCGCCTGACGACGACTTCGGACCGGGTGGTGGTGGTGCCGGATCTGGGTTGGCTCGTCAGCTCGGGCCGATGCGCAAGGCATCCGATATCGCGCGCGGCCTGTATTGCGGGTGCCGCTCAGTCGGATAGAACGTCGACGTTGCTATTCGTTACCGGTCGCGCAAATCAGGTGCTGTTCATCCCTACTCCATCCCTACTACTTACCGGAACGAGCTGGACTGGCTGTCATGGCGATCCGAATATGACCTGTTCAAAGGACAGCAGCGGATTCCCTGGACCCCTGAAGGTGACCACCCAGATCTACGAAGGCACCAACCAGATCCAGCGCGTCGTCATCTCGAAGCGGCTGCTCGGCTAACCGTGTTCCCAGCTCCCGGTGATCAGCCCCGGTGATCAGCCCCGGTGATCAGCTCGCGGTCATCAGCCCTCGGTGCTCACCCCTCGGTGATCGTCCCGCCCGCCAGCAACGCCAGCTCGGCGTTCTGGAGATGCGGCTCGTGGTCGGCGTCGGCTCGGGCTGCGGTGGCGGTGGGGATGAAGATCGCGGCGACGATCGCCACCACCGTCGTCCCGGCCAGGAACGCGAAGCCTCTGGTGTAGCCCGACACCGCCGGGTACCGGTCGGCGAGCAGGCTCGACGTGACGATGCTCGACATGACCGCCGCCCCGATCGCTCCCCCGATGGTGCGGATGTTGGCGTTCATCCCACTGGCCACGCCGGTCTGCTCGGGCGGCACCGCCTGCACGATGAGGTTGGACATGGCGGAGAAGGCCAACCCCAGGCCCACCCCGAGCAGCGTGCTGGCCAGGTAGACCTCCCACTTCTCGGTACGGGCGAAGGCCAGGATCAGATACGACCCGGCCGAGAACACGGATCCGATGATGACCGCCGACTTGGATCCGATGGCGGCCGCGATCCGGCCCGACAACAGCCCGAAGAGGAACATCGTCGCGGTCAGGGGCAAGAGGAACAATCCCGACTGGATGATGTCGGCCCCGAACCCGTAGCCGACCGATCTCGGTGTCTGCAGGAATTCGGGGAGGAACGCCATGACCGAGTACATCCCGATCCCGAACAGGAAGGCGACGAGGTTGTTGGTCCACACGGCCGGGACTCGCATCATCGTCATGTCGATGAGCGGTTGGCGCGACCGCGACTCCACGACGATCCACACCACGCCGATGACGACGGCCAACCCGATCAGCCCGAGGACCTTGCTCGAGCCCCAGCCCCACGACGGGGCCTCGCTCACCCCGATGAGGAGGGCGACCAACCACCCAGAGAGCAGCACCGCGCCCAACCAGCTGATCTTTCCCGGCGTCCGGACCGGTGACTCGGGGACGAACACCTGTGCACAGACCGCGGCGATGACCGTGATGACCAACGGGATCCAGAACAACCAGTGGTAGTCGAGATGGCTGACGATCGGCCCGGCGAGCACGATCCCCGCCCCACCGCCGACCGCCGCCATGGCGGCCACGACGCCCACCCCGGTGGCCACCTTGGTGGCGGGGAACTCGTCTCTGATGATCCCGAACGACAAGGGGAGCACGGCCCCGCCGATGCCCTGCACGACACGGCCCAGGATGAGAAGACCGATCGACTGGGCCAGCCCGGCCATGACCGACCCGAGGGCCAGGGCGGAGAGCGTGACGACGAGCATCCGCTCCTTGCCCACCATGTCGCCGACCCGCCCCAGAATGGGCGTGAAGATCGACGCCGACAGCAGATAGGCGGTCAGGACCCAGGTCACCGTGCTCTGGGATGTATGGAGATCGTGCTGGATGGTGTGCAGCACCGGGAGCACGAGCGACTGCAGCAGTGAATAGGCGGACACCCCGAGGAGCAGCACGGTGAAGGTGGCCCTGTAACTCGCCCGATCGAGCGATCTGGTCACCTGGAGCCTCGATTCGAATCAGCGAAAGGAACGACTGTGGTCGCGGTGGTCGCGGTGGTCGTGCCGCGGTCGCCCCGCCACTATAAACGGAACACACACTCCGCATTCGACGTCGGTGGCGCGATGATCGACGCGATTGGTGGAGGGGGCTGTGCGACTGGTGGAGGCGACGATGCCTCGGTGACGAGGCGGTCAGACCTGGGCCCGGAACCGATCGGCCATCGCCGACATCACCGACAGGGCGAACATCGGCGTCTCGTGAACCAGGAAGAGAAACCGTTGCCGGTCGAGCACCGCCAGCACGGTGTCGACGGTCGCCACCGCCGTCGCCATCCGGGGGGAGGAGTCGACGAGGGCCATCTCACCGAAGATGTCGTCCACGCCGAGGGTGGCCACGACGCGGTTCGTGGTCTGCAGTTGGATCTGCCCCTCCATGACACCGAACATCTCGGTCCCGGCGTCGCCCTCGCGGAACACAACGCCACCGGCGGGAACGCTCAGCGTGTCCTTGGCGTTGCGGAACAACCCCTCGACTCTCATCTGCTCACCTCCGGGAGGCCTCGAGACCGGGTCGAGGCTAGAGGAGGCACCCGTAGTCCCACAAGGTGATGGGCGCGCGTCGCCGAGGTCACACGCCGCCGTGATGGGTATGGCTCGTCGGGACGGACGACTGATACAAATGCCGGTACAATCGTCGCATGGGTACGGCGGATCCAGCAGATCTGGTGGACCTGGTTGACCTGATCGATCTGGATCCCGATTCGTCGGTGGCTCCCTTTCAACAGGTCCGGGACCAGATTGCCGCCGCCATCGACGACGGCGCTCTGCTCGCCGCCGTCCGGTTACCTCCGGTCCGTCAGCTCGCCGCCGACCTCGGCCTGGCCGTCAACACGGTGGCCCGGTCGTATCGCGAGTTGGAGCTCGCCGGTCGCCTCGAGGCCCGGGGACGGCACGGGACCTTCGTCGCCGGCGCGCCTTCCCCGACCCGGAAGCTGGCGGCGCGCGAGGCCGAGCAATTCGTCCGCCACCTGCTTCGGCTCGGGATCGGGGACGAGGAGACCCTCGCCATCGTGGGCCGAGCCGTGGACCGCATCGGTGCGCCGAGACCGCCTCGACGGAGGGCGGCGCCGTGACCGAAGCCGGGAGCCGACCGCTACCGGAGCGCCTGTCCCGTCACGCTCTTCTCGTCACCCGCTGGTCGTCACCCGCTGGTCGTCACACCGCGCAGCTGTCGCCCTCACAGACGCCGTCGTCGTCGCCGCGGATCGGCACGACGACCTCGAGGGGGTGGGCCTTGGCCCACGCTCGCTCCAGCACGTCGAGGATCGTGTCGGCCCCCTGGGCGCCAGGGATCCCGAACTTCCCGTCGACCACGAAGAACGGGACACCGGTGATCCCGAGCTCGAGGGCCTCACGCTCGTCGGCGCGGACCTCGTCCCCGTAACGGTCGCCCGCCAGCACCGCGGCCGTTTCGGTCGGGTCCAGCCCGACCTCGGTGGCCAGCTGCCGCAGTGTGTCGCGATCACCGATCGCAGCCCCCTCGGTGAAATAGGCGACCAAGAGCCGCTCCTTGAGCGCGTCCTGCACGCCCGGTCCCGCCGTCAGGGCGCAGTGCAGGAGCCGATGGGCATCGAAGGTGTTCCCGGTCTGGGCGCGCTCGAAGTGGAAGTCGAGTCCTTCTGCCGCCGCGGTGGCCGTCAACCGGTCGTTGGCGTCTGCGGCCTGCTGGCGGGTCAGACCGTACTTCCTCGCCAGTCGTTCGACCTGGTCGCCTTCGCGCCGGGCCGGCGCGTCGGGGTCGAGCTCGAACGCCCGCCACACGACGTCGATCTGGTCGGCGTGCTCGAACCTCTCCAGCGCGGTCTCGAACCGACGCTTGCCGATGGCGCACCACGGGCACACCACGTCGGAGAAAATCTCTACCTTCACGTCTCTGGCCAACCGGCCGGGCCACCTGCTTATTCCGGTGTCGCGCCGGGTGAGATCACGGTGAAGGCGACGGAGCCCGCGTCGACCATCCGTGGTGACGCCGACGCGGTATTGCCGGGGTAGAGGCGACGCGGTATTGCCGGGGTAGATACAGAGTCCATGGCGGGGACCCGACCGCCGGCGCCACCAGCGCCTCCCGCGTACCGAATATGGCTTTCGGTCCCAGCGCGGTGCGCGTGTGCCGGGCACGGGGCGCGGATACCATCTCACCTGGACGTTGCCATGAGGCGGTAGGCGCGTCTCCGGGTTGGCCGGCTGTGTTCGGCCCGGCGGGGTGCAGTTGCGGGGGTCGAGTCCATGGTTGGGACGGTCGGTAACGAAACCGGATCGAAAGTAGCCCCGTTCTACCCCGCTGGGCGCGAAGGAAGGTGCTCAGCGTGAGCATTCGATCCCGGCACGGTCACGTGAAGCGCGGCACCATGGTGGCGGTGGTCTGCTCGGTCGTCGCCGGGTCGGCACTGGTGAACGCCTCCCCGAGCTCGGCCGCCGCCGTCGCGTCCACTGCCGCCATCTCCACCGTGGTGGGGGGCGGGCCGACGACGGCCGTCACGAACGGGGTCCCGAGCCTCTCCGCGTCGCTCGGCTCGCCGCTCGACGCCGTCCTCGACGCCCATGGGAACGTCGTCTACGCCGACCAGAACAACAACCTCATCCGGGTGGCGGCGGCCTCCTCGGGCACGTTCTACAACGTGGCCATGACCGCCGGCCGCATCTACACCGTGGTGGGGGACCCGACGGGCACGGGTGATGACTCCGGTCCCCAACTCCAGACCGTCCTCTCGGACCCCAACGGGGTAGCCGTCGACGGTGCCGGTGACATCGCCATCACCGACACCGCCAACAACGCCATCCTCTTCGACCCCGCCAGCGCCGGCACCTACTTCGGCCAGTCCATGTCGGCGCACACCGTCTACCCCATCGCCGGTAACCTCGACCCCACCGGTGCCATCAGCAGTTTGGCCTTCAACGCCGGGCTCTCCTCGCCGGACGGGATCGCCTTCGACGCCCAGGGTGACGTGGTGGTGGCCGACACCGGCAATGACATCATCCGGCTCATCCCGCGCGCCGCCCGCACCGCCTTCGGACAAGCCATGCAGACCTTCGACATCTACACCATCGCCGGGAACACCAACTACGGCTACACCGGCGACGGCGGTCCGGCCACGGCAGCCGAGCTGCAGCTGGACACCTTCAACGGCGTGGCGGTGGACGCCAGGGGCGACATCGTGTTCTCCGACGTGGACAACCAAGCCGTCCGTCTGGTGGCGGCCGGCACGGGCTTTGCCATGGGCCGGGCCGTCACCGCGGGGGACATCTACACCGTGGCCGGTTCGGGGCCCAACGACCAGGGGTTCAAGGGGAACAAGAAGGCGGCTACCAAGGCCTGGCTCGACTACCCCCAGGGCATCGCCATCGATCCGTCGGGCAACCTCTTCATTTCTGACTCGAACAACAACGTGATCCGGTTCGTCCCCGCCGCCAAGGGCCGCTTCGACGGCATGTCGGTCAAGGCGAACAACATCTACACCCTCGCCGGCAATGGCGGGGCCGGCTACGCCGGCAACGGTGGGCCTTCCACCTCGGCCGAGCTCAATGGACCGACCGGCGTGGCCGTCTCGCCGTCGGGCCGGCTGGTCATCGCCGACAACGGCAACAACGTCATCCGTGGGGTCAGTGGCACTGCGGTGGCGGCGCCCGCCGTGACCGCCATCCGGCCGGCGTCGGGCCCGATCTCGGGGGACCACAAGGTCGTCATCATCGGAGCCAACTTCTCGGGCGCGACGGCTGTGCTCTTCGGCGCCCGACCGGCGCGGTCCTTCACCGTCAAGTCGGCCAAGAAGATCATCGCCTTCTCGCCGACCGCAACGATCGGAACCGTGATCATCAGGGTGTACACCCCGGTCGGGGTCAGCTCGCCGAGCTCCGTCGATGCGTACACCTACTCCGCCGCGGCGGCCGGAAAGCACAAGCACCGGCGCTGATCGGTCCCCTCGGAGGCATCCGGCGAGGCGGGGTGTGCCTAGGTGTGGTCCTCGAATTGGGGCAACCACGGGCGGGTGGCGGCGAGGAGCTCGTCGGTCATGGCGACGACGTGTTCATAGGGAAGTGAGCCCGCCATGGGATCGGCCAGCATGGCCTCGAGGGCGGTGGTGCGGACTCCGGTCACCGCCGCTTCCACGGTGAGCTCCTGCGAGCTCACCACCCGTCGGAGGTGCTCGCCGAGGAACGACGGGACCGACGCCACGTCCCGAGGTCGGACGCCGTCGGCACCGGCCACCACCATGCACTCGACGACGACATCCCGGGGCAGGTTCCCGACCTGTCCCGAGTTCGGGATGTTGCCGGGGAATTCCTTGTCCTCGCCCGTGACGAGCCCCTCCAGGAGCAGTACCACGAACTCCCCCGACGGCCACTTGGAGATGGTCTCGGAAGCCAGGAGGTCGGCCATCTCGGCGTCGTCGGTGGCCTTGTCGGACCGGTGGCCGTGCATGCCGTAGTGATGGACGGCCCAATCCCGTCCGTAGTCGGACGCAGCGGTCACGAACCCGGGGAAGAACTCGACCACGTGGGTGTCGGCGGAGCCGGGGAGAACGCCGAACCGTTCGAACAGCTCGAACTTGACCTTGTTGTTGGCGAGGATGTCCGCCTTCGACCAGCCGTGTTCGGGGTCGACCATCTTGTAGTGCATCGGGCCCGGCGGCTCCATCCACAGCGGCCCGGACAAGTCGATGTCGCCGGCGAGGGCGTTCCGGAGCATCTCGAACCCGTCGCGTTCGCCGATGCGGAGCGAGGTCACGAGCGGCAGGTGGTTGACGCCCGCCACGACGGGATCGACGGTCGTGAAGTTGGCGTCGAGCAGGAGGCTGAGGACGAACTTGAGGCCCACGATCTCGGCGCAGAGCCCGATGGTGTCGATCGAGGTCTCGCGGGTGACAGCCCGGCACAGGGCGGTGAGGGGATTGCTCACGTTGACGAGGAGCGCGTCGGGACAGCACCGCTCCATGGCCCTCGCCACCTCGAGGATCACGGGCACGCTGCGCAGCGACCGGGAGATCCCCCCCGGACCGACGCTGTCGCCCACGGTCTGGCGGACCCCGTAGCGGGCGGGGATCTCGATGTCGTGGCGCATGCTGGCGAACCCGCCCACCGAGAAGGTGGCGATCACGTACTCGGCGCCCGACAGCGCGTCGTCGATGTCGGTGGTGGCGCGGGCGGTGAGCGGGATGGCGCGGCGCTCGGCGACGTGTTCGGCGACCTTGAGCGCGGGCAGCAACGAGTCGGGGTCGAGATCGAAGAGGACCACCTCGGCGTCGGCCAGGGCGGGGGTGTTGGCGAAGTCCACCATCAGCTTCGGCGTCCAGTGCGTGCTCCCACCGCCGACCAGTGTGATCTTCGCCGCCATGCCGGCGACGATACCCGCGACGGGCCGTTCGGGCCCGGCGACGTTGTCGCCTCCCCTACAGTGCGGCCATGTCCGAGACCCGGGAACGGACCGTCGACCGGATGGTGGTCAAGGCCCATCCCGATGCGGCCGGTCTGGCTCGGGACGCGGCCGACCGTGCCGCGGCCGTGCTCCGTGGCGCGGTGGCGGCCCGGGGTGTCGCCCATGCCATGTTCGCCACCGGGAACTCCCAGTTGGAGTTCGTCGACACCCTCGTCACCTCCACTCCCACCACCGATGTCCCGTGGGGCGACGTCGTGGTCTTCCACATGGACGAGTACGTCGGCGTCGGGCCCGACCACCCGGCCGGGTTCCAGCGCTGGATCCGGGAGCGCATCACTGACCGCGTCCGTCCCCGCCGGGCCCACTACATCGACGGGCTGGCCGAGCCCAAGGCCGAGTGCCGGCGCTACGCGGGCCTCCTCCTCGACCATCCGCTCGACCTCTGCTGTCTCGGCATCGGCGAGAACGGGCATCTGGCCTTCAACGACCCGCCCGTCGCCGACTTCGACGACCGCCTCGACATGAAGGTGGTCGACCTCGATCGCGATTGCCGACTCCAGCAGGTCCACGAGGGCCACTTCCCCGACATCGGGTCGGTCCCCGGCCTCGCCCTCACGGCCACGATCCCGGCGCTCCTCCGGGCGGGGACCGTCCTCGCCGTCGTGCCCGAGGCGCGCAAGGCCGAGCCCGTCCGGGCCGCCCTCACCGGCCCGGTGTCGACCGCCTGCCCGGCCTCGATCCTTCGGACCCGGGACAACGTGACCCTGTTCGTCGATCCCGGGTCGGCATCACTGCTCGAGTGGTGACCGGCTGGTGACCGGCTTGTGACCGTTTGGCACCGGGTGCGGGTGCAGGGTGGCGCTCGTGCCGGCGCCGTCCTTCCCGTCGTCGCTCTCCCCTCGCTCGTCGCTGTCCTCGCTCTGGCATTGGCGGCTTGCGGTGGTGGCGGTGGCGGTCGGAGCCCGAACTCGACCTCGCCCGCGGTCGGTGCGGTGGGCGCAGTCGGTGCGGTAGGCGCGGACCACGAGTGCGTGGTGGGGGACACCGGGCACGGCGCGGCTCCCCGCGTGGCGTGGACGAGCCTGCGCAATCCGATCCTGAGCGAACCCGACGCCGGAGTGAAGGACCAGGCCCTCGTGTGGGCCGGCGGCGAGTGGCACATGCTCTTCAGCTACGTGACCGACGACGTCACCACCAAGGGCGACGAGACCTGGAACATCGCCACGGCCACGAGCCCCGACCTGTCCCACTGGTCGGCACCGTCGCCCTGGCCCGTCCAAGCCGGCGTGGACGGCGTGGCGTCACCCGACATCGTGCGGAGCCCAGCGGGCACCTTCGTCGTCACCTACGACTCGAATCCCGACGTCGCCACCGGTGCGCAGTCGAAGCTCTTCTACCGGACCTCGACGGATCTCAGCCAATGGTCGGCACCGCGACCGCTGGCGCTCAGCCTCCACCCCGCTGCCGGGGACCGGATGATCGACGCCGCGCTGGCCTGGACCGGGCACGGGCTGATCCTCGGGTACAAATTCGGCTCGGCGACCGGGTCGATAGAGCAACACTTCGAGATCGGATGGTCGCCGAGTGGCTCGGTCGACGGTCCGTGGCGAGCGGTCGGCCGTCCCGACATCGTCGTGCACGGGGACACGATCGAGAATTTCGAGTTCGTCGGCGTCGCGGACCGGTGGCATCTGCTGGCGACGTCGAACACCTTCGACCAGCCGTGGATCTTCGAGCTGTCGGGCAACCCCGCCGTCCCGTCCTCCTGGTTGCACTGGACCGGCGCCAGGATGCTCGTCGTCCCCGGACAGCCCTGGGACACAGGACCGGGCCTCTCGAGCGTGACCTTCGAGCACGCCAACTCCATGTTCCTGTGCGACACCCGGACCGGCACGACCGGCACCGGCTACTACTACGTGACCTACGCCGGCAGCGACGAGCTGACGCACTTCGGGGGATGGGGCCACGCCAAGATCGGCATCGCCCGGAGCACCGACCTGGTCCACTGGCAGGTGCCGGGTTAGCAGACCCTCACCGACGAGAGACCCTCACCGACTTTCCACCGCATCGCCAGGCCCAATCCAATGTTCGAGGAACGGGTACGCCTCGACCCCGTGCCACTCATGAATGCCCTCGAACACGTCGTGGTGGAGCCGGTCGGTGGCGCCGTCGGCGGTGTAGACGGCTCGCAGCCTGTCGACCTCCGCCGCCGCCACGGTGGCCGGGAAGAGGTCGTCGCCGGTACCGGACTCGATCAGCAACGGGCGCGGCGAGACGAGCGCGCCCAGGTCCACGTGCTCGAGCTGGCCGAGCATGCCGGGGAGCACCTGGGAGCCGCACATGTTCCACGGCATCTTGTGCGCCTCGGCCCACGACGAGAAGTACCCACTCACCACCGCGGCCGCCACCCGCTCGTCCAGCGCGGCGAGGAAGAGCGTGACGGTCCCGCCGTAGGAGAGCCCCACCATGCCGATCCGACGGGCGTCGACGAGGGGATGGGTCTCGAGGACGTCGAGGCCCCGAGCCAGGTCCCAGAGGTTCTGAGTCAGGGGGTTGAGCCCGGCCATCACGGCGTGGACGAGGTTGGTGTCGCAGGCGTAGTGGTCGTCGGGGTTCCAGTCGAGGCGTTCGCCGAAGCAGCGCATGTCGGGAGCGAGCACGACGTAGCCACGCCGGGCTAGCTGGTGGCCGTAGTCGGCGTTGGGTGTGCCCGTGCGCTCGAGCCCGCACGCCTCGGTCTTTCCCGGTCCGTGGCCGTGGGCGGCGAGCACGGCCGGGCCCGGCGCCACCCGGCCGTGGGGCACGAGGAGATAGGCGGGCACCGACATCACGGCCTCGGTGTCGAAGACCACCTTGTCGCGCCAGTACCCGTCGCACTCGACGGACTCGATCGTCTCGAACCGCAGCGGCACCCGTGCCGGCATCGGTCCCAGCAGCGCGTCGAGCCGGCTCCGGCAGCGCCCCCGCCAATCGGCCAGGGCGCGCCCGTAGTCAGGGCCACCGGCGGTCGGCAACGGGTCGACGTGGCGAGTCTCGCCCAGCCGCACCATCCACGAGTACCAGGGCGAGTAATTCCGATCGGGAACGGGCAACACCAAAGGCGCTACCGCATCCGCGGGTGTGTCTGCCTCCACGGGCGGATCAGCCGGCAAGGGGAGTCCAGGACTGCACCGTGTGCCAGCACGTTCCCTGGGGCTTGCCCGTGTACGTCGGCACGCACAGCGGCGACGGGGGATCGTTGTTGTAGAGCTCCACGATCTGGTACTGGGTGGGCCCGGCGTACTTGTCGGGGCCGAAGCTGAGCGTCGGCGTGTAGGTGCCGGAGAAGTTCTGGATGCGCGACATGGACTGGACGAAGGTGCGCCGGTCGAGGTGCGGGCCCGCCCCGAGGGCCGCCGCCGCGAAGAGCCGGATGGCCTGGCACCACCCCACGATCGGTCCCTGCTCCTCGATGTAGGGCGACACCGACGAGGTGGGCTTGTTGTGGGCGCTCCACGTGTCGTAGCAGCTCTGGACCGCCGCGTTGTAGCCGCCCCCGTCGGGTGTCACGGCTTGGGGGGCGTCGGTACCGCCCAGTGTCTCGACCGTCACGCCCTCCTGGTGGTCGAGCCCCTTCTCGTAGGGGATCGGGATGAGCCCCAACGTCACCGTGATCGAGGACTCGTAGTCCGACAACAGGAGCTTGGGGAAGTAGTTCTGCCCGTTCTCTTGGCTCAGGAACGGGAAGAACGAGTTGAAGGGGATGAGCGGGATCACCGACTTCACGCCGGCCGACTTGAGGCGTTGGACGACGAGCGGGGCGGCCGAGTTGGTCGCGGCGGTGTCGGCCGGGTTCGACGGCAGGGTCTCGACCAGAGGATCGGTGAACCCGGCCCGGCGCAGGTCGGGCAATAGGTACTGGTTGAGCGCCACCTGGTCGCTGGTGCGGTCCCCGGCGACGATCCCGATGCGGTTGGTGGTGTCGAGGAGGCCCGAGGTCTTCCCCCACTGGACGACCGTGGCGAGGATCTGGGCCTGGTCGGGCCCCGTCCACCACAGGTAGGGGGCGCCCTCCTGGGTCCAGTTGGTGACCGTCGTCCATTGCCCGATGAAGGGAGTGTGGCCTTCCTGGGTGATGCAGAGCTCGTTGTCGCCGGTCCAGGAACCGAGCCCGTCGAGGACGGCGAAGACGGGGGGATTGCCTTCGGTCCACTGCTTGCACAAGGCCCGCATGGCCGATTCGTTGGTGGGGTCGAAGTTCACGATCACGGGATTGATCTTGCGGCCGTTGATCCCGCCCGCATCGTTGATGGCGTTGACGAAGGTGTGGATGGCCGCCTTCTGCGCCGCGAACTCGGTGTCGCCCGCGAAGCCGAAGTTCGACGCCAGGGAGGTGAGGTTCGACACCGGGAAGGCCACGTTGATCGAGGTGGCGGTCACGCCCCGGGTGCTCGTCGAGGCCTGGTCCACGGTCACGCCGCTCGGCCGGCCGAGCCCGAGCCCGTTGTCTGCTCCCGTCGCGCCTGCACCGGCGCCCGAGCCCGCCGACTTCTTGGGCGACGTCCCCGTGATCCCGTAGACGACACCGGCCACGACCGCGATCACGAGCACGAACGCCACGACCTGCACGCCGGCGGGCCGGCGCCGGAACCGCCGCCACGACCGCTTGAGTGCCGCCCCCGAACCCGCCATGGTCGTCGCTCTCCCTCTGCGCCTGCGTTATCCCTGCATGCCTGTCGCCACTCGCCTACCGCCCCGACCTCGGCGGTGTCGTGGCCACACGATATGCGGCTCGGGAGTCGCCGACCCGGCAAGCACGGTCGGGACGGGAGGGGTTGTGGCCGGTTCCGGGCTGGGGCACGATGGACCCATGACGGTGACGACGGGACTCGACATCAGCGCGATCTCTCCCAACATCGGAGCGGAGGTGCGGGGCCTCGACCTCAGCCGTCCGCTGGGCGACGCCGTAGTGGCCGAGGTGCGGGCCGCCCTGGCCCGGCACCTGGTGCTGTTCTTCCCGGACCAGGATCTCGCTCCCGACGTCCAGGCCGACTTCGCCCGCCAATTCGGCGAGGTGACACCGGCCCATCCGGTGATCCCGGCCATCGAGGGAAACCCCGAGGTGCTGAACATCGACGGGCGCGAGGACCGGGCCTCGTGGTGGCACACCGACGTCACCTTCCTCCAGACCCCGCCGCTGGGGTCGATCCTGCACATGCGCGAGGCGCCGACGGTGGGGGGCGACACGATGTGGGTGAGCCTCCAGGCCGCCTACGACGCCTTGGCCGAGCCGGTCCGAGCCATGTGCGACACGTTGATCGCCTGGCACCACGACCCCTGGTTCGCGGCCGACGTCGAGAACCAGGGCGGCTACGAGTGGGACGGCCTGCATCACGACAAGCTCTTCCCGGTGTCGCACCCGGTGGTACGGACGCACCCCGAGACGGGCCGCAACGGGCTGTTCGTGAACTCGCAGTTCACCGAAGTTCCTCGAGGGGATGTCCAAGCTCGAGAGCGACGTGTTGCTCGAGCTGCTGTACCGGCACTGCCAGCGGCCCGAGTTCAGCTGCCGGTTCCGGTGGGAGGCGGGGGCGGTCGCGTTCTGGGACAACCGGGCCACGCTGCACTACGCGCTCGACGACTACGGCGACGCGCTGCGCATCGCCCACCGGGTCACGTTGCGCGGGGACGTGCCCTACGGCCCGGCCCGACCGCTCCAGCCAACCACGTAGCCCACCCCCGCCGAACCGAGCGCTGCACTCATCGGCGGCCGGGACCGGCCTCTCAAGCATCAGCGGCACCGCTGCCGGTCGGACCGGCCCCCGCATCGGGGCGGGCCGGCCCCGTCACGTTCAGTGCCGCGTCGCTGGCGCCGAGATAGGCGGCCAGGGCGCGGGGATCCTCGCGGACGACGTCGGGGCTGCCCGAGATCACGACCGAACCGGTCTGCATGATGATCACGGTCGAGCACAGTTCGAAGACGAGGGGGACGTCGTGCTCCACGAGGAGGATGGTCGACCCCGTCACCTCCTGGAGTTGGCGGAGGAGCGGGATGAACGCCTCGGCCTCGCGCTGGGCGATGCCAGCCGTGGGCTCGTCGAGGAGCAGGAGCCGGGGGCCGGCCAGCACGATCGAGGCCAGGTCGACCACCCGGCGGGTGCCGGTCGAGAGGTGCCCGGTCAGATGGTGGCGGAAGCGCTCGAGGCCGAAGGACCCGATGACTCGGTCCACCGCCTTGGCCTTGTCCCGTTCGGCGCGACGCGCCCACGGGAGCTGGAGTGTGGTCGACAGGACGCTGACGCTGTGGCGGGCGTCCTCGCACAGCATGAGCGTGTCCTGGACGGTGAGCTCGGGGTAGAGGCGGCAGTCCTGGAACGAACGGACGACGCCGAGGGCGGCTCGTTCCTCGGGGATGTAATCGGCGAGGTCCTCGCCGTCGAGCGCCAGCGACCCTTCCTCGGGGATCACGAGGCCCGACACCGCGTCGAGGAGGGTCGTCTTCCCCGACCCGTTGGGCCCGATGAGCCCGACGATCGTCCCGGGCTCGATCGACACCGTGACCTTGTCCACGGCCCGCAACCCACCGAAGGACACGACCAGGTCGGTGATGTCGAGGCGGGCGGGCCCTTCTCCTCTCGACTTGCGGCCCGAGGGCCTCGCCGCTCCGCCGTCGTCGGTGAGGGTGCCGTCGTCGGTGAAGTTGGCATTGTCGCTGAGGATGGCATTGTCGGTGAAGGTGCCGTCGTCGCTGAGGGTGGCGTCGTCGCCGGTGGTCACGAGCGGAGCTCCGCCACCGCACCGGCTCCCGCACCCGCTTCGGTCAGCTTCCCGGTGGCGGGGTCGATCCCGACCGCGGGCGGTGGTACCGGTGCGGGCGGGGACCCGCCGCTGCGCCGGGCCCGTAGCTGGACGACCCCGGCGGTGGCGAGGTCGCCGAGGCGGTGCATGACCTCGGCCATGCCGCCGGGGAGGTAGAGGATGAAGGCCAGGAGCCCGAACCCGCTCGTCAGGAACTCGACGGTCGTCGACGACCCGAAGATGGCGGGCAGTCCCACCAGATAGAGGGCGCCGAGCACCGCCCCCGGGATGGCGTCGAGGCCGCCGATCACGACCATCGAGACCACCAGGATCGACACCGTGGGGTCGAAGGTGTCGGTGCTGAACCGTTCGGTGGCGAAGGCGAGGCACACCCCGGCGTAGCCGGCCATGAACCCCGACAGTGCGAACGCCATGAGCTTCGTGCGCACCACGGGAATGCCGGCCGAGCCCGCCGCCACCTCGTTGTCGCGCACCGAGATGAGCCGCCGGGCGATGCCGCGGTCGCGCCACACCCGCACCATGAGGATGGAGAGGATGAGCACCGCCAGCGAGAACCACGCGAAGGCGCGCTCGGAGCTGAGCCCGAGCCCGAACAGCGTGGGTCGGGAGATCAGCGTGGACTGCGGGTCGGGGAGCCCCGAGCAGATCGTCTTGTGGATGATGGGCATGGTCCAGCACGACGTGGCCAGCACCGAGGTCTGCATGAACAGCGCGAAGCCAAGCGTGCTCACCGCCAGGTAGAGACCCCGGATGCGCAGGGCCGTGAGCCCGACGAGCACCGACACGATCCCCGTCACCACCCCGGCCAAGGGGAGGAGCAGGATGAGCGGGATCCCCCCGCCCATGTGGGCGGCCATGTCCGCGCCCACCGCCACCAATCCGAATTGGCCCAGGGAGACCTGGCCGGCCCATCCGGTGAGGACCGTGAGCGAGAGGGCGATCACCCCGTAGATGCAGATCTGGGACATGAGGAACGATCGACCGACGTCGAGGACGAGGGGGAGCAGCGCGGCCACCACCACCACGCTCAGGACGCCGGTCGTGCCGACCCGTTTTCGCAGCGCGTCCCCGGTGTGGCGGAAGCCCACCGTCCCCGTCATCCACGAGGTGCGCTCCGCCGTCCGTGACGATTTCTGCAGTGACGCTGCCCGGACGAGCAGGGCGAGTTGCAGCAACACGAAGAGGACGAGCTCGACCGTGGCCGATCCCGTCGACGGGTTGGTGATGTTCCACTGGAGCAGGTCCTGGACGATGCCCAGCCCGATGCCGGCCACGAAGGCGACGGGCAGGCTCACCATGCCACCGAGCAGCGCGGCGAGCAGCGCCAGGAGGAGGAGGCCGGGGCTGAGGACCTGGGTGAGGGTGCTCGTCTGGCTGGGCGAGGCGAGGATGGCCGTGAAGGCGGACAACCCCCCGGCCAGGGTCCAGGCCACGGTGGAGGTGCGCCGCACCCAGACCCCGGACAGCCGGGCCGACTCGGAGTTCTCGGCCGAGGCCCGCATGGCCAGGCCCCACGGCGAGAACCGGATGAAGGCGGCCAGACCGAGGGCGACGATCGGCGCCACGATGAGGGTCACGACCTCACCGGGCGGGAAGAGGAACGTTCCGATGTGGAACGACCAGTCGACGGGCACGGGGAAGGCCCGGAAGAGCTTCTTGGGCCGGACGAAGGGGAAGAGCGTGAAGAGGAAGAGGACCTGGGACAGGCCGATGGTGGCGACCATGACCATGACGCGGGGGCGGTTGAACAGGCGCCGGAGCAGGAGCTCGGAGAGGGCGCCCACCGCGGCGGCGAGCAACAGGGCGGCGGCCAAAGCGGCCCAGTAGTTGATCCCGTAGTCGTAGTAGAGCTTGACGAGGAAGACGGCGGCGACGACGCCGAGCTGGCCCTGGGCGAAGTTGATGACCCGGTTGGTGCGGTAGATCAACACCAGTCCCGTCGCCAACAACCCGTAGTTGAGACCGAGGATCGCACCCTCGATGACGACCGACGACGGGATCGACACCGCGATCACGCGCGGCCCCCGTCCTTTCCGTCGTCCTCCGGCCCCGGCCCCGCCAACCACAGTCTGTCGGCCTTGGGGGCGCTCGGTTCCCCACCCGTCTGCGCACTGTTCGCCGGCCCGGTCGGGTTGCCGGCCTGCGCCGGTTTCGCCGGTCCCGTCCGTGTTCTTGCCGCGTCGCCGTTGGGTGTCGTCGTGTCCTTGGGTGTCGTGGCGCCGTTGGGGGTCGTCGAGTGGGTGCCGAGCGCGGCCCCGACACTGGCCAGGAACACCGGGCGCAGGAGGTCGTCCCGGGAGAGGAGGTCGGTGATCGAACCGTCGAAGCGGACCTCGCCGCGCTCGAGGAAGAAGGCGTGCTCGGCCAACGTCATGGCGCGGTTCACGCTCTGCTCGACCAGGATCACCGTGGCGCCTTCGGCGTTCACCCGCCGGACGATGTCCATGAGGCGTTCGACGGTCATCGGGGCCAGGCCGAAGGCGAGCTCGTCGATCATGAGGAGGCGGGGCTTGCTCATCATGACCCGGGCCAGGGCCAGCATCTGCTGCTCGCCGCCCGACAAGGTGCCGGCGGGCTGGTCGAGCCGGGACTCGAGCTCGGGGAAGAGGCCGATGGCGTCGTCGAGCGCAGTCTTGGCCCGGGGGGTCTCCCGGCGGAACGAGTGTCCGCCGACGCGCAGGTTCTCCCGGACGGTGAGCCCCGGGAACGTCATCTTGCCCCCCACCAGCAGGGCGGCGCCGAGGTCGATGATCTGCTCGGGCTCGAGGTAGGTGCAGTTGGTGCCGAAGATGCGGATGACGCCGCGGTGGGGGTGGTCGAGGCCGGCGACCGCCCGCAGCAGGGTGCTCTTGCCGGCGCCGTTGGTGCCGAGGAGGGCCACGATGTCGCCCTCGGGGACCTCCAGGTTCACGTCGAAGAGGACCTGCTGGCTGCCGTAATAGAAGTCCATGTTGTGGATCTGCAGTGCCGGGATCGCTCCGCCGGAGCGGCGTCGTTTGCCTTCGGCGTAGCGCTCGAGGACGTCCTCGATGACGAGGGTGATGTCGCTGCGGACGAAGCGCGAGCCGACCAGGAGGAGCACCCCTCCCACCGCGCAGACCGGTCCGATGAGGGTGAGCGCGGTGGTGACGTTGGTGGAGTCACTGATGGCACCGAGGAGCACGCCCCCCGCGAATCCCCCGAACACGAGCGCGTAGACGCCGAACAGCCCGAAGCAGATGGCCCGCATCTCGGGGGGCGCGGTGGCCGCCAACGTCTGGAAGATGCAGATCGACAGGGGGGCGACCGCCGACTGGGCCAGGAATTGCAGGACCACGACCATCCAGAGATGGGGCATGTAGAGCGACAGGCTGTAGAGGCCGCCGAACGCCGCGATGCAGATGCCCGCCACCACGAGCGGTTTCTCGGGGGCGCGCCGGAAGAGCCGGTCTCCGACGAGGTAGACGACGGGCAGCCCGAGGAACGACGACAGGCCGATGATCGAGAACACGTCGGCCCGCTGGGCCACCCCGAGATGCCAGACCCGTTGGAAGTAGAGCGAGCCGAACAACGGGATGCCGGTGCCGGCGAAGCCCAGGATGGCCACGGCCACGAGCTCGTAGTAGAGGGACCGGATGCGCAGCAGGCGGGTGACGGCCGATCCGAGGAGGACCTTGGGGGCGTGCTCCTGCTCGGTCTCGATGTCCATGCCGGCGGCCTTCAGGATGTGGCTCGACTCGTTGGCCCCTTTCTCCGGTTCCCGGATGAAGAAGATGCCGATGGCGACGGGCACGCCGATCAGCGCCAGGGCCAGGGCCCAGCGCCAGTTGTGGGTGGCCGCCGCGATGTAGCCCACCAACAGGATCCCGATGGTCTGGGACACCGGGTCGTTCATGTTGTGCCAGGTGAAGACGCGGGCCCGGCCGTGGGTGGGATAGGCGTCGGCCAGGTAGGCGTTGTGGACCGTGTCGCTCGATCCCAGCCCGACCGCGGCGACGAGGTAGAGGAAGACGAAGGGCCACACGTTGTGGACCAGGGCCATGATCGGGATCGTGGCCGAGAAGATGAGCAGCGTGATGCCCGCCACCTTCTTGCGGCTGCCCCGGTCGGCGAACACCGCCACCGGCATGCCCCAGGCGATCTGGGCCACGGCCCCGACGAAGATCACCGCGCCGAGGCCGGTGTCGCTCAGGTGGAACGACCGTTTGATCTCGGGACCCAGGATGCCGATGCCGTTGACGATGGTGTCGGTCACCATGGCCGCCGCGGTGAGCAGGATCAGCGGCGAGAACCCGTACTCCCGGAGGATGCCCATGAGGGGGGGAGGCTTGCCCTCACCCGTGCCCGGCATGAGGGCCACGTCGGCCACAGCCGCCTTGTCGCGGCTCTTGCTGACGGCGGCGGCGAGGAGCTCGTCGGGCACGACGAAGTTGAACAGGGGCTGCTCACCCTCGAACATCGCCGCCTCACCGACAAGCGCATCCCCCATGGTTGGCTAACGCTAATCCCTGACGCAATCGTCAGAGAGTTCGTGTTCCTCCACGACCTGCCCCCACCCGGGTCAGGACGCCGACGCGACGGTGAGCGGGCCGTAGGGGAGGACACCGAGGCGAGCTCCGGGGCCGAGGCCGGTGCCGTCGAGTGCCTCAGCCACGGCATCGGTCACGTCCGCCACAGGTCGGAGGAAGGCGGCGTGGACCTCGTCGTCGGTCAACCCGCCCGCGTGGAGCCATACCTCGGCGTGGTCGAGGACCCGGCCCAGGACCTGGGCCTGCCAGCGGTCGGTCTCCGACGGTCCCTCGATCCCCCCGAGCGCGTCGGGGGCCCGCGCCTCGGCCAGCAGTCGGGCGAAGGCGCCGCCGCGCGGTGTGCCGTCGGTGCACTGCGCCGCCATCACGATGGTCCCACCGACACGGACCACCCGTTCGGCGGCGGCCATGCCCTTCACGGCCTGGTAGAGGTTCCGGTCGAGGGGATAGCCCCCGTTGGTGCTGAGCACCACGTCAAAACGAGCCCCCACCGACTGCACCGATGTCTCGTCGACGAACCGGCAGGCCGCGGCGTGCCCGGCCGGCAACGGGCCGGCGAACACGGCGGTGAGCTGGCGACGTTGGTTGATGGCTACGTCCACCGACAGGGTGGGGGGCGCCAGGGCCACGGCGGCGCGGACGAAGTCGTGGACGGGATTGCCCTCGGTCACGAGCCAGGTGGCGCGGGGGTCGGCGATGCGACTCGGGCTGTGGGCCTCGAGGATCGTCTCGAGTGAGGCCAGGCCCGGACACGCCCCCTTGGGGCCGCCGCTGAAGCCGGCGAAGAAATGGGGCTCGACGAACCCGGTGAGGATGCGGACGTCGGCCTCGACGTAGCGGCGGTCGATGCGAACCGCGGTGCCGTCGACCCGGCCCACCTCGACGTGGTCGTCGGCGGCGTCGGCGGTGTGCTGGTGGATGCGATAGCGCCCGGCGATGTCGTCACCCACGAGCTCGACCATCTCCTCGTGGGTCGCGGCGCGGTGGGTACCGGTGGCGCACAACAACTCGACGTGGTCGGGGCCGACACCGAGCCTGTCGAGCTCGGCGAGCAGGGGCGGCAGGACGGTGCGGTTGGGCATGGGTCTCGTGAGGTCGGGAAAGACCACCGCCACCCGGGGCACGCCCCCGGCTCCCCCCCGTCCTCTCGTCCCGCCCCCGCGCCGGGCCACGGCGCGAGCCGCCTCGCCGACGAGGTCGGACAGGGCTGCGCCCTCGACCGGCGCGCCCAGGGCGTCGAGCACGGCCCCGGCTTCGTCGGGCAGGCCCGGCAGCTCGGTGGCGGTCACGACGACGGCGTCGTCGGGGACGCGCGCCACGATCCCGTCGCGGCCGTAGGCGAGGCGCACCTCTTTCATCGGGTCGCGGTGCTCATCGGGTCGCGGTGCTCATCGGCTCACGATCCCAGTCCGATGACGGCCCCGGCGGCGGCGTCGACACCGGGTCGAAGCGACGCGTAGCACTCCACCAGTGGCGCGTCGGGCTGGATCGGGTCGGCATCCTCGCCGTCCACGGTCGCGTCGAGGCCGACGTCGGCTCCCGTGGCCCGGGCCGCGAGCATCGCCGCGCCGGCCGATGCCGCCTCACCCCATCGGGGCCGACGCACCGGGAGCCCGGTGACCGCAGCGAGGATCTCGGTCCACAGCGGGGAATTCGAGCCGCCCCCGGCCAGGACGAGTCCCACCGGACCGGTCGACCCGGCACGCGCCGCCGCAGCCGACTCCAGACACCGCTGCACGTCCCACGCCACCGACTCGATCACGGCGCGCGTCATGTCCCCGATGTCGTGGTCGAAGGACAGGCCCACTACCGCCCCCCGGGCCGTGTCGCGCCACCACGGCGCCCGGGCGCCCCCCAGCCAGGGGAGCACGATCACGCCCCGGGACCCGGGTGGGCTGGACCGGGCGCGATCCAGGAGGGAACCGACCTCGACGCCGGCCAGGTGGCCCAGCCAGTCGAGGAGGGATCCCGCCGCCGAGAGACCGCCCTCGAGGAGCACGCCTCCGAGCGCACCCCCCGTCACGATCATGGCGTCGGGCATCACCTCGCCGAGGCCGGGCAGGGGCACCGACACGTTGGCCGTGGTTCCCCACGACACCATCGGCCACGACCCCGAGGCGCGCGTGCCGAGGACTTCGCAGGCGCGGTCCCCGGCGCCGATCACCACGGGGATGCCGGGGCGGACTCCCAGCGCACCCGCCGGTCCTCCGAGCAGTCCACCCAACACGGTGTCCGACGGAAGGGAGCCGGGGAGCTTCTCGGCGACGGCGGCGTCGACCAGTCCGGGGAGGAGGGGACCGAGGTCACCATCACCGGCCATCTCGTACAGGCCGGTGGCCGAGGCCAGCGTGTGGTCGGTGGACACCGCACCGGTGAGATGCCATGCCACCAGGTCTCTCGGCGCCAGCAGCCAACGCGCCCGCTCGAGTCGATGCGGCTCGTGATGCTCCAGCCACCGCAGCTTGGCCGCCACCGAGCCCGCGTCGAGGACGAGCCCGGTGCGCCGTCGTACGAACGACGCGCCCTCCTCTTCGACGGTTGCGCCGCCGCCCCCGAGCGGACCACGATCCCCCAAGGACTCGGCCAGCGCCAGTGCCTCGGCGTGGGCGCGCCGGTCCGACCACAGCAGCGCCGGGCCCAACGGCGTCGCGTCCTCGGCCACCGGCACGAAGGTCTGGCGAGCCGCCGAGAAGCCGACCGCCTCGGTCGCGCCGAACACGTCCACCGCCGAGTCGCCGAGCGCGGCGCGGGCCGACTCGCAGGCCGAGACCACCGAAGGCCACCACGCGGCGGGGTCCTGTTCGGCTCGGTTGCCGGCGGAGTAGGTGCAGTGCAGCGCGGCTGCGGCCCACGGCCAGCTGGCCCTCGGCACCCCAGACGACCACCTTCGTGACGCTGGTCCCGAGGTCGACGGTGAGGATCACGCCGGGACGGTGCCCTCCGCCCGACGTGCTCCGTGGCGCACGGCCTCGGCCACGAGGCGCGCCGCGGTGGCGGGGTCGGGGTCCTGGTACACGACGCGGCCCACCGCCAGGCCGGCGGCGCCGCCCGCCATGGCGTCGGCAACCTCGTCGAGGAGGTCGGTGCGGGGGTCGCCGGGGCTGCCGGGGTCGCCGGGGCCGCTGTCACCACTGCGGCGGGGGCCACCGAGGAAGAGGACGGGGACGCCCACGCTCGCCACGATGCGCGCCACGGCGTCGACCCGGGCCGATCCGGGTGCGACGTCGGGGAACGGCACCTTGAGCACGGGTGCGCCCAGGTCATGGGCGACGATGGCGGCGAACACGATCGAGTCGGTGTCGCGCGCCATCGCACCGTCGCGCCACGTCAGGGACTCGATGAGCGCGTCGAGCCCGAGCGACCGGGCCGATTCGAGGATCTTCCCCAGGAGCTCGAGGGCGGGTGCGGTCAACGGGTCGGCCATGTCGATGCGCGTCATGTGCTTCACGCCGGTCCATCCCTCGGCGGCGGCCTGCTCCACGGTCGCCACGAGTCGGTCGTCGAGCTCGAACGCGCTGGCCGCCAGTCCCGTGCGGTTGAGGGAAAGATAGGTGCGATGCCGGGGCTCGACCGCACCCGAGGCTACGAGGTCGCGCAGCGGTTGGGTGCTCGCCAGGATGCCGTCACAGGACCCGATGGCGGCGCGCAGCGCGTCGACGTAGGCCGCATACGACTCGATGGTGATGACGCCGCGGGCCCGGTGATCGGCGGCGAGGATCACCGCCGGCGTCGGCAGGGGCCCGGTCGGCAAGCTCACTCCGCTCCGGCCCCGCCGGCCGTTCCGGCCCCGCCGGCCGCTCCGGCCGCTCCGGCTACGCCGGCCAGGCCGAACACCACCTTGGCCAGAGCCGAGAAGTCCTCGCGTCCGAAACCGGCCGTCGAGGCGGCGGTGAGCGATTGGCGGGCGACGGCCGTGGACGAGACGGGGACGCCGGCCCGGGCCGCATACGACAGCGCCAGGTCGAGGTCCTTCGCCATCAGGTCGGTCATGAACCCGGGCTGCCAGCCGTTCGAAGCGGGGCTGTCGGGGATGACGCCGGGCACGGGCAGGCGGGTGCGCACCGCGGTGCAGTCACCGGTCGAGTGGACGAGCACCTCGAGGAGCTTGTGGATGTCGACCCCCGAACGCAGGGCCAGCGCCGTGGCCTCGGCCGTGGCCAACATCTGGGCGGCGTAGATCAGGTTGTTGCAGAGCTTCACGACCTGACCCATCCCGGGCCCGCCCACGTGCACGATCAGGCCGGCCATGGGATCGAGAGCGGGGCGGGCCGCGTCGAGCGTGGCGGGGTCGCCCCCCACCATCAGCGTGAGCGTCCCCTTCTTGGCCCCCACCGTGCCACCCGACACGGGAGCGTCGAGGTAGCGGGCGCCCGCCGCCGCCACCCGTTCGTGCTGGGCCCGCTCCACGTCGGGGTCGATGGTCGAGCAGTCCACCACGATCGAGCCCGGGGCCAGGGCGGGGACGACACCGTCGAGCACCTGCTCCACGTCGGGGGAATTGGGGACGCAGATGATGAGGACCTCGCTCGACCGGGCCACGTCGGCGACAGTGCCCCCGTCGATGGCGCCGAACGCCATCGCCTCGTCGATGGGCGGTCGGCTGCGCGACGCCACGGTGACCTGATGACCCGCCGCGACCAGATTGCGCGTCATGGGAAGGCCCATGGCCCCGAGGCCGATGAATCCCAGCTTCACGAGGACCTCCTGTCGGCTGGTGCGGTGACCGCCTGACCTTGTGGTCGTGTGGTCGTGTGGTCGTGTGGTCGTGTGGGTCTGCTACGTCGTGTGTCCGGTGCAGCTCAGGTGAATTGGGGAAGCCATTTGGCCGTGCCGGCCAGGAGCTCCTCGACCATGGCCTCGGTCTCGCGCAGGTCACCGCGCCCCGCCAGCGGGTCGAGGGCGAAGGCTTCGTGGGCCAGGGCCCGGTCACCGGTCAGCGCCGCTTCCACCGTCAGTTCCTGGACGGCCACGTGACGGCGCACGAGCTCGGCGAACGGGGCCGGCGCGACGGCCGCGTCCCGGCCCCGGATGCCGTCGGCGTCGACGACGCAGATCGACTCCACCACGGCGTCGGTGGGGAGGTCGGGGCACTGGCCGGTGTTGGGCCGGTTGAGGGGGAGCTCACGGTGGGTTCCCGTGAGCAACGAGTCGATGACCGGGGCCACGAGCTCGCCCGAGTCCCACGTCGCCAGCTCCTCCTTGCCGGCCAGCACGGCATCGACCTCGGCGACGTACTCGGCCTGGTGCTTCTCTCGGGTCGCCATCGGCGTCAGGGAGATGCCCCATGACTCACCCCATCCCGATTCCTCGGTGAGCACTCCCGGCATGAACTCGGCGAGGTGCCGGTCGTTGGCGCCGAGGAGCGCACCCCAGCGGTCGAGCAGCGCCAGCTTGAGCAGATGACGCCGGCCGAAGTCGAGCGTCGAGAACGGCTCCGCCTCTTCCTGGCCCGGCGAAGGGGCGAGGGCCTCGAGGCCGCCGAGCTCGTCGACGAGCTCGCGCAACATCTCGAAGCCGTCCCGGCCGTCGACATCGATCTCGGTGATGACGGGAAAGTGGTTGACCCCCATGATCACCGGACGGACGACGGTGTGGGGCTTGCGGAACGCGATGGCGAGGTCCATGCAGAACCCTCCCACCTCGTGGCACAGGCCCACGGTCTTGATGCGCGTCTCGCGACACACCGTGCGGGTGAGGGTGGTCATGGGGTTGGTGATGTTCAGCAACCATGCGTCGGGGCACAGCTCCTCCATGTCGCGGCCGACGCCGGCGAGCACGGGGATGTTGCGCAGGGCCCGGCTGATCCCGCCGGGGCCGACACTGTCTCCCACCGACTGGCGGATGCCGTGGCGGGCGGGAACGTCGATGTCGACGCCCATGCTGGTGAACCCACCGGTGGAGATCGTCACCACCACGAAGTCCGCACCCTCGAGGGCGCGGCGTTGGTCGGTCGTCGTCGACACGGTGGACTTGGCGCCGAGCTTCTCGTCGGCGATGCGGGCGATGGCCTCCATCTTCTCGAGGGGGACGGGGTCGATGTCCTCCAGGACGAGGTGCACCCCGGCCAGCGACGGGAGGCTGAGGAGATCGGCGATGAGCTTCGGTGACCACTGGTAGCTGCCCCCGCCGATGATGGTGACCTGCATGTCTTCATCCTCCCACGAAGGAGCGCCCGGGCACCTTCCGTAGAACAAGTTCTATACTCGGCTTCCTCAGAGCGCTCGCTCAACGCGGGAATCTCGCTCACCGCGGGCATCTCGCGCAACCGGAACACTTTCGGAGTCTCTCGGAGGTAGGGCAATGGCACGACCCGTGATCGTGGAGGCGGTGCGCACCCCCATCGGCAAGCGCAACGGATGGCTGTCGGGATTCCACGCCGCCGAGCTGCTCGCCACCGCCCAGGTGGAGGTGGTCAAGAGGGCCGGGATCGAGCCCTCCGAGGTGGAGCAGATCGTCGGTGGATGCGTCACCCAGGCGGGGGAGCAGGCGTCGAACGTGACCAGGACGGCCTGGCTCAGCATGGGTCTGCCCTACGAGACCGCCGCCACCACCATCGACTGCCAGTGCGGCTCGGCGCAGCAGGCCAACCACTTCGTGGCCAACCTCGTGGGAGCGGGTGCCATCGACGTCGGCATCGCGTGCGGTGTCGAGGCGATGAGCCGGGTCGGGCTCGGCGCCAACGCCATGAACGGGCCGGGGAGCTCGCGTCCTCCTGACTTCCCGTGGGACATGCCCGACCAGTTCGGCGCGGCGGAACGGATCGCCCAGAAGTACGGCATCACCCGTGAGGACGTCGACGGGCTCGGCCTCGCCAGCCAGCACAAGGCGGCGCGCGCCTGGGAGGAAGGGCGCTTCGACCGCGAGGTGTTCGCCCTCGAGGCACCGGTGGTGGGCCCTGACGGTCCGACCGGCTCCCATCAGCACGTAGCGCGCGACCAGGGACTGCGTGACACCACGGCGGAGGCGTTGGCCGGGTTGAGGCCCGTGCTCCCCGACGGGATGCACACGGCGGGGAACTCGTCGCAGATCTCCGACGGCGCCGCCGCGGTGCTGTGGATGTCCGAGGACCGCGCCAAGGCCGGAGGGCACCGTCCCCGGGCCCGCATCGTGGCCCAGGTCCTGGTGGGATCGGACCCCTACTACCACCTCGACGGGCCCATCGCGGCGACGGAGAAGGTGCTGGCCAAGGCGGGCATGACCACCGACGACATCGACATCTTCGAGGTCAACGAGGCCTTCGCCTCGGTGGTGTGCTCGTGGCAGAAGGTGCACGGCGTCGACTGGGACAAGGTCAACGTGAACGGGGGCGCCATCGCCATCGGCCACCCCGTCGGCTCCACCGGGAGCCGGTTGATCACCACCGCGCTGCACGAGCTCGAGCGCCGTGACGGCAACCTCGCGCTGGTGTCGATGTGCTGCGGCGGAGCGCTCGCCACCGGCACCATCATCGAAAGGCTCTGAGTCACCGAGAGGTTGAGTCACCGAGAGGTTGAGTCACCGAGAGGCTGAGTCACCGAGAGGCTGAGTCACCGAGCGTTGCCACGCCGAGCTGGTTGTCCGCCATTTGTGCGCCGGCGGGGGGAAACCGGAGCGGCCCGCAGGATTCGCGGACAAGATGAGGGGATGAGCCCCCAGGCGAAACCGACGACGCTCAGATCGCGCCGTGCCGGCATCGTGACCTCCAGCGCCGTGCTGCTCGCCTGCGGCGCCATCGTCATCACCGTCTCGGCATCGCCGGCGTCCGGAGCTGCCGGCGGGGCAGGGGCGACACCTCGGACGTCGGCACAGAGCGCGCAGCCTCGCACCGTGTTCGGCACCGCTTGGCCCGTGTACCACCACGACGGCCTCGGAAGCGGGACCGATCCCACCGGCACCAACCTCACCCCGGCGACACCGGCGTGGACGACCGGCGCGTTGGACGGCGAGGTCTACGGGGAGCCCCTGGTGGAGGACGGCCGCGTCATCGTCGCCACCGAGAACGACACCATCGACGAGCTGGCGGCCAACACCGGCGCGGTGATGTGGTCGACGCACGTCGGCACGGCGGTGCCTTTCGGGAACCTCCCGTGCGGGGACATCTCGCCCACCGTCGGCATCACCGGCACTCCCGTCATCGACGCGGCACGGGGTGAGGTGTTCGCCGTGACCGACGAGGCCGCCGGGGCGAGTGCGCAGCACTACCTCGTAGGCCTGGATCTCTACACAGGCGCCGTCCTGCTGCACCAGCCCATCGTGCTGGCGGGATCGGACCAGCTGGCCGAGCTGCAGCGGACGGGGTTGGCGCTCGACAACGGCAACGTCGTCGCCGGCTTCGGGGGCAACGCTGGGGACTGCGGCAACTACCACGGCTGGGTCGTCGCCATCCCCGAGGGCGGGGGGACCCAACAGTCCTTCGAGGTGGCGTCCAACCCCGGTGACCACGAGGGTGCGGTGTGGATGGGCGGCGCCGCCCCCGAGGTCGACGGCCAGGGGAACATCTGGTTCACGACCGGCAACAGCTCGTTCACCTCCTCGGGCGATACCTACGACAACAGCGACGGCGTCATCGAGCTGTCCCCGGCGCTGGGTGTCGTCCAATCCTTCGCTCCGACCACCTGGTACACCGAGAACGGGAACGATCAGGATTTCTCCACCTCGCCCGCCCTCGTGTCGGCCAACGGTCTCGTCTTCGCGTCCGGCAAGGACCACACCGGGTACCTCCTGAACGGATCGCACCTCGGCGGCGTCGGTGGTCAGCTCCAGACGATCAGCTCGTTCTGCACCGGGGACGTGGACGGGGGCACCGCCGTCTCGGGCACCACGGTGTACGAGCCGTGCGAGTCGGGGATCGTGGCGGTGGCGACGGCCGCGCCCAACAGTGCGACCGTGCTGTGGCACACCAACACCAATGCCGGCGGTCCCCCCATCGTGGCCGGTGGGTACGTGTGGACCGTCGGGGGCAGCACGCTCGATGCCCTCGACCCCGCCACCGGGAACCTGGCGCAGACCTTCTCGCTCGGTTCGGAGGCGAACCACTTCCCGACCCCCACCGTCGCCGATGGCTTGGTGCTGGCGGCGTCGTCGAACCAGGTGCACGCCTTCGACGGCCCGGGCGGGCTCCCCCCGGCACCCCCGCCGCCACCGCCGCGACCCGGCTACTGGACGGCGGCCTCGGACGGGGGCGTGTTCAGCTTCGGTGGCGCCGGCTTCGCGGGCTCCATGGGCGGCCGCCACCTGGTGGCGCCGGTGGTCGGCATGGCCGCCACCTCCGACGGCGCCGGGTACTGGTTGGTGGCGAGCGACGGGGGGATCTTCTCCTTCGGTGACGCCGGCTACTTCGGCTCCATGGGCGGGCGACCGCTCGTGAAACCGATGGTGGGCATGGCCGCCGCCCCCAACGGTGACGGGTATTGGACGGTGGCGAGCGACGGCGGGGTCTTCTCCTTCGGCGGCGCCCGGTACTTCGGGTCCATGGGGGGCCGGCCCCTGGCCGCGCCCGTCGTCGGCATCGCGGCCACATCCGACGGCGGCGGCTACTGGCTGGTGGCCTCCGATGGTGGGGTCTTCGCCTTCGGTGACGCCCGGTACGCCGGTTCGATGGGCGGTCGCCACCTCGACCAACCGGTGGTGGCGGCCGCGCCCGCCCCCGACGGCGGCTACTGGTTGGTGGCGAGCGACGGGGGGATCTTTTCCTTCGGCGGCGCCGGCTTCTTCGGCTCCATGGGTGGGCGGCCGCTCGCCAAGCCCGTGGTGGGCATCACGCCCACATCGACGGGCCAGGGGTACTGGATGGTGGCGAGCGACGGCGGGATCTTCGCCTTCGGCGACGCCCCCTTCGAAGGATCCGAGGGCGAGGCCCACCTGGTGAAGCCGATGGTGGGGATCGCCGCGCCGCCCCTCCCGTGACCGGTCGACCCCGCCGGCTCCTCTAGCCTTCGGCCCCGCCGGCGGTGGGACGGCGCTGGCTGCGCTCGGCCACCTTGCGGATCTTCTTGGGGCTGAGGACGGCGAACTCGCCTTCTGCTTCCACGCACACCACGCCGTCCTGGACGAGGCGGCCTTTGCTCGTGACGCGACGCCCGTCGTTGGCGACCACCTCGGCCTCGAACCGGGCTTCGACCCCGACCAGGGTCGGACGACGGAAGCGGATGGTGAGCCACACGGTCGGCCCCGCCGCGCCGCTGAGATGGTTGGCGGCGGTGAGGACGATGTCGAAGGTGGCGGCGAGGGCGGCCCCGTGGACCCAGCCGGGCCCCCCTTCGTAGGGCGTGGTGAAGACGGCGGTGCCGATGGCGAGTGGAGGCTCGAACGAGATCGTCACGGGGAGCGCGATGGGGTTGAAGCGGCCGATGACGGGGTCGTAGGGCATGGACCGACCCATCGACGTGCCCCGAGTTTCGGTCCCGCGCTGGTCGGGTGGGTCGACGAAGCGGGGGACGGGGTCGGTCGGGACGTGTCGAGCGAGGATGTCGGCGGTCGCCTGCAGCTGCGTCACCACCGCGTCCAGCACCTCGCTGTCGGCGGTGTTCGTCACCACCAGGTCGACCAGGCGTCGCACCGTGCCGGTGAGCTCGGTCATCGATCGTTCCCGGCCGACGATGGCGGGGTGAAAACTCCCCGGGAGGTCGCTGCTCACCATGCTCCTTCTGTCGTAGGGGCTTCTCTCGAGGCGTGACCCACCGCGCGCCGTGGTGAGCCGCGTCGAGTCCGCCTGTTTACCTTCTGGCCCCGAGAGCGGCACATCGCGTGCCGACCGGGGAGTGGCCGTCCCCGACTGGTGCTAGCACGAGACCCTGATACCGGCTGGCCACCTTGGTCATCACCCCTCGATGGGCGACACTGGCACCGAGGGAGGTCCGTTGGAGGCTGTCAGGCTGGTCTTTCGCGCCGAATTGCGCCGCCGGTGGCGATCGTGGCTGGCCATAGCCTTGCTCGTGAGCCTCGTCGGTGGGTTCGTCCTGGCCGCCACGGTCGCGGGCCGTCGTGCGGACTCGGCCTTCCCCCGGTTCGTCGCCACCTACGGCTTCGACGCCATCGCCTACACCACCCAACCGGTTCCCAAGCTGGCCCGGTTGCCCGAGGTTGCCTCCGCGACGAGCTACTTGAGCCCGGCCAGTGGGCAGCCCCAGTGTTCGTGTGGTGGGGTGATCAATCCCACCGATTTCTCGGTCGATGACCTCCCGCCGAACGAACACGAGTTTTCGAAGCTCGTCTCGGGCCAATGGCCGAACCCAGCCTCTCCGGACCAGGTCCTGGCCTCGGTCACCTTGCAAAAGGACTACAACGTCCAGATCGGAACCGTGATCCGGGTTCCGTTCTACGCGCCGTCGCAACTCATGGCGGTCTTCAACGCCACCGGTACACCGCCCCACCCGACCGGTCCGACCGTCGCTTTGCACGTGGTGGGAATCGAAGTCAGCGAAGGTGAATTCCCCTCCGGGGCGACGCCGTCGTACTCCCTGTACGCCACCCACGCCTTTGCCCGAACCGTGACCCCCCGCACGGCGGACTTCGACCTGTACCTCGTGCGACTACGGCACGGCGCGACCGACTTACCGCGCTTCAGTGCTGATGCCTCGAGTTTGAACAGCGCCGGCGTGGCCGGATTCGAGAGCGTGGACCAATTCAACGCTGCCATCGAGGAGTCGATCCATCCGCAGGCCATCGGTTGGTGGGTGCTCGCGGTCCTCGCTGCGCTAGTGGGCCTCCTCGTCATCGGCCAGGCGTTGGCTCGGCAGAGCGCGGTCGAGAGTGAGGACTATCCGACGTTGGCCACCCTCGGCCTCGAGCAGCGCCAGTTCGTCGGGCTGGCCACGGCCCGAAACCTGGTCGTCGCCATCTCCGGCGCCGTCGGCGCGGTGGCGCTGGCCGTCGCGCTGTCCCCGATCGCCCCCGTCGGCGAGGCACGCATTGCGGAGCCCTCGACGGGGGCGGTCTTTGACACCCTCGTCCTCCCCCTCGGGTTCGTGGCCATGATCGCCGTGGTCGTCGTACTCGGCATCTGGCCGGCGTTGCGCGCGGCGCGCACGCTGGACATCGCCGACGACGCCAGGGAATCGCGGCCGTCCATGATCGTCACCCAGGCGGCCGCGGCCGGCGCCCCGCCCAGCGCGGTGATCGGGGTCCGCCACGCCCTGCAGCGGGGCCGGGGCCAGGCGACGGTCCCGGTGGGGACCGCGCTCCTCGGCATGGCCCTGGCCGTGACGGCGTTGTGCGGGACGGCGGTGTTCGGCGCCAGTTTGTCGCACCTCACCGCCACCCCCAAGCTGTATGGCGAGTCGTTCCAGATCAACTTCAACGAACTCAACGGGCAGCCCGACCCCTCCTTGCTGCGCGACCTGGAGCACGATCCCGCCCTCACCGGGCTCAATCGCGGTTTCGGGAGTGAGATCTCGATCGGCAAGGTGACGGTGGGAGCGGTGGCCGCAACGGCGCTGCGCGGGACCCTGCTGTTCACCGCGGTCACCGGCCATCTGCCCGAGGACGGCGGTCAGGTTGCCCTGGGCGCGTCGACGATGCGCCAGGTCGGCGCCCACGTGGGGTCGGTGCTGCCCATCACCGTGACGACACCCTCGGGTGCCAAGCGGACCGCCGCATTCCGCGTGGTGTCACAGGTGGCGTTCCCGGTCCTGGCCGGGGTGGCGGGCCTCGGAGACGGTGCCCTGTTCACCATCCCGGGCTACGAGGGTGCGGCCTGTCCTCCCGGGCCCAAGCAGGCGTCATGTCGCCAGGCCGTGATCGGAACTACGGACGGAGGGATGCTGGCCAGCTTCGGGCCCGGACCCCGGGGCAGGGCTGCGATCAACCATTATCTGCGCACCTACGCCACCCTCTCGGTGCTTCCCACCACCCCGGTCTCCCTGGTCAACTTCGGAGAAGCCGTGAACTTCCCGTTGATCTTCGGCGTGATGCTGGGGTTGTTCGGGGCCGCGACGTTGCTCCATCTTCTCGTGGTGAGCGTGGCGCGCCGTCGACGCGAGGTCGGGCTCCTGAAGGTGCTCGGGTTCGTGAACCAGCAGGTGGCCTCGGCCGTAGCGTGGCAGGCAACCACGCTCGCGTTCGTCGGGATCGTCATCGGCGTGCCGCTCGGGTTGGCGCTCGGGCAGGAGGTGTGGACGACGTTTGCCTCCAACCTCGGCGTGGTGCCGGTGTCGGTGGTGCCGATCTGGCTCGTGATCGGCCTGGCGGTCGGCGTCGTCGCCGGTGCCAACCTCCTGGCCGTGGCTCCAGCGCTCGCTGCCACGAGGTCGAGGCCGGGACAGCTGCTGCGAGAGCGGTGACCTGATCCATCGGGTGGTCGCGTCCCTGGTCCTGCCGGTGGGCTGCCTCGGGAACTGGAATCCGTTCTAATGTCGGGGGGTCCCGTCGTCGGCGGGGGAGGAGCCCAGAGCGCGGGGCACCCCTCCAGCCCAGTCGGCGGACGATCCGTGAAGAACGGCAAGGAGAGGCCATGCCCAGTCCCGGCACCGAGAACCTGACCTTCGAGCGACACGGCGCCACCGCCATCGTCACCATGAACCGGCCGGAGGCGAAGAACGCCCTCAGCCTCCCCATGCTCGTGGGCATGGTCGACGCCTGGGACGAGATCGACAGCAACGACGACATCCGCTGCGCGGTGCTGACCGGCGCGGGCGGGACGTTCTGTTCGGGCATGGACCTCAAGTCCATGGCGGCGCCCGAAGCCGAGCAGTACCGCCACCGGCAGGAAGCCGATCCCGATCTGCACTGGAAGGCGTTGCTCCGCCACTACCAATTGCGCAAGCCCCTCATCGCCGCGGTCGAGGGATGGGCGGTGGCGGGAGGGACCGAGATCCTCCAGGCGACCGACATCCGGGTCGCCGGGGAGAGTGCGAAGTTCGGTGTCTTCGAGGCCCGACGTGGTCTGTTCCCGCTGGGGGGGTCCACGGTTCGGCTCCGACGGCAGATCCCTTTCACCGTGGCCATGGACCTGCTGCTGACGGCCCGGGAGGTCAGTGCCCAAGAGGCCAAGGAGATCGGGCTCATCGGGCGGGTCGTACCCGACGGCAAGGCTCTCGACGAAGCACTCACCATCGCCGAGGTGATCTGCGGCAACGGCCCCCTGGCGGTCGAAGCGATCAAGCGGTCGGTGCGTGAGACCGAAGGCATCCCCGAGGTCGACGCGCTCAAGATCGAGCTCGAGATCGGCTGGCCCATCTTCGCCACCGAAGATGCCAAAGAGGGCCAGAAAGCCTTTGCCGAGAAGCGCACACCCGAGTACAAGCGTCGCTGATGCCAGAGCGAGAACTCGGCGTCTCCGATTTCGGCATCTCGGCCGGCGGCGGACCTCCGGAGCCGGCCGAAGGTCGCGTGGCGAGGGACGATGCCCGCTTCGACCTGGCCCATCAGATCCGACGGATCACGAGTGCGATGGTCGGCCTCCCGATCGACGACGCCGACATCACCAACGCCACCGCGGCGCTCAAGGACGTCGCCGACGGGCTCGAGGAGCGCGCCGGTGCCGGGACGCCGGTTGCGTGCCCAACCCGATCCGGTCGGTGACCCGCAGGAGTTCTTCCCCACGAGTCCCGTCATCGGCTTCGCCAATCCCGTGGCGCCCCCCGTCGTCGTCGAGGCGGTCGACGGCGAGCTGCGAGGGACGGCGACCTTCGACTACCAGTACGAGGGCCCACCGACCTGCGTCCACGGCGGAGTCATCGCCATGGTCTTCGACGAGATGCTGGGCGCGGCCAACATCATGGCCGGGAACCCGGGGATGACCGGCACGCTCACCATCAAGTACCGCAAGCCCACGCCGTTGCGGACCCCCCTTCGCCTGGAGGCCCGGTTCATGGGGAGAGAGGGCCGCAAGATCCGGACCTACGGCGCCATGTTCCACGGGGACACCCTCACCGCCGAGGCGGAGGGCATCTTCATCGAGCTCGTCCCCCAGCGGTTCTTGGCCTTTGTGACCGAGCACTCCGATTCCCCCGAAGCCGTCGAGCAGGTGCGGGCCGACGCCCGCCGTCTGGGGTTCACCGGGGACTGACTCCCTCGAGGCCGGTTGCCGTGGGGGGCGGCGATCCGGGCGGCTTGCCCGAGCCGTGCGGGTCGAGACGCCCGCTGAGCTGGGAGTTCGTCGTTGCAGGGGTGATCGAGGGCGGTTCGGCCTCGTGGCCACCACGGTGGGTGGTGCCTGTCTCAACAGAAGCCGGTGTCGCGCCGATACCCATGGGGTGGCCGGCGCCCGATCCCGGCCCAAGGTGAGGACGGCCCGGTTGAGCGCACGAGGACGCCAGGTGAGCGGACCCCCATCGCGCCCCGACGGGGACGGTCCACCCGAGGGCGGGCCGGCGTCGATCGCCGTCAGGGTGCCAGGTGCCGGCACGAGCGCGGGCACGAGCCCCGGCCCGTCGGGAAGCGCCGCCTTCGGCGCTCCCGGGGAGCTGTCCGACGACGATCTCGCCGTGTTCCTGGACATGTCGAACGAGATCTTCGGCGTCTTCGACCTGACCCAGGGCCTCATCTGGAGCAACGGCGCCGCGGCGGCTCTCCTCGGCTACGCCGAGCAGGAGCTGGCCCGCATGTCGCTGGTCGACCTCATCCACCCCGAGGACCTGGGAGATGCCCTGGCGCTGTTCGACCAACCCACCGGTGACGCCGAGCCGGCCGGGATCGAGTCCCGTTACCGGTGCAAGGACGGGAGCTGGCGCTGGCTGGAGTGGACGGCCCGAGTCGCTCCCGACACGGGGTTCGTCTACGGCGCGGCCCGAGACGTCACCGACCACCACGTCGCCCAGGCCACGGTGGCCGCCAACGAGGCCTGGTTGCAGGCGATCCTCTATCACTCCACCGCGGCGATCTTCGTCAAGGACCGTACCCAGCGCTACGTGTTGGTCAACGAGGTGTTCCTGCGGGGCTGCGGGCTCGCACGCGACGACGTGCTCGGGAAGACCGTCACCGAGATCTGGCCGGGGGCCGAGGTCGACGACGCCGATGGGCGGGTGCTCGAGCACGGAGAGGTCATCACCCGCGACGACGTGGTGACGCTCGCCGACGGCACCCACGTCATGATGACCACCCGGTTCCCCCTCCTCGACGCATCGGGGGCGGTGACCGGGATGGCCGCCATCGCCACCGACATCACCGAATGGACTCGGGTCCAGGCGGCACTGGCCGAACGGCAACGCCTGCTCGACACCGTGATCCGGGCCTGTCCCGACATCGTCACGGTGTTGGACGGCAACGGACGGGTGCGCGAGATCAGCGAAGCCTCGGCGCGCATCCTCGGGTACAACCTCCGCCATCCCGTCCAGGACGAGATCGAGGCCCTCATCCATCCCGACGACCTCGCCCGTGTCCATCGCGAGGCCGCCAAGATCTTCTCGATGCCCGACAGCCAGCTCGACCTGACCTACCGCGTCCGTCATGCCGACGGCCGCTGGGTCGTGCTCGACACCCGGGGCCAGGCCATGGTGGGGGACGACGGCACCACCATGGGGGCGGTGGTGGTGTCGCGTGACGTCACCGACGAGCTCGAGATCGAGGCCGAGATGCACGTCGCCGTGGAAGCGGCCGAGCAGGCGAGCAAAGCCAAGAGCGAGTTCCTGTCGCGCATGAGCCACGAGCTGCGCACGCCGCTCAACAGCGTGTTGGGGTTCTCGCAGCTCCTCGAGATGGACGACCTGCCCGATCACCACGGTGAGGCCGTCGGCCACATCATGCGGGCGGGCCGCCACCTCCTGAACCTGATCGACGAGGTCCTCGACATCGCCCGGATCGAGTCGGGCAATCTCGAGCTCCTGCTGGAGCCCGTGGCGATCCGCCAGGTCCTCGGGGACGCCATCGACCTGGCCCACCCCCTGGCGGAGCGGGCCGAGATCTCGGTCATGACCGACCTCGACCTGTGCCCGGCCTCGTTCCACGTGCTCGCCGATCGCCAACGACTCCTCCAAGTCATGCTGAACCTGCTGTCGAACGCCGTGAAGTACAACCGCGCCGGGGGGCGCGTGGGCGTGGGCGTCGAGGCGGTCTCCGACGACCTCGTGCGGATCACGGTCACCGACACCGGCCGGGGGATCAGGGCCGAGGACATCGACCGGGTGTTCGAGCCGTTCGACCGCCTGGGCGCGGAGTGCAGTGGGGTCGAGGGCACCGGGGTCGGGCTCACCCTGTCGAAATACCTCGTCGAGCGGATGGGCGGCGCCATCGCCGTCTACTCGAGGTTCGGGGAGGGCACCACGTTCACCGTCGACCTTCCCACCGCGGTCGGCCCCGACCTCCAGCTGCGGGGGCCCGACACGTCACGTGACGAGCTGCCCAGCGTCAACACGCTGCGGGTCCTGCACATCGAGGACAACCTCGCCAACCTCGAGCTGGTGGAGCAGGTGCTCACACGGTCGGGGGTCGTGGAGCTGTTGGCGGCGATGTCGGGGAGCCTCGGGATCGAGCTGGCGCGCCAGCACGTGCCCCACCTCATCCTCCTCGACCTCCACCTCCCCGACATGTCGGGTACGGACCTCCTCGACGCCCTGCACGACGACCCCCGCACCGCGGCCATCCCGGTCGTGGTGGTCACCGCCGATGCCACGCCGTCGCAGATCCAACGGTTGCGCGACCTCGGCGTGGCGGCCTACCTGACCAAACCGATCGACATCCGAGAGCTGCTGCGCGTGGTCGAGACCATGTCCCATCGCCCCGGTGATCTCCCGTGACCCCCCGCATCACGGCACCCGGCATCACGGCACCCGGCATCGCGGCACCCGGCATCGCGGCCCCCGGCATCGCGGCCCCCCGTGGTCCGGCTCCCGACGAGGCGGCGGTGACCGCCCCGGGTGACCGCACGCCCCACAGGGCCGCGCCCCGTGTCTCGCCCGTCCCCGAGCGCCGACCATCGAGCTCGGCCGTGGCCGAGGGGGCGCGCGTCGCGGTCGAAGCCGCCATGGCGAAGACCACGGGTACGGCGTCCACCCGGTTGACCACGTTCCTCGACCTGTCGGCGCAGATCTTCTGCATCACCGATTTCGAGGGGACGTTGGTGTGGTGGAACGCGGCGTTCGAGCGGACGCTCGGCTACACCACCGAGGAGCTGACCGGACTCCAGCTCGACGACCTGGTGCATCCCGAGGACCGCGACGCCCGCAAGGAGGCGGAGGCCCAGCTTGCCCAGAACGGCGAGGCGGGCCTCACGCAGCTCCGGTTCTGCTCGCGCCACGGCGAATGGCGCTGGCTCGAGTGGACCACCCGTGTCGACTTCGACCGCAAGCGCGTCTACGGGGCGGCCCGAGACGTCAGCGAACGACGACGCGACGAGATCGCGCTGAACGAGAGCGAGGCCCGGCTCCGCGCCATCATGCAGTACTCACCGTCGGTGATCTTCGTGAAGGATCTCGAGGGTCACTACCTTCTCGTCAACGACGAGTTCGGCGCGTGCCGCGGGCCTTTCCGTCGAGGCGGCCGTGGGGCAGACCGCCGTGGAGTGCTGGCCCGAGCACACCGACACGATCACCGACCGCGAGCGTCAGCTTCTCGAGGACGGGGTGTCGTTCGTCAGCGAAGAGATCCGAACCACGGTCGACGGCCCCCGCGACTTCATGGTGAGCAGATTCGTCATCCGCGACGAAGACGGCACACCGTTCGCCATCGGGGGGATCGCGTCGGATACGACCGAGCGCCGGGGTGCGGAGAAGGCGCTGGCCGCCCGGGACCGGCTGCTCGACTCGGTCATCGGGGCCAGCCCGGACATGATCACCCTGATGGACCGGGCCGGCAAGATCCACCAGATCAGCGAAGCCGAGAGCGCCCTGTTCGGCCATCGCCACGAGGTGTTCACCCGCAGCGACGTCTTCGACTTCGTCCACCCCGACGATTTCGATGATGTGGCGTCGTTGTTCATCCGGATGGTGACGGGCGCCGTCTCCCACCTGCACCTGCGCTACCGGGCCCGCCATGCCGACGGCCACTGGGTCACCGTCGATTCGCGCGCCCAGGCCGTCCTCGACGGCGAGGGCCACTTCGCCGGCGCCGTCGTGGTGTCGCGCGACATCTCCGACAAGCTCGAGTCCGAGCAGCGCCTCCAGACATCGCGCGAGTCGGCCGAGAAGGCCAGCAAGGCCAAGAGCGACTTTCTGTCCCGCATGAGCCACGAGCTGCGCACCCCCCTGAACTCCATCCTCGGGTTCGCGCAGCTGCTGCAGATGGACGACATCCCGGGCCAGCAGGTCGACGCCGTGGACCACATCTTGCGGGCCGGCCGGCACCTTCTCGACCTCATCGACGAGGTGCTCGACATCGCCCGGATCGAGTCGGGGTATCTCGAGCTGACGCTGGCGCCCGTGGTGGTGGCCGAGATCGTCTCCGAGGCCCTCGAACTGACGAACCCGATGGCGGCACGCGCCGAAGTGGTCATCCGCTCCTTGGTGGATCCCCGTGACGGGTATGTCGTCACGGCCGACCGGCAGCGGCTGATGCAGGTCCTGCTCAACCTGCTGTCCAACGCCGTGAAGTACAACAAGCCGGGCGGGCGTGTCGACGTCAACTGCGAGCCGGGACCGTCGGGGCGGGTCCTCGTGGCCGTCGCCGACACGGGGAGGGGGATCCGCGCCGAGGACTACGACCGCGTCTTCGTGCCCTTCGATCGTCTCGGGCTCGAGCAGACCGGGATCGAGGGGACCGGCGTGGGGCTGGCGTTGTCCCAGCACCTGTGCGAGCGGATGGGCGGCGAGCTCCGTTTCGAGTCGGCGGCCGGCGCGGGGACCACCTTCGTGGTCGAGCTTCCCCCCGAGGCCGCCCTCGTCACGGCCGACTTGGGCTTCGGGGTCGCCGCCGCTCTCGACGGTGCCACCCTGGAGGGGAGCGGCCGCCCCGGCATGGCCGTCGGGGCCATCGAGACCGACGCGGTCGAGGTGCCACCGGTGGTCGAGCGCACCGGGGCCAACGGGACGACCGAGGAGGCCGGCCCGCTCGGCGAACCAGGGACGCCCGAGGTGACCCGATCCGGATCGTCCGACGTGGGACGCGACGCCGGCGCAGACATGGGTGCGACACCCGGCGCGGGCCCGGTGTTCCGGGTTCTGCTGGTCGAGAACAACCTCACCACCCTCGATCTCGTCGAGCGGGTCTTGTCGCGGCGTCCCGGGACCGAGGTCCTCGCGGCCATGCAGGGCGGGCTCGGCGTGGACCTCGCCCGCGAGCACGTCCCCGACATGATCCTGCTCGATCTCTACCTTCCCGACATGACCGGGGACATCGTCCTCGACCGCCTGGCCGAGGACCCGGCCACCGCCGACATCCCCGTGGCGGTCATCGGTGCCGATGCTCTTCCGCAGCACGTGCGCCAGCTCCTCGGCCGCGGCGTCATGGGGTTCCTGGCCAAGCCCATCGACGTGCGCGGGCTGCTGTCGCTGGTCGACGCCGTGCGGGCGGCCCGGGGTAGCTGACCGCAGCCGATCGTCGCCCCGTCGGCCGGGACAATCGAGCCGCTCAGATGGCCCGCTCGCGCCCTTCCCAGTAGGGATCACGGAGCTTGCGCTTGTAGAGCTTGCCGTTGGGATCCCGTGGCATGTCGTCGGTGAAGTCGATGGTCTTGGGCGTCTTGAACTTCGCCAGCCGTCCCTCGCACCACCCCAGGATCTCCGCCTCGAGCTCGGGCGAGCCTTCCACGCCGTCGACGGGCTGGATCGACCGCCTTCACCTCCTCGCCCCAGTCGTCGTGCGGGATCCCGAACACCGCCGCGTCGACGACCTTGGGATGGCCCAGCAGGACGCTCTCGATCTCGGCCGGGTAGATGTTGGCGCCCCCGGAGATGATCATGTCGGTCTTGCGGTCCCGCAGGAAGAGGAACCCGTCGTCGTCGAGATAGCCGACGTCACCGACGGTGAAGAACTTGCCGATCCGGTTCTTCCGGGTCTTCTCCTTGTCGCCGTGGTACTCGAAGTCGGCCGACCCCATGGCCATGTACACGGTCCCGATCTGGTTCGCCTCGAGCCGGTTCTCGTCGTCGTCGAAGATGGCGATCTCCGAGATCGGCCAGGGCTTGCCCACCGTCCCCGGCTTGGTGAGCCATTCCTCGGTGGTGACGATGGTGCCGCCGCCTTCCGATGCCGCGTAGTACTCGTCGATCACCGGGCCCCACCACTCGATCATGGCGTACTTGGTGTCGACCGGGCACGGGGCGGCGGCGTGGATCATGTGCCGCAACGACGAGAGGTCGTACTTGTGCCGGACGTCGTCGGGGAGGGCGAGGAGCCGGTGGAATTGGGTGGGGACCATGTGCGAGTGGGTCACCCGGTACCGCTCGATGAGCTCGAGCATCCCCTCGGCGCTCCACTTGTCCATGAGCACCACGGTGTGGCCCATGTGGATGGCCGCGCCCGAGAACCGGAGCACGGCGGTGTGGTAGAGCGGCGAGCCCACGATGTGGACGTTGTCGTCGCGAGGGTTGATACCGAACAGCAGCAGGATCCCGGCCAGGGCGATGGCCATCTCGTCGGGGTCAGCGCCGGTCAGGGCGCGGCGCACGCCCTTGGGGTTGCCGGTCGTCCCCGAGGTGTAGTTCATGGTGTCGCCCAGGCTGCGGTCGTCGGGCCGGTCGGTCTTCTGGTTGTCGCGGAGCTGGGCGTAGGAGGCGAAGCCGGGGATGTCACCGACGGCCAGGCAGCGTGACGCGGGGATCTCGGCCTCTTCGGCCGCATCGAGGCAGATCTCCGGCGAAGCGCTCGTGGCCGATGAAGACCTGAGCCCCGGAGTCCTTCAGGATGTAGGCGATCTCGGGCGCCACCAGGTGGTGGTTGATGGGCACGATGTACCACCCGGCCTGCATGGCGGCGAGATAGATCTCGAACACCTCGGCGCTGTTGGGCAGCACGAAGGCGATGGTGTCGCCCTTGCTGAGCCCGAGCATCGCGCAGGGCGTGGACGACCTGGTTGGCGCGACCCAGCAGCTCGCCCGCCTTGAGCTCGGTGCCGTCGGGGGCCACCAGCGCCAGGTGGCCCGGCTCCTCCTCCGCCATGGCCCAGAATCCGAAGTCGGTCATCTTCGCTCCTCACTCGGCGCTGCGGTGCTGCGGTGCTGCGGTGCTGCGGTGCTGCGCAGGTGGCGATCGACCCGCTGTTGGAGCGTTTGCGATCACCCGGTGCGCCATCCCGAGCCCGGCTGGGCGATCCCACCCGGGACATCCCATCTGCCCCCATCAGCGACGCGGGGACCGACCCGAGACTAGAACGCGTTCTCGCTCCGGGCAAGCCGCTCGATGGCGAGCTTGCGGAGCTCGTCGGCGCGGATCTTGGCGTTCCCGGTGAGGGTGAGCTCGTCCTCGGCGAAGAACAGGACCCGGCGGGGCAGCTTGTAGGACGCCAACCGGCCGCGGAGGAAGGCGCGCACGCCGTCCTCGTCGACGTCGCAGCCGGGCTGGGCCACGGCGCACACCACCACGATCTCGCCCAGGGTGGGATGGGGCACGCCCACCGCCAAGGCGCTGTGCAGGCCGGGATGGCGGAGCAGCTCGTTGTCGATCTCGACGGGTGAGACGTTGGCGCCGCCGGTCTTGATGAGGTCCGAGGTGCGCCCCACCCAGTGGAGCCGGCCCTCGTCGTCGACGAACCCGGCGTCGCCGGTGGCGAAGAAGCCGTCGTCGTCGAAGACGTCCTCGGGGGCGACCTTCACGTACCCCTTCATGAGGGTCGGCCCCTTGACCCGGATCTCGCCCGGACCACGTCGGCCGGTTGCTCCTCGCCGGTGCGGGCGTCGACGATGCGGACCACGTTGCCGGGGAGGATCGTCCCCTCGTGCCCCTCGCGCACGGCGGCGGGGGTGTCGGCGGGCAGCGAGCTGATGATGGTGAAGGTCTCGGTGAGGCCGTAGGCGGCGCGGGGGCTCCAGGAGTCGTCGACCTTCACCGTGGGGTGCCGGCCGAAGCTCGTGAAGGAGTCGACGTGGTCCACCGACGAGAGGTCGGCCGTGGCGCCAGTCGGGGTGGCTCTCGAGGGCGGCGAGCTGATGGGGCCAGGCGTGGGGGTAGGTGACGCGCTCGGACTCGAGCAGCGCCAGGGCGTCGCCGGGCTCGAAGAGCTCCTGGAGCACGAGGCAGGCGCCCGGCCGCCAGGGTCGCCGCCCATCACCATGCAGTAGCCCGCCGTCCAGAAGAAGGGGAAGGCGCTCCACACCCGGCAGGGTGGGGTCGAGGCAGAGATGCTGGGCGAAGCGCCAGCTCTGGAGGGCGGCGGCCCGCTGGGCGTGGAGGACGCCCTTGGGCTTGCCCGTCGACCCCGACGTGTAGACGACGAGGGCGTCGTCGTAGGGCGACACCGCCGCGGCCCGGCGCTCGGGCCACGTCGTCGTCGACGGCGTCGCCGGCCGCGAGGAACTCGTCGTAGGAGCCCGTCCCCAGACACGCCAGCGTGGTGAGGTAGGGGAGGCCGGGCGCCATGGCCCGGACCTGGTCGTGGTAGCGGTGGCTGGCCGAGGCGCTCCTGATAGACGAGCACGGCAGCTGTCGGAGTGGCGCAGCACGTGCTCGATCTCGGGCGGCTTCGAAGAGCGTGTTCACCGGCACGAGCACCGCCGCCCGCCAGCGCCACGCCGAAGGCGGCCTCCACCCATTCGGGCCGGTTGCCCATGAGCAGCGCCACCCGGGTGCCCTTGCCCACGCCCGCCGCGGCCAGCGCCTTGGCGAAGCGACAGGCCCGGGCCCCGAGCTCGGCGTAGGTCCACCGCACCACGGCGTCGTCGCGCCGCGGACCCGACCGGCCCTCGTGGAGACCCGACTCGTGGTGACCCGACGGGTGGAAGCACAGCGCCTCACGCGCCGCGTGACGGGCCGCCACCTCGGCGAGCAGCCCGCCCATGGTGAGCGCGCCGATGCCGGGTCTCGGTGTCGAGGGGTGGCCCCCGGAAGAGGACCACGGAAATGTCGTCCGGTGCCCGAGCCGAGTCGAGTCGAGTCGAGTCGACGCGGCCTAGGCCGGCAGCTCGACCTCCACCGGCCCCTTCGCCATCACCGACCCGTCCTGGTTGGTCATGGTCACCTCCAGGGTCACGAGCCCGGCCCCGAGCATCTTGTCGTAGCGGGCGTCGGTCACCTCGGCGTCGAGGAGGGTGAGGTCGCCGTCGAAGGCGGGGAAGCGGTACTGGACGGCCGAGTGCCGCACCAGGCCGCGGTCGCCGGCCCAGGCGCGCGACGTAGTCGAGGACCCACGCCCCCATCGAGGCGCCGTAGCCGTAGCCGCGGGGCATGCCGATGAGCCGGGCGTGCTCCTCGTCGGTGTGGCCCCGCGACGGCCCGTGGTAGAGGCCGTCGGCGAGCTCGGGGTCCTCCTGGGCGCCGACGAGGTCGCGGTCCATCTCGTCGAGCCAACCCGCCTCGCTCAGGTGGTCGGCACCCTCGTGGTAGGTCGAGCCCCACACGGTGAAGGTGTAGCCGCGCCACTCCGAGGCCAGGCTGGGCAGCGAGTGGGGGCCGATGGGGCGCGTGAGGAGGCTCTGGCCCACTTCGACGACCGTCGAGGGTGGGGCTCTCGGCGCCGGCCCGGCTGCGGATCCACGTCCGTGCGCTGGGTCTCGATGGCGGCCAGCCGCTCCTCGGTCCATGTCGGCAGCGGCGCGGCCTGCTCGAAGAAGCCACGATCCCGGGCCACGTCGGCGCGGTACCGCACCGCCGTCGACCACTGCTTGGCGACGCGCTCGCCCCGCTGGTTGGTGTAGAGGGTCTCGCCCCGGCTGAACATGGTGGGGCCGGCGAACTTGGTCTCCGACACCTTGTAGTCGACGAAGCGCCGCTTCATGCGCAGGAGGTCACCGGGGTAGATCCGGGGCCCGGCGAACCACCACTCGTCGCCGCCGAAGATCATGTGGGTGCCGGGGATGTTCCCCACGATGGCGGGGCCGGCCCCGTGGCCGACGTCGCAGCAGATGGTGAAGGACTGGGGGGCGACGATCCGCCCGAACACGCTGGCGGCGGCGACGTCGTCGTCGAAGTGGAGCGGGTTCGGGTACTGCATGGCCTGGACCCACCGCCGGATGTCGGTGACGGTCACGGGCTCTTTCAGTTGGCCGCCGCCCACGGGCTTGCCGATGTGGCGGTCGACGTCGGACGTGTCGAACTCGATGTGCTCGTTGACCTGGGTCATCGTCCCCCTCCTGCTCGGTCGAAATCCTGACACAGGCGTCACCCTGGTGCTCGGCGTCGGCTGGGGGGTCGACGGCCCCGCCGTCTAACATCCCGTCAGATTTCGTACCCGCGAGACGAGGAGCGGCAGGCGACGTGGCTGGGTACCTCGAGAACAAGGCGGTCGTGATCACGGGCGGCGGGGGGCGGCATCGGCCGGGCCTGCGCGCTGGCGTGCGCGGCCGAGGGCGCCAAGGTCGTCGTGGCCGACATCGGGGTGGGCCTGGCCGGGGAGGACCCCACCAGCGAGGTCGCCGAGGCCGTCGTGAAGGAGATCGAGAGCGCCGGCGGCGAAGCGGTGGCGGTCGCCCAGGACGTGAGCACCATGGCCGGGGGCGAGCGCATCGTGAACACCGCCGTCGAGCGGTGGGGCCGGATCGACGGTGTGGTGGCCGTGGCCGGCATCCTCCGGGAGCGGATGCTCTTCAACATGTCCGAGGACGAGTGGGACGCCGTGATCGCCACCCACCTCAAGGGCCACTTCACCGTGTTCCGCCACGCGGCGGCGATCATGCGCAAGCAGGAGTCGGGGTCGCTCGTCGGGTTCACCTCGGGCGCCTATCGCCGGCAGCGTGGCCCAGGCCAACTACTCGGCCGCCAAGGGCGGGATCGTGTCGCTGGTGCGGTCCGCCGCGGTCGGACTGCACCGCTACGGCGTCCGCGCCAACGCCGTCGCGCCGGTGGCCCGTACCCGGATGTCGGCGAACGTCCCGTCCGAGCTGGCCGAGATGGGCGATCCCGAGGACGTCGCCCCCCTGGTGGTGTTCCTGCTGTCGGATGCGGCCCAGGACGTGACCGGCCAGGTCTACACGGCGGTGGGGGGACGCATCGCGGTGTGGAACCAGCCCGTCGAGCTGCGCTCGATGACCGTCGAGGGCCGCTGGACGCCCGAGCAGATCGCGGCCCGGTTCGACGAGGTGGGTCAGGAGCGGATGGGGCTCATCGACCGTCTCGACCAGATCCGGAAGGCGGCCGCGTCGGGCGAGAAGCCCAACGCCTGAGCACCGATCTCCGGTACCGCACCGACTCCCGTATCCGCACCGACTCCGTACCCTCACCGAGCTTTCGAGAAGACCGAGGCCCCCCTATGCGTTTCAGCTACGCCGAGTCCATGACCGACCCGGCGTTCTACGGGCCCCTGGCCCGGGCCGCCGAGGACGCCGGCTACGACACCTTCGTCGTGCCCGACAGCATCGCCTACCCGCTCGAGTCCGACACCACCTACCCGTTCAACCCCGACGGGTCGCGCCACTTCCTCGAGGACAAGCCCTTCATCGAGCCCTTCAGCCTCATCCCCGCCCTGGGGGCGGTCACCACCACGTTGCGGTTCGTGACCTTCGTGGTGAAGCTGCCCATCCGCCATCCCGTCATGGTGGCCAAGCAGGCCGCGTCGGTGGCGGTGCTCACCGGCAACCGGTTCCTCTTCGGGGTGGGGACGAGCCCGTGGCCCGAGGACTACGGGCTCCTCGACGTCCCCTGGGCGCGCCGGGGCAAGCGCATGGACGAGTGCATCGACGTCATCCGGGGGCTCACCGGGGGCGGGTACTTCGAGTACCACGGGGAGGTCTTCGACGTGCCGGCGGTGAAGATGGCCCCGACCCCCACCGCGCCCATCCCCATCCTGATCGGAGGGCACGGAGAAGCGGCCCTGCGCCGGGCCGCCGTCATGGGCGACGGCTGGATGCACGGTGGCGGCGATCCCGCCGACCTCCCCGGGCTCCTCGCCCGGTTGGCCGAGCTGCGCGCCGAGGCGGGACGCGACGGCGAGCCATTCGAGACCCACGTCATCTCCATGGACGCCTTCAGCGTCGACGGGGTGCGCCGTCTCGAGGACCAAGGCGTCACCGACGTCGTCGTCGGGTTCCGCTGGCCCTATGTGACGGGGCCCGACGTCGAGCCGCTCCAGGCCAAGATCGATAGCCTCCGGCAGTTCGCCGACACGGTGATCGCGAAGGTCAAGGCGTAGGACAGGCAACAGGAGCGACAGGGGAGGCGGGGCGATGGGCAGAGCGTTCGAGATGTCGAAGAAGTCGATGGCGATGTCCGAGGCCAAGGACCGCGACGGGTGGTTGGGGCTCTTCGCCGACGACGCCGTGGTCGAGGACCCGGTCGGCCCGTCCTTCGTCGACGCCGAAGGCAAGGGCCAGCACGGCAAGGAGGCCATCACCGCCTTCTACGACAACGTGGTGTCGCAGAGCGAGAGCCTCGAGTTCACCATCCGCCAGACCATCGAGTGCGGCGACGAGGTCGTCAACATCGGCGAGCTCCGGATCACCCTCCCCGGGAACCAGGTCGGGATCGTCCCCCTCGCCAACATCTACAAGGTGAACGCCGAGGGGAAGCTCGTGTCGCTCCGGTCGTTCTGGGAGCAGGACAAGCTCAGCTTCACCGACGGCTGACCGCCCCGTCACCTGGCCCGATTCGGGCATTCTGGCCCCGAGGTGCAAGGAAACAGTCGAGCCCGGCGTGGTAGAGACATGCACGCCGATGCGGCCCGCCTCTGGGTCGGCGATCCCGGGCCCGGACCCCTCGGCACGGACATCGGGGGTGCCGTGGAAGGCGCGGGGGCGTGGCAAGACGGGTCCGGCTCCTTCGGCTCGTCTTCGCCGGACGGCTTCGACGACTTCTACCGGGCCCACTACGAGTCCCTGGTCCGGCTCGGTTACCTGCTGACGCTGTCCGAGGACGTGGCCCGGGACCTCGTCCACGACGTCTTCGTCCGGGTCTACCGGCGCTTCGACGGGCTCGACGACCCCCTGCCCTACCTGCGGCGGTCCGTGGTCAACGCGGCGCGATCGTGGCACCGCCGGCGTCGGCTGGAACGGACCCGGGCCGCCGCCGAGCACCCCACCGACGCCCACCATTCCGGCGTCGGTCTCGAGGCCGACGAACTCTTCGACGTGCTGGCCCGCCTGCCCCCCCGCCAGCGCGCCGCCATCGTGCTGCGTTTCTACGAGCAGATGAGCGACACCGAGATCGCCGTGCTTCTTCACTGCCGGCCCGGGACCGTCGCCTCGCTCGTCCACCGCGGCTGTGCCCGGTTGCGCACCGCCATCGCCGATCCGGGGGAGGGGCCATGAACGACGACCACGGCACAGGCTTCGAGGACCGGCTGCGCGCCGCGTTGGCGGCCCGGGCGCGCTCGGTGTCGGCCCCCGCCGACGCCAGCGCGGTGACGGCGGTCGCGCACGGGGCCCGTCGCCGCCACAGCCGACGCCGATGGGAGGCCGCCACACTGACCGTGGTGGTGGTGATGGCAGTCGGCCTCAGTGTGGTGGTGACGTCGGGTGGGACCGCACCGCGCCAGGTTGCCGGCCCAGCCGGCTTGCCCGGGGGACGCACCGGGCACGGGCTCGACCGGCACAACGGCGTGCTCGTCCTGCCCCTGACGGGTACGGTCAGCGCGTCGTACGCGGGCGCCCAGGCGACCCACGGTGGTGGCGCGCTCGGGGTCGTGCCCAAGAAGGCCTTCAACGGGTCGGCGTCGACGCCGGCCCAGGGGGAGGGCGCGGTCGGGGGGGCCGACGCCTCGACCCCGAGCACCACGACGCCCATCGACGTGGCGCCCTCGTCGTCGACCGCGCTCCGGCACCTCTACGCCCACACCTCTTCCGACGGCGTGCAGATGATGGTGTTCGGCCAGCCCGCCGACGGCTCCTCCACGTCCGGCGGTTCCGGTTCCGGCGGTGCAGGTTCGGGTGGTGCTGGGTCCGGTGTGCAGACGGTGTCCCCGCCCTCATCGGGGCCGGCTTCGTCAGGGCCGGTGGATCTGGCGCCGGCGTACCTGGGGTGTCTCACCACCACACAGGTCACCGTGGAGATCTCCGACACCGCCGCGGTGGGGACCATGTCGGAGCCGCTGTTCCAAGGGGCGACCGGTGCCCTCGTCGACGTGCAGGTGGGCGAGATCGGCGTGGCCGAGGGCGCCCCGGCGACGTGGGTGCTGGCCCAGGTCGGCTCCGCCGCCGCCACGGTGGAGGTGCAGTTCGCCGATGGAACCGTCGACCGGGTGGCGGTGCCGGCGTCGGGCGTCGTGGTCCTGGGCCACACCGGAGCCCCCGCCGGTGCGCTCGGGAACGGGTCCGTGGCGGCCATCGACGTGCTCGGGAGCGCCGGACAGGTCCTCTCCGGCTACGGGCTCGGCACCGAGAGCAGCGTCGCCACCGGTCCCGCCGCGCCGAGCGCCCTGCCCGCACCGGGCGCAGTGCAACCGGCCGACCCCGCCGCGGCCACCGCGGCGGTCACCCACGCCGTGCAGACGGCCCTCGGGTGCCGCGCCTCCCCGATGCAGCGCCTGAACGCCGTCGCCACCGATGACGCCCTCGAGACGGTGCCCTTCGGGGGCAGTGCAGAGGTGAACGTCGACCGGGTCGTCTTCACCTCGGCCACCGCCGGTGTTGTCGAATACCACCTGAACGCAGGGCAGGGAGCGCAGTCCGAGGGCCCGCTCTACGCCGCGGCCACCTTGACCGGGGACGCCTGGCAGCTCTCTCTCGCCTCGGTCGCCCCCCAGATCCAGGTGACACCGGCCAACCAGGTGGGCAACGTCACCGTCGCCCCCACCGGGCCGCTCTTCGTGAAGCGGTGGGCGGACGGCACCGCCGTGGCGGTGTACAAGGCGCTCCCCGGCTCGCAGTCGCAGTCGGGCTACGGCACCGGGGAGGCGGCGTGCACCCCGGCCGGCGGCATCGTCGAAGAGGTCACCACCCCGGGCGCGGTGGCGGTGCTCACCGGCGCGCTGTTCCCCAACTACACGTCACCGTTGATCAGCGCGGCGGTGTCGAGCGTGGGGAGCGCCGAGGGGGCCCCCGCCACGGTGGTCGACGTCGAGGTCGGTCCGCAGGTGACCACGTTGTCGGTGACCGGCAGCGCCGGGACGGTGACCGAGGCGCCCGTGGGTGGTGTGGCGGTCGTCGTGGTGGCCGGTGACCCCGGAGCGCGCTCGGCGCCACCGGGTCGCAGCTCCAGGTGAGCGACAACTCGGGCACCGCCCTCGCCACCGTGCCGCTCCAGGTCGAGGCCAGCGCGCCGGCCGGGCCCTCGGCCCTTCCCGCGACACTTCCCACCGCGCCGCCGACCGGTGCCGGCCAGCCCGCCGACCCCCAGGCAGCCACGCAGGCCATCTCGGCCGCGTTCGCATCGGTGTTCGACTGCAGCACCCCGCCCATCCAGCGGGTGCAGTCGATCGAGGACGGCAGCCTCGTGGCCGGCGCCCTCGAGCAGCTCGACACCGGTCCCTACGAGGCGCTGGCGTCCTCGAGCTACATCGACGTCACCACCGTGGTGTTCGAGAGCCCCACCCTGGCGGACGTGGCCTACACGCTGCGGTTCCACTCCGATGCGGGGCTCACGTTCCCGATGGTCGGCCAGGCCCTGATCGTCGATGGCGGCTGGCGCGTCAGCTACGCCACGGTCTGCGCCGCGATCCAGCTCGGGCTCGGGAACTGCCAGACGTAGCGGTTGGGTTCGACTCCGGCACGCGGAGGGCGCCCGGCTTCAGCCGCTGGAGTCCAGCCCTGCGTTGAACTGCTCGAGCGCCTCCGCCATGTTCGTGTCCGCATCGACGTGGGGGAATTCCTCCCTGGTGTTGAGATGTGGGAACGGCTCATCGGGCACGTCCATGTCCAGCGCGTCGCAGAGCGGCTCCCACCCGTCACGCGCTTGCCAGTCCACGAGGTTCCTCGATGGCACCGAGGCGCGCACCTCGGCGTTGTGGCGGTCGTAGGCGGCGATCGCCGCGTCCTTGTCGGTCCAGTCGGCAGTGAACCGGGCCGAGGCCACGGCGCGCCACATCTCGAACCAGTCGGCCATCTCGGGGGGCAGTTCGGAACCGGCGATGGCGAAGATGGTGTTGCTGGCGCTGTCCCACCACGCTTCGGCGTCGCTCCGGGTGGACAACACGACGACAGCGCCGGGGTTGGCCTCGAGGATTTCGGGCCAGAAGAGGCAGGCCGGAAAGTCCGAGGTCGATCCATAGGCGTCGAGCATCGTCGCCCAGTCGACCTTGCCGCCCTCGGCCGCCTCTCGCCACAGGGTGACGTGCTCGGGATGGGAGAAGACCTCGATCATGTGGTAGCAGGGCTGGCCGGTGAGTTGCTCGAGTCCCGTCTTGAGAGACAGCGTTCCGGTCCGGCCCACTCCCGCGCCGACGACCTTCAATTCCATGACGTCCCCCCGATCCGGTCGTCGGCCCCCGCGGCCAATGACCGGCACAGGCTAACCATCTCCACTCCCCCTCGCCGGGCCTGCGACGGCCCCTGTCGCCGCGCCGACGCTGGCCGTCAGCGGTGCGAGAGCTCGTCCACCAGCTTCTTGGGGGCCTTGCGGATCCAGGCGTCGGTGAGGAGGTCCTTGACCAGCGACGGTTTGGCGCGCTTGAGGTCGACCTCGACGGCGGCGAGCCGCTTGCCCCAGAAGAGCTCCCGACAGGCTTCGGGGTTGGCGGCCACCGCGGCCCGGATCTCCCCCTCGTCGACCATGACGCGGAGGTGGGCGTCGTCGGGGACGGTGGCGAAGATCTTTCCCCGGACCCGGAACGAGGACATGTCGTGGTGCGCCTCTTCGGTCGTCTCCGGCAGCGCCAAGGCGACCTTCCGGGCGTGGCCGAGCGTGGTCACGGGCCGGACTACTCGTCGTCCTCGTCCGGAGGGGCGTGCTGGATGATCATGGGGCCGTCGTTGCGGGGGCTGTTCACGGCCTTGTCGACGGGATGCCGGACCAGGGTGCCCTTGGGGGCAGGGAGGAGCAGCTTGGCGAGGGCCTCGGTGTCGTGCTGGTCGGGGTCGAGCCAGCGGTCGAAGTCGGGACGCTCGATGATCACGGGCATGCGGTCATGGACGTCGACCATGTCGGCCCCGGCGTTGGTGGTGATGATGGTGCAGGTGCGTAGCATCGTCTCGGGGTCGGGGTCCTCGGAGCGCGACTTGTCCCACCAGGTCTCGTACAAACCAGCGAACGTGATCGGTTGGCCGTCGGCACGGCGGAAATAGAACGGGACCTTGCGCTTGGGCTTGTCGGAGTCGGGGACCTGCCACTCGAAGAAGCCGTCCACGACGATCAGGCAGCGGTGGTTGGCGAACGCAGACCGGTAGGCGGGCTTCTTCGTCACCGTCTCGGCCCGGGCGTTGATCATCTTGTAGCCGGTGCGGGGGTCCTTAGCCCAGTGGGGGACAAGGCCCCAGCGCAGAACGTCCATGACCCGCTCGTGGTCGTCGCTCTTCTCGCCGTCCTCGGTGCGCGGGTGCCGTTCGGTGATTGCGGGGATGCCGCGCGCCGGTGGGACGTTCCAGCTCGGCCTTCCGTCAGGATCGACACCCGACGCCAACTGGACCTCGAGCAGCCGGGCCAGCTGTGACGGGGGCGTATGGATGTCTACGCGGCCGCACATCTCCCCGAGCTTAAAAGCTCCCAGAGATTTCAGACCCGACACCGTGGCGCCGTCACCGATCAACTCGGTCTCGGGCGTTTGTCCCGCGTTGAGTTGGTCTGTTCCGGTGGCTCCCCGTTGTCAGCAAGGTTGTCGGCGAGGTTTGCGGCAAGCAGCGCACGGCACTCTCTGCGACGTGGCCCCTCTCACCCCATCGGCGTCCGGTCCGTCAGGCGCCAGGCCCGGAGTCGAGAGGTCTCGACGCGGCCTCGTGACGAGGCCTCCGTCTGCCTGTTGCTCGCTCATTGCTCACGTCAAGTTGCCACTGGTGGTCACTACCCGTAGTGTCCCCACATTCGGTGGGGAGACTGCCTCAAAAAGAGCCCTGAATCGGGGGGATTTCCGTGCTCTCGGCAAGATCAATCGCTCTATGTGGTGGGATAAAGGCGTTGAGTGCGAAAGACGTGGTTAGCGGCCGCTTGGCCGTCGGCCGAAATCCGGCCGTCGGTTCTCCGCCGCCCTCCCGGTCCCGAGTGAGGTATCGGTTCAATGCCCGATAGCAGCGGAGGCCGGTTCTCGCGGCGGATGAAGATCTGGGTTGCTGTCGCGATCGTGGCGCTCTTCGGAACACAGGGAGTCTTCGTCGCATGGGCTGCGACGAACTCGAGTTCGGCGTCCGATGGCGGAAACACCGTCAAGGTGGGAGTGGGAAACACGACCTCGAAACCCGGGAGAGGCGTGATTCACCGCGGGGTCCACAGAGGATCAGGTTCGGCGACAGCTGCCGCACCTTGCACCTACATACCAATGCCTGCCAACGAGGCCGCAACCTTTGGGCCAGGTGGTCCCACACCCGGAGCGTGGTACTTCGTCAAGTGTCCCGGGAGGACGTTGACGCTCTACAACGGCGCCCTCTCTTGGTTCCCCTCGGGGTCGTTGGCCGTTGCGCCCGCGCCGGCGGTCGCTCCTAGCGCGCTCGCCCTGCAGGCCGCCGCTTCATTGACACTTCCGTCTCCGGTGGTCAACCTCAATCCGTCAGCCTTCAGTGTGGTCAATCTGAGCTCCTGGCTCTGGGTCGATCCACAGGCGTGGCACAGCTTTCGGGCCACGGCATCGGCCGGTGGTGTCAGCGCTACGGCAGTAGCCACGCCAGACACGGTTTCGTGGTCAATGGGCGACGGGCACACTGTCGTTTGCGACGGCCCCGGGACTCCCTATCAGCCGTCTGTGTCCGTCGATGCACAGACGACGGACTGCTCCTACACATATTCCAGATCGTCTGCCGCCCAGCCCGCAGCGGATGGCGACCCGAACGACGGAGCGTTCAGCGTTACCGCGACAATTACGTGGACGGTGCGATGGTCTGCGGTCGGCGTGGTGGGCGGGGGAGCTCTTCCGCCACTGCAAACCAGGTCCACGGTCCCTGTTCGAGTGGAGCAGGTCGAATCCGTCGGAACAGCCGGCTAGCAGCTCGAGCAAGGCGAGGCACTCGTGTCCACGACGTTGTCGGGTTTTCGATTGGACCGCCGAACGAGGGTCCCAGCCCCGCGTTTTGTAGGAAACGAGCATCGTCGGCGCCCTGTCGTCGCCGTCGGCTCAGTCGCATTAATCATTACCTGCATAGCGCTCTTTACCAGCGTCTACCTACACGCTGGCAATAGGGTCGCCGTTCTGATCATGGCGCGCGATGTTCAGCAAGGTCACACGATCAAAGGCGACGACCTCGCCGTCGTGAAGATCGCCTTCTCGACTGGAATCGCTCCTATCGCGGCGAACAAGGCCAGCTTGGTTGTCGGGAGAACCGCGACCGTGCCGCTTCTTCATGGGACATTGCTAACAAGTACCGAGTTGACTTCAGGTCGTGGTCCCGTGCACGGTCAGGCGGTAGTGGGGGTTGCCACCAAGGCAGGCCAGCTGCCCGCGGGGGGTGTCGCGGTCGGAGACACCGTCGACGTCATCCTTACCGGTTCTCCATCGACTCTGACGGGTGGATCCACCGGCGGGTCCGCAACGACGAATTCTTCGCCGGAGGCAGGACAACTGGAGATCGGTGGCGTTCTGGCGCCCAACGCCACGGTCACCGGAGTCGCCGGTCCCGTGGCCTCGAGTCCCGACACGATTGTCATCTCGGTGCTGGTGCCGACGGCGATGGCGCCCCTGGTTGCCAGCGCATCCGCGGCGGGGCAGGCGGCACTCGTGTTGGTGGGATCGAGTTCGTGAGCCTCGTTGCGTTGTGCTCCGGAAAGGGCTCGCCAGGCGTCTCGACGCTGACCTGTGTGACAGGTGCCGTATGGCCTACCCAGCGCCGGATCGCAATATCCGAGTGCGACCCCTCCGGAAACGACCTTGCCGCTCGATTCGGGTTGTCTCCGCGTGTTGGCATGGCGAGCCTCATTCTCGCCAATCGGCGGTCAAACGCTGGAGTCGCGACTCTCGGCGACCACGTACAGACGCTGCCGGGAGGTCTGGAGGCCTTGGTTGGTCCGGTGAACGCCGACGCCGCCGGCAGTCTGGACCGGGAACTCGCTGCGGCCGGTCCGGCCATCTTCCCTGACGGAGTCGATACCGTCGTCGACTGCGGACGGTTCGTCGCCGACGCGCCCGGTCAGCGGGAGATTCTGAAGGCAGCTGACCATGTCGTGGTGATCCTTCGACCTGATGCTGCCGGGCTCGCGCATGCCCTGGGGACACTTGACGTCATCCGAACGATCGTGACGGCGGGATCGATTTCCATCGTGGCTGTCGGATCCAGTCAATTTCAGGACAACGAGATCGAGCAGGCCCTCGCGGTGCCACTCTTTGCCAAGATTCCTCTTGACGAGAAGTCGGCCGCGATGGCATGCGGTTTGCCGGGCAAGCCGAAGACATTCGCACGTAGCACCTTGGTTGCCTCTGTACGAGGTCTCGTCGAGCGCATTCTGCGGGCTCCCGATCCGGGTGGCGAGGGCATTGGCGGTACCGAACTCAAGCATGCGCATGCTCTTGGTCAGTCGGGTACCTCATCCTTCGAGGCCCCGTTCGAGCGAAATGGTTCGCGGGAACACGGACTCGATCTCCGATGAAGACATCCGACGAACTGGCTTCCCTGGTTTCCAGACTTCGTGCCGAGGTGGCTGACGATCTGTCAAGTACCACCGGATACGAATTGGCGTTGGACGATCGTCGGGAGCTTGCTCGAGAGCTGACCTTCTCGCATCTCGAGACCTACGCGGCCGAATCCGTTGAAGGTGGGAACGCCCCTCTCGATGTAACGGACGAGCAACGAGTCGCGAGGTCTGTTCTCGACGCGTTGTTCGGATTAGGACGGTTGCAAATATTGATCGATGATCCTGCAATCGAGAACATCGACGTGAATGGGTGTGACCGAGTTTGGGTGACCTATGCAGATGGGACAAAGGCGAGTGTCGAACCTGCTGCGGACTCAGATGCCGAACTTGCCGAAATGCTCCGGTCAGCCGCGGCGCGATTCGGGCTGTCCGAACGGCGATTCGACGTCTCTCATCCTGAGTTGGACCTGCGCTTGCCAGATGGGAGCCGCCTCTCCGCGCTGATGTCCGTGGTACAGAGGCCAGTCGTGTCGATCCGGCGTCACCGCTTCGTGGACCTGACGCTCGACGACCTCGTCGAAATGGGTGGACTGGACGCCACCCTCGCCAGCTTCTTGGCTGCCGCTGTTCGGGCCAGAAAGAACATCGTGGTGGGTGGCGCGATGAACTCGGGGAAGACCACGTTGATTCGTGCGTTGGCATCGGCCATCCCTCCGCGAGAGCGGGTCGTCACGATTGAGCAGGCGTTCGAGCTAGGCCTGGACTCGATTCCCGATCGACACCCCGACCTGGTCGCACTCGAAGCCCGGCCAGCCAACGCAGAGGGAGAGGGTGCGATATCGATGGCCCGCCTCGTCCGAAGGGCTCTCCGGATGAATGCGGATCGAGTGATTGTGGGCGAGGTCTTGGGTGATGAGATTCTGCCCATGCTCAACGCTATGAGCCAAGGTCGCTCCGGGTCGATGTGCACGATCCACGCCGACTCATCGCTTGGCATCTTCCGTCGCCTCGCCTCCTACGCGGTTCAGGCACCGGAGCGACTTCCTTTGGAATCTACAAACTTGCTGATTTCAGGAGCGGTGCACTTCACAGTCTTCGTCGAGGTCGTCGATCTCGACGATTCGGCTCCCGATCTGCGTTATCTGGCGGGCTCCGATCGGGATTATCTCGCCGAATATGCGGAGACGAACGGCGTGCGCTTTAAGGCCGTCAGGCGACGACGCTTCGTCTCCTCGGTACAAGAGGTCGTGGGAGCCGAAGGGCTCCATGTGGTTTCGAATGAGGTCTTCCGATCAGGGGGAAAGGGTTGGGCCGAGCAGGCCGCGCCCCTGCGATCGTCCACGCTCGAAGAGCTGGTCAATTGCGGATTCGAGCCGTCGTTGCGAGGTTCCGAGACGGTCCCGTGGTGACCACCTTGGCGGTTTCATTTCTGGGATCTGGGATTGGCGCCGGGATCCTTGGTCTCGCGTGGGCCATCCACCCACAGAGGTCGGTCACTCGTGGGGCCCACCTCGCCAATCGCCCCTTGCCCGAGTCCCTCGGGATCGGCGACCGGGCACCCCAACGTCAGATGCGGCGATTCTTCGTCCCCACCCTCTTTGGATTGCTCTGCGCCGTCCTCACCGGATGGCCTGTGGCAGGAATTCTCGGGGCGCTTGGCTTTGCAACCTTGCCGAAAAGCCTCCGAAGGGTCCTTCCCGGAGACACCTCACGGAGGACTGAGGCAGTGGCTACCTGGACCGAGTTGCTCCGAGACTCCTTGGCGGGTTCGGCGGGTCTGGCCCAAGCGATCGTCGTCACGGCGGCCTCGGCGCCGGTCCCGATCCGCTCTCAGGTTGGGGCATTGGCGACGCGGTTGAGCAACGGCGTCTCTCTCGAAGCGGCACTCCGAGTCTTCGCCCGAGAGGTCGACGATCCCGCGGCAGAGTTCTTGGTCTCTGCCCTTCTGCTGGCAGCGACCTCGCAGGCACAGAAGCTGGTCGAGGTCCTCAGCTCTTTGGTTGATTCGATCCGAGAAGACGTGTCGATGCAGCTCAGGGTCGATGCCAGTCGCGCCTCGGCCCGAAGCAGCGTCCGGACCATCATGCTCTTCTCGCTCGCCTTCGTTATCGCTGTGGCGGTTATGGCCCACTCGTACCTGAGTCCATTCCGGACTGAGGTCGGGCAGCTTGTCCTCGGGGCCGTTGGCCTCCTCTACGCCGTCGGCCTGGGGCTCATGGTTCGTTTGGTCCGTCCCGCGCCCGAGATCAGGTTGCTGGATGCGGAGCCCGTGCGATGACCCTCGTGATCCTTTTGGCACTAGGAGTCGGGTTGGGCGTGACGGGCGTGATCACGGGGCTCCGGAGTCAGAGGACGTCGTTGCAATCCGTCTTCAGCGCGCTGGTCGTCGAGCCGAGCGCTCCTGGGCGCCGTGAACCATTGTCTTGGCAACGAAATACCAAGCGGGTCGATCGCGAGGTCGCGATACGGGTGGCGCAAGTCGTCCGAGAGCGTGGATACTTCGAACGCGAGCTGAACACTCGCCTCGCGCTTTCCAATTCCTCACTCGAGGTTCTCGCAGTTCGATGTTTGGTCAGCGCGGCGGTCGGTAGCCTTCTGCCCGTCTTGACTTGGACCGTCGTCGTCGTCGCCGGTGTGCGCGTCCCCCTCCTCGTCCCATTGGCTGTCGGGGTGGTCTGCGGCATCAGCGGAGCCCTGCTCCCCATTATCGAGTTAGACGCCGAGGCCAAACGTGGTCGGCGCCATGCGAGAAGGGTGATCTGCTCCTTCCTCGACCTCGTCGTCTTGGGACTGGCAGGCGGAATGGGGATCGAGAGCGCCCTCCTGGCCGCCGCCCAACTCGGTGAGAACGTCGTATCTCGTCGCATCCTGGCGGCATTGTCGCTGAGCCGCGACACAGGAGAGCCGCCTTGGGACGCCTTGGCCCGGCTCGGTGACACGCTTGGTATCGAGGAGTTCGGCGAATTGGCCGCGACCGCGGGGCTCGCCGGCATGGAGGGTGCCAAGATCCGGGCGACGTTGGCAGCACGGGCGGCGTCGATCCGTCGTCACGAGCTCGCCAATGCAGAGGCAGAGGCGAACGCCCTGACCGAGAAACTCTTTATTCCCGGGACGTTTCTTCTTGTGGGTTTCCTCATCTTCATCGGTTATCCGGCGTTCACCCGAATCGCGTCGGGCTTCTGATCGACCGTTCGCCGATGTCGTATAGATGGATTACCTGGGCCATGAAAGGAGAAGACAATGATGATGTGGTACGTCCAAGCGCTGTGGACTTTCGCTCGTGTCCGATTGGCATCCGCCAGCCGCGACGAGGAGGGAAGTGTTGTGGAGAAGGTGATCCTGACCGCTGTGTTCGCCGCGCTCGCAATCGCCGTCGGTGCGATCATCGTGGCGAAGGTCATGGACAAGGCCAATTCGATCAACCTCAATTGACGGCTGGGGACCTACCGGTGATTCGACGAGGGAGGTTGGCCGGTGACGCGGGATCGGTCGTCGAGGCCGCAATAGCCATCCCCGCTGCGATGCTGGTGATCTTGCTCGCCGTGCAGGTATGTCTCTGGGCTCACGCGTCGACGCTCGTCCAGGCGGCCGCCACTCGTGGCGATCAGGCGGCGTGCGTCGAGGGTGGCTCGTTGAGGGCTGGGATCGCGGAAGCTGAGTTGGCCTTGGTGCAATCAGCCAGTCAGGTCGTGACGAATCCCTCTGTCCAGGCGTCTTTGCTGCCGAACGACGAGGTCGAAGTGCGGGTGAGCGGTCTGACGGAATCGATCGTTCCTGGCCTTCATCTTCCGGTCTCGGCAGCCAGCGTGGGTACAAAGCAGGAGTTCCGTGTCGGAGGCTGAGGGAGAGCGGCGAGAACAGAATCGGCCCCATCGGAGTGCCGCCAGAGGAAGCCTCACCGTTGAGCTCGTCGTGCTCACCCCAGTCATCGCATTGTTCGTTCTCGTGGCCCTCGGATTTGGTCGGTATTCCCTGGCTCGTGAGCAGCTCGTTGGGGGCGCCCGTGCAGCGGCTGATGCTGCTTCTGTGGCGGGCTCGGCTTCTCAAGCCCAAGAAGCAGCGGTTGCAGCCGCCACCCCTGTGCTCGCGTCGACCCACTCGTGCGTCGATCCAAGCGTCAATGTGAATGCTGAGCCGTTCGTGCCCGGTTCCACCGTCCGGGTGTCTGTGTCTTGCCACGTCGATTTCTCGGACCTGATGGTCCCGGGGTTTCCTGGCTCGACCACACTTCAGGTAACCCAACTGGCGACAATCGATCCGTACCGATCGGTTCAACCGTGACGGACCGAGATGAGGTTCCGTTGACCGGGGCGGGACGAGATCGCCATTGGCGCGGTACCGAGGATGGATCATTCACGGTCTTTCTGGCAGTGCTCGCCCTCGCGCTCTTTGCACTAATAGGCCTCGTGGTCGATGGGGGCCGAGCTGTAGCCGCACAGAGTGCCGCGGCGGGAGAGTCGGAACAGGCCGCACGTCTCGGCGCCGATCAGATCTCCGTCGAAGCCCTCCGATTGGGAACGGTCGCGATCGACCCCGCCAGTGCCGCGCGCGCTGCGTACGCCTATCTCAGATCAGTCGGAACCTCCGGTACCGTCACGATCTCTGGTCAAACCGTGATTGTTCACGTGCAGTCATCAGTCTCGACGGAAATTTTGGGAATCGTCGGAATTCGGCAAATCGGTGTCTCCGCGTCTGCCAGTGCCTCGAATGTCCATGGCGTCACGAGGGAGGATTGATGAGCGTGACGTTCGATCGGCTCCGAGCTATTCATCACCGCTCTCTGATGTCGCGAATTGTTTGGACGCTCGTATTTGTCGGCCTTGTCGCGGGCGCTCCCCTGGCGCTCGTAGGAGCACACGCCGTTCCCTCTTCGACGAGCGTGCGAAACCTCGCCGATCATCCCGGTCAGATTGGGCATTTGCTGGGAAGTCACCTTGGTGATCGCGCCACTGTTTATCTGGTCTGGTCCCTTGCTTGGTTGTCGTGGGGTTGGTTCGTCCTCTGTGTTTGTGTGGAGATCCTGGGTCGGGTCCGAGGCCGCCCTCCGGGAAGGATGCCCGGTAGCCGTCACGTTCAATCGCTGGTTACTTGGCTGGCGGGGGCTTGCCTGTTGTTCGGAGTACCGAACCGACAGATTACGCCTCTGCGATTGCACGTTGCCTCAGCGAGTGCATCGAATATTTCCACGCCACTGACCGCTGCACCCCGATACAGACCAGATCCTCAATCCACAATGAGCCTAACCGGACATGGGTCGGGGACCGAATCGTCCAACACGGTCCTCGAGACGTCTCAGAGGATCTATGCGGTCAAGCCTCGAGACACGTTGTGGTCGATCGCCAACGCGGAGCTCGGCACCCCATTGGCCTGGCGGCTGATCGCCGCCGCCAACTACGGCCGGCCGCAACCCGACGGGGAAACGCTCATCGACGATCATTGGATACGACCAGGTTGGCTGCTCGTCATTCCAACGACTGGTACGGGAGCACCTCCGGCCCCGGCCGCGGAGCCTACGTCGCTAACCATGGTGACGGGTCCTGTTGGACCGACTCCAGCCACGAGCGTCCTGCTCGCGCCCTCTTCGCCCGAGAGGAGCTCGTCATCGCAAGCCATTCTCGATTCGCCGATGACCCTTGATGACCATTCGAATCGGCAGATATCCGCTTCGACGCCGAGTCGAGATCTGGGAAATGAGAGGGAACGGTCCGGATCCCACGTGCCGGTTGCGCCTATTGGATACGGACTCCTTGGCGCCGGGATCGTGGCGTTGCTCGACCGGATGCGAAGAGCCCAGCAACGGAATCGAGCCCTCGGTCTTCGGATCGCGCTGCCAGAAGGCGATCTGACAGAGTTGGAACGAGGTCTGCGGATCGCGACCGACCCGGGTTCGGCCGATTGGGTAGACCTGAGCATTCGCCTGCTCTCGGTTACCAGACGACGAGGCGATCTCGAGATTCCCGCCGTTTCTGCTCTTCTCCTTCGTGACGATGCTGTCGAAATCGTGCTGGATCCGACGCGCTCGTGTCCGGCGCCACCCCCGCCCTTTGAAGCCGGACCGGACAAGGCGAGCTGGATGTTGGCCAAGAGTGGGCAACGCCTCGAGGAGCTCCGAACCGATCCCGAGGTTGTCGGAATCGATGCACCTCTGCCCTCGCTCGTGACACTGGGCAGAGACGGGGCCGGGATCCTGATGGTCAACATCGAGTCGGCAGGCTCGGTGGCCATCTCCGGACCTGACACTGATTCCGTGATCCAGGCCATTGCCATTGAATTGGCCACCGCACAGTGGGCCGATCAGATCGACCTTGTCCTCATCGGGTTCGGAGAGGAAATCGAGGGATTGGAGCGGGTAAGCCACGCTGTCTCTGTATCGAAGGTGAGTGCGAAAATGAAGCGCAGGGTTCGGGAACGTGGGGCCCTCCTCGCTTCCGTCGAGCTCGCTACCAATAACGAGAGCCGATGGCGTGACGGGGGCGACACGTGGGACCTCAGCGTCGTCGTCTGTTCACCAGGTGCATCTGAGGACCAGCTGGATGCGATCGACGAACTCATCGGTGTCGCTGGAGATGGATCCTCCGGTGTGGCTGTGATTTGTGGACGTGATACTCCCTCGGCACGGTGGCGTGTTCGCGCTGAAGCGGGTCGTGTCGCGGTTGACGGCGAGAATTTGAAGCGATCCTCGCTCTCCACTCAATCGGTTCCTCCGGACTTTGTCGAAGGAGTCGCCAAACTTGTGTCGGTGGCTGCCCGGACGAGCGGGGTCACACCCGATCACGAGCCTTACAGGAGCTTGACTCTCCCAATCCCGGAGCGCCGCGCTCGCTTCCACTGGCTCGCTTCTTGAGCCTGTCGTCAACGGCAACACCACCGTCCCTGTCCCGGCCATTCCCCAGGTGTCGGATGAGCCGAAGGTCTTGGTTCGGGTGTTGGGCCAGGTGGCGATCAGCGGAGCGGCTCGGCAATTCACGCGCGCGTGGGCGGTGGAGCTCATCGTATATCTCGCACTTCACCCGGGCGGTGCCAGCAACGAACAATGGGCGACAGCGCTCTGGCCCGAGAAAGTGATGGCACCGGCGAGCCTTCATTCCACCGCTTCGGCCGCCCGTCGATCCTTGGGAACATCCCGGGCGGGGGAAGATCACCTTCCGCGATCGCGTGGCCGGTTGGCACTCGGACCCCATGTAAGGACGGACTGGGACAGTTTCGTTGATCTGTCCCGATCACGGACTCCTGACGATTGGAGGGAGGCGTTGACTCTCGTTGTCGGCCGACCATTCGATGGTCTTCGTTCGGATGACTGGGTAATTCTCGAGGGCATTCTCGCCACGGTCGAGGCAGGGGTCGTGGATCTGGCATTCCGATACGCTCAAGATCGTCTGGAAGCCAACGACGCCCCCGGCGCCGAGTGGTCAGCACGTCAAGGTTTGAGGGTATCCCCGTACGATGAGCGGTTGTACCGCGTACTGATGAGTGCGGCTGACGCAGCTGGAAATCCTGCCGGTGTTGAGTCCACGTTCTCGGAGCTCGTCCATCTCGTGGCCGACGAGATTGAGCCATTCGATGCTGTGCATCCGGAGACCTTGGCGCTTTACCGCAAGCTTTCTCGGCGATCGTTCGTTTCCCGACATCACTGAGACGACTCGGGAGATCGACTATCGGAGAGTCGCCGACTGGGTTATCCGGCTTTCATTCTGTTCCAGCAAGGACTTCAGTCACCCACCGGGGAGGTTGGGAGCGAGGTCGATGCTCGAAGATGGAGCTTGCCGCCAGAAGGCGTGCGACAGACGAGGAGAGCAAGGACGATGAGCAACACGACGACGCTGTCAGGCAACCTGACCCGGGATCCGGAGATTCGCTATACGCGTGATGGGCAAGCGAGTGCAACATTCGGTTTGGCCGTCAACCGGCGTTGGCAGCCAAGGGGCTCCGACGAATGGGAGGAAGCCACGTCGTTTTTCGACGTTGTATGTTGGCGTGATCTCGCCGAGAACGTGGCGCTGTCCTTGGTCAAGGGATCCCGCGTTGTGGTCACGGGACGCCTCGAGCAGCACAGTTGGGAGACAGATAACGGCGACCGCCGTAGCCGTGTCGAAGTCACGGCCGAAGAAGTTGGTCCCTCCTTGCGGTTCGCCACGGCTGAGATCTCTCGGACCGAGCGTCGCGGTCCCGATCAGGCGGACCTGGCCGGAAACTCCGACCCGGTTGGTGAAACCGAGGTCATTGAAATCGACGCCTGACCGACTCGGCCCGGACTCGTGATGGCTATCGCCGTTGCGAGTCCGGTCAGTCGGTTTGCGGTGCTGCCTGTCGATTTCGTTCGATGACGTGCAAGCAGAAAGTGCGACGCGGGGCGAATTCATTGTTGAGATTCCAAGGAGAACAAGTGAGCTTCTCGACTGCGGTCGTCCTCACCAAGCGCGAGGCGTTCGAAGCATGCGAAGTGTGTGCCGATGCCGAGCGCGCCCTGCTCCGCACCGGACGCGCCTCTGAGGCCGGACGCGTTGCCGCTCTGTTCGAACTGATCGAGTCCCGGCTCGTGGCCGAGTGATGGGCAATTGGGTCGCCAGTCTTTCTTGAAGTCGCCGCCAGGTGCAGGCCCTTCGTGGAGGTGAGAGGGCTGCGGTGGAGAGAATGGCTGGCGCGGTGAGCGGCAACGGGCGACCTTGGTGGCCCCGCGGTTACTGCTCCGAACCGGGCTCGAACTCGAGCGACAGCGAGTTGATGCAGTAGCGCTGACCGGTGGGGGCGGGGCCGTCGGGGAAGACGTGGCCCAGGTGGCCGCCACACTTGGCGCAGGTGACCTCGGTCCGGCGCATGCCGAACGAGCTGTCGTCGTGCTCGTTGATGACCCCGTCGGCGACGGCCTTGGTGAAGCTCGGCCACCCCGATCCCGAGTCGAACTTGTCGTCGGACCGGAACAGCTCGGCACCACAGGCCGCGCACCGGAACAGCCCGGGGTCGTGGACGTCGAGGAGCGCGCCGGTCCAGGCCGGCTCGGTGCCCTTCTCACGCAGGACGTGGTAGCGATCGGGGTCGAGCTCGGCCTTCCACTCGTCCTCGGTCTTGACGATCTCTGGCTTGACGGTCTCTGAACTCACCTGTGTCCTCCTCGGTGATGGTGCGGATATGCCGAAAACCTTCTGAAGTAATCCCATGCTTAGGAAACGCCGGGCCGGGGACAACTGTTCCTGGACTTCCCGATCAATTTCGCCGCAGTCTCCCTGGTCGTGGCGGAGCGGGGGTTCCCAGGTCGCGGCCCCTCTTCCGGAGCGGCCCAGAACCGCTTTGGTAGCGTCACGCCGGAACCGCTCCCGCCTGCGAGCTTGCCAGAAACACCCACCCCATGGACCTTCACGACAGCCCCGAGGACGCCGCCTTCCGCGCCGAGGCGCGGGCCTGGCTCGAGGCCAACCTCACTGGGGAATTCGCCGAAGCCCGGGGCCTGGGCCGGGCCGGCCTCCAGCACGAGGGTCGGGGCCTCCGCACCGCCTGGGAGCGCAAGCTCGGGGAGGACGGCTGGACCTGTGTCGGTTGGCCCACCGAGTTCGGGGGTCGGGGCGCGTCGATGTCGCAGCAGGTCATCTGGAACGAGGAGTACGTCCGGGCCGACGCCCCCGCCCGGGTGAACGTCATGGGTGAGGGCCTCCTGGGCCCCACCCTCATCGCCTACGGCACCGAAAAGCAGAAGAACCGGTTCCTCAACCCCATCCGCTGGGGTCTCGAGCTGTGGTGCCAGGGTTACTCCGAGCCCGACGCCGGCTCCGACCTCGCCAACGTCCAGACCAAGGCCATCCTCGACGGAGACGAGTGGGTCATCACCGGCCAGAAGGTGTGGACCTCCTACGCCCAGTGGGCCGACTGGTGCTTCGTCGTCTGTCGCACCGATCCCGACGCCCCCCGCCACAAGGGGCTCTCCTACCTTCTCGTCCCCATGGACCAGCCCGGCGTCGAGGTCAGGCCCATCAAGCAGATCACGGGGACCGCCGAGTTCAACGAGGTGTTCTTCGACCGGGCCCACACCGACGCCGATCTCTTGGTGGGGGAGGTCAACGACGGATGGCGCGTGGCGCTCGCCACCCTCGCCTTCGAGCGGGGCGTGGGGCTCCTCGGCGACATCGTGGGATTCCGCAAGGAGCTCGACCACCTCCTCGAGGTCGCCCACAAGAACGGGACCACCACCAACAAGGTGATCCGCCAACGACTGGCCGAAGTGTGGATCCGCCTCTACATCCTCCGTCTCAACACCCTCCGATCACTCAACGGGTTGGACGGCCCGGTGGCCCCGCCCCAGGCCTCGATCTCCAAGCTCTTCTGGGCCACCTGGCATCGCGATCTCGGTGAGCTGGCCATGGACGTCCTCGGCATGCACGCCGAGGTGGCCGAGTTCCTGCCCTACGAGCTCAGCGACTTCCAACGCATCTTCCTCTTCAGCCGGGCCGACACCATCTACGGCGGGTCCAACGAGATCCAGCGCAACATCATCGGCGAGCGCGTCCTCGGGCTCCCCCCCGAGCCCAAGGTCGCCACCCCTCCGAAAGGAGCCTCCAGCTCGTGACCTCGGCCGAACCACCGTCTTCCGCACCACCGTCTTCCGCGTCTGCGTCTTCCGCACCGCAGCCCCCCGCTCCCCACGCCCTGCTGGCCGGCAAGGTAGTGGTCGTCACGGCCGCGGCCGGCACCGGCATCGGCTTCTCCGCCGCCAAGCGCTGCGTCGAAGAGGGAGCGGTGGTGGTGATCTCCGACGCCCACGAACGGCGATTGGGCGAGGCGGCCGACGCCCTGGCCGAGGTGACGGGGACCAAGCCCCTGGCGGTGCCGTGCAACGTGACGGTGGAGGACCAGGTGCAGCGCCTCTACGACACGGTGGTGGCCGAGCACGGCCGCATCGACGTCGCCATCAACAACGCCGGCCTGGGGGGCAACGCCGCCATCGTGGACATGACCGACGAGCAATGGTCGACGGTGCTCGACATCACCCTGACCGGCACCTTCCGCTGCATGCGGGCCGAGCTCCGCCACATGTACGGGCAGGGGAGTGGGGTGATCGTGAACAACTCGTCGGTGCTCGGCTGGCGCGCCCAGGCCGACCAGGCCCACTACGCCGCGGCCAAGGCCGGGGTCATGGCCCTCACCCGGTGCGCGGCGGTGGAGGCCGCCGCCCACGGCGTCCGGGTCAACGCGGTGGCGCCCAGCCTGGCCCTGCACCCCTTCTTGAACCGGGTCTTCCCCGACGACGAGCTCGAGCGCCTCCGCCAAGCCGAGCTCTTCGGCCGTTCCGCCGAGACGTGGGAGGTCGCCAACGTCATGGTCTTCCTGGCCAGCGACTACTCGTCGTACATGAGCGGCGAGATCGTGTCGGTCTCGAGCCAGCACCCCTGAGCGCCGTCGACGGTGTCGGTGCGAGCCGAGGCCGGCCGAGCGGCCGCGCCGGGTTGGATAGCCTGACGCCGTGTCAGATGCACGGGGGGAGCCGATGCCAGGTGCTGGGGCCGAGGTCGAAGATCCCCGCGGCGACCTCCGGTGGGGATCGATCCCGGGTCTGGTGGCCGCCGCCGCCACCCGCTTCGGAGACGTCGAGGCCGTCGTCGACGGCGACGTCAGGCTGACCTTCGCGCAGCTCGAACGCGACGCCCTGGGCGTGACCGGCGCGGCCATCGCCGCGGGCATCCACCCCGGCGACCGGGTGGCCCTGTGGGCTCCCAACATGGCCGAGTGGATCGTCGCCGCGCTGGGCCTGGTGGGAGCGGGCGCCGCCCTGGTCCCGCTCAACACCCGCTTCAAGGGCCCCGAGGCCGCCTACGTGCTCACCCGGTCGCGGGCCCGCGCCCTGTTCACCGTGCGCGGCTTCCTCGGCATCGACTACCCGGCCATGCTCGAGGAGGAGGACGTCCCCCACCTCGAACGCATCGTCCTGCTTCGTGACGACGAGGGCACCACGAGCGAGGTGACGACGACCGACGAGGTCCCCATCTTCGGCTGGCACGAATTCTTGGCCGGCGCCGAGGGGGTCGTCGAGTGCGACGAGGGTGTGGTCGGTTCCCCCGTCGACGTGCGTGCCGAGCGGGCCCGCTGGCAGGGCGTGACCGGCGACGACCTCTCCGATGTCATCTTCACCTCGGGCACCACGGGCCGTCCCAAGGGGGCGATGACGACGCACGCCCAGACGCTGCGCACCTTTGCCACGTGGGCGTCGATCGTGGGGTTGGCCGAGGGGGACCGCTACCTCGTCGTGAACCCGTTCTTCCACACCTTCGGCTACAAGGCGGGCATCCTGGCCTGCCTCATGCAAGGGGCCACCATCGTCCCCGAGCCCGTCTTCGACGTGGACAAGGTCCTCGCCACGGTGGCCAAGGAGCGGATCACGGTCCTCCCGGGCCCGCCCACCCTCTACCAGTCGATCCTCGACCACCCCCGCCGCGACGACTACGACCTCTCCAGCCTCCGCCTGGCCGTCACGGGCGCGGCCGTGGTCCCGGTCGAGCTCGTCCAGCGCATGCGCAGCGAGCTCACCTTCTCCACCGTCCTCACCGCCTACGGGCTCACCGAGTCCACCGGGACCGTCACCATGTGCCGGCGCGGCGACGACCCGCAGACCATCGCGTCGACCTCCGGCCGTGCCATCCCCGGCCTGGAGGTGCGCGTCGTCGACGACAAGGGGACCGAATTGGTCCGGGGCGAGCCGGGTGAGATCGTGGTGCGGGGCTACACGGTGGTGGCCGGCTACTTCGAGGACCCCGACGCCACGGCCGAGGCCATCGACGCCGAGGGGTGGTTGCACACCGGCGACATCGGGGTCATGGACGACGCCGGCAACGTCCGGATCACCGACCGCAAGAAGGACATGTTCATCGTGGGGGGCTTCAACGCCTATCCGGCCGAGATCGAGGGCGCCCTGCTCCGTCATCCCGGCGTGGCCCAGGCGGCGGTGATCGGCGTGCCCGACGGGCGCATGGGCGAGGTGGGCGTGGCCTTTGTCGTGGCCCGGCCCGGCACCGACCTCGCCGCCCTGGGCGACGAGCTCCTGGCGTGGTCCCGGGACCAGATGGCCAATTACAAGGTGCCCCGCCACGTCGAATTGATCGACGCCCTGCCCACCAATGCCAGCGGCAAGGTGCTCAAGACCGAGCTGCGCGAGCGTTTCGCGCAGCGACCTGTGAAGGGAGCCTGATGCGAGGGATCGTCTACACCGGCGAGGACGCCGAGGTCACCGACAAGCTCGGCATCGCCGAGCCGGGGCCCACCGAGGTGAAGGTGAAGATCGTCGCGGCCGGGGTGTGCCACTCCGACCTGTCGGTGCTCGACGGCACCATCCCCTGGAAGGCACCGTCGGTCCTCGGCCACGAGGGGGCCGGCATCGTCGACTCGGTGGGATCGTCGGTGCGCTCGGTCAAGCCCGGGGACCACGTCGTCGTCGCCACCCTGGCCAGCTGCGGGACGTGCCGGGCCTGCAACACCGGCCACCCCACCATGTGCATCCGCAGCCTGGGCAACGTGTCGACCCCCTTCACCTACGACGGCGAGCCGGCGTCGAATTTCGCCGCCGCGTCGGTGTTCGCCGAGTTCACGATCATCCAGGAGGTCCAGGCCGTCCCCATCTCCAAGGACGTGCCCTTCACCTCAGCGTGTCTCATCGGCTGCGGGGTGCTCACCGGCGTGGGCTCCGTCCTCAACCGGGCCAAGGTCGCCCCGGGCGAGACCTCGGCCGTCTTCGGCGTGGGGGGCGTGGGGCTGAACGTGATCCAGGCGCTCCGGCTGTCGGCTGCCAGCCGCATCGTGGCCGTCGACACCATGGCCTCGAAAGAGGACCTCGCCATGCAGTTCGGGGCCACCCACTTCATCGACGCCTCGAAGGCCGACGCCGTGGAGGAGATCAAGAAGATCGTCCCCCACGGTCCCAAGTCGATGGCCCGGGCGCTCGGGCCCGGCGGTGTCACGTGGGCCTTCGACTGCGTGGGTCACCCCGCCGTGCTTCGCAACGCCATCGACGCGCTCGACTGGGGAGGCACCGCCGTCGCCATCGGCGTCCCGCCCCGGGGCAGCGAGGTGAGCGTGGACATCAACAACCTCGCCTATGTCGACCGGGGACTGATCGGATGCCGCTACGGCGCCTCTCGCCCCCACCACGACATTCCCCTCATGGTGGAGCTCTACCTGAGCGGCAAGCTCATGCTCGACGAGCTCGTGACCGAGACCCGACCCCTCGAGGGCTTCCGCGAGATCGTGGAGGACATGCATGCCGGCAAGCTGGCCCGTGGGGTGCTCACCCTCTAGGCGCCATCGGCGAATCAGTCGGGCTCTTGCCCTCTGATACACGCGCATCCTCGTGTAGACGAATGCGGGCCGACATCTGCGGGTAGGCGCGCGCTCCACGAGTGCGGCGTCTCATGCGTCGTGCATACGGACGAAAAAAACGCGCCAACGTCGTGGACGCGTCAGGGCGGGTGTGGGCGCACATGCGGGACGCCCACACCCTCCCGACGACAACCTCGTGTGTCCAAATTGACCAACCTGAGGGTACTGCTCGCCCCATCATGAGGGATTCCGCTCCCCGTGCACAGCGAAAGATCACCTAGGTGGTTTGCGGCATCACCTAGGTGCTTTCTCGGAGTCGCTTTTGGGCTGCCGTTGTCAAGATGACAGCCGATGGACGGGCGCAGCCCGGCACTGGCTATGGGGCCAATGACCATACGGAGGGGAACATGAGAATGAGGAAAACATTGCTGGTATTGACTGCAGTCATGCTGCCGGTCGCCAGCATGGCGTTGCTCGAGGGCACCGCTTTCGCCAAGAAGGTGACGGGGGCCGGTACGACGGTGTGTACCTTCGGGGGCACCATCAACTTCAGCCCGCCTCTGAGCTCGGCCGGGACCCCGGGCGTGAAGAAGGAAGTCACGACGGTCTCCGCAACCCTGGGTCACTGCTCGGGTGGGACGCCCGTCGGTGTGGCGTCGTCTGTCGCCGTCAAGCCCATCAAGACCAAGGTTGCGAAGGGACAGAACGCCGGTACCTGCAACAGCTTTGACGCCAACTCGTCGACGATTGCCGTCAAGGTCAAGGTCAACTGGGTCGGCGAGAAGCCCTCGAAGTTCACCGTCGCCGGTCTGCACCCCGCAGTCAACGCTCTGGGCGAGGTTGGGTTCACCGGCAGCTTTGGTGTCGGCGGTTCCTACGCCGGGACCGGGTCGCTCGGGGTCTACCTGACCCAGGCGAGCTCGAACACCATTGCGACGTGCAGCGGAAGCATCTCGTCGCTGCAGATCGACGCGTCGCAGAGCACCGGCAGCATCTAAAACAACTGCCACGCCGCGCTCTCCGCATGCTGCGGGGAGCTCCAAGTCGGTCGCAAGAGGGTGGACTTCGGTCCGCCCTCTTGCGCGTCCGGTGGCAGGCACCCGGGGTTCGGCATCGTGCCGGCCGAGCGCCGACCCGCCAAGAGCGGAGCCGCGGCGATGGGGACGGTCAGCTGATCAGCCGGTCAGATGACGTGGTAGCGAAACAGCTCGAAGCACCACTCCGCCACGACCGCGGCGATCAGGATCGGACGCAGGATCCGCACGTTCCCCGGCCCCAGCCGCAGGACGGCGGCAATGGCGACCACAACGAGGAGCAGTCCGAGGGGCGCCACGCCCAGTCCGGCCCGGACACGACCCCCGAGCGTGTCGCGGACCGACGTCGTCACACCGCAGAACGGGCAGGGCACGCCGGTGAGGGTGCGCAACGGGCAGGGAAGCCCGACGCCGGCGGGGAGGTGGGCCGCCACGAGCCCGCCGGCCAGGAATATCGCCGCCGGTTTCCGGACCCGACGGACTTCGATCTCGTAGGGTGCGAGCGCGTTCACGACCCCGGCGGGGTCAAACTGAATTTCTGGGGTGGGACCCGGACGACGACGGTGCTCATGATCTTGTCGGCGAGGGTCTGTCGGCTCTTGTCCCAGAGGGGAAAGAGCCAACCGATGTAGCAGATGATGCTGTCCACGATGTGGGCGATGGCGCGCACGACGCCGAGGCCGGGCCCGACCGGCTGTCCCGTGGTCTGGTTGATGCACTTGAGCCCGATGGTTCGCATCCCCGGCGACTGCCCGGTCTGGCCCACCTGCACGGCAAAGAGAATGGCGATCACGATCCCCGCTGCATCGGCGAGGAGCCTGAAGGCACCGTTCACCGCGTACCCGAGCACGATGAGGGGGAGCACGACGACGAGGGTGAGCCCCCAGTCGATGATCAAGCCGAGGGCGCGCTGAGCCCAGTCGGCAAGGACACCCTGCGGTGCGTACGGATCGGGGGCCGGCACCCACCCTCCCCCGGGCGGATACGCCCCGGGGTAACCACCAGGTGGCGCGGGCGGGTAACCACCAGGCGGCACGGGCGGGTAGCCGCCGGGCGGCACGGGCGGGTAGCCCCCTGGAGGCGGAACACTTCCACCGGGGGGCGGGTAACCCCCGGGGGGAGCGGGCGGGTACCCACCCGGTGGCGGGGGATTCCCGGGAGGCGGGGGATTCCCGCCTTCCATGTGCAGGGTCCCCGGA
>CAWCEP010000014.1:0-19588 GCA_963794615.1 uncultured Acidimicrobiales bacterium | reverse complement strand
GGTGGCGTCGAGCACGGCCACGTCCTTGGCTCCCACCGCCGCCAGTGAGCGCAGTGCGTTCCCGGTCCGGCGCTTGGACCAAGCCTCAAAGTAACGCCCGGCCAAGAGGAAGGTAGTCACACCCACGGCGACGTCGATGTAGATGGCGCCCCCGATTGGTGTGCCAATACGAAGAGCACCGTGCGCGGCGCTCTGCTGGTGTCGCGCCAGAACATGGCGTACACCGACCACCCTGTCGCGGCCAAGATGCCCAGTGACACGAGGGAGTCCATGGAGGACGTGCCATGGCGGGCGTTGCGGATCGCCGCTCTGTAGAACGGCCACGCCCCCCAGGTCAGAACGGGCATCGCCAGGACGATGAGCACCCATTGCCAGTAGGGGAAGCGCAATCGGGGACGAGCGAGAATGCGATCGAGAGGTCGCACAAGGGCATGAAGAGAACGGCTGCGACGACGAGTCGTCGGCCGAGCGAGCGTGTGCGTCGGTCGACCTCGGTTGTGTCGTACGCGGATTGCGTCGAGTCCTCGATGACCGGGCTTCATAACCGACGTTTTGGATCTCCTCCACCAACTTGGCCACCGGCAGGCTGGCCAGGAGCGTGACCCTGGCTCGCTCGGATGCGTAGTTGACCGTGGCCTCGACACCATCGAGGTCGTTGAGCCGCTGCTCGATCCGAGCCGCGCAGGCCCCGCAGGTCATGCCGCCGATGGCTATCGACACCACCGTTTTCCCCGATGCTGGACGATCGACTGTCGAGGCGGTGGCCATGATCCCGGTCCCCTGGTCCATCGGCGTACTCACCTATGAGAACAATGGCTTGACGGTGGCGGTGCGACTCTTCTAGACATACTACGGAGCGTAGTAGCACCGGTGATGTGGGCCCGAAGGGCGCGATTGGCTTGGGTCTGTGCTCGGGGCGAGCGTAACCCCTGCGTAGACCCGCCGACCATGGAGAAGCCATGGGAGGGAGGACCTGGCGACGATGAATGACGTAGCGGTCACCGTCAGCGCCAACCGGTCCCCGGCGATCGGGGACCAGCGGGAACCGAGAGACATCCGCCGTGCCCTCCAGCTGGTGCTGGCCACGGTGTGGCTCGTCGACGGCCTGTTGCAGTTCCAGCCCTTCATGTTCACCCGGGCATTCGGGAGTCAGATGCTCGCCGCCACGGCCCAAGGAAACCCGTCGGCGGTCGCTCACTCGATTACCTGGGCCGATCTCGTCATCGGCCATCACTCGGTCGTGGCCGACGCCGTCTTTGCCGTCGTGCAGATCTTGATCGGATTCGGGATCGCCTGGCGCCCCACGATCAAACCGGCGCTTGCTCTCTCGATCGTGTGGTCGTGCGGCGTGTGGTGGTTCGGGGAAGGCCTAGGAGGGCTGTTCTCAGGAACGGCCAATCCTATGAACGGGGCTCCTGGCGCCGTTCTGCTCTACGCCGTCCTGGCCGTGCTGTTGTGGCCCGCCGACCGCACCACAGCCACGACGCGGTTTATCGCCGCTCGGGCCGTCGGCGCATCGGTCGCTCGGGGTGTCTGGATCGTGCTGTGGGGGCTGCTCGGTTTCGTCGCCCTCCTCGGCGCCAACCGCTCACCGCAGGGCCTGCATCAGATCGTGAGCCAGATGGCGACCGGTCAGCCCCACTGGCTGGCGGGCTTGGACCACCATGTCGCCAACCTGCTCGCCCACAGAGGGCTTGGTTTCTCGGTGGGCCTGGCGGTGATCCTCGGCATCATCGCCGTGGGCGTGTTCCTTCCCTCCCGGCTCGCCCGCGTCACCGTTGTCCTCGCCCTGGTGCTGGGCGCCGGGATCTGGGTGCTGGGCGAGAACTTTGGAGGGCATCTTCACCGGTTCGGGCACGGATCCGAACTCGGGACCATTGCTGATGCTGATCGCCGCCGCTTACTGGCCCTATCGCATTGGCCGACGCCGCAATGTTGGCCTCAGGCGAGAAGCCGTGGGGGTGTAGCGGTGCAAGGTCCTGGCTGGGTTCCCGAGTCCTTCGCTGGACTGATGATCGCAGTTTCGATCTACTGCTCCGTCCGGCTGCTGGCATCACGGGCATTGCGGCGCCGAATCAATGTCGATGTCAACGTCGCCCACGTCACCATGGGCGTGGCTATGGCGGGGATGCTCGTCCCGGCGCTCACGACACTCCCAACGGGGCTGTGGGAAGCGGTCTTCGTGGGTCTGGCGGTGTGGTTCTTCTGGCACAGCGTGCGATTTATCGCTCGGCATTTGGGCCAAGGCGGGGGGCACGATCTTCACCACGTCTCGCATTACCTGACGCACCTGGTCATGTCGTGCGCCATGCTCTACATGTACTTGGCTGCGCCCACGGTGCCGCGGCGAACGCGGGCGGGATGTCGATGGGTGGGGCGACGGGAGCCACGGCGAACTTCGTGGGGCTTCCGCTGTTCTTTCTGATCGTCCTGAGCGTGTCGGCGGTGTGGCATATCGACAGTCTCAGCGGGTCGTCCTCGAACGAGCTGGCTCCCGTCGAGCGGCGTCAGGGCATACGAGGTCCTGGGAGGCGGCGGCGGACCAAGACTTCAGGGACAGACGATGCTCGCCGAACCCGTGTCACCAGCAGTGACCGACGCACCCCAGGCATTACAACTCGACGACCGTCCCTTTCATGGCCCCTCGCCTCGAAATGGCCTGTCACATCGCGATGTGCGTCACCATGGGCTACATGCTCATTCTGATGCTCTGAGTTGATGGCGCGATGAGCGTTGGTCGAGCGCACCTTGCGGCACTGGAAAAGGCACACGGTCACCAGATACGACACAGGGGGAGGGGGATAGCGCCGTCTCTACTCTGGAGCGCGGTAGTGGCAATCCTGATGTCCGGCGCCGCGTGTGCGTCAATAGCCCCGTCGAACGTGGCAAATGCACAGGTGCCGCTGCCCGCCGGGAACGTACCGTCGACGATCTCAACGATGGTGTGTGCGCCTGAGGCCCACCGCAAGTTCGCCCAGGCCCTCGGTGTCACTGCCACCGTGGAGCCACCCACCTGGTCGACCATCTCTACTCATGTCGCTACGTCTACCCGAACGGCTCGTTCACCCTGTCGGTCAAGGAGCTGTCGAGCTGGTCGCAGACGTTCGCGTACTTTCGGGGGCTGCGCTCCGAGCTCGGTGACTCCAACACGCTTTTCAACCTGGGACAGGGTGCATTTCAGACGCGTAACGGATCTGTGGTGGTCCGCAAGGACTGGAAGGTGCTGCTCGTCGACATCTCCGGCCTTCCTGCCCAATTTGCGGAGCCACCGACCCCGTCGGGCAATGTGGCGGTGACCATTGCAGACGTCATCCTGGGGTGCTGGTCGGGGGACTGACAATGATGCTGGGGGCCGGGGATGGGCGGATGTCGGGCCCATTGGTCCCGGGACATGACCCGAGTGCCGACATCGATGGGACGCAATTACGCTGACGGCATGGAAGTCGGCGCCGTCGCAGCCTCCCGGGCCCCCGGGCCCTCCCGAGTCGGGAGCTCCGGCAACGTTGAGCTGCTGGGGGGTGGGATGCACTGCCAGTCCGGCGCCGCCCTCATCCAGGAGACAGTTCTTCGAGATCCTGGCATCGATCGATCGGCAGTGGACCTCGGCACCGCTCGGGCGCAGGAGCCTTACGACCCCGCCTCCATCTCGGTCGAGGCCCTGTGTGCCGCGATCGCCAGCGCCGGATACGCGGCCACCGCCCTGACGTCGGGGGATCCGGCCTTGTCGTGCTGACCGCCCCGTCAGACCCCGCCGCGCCTCTCACCGACGACGTGGACACTCTCACGACATCGGAGCTCACCCTCGGGGGCATGCACTGCAACGCCTGTGCGACGCGAATCGAGCGGGCGCTCGCCGACCAACCGGCCGTGTTGAGCGCCTCCGTGAATCTGGCCACCAACCGGGCGTTCGTTACCTACGACGCCACCCAGGCCGGGTTGGAGGACCTGTGTGCGACGGTCAGCACCGTCGGCTACTCGGCTCTGCCGGTCAGCGACGACACAACACAACGCTCGCCAGACGATCCCGACCGTTGGATCATCAGAGGGGCGATCTCCTGGCCCGTGGCCCTCGTGGCGCTGGCGGTGGCGCTGTTCGCACCCGAGAACGCATTGTCGGGTTGGATCGTCCTGGCGCTGGCCGTCGTCGTAGAGCTCGCTGGAGGCTGGCCGTTCCTGCGCACGAGCGCCCGCCTCCTGCGCCACGGCGCGACGAGCATGGACACGTTGATCGCCGTCGGGACGCTGGCGGCGCTCGCCGTCAGCGCCGTGGAGGCGATCGCCCTCGGCGGCCGGCACGTCCACATCGGGGGCGGCGGCGCAGTTCGCGGCGCGCCTCCACGGCGTCATGGCGCCGCTCATCATCGCCATCTTGGTCACCGGACGGGCCATCGAGGCACGGGCCCGCCGCCGGGCCGCCCGGGCCATGCACTCGCTGATGGCGCTGCGGCCTCCGACGGCCCGAGTGGTGTCGGATCCGACGACGACGAAGGACACCTGGTCGCTCCCGAGAGCGTGCCGGTGGGCGCCCTGGTGCGGGTCCGCCCCAACGAGGCCATCCCCCTCGACGGAGTCGTCGTGAGCGGATGGTCCGCGGTCGACGAGTCGATGCTCACCGGCGAGCCCTTGCCTGTCGACCGCGGCCCCGACAGCACGCGTCACCGGAGGCACCCGGAACGGAGCGGGCGCCCTCGTCGTGCGGGTCGCGACCATCGCCGACAGAGTCCGTGCTGGCCCGCATGCAGCGGCTGGTCGACGACGCCCAGCGGGACAAGCCGCCGATCCAGCAGCTCGCCGACCGGATCAGCGGGGTCTTCGTCCCCGTCGTGCTCGTCGCCGCCGCGCTCACGTTCCTCGCCTGGTGGCTCCTCGACGGGAATTTCGGGACCGCCGTGCTGAGCGGCGGTGGCGGTCCTGCTGGTGGCCTGCCCGTGTGCCATGGGCCTGGCCACGCCGGTCGCCATGATGGTCGGCACCGGCCGGGCCTCGGCGCTCGGCATCCTCATCCGCAGCGGCGACGCCCTTGAGCGACTGGCCCGGGCCGACACCGTCGTCTTCGACAAGACCGGGACGCTGACTGAGCGCTTCGCCAGCGTGACCGACGTGGCGTCAGTCCCTGACGTGGCCGACGCCTGGGTGCTTGGCCTGGCCGTCGGCGGTCGAGGCCGAGAGCGACCATCCCGATCGCGGTGGCGATCCGCGACGCCGCGACGCCCCCGCAGGCACACGCAACCGACGTCGAGGTGCTCCCCGGTTCGGGGGTGCTCGGCATCGTGGACGGCCGCCGGGTCATCGTGGGACGTCTCGACCGCACCGCGATCCCGGCGTCGCTGCGCGCTGCGGTGTCGATCGTTCCAGGAACGGGGCGACACCGTCGTTGCAGTCACCTGCGACGACGAGACGGTCGGGGTCATCGCCGTGGCCACGCCGGTACGGCCCGATGCGGCCCTGGCGATCGCCACGCCTCCACAGCATGGGGCTGCAAGACGGCGATCCTGAGCGGCGACGCCGCGCCGGCCGTCGCCACCGTGGCCGCCGCCCTCAACATCGACTGGGTCCAGAGCGGGTTGAGTCCCGTCGGAGAAGCTGGATGCGCTCCGAGCCATGCAGGCGGATGACCACCGGGTGGTCATGGTGGGTGACGGCGTCAACGACGCACCGGCGCTGGCCGCCGCCGACGTGGGGTGCGCTGTCGGGAGTGGCTCGGAGGCGGCGCTGGCCAACAGTGACGTCGCCCTGCTCGGTAGCGACCTGCAGGGGGTCCCGGCAGCGGTCGGGAATCGCAGGTTCCACCTCGGCTGTCATCGTCCAGAACTTCGGCTGGGCCATGGGATACAACGTTTCGGCGCTGCCGCTAGCGGCGGCCGGGCTCCTCGACCCGCTCGTCGCGGCCGTCGCCATGGGTTTCTCCAGCCTGATCGTCGTGCTCAACAGCCTGCGCCTTGTGCGCCTCGGACGCACCGGGCATCGAACGGATCCGCCCCCCGCCGTGCTGCGGGGGTTGCAGGTGGATTCGTGCTCTCGGTGGCCGTGCCCGTGATGCTGTTCGCCGGCGCCACCGTGGTCGCCCAGGCCGTCTCGCCGAGCCGTGGGCAACCGCTCCTGCCGAGCCTGCCGAGCATCTCAGAGGTCTCCCTGCCCCACGGGTTGGCAGCGGAGGTGTACCTCCAGTCGTCGCAAGCCGGCGTCAACCAATTCCACCTGATCTTCACCCGGTCAGATCGAACGTCCGGAGCCACCGAGACCTCTCCCCGCGTCGTAGCGTCCCGCCTGGGTGGGTCCACGATGCCTTTGCGGCTGGTCCGGCTGAGCCCTGGGCATTACATCGCGTTCACAGTCTTCGACACGGGCACATGGCGATTCACAGTGGTCGGCGTTATCGACGGCCGATCGCGATCGTTCTCCATAGAGCGCGTGCTCTCCTGAGATAGGCATGGTGAGAACCGAGCCGCCTCGCTCTGACTGCTCGGCGAGCAGCAACCCCGAATCAAACTCACACCCCTGCATCTGTTGATGCCGCCTCGCGCACCCTGTCTGTGGGCGACACAGGGTGACGATCCGCCTTCAACGCCAGAACCACCCACTCTGAAGGCGTGAAATACCGCCGCAGCCTGGGAGGGTGATGTCCGGGGTGACGTCGATCCGGATCATGGCGGCCCATGGACCGATCGTCGTGTGCCTGGGGTCATCGAAGACGACGGCAGTGCTGTCGATAGGTCGCCTGGGCGTGGTGACCGGGGCCGACTATTACCTGGCCAATGTGGCCAACTCGGTCGACGACTATTACCTGGGCCGAGGAGAAGCCCCGGGACAGTGGATCGGCGCCACATCGGCTGCCCTCGACCTGACCGGAGTCGTCGATTCTGTGGCGCTGCGGAACCTGCTCGACGGCCGGGGTGGCGCAGGAGAGGACCTGGGGATCATGCGCCGGAGCGGCCGCCGGCCCGGGTTCGACCTGACGTTCTCCGCTCCGAAGGGCGTGTCGCTCCTCTGGGCGTTCGGGTCGCCCGAGGTCCGGGACGTCGTGTCATCCGCGCATGACCGGGCCATCGCCGGTGTGATCGATCACCTGTCAGCCGAGGCCGCCTACGTCCGTCGTGGGAAAGACGGGAAGGACCTGGTGAGGGCCAGGGGGTTCATCGCCGCCGGCTTCCGGCACCGCACGAGCCGCGACGGCGACCCGCAGCTGCACACCCACGTCCTCATCCCCAACGTCGTGCGTGGCGCCGACGGGCGGTGGTCAGCACCCGACGCCCGCCAGCTGTATCTGTGGCAGAAGGCGGCCACCGCCATGTACCAGTCCGCACTGCGGGCCGAGTTGGCCCCCCTCGGTGTGTCGTGGTCTGTCCGGCGCAACGGCCTGGGGGAGTTGTCCGACATCCCGAGAACCGTCCTGCGGGCGTTCTCGAAGCGTCGGGTCGATATCGAAGCCGCCCTCGAGAAGACCGGTTTCGAGTCCCAACGAGCGGCCGAAGTCGCCGCCCTCGCCACCCGCCCGCACAAGCCCGGTCACCTCGAGCACAGCGACGTGCTTCGCCACAGGTGGGCGACAGAGCTCGCCGCGGTCACCCTCGCCGACGAGACCGGGGGGCCGAGGCCAGGCGCGATCACCGATATCACCGGGGCCCTCGGTGTCGGCCAGGGCATCTCTGATGCGTCTGTGTCCGACACCGAGCGCGAGGAGATTCTGGCCGTGCTGGCCGGGGAGCGGTCGGTGGACCTGGCCGACTACGACCTCTCTGATCCGACGGCAGCCCGCGTCGCACCCCTCACGCTGTTCGCCTCGACGTTCACCTATAGGGACGCGCTGGCTGCGGTGGCCCGAGCCTTCGATGCCAGTCCTCGCCAGGTGGCCCGGCTCACCCGACAACTCCTGGATCGTGACGACGTGCTGTGGATGATCGGCGACGGCAACCGCCAACCCGATGTCTCGGGAAGGAGACGTGAGCGTCGGGCCGCCACGCATCGGGGACCGGCGCTACACCACCGTCGAGATGCTCAGGGTCGAGGGGAGGATCGTGAACTCGGCGGTTCGTCGCGTCGGGCGGTCTGCCGGCCACGTGAGCGGGAGAACGATCGACCAGGTCCTGGCCACAAACGGCCATCTCGATCCCGAGCAGGCCGACGGGGTGCGCCAGCTCCTCGGATCGGGCAACGGGCTCGACCTCGTGATCGGCCAGGCCGGGACGGGAAAGTCGACCATGCTCGGTGCCGCCCGGGTCGGATGGGAGTCCGCCGGCTACGAGGTCATCGGGACCGCCATCGCCTCCAGAACCGCGGCCGAGCTCCAGGCCAGTACGGGGATCGAATCGATCACGATGGCGCGACTATTGATCGACCTGGAACGGGGGGACACCACACTCACCCGCCGCCACGTGATCGTCGTCGACGAGGCCTCCCTCCTGGGCAGTCGCAGCTTGGACCGGCTCCAACGCCAGGTCGACGGGGCCCGGGCCAAGCTGGTCCTGGTGGGCGACAACCGCCAACTCTCCTCCATCGACGCCGGTGGGGCACTGCGGTCGCTGTCGCAGACCTTGTCCGCCCATGTCATCGAGCTGACCACCAACCGGCGCCAGAGCGAGGTCGATCAGGAGTGGGAGCGTCAAGCCCTGCTCCAGCTCAGAAACGGCGACATCGCGCCGGCCATCGCCGCATATGACGCCCACGACCGCATCGCCATCGCCGGTGACGTCGTGGCCGCCCGTGAGCAGCTGATCGACCGGTGGTGGAGCGTCCAGGCCACCGCCACCACGGCGATCATGGCGGTGACGCGTGCTGATGTCGCCGCCCTCAACCAGTTGGCGAGACAACGGCGCCGCGAGGCCGGTGAGCTCGGAGCCGAGATCCGCCTCGCCTCGGGCAAGGAGTTTGCCGTCGGGGACCGCGTCGCGTTCGAGAAGAACGCCCGTGCTCGCCTGGCACTCGCAGACCCCGGTAGCCGGGCATCCACTGTGGCGATCCGCAATGGGACCTTCGCCACCGTCGTCGCCGTCCCCGGCGGCCGAGCCGACAGGCCGCCCACCAGGGAGGGTGACGATGCTCCGGAGCCAGGGTGACGTCTCACAGGGGAAGCGAGACCAAGCGCTCGTCGTCGAGCTGGCTACCGGGCAACACGTCACCCTTTCTTCGCAGTACCTGGAGGAGTCCACCAACCTCGGCTATGCCATGACCGTCTTTCGCTCCCAGGGCATCACCGTCGACCATGCTTTTCTCCTCGGCAACGACACCTTGTTCCAAGAGGCCGGCTACACCGCCCTCAGTCGGGGACGGCTCGCCAACCACCTCTACTCCGTCGCTTCCGAAAATCCCCGAGCGGAGATCGGCCACCTCGACGAGGTCACCCCCCACCAAGACGCCTTAGCCGGCCTCGTCGACGCCCTGTCGCGCAGTCACGAACAGACCATGGCTCTCGAGTCGCTCCCGGCTCGCACCGCAAGTGATGGTGAGCGGTCTGCGTCTGGATCCATGGAGGAACCGCCTCAGCCTTCGGTAGAGGAATGGTTCCAGCGTTTCGGACGAGATCTCGCCCGCAACGAAGAGCGGGCCAACGAACCCCCGACTCCTGACCCCCAGCCTCAGCTGGTCTTACGACGACGATCTCTCCTACGGCCATGACCACGACGACGGGTTTGGACTGTGAACCGAGATCCCTCCTGTCGTCCTTCGGTGAATCGGTCCAGGAAGTGTCTCTTCGACTGATTGCTGGTGCGCCCGGAAGCGGCACACAGGAGCCGGCAGGGCCGGCTCCGCACCCAGTGTCCGCGCGCCAGTGACCAGGCCCGTCAAGGCGTCCCCTTCGGGCGGCCTGTCGGCCGACCTTGACCGGCCTTCCCTGTTCGTACCGACGATTGGAAACGGGTCCGTCGGTGAGGTTCGATTGACCGGCGAAGGTGACATGCTCAGCGGTTATCTGAGCCTGAGGGTGACGTCCAGTCCGATTGCAGGGTGACGTTCGGAGTGAAGTCGGTTGGGATATGACCACGTCCCCGCGGCGCCGGTCTTCGACCGGGTGACGTCGAAGGTGACATCACTCAGGACAATGGGTGGGGATCACGACGTAGCACCCATGACTGAACCGTCGACGCCGGGAATCGATCCACGGACTCGACACGACTCAGGAGCAAGAGACTCCATGACGACCTCACTCCCCGACGACGTAAAACACCTTTCCTGGGCCGCCGAGCAATTGGGGATCGGCACCTCGACTGCCTACCGCCTGGTCGCTGTCGGCAAGATACCGGGAGCGTTCCGGATCGGGGCTCAGTGGCGGGTATCGGTCCCGCGCTTCCTCGCCGAGGTGCATGGAGAGGCGACGGACGGCGACTCCCGTTGACTGCCGACAGTGGGTCAGGCGGACTGCCTCGTGTTTTGCTGGGGGCCTCCGCGAGATTCCGATCTCGTTGTGTCGGGGCACGGGCAACCACGAGATGGTCCGTGGTACGGCCTACTTCGGCAGCGCCAGCGTGCGACCGAGTGCTGCGGCGGCCTCGCGGTCTCGTTCCGGGAGGACGTGGCTGTACACCCTCAGAGTTACCGCCGCGTCGGCATGGCCCAGGCGCCCCGCGACCGTCCGCACGTCGTGGCCACCGGCGATCAGCTGGGTAGCGGAGAAGTGACGAAGCGCGTGGAGATGCGTGTCCACGCCGGCAGCCTTGGCGACGCGTGGCACGAACTTCGACACGACGTCCGGCCTGACTGGCTCGGAACCCACCGGCGACCTCGAGAAGATGAAGGCGTCCGGTGGAACCTGGAGGTGAAGGTCTCCTGCCAGTTTGTCGACTTGGGCTCTGTGCCTCCGCAAGACCTCGAGAGCGACCTCGTCGACTCCGACGCGCCGGACTTGGTGGGTCTTTGTGGGCTTCTCTCCCCATCCACCACCTTTTGTCTCGTAGACACTCCGTCCGATCGCCAGGACACCAGCCTGCCAGTCCACATCGCTCCAGCGCAGTGCGCAAAGTTCGCCTCGACGTGCCCCGGTGAGCGCGCCGATGAAGAGCAATGCTGCGAGCATCGGTTCGATCTTCTCGGCTTCGGCGATGAGTGCTTGGACCTGTGCGACGTCGGGAGCCTTGATCTGTTCTGCGTGAACCGGTGGCGGGCTCGCCTTGCGGGCGACGTTGTCATCAACCATGCTCCACCGCTCGCCTTGGGCCAGCATGGCGCTGATGACGGTATGGAGACGTCGCACTGTCAGCGGTTTGTTCCCTCGGGCCGTCAGCTTGGAATAGAGAATGTCGAGCTGTCGGGCCGTGAGCTTCGAGAGGCGCACCTTTCCGAGTTCGGGTCGCACGACCGCGTCGGCGACCTGGTGGTACTTGCGCATGGTCGTCGGGGAGTGGCCGATCGACTCGCAGTGGTCCAACCAGAGGTCGAGGAGGGTTTCCACGGTCTCCTTCCCGGCGCTGACCTTCCCGGTCGCGACGTCGGAGACCAGCTTGGCGAGCTCACGATCCGCGAGTCGCGCTCCGGCCCCGGGCTTGTGCTCGGAGGCGTGCACCATCTTGCTGATCTGGATCGGTGTGCCGTTCGGACGACGCCCCGCGTAGACGCGCAACCTCCAGACTCCGGGAGCTATTTCGGCTTTGGTGCCCCTCACGCCCGAGACTGTAGTCAATTTGTAGTCAATGGCCCCGAGGTCGATTGAAACGAAACGCCGAGCAATCAAGAAGTCCCAGGTCAGAGAGCGGAGGGAGTGGGATTCGAACCCACGAGCCTTTTGGGCCAAGGCTTTTCAAGAGCCTCGCATTCGTCCGCTCTGCCATCCCTCCGAGACGTCAGGGTATCGCCACTCAGGACGGGCGGATCTGCGATCGCAGTGAGTCGACCCATGCCTCGGCTTCCCGCCACGCCGTGTCGGCACGGGCCCGCAGGGCGGGGCCGTGGTCGCCGGCGGCGGGGTACGAGCCCAGGAACTTCACGTCCGCCAACTCGGCGTGCAGGACCCGGAGGCAGTCGGCGACCACTTCGTCGGCGATGTGGCCCTCGAGGTCGATCAGAAAACAGTAATTGCCGAGCCCTGATTTCGACGGCCGCGACTCGAGCTTGGTCAGGTTGATGCTGCGCGCCGCGAACTCGCTCAGAATGGCGTGCAGGCTGCCGGGGCGATCCTCGCGCTGGAAGCAGACGATGCTCGTCTTGTCGTGGCCGGTGGGAGCCGGCACGCCCGTCGGGGCCAAGGCGACGAAGCGAGTCTGGTTGTCCGGGTGGTCTTCGACGCACGGCGGCGATCACCTCGAGGCCGTAGAGCTCGGCTGCCAGTCGAGGCGCCAGCGCGGCGGCGCCGGGTTGCGGGTCCTCGCTCACGATCCGAGCCGCCTCGGCGGTGGAGTTGGTGGCCACGATCTCGGCCTTCGGGAGCTGGTCGGCGAGGTACCGCCGGCATTGCGCCGACGCGACCGGGATCGAAAGGACCCGGGTGACGGACTCCAGCGCCGTCCCGGGTCGAGCCGCCAGGTGGAGATGGATGTCGAGGACCACCTCACGTTGGATGAGCAGGTCCACCTCGAAGACGAGGCTGTCCACGGTGGCGTTGACGGCACCCTCGATCGAGTTCTCGATGGGCAGGAAGGCCAGGGTGGCACCACCGCTGCCCACCGTCTCGAGGGCCTCGGTCAGGCTCGCCGACGGGACAAGCTCGGCCTCGGCGTAGTCGGGCTGCGTGAACAGGGCCTCCTCGGTGAAGGTCCCGGCCGGCCCGAGGAAGGTGATCGTGCCCACACTCGCCTGATCGGGGATTGCCGCCGCATCCATGTGCGGCAGGATAGTGGGCACCCATGGACGAGCCCGCCCTGCGCCAGCTGCTCGACGACGTCCGTGCCGGAGTGGTCGGCCCCGATGACGCCGTGGCCCGGCTGCGCCGGCTCCCGTTCGTCGACCTCGGGTTCGCGCGCGTCGATCATCACCGCGCCCTGCGCCAACGGGCCGGCGAGGCTGTGTACGCCCCGGGCAAGACGCGCGCGCCAGTGTGCCGAGATCGTCGCCGAGCTCCTGGCCGAGCCCGGCGACACCCCGGTGCTGCTCACACGAGCCGATGACGAACAGGTGGCGGCGTCGTTGGAGATCGCGCCCCGACGGGCAGGTGACGATGGCGGGGGGGCTGTCCACGGTGTGCTGGCGTCCGGCCCCGGCGCGTACGGGCGGGTCGTGGTCGTGACGGCGGGGACCGCCGACCTGCCCGTGGCCGACGAGTGCATGGCCGTGCTGCGCGCTTTCGGGTTCGGCCCCGCGCTGGTACCCGACTGCGGCGTGGCCGGCGTCCACCGCCTCCTGGCGTCGGCCGACGAGGTGGCCGGCGCCGACGCCGTCGTCGTGGTGGCGGGGATGGAGGGGGCGCTTGCCAGCTTGGTGGCGGGGATCACGGGAGCCCCGGTGGTGGCCGTGCCGGTGTCGACCGGATACGGAGCTGCGCTCGAGGGCGTCACGGCATTGCTCGCCATGCACGCGTCGTGTGCCGCCGGCCTCACCGTGGTCGGGATCGACAACGGCTTCGGTGCCGCCTGCGCCGTCGCCCGCATGCTGCCGTGAGCCCGGGGCCGGGCGTCGGGGTCAGCGGGGTTCGGTTCCGGACGCTACCGACTCCGGAGAGCAGCGGCCGTCGACGGTGGCGTGGTTCCACTGTTTCGCCGGCATCGCCGGCGACATGGCGCTCGGCAGCCTTCTCGACGCCGGCGCCGACTTCTCCGAATTGCTCGCCATGTTGCGGCGCCTGCCCCTCGGGGGTTGGGGCCTTCGGGCCGAGCCCGTCCTGCGCGCCGGTATCGCGGCACGCGCGCTGTGGTGGAGACGACCGACGACGTCGTGGTGCGGACCCACGCCCATATCGTCGGCCTGGTCGAGGAAGCCCGCCTCCCGCCACGCGTGACCCGCCGCGCCCTGGACACGTTCGCGGCCCTGGCCGAGGTCGAGGGAAAGCTCCATCGCCGTCCGCCCGACCAGGTCCATTTTCACGAGGTCGGGTCCCATGACACCGTGATCGACGTGGTCGGCACCGCCGCCGCCCTGGAGATCCTGGGCGTCGACGAGGTGAGCGTCTCGCCGGTGGCGACGGGCATGGGCACCATCCGCTCCGCGCACGGATTCCTTCCCAACCCTTCGCCGGCGGTCGTCCGGTTGCTGCACGGGATCCCGACGTGGGGTCGGGATGTCGGCGTCGAGCTCACCACGCCCACCGGCGCCGCCATCGTGGCGGCGATGGCGTCGAGCTTCGGGCCGCTGCCGCCCATGCGCATCGACGTCACCGGCTTCGGCGCCGGTAGCCATGACATCGACGGGCTTCCCAATTGCACGCAGGTGGTCGTGGGCCGATCCCTCACCGCTTCTCTGAGCCCCGGGCAACCGGTCATGTTGCTCGAGACCAATGTCGATGACGTCACCGGAGAGGTCCTGGCCCATGCCGTCGAGGCCCTGTTCGCGGCCGGGGCCCACGACGCCTGGGTCACGCCGGTCCTCATGAAGAAGGGACGTCCGGGCCACACCGTGAGCGTCCTCGCCGACCCGGCGTTGAGCGAGAGCCTGCGCGCCACGCTCCAGGCCGAAACCGGAAGCCTCGGGCGTGCGCGGCGCCCTTCTCGAGCGGTGGCCCGCGGCCCGGGTCATGGACCGGGTGGAGGTGGACGGCGCCTCGGTGCAGGTCAAGGTCAGCCCGGGACGCGTGAAAGTCGAGCAGGCGCGACGCGGCGCGGGTGGCGTCGCGCCACGGTGTCCCGCTGCGCGACGTGCTCTACCGCGCCGAGACGGTGTGGCGACGACGCGAGCAGCAACCACCCCGGCCCGGCGACGCCGTGCCGGGTCGCCTCCCTCCCGACAGCCCGGCGCCGGCGTAGCGCGCGAGTCGCCGGACGATCGGCAGCGACGCCGACCGTCTCGTTCTGCGGTCGTGCCGGTACGGTGGACAAGGTGGACGCACCGGGAAGAGAGACACCGGGCGAGTCCCCGCCAGGCGAGGCGCAGTTCGCCGTGCCCCCCGAGGACGCCGACTCCTGGACCGACGACGAGTGGATCGCCTGGCTGGACGCGACCGACGACCCCGACGCGACCGACGACCCCCATGCCGCCCGCCCCCGGCACCGGGGCCGGGGTACCAGCATGCTGGGAGCGGCCATGCTCGGACTCCACGAGGTGATCTACGGCCCCCACGGCAACGAGATCGCCATCGTCGTCGATGCCGGCGGCGACCCGCCCAACGACGACCTTCCCGAGGTCCATCTCGACCCGGAACACCCCGAGCGGTCCGAAGTCATCGTCCGCCGCCCCACGACCCCACCGCCGCCCGACCCCTCGAGCTCGTCCGGGAGCACCTGAGGATCGGGGCCTTCTCCCCGATCTCGCCTCAGCGGGCCAAGGCGAGCAGGTCGTCGAGAACGTGCTCGAAGGCAGCCGACGAACAACGAGATGTGGCCCTCGTCGGGCAGGAGGTGGGGCCGCGCGCCGGCCACGTGCGCGGCGAGCCACACCCCGTGCGCGAAGGGGACCATGCGGTCCTCGCCCCCTTGCCAGATGGCCACCGGGCACCTGACGGCGTCGAGGTCGAACCCCCAGTCGGCCAGAAAGGCCACGTCGTCGTCGTGCCACCCGGCGGTGCTCCCCGATCCTGCCGCCGCCAGCGCTCGGGCCATGAAGTCGGCGAGCGGGCCCGTCAGCGCCGCCTTGTCCACGTCGGAGACGAGCCCACCCAGGGCTTGGGCCACGTCGGGTCCCGACAGGGTCGTGAGCTGTGCCGACTCACGGGCCAGGAACGCTGAGAACGGCGCTCCTCCCGCTGCGGCCAAGCCGAACTCCTCGACGTTCTCCGGGCCCATGCCGTCGAGGAAGTCGAGTCCCTCGGCGCCCGAAGGGGCCACCCCGGCGATGACGGCGGCGGCGTCGCATCGCTCGGGGATGAGCGCGGCGCAGGCCAGGGCGTGGGGGCCGCCGCCCGACCACCCCAGGGTGACGAAGTGGTCGTGGCCGAGGGATTCGAGGACCTGGTGCGCATCGTCGGCGACGTCGGCGACACGGCGACCCGGCCGGCTCGAGGAGCCCGCGTACCCGGGGCGCGACCAGGTGACGAGGCGGGCGTGGCGCGCCGCGCACGCTCTGGGCGGCGGGGCCGTAGGCGACGGCCGCGAAGGGGGTGCCGTGATGGAAGACGACGGGGATCCCATCGGTCGGGCCCGACGTGAGCACCTCCAGGGCCCGTCCGTCGGACAGGACCAGCACCTCGATCTCGCTGCCCGGTGCCGTCGGGGTCGTCGCTCACGGCCCGCGCTCCTCGGCTCCCAGCACAGCGGATGCCCGCGCATCGGTCAGCGGGCGGCCGCGCCGTGGGCGGACGCCCACTCGAGCAGCCGTGCCATGGGCCACGTGTTGACGATGCGCTCGGGCGGCACCTCGGCCCCGGCCGCCTTCTCGCAGCCGTTGCCGAGCCACTCGAGCTGCCCGGGCGCATGGGCGTCGGTGTCGATCGACACCATGCACCCCGCCGCGACGGCGGCGCGCAGCAGGGGGTCGGGGGGATCGAGGCGTTCGGGCGGGAGTTGATCTCGACGGCGGTGCCGGTGCGGGCACAGGCGTCGAACACCTCGGCAGGGTCGAAGCGCGACTCGGCTCGGCCCCGGCCGACGATGATCCGTCCCGTGCAGTGGCCGAGGATGTCGGTGTGGGGGCTCTCGATGGCGGCCACCATGCGGCGGGTCATCGGCGCCGGGTCCATCTTGAGCTTGGAGTGGACGCTGGCCACCACGATGTCGAGCCGGCCCAGCAGGTCGGGATCCTGGTCGAGTGCCCCGTCCTCCAAGATGTCGACCTCGATGCCGGTGAGGATCCGAAAGGGCGCCAGCTCCGCGTTCAACGTCTCGACCACCTCGAGCTGGCGCACCAGGCGCTCGGGGTCGAGGCCGTGGGCGACGGTGAGCCTCGGGCTGTGGTCGGTGAGCGCCAGGTACTCGTGACCGAGCTCGGCGGCGGCCTCGGCCATCTCGTCGATGGGGCTCCCGCCGTCGGACCAGTCGGAATGGCTGTGGCAGTCCCCTCGCAGCAGGCGCCGCTGATCTCGGCGGCGCGCCCCGTCAGGGTGGGCCCCGCCTCCGCCTCGAGGTGGACGAGGTAGGACGGGGTCTCGCCCGCCACGGCCTCGGCGATCACCCGGGCCGTGGTGTCGCCCACGCCGGGGAGGTCGGTGAGCCGGCCCGCCGCGGCCCGCTGGGCCAGGACCTCGGGGTCGATCTCGTCGACCGTCGCCGCGGCGCGCCGGAAGGCCCGCACCTTGTAGGACTCGGCCCGCTGCGCCTCGAGGAGGTAGGCGATGCGCCGCAGCGCCACGACGGGGTCCATCGACGGTCGAGGCTAGCGATCGCTCGTGCCCGCCGGGGAGCCGTGTCACCATCGACCCATGGCCGTCGGGGTTCCGCCGTCGCGGTGGAGGTCGACGGGCGCAGCGTGAAGATCTCCAACCCGGACAAGGTCTTCTTCTCGGCCCGGGGGGAGACCAAGCTCGACCTGGTCCGCTACTACTTCGCCGTCGGGCCCGGCGCCCTGCGGGGCGTGTGCGAGCGCCCCACCGTGCTCAAGCGCTATCCCGACGGCGCCGAGGGCTCGTTCTTCTACCAGAAGCGCGTGCCGTCGAGTCGTCCCCCGTGGCTCGAGACGGTCACGGTCGCCTTCCCGAGCGGCCGCAGCGCCGAGGAGCTGTGCCCCGTCGACGTCGCCCACATCCTGTGGGCGGTGAACCTGGGTGTCTCGACCTCAACCCGTGGCCGGTGCGCAGGAGCGACACCGACCATCCCGACGAGCTGCGGGTCGACCTCGACCCCCAGCCGGGCGTGCCCTTCGACGCCGTGCGGCGGGTCGCGCTCGAGGCGCATGCCGTGCTCGAGGAGCACTCGCTCGTGGGCTTCCCCAAGACCTCGGGGTCACGCGGCATGCACGTGAACGTCCCCATCGAGCCGCGCTGGACCTTCACCGAGGTCCGCCGGGCCGCCCTGGCCCTGGCCCGCGAGCTCGAGCGTCGGCTCCCCGACGTCGCCACCTCGGCATGGTGGAAGGAGCAGCGGGGCGAGCGCGTCTTCGTCGACTACAACCAGAACGCCCGGGACCGCACGGTGGCGTCGGCCTACTCGGTCCGAGCGAACCCCGAGGGGCGGGTGTCGTGCCCGCTCGAGTGGGACGAGGTGCCCGACGTCGACCCCGGCGACCTCACCATCGCCACCGTCCCGGGCCGCTTCGCGACCCGCGGCGACCCCGCCGGCGCCATCGACGAGCGGCGCTACGACCTCGGTCCGCTCCTCGAGCTCTCCTACCGCGACGAGGCCGAAGGCCTCGGTGACGCGCCGTGGCCCCCGCACTTCCCCAAGCAGGAAGGAGAGCCGCACCGGGCCGCGCCGAGCCGGCACGCTTCCGCGACCGACCAAGAGCCGGCGTCAGGCCCCGAAGACTGACTCGAGCTCGGCCGGCACGGCCACGTCCAGCTGGTCGTAGGTGCACGAATCGGGCCGGCGGTCGGGGCGCCAGCGCCGGAACGTCGTGGCGTGGCGGAACCGGTCGCCTTGGAGGTGGTCGTAGGCCACCTCGCACACGAGCCCCAGGTCGAAGGGCTCCCAGCTGCAGGTTCTTGCCGGCGTTCCACCGCGACGGTGCCCCCGGTTTGCGTCCCGCGCCGCCGCCGTGCGTTCGAGCTCGGCCCACGCCGCCCACGGGTGGCCCTCCAGCGTCTTCCAGCGGTACGGGGCCAGCTCCTCGACCAGCTCGCGCCGGCGCGCCGCGGTGAACGACGCCGAGACCCCGACGTGCTGGAGCACGCCGCCGTCGTCGTAGAGCCCGAGCAGCAGCGACCCGACGACGCCGCCCGCCTTGTGCCAGCGGAACCCGGCCACGACGCAGTCGGCCGTGCGCTCGTGTTTCACCTTGACCATGACCCGCTCGCCCTCGCGGTAGGTCAGGTCGGCGCTTGGCCACCACGCCGTCGAGCCCGGCCCCCTCGAAGCGCGAGAACCAGTCCTCGGCGACGGCCCGATCAGTGGTCGCGGGCGTCAGGTGCACGGGGGCGGCGCCGCGGCCAGCGCCTGTTCCAGCACGGCCCGCCGGGCGCGAAGGGCTGCCCGCAGGTCGCGTCGTCCAGGGCGAGGACGTCGAAGGCGACGAAGGAGGCCGGCGTCGACGCCGCCAGCATGCCACCCGCGAGGCGGCGGGATGGATCCGCTGCAGCAGCGCATCGAAGTCGAGGCCGTGGGGCCCGGCGATGACGATCTCGCCGTCCACCACGGAGCGTTCGGGGAAGCGCGGCGCGACGGCTCATCAGCTCGGGGAAGTAGCGGGTCAGGGGACGTTCGTTGCGGCTCCCCAGCTCCACCTCGTCGCCGTCCCGGAACACGATGCAGCGGAAGCCGTCCCACTTCGGCTCGTACAGCATGCCCGGTGCGGCGGGGAGCTCCCGGGCCAGCTTGGCGAGCATGGGCGCGACCGGCGGCATGACGGGGAGGTTCATGCCCCCACGCTGCCACGCCGGCGGCGGGGGATGTGGATCAGCGTGGCCCCACCCCCAGGGTGCGATCCTGGGGGCCGGAGGGAGGTCGCGGTGAATCCCATGTACGAGCTCGACGAGCCCATGGTCGAGATG
>CAWCEP010000013.1:0-19849 GCA_963794615.1 uncultured Acidimicrobiales bacterium | reverse complement strand
GCCTCGCATTCGTCCGCTCTGCCATCCCTCCGAGACGTCAGGGTATCTCCACTCAGGACGAGCGGATCTGCGATCGCAGTGAGTCGACCCATGCCTCGGCTTCCCGCCACGCCGTGTCGGCACGAGCCCGCAGGGCGGGGCCGTGGTCGCCGGCGGCGGGGTACGAGCCCAGGAACTTCACATCCGCCAACTCGGCGTGCAGGACCCGGAGACAGTCGGCGACCACTTCGTCGGCGATGTGGCCCTCGAGGTCGATCAGAAAACAGTAATTGCCGAGCCCTGATTTCGACGGCCGCGACTCGAGCTTGGTCAGGTTGATGCTGCGTGCCGCGAACTCGCTCAAAATGGCGTGCAGGCTGCCGGGGCGATCCTCGCGCTGGAAGCAGACGATGCTCGTCTTGTCGTGGCCGGTGGGAGCCGGCACCCCTGTCGGGGCCAAGGCGACGAAGCGAGTCTGGTTTTCCGGGTGGTCTTCTACGCACGCGGCGATCACCGCGAGGCCGTAGAGCTCGGCTGCCAGACGTGGCGCCAGCGCGGCGGCGCCGGGCTGTGGGTCTGCGCTGACGATCTGAGCCGCCTCGGCGGTGGAGTTGGTGGCCACGATCTCGGCCTTCGGGAGTTGGGCGGCGAGATACCGCCGGCATTGCGCCGACGCCACCGGGATCGAAAGGACCCTGGTGACGGACTCCAGCGCCGTCCCGGGTCGAGCCGCCAGGTGGAGATGGATGTCGAGGACCACCTCGCGTTGGATGAGCAGGTCCGCCTCGAAGACGAGGCTGTCCACAGTGGCGTTGACTGCACCCTCGATCGAGTTCTCGATGGGCAGGAAGGCCAGGGTGGCACCACCGCTGCCCACCGTCTCGAGGGCCTCGCTCAGGCTTGCCGACGGGACAAGATCGGCCTCGGCATAGTCGGGCTGCGTGAACAGGGCCTCCTCGGTGAAGGTCCCGGCCGGCCCGAGGAAGGTGATCGTGCCCACACTCGTCTGATCGGGGATTGCCGCCGCATCCATGTGCGGCAGGATAGTGGGCACCCATGGACGAGCCCGCCCTGCGCCAGCTGCTCGACGACGTCCGTGCTGGAGTGGTCGGCCCCGATGACGCCGTGGTCCGGCTGCGCCGGCTTCCGTTCGTCGACCTCGGGTTCGCGCGCGTCGATCATCACCGCGCCCTGCGCCAACGGGCCGGCGAGGCTGTGTACGCCCCGGGCAAGACGCGCGCGCCAGTGTGCCGAGATCGTCGCCGAGCTCCTGGCCGAGCCCGGCGACACCCCGGTGCTGCTCACACGCGCCGATGACGAACAGGTGGCGGCGTCGTTGGAGATCGCCCCCGACGGGCAGGTGACGGTGTCGGGGGCGCTGTCCACGGTGTGCTGGCGTCCGGCCCCGGCGCGGTCGGGTCGGGTCGTGGTCGTGACGGCGGGGACCGCCGATCTGCCCGTGGCCGACGAGTGCGTGGCCGTGTTGCGGGCGTTCGGGTTCGGCCCCGCGCTGGTACCCGACTGCGGTGTGGCCGGCGTCCACCGCCTCCTGGCGTCGGCCGACGAGGTGGCCGGCGCCGACGCCGTCGTCGTGGTGGCGGGGATGGAGGGGGCGTTGGCCAGCTTGGTGGCGGGGATCACGGGAGCCCCGGTGGTGGCCGTGCCCGTTTCGACCGGATACGGAGCGGCGCTGGAGGGCGTCACGGCGTTGCTCGCCATGCACGCGTCGTGTGCCGCTGGTCTCACCGTGGTCGGGATCGACAACGGCTTCGGTGCCGCCTGCGCCGTCGCCCGCATGCTGCCGTGAGCCCGGGGTCGGGCGTCGGGATCGCGGAGTTCGGTTCCGGACGCTCCGACTCCGGAGACCAGATGCCGTCGACGGTGGCGTGGTTCCACTGTTTCGCCGGCATCGCCGGCGACATGGCGCTCGGCAGCCTTCTCGACGCCGGCGCCGATTTCTCCGAGTTGCTCACCATGTTGCGGCGCCTGCCCCTCGGGGGTTGGGGACTTCGGGCCGAGCCCGTCCTGCGCGCCGGCATCGCGGCGACGCGCGCTGTGGTGGAGACGACCGACGACGTCGTGGTGCGGACCCATGCCCACATCGTCGGTCTGGTCGAGGAAGCCCGCCTGCCCGCACGCGTGACCCGTCGCGCCCTGGACACGTTCGCGGCCCTGGCCGAGGTCGAGGGAAAGCTCCATCGCCGTCCGCCCGACCAGGTGCATTTCCACGAGGTCGGGTCCCATGACACCGTGATCGACGTGGTCGGCACCGCCGCCGCCCTGGAGATCCTGGGCGTCGACGAGGTCAGCGCCTCGCCGGTGGCGACGGGCATGGGCACCATCCGATCCGCGCACGGATTCCTTCCCAACCCTTCGCCGGCGGTCGTCCGGTTGCTGCACGGGATCCCGACGTGGGGTCGGGATGTCGGCGTCGAGCTCACCACGCCCACCGGCGCCGCCATCGTGGCGGCGATGGCGTCGAGCTTCGGGCCGCTGCCGCCCATGCGCATCGACGCCACCGGCTTCGGCGCCGGTAGCCATGACATCGACGGGCTTCCCAATTGCACGCAGGTGGTCGTGGGCCAATCCCTCACCGCTTCTCTGAGCCCCGGGCAACCGGTCATGTTGCTCGAGACCAATCTCGATGACGTCACCGGAGAGGTCCTGGCCCACGCCGTCGAGGCCCTGTTCGCGGCCGGAGCCCACGACGCCTGGATCACGCCGGTCCTCATGAAGAAGGGACGTCCGGGCCACACCGTGAGCGTCCTCGTCGACCCGGCGTTGACCGAGAGCTCTGCGCGCCACGCTCCAGGCCGAAACCGGAAGCCTCGGGGTGCGCGGCGCCCTTCTCGAGCGGTGGCCCGCAGCCCGGGTCATGGACAGGTGGAGGTGGACGGCGTCCCGGTGCAGGTCAAGGTCAGCCCGGGACGTGTGAAAGTCGAGCAGGGCGACGCGGCGCGGGTGGCGTCGCGCCACGGTGTCCCGCTGCGCGACGTGCTCTACCGCGCCGAGACGGTGTGGCGACGACGCGAGCAGCCAACCACCCCGGCCCGGCGACGCGGGGCCGGGTCGCCTCCCTCCCGACAGCCCGGCGCCGGCGTAGCGCGTCGAGGCGCCAGCCGATCGGCAGCGACACCGACCGTCTCGTCCTGCGGTCGTGCCGATACGGTGGACAAGGTGGACGCACCGGGAAGAGAGACACCGGGCGAGTCCCCCCAGGCGAGGGGCAGTTCGCCGTGCCTCCCGAGGACGCCGAGTCCTGGACCGACGACCAGTGGATCGCATGGCTGGACGCGACCGACGACCCCGACGCGACCGACGACCCCCATGCCCGGCCGTCCCCGCCACTGGGGCCGGGGTCACCAGCATGCTCGGGGCGGCCATGCTCGGGTTGCACGAGGTCATCTACGGCCCCCACGGCAACGAGATCGCCATCGTCGTCGATGCCGGCGGCGACCCGCCCGACGACGACCTGCCCGAGGTCCATCTCGACCCGGAGCACCCCGAGCGGTCCGAAGTCATCGTCCGCCGACCTACGACCCCACCGCCCCCCGACCCCTCGAGCTCGTCCGGGAGCACCTGAGGACTCGCGGCTGTCTCCCCGATCGTCGCCGTCAGCGGGCCAGGGCGAGCAGGTCGTCGAGGATGTGGTCGAAGGCGCCCACGCACAACGAGACGTGGCCCTCGTCGGCCAGGAGGTGCGGCCGCGCGCCGGGCACGTGCGCAGGCGAGCCAGACCCCGTGGGCGTAGGGGACCATGCGGTCCTCGCCCCCTTGCCAGATGGCCACCGGGCACCGGATGGCAGCCAGGTCGAACCCCCAGTCGACCAGAAAGGCCATGTCGTCGTCGTGCCACCCGGCGGTGCCGCCCGACCCCGCCGCCGCCAGGGCCCGGGCCATGAAGTCGGCGAACGGGCCCGTCAGCGCCGCCTTGTCCACGTCGGAGACGAGCCCGCCCAGCGCTTGGGCCACGTCGGGCCCTGACAGGGTCGCGAACTGTGCCGACTCACGGGCCAGGAAGTCGGAGAACGGCGCTCCTCCCGCTGCGGCCAAGCCGAACTCCTCGATGTTCTCCGGCCCCATGCCGTCGAGGAAGTCGAGGCCCTCGGCGTCGAAGGGGGCCACCCCGGCGATGATGGCGGCGGCCTCGCACCGCTCGGGCATGAGCGCGGCGCAGGCCAGGGCATGGGGGCCGCCGCCCGACCACCCCATGGTGACGAACCGGTCGTGGCCGAGGGAGTCGAGGACCTGGCGGGCATCGTCGGCGACGTCGGCGACGCGGCGACCCGGCCGGCTCGACGAGCCCGCGTACCCGGGGCGCGACCAGGTGACGAGGCGGGCGCCGCGCGCGGCGACGCTCTGGGCGGCGGGGCCGTAGGCGACGGCCGCGAAGGGGGTGCCGTGATGGAAGACGACGGGGATCCCGTCGGGCGGTCCCGACGTGAGCACCTCCAGGGCCCGTCCGTCCGACAGGACCAGCACCTCGATCTCGGTGCGCGGTGCTCGGTCGGGGTCGTCGCTCACCGGCCTGCGCCCCTCGGCTGCCTCGACGGCGGTTGCCCGCGCATCGGTCAACGGGCGGCCGCGCCGTGGGCGGACGCCCACTCCAGCAGTCGTGCCATGGGCCACGTGTTGACGATGCGCTCGGGCGGCACCTCGGCCTCGGCCGCCTTCTCGCAGCCGTTGCCGAGCCACTCGAGCTGCCCGGGCGCATGGGCATCGGTGTCGATCGACACCATGCACCCCGCCGCGACGGCGGCGCGCAGCAGGGGGTCGGGGGGATCGAGGCGTTCGGGTCGGGAATTGATCTCGACGGCGGTGCCGGTGCGGGCACAGGCGTCGAACACCTCGGCCGTGGTCGAAGCGCGACTCGGCCCGGCCCCGGCCGACGATGATGCGACCCGTGCAGTGACCGAGGATGTCGGTGTGGGGGCTCTCGATGGCGGCCACCATGCGGCGGGTCATCGGCGCCGGGTCCATCTTGAGCTTGGAGTGCACGCTGGCCACCACGATGTCGAGCCGGCCCAGCAGGTCGGGATCCTGGTCGAGTGAACCGTCCTCCAAGATGTCGACCTCGATGCCGGTGAGGATGCGAAAGGGCGCCAGCTCCTCGTTCAAGGTCTCGACCACTTCGAGCTGGCGCACCAGGCGCTCGGGGTCGAGGCCGTGGGCGACGGTGAGCCGCGGGCTGTGGTCGGTGAGCGCCAGGTACTCGTGACCGAGCTCGGCGGCCGCCTCGGCCATCTCGGCGATGGGGCTCCCGCCGTCGGACCAGTCGGAATGGCTGTGACAGTCCCCCCGCAGCAGGCGCCCGGAGCTCGGCGGCGCGCCCCGTCAGGGTGGGCCCCGCCTCCGCCTCGAGGTGCACGAGGTAGGACGGGGTCTCGCCCGCCACGGCCTCGGCGATCACCCGGGCCGTCGTGTCGCCCACGCCGGGGAGGTCGGTGAGCCGGCCCGACGCGGCCCGCTGGGCCAGGACCTCGGGGTCGACCTCGTCCACCGTCGCCGCGGCGCGCCGGAAGGCCCGGACCTTGTAGGACTCGGCCCGCTGCGCCTCCAGGAGGTAGGCGATGCGCCGGAGCGCCACGTCGGGGTCCATCGACGGTCGAGGCTAGCGATCGCTCGTGCCGACCGGGGAGCTGTGTCACCATCGACCCATGGCCGTCGGGGTTCCTGCCGTCGCGGTGGAGGTCGACGGGCGCAGCGTCAAGATCTCCAACCCGGACAAGGTCTTCTTCTCGGCCCGGGGGGAGACCAAGCTCGACCTGGTCTGGTACTACTTCGCCGTCGGCCCCGGGGCCCTGCGGGGGGTCCGCGAGCGCCCCACCGTGCTCAAGCGCTATCCCGACGGCGCCGAGGGCCCGTTCTTCTACCAGAAGCGCGTGCCGTCGGGCCATCCCCCGTGGCTCGAGACGGTGACGGTCGCGTTCCCCAGTGGCCGCAGCGCCGAGGAGCTGTGTCCCGTCGACGTCGCCCACATCCTGTGGGCGGTGAACCTGGGGTGTCTCGACCTCAACCCGTGGCCGGTGCGGAGGAGCGACACCGATCATCCCGACGAGCTGCGGGTCGACCTCGACCCCCAGCCGGGCGTGCCCTTCGACGCCGTGCGGCGGGTCGCGCTCGAGGCGCGTGCCGTGCTCGAGGAGCACTCGCTCGTGGGCTTCCCCAAGACCTCGGGGTCGCGAGGCATGCACGTGAACGTCCCCATCGAGCCGCGCTGGGCCTTCACCGAGGTCCGCCGGGCCGCCCTGGCCCTGGCCCGCGAGTTGGAGCGTCGGCTCCCCGACGTCGCCACCTCGGCGTGGTGGAAGGAGCAGCGGGGCGAGCGGGTGTTCGTCGACTACAACCAGAACGCCCGGGACCGCACCGTGGCGTCGGCCTATTCGGTCAGGGCCAACCCCGAGGGGCGGGTGTCGTGCCCGCTCGAATGGGACGAGGTGCCCGACGTGGACCCCGGCGACCTCACCATCGCCACCGTCCCGGGCCGCTTCGCGACCCGCGGTGACCCCGCCGCCGCCATCGACGAGCGGCGCTACGACCTCGGTCCGCTCCTCGAGCTCTCCTACCGCGACGAGGCCGAAGGCCTCGGTGACGCGCCGTGGCCCCCGAACTTCCCCAAACAGGAAGGAGAGCCGCACCGCGCCGCGCCGAGCCGGTCACGCTTCCGCCGACCGACAAGCGCCGGCGTCAGGCCCGGAAGACTGACTCGAGCTCGGCCGGCACCGACCACGTCCAGCTGGGCGTAGGTGCACGACTCGGGACGGCGGTCCGGGCGCCAGCGGCGGAACGTGGTGGCATGGCGGAAGCGGTCACCTTGGAGGTGGTCGTAGGCCACCTCGCACACCAGCCCCAGGTCGACGGGCTCCCAGCTGAGGTCCTTGCCCGCGTTCCAGCGCGACGGCGCCCCCGGCTTGCGTCCCCTGTCGTCGCCGTCGCGCTCGAGCTCGGCCCACGCCGCCCACGGATGGCCCTCCAACGTCGTCGAGCGGTACGGGGCCAGCTCGTCGACCAGCTCGCGGCGGCGCGCCGCGGTGAACGACGCGGAGACCCCCACGTGGTGGAGTACGCCGCTGTCGTCGAAGAGCCCGAGGAGCAGCGACCCGACGACCCCGCCCGACTTGTGCCAGCGGAATCCGGCCACGGCGCAGTCGGCGGTGCGCTCGTGCTTCACCTTGGCCATGACGCGCTCGCCTTCGCGGTAGGTGAGATCGGGGCGCTTGGCCACCACGCCGTCGAGCCCCGCCCCCTCGAAGCGCGAGAACCAGTCCTCGGCGACGGCGGGGTCGGTGGTCGACGGCGTCAGGTGCACGGGGGCGGCGCAGTCGGCGAGCGCCTGTTCGAGCAGGGCGCGCCGTGTCGAGAAGGGCTCTCCCCGCAGGTCGCGGTCGCCCAGTGCCAGGAGGTCGAAGGCCACGAAGGACGCCGGGGTGGACGCCGCCAACGTCGCCACCCGGGACGCGGCGGGATGGATCCGCTGCAGGAGCGCATTGAAGTCGAGGCCGTGGGGACCGGCGATCACGATCTCCCCGTCGACGACGGCCCGTTCGGGGAAGGCGCCGCGTAGCGGCTCCATCAGCTCGGGGAAGTACCGGGTGAGGGGTCGCTCGTTGCGGCTCCCCAGCTCCACCTCGGAGCCGTCGCGGAAGGCGATGCACCGGAACCCGTCCCATTTCGGCTCGTACAGCATGCCCGGTGCGGTGGGGAGCTCCCGGGCCAGCTTGGCGAGCATGGGCGAGACCGGCGGCATGACGGGGAGGTCCATGCCCCCACGCTGCCACGCCGGCGGCGGGGGATGTGGATCAGCGTGGCCCCAGCCCCCAGGGTGCGATCCTGGTGGGCCGGAGGGAGGTCGTGGCGAATCCCATGTACGAGCTCGACGAGCGCATGGTCGAGATGATCTTCGACTACTGCCGCCAGCGGCTCGCACTCGACCCGGTGTCGCTGGACTTCGGGGGGACGCGCGAGTCCTTCGACGACGTGCTGTCGGGCCTGATCGGGGAGTCGGGCAACGACCCCGGGCCGTGCTGGCGCTGTTCGCCGACCACCTGGCGACGGCGGTCGTCTCGTGCGACAGCCCCCGCTTCCTGGCCTTCATCCCCGCCGCACCGACGAAGGCGGCGTTGCTCTTCGACATGATCGTGTCGTGCTCCTCGCTGCAGGGCACGTCGTGGTTGGAGGCGGCCGGAGCGGTGGCGGCGGAGAACCAGGTGCTCGAGTTCCTGGCCGGGTTGGCCGGCCTTCCCCCCGGAGCGGGCGGCTGCTTCGTGTCGGGAGGGTCGATCGCCAACCTGTCGGCCCTGGTCGTGGCGCGCGACACGGCCGTGCTCCGCCGCGCCGCAGCCCCCCTGCGACCTCGCATCGCCGTGAGCGAGGAGACCCACGCCTCGGTCGGCAGGGCGTTGCGGATCCTGAGCGTCGAGCCCTTCGTCGTTCCCGTTCCGGACCACCGGTTCACCGGGGACGCCCTGGCCGCCGCCCTCGACGGCGACGACGATCCCGACGACGTCATCGGCGTGGTGGCCACGGCGGGAACGACCAATGCGGGGATCGTCGACGACCTGGCCGGCATCGCGGCGGTGGCGCGCCGACGTGCCATGTGGTTCCACGTCGACGCCGCCTACGGCGGGCCAGGGCTGTTCACGCCGCTGGTCAGGGACCGGTACGCGGGGATCGAGCACGCCGACTCGTTCGTCATCGACCCCCACAAGTGGCTGTACGCGCCCTTCGACTGCGCCGCGCTCGTCTATCGCCAGCCCGCCCTGGCGAAGGCGGTCCACGCCCAGGAGGCCTCGTACCTCGACGTGATCCACGACGAGGACAACCCGGTGTGGAATCCGAGCGACTACGCCGTGCACCTCACCCGGCGGGCGCGGGGCCTCCCGCTGTGGTTCTCCCTGGCCGTGCACGGCGCGGGGGCGTATCGCGACGCGGTGGAGACCGTGCTTCGCACGGCGTGGGAGAGCGCCGAGATGATCAGGCACTCCCCGCATCTCGAGCTCGTGTCGCGAGCCCGAGTTGTCCATCGTCCTGTTCCGGCGGCAGCGGTTGGAGCCGCGTCGGACTACGAGGACTGGTCGGTGCGCCTGCTGGCCGCGCAGATCGGCTTCGTCACCCCCACCACGTGGGAGGGCGAGACCGTGGCCCGGCTGGCGTTCCTCCATCCCGGCACCACCGTCGCCATGATCGAGGAGATCGTGGCCACCATGGCCTGACCGAGCCCTCTCCGCGCCGGACCCGGTGCGAGAGAGGAGCCGCCGCTAGCCGAGCGAGGTGGTGCGGCCTTCGAGCAGGGGGCCCTCGGGACGACGGCGTGGGGCAGGGACCGACTGCGGCGCGTCGGCGCCAGGCGATCCCCGACAGCGCCTCGAGGACGACGCGGTTGGCCAGGTAGGCGGTGACCTCGGCGTGGTCGTAGGGAGGCGACACCTCGACGACGTCGATCCCGGCCACGGGAAGTTCCATGGTGACGCGGCGCACGGCGTCGAGGAGCTGGCGGCTCGAGAAGCCCCCTGGTTCGGGCGTGCCCGTGCCGGGTGCGGAGCCGGGGTCCACGACGTCGATGTCGACGGAGAGGAAGACGGCATCGCACTCGTCGGTGGCGATGGCGAACGCCTCGGTGAGGCAGGCGGGGAGGCCCCGTGCCTCGATCTCGGTCATCTCGAAGCTGCGCATGCCCTGGTCCGCCATCCATGCCAGGATGTCGGGATCGGGCCAGTAGCCGCGCAGGCCGATCTGCAGGAAGCGGTCACCGCGGGCCGCGCCGGACTCGATGAGGCGGCGCATCGGTGTCCCGTGTCCGTACATCGACCCGAACTGGGTGTCGGCGGTATCGGCGTGGGCGTCGAAGTGGATGACCGAGACCCGCCCCCATCCCACGTGCCGGGCCACCCCGGTCACGTCGGGCAAGGGCGATGGTGTGGTCACCACCGAGGACGACGGGGATCGAGCCCGAGCGCGCCACCTGCTCCACGGCGTGCTCGAGGCGGTCGAGCGACGCTGTCGATTCCCCCGACGGCATCTCGACGTCGCCGACGTCGACCACACCGAGCTCGACCAGGGGGTCCACGCCGAGGGCCAGATGGGGGCGTTGCCCGTCGTGGGGGAGGTAGTCGGTGAGCCGGATGGCCTGAGGGCCGAAGCGACATCCCGGCCGGTGCGACGTGCCCCCGTCGAAGGGGGCGCCCAGGATCACCGCGGCAGCGGCGGCGTAGCTGTCGGGCTCGGCGAGATCCGCGGCCGGGACCCCGGCGAAGGTGGCGTCGGGCCCGTACATGTTCGGCGTCCTCATCCGGCCATTCGCTACGTCGAGGGTCTTGCGGTAGACGTTGGTCTCGCGCCGGACGAAACCCAGGCGCAGGTACAACCGGTTGGCCGCTTCACGCGACGGGCGGGAGGTGAGGTCGACCGTGCGGGACCCCTCCGCACCGGCGCGCCGGTTCGCCTCGTGCACGAGGGCGGCGCCGACACCACGACCCCGGGTACGCGGTCGCGACCACCACATCCTCGATCCAAGCCCTCGGGCCCGTCGGGGCGCTGAACACCACCAGCGTGAGGGAACCGAGGATCGTGCCGTTGTCGGCGTCGCGTGCCACGAACAGGACGGTGGCCGGCGAATCGCACGATGTCCTCGAGCGCCGCCCCGGTGAGGGGGGGTGCCGAGGAGGAAAGCTCGGGCAGCAGCGCCCGCAGGGCATCGAGCACGTCGGGGGTCACCGCCGTGATCTCGTCGACGATCACCTCGGCCGGTGCGTCGGCCCCTCAGCTGCGCATCGCAGGCGAGTGTAGTGAGACGCCTCGGTCGCTCACGATGATGATGAGGGCGTGGCGTGATGGTCGCGTCCCTCGGCGTGAGGGTGCTTCGGAGCGAAGTGATGCTCGACCGCTTCGTGGTAGTTCGGCGCGTCGTGCCCGGGATCGCCGGTCGGGCTGGTGTGGATGACGGCCTCGGCCAGGCGGGGTACGTCGTGGAGGAGGCGGTGATGGGCCTCCTCGGCGATGGCGTGCGCGTCCACGAGGCTCAGGGTGGGTTCCGAAGAGATCTGGATCTCGGCCCGCAGCTCGTGGCCGACCCAGCGGATACGGACGTCGTCGACTCCGTCGACACCGGGCACGGCGCCCAGGACGCGCTCGACCTGGTCGACGAGTGCGGGGTCGACACTGTCCATCAACCGGCGGTAGATGGTGCGGGTCGCGCCCAACAGGACGACGATCACCGCCGCCGAGATCACCACACCTACGATCGGGTCGGCCCGCGGCGCCCCCGCCACGACGGCGATGGCACCCACCACCACCGCGAGTGACGTGAACCCGTCCGAGCGGGCGTGCATGCCGTCGGCCACCAGCGCTGCCGATCCGATCCGCCGCCCCACCCGCACCCGGTACACGGCGACGAGCTCGTTACCCAGGAACCCGACGACGCCGGCTGCCATCACCCACCCCGCTCCGGTGATGGGACGGGGGTGCATGAGGCGACTGACCGCTTCGGAGGCGGCCACCACGGTGGAGGCGGCGATCATCGCCACGATGGCGACACCGGCGAGATCCTCGGCCCGCCCGAAACCGTAGGTGTAGCGCCGGGTGGGAGGGCGGCGGCCCATCTTGAACGCCAGTGCCAACGGCACCGCCGTGAGAGCGTCGGCGAAGTTGTGGATGGTGTCGGCCAGCAGGGCGACCGAGTGGCTCAGCACCGCCACTACCAGCTCCACCGCGGCGGTGGTGGCCAGGATCCCGAGGGACAGGGCCACGGCCCGGATGCCGTTGGCGGTCGACTCGAGGACGCGCTCCCCGCTGTGGGCCCCGTGATCGTGGGGCACCACCACCGACATCACCAGTCCCGCCAACCCCCGGCGATGGGTATGGGTGTCGGCCGGCGTGGTCACCCCGTCGTGGTGGTGGTCGCCGTGGTCGTCGCCCACGCCACCTCCTTGCCGGTCGGGGTGGGGCCCAGCCTAAGGTGCGACCGTGCCCGAGTCGCAGACGACCGAGGCGCGGCATTTCGCCGAGGCGCCGTCCCAACATCCTCCTCGTCGTGTCCGACCAGGAGCGTCAACGGGGTTGGTTGCCGGCGTCGGTCCGCCTGCCGTGGCGCGAGCGCCTGATGGCCGAGGGCATCGAGTTCACGCGGTACTTCACGCACTCCTCGCCGTGCTCGCCGAGCCGGGCCTCCATGCTCACGGGCCGTTACCTTCCCGGCCACGGCGTGATCGACAACGTGATCATGCCCGAGCACAAGGAGCTCGACCCGTCGATGGCGACCCTGGGCTCGTTGCTGCGCGGCGCCGGGTACCGGTCGTCGTACATCGGGAAATGGCACCTGTCACAGTCCGAGCATCCCGACATGGAGGCCTACGGGTACGCCGACTGGGACGGCAACGACCGGCACTTCATGGGGTGGGCGGGAACCGGCGTCCACTTCGACCCCATCATCGCCTCCAACGCCGCCCAGTGGCTGCGCGCCAACGCCCGGTCCCGGCCCGGCGTGGCCGCCGAGCCGTGGTTCTTGACCGTCGCCCTCGTGAACCCCCACGACGTGATGTGGTTCCCCATCGACCAGCCCGGCTACGAGGAGCGCAACCCCGAGGACGTGGCGGGGGTGCGGCGCGTCCTCGACGCCGCCGCCTGGAAGGACGACGACCCCCTCCCGATCTATCGCAAGGACTACGACGAGGTCGTCGACGAGCTCCCCGCCAACTTCCACGACGACCTCCACACCAAGCCCGAGGCCCACCGCCAGTGGCGCTGGGACCAGCAGCACGGGCTGTGGGGGTACATCGACCCCGGCGACACCAGGGCCTGGCTCCGTCACCTCGACTACTACGTGGAGCTCCAGCGCCTCGCCGACGAGAGTCTCGGGACGGTGCTCGGCGCCCTCGAGGACACCGGTGCGTGGGACGACACCGTGGTGATCTTCACCTCCGACCACGGCGACATGTGCGGGTCCCACGGGCTTCGTTCCAAGGGGCCCTTCGTGTACGACGAGATCATGCGGGTACCGCTCTATATGCGGGTACCGGGCGTGACGACCCCCGGTTCGACCACCGGGGCCCTGGCCACCCACGTCGACCTGGCCGCCACCATCTGTGCCCTGGCCGGCGTGGACGGCGGCGCGGCGGGGAACGGGGCAGGAGAAGGGTCGGGGCTCCAGGGGGTCGACTTCTCGTCGGTGCTGGCGGACCCGGCGGCCACGTGTGCGCGACCACGTGTTGTTCGCCCAGGACTCGGCGCAGACGACGAACCTGAACCACGTGCGGTATGCGCTGCGGGGGTTCTTCGACGGCGACGACCAAGTACGCCCGCTACTACGGGGTGGGCGGGGGCAAGCCGTCGAGCGGCCTGTGGGGAAGGGACCCGGGCAAGAAGCTGTTCGACGTCGACAGCGACTTCGACGACCAGGACCACGAGTGGTACGACCACGGCACCGATCCGCTCGAGCTCGTCAACCTGGCCAACGACCGGTCCCGGCGCTCCGAGCTGCGCGGGCTGTTCGAGCGACTGCGTGCCTACGAGGCGGAGGAGATGGAGCCCGCTCCCTGAGCTCGCGCCCGTCGATCAGCGCCCGGGAGGCAGGCGAACGGTCGGGACGGGTTGAAAGCGGCGCTGTGCTTCTTGGGCGAGGCGGGGGCCGAGGCGGCGGCCCTCGGGCCAGGAACCCCAACGCGATGCGGGCGCGGCCTCCGGGCAGGCTCCAGTCGGCCAGGGCGCGCTCGGCGCGGAACCGGATCGCACCCCCGTCGTCACCCGGTGGCTCCACCGTCCCGATGATCGTCCGGTTCTCCTGGCCGGTGAAGGTCTCGGGATGCGAGTGCACGGTCAGGCAGGCGGGGCCGGCCGGAACCTCGGGGGCGCCCGCGCCGAGGGTGAGCCGGAAGCCGTCGTCGACGAGCTCGGTGCGGTGGACCGGGAGACAGAGCGGGAAGCCGTTGGCGCCCACCACGGTGAGGTCGTGGGTGGCGAGCCGCCCGGCGTCCTGCGCCGCCATGCGCCACGACGCCGGCGGGGTCGATCCAAGCACCGGGCTGCAGGCCACTCGGGGCCGGGTCCGACAGGGGCGCGGCGGTGCCCTCGGGGGCGTTCCAGGTGCGAGGCGGTGCGTCGAGGCTTCGGCGCTCCCACCACTGCATGTGCAGCGGGGTCACCTCGATCCAGATGCGGGCGTAGTACCAGGCCAATCGGCGCAGCACGAAGGCGGGCTGTCCCTTGGTGGCGGCGGGCAGCTTGTCCATGCTGCGGTGCACGTAGCGGTCGGTGTTGGCCTGGAGGTCCCAGTCGCGCACGGTGGCGAGTCCCTGGACGAGCACCACGGGGGGGTCGGCGAGGCCCGACCCGACGGGGTCGGCGAACAGGAGACAGACGCGCGGGTCCCGGCGAGCGCGCTCGGCCTTGGCGGGGTAGGTGAGACCCGTCGAGACGTCGAGGGTCAGCCTGTCGTCGCCCATGTACGGGGTGGTCGGGACGGTGACAGGCCGGCCGTCGCGTGTCAGGCTGGCGTACTCGACGGTGATCGACCGCTCGAACACCTCGACGAGCTCGTCGGGCCACGCCCCGGGATTGCGGGGTCTCGGCGAAGACGATGGCCGGCTGTCGTCCACCAGGCGACCCTATCGTCGCCGGTGCAGGGGTTTCAGACGGCGGCGACGAACATCTGCTGGCAGATCGCCGGCCCGAGCGCCACCGTCGACCCGTCGACGTCGAGGGTGAGGGTCCCGTCGGGCGCCCGGTTCCGGACGCGGGCCGAACGGCCCGGGATGAGCCCGTGCTCGTCGAGGTACTCGAGGGAGTCCATGTCGAGCTCGACTTCTTCGGTGATGCGCTCGATCCGCACCGTCTCGCCCGGCTCGACGTCGGCCAGGCTGACGCTGGCTGGCGGAGTGGTCCCGGGCACCGGGCGAGCCCGGGATGGGGTTCCCATGGGGACACGTCGTGGGATTGCCGAGGAGCTCGATCAGGCGTTCTTCGACCTCGTCGGAGATCACGTGCTCCCACCGGCCCGCCTCGAGATGGGCCTTGTGCCATGGCAGCCCGATGACGTCGACGAGCAATCGCTCGGCCAGACGGTGCTTTCGGATCACGCTGTCGGCCACCACTCGGCCCTGCTCGGTGAGGGCGATGGTCCGGCCCGACCGGTGGATGTAGCCGTCGGTGGTCAGGCGGTCGAGCATCTCCGACACCGACGGCGCCGAGCGCCCCAGGCGCTGGGCGATGCGCGCCTGGATCACCGTCGTCCCCTCTTCGGTGAGGGACTGGATCGTCTCGAGGTACTCCTCGACGGGGGGGTGGAATCCGTCGGTCACGTGCTGAATCTTACCGGGTCAGGTCGGCGCGCTCCCGGGCGTTTCTCAGGGTCGATTGACAACTTTTCTTAGGGTCTCCTAACATCGATGACGGCCGATGGACCGCCGCCGGCGGGCCGCCGGCACGCAGACCCGACAGAGGAACAGGCCCGGCGCAGGAGGGAGGCTCGGTGGTCGCCACCCTCGTGATCTTTCTCCGAGAGGGGATCGAGGCGAGCATGATCGTCGCCATCCTCCTCGCCTACCTGGACCGGATCGGGCAGCGGCGGCACTTCGTGGACGTGCTCAGTGGCGTGGGCGCCGCCTTGCTGCTGGCCGGCGGCGGCGGCGTCGCCGTCTACTTCACGATCCGTTCCTGGAGCGGCACGCGGGCCCAGACCATCTTCGAGACCGCCACCTACCTCCTGGCCGCGGTGGTGCTCACCTACATGACGTTCTGGATGCGCAACCACTCCCGGACCTTCAGCGCCGAGCTCCAGTCGAAGACCGACGCGGCCATGAGCTCGGGGGCACGACGCGGGCTCTTCCTCCTGGCGTTCCAGGCCGTGGGCCGAGAAGGCCTCGAGACCGTCGTGTTCACCCTCGCCATCATCTTCTCGACCTCGACCAAGGGCGCCGTGCTGGGCGGGGCCATCGGCCTCGTCCTCGCCCTGGGCTGTGCCTTCGCCATCTACCGTCTCGGCAAGCGGATCAACGTGGCCGTGTTCTTCAAGGTGGTCGGGGCCCTGCTGATGGTGTTCGCCGCCGGGCTGCTCGTCGACGCGGTGGAGAACCTGCAGTCCCTGGGATGGCTGCCGATCTTCACCCGACCGCTATGGGACTCGGGCCGCCTGTTGTCGGAGGACAGCTCCTTCGGAGACGTCATCCACAGCTTCTTCGGATACGTGAGCCGGCCCACTCCCCTCGAGATCGCGGTGTGGGTCCTCTACGTGGCGGTGGCCGTGACGGCGTTCCTGGGGTTCTGGCACCGGCGCCGTCCCGTCCTCGGCGGTGCCGAGTCCGCCCGTCCGGTCTGACCCGACGACTCCAGGCTCAGGCGACTCCTGGTTCAGGCGGCGCGGCGAGGAGGTGCGTCGCACACCCTTCGGAGCTGGCGGTCGAGCTCGACGACCGTTCGATCGGCTGGAGGAGCTCCAGGTGGGCGTTTCGCTCGGCGCCGGAACCGCTCAAGCGCCTGGTCTTCTCGATGAGGTTCCGCAGCAGTGCACGCATGTCCGTCTCCCGGGTCACGTGGCGTCCGGGCCGGGGCGGGCCCGTTGGTGTCAGGGTATGGGGCGGGCGTTTCCGCCTCGTCACGGCGTCGTGAACGGGAAGCGAATTCTCCTTCCTGTGCGCCGACTGTTCGACGCGCAAGGATTTCGCCGGCCGGTCATCCAGAGTTCGTCTGTTGGGCCCGCATTCGTCGCGTTCTGTTCATCGCGCCCCCGTACCGTGAGTCCGGTGAACACGTCGCGGCGGGCGCCGGGCGGCGGCCGGGAAGGGCACCCACGGAGCGCTCTCACTTTCCTCCCCCCCTCAGGGTGGAAGCGCTTTCCCCGTGCCCGGTCGCCGCCCGTCGCCCGGACGCCGTGCCGGCGTCCCGGGAGGTCCCGGCCCGGGGGTGACCCCGGTGTCCTACCTCGGCTCGTCGGGTCCGGGCTCCGCGCTCGACGGCGTCGGTTGCCGCACGGGCGCGGGTGGCGTCGACGGCGGCGATGGGTCTCGCGACCAGGTGCTCGACGCCACGCCGGCGGGCACGGGGCGTCCGCGCGACGGGCCGCTCGGTCAGGGGCTCGACCGGAGCCGGCGTCTCGTTCGGGACCGGGGTCGGGGCGCTTCGAGGCGATGGCGTCGGCACCACGGCCGCCGGGGTGGACGCGGGCGGCGCCCCCGGTGCGACCGGGGGGGAAGCCACGGGGGGCCCGGGCCAGCGGTAGTGGGCGCCGAGCTCGAGGCGGCGCCGCTCCATGAGGGCGGTGAGCTTGCGCCACTCCGATCCGCCCAGCTCGTGGAGGAGGTCCGGGATCGTGTGGGCGAGTCGCTCCGACTCGTTCCGGTAGCGCTCGGTCAAGCCCCCCATCACGAAGATCGTCGTGGTCGAGAGGGTCGAGCCCTCGGACGTGGCCAGCTCCTGGAGCCGGGCCGCCGCCACCCGGGCGTCCTGCATCAACCCCAGGGCGTCTTGGAGCTTCACCACGTGGCGGAGGTACTTCGCCGTCCTGCGGTCATAGATCTCCGACACGAACTCGAGCGCGTAGCGCAGCCGCTTGAGGCGGATGCGGGTGCGGTGGAAGTCCGCGGCTTCGCCGCTGCGCCGGGCTCGGCGTGCCGCCTTGGTGGCGGCACGGTGTCGATCCCCGACGAGGCCGGGGACGACCGCGGCGGCGGGAGCACGGGCCGCGGCCGAGCGCCGCGACGGGCCCTGGCGGAGCATGGTGACGAAGCCGGCCTGCAAGCGCTCGTAGCGGGCCGAGTCGAGGCAGGTGAGCAGGGCGCGTCGAGCCTCGTCGCGCTGGCGGCCGAGCAACGAGGCCAGGTCGGCCAGGGCGGTTCCCTCTTCTTCGGGGACGTCGCGGATCCAGCCCTCGACCCGCTCGAGTTGGACGTCGAGGTCACGGACCGCCCCGAGGGCGGCGGCCAGCCATCCGAGCTCCATGCGGACGTGGCGGGACCGGACGGGCAGGGCGTCCTCGAACAGCGACAAGGCAGCCCGCGTCCGGCGGGTGGCCACCCGCATGTCGTGCAGCTCCTCGGCGTCCTCCCCGAGACGGGTGCCGGTCTCGTGGGCGAGCACGGCCGCGAAGTGCCGTCGCAGCACGGCGAAGGCCACGTCACCCACCGAGGGGTTCGAGTCGAAGGACACGGTGCCCAAGTCGGGCGGGGGCGGCACGCGCAGGCCGGCGGCCAGGAGCCCCGCCTCGAATTTGGACAGCGTCGCCGGTTGGAGGCCGCATTCGCGTCGCAGCACCTCGACCAGCGGGCGTCAGGCGTTCCACCCACGTCGGTTCGACCTCGACCTCCACCCGCTGGAGGCGCACGGGCTGGTGGTCATGGCCGACGACGATGGCGGTCTCGTCGAGCGCCGCCTCGGCCACCCTGTCGGCGCCGAGACGACCAGGTCGAAGGGGCGCCGCCGGGTCCTGACCTCGAGGATGGCCTGCAAGGGTCGCTTGCCGGCCAGGGCACGGAGTCGCCAACCCACCGGCCCCTCGCCCCCGAGCGCACCGACGCCGTCCGCGGGCAGGGGCTCGGTCACCTCGAGTCGCCGTCGCAGCCCGGCCTCGGATTGCGCCAGGCCCTTCAGGGTCACCTCTGCGCGCCCCCGCGGTGGCGTACACGCAAAACGTGGCCGATCGGCCGATCCGCCAGTCGGAGGTGTCGAAGTAGGTGTCGACGAGGCGCTCGGCGGCTCGTGGCGTCGCTGACAATGCGGACAGCGCCGCTTGCACCGCGCTCGGCGTCGCCGTCGACGGCGTATGCTGGTCGACGGTGCGCTCGGGCGACAAGGCCGCGAACCAACGCTCGGCGGGGCGCAGGTCGAGCGCGTCGAACTGCCATTCGACTTCGACGTCGGTCGGCTCGCCACTGGCCATCGCGGCGAGGTTATCCCCCGGAGCAGGCAACGACCTCTTGCCGTTTCGACCACGGACAACGGGGCGTCGACAACGCACCGTCAACATCGAAAAAGTCCGAATTCCTGGGGCGGAAAGGGTTGAATTCGACCCCAGCGGGAATGCTACGGTCGGCCCCGTAACGAGCCGCTCCGTTCCGACACCCGAGTCCGGGTGCATCCCCCTCCCCCAAGGAGATCCCGTGAACCACGTTCCCGCGCCTGTAGCGACGTCCGCTCGTCACCATCGAATGCTGCGAACTCGAAGGTTGAGCGCACTCGTGGTGGGGATCCTCGCCGGCGTGGGCCTGGCGGCCGCACCCATCGTCCTGAGTGCCACGCCGGCCGCCGCCGCGGTAGGGCTGGCCACGGTAACGGGGCTGAGCCCCAGTCTCCGGTATTCAGGCCGGCGGCACCGTCGTGACCATTACGGGGACGAACCTGGGCGCGACGGGGACGACCACCGTCCTCTTTGGCGTCTCTGCTGCCACCGCCGTCACGGTGAACGCCAACGGCACCTCCTGGTCGCCACCTCCCCGGTGAACCCCAACGTCGGGGCGGGGACTGCTACGGCTCGACATTCGACGTCACGGTGAACAACGGCCACGGGGCCAGCGCCACCAGCAAGAACGACCGGTACACCTATGAGTACGACGGTGACGCCTGGTGGGGCAGGGAGACGCCACCACTTGTCAGCCAGCCTCGATGGTCGCCCAGGAGACTTTGCCCATGACCGGTACAGCTGTGACTGCTAGCGCCGGTGGCGCCGATCTGATCCAGGTGCCCGTGAACGCCACGGTCACCCTGACAGCCAACGACCCTGTCATCGTCGGGGTCACCCATCACGATGTCAATGCTCGACGTGTCGACGAATCCCCCGACCATTGAGAACCACGTTGGCTCTACCAACGGCCCCGTCACTGCGATGGTGGCGATGGCTTCGCCGGGACAGGCTCGTTTCCTGACCGAGGTCGACCATTGTGCGACCCCG
>CAWCEP010000012.1:0-216035 GCA_963794615.1 uncultured Acidimicrobiales bacterium | reverse complement strand
GCCAAACGAGTCTTGCCAACACCACCGACGCCGGTCAGCGTGACCAGGCGATGGGACCGCACCAGATCGGCGACATCGTCGACCTCGAGATCGCGCCCGACGAGCGAACTGACCTGGCGAGGGAGGTTGCCGGCGAATTCGTCGACGCTGCGCAACACGGGGAACTCTGACGGGAGCCCGTCGGCCATCACCTGGAACACCGGAATCGTGCCGCGGAGCCCGCGCAGGAGGTGGTCGCCCAAGGGCCGCAGGGCGACCCGGCTGTGCACGAGGACTTCGGCCGTGTCGGACATGAGCACCTGGCCACCGTGGGCGAGGGCCATCAACCGAGCAGCTCGATTCACCTCTGTGCCGTAGTAGTTGCAGTCGCGCTCAATGGCCTCGCCCGTGTGGAGCGCCATGCGGGCGGCGAACGGGATGGCGTCGTCGCCTTCCAGCTCCCGCTGTGACTCGACTGCGGCCGTGACTGCGTCCACAGCGGACGAGAACGCTGCGCAGAAGCCGTCGCCCCCGGTGGCAAATATATGGCCGCCGTGGCGCTCGATCGCCGAGCGCACAATGACGTCGTGGGCCTGCACCGCCGCGGTCATGTCGGCCGGCGTCGATTCCCAAAGCCGCGTCGAGTCCTCGATGTCGGTAAACAGGAAAGTAACGGTGCCCGATGGTGCGCCGATTCCCACTGGGTCAGCCTGCCATAGAAAGTCGTGTTGGCGCCCAGGTCAGGAGACGGAATCACGGCCGAGATGCTCCTTGCCGAGTTCCATTCCGCCTCAGCCGGGGAGACGATTCGGACCCGCCCTATAACCGCGTGGTCAGTCGACTCGACCGACACCGAGCAGACCGCTCGAACATGCCGGTTCTGCGCGCCTTGGAGGCTTCAGACCGACCAACCTCAGCCCGGTCGGGATCACCCGTTTTGCTGTGGGTTGGAAAATACGGAATTGCTTAATCCCGGAGCGGGGTCCGGTGATCAGCTGGGCTACGCACGCGCCACCCTATAACGCGCCATCCGATGCTGCGCCAGAGCGAGCGGCGGCCAGGAGCCAGCAGCGCCGGCTCCAATGTCCAGTCTCCGGTGACCGTGACCGGACCCGTCAAGGCGACCCTCCGGGCGCCCTGTGGGCCGGCCTTGACGGGCCCTGCCGTCGCGGTCTTCGCACCGGTGGGCTTGCGGAGGCTTCCCGGGTTCGGATCCGTCGCCCGCCGAAGAAGATTCCTCCTCCGGAGTCGCCCAAAGGAGCCGAGGATTCGAGCACCGGTCGTCGAAACACGATGGGCGTAGTGCTGCGTCAGCTGATCTCGGGCATGGCCTCCGGGCACGGCGAACGTCACCCTGCAACGTCACCCTGCAACGTCACCCTGCAACGTCACCCTGCAACGTCACCCTGCAACGTCACCCTGCAACGTCACCCTGCAACGTCACCCTGCAACGTCACCCTGCAACGTCACCCTGCAACGTCACCCTGCAACGTCACCCTGCAACGTCACCCTGCAACGTCACCCTGCAACGTCACCTTGCAACGTCACCTTGCAATGTCACCCTCCCTAGCCGTGGCACTGTTGCGCACCCGGGAATAAGTGTCATCGACGTGCAGCTTGTTCGTTTCAGAATCAGGGCGGGCATGCGAGCACGCTCAACCATCTCAGATGTCAGGGCGCTCATGATCTATCGCCGGCTGTCTTCGTCGTCCGCTGCGCCCCGCAGAACCTGACTCCCGTCGCACGCGCTTTCGAGCAGTCCCTCTGAGGGCGTCACACCCATCCACCACGCTGAACACGATTGCAAGGGCGTCCCTTGCCGGCGCAGGAGCGCTACGGAGATCCCTGGCATGCGGCCGTTCTGTCGCCCGATGGCAACCATCTTGTCGTTCCTTCACCTGCTGAGCCGCCACACGACCCATGTCGCAGGCGTCCCGTCACGCTCGACATACGCTGACCGGCCGGACATCGAGTCCGGCTCGGCCAGCGATTCGAATGCACCCGTCGACTTCGCCAGCCCTGTACAGGTACTCCACACACGTGCACTCCCAGTGCGAACGTCACCCTGACGGTCGTTGCGCCACGCCAGGCGGCAGTCGTGACGGCCCGCGAAACGACCGTCGCGGCACCGTCTGTAGCCACGGCATCACATGATGCAACTGTGTGGGCTCGATGACCGGGTCTGGCGGAGTAGATCCGGGGTCGTGTTGACGCGGCCGGTGCGGGCTCGATGCCCGCCCGGGCGCTGTAGTCGCTCGGATGCTGGCGTGAGCCCGGTCACGGTGGGCCAGCAGGGGGTGCCGGCGATCGGCTTCGGGCCGCGCGATAGCCCGCAGCTGATCGCCGGCTTAAGGCACAACGGACATGCACCAGACAATCACCTTGCCGTCCTGAAAATGAAATCTTCGATCCTCGGCGAGGGTGACGTTGGAGGTGACGTCCGTGTGGATGATTAGTCGAGCGGGCGCGATCACGATCGGAGACAGGATCATGAACACGAGCAACGGGGACCCCTCGCAGAGAACCCCCTGGGCGGCGACAATCCACCCCATCGCCGCCCGTCCGGCGGAGCGGGACTTCGATCCCGTGCGAGGCGGGAACGGTAAAGCCGGCGGAATGGACCCGACCACCCCGACCACCCCGACTACCCGCGCTTGGTTCTGACGGTCGATGAGGCGGCCTACCTGCTCAACATCTCCCGGAGCTTCGCTTACGAGCTGGTGGCCCGGGGAGAGCTTCCTGCTCTCCGACTGGGCCGCCGGATCGTGATTCCCCGGATCCCCCTTGAGGAGCTCCTCGGTACGGCGATCGGCTGACGCCTGCCCTGGAGCCCGCCGCTGGGGGGGGTGATTAGAGGATCGGAGCCTCCGTTCGATGAATCAGCTCTATTGCTCTTGGCGACCCGTAAACTGGATCCATGAGCAAGAGGGCTGCCCCCGTCGAGCCTGAGCAAGAGGCACAAGAGGTGGATGTGCCGAGCGGTCCCGCGTCCGAGGATGATCTGATCCAGCGAGCAACCGCCGATCGGAGTGCCGGGCGAGACACCGCGCATCAGGTCGAGGAGCTCGTGCAACTCGCTGCTAAGCGGAATAAGGCGGCCCTCGACCGGCTTGCGAAGTAGCCCTTTCCGCTAGATGTAGAAGGCGTCGGCGTGAATTACCTCACACTGCACGACTTCTACCAGGCAGCTGCTGAGGCACTCGGCATCGACTTGGCGACGGTCCGAGCCATGACAAACGACACGCTCGCCGGTTCGGCCCTGGCCGCGCCGGCCGCAGGATTCGGCGATCACGAGCAATATCCAAAGTTTCCGGTCAAGACCGCCGTGCTGCTGCAGGCAGTCGCGAGCAATCATGCGTTGCCAGACGGCAACAAAAGAACAGCTCTGCTGTGTGCCGTCCTTTTCGCCAATCTCAATGGGTACCGTTGGGTGGAACCAGACGCTGACGGCCCTGATGGCGACGAGACAGCTGAGGTAGTCGAAGCCGTCGCCACGAGAGCTATCCCTCTTGCGGCGCTCAGTGCGTGGGTGGAGGATCGACTCGAACCAGTGCCCCCACCTCCACCCGAGATCTTGGCGGATAGACCGTCGTTGATTGTTTATCCGGCGGAGTACATAGGCGATCTTGCTTACACCGACAACGCGGTGGAACTCGGGGAGCTGATCATCCGAGACGTCCATGGGTACAACCCGGCGGGGGTTTATGTCCGGAGGATCAGCGGCAAGACAGACGGAATCTCAGTGGCCGAAATCATTATCTCGGTCGTAGGTGACGGTTATGCCCAAGAGGAACTCGACGCCGAGAACGCCGAGGCAGAGAGATATCCGCTCGGTCCAAAGGAATTCTGGCGCAGCCGTCTCGTCGGCAAGGCTACCTATGGGCCGGACGGGCATCCCATGACCAACCAAGAGTTCGAGGCTGACTGGGCTGAAAGCGAAGGTGGATGACCTTGAATCGATTGCTCACGTCGTTCAACGGAGCTGCCGTTGTCACCAGTGTTTGTCCTGGTCGCCTGCCTTCGTAGTAGAGCGCTCTACAACGAGCTGGATTCAACCCGATTCGGTGGAAACTGGGTGGAGGGAATCGCAGGCCAGCCGACAGGGGCAGGCGGGGTGGACCGAAACCACCGCCTTGCCAAGGTGAGGGTCGCGGGTTCGAATCCCGTCGTCCGCTCCAAGAAAAGTCCAGGTCAGGGCGGTGTCAGGGGTCGAATTTGGGCTTCTTGTGTTGCTGAACTTCCAGCACGACTTTGCACCTGTAGGGTGCCACTTCAGAATCGATGTCCTGAATCCCGCCGCGGATCGTTCCAATGGTTGTGCAAAGCTCGACTCCCGAGCACGCCGAGCAAACCGATCTGCTTCGGGGGCGCGACCAGTCCCCATTTCGGGGAACTCCGATGACTTGATTGAGGCTGGCGGGTGCCCCAATCGCAGTGATCTACGCAGCTCTTCGGTAGTACTCGTGAATCAGGCCACCCAAGAGGTCCCGACGTCTGACCGAGTGGTCGATGGTGAGCGGCGAGACGTCGTTCGTTCCCTCCGGTGCAACCAGGTCGAGCCCGCGATGGGGTCGCTCGCGGTTGTAGTGCTCGACATAGGTCTTCAACACTGATCGAAGATGCCGTTCGCCCAGAAGGAGCACCCGATCGAGGCACTCGGTGCGGACCGTCCGGATGAACCGTTCGGCATAGGCGTTGGCCTTCGGTGCCAGCCACGGTGTACGCAGGATCTCGATCCCCTCGGCCCGGAATACCTCGTCGAAAATTGGGCAGAACCGCTTGTCCCGGTCATGAACCAGGTAGCGAATCGCTGTGTCGCGGTCTTCTCGCGCCTCGGTCAGGTTCCGGGCGATTTGGGCGCACCAGGCGGCGTTGGCGGCGCTGTCGGTCACCCCACCGATGAGGACCTTCCTTGTGTGCAGGTCGATGAAGAACAGGACGTGGAGGGTCTTCAAGCGAACAGACTCGACGGTGAACAGGTCACAGGCGATGATCGACGAGGCCTGGGTTCGCATGAACTGACGCCAGGTTTCGCGCTTTGCCGGAGGTCGACGCTTCTCGGCCACGATTCGTCGGATGCTCGTGGTGGAGATCTCGGCACCGAGCTTCTTGAGCTCTCCTCGGAGGCGGCAGTAGCCCCAGGTCGGGTTTTCGCTGGCCAGGCGCCAGACAAGAAGCCGCACGTGGTCGGGGATCCGTCCCCGCGAGACGACTCGATGACGGTAGCGCCACTTGGCCCGAGCCAGGTCACGATGCCAGCGACGGATCGTGTCGGGCGTGACGAGGGATGAAAGACGATCGCGAGCTGGCCGCAGGTACTGGAGGACCGAGAGCACCCATCGCTCCTCGGGTCTGAACCTTGGCCGCGGCACCTGACGGTTGAGAACGTCGAGTTCTTGGCGCAAGACCAACAGCTCGAGGTCTTTGGACCGCGACGAGCGACACCGAAACAAGAGCAGGCGAAGGATCTGTCGGTGGCCGATAGCGGCGAGACGGAAGGCCATGGGGTCATTGTCGCGGTGCGACGAGAGGAACGCAGCGGAGGAAGGAGTGCCTGATAGAGAGCCGAGCCTCGTGTGGCACCATTCGGGTGCGAACACGAGGATCCCGCCGTCGGCCGGCCTCCGCCGCGGCCCGAGGTGTCGTCGAGCAGGGCTTATGCGTCGACCTGTGCTGGAGCCGTGGCGTGGCAGCTGAGCTGCGATACTGAATCCTCGCTTGCGAAAGGCTCCCGATGATCGTTGCCATCGCCGGGGCTTCTGGTTTTGTCGGACGTGCCCTCACGACGCACCTGCTCGGCAGCGGGCACGACGTGATCGCGCTCGGTCGTTCCGTGAGCTCCGTCTCGACGGACGCGAGGGCCATCGCTGTTGATGTGGGCGACGAAAGCGCTACCGCCAATGCCCTGGTAGGTGTCGAGGTCGCCTACTACCTCGTCCATTCGATGGCCGCCGGTGGTGGGTTTCGCGATGTCGATCTCCGACTGGGCACCGCCTTCGGTCGGGCGGCGGCACAGGCCGGCGTCGGCCGGATCATTTACGTCGGAGCGCTCGGAGACGCCCCGAGCTCGGCGCACCTGGCCAGCCGGCACGAAGTGGGTTCGGCCCTGGCCGCGGCCGGCGTGCCTGTGGTCGAGCTCCGAGCCGCGGTGGTGTTTGGTTCGGGCAGCATCTCCTTCGAGATGCTGCGTTACCTGACCGAGCGACTACCGGCCATGGTCTGTCCGCGGTGGGTACGGACGCGGATCCAACCCATCGCGCTCGTCGACCTGCTTGCTTATCTGGAGCAGTCGCTCTACGCCGCTCCCGGCATCTACGAGATCGGCGGCGCTGACGTCACGACGTACCGCGAGATGATCTCTGCGTACGCCCGCGTCCGGGGTCTCCGCCGCCGCCGCATCATGGATATTCCGTGGCTCACACCGCACCTGTCGTCGTACTGGGTCGACCTCGTGACGCCGGTCGATCGCTCGGTTAGCCATGCGCTGATCGAGAGTCTTGTCACCGAGGTGGTGGTGGTCGATCCCGAGCCGGCGAGATGGGCGTTCTCGGTCACGCCGATGGGGGTCGAGCGCGCGCTTGGCGCCGCGCTCGACGACCAGGACGAGGAAGTGACTCGCTCGCTATTCGCACGCCGTAACGGCCTGGTCGACGGCGTCTACTCAGTCGTAGTCGATGTCGCCATCCCACCCGGTACCGAGGACATGGTCGTTCACGACCTGGAAACGATCGGCGGCCGGTTGAGCTGGTACGGCGCTGCGCCCGGGTGGATCGCCCGCCTTGTCGTCGGACGCCTCCTAGGCGAACGCCTTCGACGACACCGGCCCGTGGCCTTGGTGCCGGGAGCGCTCGTCGACTGGTGGCGTATCGCCTGGGTCCGATCGGGCGAGCTGGTGCTGCGGAGCGTGGGATGGTTCCCCGGTGACGCCTGGCTGGGGTACCGCGCCGGTCATGGTGACCTTCACCAGGTAGCCGCGTTCCGCCCCCGTGGCGTACCGGGCTTTCTTTACTGGAAGCTGCTCAAGCCGATACACCGAGTGGCGTTCGACCGAATGGCCCGCCACCGTGTTCCCCGAGAGTCGGGGTACCTGTAGGGTGCCACTTCAGAATCGGCGTCCTGAGTCGGGCCGAGGATCGTTCCTATGGACGTGCAAAGTGCGACTCCGGAGCACGCCGAGCAAACAGATTCTTCCGGGGGCGCGACCGATCCCCGTTTCGAGGATCTTCGATGGCTTGATCGAGGCGGCGGGTGCCCCGATCGCAGTGGTCTACGCAGCTATTCGGCTGTACTCGTGAATCAGGCCCCCCAAAAGGTCCCGACGTCTGACCGAGTCGTTCATGGTGAGCGGCGATACGTCTTTCGTTCCCTCCGGCGCAGCAAGGTCGAGCCCGCGATGGGGTCGCTCGCAGTTGTAGTGCTCGATGTAGGTCTCCAACAGCGATCGAAGATGCCGTTCGCCCAGGACGAGCTGAAGGGCACCAAAATGTCGATCAGGCCGCTGAGCTGGGACTGTGTATCAAAGCGGGCATACCCCGCTGGGTCCACCTTGTGCCGCACTAAAGTATGAAAATCGGACTATCCGATATTCGGAACGTCTGCTAGGCTGGGGTCATGTCGAGGACCACACTGCGGGCCAAAGGGCAATTGACTCTCCCCGAGGAGATCCGCGCCGCTGCACATCTCGAAGAAGGCGATCTCCTAGATGCCGAGATCACGGCCGAGGGGATTCTGCTTCGGCCGCAGAAGATCATCGACGCCACCCAGGCGTGGTTTTGGACGAAGGAGTGGCAGGAGGGGGAGCGGGAAGCGGATACCGATCTTGCCGGCGGTCGTCTGGAAATCTTCGGCTCCGGCGAGGAGCTCCTTACGGCCTTGGGGAGTCGGGCAAGAGGTCCGGGGCGGCCGCGGCGCGCTCGCTGACACAACGTGCCCACCTTTGCCTGGTTGGCCCGCTTCGACGCCGACTTCGACGCGCTCTCGGCTGACCAGCAAGCAGCATTTCTAACGGTGGTTGCGCTCTTTGTAGCCGACCTCAAAGCGGGAGCGTTTCGATCGAGTCTTCGGGTGAAGGGCGTGAAGGGGGCCGCCGGCATCTTTGAGATGACGTGGGCAGCCGACGGACGAGCGACCTTCGAGTACGGGAGTGAGATCCGCCCCGGTGAAACTCACATCATCTGGCGACGCGTGGGTACTCATAATGTGTTCAGAACGCCCTGATAGCAGCGAACTGTGGTGCACGTGGTACGGGATTCCGTTGCGCGCCTCCACGGAAATACCACGCGCCATTGACAATTACGGTCAATAGCGGTTTGCTGTGGTCAGTCGAAAACGCCGAGCACGTTGCGTCGATTTGCAAAGGTGCAGGTAGGGGAGTTGGGGCTCCACGGTAGCTTTTTTTGCCAAGGTGAGGGTCGCGGGTTCGAATCCCGTCGTCCGCTCCACGAACGTACTGGTCAAAAGGGGCTCTTCGGATTTCAGCGGGGAGTCCCTGGTGACCGGGGTCACGCAGAAATAGGCGAAGGTGCTTCAGGGTTGTGGTGTGAGGCAACGTTCCGGAGGGCGAACTCGTCGGTCACGGCCGATGGCCACTGCCGGTCGGGCACTTCGCCGGCCGTGATGGCGAAGGTGCGGAAGGCTTCTGCCACGGCCGACCGCTGCCCGGGCGGCATGTTCGCCAGGATGTCGGCTATGGCGACCTTGCGCCGCGCGGTGGCCTGGTCGACGACTTGTCTTCCCGCTTGAGTGAGAGAGATCAACACCGAGCGCCGATCGGCGCGGGTCCGGTGTCGGCGAACCAACTGCTTGCGCACCAGTCGATCGCACATCCGACCCGCAGTGGAGGCGGTGACCCCGAGAGCCCCAGCCAAATCGACCAGTCGCTGCGGGCCTCGAGAAGCAAGCACCACCAACGTCCGGTACTGGGCGAGTGTCGTGTCCTCAGCCACCGCACCCAGCGACTGCGTAGCCACAGCGATCAGCGTCCGACTTGCGGTCAAGACGGCCTCCACCACCCACTCATCCATCTCGGAAGTGGTCACCTCGGGCCGACTCCTTTCTAACAGCTATGATCAGCAATAGATATTATCACTCTATGCAAGTAAAGGCCGGTGCCATGGATCTCGGAGCTGGCTCCATGACCACGACGTGACGGCGGCCCGCTCTGGTGCGCAGCCGTCGATCGCGAAGTCCGCTCGGCTCGGGATCATTGCGGATCCGCTCCCGAAGGCCGCCGTCCTGGGTTCTCTTCCCGTGTCAGTGCGGCGCGTCATGAGGCCGTTCCGCGCCGCAGCGGGTCTCCTCGTCGTGATGGCTGCGCTCGTCCTGAACGCGCCGACAGCCTGGGCCCATGTCACGGTCCACCCCGACACCCTCCCGGCCGGGGCGTCCGATGTCGAGATCACGTTCCGCGTCCCCAACGAGCGCGACAACGCCAACACAGTGGGGTTGCAGGTGTTCTTCCCAAGCACGGTACCGCTGCTCACGGTCGACGTGCTGCCGATCCCGGGCTGGACGGAGACCGTACACACCCGAAGCCTGTCGACACCGGTCCAGACCGACGACGGCCCGGTGAGTCAAGTCGTCTCCGACGTGACTTGGACGGCCACCGCCGGCGGCATCGCCACGGGGCAGTACGAGGACTTTCCCGTGGCGGTGGGCGCCGTACCCGATCACACCGGCACGTTCGCGTTCAAGACACTGCAGACTTACTCGTCGGGCGAGGTCGTACGGTGGATCGAGGTGCCTATGGCAGGCCAACCAGAGCCTGACTCTCCCGCTCCCGAGCTCACGCTCACGGCGTCGTCGGCGACTGGGTCGGGAGCGACGGAGCATGGTTCGTCGGCGGGCGGTTCGGGTACCGACGCCCTGTCGATCGTCGCCCTCGTCCTCTCCGCGCTGAGCCTGACCGGGGTGGGCTGGCTGCTCTGGCGTGGGCGCAGACGAGCATGAGCAAGCGACGTGCCTTCCGCCGGGCCGGTTCTCTCGGGGCGACCGGGACGCTCATCCTGGTGGTGGCAGCGTGCGGCTCGTCCGACAGTGGGTCGCCGCCGACGACTCGGGTGCCTCTCCCGGCCCGAACCACGCCGTCGGAGATCTCCAAGATGGTGTGCAGCACCAAGGCTCAACAGGAACTGGCCAGCCCGCTTGGGGTCACGGCCGGGGTCACCACCCCGACCTGGACCAACCATGTCTACGCATGTACCTACCGGTACGCCGACGGCTCCTTCACCTTGTCGATCAAGGAACTGTCAAGTTGGCCTGAGACCTTCGGCTACTTCGACGGCCTGGGAAGGACGCTCGGGAATACCGGCGCGGTCAAGGGCCTGGGCCAAGGGGCGTTCACCACCGGCGACGGGTCGATCGTGGTGCGCAAGGACTGGAAGGTGTTACTGGTCGACATCTCTCTACTCCCCGGTCAGTTCGGGGTGCCGGCCACCACCCGGGGGGATGTCGCATTCACCATCGCGGATGTGATCCTGGGCTGTTGGGCGGGCGACTGAGTGGACAACGGGAGGTCGGCCCGCCGACTCCGATCGTGGGCCCTCCGGGTGGCCGCCGGACTGGTCGTGGCTGTGGCCGTGTTCGTGGGCAGCGGCGGCGTGGCCGGCGCCCACGCCTATCTGGAGTCGAGCAACCCAAGCCAGTCCGAGGTGCTCCTGTTGCCCCCGCGGCAGGTGGTGCTGCACTTCGACGAGCCCGTGGAGATCGACTTCGGCTCGGTCAGGGTGTTCGGGCCCGACGGCCGGCGCGTCGACCAGGGTGGCACGCACCACCCAGGCGATGACACCCACTCGGTGGCCATCCCGTTGCCGGCGCGCCTGCCCCACGGCACTTATGTGGTGGCGTGGCACGTCATCTCGGCGGACTCGCATCCTGTTCATGGGGCCTACCTCTTCAGCGTCGGCACCGCCGCCGGTGCAGCCAGAGCCAACTCGCTGTCCAAGGTGCTGGCCGCCGCCTCCGGGAGCACGGTCGTCGGTGTGCTGTACGGCGTCGTGCGGTTCGCCGAGTTCGCTGCGCTGCTTGTCGTCGTCGGTTTGGTGACCGTGCTGGGTGTCGTCTTCCCGCCTGGGCGCCGCATCCGCCGCCTCCGCCGCCTCGCATGGGCGTCGTGGTTCGCCCTCTTCGTCGCTACCGTCGCCGCCGTGGCCGTGCAGGGCGTGTATGCGGCCACGCTCCCATTGAGCCATGTCTTCAGCCCGTCGCTCTTCGACGAAGTCCTCCACACCCACTTCGGCGAGGTGCAGCTCCTGCGGGCCACCGTGCTCGTCCTGTCGGTGCCGGTGCTGTACAGGCTTCTCGGCCCCATAGACCCAGGCTCACAGGGGAGGTCGTGGCCGTGGCCGTTGTGGGCGGCTGGTGCGGCACTCGGGGTCGGCTTGCTCCTCACCCCGGGCCTCGGCGGGCACGCGGCCTCAAGCGGCAATCCCGTGGTGGGAGAGACCCTGGACGTCTTTCATCTGGCCGGGGCTGCGGTCTGGATCGGTGGGCTGGTGCTCTTAGCCACCCTGCTGGTTCCCGGCATTCCCGACAGCGAGCGTCCCGCCAGCGTCCGGGAGGTGGCCCGACGGTTCTCGCCGTACGGTGTCGGCGCGGTGGCGGTCGTGGTGACCTCGGGCACGCTGCAGTCGATCCGCCAGGTCGGCAGTTTCTACGCTCTGCTCCACACGGTCTACGGACTGACACTCGTGGTCAAGGTTGCGCTTGTGGTGCTCGTCGTCTTCATAGCCGCGGTGAGCCGCCGACTGGTGTTGGGCCGGTGGGCCGTGGCGCTGCGCCCACAGCCCCCGACTTTGGGCGCTGGCGCCGTGGAACGGACCGGCCGACAGGCCGTCCCCGTGGGGCTGCGCCGGACGGTGCTGGCCGAATGCACGGTGGTGGTTGCCGTGTTGGTGGCCACAGCGCTACTGGTGAATGCCGCCCCTGCCCGGCAGGCGGCGGCCCAGCCGTTCAGTCAGAGCTTCCAGGTGCTCGGCAACCAGGTGAATGTCATCGTCGCGCCGGCGCATGTTGGCGCCGGCAACCAGGTGCACGTGTACATCCTCGGCCGTTTGGGCCAGCCTGTGGCCGTCGCCGAGCTCGACGCCGCCATCAGCCTCTCCTCCTCGGGTATCGGGCCAATCACCGTGCCGATGACGCTCGTCGGGCCGGGCCACTACCAGGCGTCCGACATGACCTTTCCGTTGGCCGGATCATGGACGCTGAAGCTCACCGTCCGCACGTCGGCCATCGACGAGCAGGAGGCATTCGCCACGGTGCCTGTGCACTGACCGCGCCACCGACCCATGTGAAGGGTGAACATTGAGAGCGGGAGTCAGGTCTTGACGGCGAACAGCTTCCAAGACCCGGGCACCCCTTTCAGTTCGTGCTCGCCCCGCTCGCCGAACTCGATCCCCGACCCGACGACGAGGTCCTTCACCGTTCCGGAGACGACCACCTCACCCGGCCTGGCGAGCGCCCCCACCCGGGCGGCGATATGGACCGCCAACCCCCCGAGGTCTTTGCCCCGGACCTCGCATTCGCCCGTGTGCAACCCCACCCGCAGTTCGATCCCCAGCTTCGCTGTGGCCTCGGTGATGTCCCGGGCACAGCGGATGGCCCGCGCCGGACCGTCGAAGGAGGCCACGAACCCGTCGCCGGTGGTGTTGATCTCATTCCCACGGAAGCGCCGAAGTTGTTCCCGTACAGCGCGGTCATGAGCGTCGAGGAGCGAGCGCCAACGTGGATCCCCGAGGGAAGCCGCCCGGGTGGTGGAGCCGACGATGTCGGTGAAGAGCACGGTAGTGAGAATGCGGTCGATCTCGCCCAGAGATCGCTCGCCCGTCAGGAACTCGGCGATATCGGCGATTGCACCGGCGGGAATGCCGCCGCCGAGATCGGCACCAGGCAGTTCGATGAACTCGGCCCCTCGGATGTGATCCGCGATGTAGCGCCCGTGAGCGATTGGTAGGAAGGGAAGGTTCTGGACGTGGAGAACCAAGGTGGGAACCTGAATGCTTTGCAGGACCTGGCGAACATCACCGTTTCGCAAGAAGTAGTCGTAGAGCGCAGCCGCCTGCCTGGGTGTGGCTGACGCCCTTTGCACCATCGCCATCACACGAGGTGTTTCCTCGTCATCGCCCAAACTTGGAACCATTGTGCGAGCGAACTCTTCGGTGCCCCACGCTGTGCGCATCAACTCGACCAGGGCATCGACCGCTGCTGAGGTTTCGCCGATGGGATAATCGTCAGCTTCTCGGTATCGAGCCGTCGTGTTGAGGAGAACGAGCGCCGAGACTCGGTCGGGATGCATGGAGGCGTAGAGCATGGCGATTTGGCCCGTCTCGCGATTGGAGACGATCGCGGCCCGTGTCGACTGGGAGGCATCCAGCACCGCGCCAATATCCTCGGTAAACACTTCCCAGCTTGGAACGTCCCGATCTGGCGCGGGACCCGACGCTCCTAAACCCCTGCGGTCAAGGATGATCACTCGACTGAATGCGCACAGGCGATCGAGGGTCTCAGCATATGACGGTATCTGCCAGAAGAGATCAACGTGACTGCCAAGGGGGTACATCCAAAGGACGTCGTGAGGGCCGTTCCCGACGACTTGATAAGCCACATCCGAGTCGTCGACGGCGACGTACTTCGTTTCGGGCCGCTTCACGGAGGTCAGTCTGCTCGCGGATCAGGCTTCGTGCCTGCCTCCCTGCAAACGGTGTGGGTTTGCTCGATGGCGGGCCGCTCAACAGGACGAGGGCGATCACCCCAGCCGACCGTCATCACCCGGACCTGGATGTGCCTCCGACGGCGCCTTCGAACAGCCTCGCTCCGGCCCCGATTCAATCCGAGCATTCGGATCACTCGGCGTCGCGATTCTGGGCGGCGCGGCTCCAAAGAGGGTTGGATCCCGTGTGTCTGATTGGTCTGAGGCGTCCCAAGGGACCGATCGGTACCCCGACTACCGTGCGACTGAGAACGCCAAGTCGAGCCGGTCAGCCTCCCGGCGGAGCCCTATCCAAAGCCGCCCGCCATGGAGAGACGTCGAGCCCCGGGTACTGGGCGGCCATTGCGCCCACCGTCGCCTCGTTCCAGTAAGCGTGTCCAGGCCGGGGAACACCGAACAAGGCCAACTCCTCCGGTGACTTGCCGACCGCAAACGAGCGGAAGGTGGCATCGCCGCCGAGCCGCGGAAAAGCGTCATAGCCGAACCAATCGGCCTGAGCCGGCCGGAAGGCAACCACGAGCACGAAGCGGGAGGCGTCGGAGCGATCAAAGTCGGTGCCGCGGTGCCAAACGTCGGAGCGGTACGCCAAGAGCGACCCTCGGCGGCCCGTGGCGACGACCTCACGCTGGTAAAGATCTTCGTAGGCGACAGCTGAACGGCTCCTCGGCACAAGCCGAGGCGGGGCGCAGTCCTTGTCGACGTCGGATAGGTACAGGAACGACTCCAGGTGCCAGAACCCTGGCTCCATTCGGGGAGGAAGAAGCGAGTGGTTGCCGTCCTGGTGCAAGGGCTGTTCGTAGTTGACTTCCCCCGCCCACTTACCCCACACCGCGGCCTGATAGATCCGCAGGTCGTCGTCATCGAGGGCCAGACGGACGAACTCAATCAACCGCGGATGCACAACGAGGTCGTTCAAAGCTGGGCACCCTGGCTGCGGGAAGCCGCGCATGCCGTTGAACTGGGTCGAGCGGAACTGGCGACCCTTCGGCGAACCGTCACCGATGCCGGCACACCGGTTGTAGTCGGCGAAAGTGTCGGCGGCGAACAGGCGGTCCAGGTCGCCAGCGACCGCATCGACGTCGCGCCCAGGGACCAAGCCGTCAACGAGGGCCCAGCCCTCGCTCTGCCACTGGTGCGCGGCAGCGAGCAGGTTGTCTGCCACGGGGTCAAAGGTAGACGGGCAACTCACGCCAGAGATTCTCGCCCATTCGAGAGCCCTTAGGCGCCTGGCCTCTCAACGGGCGGGAGACTCGGTCCCCATCGCCATCGGGCTCACTACTCACCGTCGCCTGCGGGTCACAAACCGTTGGACATCACGGGTGTGGGGGCGACGACGCGATTCTCTCCAGAGCGCGTCGTACCCCGGCCAAGGTGGTGTTGGCCCCTTGCACAGAGCCCCAAGACGCCCAGCTGATCAAAGATCTGGGCGTCCTCGGACCGGCAAGCACCAGACCTCGGGCTCGCCCCGAACCGAGCAGCCCTCCTGCAGGCAGCTGCGCCGCCCACCGGCTTCGACGGCAGTTCCGTCCCCGGTCCTAGCGTTCTTGCAGGGTCGGGACGTCCTCGACGGCAAAGACGCGCACTGCTCGAAAGGCCGCCTCGCACTACTCGGCCGAACGGCCGACGGCTTCATATTTGGATCTCAGGGTGCCCCAACATCGACCGACCAGGTCGCGTCCGAGACCAGCAGCTTTGCTCTCCTGGCCTGTGATCCTCGATCTCAACCTTAGTCCCCGACTTGGGCAGGAGCGGGGCCGCCGGGCCACGGATGCACGACCCCACCGGATCGCCCTTCGCATTTCCGGATATTCTGGCGCCCGTCGCATTCCACTCGTTTCGAAGGCTTGATACTCAAGGACTTGGGACATGGCAGAAGAACCCGGAAAGCGATCGGTCGAACAAGAACTCCGCGACCTCGCTCACACCTTGGACAAGTACGCCTCCGGCGAGGTCCAGCTGACCGAAGAGGTTGTGACCGACCTCAGTAAGGCTGTCCGTGGCATCAGCGACCACCTCGTAGACCTTCATCGGCGGGTCGAGAAACTCGAAGAGGACACGCCGGAGTGGACCACGAGGGGCTGGGATCCCCCGCCTGGAGATTGACCGGTGGCCTCCGGTCCCTCGTCGGACCGCCCCGGCCCCGTCGGCGGGCGCGCCAACCCGTAGGTCCGTCGAGTCCTCGATTCGGACGGTTCGGCCCCGCCGAGGGCCGCTCATGCTCGTTCGCACCGTTCCATATCGCCCTGCTCCCCGGGGCCGGCGATCGTCACCTGCCAGGGACTCGCGCATGACAGATACATCACCCCTGATAGGAGCCGAAAGGCCGGCCGACTCACCCGGTATCGCGCCGCCGCAATCCGACGGGGCGCCCCCTCATAAGGTCCCGTTTCAGATCAGTGCGACACCACACCTTGGGAAGAAGCACCCCGCCGGCGCCTCACATAGATACGCCACCCGGCTTCGTGTTCAGAAGCGCTGCAGTGTGAGGGCCCACAAAGCCCCAGTGAGTGGCATTGCCCGGTTTCGGCGTTTGTGAGCCCTCGGGATACAAGTGAGAAGAGGCGTCCGTTTCCCCCCAATCGTGGGACGGGCCGCCTTTCGTGTCCCGCTGGTCTCCGACGGGGCGCGGACCTGACACCCGTTGTCGGCTCTCGGCGATAAGAAGGATCATTTCGGGTCGGTCGGCACGGGGTAGTGCTCCACCGACGCATCTTCCCCGGGGAAGTAGACGCCCTCGTGTCCGTCGTCGCTCCAACGCACTCGGTACGGCGGGCCCCCGTCGAGTCCCTGCACGTCGAGAATGACCGCGTCACGATCGGCTTCTCCGACGTGGTGGCCCCGCACCACGATCTTGTCTCCGATGACAGCTCGCATTTTCCGCGCCTCCTCGTAGGTCGGGATCCCCGACTGATAGGGAAACGGTACGCCGTCGTTTCGGCGACGCGACAGGGTCCTTCGCCACCTACGAGCAAGAGAAAATCGACAACGTGCTCGGGTGCCCGACCTGGATCAGGGGACAGTGGCTGGGGCGGGGACCTTCGACTCTGGCGCAACCCTCCCGGCCGGAGGCATGGTGGACAAAGCATGAGCCAATAGGAGTGACGATGTTCGAGCACATCCTCACCGCGCTAGACGGTTCTCCGCATGACACCAAGACCCTTGCCGCAAGCAAGGAGTTGGCACGGCTTTCGGGAGGCGAAGTACGTGTCGTGCACGTCCGAGAGGGCCATTTCATCGGTCGAGCGGGTTTCGTCCCAAGTGAGTCGCATGGCGACGCTTCTCAGGTCGTCGACAGGGCGGTCGCCGACCTGGTTGATGCGGGTGTGAAGGCAACGGGGACGGTGCGGGCCTCGCTATCGGGTCTGGTGGTGGCGGAGATCCTCGCCGAGGCCGAGGAGGCAGGGGCCTCTGTGATTGTCATGGGTTCGCGCGGAGTGAGCGATGTCACGGGCCTCCTGGTAGGGAGCACGGCTGACAAGGTCCTCCACCTGGGGAGGTTGCCGGTCTTGGTCACTCGCTAGATAAGCCCGACCGAGGCGGAAAAGAGGTTCAGCAATGCAGAGATTGGAACGTGACGGCGAAGAGACGTTAGAAGCAGCTCGAACCCCGCCAGACCGGCGAATCGTCGTGGGCGTGGACGCATCGGAGGAATCGATGGCGGCGTTGCGGTGGGCAGCGCGCTACGCGGCAAGTTCCGGCGCGGAGCTCGATGTCGTCCATGCATGGCATGCGTTGGATGAACACGCCTGGCTCCAGAGTCTGCCTCCGCCCGCCGATCCGACCGATATCGCTCGTAAGGCACTGGCGAACGTGGTCGATGAGGTGGTGACCCCGGGATCGCTCCGCGTGCAGACCTCTGTACTCGAGGGTCACGCCGCACAAGTTCTGGTGAACGCCTCGAAGGGTGCTTACATGCTGGTGGTCGGAAACAGAGGATTCGGAGGATTCGACGGACTGCTACTCGGGTCGGTGAGCGGGCATTGCGCCACACACGCATCGTGCTCAGTCGTCATCATCCGTGGAACCGGCTCGATCGATTAGACACCGGCCCATCCGGGGTGGGCGAAGCTGGCTTCCCCGCTGCGGGCGACCCGTGAGCCGCAAGGTAGCCAATGTGCTGCGCGCCACGCGCCACAGCCTCGAGATAATCGTGGCGGGGACACCGGATTGGGTGCACACGCACATCGTTGTCGTGATCGGTCACCTATTCGGCTCCCCATCGGTGGACCGTTCGCCGCCGTTCAGCGCGGCCTGGTCGTCCGCGTTGAAGACCTTGGAGCGGATGATGAAATGCCGATCTACCCCGGCAGCGAGCGAGAACCCCTCCGGCTCCCCGATACTGACGTCCAAGATGAGCTGGGTGTGCTTCCACACCTTGAACTGCCGAGCGTCGATATAGAAGGGGCTGCCACCAACTTCACCCAGTAGGACGTCGTGACTTCCGATGACGAACTCCCTGTCCGCAAAGCACATGGGCATGCTGCCGTCGCAGCAGCCACCGGACTGGAAGAACATGACCGGGCCGCGCTCGGCCACGAGCTGGGCGATGGCCTCGAGGGCCGCCGGTGTGGCGACAACCCGGTCCACCGCGCCATGGTTGCCAGCGCATGACTCGTCCATCTTGAGCGCCCCGTCCGCCTCGGGTCCTCTAGAAGAACCCCAGGGGCTTGGTGCTGTAGCTCACCAGCAGGTTCTTGGTCTGGGAGTAGTGCTCCAGCATCATTTGGTGGTTCTCACGGCCGACGCCCGAGATCTTGTAGCCACCGAACGCTGCGCCGGCGGGGTAGAGGTGGTAGCAGTTCGTCCACACCCGGCCCGCCTTGATGGCTCGACCCATGCGGTAGGCGAGGTTCCCGTTGCGGGTCCACACGCCGGCTCCGAGGCCGTAAAGGGTGTCGTTGGCGATTCGCACCGCGTCGGCCTCGTCGGTGAATGTCGTGACGGCCAGCACGGGCCCAAAGATCTCCTCCTGGAAGACCCGCATGCCGTTGTGGCCCTTGAGGACGGTTGGCTCGTAGTAGTACCCGTCCCTGAGCTCGCCGTCGAGGTCGGTCCGCTCGCCGCCGATCAGCACCTCGGCGCCTTCTTGGCGGCCGATGTCGACGTAGCCCTCGATCTTCTCCAGCTGCTGGGCCGAGTTCTGAGCACCGATCATTGTGATGGGATTGAGCGGGTTACCTTGGGTGATCTGACGGATGCGGTCCAGGCAGCGGGCCATGAACTTGTCATAGATCGACTCTTGGACGAGCGCCCGTGACGGGCAGGTGCACACCTCACCCTTGTTGAACGCGTAGAGCACCAGACCTTCAATGGCTTTGTCCAGGAACTCGTCGTCCTCGTCCATCACGTCGGCGAAGAAGACGTTCGGCGACTTGCCACCGAGCTCCACCGTCGACGGGATGAGGTTCTCCGCTGCGTACTGCATGATCAGGCGTCCCGTCGTGGTTTCGCCTGTGAAACCGATCTTGGCGATGCGCGGGCTGGAGGCCAGAGCCTTGCCGATCTCACCGCCGGGGCCGGTCACGATGTTGATGACGCCGGGAGGGACGACGTCCTGGATCACCTCAGCCAACTTCAGGATCGACCATGGTGTGGGCGATGCCGGCTTGACCACGGTGCAGTTGCCTGCCGCTAAGGCAGGGGCGATCTTCCACGCCGCCATCAGGATCGGAAAGTTGAACGGGATGATCTGTCCCACGACGCCCAACGGCTCGTGGAAGTGATACGCGACGGTGTCCTTGTCGATCTCGGTGGAGCGACCCTCGAGCGAGCGGGTGGCGCCGGCGAAGTACCGGAAGTGGTCGACGGCGAGAGGGATGTCGGCGGCCAGCGTTTCGCGCACGGGTTTGCCATTCTCCCAACTCTCAGCCACCGCCAGCATGGTCAGGTTGGCCTCGATGGCGTCGGCGATCGCGTTCAACACCGCGGCGCGCTCGGGAAGAGACGTCTCGCCCCAGGCTTCGCGGGCGGCGTGTGCGGCGTCGAGAGCGAGCTCGACGTCCTCGGCAGTGGACCTGGCCACCTCGGTGAAGGGCTGGCCCGTGACCGGGCTGATGTTCTTCATGTACTTGCCCATGACCGGGGGCACCCAGTGCCCACCCACGAAATTCTCGTAGCGGGGCTTGACGTCCACCAGGCTGCCTGGTTGGCCTGGCGCCACGAACGTGCCGTCGGCTGTCGTTCCTCGCAGTAACGCTCTTTTCTGTAAGGGTCATTGTCGTCTCCATGCTCGCAGTCGAGGCTCTTGCTGCTGTGAGCCGGCGCATTTCGGCGGCCGACCCGGAGCAGCGACGTCGTCGTGCTCTGTTTCGAGGATACGAAACGGTGCTTCTGTTCCAACAGGGCCAAAGGTCCGTTCGTGCCGCCGAAAGACGGGCCCGAGCTCAGCCTTCGCATACGGGCACGAACTCGTATCCCGCCGCTCGGATGCCGTTGATGATGGCTGGCAGGGCGCTGACGGTTTGTGAGCGGTCACCGCCTCCGTCGTGCATGATCACGATGGCCCCGGGATGGAGCGCGGAGAGCACTCGCACCGCGATCACCGACGGGCCCGGCATCAGGTAGTCCGAGGGGTCCACGTCCCAGGAGAGCTCGGCGAGGCCCCGCTCACCCAGTTGCGCCACCACCGCCGAGTCGGTGTAGCCATACGGCGGCCGCAGGCACCGGACCGGGCGACCGGTGATGCTCTGAAGTAGAGAGTTGGTCTGGTCCACCTGGCCGGTCCACCTAGAGGGCGCAAGCGTGGTGAGATCGACATGCGTCCAGGTGTGGTTTACGAGGGACATGCCGTCAGCGACCTCCTGGCGCAAGAGATCGGGGTAGGCGGCGCCGGTCTGACCGATGATCTGGAAGCTGGCGGGCACATGGTCGGCCGCGAGGATCCGCAGCACCTGGGGCGTGTAGATAGGAGAGGGTCCGTCGTCGAAGGTGGAGCGCGACCACTTTCTCACCCGGCTTGTAGGGAGAACCGGGCGCCGTCTCGAGGTTGGAGATCACCGTTCCGGGCACGGCCCAGTCGGCCGGCCGAGGGGTTGTGGGGAGCAGCCAGTAGCCACCGCCGTCGGGGGTCCCCACGATCACCGTGATGGGGTTGGATAGCGGCTGTCCCCCCATCGACCCGAAGTAGTCGGCATCGCCGAAGGCGAACACCCCGCCGTCCGATTCCACCAGCCAGTAGCCCCGTCCCGATGGGCTTGCCGCCATGCCCTCCACCGGTTGGGCGAGCACCTGGCTGCCCACTGACCCGAAAAACTTCGCGTTGCCGAAGGCGAACACTCCGCCGTCGGAGGCCACCAGCCAGTAACCGAGGGCAAAAGGGGCCGCGGCCATGCCCACGATCGGCGCGTTCAGGTGACGTCCCCCCATCGACCCGAAGAATCGTGAACTACCGAAGGCGAAGACACCCCCATCCGCGGCCACCAGCCAGTAACCGCGCCCCGATGGGGTTGGGGCCATGCCCACAACCGGTTGGGTCAAGGTCTGTCCCCCCATTGACCCGAAGAACTGCGCATCGCCGAAGGCGAACACGCCCCCGTCGGAGGCCACCAGCCAGTAACCGCGCCCCGATGGGGTTGGGGCCATGCCCACAACCGGTTGGGTCAAGGTCTGTCCCCCCTTTGACCCGAAGAACTGCGCATCGCCGAAGGCGAACACGCCCCCGTCGGAGGCCACCAGCCAGTAACCGCGCCCCGATGGGGTTGGGGCCATGCCCACAACCGGTTGGGTCAAGGTCTGTCCCCCCATTGACCCGAAGTAGCCTGCATCGCCGAAGGCCACGGGCTGAGCGGGGACATCTGGGTCCTCGGCGGCCCCGGCTATGGCAACGTGTGCGATGGTGATCGTCGTCGTGAGTGCAATGCAGGCTAAGACGGCACCACCCACGGTGGGCGAGCGCCAGGTGGGCAAACACCTCATGTCGCATTGAATCCATCACCGGGGGCGACGCGACAGAGTCTTTCGGCCAAAGAAATGACTGTGATCAGGGAGCCAGAGCACACGGACTGGGCTGGGGCACGCCCGGGACCCCAGGCGCTCGGCAACATTCATGTGCCGATATGGGACGGCCGCGGTCAGACAAGGTGCAGCGTCACTTGAGGATGCCCCGGCAACCTCCACAGCGAGGAGCCTCCATGTCCCGGGTGCTGGCATCAACGCGTGGATGGGACGACGCCCATCCGACGAAGAGACTCTTCACGCGAAGCGGCGAGAATGGGTGGATCATCGGCCGCTCAGTGGTTACGCGGTACGCGCTCGCTATCAGCCAACCGTCGAACATGCCGCCGGCGTAATACGTCCCTCAGGAGCCCTGATCCGCCCGGCCTTCCGCTCACCCGTCGTCGGCGTTGGTTGCAAGGTAGGTCGCCTCAACCTCCATAACTGATAACCACCACAGAGTCGAACGACTCTTTCGGGAGGTTCTTGCCCATGGTGGAATGGGGGCTCGGCTGACGGGGAGGCACGAGGTGAGACAGGGTCGCGGCGGGGTGATCACCATCGCCGTTGTCTTCCTCGTCATGGGCTGTTCGGGCGCGGTCCCCGCGACGCGTGCTGCCTCTGGGCGCGGCCCCGTGCAGGTCGTGCTCGTCGGAGACTCGCTGGCGTACCAGGCAGAGCCCTACTTCGACCAGCTGGTCCAGGCCTACGGCACTGCCCGCGTCACGAACTTCGTCTTTGGTGGGACCGCTGCATGCGACTGGCTTCCTGACATGCGGCGGGTCGCACCAACCCGCCCGCAGGCCGTGGTCATGGAGTTCTCCGGTAACACCTTCACCTCGTGCATGGGCGGATGTCCACCTGAATCGTCATCTGCGGTCAGCAAGTACTGCGTTGACGTGTCGGCGGCTATCCATCTCTTCCTCACCGTGGGCACTCATGTCTTCCTCGACGGGACACCCATCAGCCATGCACAGTCAATATCTCATGATCGTCACTGGAACGACTTGAACCGCGCGTTCGCTGTTCTGGCGGCAAAGTATCCCCGAGGCGTCACCTATGTTGAGGCCGGGCGCGCCGTAGAGGGACCCGGAGGGGCCTTCACCTGGACGCTGCCGTGCCTCCCCACCGAGCCGTGCACCGGGCCGATGGTGGCCGGCGTGCGAACGAATGTGGTGCGCTCTCCGGATGGTGGCCACCTCTGCCTCGTCGACAATGGCAATGCTCCAGGCTGTGGCAGCTACAGTTCGGGTGCGTTCCGCTTTGCCTCTGCCATGGCCACTCCGGTCATCAAGGCCTTCCACTTGTCAAGGGCCGACAGAACCTCACGATGACGCGCCACCTCTCGACGTTCGCAACACCAGTCGACGAGCAAGCGCCCGTGAGTGCCGCTCCTGATGAGGTTCCATTGGCTTGAGGCGGGGGTCACAAGGGCGAAAACGTCACATGTCCCCTCGAGACTCGAGCCGATCGCTGGGTCCAGATAGCTTTGCCGCTTGGCTCCTCGGGGTACACCGCGGCCAAGGCCACGATGCCGAACGCGGTCCTGGTTCGATCCCTGGGAGTGCGCACCGGGTGCTGAGTGCCAGCTGGAATTGGGGAACAGCGACGCCGGCCTGTCTTGAACAACGTCGCGACCTTTGTCGACTCGGGACGTCCCGCCAGCCGATCGAGCTGGGATGCCTGCCCGGCCACGCTCGCTAGCTGTAGTGCCCTGACAGTTTGCCGACACGGCCCACCGGTGGTCCCCCGATGGCGGTGTGGTGCCGGTGATGGTTGTAGACGTGAAGCCAGTGGGCAAGTCCTCGGTTCCGCTGTCCCTCAGAGGTCCACGCCCTGACGTAGGCCCATTCGGCGAGGAGGGTGCGATTGAATCGCTCCGCTTTGCCATTGGTCTGCGGCCGGTATGGCCGCGTGAAGCTGTGTCGGGCCACCTGGAGGGCGTGGGCGAACTCGTTGGACCGGTAGCAGCCTCCATTGTCGGTGAGGACCCGTTCGACAGTGATCCCGTTCTCGGTGAAGAACCGTCGTGCTCGTCGCCAGAAGTCGGCGGCGGTTGATCCCAGCTCGTCGTCGAGCACTTCGGAGTAAGCCAGGCGGGAGTAGCCGTCGACGGCAGAGTGCACGTAGGCGTAGCCCACCTTGGTCTTGTGCCAGCGGCCTCTCTCGGCGACCCGGCCGTGGACTCTCCATCCGCCACCCTTCGGGATCCGGCCCAGCTTCTTGATGTCGACGTGCACGAGCTCGCCGGGACGGGTCATCTCGTAGCGGCGGATCGGCTCTCTGGTCGTCCGGTCGAGGTCGGCGAGCCGGCTGACCCCGTGACGCTCCAGAACACGGTGCACGGTCGAGGCGTGCATGCCCACGATGCCGGCGATGCGAGCGGGACCCAGCCCTCGACGGTGCCGGAGTGCCACGACCCGGCGCTCGACGCTGGCCTTGGTCTGGCGGGGACACCGGTGAGGTCGACAAGGGCGATCTTCGAGACCAGCGACACCTTCTTCCTGGTAACGGCGCCACCAGACATACGCCCGGTCACGGGAGATCCCCATCGACTCGGCCGCATGGGACACGGGCCAGCCCCCTGCGATGCGCTCACAGAGGCGGAGTCGACCTTCGGGAGTGAGCGGGGCGTTACGGTGCATCTTGAAGCCTCCTTGGAGAGCGTGGCTGTGGTAGCTACACACTCGCCTCGGAGGCTTCAGCTATTGGTGGACCCTGTCAGCAAGGTCTGTGGGCACTACACCTAGCTACCTCCCTCGTTTTCCAGCAGCCTCATAACCCCCGGCGGTTGGCGGTCCTCCACGAATGGGCGAACCTTCGGGAGCAACCGACAGCTGGTGATCCCGTGCCGAAGTGGATCCTCTTGAGTCGGGCGGCGCCTCACTCTCCGCTGTCTACCCCTCCTCGGTCAGGACTTTCGACCCTGGAAGAGTTCGCCAGCCCCGGCATACCGTGAGAATCGGGGTGTTGGTGTAGAGGATCGCTGAGGAGGGCGACGTGGCTAGCTTGACGGGTCGGGGATGTCCCGGAGACCTTTTGGGAAGGGCCAAAGCGCAGTTGATCGATGTCGCCGCCACGATCAAGAGTATGAGGGATTGCTCCAGTGTTTCGATTGAGCAGATTGAGGCGACGCGGGCGATCCACACTGCTCTCATCGCGTTGGGTGCGCTTGAGGAGTCGCTGGGCGACGCTCCATCGGGTCCATACCGAGCTCGTACGACCCCGTGGAATGGGGAAGTCAGCCAGCGGACCGTCACGAGGTTTCTCGCAGGTTCTCCGGGGCCAGCGGCGGCCTCCCTTCTCCAGGATGACCTCCTAGAACCCATCGAGACGTGCCCGATGGTGGACAGAGGCAGCTGAATGCTATTTCCGGATCGAATGCTGCTTGAGAAGGAGGGCTCCAATTCATGCGAGTAAGGGAATGTTTGCACGAAGTTCCAGTGACCGTCCCCCCCGAATGCACTCTTGAGGAGGCCGCGCGGCTCATGGGAGTTCATGGGGTCGGGTCACTCATCGTAGTGAGTGGCGACCAGGTCATCGGCATCGTGACGGACCGGGACATCGCCGTACGCGGGGTCGGGGCGGGGCGAGAGTTGACGACGCGGGTCAAGGAAGTGATGAGTGAACGCCTGGTGACAATTTCAGGGGTCGGCCGATATCTTCGACGTGTACCGGCTCTTGAAGGACGCAGGTGTGCGACGCCTCCCAGTCCTCGAGGACGGTGATCTTGGCGGCATCATCACCGTGGATGACTTGCTGATGGCGCTGGTTCTCGAACTCGGCGCGGTGGTGTCTCCTATCGCCAAGGAGATCCTGAACCCGGGATTCCCAGGACAATAGGTGGCTACCTCGCGATGCGTCCGCGTCATCCGGAGAACCGAAAGAGTGGGTTTTCGGCTTCCTCGGTGCGGGACTCTCTCGTCCTTCAGGCGGCGTCGTGGACGCAGCCGAATGGGTGAGGCGAGTAGACGCGAAGTGCAATCGAGTCGACACTCCCCACATCGCTGATCGACATCACCAAAGGTGTCTCGGCGTAAAGCGCGGGCGCTCCCAGTAGCCGACGCTGAATGCGCCTGCGGCGGCCGACCTGGTCCGCGCCGGAACGATTGCCGGGCGGAGCCTGCGAGCACATCGCTCGCTGTCCCGCCTGGCTCCTCCTGACCGTGTCGATGCGTGTACCGATGTCGGGCCGCTCAGGTGTGTGTGGTGTTCACGTCCGGGTCACAGGCACCTTGGTGGAGGTTGGCTCCGCCTTCTCCGGGCACGGGATCCGAACTTCGAGGACGCCATTGCTGTAGGTGGCCTTTACGTCGTCTGGCACGGCACCCTGGGGAAGTGCGATGTCGCGCTCGAAGTCCCCGTAGCGGAACTCAGAGCGATACCCCCGCTTCTCCTTGTGTTCCGACTTCTGCTCCCGGTGGGCGTGGATCCGCACCACACCGTCGGTCGTGGTGACCTCCACGTCCTTATCCGGGTCGATGTCGGGCAACTCCGCCCTCACCACCAGGGTGTCGCCGTCATGGAACTCCTCTACCCGGAGCCACTCCTGCCCGTCGTCAAACTCGAACAACCGCCGCCACCGTTGCCATGAGACAGGCGGCCACTCCATCACGTGATTGTCATGACGTACTAGAGCCATCGTCTCCTCCAATCCCTGCGGCACGCTCGGTGCCGATGCTTCCATGCTCCGTCCTCCACGCGCCCGAGGAGTAGGGTCGAACGTCCCATTTGGGCGGTGGCCTGGTGGCGTGGAGAGCTGTTTCGAAGGCCGCGGAGTGGAGCCGATGGACCGCCGCGTCATTTACGGAGTGGTGTCGACCCAACTGCGCAAGGGCCGGAGCAATGGTGTCTTCTTGCGCTGATGGCCTGACATGCGCCGTAGGATGTCGTCGAGCACGACGATGGCGGTATCGACGTGGGGGCCTTTGTTGAGCATGACGCACTCGGCTCGCTGTGCCATGGCCGCGTCGGTGACCTCGGCCCGAGACGGTTGTCCTGTGCGAGCCAGCTGGTCGAGTACCTCGGTCGCCCAGATCACCGGCAGGTGAGCCGCCTCGCACAGCCACAGGATCTCCTCCTGCACCTCGGCCAGGCGTTCGTAGCCCGCTTCGACGGCCAGATCACCTCGGGCGATCATGACCCCGACGAGGGGTGATCGCATGGCGTGGAAGCAGGATCTCGGGAAGCCGAGCGAACGCCGCTGTGGTTTCGATCTTCAAGAATGAGCCCGAGGTGCTCGGCCCCGACTCGTCGGAGATATTCGTGGACGCGATCGACGTCGCTCTCGTGGCGCAGGAACGACACTGCCACCATGTCGGCGTGCGCGGCTGCCACCTCGAGCAGGGGAAGGTCGGCGTCGGTGACGGCGGCCACGGCGAGGTCGGTATCGGGAAGGTTGATCCCCTTCTCTGCCCGAAGGCGAGAGCCCCGAGGCGATCCAGTCAGGATCCTGACCCGGAGCTCGTCTACGCCTACGCCTTCGATGACGCCGGTCATCTTCCCGTCGTCGAGGATTACCCGCTGGCCGACCTTGGCCGCCTCGAAGGCGGCCGGGAGGGTGCAGCCGATGCGAGCGCAGCCGGGTTGCCCGTGACGCCAGGGTGCGGCGGGCTCGAGGTCGTTGGTGAGGACGAGAGGGTCTCCGACGCAGAGCACATGGCACTGGGGGATCCGCGGCAGCACGCCCACTCGGGTCATGTCACCGGCGCAAGCCAGCGTCGTTCCGGTTTCCACGTAGGTTGTGTCCCAGACCTCGACGCAAGCCGTCTCGGGGTGGCCTCGACGACCCGCAGCTCACGCCGCGAGCCGCGGGTGTCGACGATGTCGACCACGTCTCCGAGGTTGCGGCGCTCGATCCACGACCGGATCCACGGGCAGTGCTGTTTGGTGGATGTCGGCGCGGAGTCGGGCACGAGCGTGGCGACGGCGGGAGTGATCGGCACGCCCCGCAGGTCCCGCTCGGGTCGCAGCTTCACGACCCGGGGGCCCGCGAGCAAGGGGCCGGTCCGCATCTTGGGTCCCGGAGGTCCATCGACACCCGGCAGGGACGGTCGATCTCGGCGGAAGCCTTGCGCACGTTGCACGCCATGCGCTCCCACCGACCCGGGTCATCATGGGCTCCGTTGATGCGGGCGACGTCCATGCCCCGCAGCGACGAGGTGCCGCACCAGCGAATAGTCGTCGGCGGCCTCAGTCGGGAGAGTCACCATGATGCGGGGCACCCGGCCCGGGGGTCGGGGACCAAAGAGGGCATCCGTGTTGCGGTCGAGGGCAGCGACGGCCCTCCTCGAAGCTCAGCGTGGCCGTTCCGAGGTCGGGGCATGCGCCCGTCGAGCGCGGCCCGGACGCTCTCGACGGTGGCGAGCACGTGAGGTTCGCACCGCCCCAGTGACGAAAGGCCACGCTCTCCCAATTCACGCTGGAGCTGCCGAACGTCTTGGTGCCGGAGCGTGAGGTAGTGGACGAGGTTGATCGCATCCTGTCGATGGTCCCCGTGGACACTGGCGATGTCTTCGCCGTGGACCCTCTCTCGATGATGCATGAGGGATTCAAGTCCAGCGAGCTCGGCTCTGATCGAGGGTCGGTCGGGATCGCTTCTTCCCTGTCGGCGTCCCAGCACGGAGATGCTCCGGGCAGCCATCACCCGGACCTTCCGCCAGGCCCCCCGAGAAACTCGATACGCACGAACCTCAAGCGTCTCACCGTCGACGGTGGCGCCCATATCAGTGGTGTCTCTGGTGTTCACGTCCAGGTGACGGGCACCGCGGTGGAACTCGGCTCCGTCTTCTCCGGGCACGGGATCCGAACTTCGGAGGACCCTGTAGCTAAGGTGGCCGCGCTCACGTCGTCTGCCGTCGCAGCGTGAGGTAGCGCGACGTCACGCTCGAATTCGCCGTAGCGGAACTCAGACCGATAACCCCGCTTTTCCTTGTGGTCGGATTTCTGTTCCCGGTGGGCGTCGATTCGCACCGCCACTCCTGGCCGTCATCGAACCCGAACAGCCGCCGCCACTGCTGCCATGAGACAGGCGGCCCCTCGATCACGTGATTGTGATGATGTACGAGGGCCATTGTCTCCTCCCTTCCCCTGTGGCACAACACGTGCCCTGGTCCCCATAATCCGTCGCGTGGCGAGGCCAGAGGTAGGGTCAAATGTCCCACCTCGGGCGGTGGCCTTACCGGAGTGGCGCTGTTTTCGAGGGCCGCGATGCGGAGCCGACCGACTGCCCAGGCGTTGCTGCGAGAGAGGCCGCACCTGTACCTATGCGCCGCGCCGCCGCCAGGGCGGGCGGTGCAGGGGATCGGGCTGCACCTGGCGTGGCTCATCCGGGTGCTCGGGGGCCATCACCTTCCCCTCGCCGCGCAGGACCTCTCGGCACCGATGGCACAGACTCTTTCGGACGCTGTCGCTGGACCCGCAACGTTCACACACGCCCGCGTGAGGGTACGAATGGATGTGCGGATGAAAGGACCGCTCGACCTCATCAGCCTCTACGGTCGGCTTAGGGTGCTTGTGGCTTCTCACACCACCCAGCGTGGCCCCCCTTCCCCGATCCCCGCCAGGGCCGAAAGTCCAGAGGAGAAGCAGAACGTTCGCGAGAGCGACACTGATTTCGGTCGAGCGAGTGACCTTGGGCACTTGCGATACCGGCCCCCGTGGGTGACGGTGACAGGGTGAAGACGGAGGTCGTGGCCCCGGCACCCCCCATTCGACGCGCCCGCAGCGACATGGCGCGGCGCTTGGTGACGGGCGGCGGACGGTTCTCGACAGACCTGGGTATCGACGTCGAGGCCGGTGAAGCCGAGATTGACCGATGGTTCCTGGCCGCCACCTTGTACGGGGCCCGGATTCCGACCGCAATCGCGGCGCGCACCTTTCACGTGCTCGATGAGGCAGGAGTGACAGTCGCCACAGCCCGGGCGTTCTCATGGGATGATCTCGTCGCCTTGCTCGATCGCGGCGGGTACGGGCGGTACGACTTCAAGACGGCCACACGATTGCACCTCCTGTGCGACGTGCTCAGCGAGCGTTACGGCGGTCGTGTGTGCGCCATCCCGGACCAGATGCGCGCAGCGGCGGAGCTCGAGGCCGCGCTGGACCACCTCCCCGGGTGGGGGCCGGTCACCGTCGGCGTGTTCCTCCGGGAGCTGCGCGGGGTGTGGCCGCTGGCCGCACCGGCCCTCGATGCGCGGGCCGAGGCGTGTGCCCGTCACCTCGGTTTCATCGGGCAGCGCACCGGAGACCCCCTCGACCGGGTGCGATCGATCTCCGCGGCAGCCGGGATCGATCCTCGCGACCTCGAAGGCGCTCTCGTCCGCACCGCATTGGCCCACCGCGGTGGCCTCGATGCCTGCCCCGGCGGGCGCGGTTGTGCCGTCTTGGCGCATCTGACGAAGCGTCCAACGGCCCGCGCTCCGGTCCCAGAGCCGGCCCCGGAAGCCGGACCCTGACCTGTGATGCCAACAGCACACCCCGGGGGCGCCCCGGGTGAAGAGGAGGAGAGGCGATGGCCGGGGCGTTGTTGACCGATCTCTATGAGCTCAATATGGCGGCGAGCTACCTGCGACGTCAGATGACGGGGACGGCCACCTTCAGCCTGTTCGTGCGGCGACTCCCCGCTGAGCGGGGCTTCTTGGTGGCCGCCGGAATCGAGGACTGTCTCGACCTTCTTGAGGCGTTCTCCTTCGACGAGCGCGATCTCGCCTACCTCGCCACCTTGGGCTTCGACGCCGCCTCCATTGCGAGCTTCTCGAGAATGCGCTTCACCGGGGAGGTCCGTGCCATCCCCGAGGGGAGGGTCGTCTTCGCCGACGAACCGCTGCTCGAGGTCACAGCGCCGATCGCCGAAGCCCAACTGGTCGAGACGATCCTCTTGAACCAGACTCACATTCCAAACCACCCTCGCCTCCAAGGCGGCCCGGTGCCGGCTGGCCGGGCGCGGGCTCGTTGAGCTGATCGAGTTCGGCTTTCGCCGTACCCAGGGCATCGAAGCGGGACTGGCGGCGGCGCGGGTGTCGGCGATGGTTGGCTTCTCCGCCACCAGCAACGTCGAGGCGGCCCGGCGCTATGGACTGCGCCCAGCGGGCACCATGGCCCACAGCTACGTCGAGGCGTTCCCCACCGAGCTCGAGGCGTTCCAGGCCTTCGCCACCGATTTTCCGGGCCGCACCACCTTCCTCGTCGACACCTACGACACCCTCGAAGGCGTGGCCCATGCCATCGAGGTCATCGATTCCCTGGGCCTGCATGCCGGGGTGGGTGTCCGCCTCGACAGCGGTGACCTCGCCTCGCTTGCCAAAGCGACGCGCCGAGTGCTCGACGATGCCGGCCACCGAGAAGTCAGCATCTTCGTCTCGGGCGGCCTCGACGAGTTCACGCATCGCCGCTCTCGTAGAGCAGGGGGCCCCGGTCGACGCAGTGGGTGTGGGGACGCGCCTCGGGGTGTCTGCCGACGCCCCGTACCTCGACAGCGCCTACAAGCTCGTGGCCTACGAGGGGCGACCGGTGGCCAAGCTTTCACCGGGCAAAGAAACGTACCCTGGAGCGAAGCAGGTCTTTCGAAGCGGCGGTGTCGTCGACCGACTCGGATTGGCGGAGGAATCGGTGCCCTCGGGCACCGATCCTGTCCTCGAGGTTGCCATGACCGATGGTCGACGGGTGCAACCGAAGGTCGATCCCGTCACCGCTCTGGCCGCGGCGCGAGCCCGGTTCGAGGTCGACCTGGCCGCTCTCCCCGCGCCGGCCCGGCGTCTCCAGGACCCGCAGCCGCCGAGCCCGACACTGACGGCGCGACTGCGTAGGCTCACCGACGACATGCGGCCCGGCTCGGTCCCTGAACGAGGCGCGCCGAGCTGAAGCGGATCGGAGGTGGAACCAATCGATCACGTGGCCGACGTCCGGTGTCCCGTGGCGAGGCGATGGATCTCCTCCAGGGCGCGTGGCGCCCCCGCCAACGGGTAGCGCTGGTCATCGAGCGAGACCAAGCCGTGCAGCTGGTCCTCGATCTGGGCGTCCTCGATCCCGGCGAGAACCAGTACCGCGGCCAAACGCACGAGGGCGGACGCAACGCCGGTCGCTCGGGCGATCTCGGCGAGGTCGCTCTCGTGGCCTGCAGCCAGTCGTCGATGTCGCTCATGTCAGCGCCGGGGCGATGTGGTCGGTGAACCATCCACTCGCCAACGTGGCGGCGGCCTCGAGGGTGCCCGGTTCCTCGAAGAGATGGGTCGCGCCCGCGACGACCTCCAGCCGGTGCTCGCATCGCAACTGCGCTAGTGCTCGGCGATTGAGTTCCAGCACCACGTCGTCGTGACTCCCGACGATGAGGAGAGTAGGGGCGACAACGAACGCCAGTCTCTCGGCGGCCAGGTCGGGGCGTCCTCCCCGTGAGACGATGGCGGCGATGTCGGCGCCGAGTTCTCCGGCGGCCCACAGAGCGGCGGCGGCGCCGGTGCTCGCGCCGAAGTACCCGATGCGCAACGTGGCGGCCACCGGATCGGTCCGGAGCCAGCGTGTCACCGCGACCAGCCTCCGCCCGAGCAGGGCGATGTCGAACACGTTGGCCCGATCGAGTTCCTCTTCCGGGGCGAGGAGGTCGAAGAGCAAGGTGCCGAGTCCGTTGCGGTTGAGCACCGAGGCCACGAAGCGGTTCCGGGGACTGTGCCTGCTGCTGCCGCTCCCGTGGGCGAAGACGACGATGCCCCTTGCTGCTTCAGGCACCGTCATGTGCCCGCAAGAGCCGACCCGGCCCGCCGGGCACCTCGACGTCGTCGTTCGCGACCAGGCGGATCTGCCTCCCCCGAGGGGTCCCGGTTTCCCGCCGTCCAAGGTGGGTCCGCGCCGCCAGTCGCAGTGTGGCACGTTCGAGCAGAGCGACCACCTCGCCGTCGCTCGTCTGGGTGAAGTCCTCGTAGAACTGACCGATGGCGAGAAACCTCGCGGGCATCTCGATGCACACCACCTCGTCGGCATCGTGGCTTAGTTCGGCCACCGACTCGGAGGGGTGCCACGGGAACGGCCAGCACCACCCGGGCGGCTCCCCGGGCCCGGGCCACCTGGCAGGCGGCACGGGCTGTCGACCCGGTGGCGATGCCGTCGTCGACGATCACCACGGTGCGCCCCGTCAGGGAGACCGGGGGGCGCATGCCTCGGAACCGCCGTACCCGGCGGTCCAGCTCGGCCCGTTCGCTCGCCTCCACGGCGGCGAGCTCCTCGACGCTGACGCCAGCCGCGACCGAACCGCTCGTATCGACGACCCGCGCACCTCCTTCCCCGATGGCACCCATCCCCAGCTCAGGCTGGAACGGCACGCCCAGCTTGCGGACCACGATCACATCCAGGGGCGCGCCGAGGGCTTCGGGCGACCTCGAAGGCCACCGGCACCCCGCCCCGGGGGAGCCGACCACCACGACGTCTTGACCTCGCAAATGCTCGAGCAGCATCGCCAAGCGTCGTCCGGCATCAGCACGATCGAGAAACGGCATGGCGACCTCCTGGCCCAACATCCAGGGTCTCTCAGGCGGTCCTCCTCAGACCAGAGTCAATGGTCACTCGACGTGCGGGCATTACGGGTCGGTGGATCAGCTGACCGCGGATGCGGACTCGATTTGCGCTCCGTAGTACGTGCGGAGGTACTCGAGTGCACGTCGTTGGCGGGAGGCGAGGGCTTCTGTCGACCCCGGTTCGAACACGGTGGTGCCGTCGGGGCAGACCACGAGTTCATAGCCCCGAACAAAGGCGTCGTAACACGTGTGGCGAACACAGCAATCCGTGTGCTGGCCGACGACAACGAGGCGCCCCACGTGGTGGGCACGGAGCTCGGTTTCGAAATCGGTCTCGGTGAAGGGCGAGTAGAATCGCTTGGCGATGACCACATCGTCAGGAGCGGGGCGCAGATCGTCGATCACCGCTGCGCCTGCGGTCTGAGCCATGGCGTGGGGTGGGAAGACCCGGAGCTCGACGTCGGTCAGGAGATGCGCGTCGTTGGCGAAGAACACGCCCCAGTCTTCTCTCGCCCGGGCTCGCTCCGCCAAGAAAGCGATCGGTCCCACGATGTCCTTGGCGGCGGGGTTGGCGAGGACCCCGTCCACGAAGTCGTTGACCATGTCGACGATGACCAGCGCAGTCCGCATCGCGCCACCTTCCGTCTCTCGAGGCTCGAGACGCCTGGGTACCTTCACGATGGTGGACTTGATCCGAGGTGGCTAGGGCCGAAGGTCACTGCCCTGCTTTGCCCTCTCAGACCGGTGGCATCGTAGGACAGGTCCTCACAAGCCTGCGTCAGATCAGTACGGCTCCACACTTGGGAAGAAGCATCCCGGCAGTGTTGTTATACCAATTGGATTCAAGGAGTAGATCGGAGAGGAGGTGGCCAGGGCGTGTGACCAGAGTGAATGTTTGAGTCCGAGGTCAGCGAGCAAAGAGATTGTTGGTCGGGTAGGCCTGACATAGATATGGCACGCGGCTTCGTGTTCAGAAGCGTTGCAGTGTGAGGGCCCACAAGCCCCCGAGTGAGTGGATTGCCCGGGTCCAGCGATCGTGAGCCTCGGGATGCAAATTGAGAAGAGGCGTCCGTTTCCCCCTCATCGTGGGACGGGCGCCTTTCGTGTTCCTCTGGTCTCGGACGGGCCACGGCTTTGACACCCGTTGTCGGCTCTCGGCGATAAGAGGGACTATTTTGCGTTGCGGCGACGCGACAGGGTCCTTCGCGACCTACGAACTCTGGCTATCAGAAGGAGCCGTGGCCGTCGGCAACAGACGATCGACACGGCCCTGCCGTCGGGAGTGGAGTCGGCTTGATCCTCCGAACTGTGCGAGGCCGTCCAGACGATGCCCGGGTCAGGGATCCGGCGCGACGACAGGGTCGACGGTCCGGGTGCGTGCGCTGCCGATGGGAGGTCGTGCCCGTCTCCGACGCGGAAGCGTCGAGGCGCGGTGCTCCGCTGCGTAGGATCGACGCCATGTCGTGCGAGCCACCGCGAGATGGCGCGGATCAGGTGTGGGTGACCTCGTGACCGACGAGGCCAAGATGTTCAGCACGGCGGGGGCCATGGAGGCTTGGCTCTTCGACCTCGACGGCGTGCTGACCGACACCGCCTCGGTCCATGCCGCTGCCTGGCAGAAGACCTTCGACGAATTGCTCGGGCGTCGGGCTGGTGTGGGAGTGCCGTTCAACGCCTTCGACCCGGTCGCCGACTACGAACAGTTCGTGGACGGTAGGCCCCGCCTCGACGGGGTCCGCTCCTTCCTCGCCTCCCGGGACATCCGTCTTGACGAGGGCGGGCCGGACGACGGGCCTGACCGCGAAACGGTGAGCGGCGTGGGGCGGAGGAAGAACGAGCTGGTACTGCGGATGCTCGCGGAGATCGGCGTTGCTGCCTTCCCCGGGTCGGTGGCCCTGGTCCGCGCCCTGCGAGCGGCCGGGCGACGACTGGCTGTGGTGTCGGCCAGCGAGAACTGCGCGGCCGTGCTCGACGCGGCCGGAATCGCCGATCTCTTCGACGTTCGGGTCGACGGCCAGGTCACCGCCGAGCACGGGTTGGCCGGCAAGCCCGCCCCCGACACCTATCTCTACGCGGCCGCGCAACTCGGCACAGCGCCCCGCCGCGCCGCCGTCGTGGAGGATGCGCCGGCCGGGGTCGCCTCGGGTCGGGCGGGACACTTCGGCCTCGTGGTCGGGGTGAGCCGGGGCGCCAGCGCGGATGAGCTGCTGCGGTCGGGGGCCGACGGCGTGGTGTCGGACCTGGCCGAGCTACTGGACGCCGTCGCGTCCTGAGAGGCCTGGTCATATCGGGACGAACTACCCTGGGCGACCCTTGTGCGGCTCGCCATAGTTGAACCATGTGGATTGACCAGCGGGGGTCTGAGATCCTTCCGGTACCGGAGTGTCTGCGGTTGCTGGCAGTGGCCGCCAAGGAGAACCGCGTCGGTCGATTGGCGGTCTCTGGGGACCAGGCCCCGGTGGTGGTGCCTCTGAACTTCACGTTCTTCGACCGCAGACTCCTGGTCCGGATCGGGCCTGGTGGGCTGTCCGAATCGGTTCCGGGCTCCCTCGTCGCCTTCGAGGTCGATCGGGTGGAGCCCGACCGCGGCCTGGCTTGGAGCGTCCTGGTCCGGGGGCTGGCATCGCTCCCCGCTCCAGGCGACAGCTTTGCGGGCGCGACCGCCTTGCCCCAACCCTGGGTTCCCGACCCCGGTGGAGAAATCCTCGTCATCCGTCCGGACGTTGTGACCGGACGTCGCTTCGGCCTCGTCGCCCGGGACGGGTCACCCGACGCCCCGGGCTCGTCCGCCGGCCCTCCCGTGTGACCGGATACCCGAAGCACCGACCAGAACCAGGCGCGCCGGCCCCCGCCGTCGAAGCACGGCGTCGGCTCATTGACCTGGCGCCGGGTGTCGACCGGCGCTTCGAGGCGATCGTCGTGTGGAGCGCGGCGCCGGAGTGCGTGACACGGGCGGCGGCTCACCTCAGAGCGCTGGGGCGGGCGGGGGCGCTCATCGGGGTGATCGCGCCCCTCGCTGTCGACCAGCTCGCGGGCCTGCTGGCGTGGCCGACAGTTGGTGCCGTCGACCTGTTACTGGCTGACAGCCGCGGCTCGGGGGGTGCGGTTGTCGACGAGGCCGGAGTGCACCCATTGGCGACACACACGACCCCCGCTGACCTCACCGCGCTTGATCGGTCGGGCGAGACGCTGGTCCGGACACTGGTTGGGGGGGGACTGACCCCAAAAGCCGTGGAGCGCCCACCGGCAGCATCGAGGACAAGGATAGAGCTGGACCTCACCGCTATCGCCCCCGATCATCGCACGGTGTTGGACAAGACTGCCCTAGCCGACCTGGCAACGGAGGCGGCGAGCCAGGACGTCGCTGCTGGCGTGCTGGAGGAACTGTGGGGCCGCGGCGTTGACTCCCGGGACGTTCTGATCCTCATCGATGGGGTGGGGGAGCTGCGGCACCGTTTGGCACCGGCCCTCCTCGACGTCGGCGACGCGACGGCCATCGTGGTGAAGGCTGGTCGAGTGCCACCACCGGCCGGGGTGGTGTCGCTCACCGGGGGTTCGGCGCGCTTGCAACAACTGCTGGCCGACCAACTGCGTCGCCGCCGCCAACGTGCCCTTCCCGGGCCTCCTGGGAGGGCAGGGTGGTCCCTGGTCGTGAACGGCGTCGATACACAGCGCGAGCGGGGCCGGGAGTCGCTCCTGACCCTGGCTGACGGCCACATCGGCACCAGCGGTGCGCCGCTCGTACCCGATCCGAGCCGACACCCGTGGGTGGTCGCCGCTGGCGTTTACGACGGGGACGGCGCTGACACCCGCTTGCTCACTGGGCCGCGGGTCTTCGAGTTGGCCGGAACCGTTGCCGGCGTGGGCCCGATGCGGCGGATCCTCGACCTGCGCACCGGCGTCCTCCACGAACGTGCCGACGTGGAGGGGGGCGCGGTCGAAAGCGTGCGGTTCGCACTGCTGGCTCAGCTGACGTCGGTCTTGCGGGCCCGCTATCCGAGGGGATCGAGGCCCGGGCCACCGCTCCTGCCGTCGGCGGACGACTCCTTCCACGACCGGGGCCGCCTCGGAGGCGCCACCTGGATCCGCGTCGCCGCCTCTGAAGGCGGGATCGTGGCGGCCGCCCGGCAGACCTGCCGGCGCGACACCTTGGACCGCATCGCCGTCTACCAGGCCGACCCCGACACCCTGCCCGATCCCGCGCCCGCCGTCGACGCCGTCGATCGGGCCGACAATGCCGGATTCGATCGACTGTTGGCACGCCAACGTCGGGCGTGGGCCCGACGATGGCAGGACGCCGATGTGGTGGTGGAGGGCGACGACGAATTGCAGTTCGCGATCCGTTTCGCGCTCTTCCACCTGATGGCGTCGGTGGCCGACAGGGGAGAAGCAGCTGTCGGCGCCCGCGGCCTGACCGGGACCGGTTACCGGGGCCACGTGTTCTGGGACGCCGATATCTTCGTCCTCCCCTTCTTCGCCGCCACCCATCCGGCGTCGGCGCGGGCCATGCTCGAGTACCGCCTGAAGAGGCTCCCGGCTGCAATGGAAGCGGCCCGCGCCGCCGGCCGAGCCGGGGCTCGATTCCCGTGGGAATCGGCCCATAGCGGCCGCGATGTCACGCCGACAAGCACTCGGGACCGTGCGGGGCGAATCGTGCCCATCCGAACGGGCCGGCTCGAAGAGCACATCGTCGCCGATGTGGCCTGGGCGGCGTGCTGCTACGTGGACTGGTCCGGCGACGAAGAATTCGCCTGTGGCGCCGGGCCGCCGGCTGGTGGTCGAGACGGCTCGGTATTGGGCGTCACGGATCCATCTGGAACCAGACGGAAGCGCCCATGTCTACGGTGTCATCGGACCTGACGAGTACCACGAGCCCGTCGACGACAACACGTACACAAACGTGATGGCCCGTTGGAACCTGCGTCGCGCTGCCATGGACGACGGCGCCGACGACGTGGGAACGGAGGAACGACGACGCTGGCTCGAAATCGCCGACGCCCTGGTCGACGGCTACGACCCCGACACTGGCATATACGAACAGTTCGCAGGCTTCGCAAGGCTCGAGCCGCTGATCATCAAAGAGGTCGCGCCTCACCGCCCCATTGCCGCCGACGTGCTGCTCGGAGCCGAGCGCGTTGCCAGGGCACAGGTCATCAAGCAGGCCGACGTACTGCTTCTCCACCATCTGGTCCCCGACGAGGTCGTGCCCGGCAGCCTCGAACCCAACCTCCGCTTCTACGAATCCCGCACCGCCCACGGCAGTTCGCTGTCCCCGGCGACACACGCCGCGTTGGAGGCCCGGGCACGGGACTTCGACCGCGCCCTGGAGGCGCTGCGCCTCGCGGCCCGTATGGATCTCGATGACCTCACCGGCTCCGCCGGCGCCGGCCTCCATCTCGCCACCATGGGTGGCCTGTGGCAGGCCCTCGCGTTCGGGTTCGCCGGACTCCGCCCCCGGAACGGGATGCTCCACGTCGATCCCGTTCTTCCCCCGGCATGGTCTGCCCTCGAGTTGAGCGTGCTGTTCCGCGGCGCCAAAGTCCGTATTCGCAAGGAACGGGCCCACCTCTCCATCAACACGGACCGGCGTACCCCGGTCGTGGTGGGTGGGACGCCCTTCACCGCCGGGCCCGGCAAGTTGGAATTTCGTCGGCGCGGCCCGCACTGGGAGCCACTCACATGAGCAAAGTGATCGCCGCCATCGACAACTCGGCCGCGTCGCAGCCCGTCCTGGCCATGGGTCGGGCGATCGCCGCCGCTCTCGGTGCCTCCGTGGAGGTCCTGCACGTCGTCGAGGAGGACGGTGATGAGACGGCACGTGCTGTGGCGGAGGCGGCCGGTTCTCACGTCCGCCTCCTTTCCGGGGACCCGGTCGATCTCCTTCCGTTGACGGTGGCCGAGGAAGACGTCGTGGCTGTCGTTCTCGGGGCCCGGGGCCGCCCCGGCGGTCAGCGTCCGGCCGGCCACCTGGCCATGACTCTGGCGGGTTCGACCGACAAGCCGGTGTTGATAGTCCCGCCCGGCGCCCATCCTCCCGAGCAGCTTCACACCGTGGTGGTGGCCATGAACGACAATCCCGGTAAGGCTCGCGCTCTGCGGCGGGGTATCGAGTTCGTCGCACGCGCCGGCCTCGAGATCGTAGTGGTGCACGTCCAGGGCGAAGAAGCCATTCCCAGCTTCTCGGACCAAATACAGCACGAGGCCGAGGACTTTGCGAAGGAGTTCTTCGCTCGACACCGTATCGACGCACCACAGATGCGGTTGGAGCTCCGCATCGGCGTTCCCGCTGTGGAGGTGCTCGCTGCCATCGAATCCTCGCATGCCGAACTGGTGGCCGTTGGTTGGCCGCACACCGACGATCCCAACCGGGGTGCGGTGGCACGCGAGATCGTCGAGCGCAGTTCGGTCCCCATTCTTCTGGTGGGGTACCCTGATTGACGGACTGGCGCGACCCCGTCCCGCTCGATCTCTGGCATAGAGAGTGCCTTCGGGCCTGCTCCCTCCACGATGCGAGCGCGCCACGGAGACTGGCCCGCTGAGCAGGCGCGAAACCCGTCCTTCCGTCGTGATCAGCGACGTCCTACGATGCGATCGTGGACATCGGAGATGCCGGGGTGATCGATGTGCGCGGCCTCGACACGCTCATCACGGTGCTCTCCGACCTCGGCTACGACACCATGGGTCCGGTCGTCCGAGATGCCGCAATCATGACCGGTCCTGTGAGCGGCGTCGCCGACCTGCCCTCCGGCTACCACGATGCACAGGCCCCGGGGTATTACCGCCTCGAGCACAGCAACGACGAGGCATTGTTCGCGTGGGCCGTTGGTCCCGGTTCCTGGAAGGCCGAGTTCTTCCCGCCCACGCAGGAGCTGTGGCAGGCCACATCGGACGGCACGTTCACCGAGCCCGAGTATCCGTCGAGGCCGATCGCCATCATCGGCGCCCGACCCTGCGAACTTGCCGCCGTGGACGTGCTCGACCGAGTGCTGAGGGCCGGTGCCGTCCCTGACCCGCGCTACGCGGCGCGACGCGACGGTGCCTTTGTGGTCACAGCCGAGTGTGGAGTCCCCGCCGCCACGTGCTTCTGCACTTCGATGGGCACAGGGCCCGGAGCCACCAGCGGCTACGACCTGGCACTGAGCGAGCTCGGCGACGGCGATGGCGGCGGGTACCGCTACGTCGTTCGGGTGGGCTCGGAGCTGGGTGCGGAGGTCCTGTCACGCATCGCCACCGTCGAAGCCACGGCGGCCGACCTCGAGGCTCGCCACCAGATGCTCGAGGCCGCGTCGAACGCCATGACGAGGGAGCTGCCCACGGAAGGGCTGCCTGCGCTCCTGGCCCGCAATCTCGAGCACCCCCGCTGGGACGACGTAGCGGACCGGTGCCTCGCCTGTGGCAATTGCACGCTCGTGTGCCCAACCTGTTTCTGCAGCGACGTCCACGACGTCACGACCCTGACGGGCGAGGTCCACCGCCAACGGTCGTGGGCATCGTGCTTCGATCTCGATCACTCCTACCTGCACGGAGGGTCGGTGCGGGCGTCCACGTCCTCGCGCTACCGTCAATGGCTCACCCACAAACTGTCGACGTGGTGGGACCAGTTCGGCACGTCGGGGTGCGTCGGCTGCGGCCGGTGCATCGCGTGGTGTCCCGTCGGCATCGACCTCACCGAGGAAGTGGCGGATATCTCCCGCCGGGACGGAGCCGTGCGCGCCGGCAGTGCCCCGACCGTGCCAGACCCGTGACGACCTCGCTCGCCGAGCTGGTGTCGACCCATCCGCTTCTGGCGGGTCTGCCCGGGGACGCAGTTGCCAGTGTCGCCGGCTGCGCCCAAAACGTGTCCTTCGGCTCCGGCGACCTCCTCCTGGCCGAAGGTGACCCTGCCGACACGCTCTATCTTTTGCGCCGAGGCCGCGTCGCCATCGAGGTGCATTCACCGGAGCGAGGACCGATCGTCATCGAAACGCTGGGACCCGGTGCGACGGTCGGTTGGAGCTGGCTCGTGCCCCCCTATCGTTGGCATTTCGACGCCCGTGCCGTGGACGGGGTGGGGGCGGTGGCCATCGACGGGGCCTGTCTCAGGGAGAAGGCGGACGCCGACCCCTCGTTGGGCTACGAGCTGATGAAGCGGGTTGTCGCCGTGCTTCTCGCACGCCTGCAGGCGACGCGCCTTCGGCTGCTCGACCTGTACGGGACCGGCAGTGCTCCCTGACCTGACCGTGGCAGAACAGTCCGGCGCTGGAGATGGGCGCAACCCAGAACCGGGGGCCATGACCCCTGCCCTCTACCGTGTCGTGGGGCGTCGTATGGAGACCGACGATGTGACGACGCTCTCACTGTTCCCCCTCTCGGGCGGTCCGGTGGCGTTCAGGCCCGGGCAGTTCAACATGCTCACGGCGTTCGGCGTGGGCGAGGCCGCAATTTCTATGAGCAACGTGCCGAGCGAGGACAGTCCTCTCCAGCACACCGTGCGCGAGGTGGGGTCGGTGACCCGCGCCCTGTGCAACGCGGCCGTTGGCGACATGGTCGGGGTCCGAGGGCCCTTCGGCACCGACTGGGAGGTCCAAGGCCCAGACAGCCTCGGTGCCCCGACCGGTGGCGCCGGTGCCGGGGACAGTGACGGCACTTCCGGCGACGTCGTCGTGGTGGCGGGAGGGATCGGACTGGCCCCCCTGCGCGGCGCGATCCACGAGCTGGTGGCCCGGCGCGACGCCCAGGGCGGGCGGGTGTTCGTCATCGTGGGTGCCCGTGATCCCTCACAGATCATCTTCCGCGAGGACCTCGAGACGTGGGCCCGCGCCGGCGCGCAGGTGGCCATGACCGTCGACGTGCCTGCGCCGGGATGGACCGGCCATGTGGGCCTGGTGACCTCGCTGCTGGGGGAGGCCGGATTCGACCCCAGGGAAGCGAGGGCCCTCGTGTGCGGACCAGAGATCATGATGCGCTTTGCCGCCCGCACCCTGATCGACTGCGGCGTCGATCCACACCGCATCAAGCTGTCTCTGGAGCGCAACATGCAATGTGGCGTGGCGTGGTGCGGCCACTGCCAGCTCGGCCCCTTCCTTCTCTGCCGAGATGGCCCGGTCGTTCCTTACGCCGGCCTCGTGTCGCATCTACTCACTCAGCGCCAACGATGAGCCGACTGATCGGGGCAGGCGCCACGCGGAAAGCCGACGACAGCCGGGCTACGGACACCGACCAACGGCCCACCCTGGCGGTATGGAAGTTCGCGTCGTGCGACGGTTGTCAGCTGACCCTGCTCGACTGCGAAGACGAGTTGCTGAGCTTGGCTGACACAGTGCGGATCGCCCATTTCACCGAGATGTCGCGGGCCACGGTTCCGGGACCTTATGACCTGTCCTTGGTCGAAGGCTCGATCACGACACCGGCCGACGCCATCCGGATCAAAGAGATCAGGGACAATTCACGTCAGCTGATCACGATCGGAGCATGTGCCACGGCCGGCGGCATCCAGGGTCTGCGCAATTTCGCTGCCTCGGGCGAATACGCCGCCACCGTATACGCGCACCCCGAGTACGTCGCTTCGCTCGACACTTCCACGCCGATCGCGGACCACGTCAACGTCGACTTCGAGCTGTACGGTTGCCCGATCGACCGCCACCAGCTGCTCGAGGTCATCACTGCCACCCTGGCGGGACGCCGACCGGTGGTGCCCGGGCATTCGGTATGCCAGGAATGCAAGGGTCGGGGCACCGTGTGCCTGCTCGTGAGCGAGGGGATCGCCTGCCTGGGTCCGGTGACGCGGACCGGATGCGGTGCCCTGTGTCCAACCGTCGGGCGGGGCTGTTTCGGCTGCTTCGGCCCCGCCGACACCGCCAACACATCCTCGCTCGCCGCCCAACTGCGCCGCCAAGGAATGGCGCCGGTCGACGTCTCACGCCTCTTTCGCACATTCAATGCGGGCGCGCCGGCATTCCTCGACGAATCCGTGGCCCAAGGTGGCTCCGCCCCCGCCCGCCGCGACAGAGCTCGGCCCGGCATCACATCAGGGGAGGGCCAGTGAGCCACGGCTCGGGCTCACCTCGAATCATCAGCGCCGAAGGCCTGTCACGGGTCGAGGGTGAAGGATCGTTGCGGGTGGAGGTGCGCGACGGTGCCGTTACCGGCGTCGCCCTCGAGATCTTCGAGCCTCCTCGCTACTTCGAGGCGCTGCTTGTCGGCCGTCATTTCACCGAGGCACCGGATATCACCGCTCGCATCTGTGGTATTTGTCCGGTGGCGTACCAGATGAGCGCCTGTGCCGCCATGGAGGACGCCTGTGGGGTGGCGGTGGACGACCGGATCAATCGACTGCGGCGGCTCCTCTACTGCGGAGAATGGATCCAGAGCCACGCTTTGCACATCTACCTTCTCCACGCCCCTGATTTCCTCGGTTGCGCCGACGCCGTGGAGCTCGCCCAACGTGACCGGGTGGCGGTGGAGCGCGGTCTCCAGCTCAAGAGGACGGGCAACCTGGTCATGGAGACCGTGGGCGGCCGGGCGATACACCCGGTCAACGTCCGCGTCGGCGGCTTCTACCGCGCCCCCGATCCAGCAACGGTGGCCGCCCTGATCGAGCCGCTGCAGCGGGCACGTGACATCGCGTTAGCGACCGTGGAGTGGGTGTCGGGATTCGAGTTCCCCGACATTTCCGGCGACTACCTGTTCGTGGCCCTGCGCGATGGCGACCGGTACGCCGTCGAGCGTGGCCGCCCCGCGTCGTCGGAAGGCCTCGACGTCACTCCCGCCGAACTGGCCGACCTGGTGATCGAGGAGCACGTCGCCCGGTCCACCGCACTGCACGCCCGGCTGGAGGGACGCGATTCGTATCTCACGGGGCCCTTGGCGCGATATGCACTCAACGCGAGGACGCTACCTCCTCTCGCCGCCGAGGCGGCGGCAGGAGCCGCTCTTGGCCCGGTGTGCACCAATCCGTTCCGTAGCATCGTGGTGCGAGCGGTCGAGCTCGTGTTCGCCTGTGACGAGGCACTGGCGCTGGCGGAGTCCTATGCCCCACCCGATCCCCCCGCCATCACCGTGACACCCCGCCTCGGCACCGGAACTGGTGCGACCGAGGCACCGCGGGGCCTGCTCTTCCACCAATACGACATCGACGCTACAGGAACGATCCTCCGTGCTCGCATCGTTCCACCCACGTCGCAGAACCAGCTCACCATCGAAGCTGACCTGCGGCGCGTGGCCCAGGACGCCCTCGAACTCGACGACGACGAGCTGCAGCTACGGTGCGAGCACTCGATTCGCAACCACGATCCCTGTATCTCCTGCGCCGCCCACTTCCTCGACATCACCGTGGTGCCGTCGTGATCGGAGACACCCCGCAACCGTCCTCGGCAGCACCTCGGGTTGCCGGGCTCCCGAGCGTCGTCGTGGCGGGCATTGGAAGCGAGTACCGACGCGATGACGGTGCGGGCCTGGTGGTTGCGAGAAGAACGGCCGTGGAAGCTCCTGGGACGCGTGACATCGGTCCCATCGTCGACCCGCTCGACCTGCTCGGACGATGGGACGGCGCCGACCTGGTCGTGGTCATCGACGCCGTCCGATCAGGGGCCAGACCGGGCACGGTCCGGGTGGTCGACGTCACGACCAACGACTCGGGACCCCGTCCCACGAGTACCCACGGCATCGGACTGACGGGCGTGGTGCTTCTCGCGCAGACCATCGACCAAGCGCCCGCCCGGGTGGTCGTCATCGGCATCGAGGGCGACGATTTCGGAAGGGGCGTGGGTCTCAGCCCAGCCGTCGACGCCGCCATCCCTGTCGCCGTCCGAAGGGTCGTCGACCTGATCAAGGAGATCAGAACATGTGCGTGAGTCGCCTGCACCGTGTCCTGCGGAGCACCGAGCCCGGGGTCGTGGAGGTCGAGGACCTGGACGGTTCCGTCCACCGCGTCTCGCTCCTGGCTCTCGACGGTCCTCCGCCGAAAGCGGGGGAGTGGCTCGTCGTCCACAGCGGCTACGCGCTGGACCGGGTCGACGCGACCGACGCGGAAGCCGTGGCCACCGAACTGCAGATGGGTCCGGTCGCGAAGCCCGCCCGAGCCCCCCGATTGGACCGGACATGAGCGTGCACGGAAAGTCAGGACGCGACGCCGGCAAGGACGCCACCGTCACCGAAGTACCTGGTACGACCCGGGGCCTCCCCGGCGTGGTGGTGGCGGGCATGACTGCCCTCATCAGTGGACTGTCGGTCTTCGTCAACAGCTATGGGGTGCACTCGATAGCAACACCGTCGGTATACACAACGGCGAAGAACCTGGTGGCAACGTTCGTCCTCGCCGCCAGCGCCCTGGTGGCCTGGAGCTTCGGACGCCGGCGCGCCGCCTCCACCGTCCGACGATTCGTCACCGTGGCCGGTACCTGTGAAGTGCCTCCAACTCCCAACACAGAGCCAGGCGGCTGGCGGGGGTGGGGGCCGGCCCGCTGGGCGGGGCTGGCCTACGTGGGCGTGGTAGGTGGCGGCATCGCTTTCATCCTGTTCTTCGACGGGTTGGCCGACACGACAGCCGCGCCCGCCGCGTTCTGGCATGACACCCTCGTCGTGTGGGTCGCCGTGCTTGCGCTGCCTTTTCTGCGAGAGCACGTGACCTGGTGGAACGGCCTTGCCATCGCGGTGCTCGTGGCCGGACAGGTTGCCATCGCCGGTGGGGTTGGACACCTCGCCGCCGACCGAGGTGAGGTCCTCGTATTGAGTGCCACAGTGCTGTGGGCCGTCGAGGTCGTCGTGGCCAAGTCGTTGCTCCGCGACCTGGCCCCAGCCACCATCTCGCTGGTGCGGATGGGGATCGGGGCGCTCGCCCTGATCGCGTATCTGCTCGCTACCGGCACGCTCCACCTCCTGGCAGCCTTCGACGCCACCCAGGTCGGGTGGGCCCTTCTCACCGGCCTCTTGCTGGCGGCATACGTCGGGACCTGGATGACCGCGCTGGCTCGAGCCCGCGCCGTCGACGTCACCTCAATCCTGGTGGGAGGCGCCTTGATCACTGCGCTGCTCGAGGCCGCAGCCGGCACCACGTCGCTGGTGCCAAAAGCGCTCGGTCTCCTTCTCGTCATGGCAGGCGCAGGCGTCGTGCTCTGGGCGAGCCTCAGGCGACCGTCGACGGCCAGGCGCCCTGCGATCCGCCCGTGAGACCGAGCCCCACCACCGTGGCGGCGCTCGTGCCGACACCCGCATTGGACGGCCCGGGTCGCCCGACGCCTCGGGGAAGCCGCGTACCCGGCCCGGTCCTCTTCGCGCGTTACGCGTACCCTCCCAACGCGCTCGGGTACTGCGGCCCTGGCGACGCTGCCGCCCTGCTCGGAATGGTCTCGGAGGGTGCCGACCTCGAAGGCTTGACCCATCGGGCAGCGCGATTCGAAGGGGCGTGGCCCTACCTGGAGCTGATCGCTGCGTGCAACGGCATCGCCGACCCGCTGGACGCCCGGGTCGTCGAGGCCTACTGGACCGGCAACGAGTTGGTGACACGGGTACCAACGTCTGCTCTCACGGCGTCGCTGGAGGAGCGTTTTGAGCGCCGGGCCGGTCGGCGATTGGGCCATCTCCTATCTGCCGCGCCAGGATCTGTCCTCCAACATAGCTTTCACGTCTTCGCCGTCTATCCGTGGCTCGGACTCCTGCGGGCCGGCATGGATGGACCACCACTCGAGGTCCTTGACCGTTGTCGAATCCGCTGGGGACGCATCCAAGCAGTCATGGGAGATGTCGCCGCGGTCCGCAGCCGGAGACTGTGTTTCAACGGCTCGCAACTCACTCTGGGAGTGGAATGCACAGAAGAGGCCCGAATCGGCATCGACGGGACGGTGGTCACGGCCGACCTCCAACCGGGCGACACGGTCTCTCTCCACTGGGATTGGATTTGTGATCGACTCTCACCCGTCGCACTGCGTTGGCTCCGGTACTGCACACTCCGCAACCTGGAAGCCGTCAACTCGCTCGCCCAACCGGGCCCGGCCACCGTGTGTGACGTGTGAGTGCTTGGCCGTCACCGAGGTGAGCCCATGTCATGTGTCCACCAGCTGTACCCCGACTAGTGACAGGTCACCGTCGAGGCACCGGAGGTTACATCCGTTGCACCATTGGCGGTCACGGGAATGGTCAGGGAATAGGTGGCCGGACTCCCACCGGCCACCGGCTTGTGGGTGGTGAGGCTCCCCACGCCGGTGACGGAATGTCCGGGCGAATTCAACTCGATCTGACAAGTCGGTTCCGTGGCGGCCGTGCCGAGGTTGCTGACCTTTACCGTCACCGTGACCTGGTTTAGACCGTGTGGAATGACCCCTTCGATCGTGGCCTGGTAGCCAGAACCGCTACCGCTTCGGATGATGGTGAAAATGACGACCGCGGCGATCGCAGCCGCGGCGAGAAGCAACACGCCCAAGAGGAGGGAACTCTCGGCAAGCAATAGAGAGCGGCTCCCCTGGGGAGCGGATTTCGACCATGGGGTCAGTCTCCTCTTCCCTTTTTCACCGGGACCGACCATCGTCTTGCTCCTCCCCAGGCATCTCAAGCCTCTGTCTTCGGGCTCGTCGCACGCCGGCCCATATGACTATGGTGCCCCACCAGCCTCCTCCGCCCTAGGGCCTTTGGTCCAAACCGACCGAATACCGGAGCCGGGGACCTCGACACTCCAAGTCGCGCTCAGGCTCAGGTGGCCGCCCCCTCGAAGAGAGCGGTGAGATCGAGCGAAGGGACGTGCCGGCTCGTCGCGAGAGACACCCAAGTTCGCGCCAGCGCGTCCTTTCCCGCTCCCAGGATGGTTCCCACCAACCCCGCGGCCTCGAGCAGGTCATCGGCGGGTAGTTGGGCGAGAACGACATGCCAGATGGCTTCTTCCAACACGTTGAACCCGCTCTGCACTTCGGCGATACCGAATCCAGCGTCAAAGCGCTCCTCCGCGACGCGTTGGGCATACTGACAGATCGGTCCGAGATTCTTCTTGGCCAGGCACTCGACTACCAGGTCGAATAGGTCATCGAGACGCCGACGAGACACCTCGGGATCAGACACCTCGTAGTGTTTGAGGTGGGCCCGCTCCAGGGCGTCCAAAGCCTCTTGAAGGCAGTCATCGTGCGCCGTGCACAGAACTCCGACCAAATCCATTTTTGCACTCCTCACCTCTATTTGATCAGCACTGAAACTTCGACCTCGTCGGGGTTGCGCGCCCCCTCGGCCGGACCGGCGTCTATTGAAGGCTGGGATCCTGGCGTGAAGAAGACCCGTCCCCCGAGCGCACCCCGAGGCGACTCCGTCCATGTGATCGTGCCGCGACCAAGGTGCCGCCGTGGTCCCGCTCAGGGACAGCGGCCTCGAGCAGGAGCCGCCACTCCGCGGTGGCGATGGACTGTCTGACAGCGGACACGGCGTCGGGGTTGACCGAGATCGACGTGATCCCCAACCGCACCAGGTGTTCGGCAAACTCGGGACGGTTGGACGGAGCCTGGCCACACAATGACGAGGTGATTCCCGCCTCCTGGCAACCGTGGATGATGCGGCCGATGGCGTCGAGGACGGCGGGGTCTGCCTCGTCGAACAACTCGGCACACACCTCGGAGTCACGGTCCACACCGAGCATGAGCTGGGTGAGATCGTTGCTCCCGATCGACACGCCGTCGATTCCCATCGCCGCGTACTGCGGGATGAAGAAGGCGACCGAGGGCACCTCCGCCATGATCCACACGGGCAGCGCTCCCGCCACGGGACTCGTGTCGACGATGTCGAGACAGGCTTCGAGCTCCCACTGCGTGCGCACGAAGGGGATCATCAGGCGAAGGTTTGGTGTCTGTTCGATCACCTTGGCGAGAACGTCGAGCTCGAGACGGAAGAGATCGGGCTCCTGCACGTACCGGTAGCAGCCGCGGTAGCCGATCATGGGATTCTCTTCGTGCGGCTCGAAACGCTCTCCACCTTCGAGGCTGCGGAACTCGTTGGTTCGGAAATCGATGCTGCGGTAGACGACAGGTCGGGGATCGAAGGCACGGGTGATGCGGAGAAGCGATTCCGACATCGTGTCGACAAAGGCCTTCTCCTCCCCTCGCTGGAGCAGGAGCCGCGGGTGCACTCCGCGCAGAGCGTCCACGACCATGAACTCGGCCCGAAGGAGCCCGACGCCGTCGACATCCAAAGCGGCGACTTCCTCGGCATGCTCGGCGATGGCGAGATTGACGTAAAGACGCGTGGCGAGCACCGGTGCGGGTGGCGGTGCCATGCCCGGCCCCGCCATGGGCGCCATCGGAAGCGTGCCCGCCTTCCCCGGTGCCGTGCTCGCCGTCACCAGTGACATCGCACCTTCGTAGACTTCGCCTTTGGCTCCATCCACCGTCACCAACTCGCCGTCGCGGAGCACGGTCGTGGCGTTGCGGGCCCCCACGACGCACGGCACACCGAGCTCGCGGGTCACGATGGCGGCGTGACACGTCATGCCACCGCCGTCTGTGACGAGAGCCGCCGCGCGTCGCATGGTGGGGACCCAGTCCGGACTGGTCATCGACGCCACCAGGATCTCCCCGGTCTGAAGACGGTCGCCCTCGGCGGGGGAGTGAAGCACCCTCACGTGTCCCGAGGCCCGACCTGCGGACGCAGCCAACCCCGACACCAGGATCTTTGGCTCTCCCTCGGACTCCGCCGTTACGGAGTCGCGTGACGGGGACTCGACGTCCTTCGCGGAGGCCCCGGCGAGGGTCGTGATGGGTCTCGACTGGACGAGGTATGTCTTGCCTCCCGCGATCGCCCACTCGACGTCCTGGGGCGACCGATAGTGTGCTTCCACCGCCAGCCCCAGAGCGGCAAGGCCGAGAACCTCGTCGTCGGAGAGCACGCGCTGGGACCCTTCGGTCGGATCGAGTGAGATCTGCTGGTCATGCCCGTCGGCCCCCTGCACGATCTTGATGGTCTTGATGCCGACCCGCACGTTGAGAAGAGCGGGACCCGTACGCTCCACCACATAGGTGTCGGGCTCGACCTGGCCGCTCACGACGACCTCTCCCTGACCGAAGGCCGCTTCGATGATGATGTGGTCGGGATGTGCTCGTGACGGGTCGACGGTGAACATCACGCCCGAGCGCTCGGAGGGGATCATCTGCTGGACGACGACGGCCAACGATGGTTCGTCACCGACTCGTTGGCTGGCCCGGTACGAGATCACCCGCTCCCCGTACAGCGATGCCCAGCAGTCCACCACCCGGGCGAGCAGCTCGTCCTCCTCGGCCACGTTGGTGAAGGTGGCGTTCATGCCGGCAAACGACGCACCCGCGCTGTCCTCGCTCGTCCCCGAGGAACGTACTGCCACCCGCGTGCCGGCCCCCAGGCGACGATAGGCAGCGCGGACGGCGTCGGCCAGATCGTCGGGTACCGGCGTTGCATGCACGAGCTCTTGGGCCCGCTGCGCGCAGGCGGTCAGGCTGGCGGGGTCGCCGGGGTCGGCGCTGTCGATCACCTGGCGGAGCTTCAGGCGCGCCCCGCTGCGATCGATGGCGTCAAGGAAGGCCTCGCTCGTGATCACGAATCCCGGGGGTACCGGTAGGCTGGCGGCGGTTAGCTCTCCGAGGTTTGCTCCCTTGCCCCCCACCTGTGGTGAGTCATTGAGGCGGATGCTGTCGAACCAACGAATCATGTCCATATCGTGGCCTCCTCCGGTGCGGTTGAGGGAGTGTGCTTGCTTATAAACCCGTACGGCCCCAGCGGTGGCATGACGACTGTCAATCTCCGGGGTAGGCAGACTCGCGGACGAATCCCGAGGCCGGCGCCGGCGGCGGAGGCGAGACACCCGGGACCTCCCTCAGCAGGGGGCTGAGCGCTGCGGTGATCTCGACCAGACGATCGCGATACTCGCTCAGGTCGGCCCGGTACTTTGCGTTGTCGGTGGCTGCAATCTCGTGGCTCAGCTCCCCCAAGGACTGCTCGAGGAGCGTGTTGAGCGCCTGAGCCTGCTCTACCGTCAGTTTCAGATGCATCGTTGCCCCTTTCCTCGCCTCATAGCGCGGGCTCACCAACTCCGTGCTCGCATCTTCATGCTCCTTGGCGCAGGGCCGTCCCGACCAGGGTCAGAAGTCACAGGTTGACCTGACCAGGAGCACTGGCTTGGAGTATCCCTCGGGCCCCCGACAGTCCATGCCCCCGCACCGGCGGAGATGGTTCGGGGAATCCACGGTGGGTGCGATCTCGGGGTCGGCGCCCGCCTGTCGCCCGACGGCGCCGACGAATGGACATTGTGCCCTGGTCCAGATGCCCGACAGACGCCCATTCTGAGGGTGGAGCTTGATCACGAGGTGGGTGTTTATGGCACAGGAGGGGAGTACGAGAACCTCGATCCGGATCGCCCGCATTGGTGGCATCGACATCAAGATGCACGGGACCTTCCTCGTGCTCGTGATCTTGGTGGTGTGGGTGAATATCGGCAGCGGAGCGTCCGCCGTCGGCGTGGGCCTGTTGTGGATTACGGCGGTCTTCGCCTCGGTCCTGGTCCACGAGTACGCCCACTGCATCGTGGCCCGCCGCCGAGGTGCCGTGGTCGAGGGCATCCTCCTCCTGCCCATTGGCGGGCTCTCCCAGTTGGAGAAGATGCCCGAGCGCCCCGCCGACGAATTCGCCATCGCCATCGTCGGACCGCTCACCAGCCTTGGCTTGACCGTCCTCGCCTTGATGGGCGGCCTGGTCTTCGGGGCCCACTTGTGGCCCCCTTCCCTGTTTGCCGGTTCCTGGTTCGCCCGGTTGGCCTGGCTGAACGCCTTGCTGGGCGGGTTCAACCTGTTGCCCGCCCTCCCCATGGACGGAGGACGGGTCGTGCGCGCCCTGCTCGAGCGACGCCACGACCGGCTCACTGCCACCCGTCAGGCCGCAACGATCGCCCGGATTCTGGCTTTCGTGATGATTGTCGGCGGCGTCTTCTATGACTTCTGGCTCGTCCTCATTGGCTTCTTCGTCTACCTGGGGGCGGGCGCCGAGGAGCAAGCGGCGGAGGACGAACGGCGCGAGTCGCTGAGAGCGACGCCCCCGACGCGGCACGGGCGTGCAAAGGGGTGACCGCGATGTCTCACGCATTCCCGCTCGAAGAACGACGTCCTGGCTATGTACGGCGTATCTGCGACGTACGGCGTATGACCTTCGGCCCTGTCGTCTGGGGAGTGCCGAGGTCATCCTCTTAGTACAGAGAGCACGCGATGAGGAGGTGTTCGATGTCGGGCGAAATCAGGAGGGACATCATCGGGGCCATGATGATCGGCCCCCCGGCACGACCGGCGCGGACGTTTCCGTCGGGACGGACGTGCGAGGAGCCCGGGTGCCGCGTCCGGCTGTCGGTCTACAACCCAAGTGCTGCGTGTGGTCTCCATGCCCATTTCGAATTCATCGCTCACGCAGCTCGGCCCCCCCGTCCAAGGGAGGCCGCCCGGGTCGCGGTGGTTGTCCCGTCAAGGGCCGCGGCCTGAGGTGGCTCGATCAGAGGAGCGAGGAGTCCGGTCCGGAATCGTGGAGTCCAAGAGGTGAACGGAGCGTAGCCATGGTCGTTGATTTGAAGCGGCAGGGGACAGGTCCTCTTCGAGGATGGATTGTGGTCGGAGTCGACGGGTCGGAGTCGTCGAAGGAGGCCTTACGCTGGGCCGCTCGCCAGGCCCGGGTCACCGGGGCGAAGGTGCGGGCCGTGATGGCCTGGGAGTATCCGACCAGCTTCGGGTGGGCGCCACCGTACCCAACCGAGTTCCACCCCGAGCTCGACACTCGCAATGCTCTGGACGCCACCATCGAGGAGGTCCTGGGAACCGATGGCGCCGTCGAGGTGGAGTCGTGTGTGGTCGAAGGTCGTCCGGCGACAGAGCTTCTCGAGGCGGCCAAGGGTGCGGACTTGCTCGTGGTCGGCTGCCGGGGTCACGGCGCCCTCACGGGTATGTTGCTCGGCTCGGTGAGCCAGCACTGCATGACCCACGCCTCGTGTCCCGTCATGGTCGTCCACGGACATGAGGCGGATGTGCGGGAGGCCGATGCGGTCCTGACATAGGTCCGGTCACTCGGTTCGGGACAGCTTCTCGTCCGTGGGCAGATGGCGAGGTTCCATCGTCGCCCATCGATTGAGGCGGAGTTCACCACGGCGGAGACGAGTGGCGGGCCAGGTGTTCGGGTGCGATCAGCCCGTGGGCGTCACCTCGACAAGCGGTAGGCCCACGATCCGGAGGGCCTCTGCCCGCACCTCGCCAGGCGATCGCGCCGTGTCGACGTCCGCAGCCGACGGCCACGGGGCCTCGAGGCGAGCCATGGTCCGACCGATCTCGACCGTGGCCTCCGAGAGGCCTTCGCCGTCTCGGAGTCGCATGGCGATCCGTCTCTCGATGACGGCAGGAGGGGCCGTGCAGTGGAGCTCGATCAGATCGGCGGACGCCTGGATGGCGAGCGCCTGAGCCAGGCCCCGGTTCGACGCGTCGATCCACGACGCGTCGAGGACCACGGACTGGCCGAGGCCCAGGTGCTGGCGGGCGGCGCTGATCAACTGGTGGTACACGTCAAGCGTCCGGCGGGGCGTGTAGCGTCCCCGACGGAACGTCGCCGCCACAGAACGATCGGCGACGGCTCTGGACTGCCCACCACGGAGCTCGTCCGACCGGAGCACGACGGCACCGAGGGCATCTCCGAGCGCGTTGGCCAACGTGGATTTGCCCGTTCCGGGGAGGCCCCCGACGAGCACAAGACGCACTCGGCCCCGCTCCAAGTGGGTCTGGGCGAGCACCAGGAGCCGAACCGCCTCCGCGGGGGCATCCAGGTCACCCTGTTCGTGACGGATACACGCCACCTTGACGCGGACGTAGGCACGCAGGGCGATGTAGGTGTGCAGCAGGGATTGGGGCAGGTGCGCACCGGCCTGCTCCTCGTAGGCACGGACGAAGTGCGCGGCCGCCGCGGCGTTGCCCAACCGCTCGAGGTCCATGGCCAGGAAGGCCACATCGGCGGCTACGTCACCGGGGCGCAGACGATCGTCGAACTCGAGGCAGTCGAGGATCCTCGGTCCGTCTTCGAGGCAATAGATGTCATCGGCCTGGAGATCTCCGTGGCCATCGCAGATGTGGCCGGCCGCGATGCGGGCCGTAAAGAGCGGATCGCGTCCCGCCAGATAGCGCCGGACCGCGCTCACCACGGCGTCGTGCGTGCTCGGATCGAGGACCGGGCCGACGAAGCGTGCCATCGCCGTCACGTTCGCCTCGAACTGTCCGCTGACGGCGCTTATCGATGCGGTGGCCGAAATCTCGGGCGATCGGTCGGCCCGAGCGTGGAAGGTCGCCAAGACCCGGGCCACAGCACCGAGCTCGACCCCCCAGACGGTTTCTGGCTCCGAGCAGACCAAACGGGCCAGGGAGCGCTCGGCAGGCAGGCGACGCATCACGACGGCATGATCGAGGACCTCAGCTCCCATCGAGACGTCGGCGATTCCCAGGTAGACATCAGGGGCCAACCGTCGGTTGAGATCGACTTCGCGCCGGCAGTCCTCGGCCCGGGCCGCCGGAGTCGAGAAGTCGGCAAAGTCGAAACGGAGCGGCTTGCGCAGTTTGAACACGTGCTCCCCAAGGAACAGCAGGATCGAGACGTGCGTCTCACGGACCGAACAAGCGTCTCTAGGTCCCATGGCAAAAGCCTGTCATGGCGTGCGCCGCGTGAAGACCACGGTCGAACCGTGCCCCGAACGCCGGTGGACGCGGTAGGGCCGAATGTCCCCCTCGGCGCCTGCCGCGTGGTTCTCACCTCGGCGGCAAGGACTTTTGGCCCTACCTGGGGAGCCCATCTCGTGGTGGGGTCACCTTGTGAGTTCCGACATGCAGGCACCCGCAACTCTGTCGCGGTGCCTGGCGCCTGGTCGGCGTTGGGCAATTCTCGCCGTGTTGTGTGTCTCCCTCCTCGTCGTCTCGCTCGACAACACCATCCTCAACATCGCCCTGCCTGCCCTGGTCAGAGTCCTGCACGCCACCGACTCGCAGCTCCAGTGGATCGTCGACATCTATGCGTGCGCCTACGCCGGGCTCCTCCTGGTCGCCGGAAGCATCGGCGATCGGATCGGACGGAAGAAGGTCCTTTGCGCGGGGCTCGCGATCTTCGCGGCCGGCTCCGCCGGCTCGGCCTTCTCGACGTCGGTCTCCAGCCTGGTGGCGGCCCGCGCCCTCATGGGCCTCGGCGCGGCCTGCATCATGCCCGCCACGCTGTCCATCATCACCGATGTCTTTCGTGAACCGCAGGACCAGGCGCGGGCCATCGGGATCTGGTCGGCGACAACCGGCTTGGGCATCGCCCTCGGCCCCATCGCCGGTGGCTGGTTGCTGGCGCATTACTGGTGGGGATCGGTCTTCCTCGTCAACGTACCGGTGGCCACGTTAGGACTGATGATGGCGCTCTGGCTCGTTCCCGACTCGCGTGATCCACACCGTCGAACGATCGATGTCTTCGGCGCGGCACTCTCCACCACCGGCCTGGCCCTGCTCCTGTGGGCGATCATCGAGGCACCCGTGCGAGGCTGGCATTCCCCGTTGGTGATGGGTACGGGAGCAGCCGCGGTGGCGATCCTCTTGGGATTTGTCTTCTGGGAACGCCACAGCTCGCATCCCATGCTCGTCCTCGAGCCTTTTGGGAACCGGCGCTTTTCGGTGGCCATGGTGGCGATCGCGCTGGCTGTGTTCGGCCTCATGGGCGCCCTCTTCGTCCTGACCCAGTACCTCCAGTTCTCCCTCGGGTTCTCCGCCCTGGCCGCCGGGATACGCATTCTGCCCATTGCCGCGGTGCTCGCGGTCGCCGCGTTGTCGTCGACGTACCTCGATCGATGGCTCGGGACCAAGGCAGTCGTCGCGTCAGGGCTCCTCATTGTGGCGGGCGGCTTCTGGCAGCTGACGACTACCACCCCGGCACAGGGATTCGGGCACGCACTGCTCGGCATGGTGCTCTTGGGATGCGGCGCCGGGCTCATCATCGCTCCGGCAACGGCCTCGGTGATGGGATCGCTACCCCGTGACCGCGCTGGGGTGGGTTCCGCCATGAATGGAACCGCCCTGCAGGTGGGAGGAGCACTCGGCGTCGCGGTCATCGGCTCGGTACTCGCCTCTCGGTACCAGGGAATGATGATCCACACCCTGGCCGGCCATGTCGTCCCCGCGGCCGCCAAGCACGCCATCTTGGGCTCGGTGGGAGGAGCGTTAGCAGTAGCGGCAATCGCCGGGGGGGCCCTCGGTGCTGCGCTGACCACCGCCGCACGCCACGCCTTTGTCGACGGAATGGACCTGGCCCTCCTGGTGGGAGCGGTGGTCGTGAGCGTGAGCGCTGCGCTGGTAGTACTGGCACTACCAGCTCGTAGGCAGACAGGGGACGGACATGACGGTAGACATGACAGTGGTCGTGAAGCCCCTACCATCGTTACGAAGCCCCTTGAACGGAATTCGAGGGGCATGGTCAACGGCCACGTGACCCCGATGGATCAGAATCGCGCTAGGGGGTGGCCGGTGAGCCCGCGGTCAGCCCACCGGGCGATGCGCCGTCGGGGAGTCATCGTCCCCGAGAGCCTCGACCACGTAGGCGACCGGTAAGAGTCAGCGACATGTCGCTAATCACCTTGGTGCTCGGGAATCTGTGGGCGAAAAAGTCGCGCTCGATCGGCATCGCGTTTGCGATCGGCATTGCTGTGATGACGGTCGTAACGCTCACTGTTGTGAGCAGTGGGCTGGAGAGCTCGGCTGCCGAGGTGCTCGCCGTGGGCAAGTCCGACTTCACCGTCGCCCAGAACGGCGTGTCGGAAATCCTGTTCTCGAGCCTCGACAACGGCCAGCTGCAGGAGGTGAGATCAACCAGGGGCGTGTCGAGCGCGGTGGGGGTTCTCCTCGAAACCGAGCGGATCAATGCTGCGAACCCCTTGTTCATCGAGATCGGAATTGCGCCGGGGGACCTGCGGCCCTTCGGGGTCACGGTGGTCGCGGGCAAGCCCTACGGCGCGACCGCCAGCCACGAGGTCATGCTGGGATGGCGTGCAGCGCAGAACCTGGGTCTGCATGTAGGCGACAGGTTCCATGGAAACGGCACCTGGAACACGGTGGTGGGGATCTACTCGACCGGGATCTCCTACGGGGACCTGGGCGCGATGTTTCCCCTCCCTGCCATCCAGGCGTACAACCGGGTACCGGGGTCGGTGACCCTTGTGTTCGTGAAGGTGGTGCCGGGGTCGTCGATCCCACGGGTCGAGCGGGCCATAACGACGGCCCATCCCGAGCTGACCACCATTCGGACCGCAACCCAGTTCGGTCGAGCCGATCGCAACCTGGTGTTCTTGAAGGCAGCCGCTACCGGAAGCACCATCCTTGCGATTCTGATCGGTGCGGTCATCGTGGGTAACACCATGCTGCTCTCGCTCTTCGAGCGCACCCGGGAGTTCGGCTTGCTCCGCGCCATCGGATGGGCTCGGACCCGCGTGGTATTCCTCGTGGTGGGCGAAGGGATCGTTCTGGCGGTGGCCGGTTCAGCCTTGGGGGTCGGGCTCTCCTTTGCTGCGACCGCCGTCCTCGAGCACCTGCCCCAGCTCAAGGGAGTCCTCCACGCCAATTACACGCCGGGGGCGTTCTGGCGAGGGCTTTTCACCGGCCTCGGCATGGCCGTGCTCGGTGCCCTGTACCCCGCGCTGCGCGCCGCCAACCTCATCCCGCTCAAGGCGTTGAGCCATGAGTGAGCTTGCGGTCAAGGCCCCGCTGATCGAGGTGCACGATGTCGAGAAGGTCTACGACGACGGCATGATCCGAGCCCTGGACGGAGTCGAACTGACCGTGGCAAGCGGGGAGTTCGTGGCCATCACCGGACCGTCGGGATGCGGAAAGTCGACACTTCTGCACTTGCTGGCCGCATTGGATCGTCCGACGGCGGGGACGATCCGAGTGGATGGCTACGACCTCAATCACCTCCGTCGTAACAACCTGTTCCGTCGTGAGGAGATCGGCCTGGTGTTTCAGCTCCACAACTTGCTCCCCCGTCTTTCGGTGCTGGGGAATGTCCAGATCGCCATGGCGGGTTCCCGTCGTCCCCATGCTGAGCGGTCGGCCTATGCCCGGAGGTTGCTCGGCGACGTCGACCTCGTTGATCTCGCTGATCGCCGGCCGCCGCAACTCTCGGGAGGCGAGCGCCAGCGAGTCGCCATCGCCCGAGCATTGGCGAATGACCCGCCTATTCTCCTTGCCGATGAACCCACGGGCAGTCTCGACAGCACATCGGTCGAAGCTGTCCTTGGGCTCTTCCAGCGGCTGCGCGACGAGCGGGGGGTCACGATCGTGCTGGTGACCCATGACAGCGTCGTTGCCGGAGTAGCGGATCGGGTCGTTCGAATGCTGGACGGCAAGATTTCCGTCGATTCCGTCGCTAACCGCCAAGAACGCTAAGTCGGGCAGGCAAGTCCTCCCGACATGATGTGGGTGGGGCCCGAGACTGGCTCCACAACGATCCAGTGTCATGTGTGCGGCTCCCGCCACATCAACCACGTCGACAGTCCGTGACGCGTTGACTTCAGTTCCTTCATGACTTCAAACCCATGACGGGAGTACAGACCGAGATTGCGGCGATTGGATGACTCGAGGTAGGCGGGGAACCCTTCCGCATCGCAGCGCGCTAGTTGTGACGAAAGCATCGCCGAGCCAATTCCTTGGCCCTGGTGTCGGGGATCAGTGCCGAGCAGGGCCAGGTAGTAGTGGGGTTCTCTGGGGCGCCTTGCATTGAGGTAACCGGCCTGGGCTGGGGCTCGCCATAGTGCCCGACCCGCAAGGGGGAAGAGCAACGCCATACGGGCCGCCAGGCGCATGACCTCGAAGGGCGCGGGCCCAGGATTGCTTGGAGGGAGCCATAGCGCCGCGGCGGAATAGTCGTCGGTCGTAAAGACCTCGTCGAAAGGCAGGTACAGGTGAAGGATCATGGCCGCGAAGACCTGGGGGAGCACCCGTCCTCGTGTCCGGGAACGAGGGAACATCCAACGGATCTCCGGGTCGTCCTCCATCGCTCGTGCCAGCACCTCTGCCATCAGGGGGACGTCGCCAGACGTTGCTCTGCGCACCAGGGTGCTGGGCCAGTTTCCGGTGCGTGGCTCCCCATCGGTCACGAGATAATCCTTGTCCTCACGATCATCGGAGGTGGCGCAAATCTCGGTCGCCCAGCTCCCCAACCGGGCCCCTACGCTCAGTGGTCGTGGCGGATCAGCAAGACCGGACATGGAGCGTGGTGCGCCACATAGTCGCTGACAGATCCCTTGAAGAGTCGGCCCAACCAACCCTTTCCCGACGAACCAACCACGAGCACGTCTGCATTGATCTCGCTGACGACACGAACGATGGCGGCCGCTGCTTCGTCGTCAGAGACGAGACGCACCTCCACCTTTGGTCCGAGCACTGCCGCCGTGCGATCGAGTGCGGATTGCCCTTCAGCGGTAGCCTGATTCCAATCCTTCTCGGCTTGCTCGTAGCTGATCGTCGGGCCTTCGAACCCCCCGGCGTCCTCCATGGGGTCCTCGTATTCGGGAATTACCATCACGACTACGACGTGAGCGCTAGGGCGCAGTAGGTTCATAGACCGTCGCGCCGCCGCGATCGCGGCATCGGATCCGTCGGTTGCCACGACGACGTTCATCAGCTTTTCCATTTGCGGACTGCTCCCACCTCGTGTTGGCTACATCATGCCTCAGACGTCACCGCCCGAACGGAGCTTTACCAAGCCACCTTGCTGGTATCTCGGTGCGCCGACTCAGCCCTGATGCACGGCACGGTTCGAGCGTAGAGCAGCCAGGCCGGGGAGATCCCCTTTTTCGATGAACTCGAGGGTGGCGCCTCCACCACTCGAGATGTGGTCGATGCGGTCTTCGATTCCGAACAGGTGTAGCGACGCTGCGGTCTCACCTCCGCCGACCACGCTGAATCCGGGACAGGAGGCAACCGCTTCGGCGACGGCTCGAGTTCCCTCGGCAAAGCGTGCGTCTTCGAAGACGCCCATCGGACCGTTCCAGAGCACCGTTCCTGCCGGGGCAATGATCTCGGCGAAGTCCGCCCGGGTCGCAGGACCGACGTCCATGCCCCGCCAACCAGCCGGAAGATCACCGTTGAACAGCTCGACTTCGCCTGTGGCGGGTCGGCCGATGCCGAGATCGCCATTTGGAGCGAGTGCCATGATGTCCCGTGGAGTCCTTATGCCGGCGTAGCGATGCAAGAGGGATCGAGCGTCCTCGATCAGTTGGGATTCAACATGTGACGCGCCGACATCGAGGCCTTGTGCACGGAGAAAGGTGAAGCACATTGCACCTCCGAGAAGCACGTGGTCGGCGCGCTCCGCGATCGACGTCAATACCCCGAGCTTGTCTGCGACTTTCGCGCCACCCACGATGGCGACGAACGGGGGTTCAGGATCGACAAGGATACGGGTGAGTGCCTCGACCTCCCGCATAAGGAGGCGACCTGCGGCACTTGGCATGAGTGCCGGTGGGCCCACGATCGACGCATGGTTGCGGTGAGATGCGCCGAATGCGTCGTTCACAAAGTAGTCGAATCCATCGACGAGGCGGCGGGCGAACTCCGGGTCGTTTGCTTCTTCTCCGGGGTCGAATCGCAGGTTGTCCATGACCGAGACTCCAGGCGCGATTCTGGCCATCACGTCACGGATTGGGGTCATGTCGTAGCGAGGGTCGATCTTGCCCTTCGGGCGGCCCAGGTGGCTGCACACCACCATGTCCGCCCCGTTCGCCTGCAACCAGGCCAGGGTCGGGAGCGCTGAACGTAAGCGGAAATCGTCGGCGACTTCGAGACGCCCGTCGGGGCTCGGACGAAGGGGAGCATTGAGGTCGGCTCGAACCAGGACGCGGCGACCCGCGACCGGGGGGAGATCTTCGAGGATCGGGAGCCCGGTCACCTCTCGACCGAGCAACTCGGGAGCTTCGCGGTCCCGCTTCGCCATGCTTCACCCCGTTCGGTACTCGAGATGAGTGTATGACGTGGGATCGTCTTGGGACCAGGTCCCCTAGGCCCTCCAGGGTCAAAGGTCCCGAGACGGGGCTACCCCACAGGGGACGAGCACGACGAGCGAACCGGCCGCTCCGAATCGTGCCTAGACCCAAAGCACCGTGGGCCGCACGGCTCCTCTGGAACGGGACCTTGGTCCCTGGTGGTGACAGAGGTCCGATGCGAGGTTGGGAGTACCGGCTCGACGACGAGATGTCGGTGAGCCGAGGCGTGGCCAGGACGAGGAGGACACATGCCGGTACGGATGGGGATCAACGGGTTTGGGCGGACGGGCCGTGCCCTGCTGCGGGCGGCGCGGCGCCCCGAGCTCGGCCTCGAGGTTGTGGCCGTGAACGACCTTGGACCTCCGGAAGCACTCGTCCGCCTCCTGGCTCGCGACTCGGTGTTCGGGCGCCTCGAGGCCCCGGTGACGCTCGACGGCGAGGTCATGGTGATCGGCGACGAGAGGGTCCGTCTCCTGGCGCAGCCCGAGATCAAGGCGCTTCCATGGGGCGATCTCGGGGTGGACGTGGTGGTGGAGGCGACGGGGAAGTTCACGGCTCGTGACCGTGCTGCCGGTCACCTCGATGCCGGGGCCCCCCGGGTGGTGGTGTCGGCACCGTCCAAAGGCGCGGACGCCACCTTCGTGATGGGTGTCAACGACGACCAGTTCGATCCAGCCCGTCACGTGGTGGTCTCGAATGCGTCGTGCACGACGAACTGTCTGGCGGTGCTGGCCAAGGTTCTCGACGATGGGTTCGGCATCGAGGAGGGCTTCATGACGACGGTGCACGCCTACACCGGGGACCAGCAGCTTGTGGACTCGATACACAAAGACGCGCGCCGGGCACGTGCGGCGGCGATCAACATCGTGCCCACGACTACAGGGGCGGCGCGCGCCACTGGCCTCGTCCTGCCTTCCGTAGAGGGTCGGCTGGACGGATTCGCTTTGCGGGTTCCGGTTGCTGACGGGTCGGTGACCGACCTCGTCGTCAATCTCAGGGTGACTGCCACGCCTGATGACATTCGGGCCGCCTTCCGCGAGCGGGCTGCCGTCGGATCCCTGGTGGGAAAGCTCGACTACAGCGAAGAGCCTCTCGTCTCGAGCGACATCGTGGGCTCACCGGCATCGTGCGTCTTCGACGCCGAGCTCACGATGGCCCATGGCCGGATGGCCAAGGTGATCGGCTGGTACGACAACGAGTGGGGCTACGCCAACCGGTTGGCCGAATTGGCAGCCGTGGTGGGCGCCGCTCCCAGGCCGTAGGGCATCGGATGTTCCAGGTCCGGATCCACGGTCGCGGAGGCCAGGGCGTGGTGACAGCCGCCGAGATCCTCTCGATGGCCGCCTTCGGCGACGGGCGGTTCGCGCAGGCCTTTCCGAGCTTCGGGTCGGAGCGCACCGGTGCGCCGGTCATGGCGTTTTGCCGCATCGACACGACTCGTATCCGTACCCGCGAGCCCGTCGTCGCGCCCGACGCGCTCGTCGTACAGGACGCCACATTGGTGCATCAGGTCGACCTGTTCAGCGGACTGCGACCGGGCGGATACCTCCTTGTCAACTCATCCCGTGGCTTCGATGACCTCGGCCTGTCGGACCTCATCGTGTCGCATGGGGACGATCGGTTGCTGACCGTCCCCGCCACCGAATTGGCGCTCGAGTACACCGGGCGTCCTGTTCCCAACGCCGTGCTGCTCGGTGGCTTCGCCGCGCTCACCGGAGCGGTCTCGATCGACGCAGTCGTCCACGCCATTGCAGCCCGTTTCAGCGGAAAGGTCGCTACCGGAAACATCGCCGCGGCCCGCGAGGCGTACCGCATCGTGGAAGGTCGGAGGGGGGTGCTGGCCGATGCTTCGCCAGCTTGAGGGTTCACGGGCCGTCGCCGAAGCCGTCGCCCTGTGTCGCCCCGAAGTCGTCTGCGCCTATCCGATCTCCCCGCAGACCCACATCATCGAGGGAATCGGGGCGCTCGTGAAATCCGGCGAGCTGGCGCCCTGCGAATTCATCAATGTCGAATCGGAGTTCGCCGCCATGTCGGTGTGCATCGGGGCCTCGGCGGCCGGCGCAAGGGCCTATACCGCCACGGCCAGCCAGGGCCTGCTCTTCATGATCGAGGCCGTGTACAACGCCTCGGGGCTCGGTCTGCCCATCGTGATGACGCTGGCGAATCGCGCCATCGGGGCACCCATCAACATCTGGAACGACCACAGCGACGCCATGGCGGTTCGCGACGCCGGGTGGATCCAGCTCTTCGCCGAGACCAACCAGGAAGCGGTCGACCTCCACGTCCAGGCGTTCCGCCTGGCCGAGGAGCTGTCGATGCCGGTGATGGTGTGCATGGACGGGTTCATCCTCACCCACGCCTTCGAGGCCGTCGAGATCCCAACCCAAGAAGAGGTCGACGCCTTTGTGCCGCCATTCGAACCCAGGCAGGTACTCGACCCCCACGAGCCTGTCTCCATCGGGGCCATGGTCGGTCCGGAGGCGTTCGAAGAGGTGCGGTACCTCGCCCACGTCAAGCAGCTTCAGGCGCTCGATCTCATCCCGGAGATCGCCGCAGAGTTCGGGGGAACCTTCGGGCGACGTTCGGGAGGTCTCGTGAGCACCTACCGGAGCGAGGACGCCGAGACCATCGTCGTGGCCCTGGGCTCGGTGCTCGGGACCATCAAAGATGCCGTCGACGCCCTGCGCGAGCAGGGGACGCGCATCGGGGTGGTAGGGATCGGCTCCTTCCGCCCCTTCCCGGTCGCGGCGGTGCGGGGTGCGCTCGGGGGGGCCCGGCGGGTGGTGGTCATCGAGAAGGCGCTCGCCCCAGGAGCGGGGGGGATCGTGGCCACGGACGTCTCGATGGCGACGGCCGGGCTCCCGCTGCAAGTCCACGCCGTGATCGCCGGGCTCGGGGGCCGTCCCATCACCCAGCGGTCACTGATGGAGCTGCTCGAGCTGGCCCAATCGGATGGGCTCGAGGCCCTGACCTTCCTCGATCTCGACCGCACCCTCGTCGAGCGGGAGCTGGCGCGCATGGCTGGCCGGCGCCGCTCGGGCCCCACTGCCGAGAACGTGCTGCGCGACGTCGGCATCGTGTCGGCCCGGGTCACATGAGGAGGGAACCATGCCTCTCGAACCGGTGAAGTTCTACCAAACGGGCAGCTTTGCGGCGGGCAACCGGTTGCTGCCCTTGGAGCTGCGTTCCGTGCAAGCCGATGCCCAGCGGACGAACTCGCTCAACTCCGGCCACCGTGCGTGCCAGGGATGCGGCGAGGCACTGGGCGCCAGGTTCGTCCTTGACGCCGCCATGCGGGCGACCGGCGGAGACATGATCGCGGTGAACGCCACGGGATGTCTCGAGGTGTTCTCGACCCCGTACCCCGAGACCGCCTGGCGCATTCCGTGGTTGCACTCGTTGTTCGCCAACGCCCCTGCGGTGGCGACCGGCGTGGCGGCCGCCTTGAAGGCCAAGGAACGCAGCGATGTCCGGGTCGTCGCCCAAGCCGGTGACGGCGGCACGGTGGACATCGGGTTCGGGTGCCTGTCGGGGATGTTCGAGCGCAACGACGACGTGCTCTTCATCTGTTACGACAACGAGGGATATATGAACACCGGTGTTCAGCGGTCCAGCGCCACCCCCCCGGGAGCGCGCACCGCCACCACCGAGGCCATCGGCCCCGAACCTGGAAACGTGTTCGGTCAGGGGAAGAACGTCCCTCTCCTTGCCGTGGCGCACGAGATTCCCTACGTCGCCACAGCCACGGTGTCGGAGTTGCGCGACCTCGAGTACAAGGTCCGCCACGCCATGTCTCTGCGGGGCGCTCGGTATATCCACGTCCTGGTCCCGTGCCCTCTGGGATGGCAGAGTGCATCAGCCGACACGATCCTTCTGGCCCGACTGGCCAAGGAGACGGGGCTCTTTCCCGTCTTCGAAGCCGAGCACGGAGAGATCACGGCGGTGTCGAAGATCCGCCGCCGCGTGCCAGTCGAGGAGTACCTGGGTCTTCAGGGCCGCTATGGCCACCTCTTCGGGAACCCTCCTCGGCCCGACATCGTCGATCGCATCCAGGCCATGGCCGATCGCAACATCCGCCGTTTCGGCCTGCTGGACGATGGTTCCGAGCAGGATTCCGACGCGGTCCTGTCCGAGCGGGGATCCTGATGGACAAGCCTTTCGCCATCACCCTCGACGTGGGTTCCAGTCTCGCCAACAAGACCGGATCCTGGCGGGTCGAGCGTCCGGTCTACGTGGACCGCCTGCCACCGTGCTGCGATGCCTGTCCGGCCGGAGAGAACGTCCAGCAGTGGTTGTACCACGCCGAGGCCGGTCACTATGAGCAGGCGTGGCGGGCCCTTGTGCGGGACAACCCGTTGCCGGCTGTCATGGGGCGCGTGTGCTACCACCCGTGCGAGACGGTCTGCAATCGGGTCCAGGTCGACGAAGCCGTGGGCATCAACGCGGTGGAGCGATTCCTCGGGGATGAGGCAATCGCCCGGGGCTGGAAGCTCGAGACCGATGCCGCCCCTTCGGGCAAGCGGGTTCTTGTGGTCGGAGCAGGTCCGGCCGGGCTTTCCGCGGCCTACCACCTGACACGTCTGGGCCACAGCGTGACCATCTACGAGGCCGGAGAGTCCGCGGGTGGGATGATGCGCTTCGGAATCCCCAAGTACCGCCTGCCTCGCGAGATCCTCCAAGCCGAGGTGGACCGGATCTTTGCCCTGGGGGTGACTCTGGAAGCGAACCGCCATGTCACCGACGTGGTGGCCACCATCGAAGCCGACGGGTTCGACGCCGCCTTCTTGGCCGTCGGCGCCGAGATCGGCAAGCGTGCCTACATCCCCGCTGGCGACTCGTCTCGAGTCTTCGATGCCGTGTCGCTCCTGCGGAGCATGGAGGGGGAGGCACCACCTCACCTCGGTAGGCGGGTGGCGATCTACGGAGGTGGAGACACCGCCATGGACGCGGCGCGCACCGCCCGGCGCCTTGGTGCCACCGATGCCGTGGTCGTGTACCGGCGCTCACGAGACCGGATGCCCGCCCACGACGTCGAGGTCGAGGAAGCCGTCGAAGAGGGCGTGTGCATGAAGTGGCTCTCGACGGTAAAGGCCGTCGAAGGCGAGAAACTCGTGCTCGAGAGGATGATGCTCGACGAAGAGGGATTTCCTCAACCCACCGGCGAACTCGAAGAGCTCGCCGCCGACTCGCTGATCCTGGCCCTGGGCCAGGAGTCGGATCTGTCCCTCGTGCACGGTGCCTCGGACATTGTCGTTGATGGTGGGGTGGTCCAGGTGGGCCCGGACATGATGACCGGACATCCTGGAGTCTTCGCCGGCGGCGACATGGTGCCCGCCGAGCGCACGGTGACCGTGGCCATCGGCCACGGGAAGCAGGCTGCCCGCAACATCGACGCCTGGCTGCGGGGGACGGTCCACAAGCCCGCTCCGCGCCACGAGCTCGCCACTGCCGGGATGCTCAACACTTGGTACTACGCCGACGCGCCCAAGACGCTGCGGCCCCGACTCGATCTGGCCCGCCGGACCTCCACCTTCGACGAGGTTGTGGAAGGTCTCGACGAGTCCACCGCCCTCTTCGAGGCTCGGCGATGCATGTCGTGCGGGAACTGTTTCGAGTGCGACAACTGCTTCGGAATGTGCCCCGACAATGCGGTGATGAAGTTGGGTCCCGGGCTCCGCTACACCTTCGACTACGACTACTGCAAAGGCTGTGGGATCTGTGTGGCCGAATGCCCGTGCGGGGCGATCGTCATGGAGCCCGAGCCGACCTGATCGTGGTGCCCGACCCGCCCCAGTGCAGTCTCGATCGGCCCGCCACTATCACGGACCGGAACTGTGGTTCCCCACGAAGGCGGGGCCGGATGCGCGTAACGGCCCATCACAATCTCCGAGCAGCATGCTGATGAACCCTCCGTGGCCAGGCTCCTGACGACAGCCACACCGGTACAATTGGACGATCGTCGGCGTCGGAGCCACGTGGTGCCATCGCCGGTGGTACCGAGGCCGATGCGTCTATGAGACGGTTTCGCATGCCGCCCCGGGGTCCCAAGACCCTGGATGCTTAGACGGTGTCGCTTTCGAGTCGAGTGGAGATCTCGTGATCCACCCTGTGAAGGGCCAGCCGATCGTTTCGACGTCCTCTTTGGACATGGTCACCGCGGCCGGTATGGTGCCGAACAAGGTTCTCGAGCAACTCGAGACCACTGACCAGGGACTTTCCGCGGCGGAGGCAGCCGAGCGACTAAATCGGATCGGACCAAACGTCGTCGGATCGCGTCGCGTCCGTGCTATCGACGTGTTGACCGGACAGGTCCGGAATCCACTCATCCTCCTTCTGCTCATATGCGCCGGAGTGTCGGGCCTCACTGGCGATCCCACTGATGCTGTGATCATCGCCGTCATCATTCTCTTGAGCATCGGGCTTGGGTTCTTCAATGAGTACCGCGCTGAGGTGGCGGTAGCTGCGCTCCATGACAAGGTCCGTCGTCGTGCACTTGTATGGAGAGGAGGACAACCGCGCCAATTCGATGTCGTTGACCTTGTGCCCGGGGATGTCGTCGCTCTTGGGGTTGGGGAATTGGTCCCTGCCGACGTTCGTCTCCTTGAGACCAACGACCTTGAGTGTGATGAGGCCATCCTCACTGGTGAACCGGTCCCAGCCGCGAAGAGTACCCAGCCCGTCGTCGGAGCACGCGGCGTGGATCTCGCCTCATGTGCATTCATGGGCACCATCGTCCACCAAGGCTCGGGCCGAGGTGTGGTGGTGGCCACGGGGCTGTCGACGGAATTTGGTCGGATCGCGGCGGGGCTTGCAGAACGACCGACGGAGACTGCGTTCCAAGCCGGCCTGCGCGGGTTCTCGAGGTTTCTGGTGGGGTTGGCCGCTGTGCTCACCGTGGCGATCTTTGCCATCAACGTAGGCTTTCACCGGCCCTTGATCGAGGCCCTCCTCTTCTCGTTGGCAATCGCCGTGGGCATAACGCCGGAGATGATGCCGGCCATCGTCACGGTCAGCCTGTCTTCGGGAGCACGGGAGCTGGCTAAGAAGAAGGTTCTGGTGAAGCGTCTGGTGGCGATCGAGGACCTCGGGAATATCCAGGTCTTGTTCACTGACAAGACCGGCACCCTCACCGAAGGGGCCATCACCTTCAGCCGCTCACTTGGCCCCGGAGGAAGGGACGATCCTACGGCGTTGCTCCTGGGTTTGGTGTGCAACGAGACGGCGAACAGCCCCGATGGACCAATGGGTGGGAACGCCTTGGATCAGGCCCTCTGGGATGCACCCCAAGCGCGTGCTCTGGCCGGCACCACAACCGGGCCGGACGCGTATAAGCGTCTGGGTCTGCTTCCATTCGACCACGACCGCCAGCTGGTCACCGTGAGCACGACGGGGCCTGACGGCCGTTCGCTGCTCGTGACCAAGGGAGCTCCTGAGGCCGTCTTGGCCCGCTGCTCAACGGTTCCTCCCGAGTCACAGGACACCCTGGATCGGCTTTTCGCACAAGGAGCACGCGTCGTGGCGGTTGCCACTCGGGACGGGGCGGCGGTTGAGGCCATCACGTCACCGTGCGCAGCCGACGAGCACAACCTCGCCTTCGTGGGGTTTCTCACCTTTGTCGACCGTCCCAAGCCGGATGTCGGCGTGTCGATCGGGCGTCTTCACGAGCTAGGGGTCGATGTGAAGATCATCACCGGAGACAACGGGACCGTGGCTGCCAAGGTCTGTGGCGACATCGGGCTCGGGCTCTCAGGCGTTCTCAACGGCTCGGATCTCGACGCGCTGGACGACGACGGTCTTGCGACCGCCATTCCGTCCACGACCGTCTTTGCGCGGGTGAGCCCCGAGCAGAAGTCACGGATTATCAAGGTGGCGCGCCGCACAGGTGTTGCGGTGGCATTCTTGGGTGACGGCGTCAACGACGCTGTCGCCCTCCATCACGCCGACGTCGGCATTTCGGTGGACTCGGGCACCGACGTGGCCAAGGACGCGGCAGACATCGTGCTCCTCGACAAGGACCTTGGAGTGTTGGCTGACGGTATTATGGAGGGAAGACGGATCTTCGCCAACACGATGAAGTTCGTGTTCATGGCGACGTCGTCGAACTTCGGGAACATGTTCAGCGCCGCGGGCGCTTCTCTGTTCCTGACGTTCTTGCCGATGCTGCCCTCGCAGATCCTGCTCAACAACCTCCTCTACAACGCCGGACAGCTGGCGATTCCCACTGATCGTGTTGATCCCGAAGCTCTCGAGCGACCCGCCGCCTGGGATCTCGGCTTCATTCGTCGCTTTATGGCTGTCTTCGGCCCGGTGAGCTCGGTCTTCGACTTCCTCACCTTCGGGGTGATGCTCTGGGTTCTCCATGCCGGCCACGCCGAGTTCCGCACCGGGTGGTTCGTCGAGTCGATCGCCACCCAGACCCTCGTCATCTACGTCATCCGCACGAGGCGGATCCCCTTCCTGCGCAGCCTTCCCAGCAAGACCATGCTCACACTTCCCATCGTGTGCGCCGGGGTCGGCGCCTGCCTGCCTTTTACCCCACTGCATCACCTCCTGGGGTTCACTTCGCTGCCGTTGGCCTTCTTCCTGATTCTCATGGGGATGATCGTCTTCTACTTGATCCTTGCCGAGCTTGCCAAGGCTCGCTTCTACGCGGTGCGGCCGCCGTCGGAGAAGCGGTTGCTCACCTCGCGACAGCGATTGGAGCATCGGGTCCGACGCCGCGCCGCGCCCTTCACCCGGCACTTGATTTCAGGGCCTGGCCGCCTGCTCGGTGGCCTCTCGAAGTCCGATCATGGACCTCGATCGCACTGATGCCGTGGCGTGGGGCGTGCTGCTGGTTCGCTCTCGCGTCGATTCGGTGCAGTCCGTAGCGGTCGAGGCCTCAACGAGTGACAAATGGCCGCCGGCCCCTCGGCTACTTGAAGAACCTCAGGAGCTCGGCATTGACCTCGTCGGCACGCGTCCGGCACAACCCGTGCGGCGCCCCTTCGATGACAACGTACTCACTCTCCGCGATCAGCTCGTGGCAGCGTGGTCCGCAAGCATCGATCGGCAGGCCGCGGTCCTCGCTGCTGTGCATGACGAGCACTGGTACGTCGATCTTTCGTAGGTCGGCCCGGGAGTCTGTATGCCATGTGCGTACACAGACGATGACGGCCGCAGGAGAGGCATTGACAGCAATGTTCCATAGTCTCGGACGGCTTCCTCGCTGATGCGGCTACCGAGTGTCTCGTCGAGATTGTAGAAGTTCCTGTTCCATTCGGTGAAGAAGGCGAGCCGGTCTGCGGTCAGCGCGCCGTCGATCCCGTCGAAGACCTCTTGGGGGACACCGTGAGGAGTCTCGGAGGTCTTCAGAAGATCGGGGGGGGATACCATCGAGTGGCCGGCCAGGGCGAGATCGTGAAGAGATCCCGGGCCGCACGGACAGGCCACGGCGCGGCGCGCGGGCAGGCCGACCTCGGCGGCATTGTGCGACGGTGGCTCGGGTTGTATCAATGGGCTCGATGGGTCGCGTCTTCGTGCTCGGATCGATCAACCAGGACTACCTGCTCTTCGCCGATCGTCGCCCCGCAGCGGGAGAGACGGTGACCGGGGCCAGGCTCGTGACCCGCAACGGCGGGAAGGGCGCCAATCAGGCGGTGGCGGCCGTCGACAGTGGCGCCTCGGTGATGATGCTGGCACGGGTTGGTGACGATGGGGCGGGAATCGCCCAGCGCGTTGACCTCGCCGCGCACGGGGTCGACGTATCACTGGTGATGGCGACGCCCAACGTGGCGACCGGCACAGCCTTCGTGACCGTGACGCCCGACGGGGAGAACTCGGTGCTGGTCGCGCCCGGGGCCAACGGCCTCGTCAATCCAAGTGACGTGCGAGCCGTCGCCAGCGTCATCGCCGACCACTCCGTCCTGGTGGCCCAGCTCGAGGCACCCGTTGATGCCGTCGCGGCGGCGATCGACCTCTGTGGGTCCAACCCGCGTGTGTTGCTGAACGCCGCACCGTTTGTCCCACTTCCAGATGGGCTGCTCGAGAGCATCGACACCCTGGTCGTCAATTGGACGGAGGCCGCCGCGCTTCTCGACGCGCCGATCGAGGGGATCGAGGGGGCTCTGGAAGGCGCCACCATGCTCGTCGGTCACGGTGTCCGTGCCGCCGTGGTCACCCTGGGTGCCGACGGGGCGGCGGTCGCCACCGCTGGCAGCGCCATCCACGTCCCTGCGCGGCGCGTGCCGGTCGTCGACACGACCGGGGCTGGGGATGTCTTGGTGGGAACACTGGCCGCGCTCCTCGCCGACGACCAACCGCTGGATCGGGCCGTCGTGATCGCCATCGAGCGGGCGTCCCGCTCCGTCTCTTCGATTGGAGCCCGTGTCCCCGCGCCGCTGCAAACCGGCCCGCCGGCGCAGGACGCCCATCCCGTCTGATCTCGGATGCCGTAGCCTTGGTCGTCGTTCCCAAGGGAGGTGAGATGCGCGACAACGCGCTGCGTGCGATTTGGGCCGGACACGGTGTCGCCCTAGGTGGGTGGTTGACCGTGCCGAGCAGCGTGTCCGCCGAGATCATGGCGCACGCCGGGTTCGACTGGGTCTGTGTCGACATGCAGCACGGCCTGATCGATGACGCGCAAATGGTCCAAATGCTCCAGGGCATCTCGTCTGCACAAGCCGTTCCCCTCGTCCGGGTCCCCCGGAATGAGCCGGGCATCATCGGCAAGAGCCTCGATGCCGGAGCGTGGGGGATCATCGTGCCGATGGTCAACTCGCAACAGGACGCCGAAGCGGCCGTCGCCGCGTGCCGATATGCACCGCTGGGAATCCGGAGCTACGGACCGCTCCGGGCCAACTACTCGACAGGGTCTGACTATTTCGATCGTGCCAATGGCGAGGTGGCCTGCATCGTGATGGTCGAGACCAAGCAAGCGGTCGACAATGTCGAGGACATCGTGTCCGTTCCGGGCGTCGACGCCGTGTACGTCGGGCCGGCGGATTTGAGCGTCACTTTGGGTCTCTCGCCCGCCCCGGATCACGCTGAGCAGCGTTTCACAGACGCCATCGAAAGGGTCATCGATGCGTGCCGACGACACGACGTCGTACCGGGCATTGCCGGGAACGCTGCAACAGCCGTCAAGCGGTTGGAACAGGGGTTTCGCTTGGTCGAGGTCGCATCGGATGCCGGATTGCTCGGGGTTGGGGCTGGGAACGCCCTCGAACGGGCTCGCCCCGGTGGCCGTCCCGCCCCGACGTCGCCGTACCTGTGATGGGAGAGCCCGAGCGTCAGAGGGCGGTGATCGCCGTACCGATCGTCTCCTCCTTGCTGGGCCAGCTGGCGGAGTTCGACCTCACCGTCCTCCCCGCCGGGCGATCCGAGGACGCCGCCTTCCGGACCGCGCTGACCGATGCCGATGGCCTCCTGGTGAGCTCGAACGTCGTGGTCGATCGGAAGGTCATGGCATGGGCACCGCGACTCCGAGTGATCAGCACCGTGAGCGTCGGGGTGGATCACATCGATCTCGTGGCGGCCCACGAGCGCGGGATTCTGGTCACGATCACGCCGGTGTTGAGTGACGCCGTGGCGGATCTCGCCATGGCCCTCATGACCATGCTCGCCCGCCGCATTCCCGAAGCGATCCGTGCCGTGACGAGTGGTCGCTGGCATGAGGCGCCGATGGGGGCTGACCTGGCGGGGAAGGTGTTGCTCATCGTGGGGTTCGGACGAATCGGACAGGCGGTTGCCACACGAGCGGTGACGACGCGCATGCATGTGCACTACTTCGATACTCGAGACGACGTACCCGTGGTGGATGGGGTAGCTCGCGTTGCCGGGCTGGGTGAAGGACTACGAGAAGCCGATTTCGTGTCCCTCCACGTAGACCTCAATGCTGCGACGCGGAACCTGATGGGCGACAAGGAGTTCGGTTGCATGAAGCCCACGGCCTTTCTCGTCAACACGGCGCGAGGTGGGGTGGTCGACCAAGTCGCGCTGACCCGGGCGTTGTCCGAAGGCACGATTGCCGGGGCTGGGCTGGATGTACTCGGGGACGAGCCACCGCTCCCCGGCGATCCTCTGTTGCGAGCCCCCAACGCCATCATCGTGCCCCATATCGGCTCAGCCACCACCGAGACCAGGGTCGCCATGGCACAGTGTGCGGTCGACAACCTGCTGAAGGGTCTCCGCCGTGAGCGTTGCCCCAACGCGGTGACGTAGAGCGTGAACCCGTACGCTGTGAACTGTGACCGGAAGCGTTGCCGATGGTCGCGCCGACGGAAAGGGATGACACGATCGTGACGTCACGACTTGCGAGCGACGCCGAAGTCACGACATGGCAGGAAGACGGCTGGATCCTGATCGAGGGCTTGGTGGGAACCGAGGAGATCGATGCCGTGGCCGAGGATCTCGGCGAGGTCTTTCCGAGCGCCGAGGAGCTCCACGCCGATCCGGACGGGGTGACCGAACGTTGGAAGGGCCATCCGGTCGAATCGAAGGAGGTGTTCGTGTGGCCCGCCGAGGGGCCGGGGTTCCGACCCGAACAACAACGATGGTCCGCCAAATTTCCATTCCCCGGCACGGCGCTCAACCGGCTCTACGTCCACCCGTCGATCATCGACTTCGCCGAGCGCGCGCTCGGAAGCACCGACATCCGGCTGTACCAGGCCGGCGCCAGTGCGAAGTACGCCGGGGTGACCAACTATGAGCAGCCGATGCATATCGACCGCAACCACTCGTGGCTTCCGCCGGGCAGTGCATCCCCGTGGTGGAATCTCGAGGGATTCCTCTATCTCTCCGATATCTCTGCCGCCGATAACCCCACTCGTCTCGTGACGGTACGCGACTCCCGCCACATCGATTCCCCCTACGGCATGGTCATGCCCAACATGGACCCCGGCGTCTATGCCGCCGAGCGACCCGCTCCGGGGCGCCGGGGTTCGTACCTGGCCTATCGGTCCGACTGTTGGCATCGGGGCGCCCCTTTTGGCTCCGCGACCGGAGCCCGGGTCGTCGCCTCTCTCGCCTTCCGGATCGCAGGGACCGAGTGGATCGGGTACAACACCCAGCAATCCGTGTCGACGGGCATCGAGTGGACCGCATTCGTGGAGGGTTCGACCCCTCGGGAGCTGGCGTTATTCGGCTGGCCACCGCCGGGGCACCCCGTCTGGAATGAAGGGCTTCTCGAGCAGACACAGCAGCGCTACCCTGAGCTCGACCTCGGATCGTGGCGGGCAGCGCTCGGCAGATAATGGCCCGTCGGTGGGCGACGCGTCCGATGCTAGGACCTCGGTGGCCGCGGAGCCCGTGGCAGGACGAAGCGGTCGACAGCGTCGGCAAAGCCCTCGTTCTCGTTGGTCCCCGTCACCCGACGGGCGGCTCGTTGCACCTGAGGGTCGGCGTTGCCCATCGCGATGCTGAGGCCTGAGTGCGCGAACATCAAGACGTCGTTGGGCATGTCCCCGATGGTGGCGATCTCATCCGTGGAAAGCTTGTATTTCTCCGCGAGGTACCTGGCCACGGCGCCTTTGTTGGCGTCAGGGTGGGTGACGTCGAGGTAGTAGGGCTGGGACGCCGCTGCCGTGACGTGGTTCCCAAAGCGCTCGTGGGCTGCCGCTGAAGCCTTTGCCACCGCGTCGTGGTCGTCGCTCACGCCCACGATCTTGGCCACGTCACTGGTGAGGCCGTCGATGGTCGTCATGACCTGGGGTTCGAACTTGACAGTCCATGCTTCGCGGTCCACGTGGGGTCCCTTCGGGTCCGGGACGTACCAGTCGGCACCTCGGTAGAGCCACACAACCAGCTCGAAGGAGGCCATGAGCGCCGCGATAGGACCGACCAGGTGCTCGGGAAGAACGTGCTGTTCCATGACCGACATATCGCGGTCGACGATGAGGCCCCCGTTGAAGGCGGCGATGGGCGTCTGCAGGTCGAGTGGCTCGACGAGCATGGCCATTCCTCGAGGAGGACGTCCGCTCGTGATGGCGAAGAGGATGTCGGCATCGCGCAAGCGATGCACGGCGGAGATCGCCTTCTCGGTGAGGACCTTGTCCTGGGTCACAAGGGTGCCGTCCACGTCGGCGAGCATGAGGCGAATGGGCGGGGGAGTCACGACTCTGCCCCGGTTCGTTCGGACGGGACGCTCCGAGGCCGGGCCGGCGGTTGGGGTAGCGGTTTCGGGTTCACGACAACCTCCGGGACCTACGTCGGTCGTCAGAGTCGAACGAAGTGAGTTCCGAGACGACGATTCGCTTCCTGGGAGCAGTGGGGTTGCGCACCTCGGACGTGGCGACCCATTCTGAGCGGCGATGCCCTCCACGGTGGAGAAGGAAAAACAGGGCGCTGCGCAAGCGGCGGCGCAGCTGGTCGAAGACGGGATGACGGTCGGGCTCGGCACCGGCACCACGGTGGCCTACCTGCTGCCCGCCCTGGCGGCCCGGCAGCTGTCGCTTCGGTGTGTGGCGACCTCTCCTCGGACCGAGCAGGCCGCCACTGAGCTCGGCCTGCGAGTCGAGCGCTTCACCTTTGAACGCCTGGATATCGCCATCGACGGAGCCGACCAGATCAGTCCGGACGGGTGGTTGGTCAAGGGTGGCGGGGGTGCCCACACCCGCGAGAAGCTGGTCGCGGTGGCAGCTGACCGCTTTGTGGTGATCGCCGACTCCCGCAAGCCGGTACCGGCTCTGCATCCACCGATCCCATTGGAGTTGGTCGCCTTCGGCCTCGAGTCGACGCTGGCACGAATCGGAGCCGTCCGGCTCCGAGACACACCGGCCAGTCCCGACGGTGGAGTGATCGCCGACTTCGATGGCGACGTGGGCAGACCGGGCGCCCTGGCGGCGCGTCTGGAGGCGATTCCCGGGGTGGTCGAGCACGGCCTGTTCCCGCCGGACCTGGTGGCCACCATCTTCGTGGCGCGCGGCGAGTCGGTGCAGCAGATCGACTGCAGCCCTACGTGAACACGAGGTGGTGTCGCGTCGGCCTTGGTGGGCGTCTTGTCGGGCCGTGGCGAACACCGTTCTGCCTCAGGTGGCGGACGAGTCGGCGAGAATCGTGGAGTGCCGGGCCTGCACGCGCCCGGCGGGAATCGACGTGTCGCCAGCCAGCAACTTGGCCAGCGCGTCGCGCTTGTCCTCCCCGCTTATGAGCCAGAGGATCTCGTCGGCGCGGGCCAGGGCCGGATAGGTGAGCGTCATGCGCCTGTGCTCTTGGTAGGGCTGCGTCACGGCCACCAGGCGGTCGCTGACCTCGAGCACGGGGTCACCGGGGACGAGAGAGGCGGTGTGGCCGTCGGGCCCTAGCCCGAGATGGACAAGGTCGAAGCGCCTGGGGAGAAGCTCGGAGTAGGCGGCCGCGGCTGCCTCTAGGTCCGGGTCCTCGACGGGCATCGCCAGCACCGTGGCAGGCGCCACCCCCAAGCTCTGGTGGAGGTGGGTCAAGTTGCGGTCGGGGTCGCCTTCGGGCGCGACCCGCTCGTCGACCTGGAAGATCTCCACCGCCTTCCACGGGACGTCTTCATGGGCAAGCTCGCCGAACATCGCCCACGGGGTCTTGCCTCCGCTCACCGCGAAGGTGAACCGGCCGCCGGCGGCCACCGAGACGCCCGCCCGCTCGTTCACGAAGCTTGCCGCCCGGATGGCCAAGGTCGCGGCGTCGGGCACGATCACGAGCTCGTGTTCCATCGCTACCCCTTCTTCTCGGCGTGCCCGCCGAACGCCGAACGCATGGCCGAGAGGATCTTGTCGGTAAAATCCCCGTTTCCCCTGGACTCGAAACGCTCGTACAGGGCGGCCGTGATGACTGCGGCCGGGACGCCCGTCTCGACGGCCGCCTCGACGGTCCAGCGACCCTCCCCCGAGTCCGACACCCGGCCTGCGAAATCGTCGAGGGTGGGGGACAGGGCAAGGGCGTCGGCAGTGAGGTCCACGAGCCACGATCCCACCACCGAGCCACGTCGCCACACCTCGGCCACCTCGGCCACGTCGATCTCGTACTGGTACATCTCGGGGTCACGCAGCGGAGTCGTCTCCGCATCCACTTCGGTGGAGGCTTTCTTGCCGGCGTCGGCGTGGGCGATGATGCTGAGCCCTTCGGCGATGGCGGCCATCATCCCGTATTCCACGCCGTTGTGGACCATTTTCACGAAGTGGCCGGCGCCGTTGGGGCCGCAGTGGAGGTAGCCCTGGGGTGCTGTGCCACCCTGACGGGTGCGATGAGGTGTGGCGGGGGCACTCGCCTCCCCCGGGGCGATCGTCTTGAAGATCGGTTCGAGGTGCGCGACCGGGCCGGGCTCTCCGCCGATCATGAGGCAATAGCCCCGCTCGAGCCCCCACACCCCTCCACTTGTGCCGCAGTCCACGTAATGGACGTTCTTCTGGGCCAGCTGCTTTGCCCGCACGATGTCGTCTCGGTAGTACGAGTTGCCTCCGTCGATGATGATGTCACCCTCGTCGAGTAGGCCGGCGAGCTGGTCCAACGTGCCTTGCACGATCGCGGCGGGCACCATGATCCACAGGCAGCGGGGCCGATCCAGCTTGGCGATGAAGTCCTCCAGCGATGTCGAGCCTGTGGCCCCTTCCGTTTCGAGTGCCTGCACCGCGTCTGCGCTCACGTCGTAGACGACGCAACGGTGCCCGTCGTCCATCACTCGGCGAACCAAATTTGCCCCCATGCGGCCGAGCCCGATCATGCCGAGTTGCATCGGCTTGTCCGTTGCCAAGGTCTACTCCTCCTTCAGTGAAGTTCTGTTTGGGTCAGATACTTCCGGTCTTCGCCGGTCACCGCGCTTTCAGGTCGCGATAACGACGGATCAATGCGTTGGTCGACGAGTCGTGCGCCAGATGGGGCTCGCTTTCGCTCTCGAGCTCGGGGATGATCTGTGTGGCCAGAGCCTTTCCGAGCTCAACCCCCCACTGGTCGAAGGAGTCGATGTCCCAGATCGCCCCCTGGGTGAAGACGCTGTGCTCGTAGAGGGCCACGAGCGACCCGAGCAAGCGAGGGGTCAGAATCTCGGCGAGCAGGACGTTGGTGGGACGGTTCCCCTCCATCACCCGATGGGGCACGACGTGTTCGGGTGTGCCCTCGGCTCGCACCTCTTGGGCGGTCTTGCCGAAAGCGAGCGCCTGGGCCTGGGCGAAGACGTTGGAGGAGAGGATGTCATGGTGGTCGCGCAGGGGATTGAGGCTCTTGCCGAATCCGATGAGGTCCACGGGGATCAGCTTGGTCCCCTGGTGGATGAGTTGGTAGAAGCTGTGCTGGCCGTTGGTGCCCGGCTCACCCCAGTACACGGCTCCGGTCTGGTAGTCCACGGGTGTTCCCGCCAGTGTGACGTGTTTGCCGTTTGACTCCATGGTGAGTTGCTGCAGGTAGGCGGGAAAGCGCTTCAGATATTGGTCGTAGGGCATGACTCCCGAGGTCTGGGCGCCGAAGAAGTCCCCGTACCACACCGCGAGCATGCCCATGATGACAGGGAGGTTCTTGTCGAGCGGCGCGGTTCGGAAGTGGTCGTCCATGTCGTGGAACCCGGCCAGCATCTCGCCGAACCGATCGGGGCCCACCGCCAGCATGGTCGAGAGCCCGATGGCGGAGTCCATGGAGTAACGCCCCCCTACCCAGTCCCAGAATCCGAACATGTTTGCCGTGTCGATGCCGAACGAGGAGACGCGCTCGGCAATTCGTGGAGACGGCGACGAAGTGCTTGGCCACGGCCGAGTCGTCCCCGAGTTGACTCACGACCCAGTCGCGCGCCGAGGCGGCGTTGGTGAGGGTCTCCAAAGTGCCGAAGGTCTTCGACGAGACGATGAAGAGGGTCTCTTCGGCTGACAGGTCAGCTGTGGCCTCGACGAAGTCCGTCGCATCGACATTGGAGACGAAGCGAAAGGTCATGTCGCGACGCGAGTAGTGCCGCAAGGCCTCATACGCCATCACCGGTCCCAGGTCGGAGCCACCGATGCCGATGTTCACGACATTGCGGATCGGCTTGCCGGTATGGCCCTTCCACTCGCCCGATCTCACCCGGTCGGAGAAGGCTGTCATGGCATCGAGCACGTTGTGGACTTCTTGCACCACGTCCACCCCGTCCACGACCAGGGAAGTCTCCCGGGGCATGCGGAGAGCGACGTGCAGCACCGCTCGGTCCTCGGACACGTTGATGTGCTCGCCGGCGAACATGGCGTCACGCTGTTCCTCCAGGGCTGACTCCCTCGCCAGGTCGGCCAGGAGACCCATGGTCTCCGTGGTGACACGGTTCTTCGAGTAGTCGAGGTGAAGACCGGCGGCGTCGGCGACGAAGCGTTCGCCCCGCCCGGGATCCCCGGCGAAGAGGTCGCGGAGATGCAGACCCTTGATGTCGTCGTAGTGCGTCTGAAGCTTCCGGAACGACTCACGCTGACGTAGGGGCGTCGGTGACACTGGTACTTGCCTTTCTCGGACGTCGGGTGTTGAAAGGTGCGGCTCCGTGATGCGGTGCAGCTGGATGGTCAGATGATGTAGTTCCGGAGCTCGCATTGCTCGGGGCTTCCGCTTTAGGTCGGCTGGCGCACCGACCCGATCTGCTTGTGGAGCGCCTTGAGGGTTGCGACGAAAATTTCTGAGAAGGTGGGGAACGGCTGGATGGTGTCCCGCAGCACCTCGAGTGGCACCTTGGCCCGGATGGCCAGCGTGGCCTGCTGGAGCCACTCGCCGGCCTCGGGCCCCAGGGCGTAGGCGCCGGTCAACAGGTCGCCGTCGCTGAGGAGGGTCAGAAACCCGTTCGATTGCGCGTAGGCGTGGGTGTAGGTAGCGGTCTTGGCCACCTCGGAGAGGGGAGTGGTGGCGCTGAAGGGAGCCTCGGTGGCACCCACCGACGCCGCCTGGGGGTCCGTGTAGACGACGGAGGGAATGGCGTCGTAGTTGGCCTCACGAGGTTCGCCGAGGATGTTGGCGGCGACGACCTCGCCCTGGTATTTCCCCACGTGGGTCAGCAGCCGCACGCCGGTGACGTCGCCGATGGCCCACAGGCCGTCGCCGACGCGCAGGTGGGTGTCGACCGGGATGCCGTGCCTGTCGGCGTGGACGCCGACGGTGTCGAGGCCGATCCCGTCCACGCGGGGACGCCGGCCCGTGGCGACGAGCAGGTGGTCGCCGCGGAATTCGCGGCCGTCGTCGAGCGTCAGGACGTAGTCCTCGCCGTCGCGTCGGGCCGCCGTTGCCTGGACCCCCAACACCAGCTCGACGCCGTCGCCGCGTAGCACGTCGCCCAGGGCCTCGCCCAACGGCGCGGGCTCATGGGCGAGCAGACGTCCGGCCCCTTCGACCACGACCACCTCGGCCCCCAGCCGACGCACGGCCTGGGCCATCTCGGCGCCGACCGGCCCACCACCGAGGATGAGGAGCCGCCGGGGCACGGCCTTCATGCCGGTCACCTCGCGGTTGCTCCAGACACCCTCCAGGTCGGCGAGGCCCGGGACTGGGGGCACGACCGGATCCGAGCCGGTCGCCACGACAATGTGTCGCGCCGTGTGGTTCACGCCGTCCACGTCGACGACTCCCACCCCGGCCAGCTTGCCAGTGCCCCGCAGCAGGTCGATACCCCTGTCCGCCAGCCAGTGCTGCTGGCCGGCGTCGGAGTAGTTCGAGACGATGAAATCGCGATATGCCAGGGCTGCCTCGACATCGACTTGGGCGCTGGCGGCCGCGTCGCGTGCCTCCTGGGCCGCTTCCCCGGGGCGCAGCAGCGTCTTCGATGGGATGCACGCCCAGTAGGAACACTCACCACCGACCAGCTGGCGTTCGACCACGGCCACCCGCAGTCCGCCGTCGGCCAACTCGCCTGCGCAGTGCTCGCCCGGCGAGCCGGCGCCCAGGACGATGACGTCGTAGCTGCTCACCTGCTCGCCCCCGCCCCCGTCGGACCGAGCTCGGACTGCTCGCCCACCATGTACTGCGCGTACCAATCCGGCCAGTCCGCGTCGGGGTGCCCGATCTCCTCTTCGTGGTGGCCGTGCGCATCTGCAGCACGGCGTAGAGCCGCAGCCAGATCGATGGCGGAATCGTAGGTCGTTGGCATTCGGGTACCTCCTGCTGATGAAGAGCAGCTGACCCGGCGAGGATCAGCTCCGGCCGTGGTCAGCGCCCCGGAAGGCGGGTGGTCACCTCTTGGAGAAACCAGCCGTTGCCATCGGGATCACTGAACGACGCGAACGACCCATAGGTCTTGTGCTTCGGAGCCGGGCCGGGAGCTCGTGCCTGGGTGCCGGCGTGGTGGAACACCTCACCGGTGTCATGGAACACCTCGCTCACCTCGACGCCGCGCTCCATCAGTTCGGCCCGGGCCGCCACGATATCGGTGACGACGAGCTGCAGGCCGTCAGCCGAGCCCGGTGTGGCCGAGGTGACCCCGCTGCCGAAGATGATCGAGCACGCCGATCCCGGGGGCGTCAGCTGCACCACCCGAAAGCCGCCCTCACCGGCGAAGTCGGCGTCCAGCCGCCACCCCAGCGACCCATAGAACTCCTTGGCCCGGTCGACATCGGACACCGGGACCACCACCACCTCGAGCTTCATGTCCACGACCGCGGCACCTCTCCGTCCAGGCCTACAAGCATTGCCCCGACCATGGGAACCGGTCCATCCCGCACCTTCGCGCCGCTCGTCGTCGAAGTCCAGGCCCAGGATCCGAGGAGGTGACGTCGAGGGCGCCGGATAGTCTCATGACGACAGCGCCCGCCCGCGAATGTTGCGCGCTGAGGCGACGAAAGCGACGGTGATGCATGCGATTCGACATCTGCCCTGGCGGGACGTTCCCAGACTATGCCCTGCCGGATCACACCGACACCGTTCGTAAGCTGAGCGAGCTCCAAGGTGACGACCCGCTGGTCCTCACACTGGCGCGGGGCAATTACTGTCCGAAGGAGCACCAGCAACACCTTGAGCTCGCCGCGAACTATCCGAAGTTCGCCGTCGCCTACACCCAGATTGTCACGATCTCTACCGACGACCACCACACGACCCAAGAGTTTCGCGCCTCAGTAGGCGCAGTATGGACTTTCCTCTCCGATACCGATCGGACGGTTCAGAAGGACCTCGACATCCAGGAATACACCGACCCCGAGCACGACCCCATGATCCCCCACACGCTGGTGCTCAAGCCGGGACTGGTGATCCACAGTATCTACAACGGCTATTGGTTCTGGGGTCGGCCCTCGTTCTACGACGTATGGCGCGACCTGCGCGCCGCGTCGAGCGAGAGCCGACCCGACTGGGACCTGAGCAAGCCGGGGCTGCGCGAAGCCTGGGCTGCAGGCGACTACTCGAACTTTCACGGATGGAATAAGAAGGCTTCTCAGTCGGTGCCGCCGTCGTCATAGGCCGCCGCCCACATCCTCGACAGACCTCCCGACGAGCGACCGGGGTTCGTCCCGGCTCAGACACGCTTTCATGATGACACGGCCGGGCATCGCCTCCGCCAGCGCCATCCGCGACGCGCTAGGCGAAGAATCTGTCCACGGCCGTTTCGTCCTCGAAGAACACCTTGATATCCGACAGCAGGTCGTCGGAATCCGACTCGAGCAGGTACAAGTGGTGTCCGCGGTAGACCCGGGCTTCACGCTGAGCCTGGGCGTACTGGAGGGCTGAGATGTGGGTTTCACCGACCATCCAGTCCAACCACTTGAGGACCTCGAAGGTGCCCCCGGAGAGCTCGACCAACGTGGTCAGATGTCGTCGCACCTCGGTCGGTCCGTGGAAGATCCCAGAGAGCTTGCTTTTCCCCGGGACGGTACAGACGATGTTCGGCGAGAGCAGTCGCGTGGCCTCGTCGAGGTGGGTCGAGAAGCTGAGAAAGAACTGCCGTGCATTGACCAAGCGCTGAGGTTCCGGCGAGTACACCATGGTTCGATCTTAGGGTGTGCGGCATCGGCCGAGCAGGCGCCACCGAGGCCAGCTGGCGTCGTTCGGGTCAGCAGTTGCAACGGCTACCGGCAGTCTCGTCGATCGGTTTACGAGTCCGGTTTCGGGGTCTCCTGGGGACCGTAAGGTTCGCGCCTTGCGGTAGAACCGACACACGATCAAACCCGTTGACACCCGAATGTGACACTGCAAGAATCCGAGCCTTGCCAAGTGCCATGAGGTCATCGACGACAAGGGGTCACGCGGGAGATCACGGCTGCACGGTGGGTCTCTTGGGTTCGTGTGTCTCGTGTGCGGTGTTGCCAACCGTAATCGGACATGACTGCCCTCTCCTTCCCCCCGACCGTTGACGAAATACAGAGCGGGAGGTGCAACCATGACGAACGCCTTGGATCCAACGGTTCCACCGAGCGGGCCCGGTTGTGTGGAGTGTCTTTCATCTGACGGTTGGTGGCTCCATCTACGTCGGTGTGCGGAGTGCGGCCACATCGGGTGTTGCGACAACTCGCCCAGTCAGCACGCGACTGCACATGCGAAGTCGTCCGGCCACCCTGTCATCCGGAGCTTCGAGCCAGGTGAAGATTGGTTTTGGAGCTACCGGACGAACGAATACGTGGAAGGGCCTCGCCTCGCCCCCCCGGAGCATCATCCCCTCGACCAACCCGTTCCCGGGCCAGCCGGACGGGTGCCCGCCAACTGGCAGGACCTTCTGGTCGACTAGTGGCGGCGCCGAGCCTGCTCGGCCTGCCGCTCGTCCGAGGTGACCGTTCGGCGACTATCCACTTGCCGCGCGCTGATCCTCACGCGGTCCGTCGGGTGCGTTCACGGCGGGTGACAGCGTGGAGGTAGAGAAGCACCTCCCGAGGCGGCGACTCGTGTTGGCGCCGCGACGGTGCTCGGTCGAGGCCGACGTCGAGAGCCCGCCGGACCGCTAGCGTGACGTCGATGCCCGCCGGATGGCCGCCGCTGCCCTACGAGGCCTGGAGTGCGACCTGCGACACCTTGCATGCCCACACCCAGGTTCTCGGGAAGCTGGCCGTTGTCTTGGCCCCACCCGAACCGCAGCTCCAACATGCCGCGCTGCGCTTGACTACGCGGGGGTGGGAGACGCGTCCGCTCCCTGCCCCCGACGGCTCAGGGGCCCTCGTCGTTGCGTTGGACCTGCACGGCCACGAGGCGGTGGCCGAACACAGCGACGGACGCGTTCGCCGCGTCCCGCTTGCACCGGATCGGTCCGTGGGAGAGGTGACGCGCGACGTCCTCGCTGCTGTCGGCGACCTGATTGGCCCGGTGCGGATCAACATGCATCCCCAAGAGACCCCCTGGGCCACACCACTCGACGAGGACGACGAGCACGCCACCTACGACGCCACCCAGGTCGAGACGTACTTCACCGCCGCGACCCAGGCCGCGTTGGTGCTGGCGGCACTGCGCGCCCCCTATCGGGGGCGATCGACGCCGGTCAACGCCTGGTGGGGCTCGTTCGACCTTGCCGTCGGCCTGTTCTCGGGGCTGACGGTCGACCCGCCGTCGAGCGAGTTCATCATGCGCAACTCCGGCAACGCCCAGCAGATCGAGGTGGGCTGGTGGCCCGGCGACGCTCGCTACCCTCGCGCCGCCTTCTTCGCGTTCGCATTTCCTGCCCCCGCTGGTTTCGAAACCGCCACCCTCTCACCGCCAACCGCCCACTGGAACTCGGATCTGCAGGAGTACGTGCTCGACTGGGACGACGTCCGTAGCGTTCCCGACCCACGGCTTGCCGCCATCGACTTCGGACGGTCCGCCATCCTCCATGCCTGCCGGGTGTGCAGCTGGGACGCTTCCTTGACAGACAGCGTCGAGGGAAGACCCCCTCCTGTGGCCTGAGCGTCGGACTCCAGGGTCAGACTTCCGGACGTTGATCGGCACCCAAGTTGTCGATCGCGGCCGTGATGTCGGCAAAGACTCTTTCGACAGGCTGTTCGCCATCGATGTCGACGAGCAACCCGCGGTGTCTGTAGAAGTCGAGGAGCGGCTTCGTCTCGGTGTCGTATACCTTGAACCGATGCACGATGACATCGTCGCTGTCGTCAGACCGACCCTCCCGCTCGGCGCGAGCGAGAAGTCGGTTGCGCAACTCCTCGTCGCAGACGCTGAGGTGGACGACGGCCTGGAGCTCGATGCCTTGGACCTGTTGGGCCACCGAGTAGGCCTCCTCGGCTTGGCGTAGCGTCCTCGGGAAGCCGTCGAGCACGTATCCGCCGTTGGCAGCGGCCTCGAGGACCGGCCCGGCCAGCATCTCGAGGACCAGCTCGTCAGGCACGAGATCGCCCCGCCGCAGGTAGTCAGCCGCGGCTCGCCCGATCCTCGTGCCGTGAGCGACCTCGGTGCGCAACAGAGCACCGCTCGACAAATGCGCGATCCCGTAATACGACGCCAACTTCGCGGCTTGTGTGCCCTTCCCGGCCCCCGGATAGGCCACCAGCAGGAGTCGCATGCCTGTCACAATAACGGCCGTCACTGTCGCCCCGCGAGGGTGAAGGCAGAAAGCCTACGATCGGTCGTGTCGCCTCCAAGAAGGGAGTCTTCGTGATGGCCCGGAACGACGACTGGTCACCAGACGAGCCATTGGGCACGGAGGTGTTCGAGCAAGGCGACGAGGCGCTCGATGACGACTCCAGGATCGATTCGAATGTGATCGAAGAGGTCGAGCAGGACCCCTCCAGGGACCCGACCCTTCAGGTCGATGACCGTGAGCTTGAAGAAGCCGACGCGGAGTTCGATGACCCCGAAGCGCTGGTCACCCTGGAGGGAGGGATCGACGACCCCGATGGCCTAGGGGAGCCGACGAGTCGTACTCGCAGCCGACTGGACGGCGAGGGCGGGTGGGACCTCGATGCGCCCCTGGCAAGCGACATCGAGGCCGACGGAGATGGGAGCGGCTGAGTGCACTGGGGCCGTCCCTCTCTACAGGTTGCTCTCTACGGGCCGAGGAAACGCTCGGCGGCTCGCTGGTCCTCGAAGAAGACAGTGATTTCTTCGATCTTGTCGTGCATGTCGAATCGCACGAGGAAGAGATGACGCGCCTTGTAGATCTGTCCTTTGGTGTTGAGATGCACATTCGCCAGAGCGGCCACGTGATGCTCACCGAGCAACCAGTCCTCCCATTTGAAGGCATCGAAGGTTCCCCCGGTCCGGTCGAAGAGGTTGATGAGATGCCCCAGAATCTCTTCCCGGCCGGAGAATGTTCCCGCCAGCGCGTGGCTTCCCGGAACCCGGTACGACGCATGGGATGAGAGCAGCCCGGCGCCCCGTTCAACGTCACGGTGTCCTATGAGCACCAGGAAGTGTTGCGCAATCGCCATGCGGGTCGGGGGTGCTGCTTCAGGCATGTGGCCTCCTAACGCGTTCACTACAGGCGCTCCGAGCACCATCAATCCTACAAACTGGGCCGTTTCCCTCACGGCGTCATCGACCTTGCAACGTATCGCCCGGCTCGTGGAGATGCTCGGTGACGGTCCGGTCGACCTCCTCATTGTCGTATTCCTGGCCAGAGATTGGCTGGCGTGCAGTTTGTCAGCGCGGGCTCCGAGCCCGGTCGTTGACAGGTTCTGACACGGCTGAAAGGCTCTGGCGCCGTCTTGACCATGGTGCTGATCGCGGGTGGGGGTTGTCGAGATGCCTGAGGTGATCCCCGGCGGAGGCGGTCGCAGAAGCCGCATGGGGCACGTGGCCCGCGCCGTTGCGGCGGTGGTGAGCATTGGTGTGGTCTGTGTCTCGTGTGGGGGATCGCCACGGTCGACACCGCGGGTTGGGACGACGGTACCGCCTTCGGTGCCGACCAGCGTCCCCGAGGCGGCCGTCACCGGCCCCGTCACCGGTGGGGAGGGCATCGACCTACCGGGAACCACGAGCTTCGATCTGAGCACGGTCGGATATGAGCAGAACGAGTACTTCCTGTCCGGCGCGGCCTCGACGTATACGAGCGCTTCGCCCTTGTCTTCCAATGGTCTCTGGACTGTTACCCCGACAAGCACTGCGTCGTACAAGACGCGGGTGGTGGTCTACCGACCGATCAACGCCAAGCGATTCGACGGCACGGTGATCGTGGAATGGCTCAATGTGAGCGGTGGCGTCGACGCCGCGGCGGCGTGGCTGACGGACCATGTGCAGATGGTCCGGAGCGGCATGGTCTATGTCGGGGTGAGCGCCCAGGCCGCGGGAATCGTCGGCGCCACCGGCTCGCTCGGCGCCAGCGCTGGTCAAGTTGGGGGGATCAAGGGGGCAGATCCGGCCCGCTATGGCTCACTCGAACACCCTGGGGATAGCTACTCCTACAGCATGTTCGAGCAGGCCGGAGCCGCGGTGCGCCGCCATGCCGCCACGGTCCTCGGAGGGCTCAAGCCCACGCGGGTTCTCGCACTCGGAGAGTCCCAGTCCGCCGCTCGGCTCGTCACCTACATCGACGCGTTGCAACCCCAATCACGAGGGGTCTACGACGGCTATTTCGTCTACAGCCGATTCGGATCGGGTGCCGCCCTTTCCCAAGTGCCGCAGCCCGCCGTCAACACTCCCATGCCGACCTTCATCCGCACCGACCTCACCGTGCCGGTCATGATGTTCGAGACCGAAGCTGACGTCTTGGTACTGGGCTACCTCGCGGCTCGACAGCCTCCCACCAAGCTCATCCGGGAGTGGGAGGTGGCAGGTACCGCGCACTACGACACCTATGGCCTCGTCGAGTCCATGACCGACACGGGGAACGGCGCCGCCGACGTCAAGACGTTCGACACCATGATCAACCCCGTCTCCTCCTTCGACGGCGGTGCCATCAACTGCCCGGTCCCCCTCAACGCCGGCGCGCACACCTACGAGCTCCGGGCGGCGGTGGTCGCCCTCAACAGCTGGGTGATGACCGGAACACCACCGCCGCAATCAGCGCGGCTCGATGTCTCCAGCCCGACGTCGTATGTGATCAATGAGGACGGTGAGGTGGTCGGCGGCATACGAACCCCCCAGGTTGCAGCGCCCGTCGCCGTCGTGAATGGGACTGGTGACACCTCCAGCGCCGGAGGCGGGTTCTGCCGGATCTTCGGGACGACGACTCCGTTCAGCTCGGCCCGGCTGGCTCAGCTCTATCCGACGCACGAGGCTTTCGTGGCGAAGTGGGACGAGGCCGTCGCTTCGGACGTGTCGAAGGGCTATCTGCTGCCCGCAGACGGCGGGGTGCTCGACAAGGTGGCCAAGCAATCGACCATCGGGGGTTGAAGCAGAAGCGGGGGAGCCTCCCTACGTCGAGCCCTCATCGGCGTCACTGTCCCGATGGGGAGCCGTAGAGGCCGGGACCGTCGACGCGGAGGTCGTGGAGGAAGGAGAGAGCGGCCTCGTAAGCCCTCTCGATGAGGAGCTCGGTGAGGTCGAAATTGAACGGTGAGCATCGACAAGCGGCCGGACCGGGGAGGTAGACGACAGGTACCTCGGCGGCGACGAGGGGTGCTTCGAGGATGGACTGCGACCGCATGGTGACCATGGCCGTGTAGAGCAAGATTTCGGCCAGGGACTCGGGCGGGGGGAGGAGGTGACCCGGGAAGGTGCAGTCGAGCACCACCAGGGAGCGGGCCCCCATGGCCAGTGCTTGCCGGAGTGGGACATTGGCCACCACGCCGCCATCGTAGAAACGCCGCCCGTTGTGATCGACAGGGGGGAAGACACCGGGGATGGCCGCACTGGCCAGGAGCGCGGGGAGGAGTGGGCCAGCGTCGAAGACCGAGGGAGTGGCGGAGACGATGTCCGTCGCGACGGCAGCGAACGGAAGGGTGAGGTCACCGAACGTCGTCGCATCGAGGAAGTCAGCGATCACCGACGTAAGGCCCGTGTTGGGAAAGAGGTGCGTTTTCGAGTGCTGGAGTGTGCGCGCTTGCGCCAACAGCCCTCCGGGGAAGACCTGGTGCCGCGTGATTCGTGCCCACGCGTGAGACAGACGATTGGCGGCACTCGTGGGATTGAGGGCGATGACGGCGCCATTGAGTGATCCCACGGACGTCCCAATGACGAGATCCGGTGTCACCCGCTCTTCGGTCAAGGCTTCGAGCATGCCGACCTGGACGGCCCCCAGGCTGCCGCCCCCTCCCAGGACGAACCCCACAGGACGGGGCAGGTTCAGCTCCGTGGTGGAGGGTTCCATCGGCTCGTGACTGGCCTCATGTTCGCCGGCCCGAGATTCCAAAGATCGCCTTCTCGATCAGCCGGTCGGGCCGCACACACCCGGCGAGCTCATCGCGCCGGCAGGGCGGGGCGCGGATGAAAGGTGATCAATGTTTGGACTCCGTCAGCCGCTGTCACGTCGACCGTCGACGCCTGACCCGGCGCGGCACCAGAGACAGCGACACGTTGCGGATGTTCGATGGTGTGGCGCAGTACCACCGGATAGCGCCCGTCACGGCCACCGACCGCCACGTTGAGGGCATCGTCGTGACGGTCGTACTCGATATAGGCGAATGGGACCTTTTCAGCCTCGTATTCGTCTCCGATGTCAAGGGCGAGCACCTCGATGGTGACGGCATCGCCCTCGTGCTGCTTGGTCATGGATTCCAACGAGTCGAACCAGCTCGATGGGGGGATCTCTTCGCTGTCCGTTGTCATGGACAAAGTGTTGTCCAGATCCGGGTGCACCTGCAACAGGCTCGAAAGAGCCGTCTCCCCACCTACCAGTGCGACGAGATGGACGGTCGTGGTGTGGACCAGTGCCCTGATGGCATGGTCGTGATCCTCGGTCGTGCGACCCGGTGTGTCGTCGGTCGCGGAACGAGCCTCCGCCAGGAGGTGTTTGGCCCAAGGTGGCGGCGTGGTGGCCAGCCGCCTCATGGCGCTCCCGAGGCGTGCGACCTGGCGACGATCAACGCCGGGGGGGAGCTCGTTGCCACCAGGGCGGGAGATGACGGCCCGAGCGAGACTGAGCACCGTGTCGGCGAGCGCGTCCAGCCTCGCGACCCGGTCGATCTCCGACGCCACGACCTCTCGTTGGGGCCAGCGACGTGGCGCAACTTGCGTGATGCGGTGAGCGGTTGCTTGGCTGCGCGAGAGCATGTCGAGCTGCTGATGCGCGTCCAAGCTCCGGGCCGTCACCCATCCAGCGTTCACGGGGGTGCGGGACGCGACGAGAACGGAGGCATGTTGCAAGGTATCCGCGAGCGATGTGAAAGACGTCACGCTCCGCGTTCCTTACGATCGCCAATGGCTCGGCCGGGAAGAGCAGCACGCCCAAGACCAGGGCCACCCCACCCCCGGTGATGGCGTCGACGGCGCGCTCGGCACCGGTTCCATGCTGGTGCAGCGTGACGACGAGGATGGCCGACGCCGCGGCCTGGTTGGCGAACATCATGCCCTCGCCGACGAATCCCACCCCCGTGATGACGGCAGCGAGGAATGTCACCAACACGATCAGGCCCAGCGCGTACGTCGAGGTGCCAAGGGCGCCGCTCAGGCCTTCTCCGATACCGATGCCGAGCAGCACCCCGCCCACGAGCTGGACGATGCGCTGGGTCCGCTGGACTCGACTCACGCTCAGTGTGACTGCCGCCGCGATCGGTGCAAAGAATGGCTGCTGGTGGCCGAGGAGTCCATGGGCGATGAACCAGGCGATGGCGGCGGCCAGGGCGGCGAGGACCAGCGACGACCACGACTGCCGGGCCCGCGCCAGTCCTCGGACAAGGGCTCGTGTCACAGCTTCCGTGCTCTCGGCCATGGTGGCGGCGATCCGCAGGCCCGATGGCGCATCGCCTCAACGGGTGATGCGCGAGCTCGGGGCGTCGCCCCGGAATAGGGACCGCGGCGACGACGAGAGGATCGACGCCCGAACCGGGGGTATCCCGAGGTCACCGGATTCCGCGCCGCGCTCCCGGGCACGAGCGATGAGCCGGGAGCCGGGAGCCGGGTGCGGGGCCCATCACCTCCGTCACCTCCCGTCGCCCGCCTTGGGGCTCCCCCTCATCCGAAATGGGAAAAATCGACGGCAGTGATGCTATTCCCCCTGGACACGGCCGCGCTTGGGGGTGCGCGACCGGCGTATCGAAAAAGGGGATTCCAAGCCAGCCGCGGCGAGCGCATGATGGCAATTATCGAGTCCGGCAAAGGAGATGTGCGATGCCCTTCGTTACCGTTGGCAAGGAAAACTCCGCTCCGATCGAGCTGTACTACGAGGACCACGGCTCCGGGCAACCGGTGGTGCTCATTCACGGATACCCCCTGGACGGGCACTCGTGGGAGAAGCAGGTGCCCGTGCTCCTCGACGACGGGAAGCGTGTCATCACCTACGACCGGCGTGGTTTCGGCCACTCGAGCCAACCCACCATGGGCTACGACTACGACACGTTCGCCGCCGACCTGAAGGCGCTGGTCGACAAGCTGGATCTGCGAGATGTGGTCCTCGCCGGCTTCTCGATGGGGACGGGCGAGGTCACGCGTTACCTCGGAACCTACGGCTCGGATCGGGTGGCGAAGGCCGCGTTGTTCGGACCGATTCCACCGTTCCTGTTGCAGACCGACGACAATCCGCTGGGCGTACCGCAGAGCGTTTTCGACGGTTTCAAGGAGACCATCAAGAAGGACCGCTACGCCTGGTTCAAGTTCTTCTTCGACAACTTTTACAACGTCGACAAGCTCGGCGGCACCCGGATCAGCGACGAGGCATGGAACGCCAGTTTCGCGGTGGCGGCTGGCTCGTCGGCGTACGCGACGCTGGCATGCGTCTCGACCTGGTTGACGGACTTTCGGGCCGACCTGCCCAAGATCGACGTTCCTGTGCTGGTCGTCCAGGGCACGGAGGACCGGATCCTCCCCATTGATGCCACGGGCCGACGACTCCCTGACCTCGTGCACGACATCCAGTTCATCGAGATCGAAGGCGGTCCTCACAATGTCGGTTGGACGCACCCCGACGAGGTCAACGAGGCCTTGATCAAGTTCATCGGGTAGACCAACCGGCCGGCACGGCGGGAGCACGGCTGACGGTCGCTTCTCGTCTCCGGCGGGTGAGATACCGCTCACCGCGATCGGCCTGTAGATCCGGAGCCCGGGGCGCCGACGACGACCTGACAGACGACATCGTGCAAATCGGCGGCAGGCACCTCGGTCATACACTCTGGTCATGCACGACCAGAAGCCGCCTCGACTCGATGGCGATGAGCGGGAGACCGTGCACGCGCTGCTCCAGTACCAGCGGAGGTCGCTCGTCCGGAAGGTCGCCGGAGTCGACGACGCTGCCGCCCGACGAAGTTCCGTTGGCAGTGGTACGACCCTCCTGTGGCTGGTGAAGCACATGGCGCGCGCGGAATCCCTTTGGATCTTGTGTCGCTTCGCCGGCCAGGACGTTGCGATCCCGGATGACACCGTCAATTCGGACGACACGGTCGAGAGTGTCATTGACGCCTACGAGGCAGCCTGGGGGCGGACGGACAAGGTTGTAGCGGCGACCCCGAGCCTCGACGAGGGGTGCCGAGAGGTGGGAGACAAGGGGCAGGTGAATCTCCGATGGGTTCTCATGCACCTACTCGAAGAGACGGCGCGACACGCTGGCCACGCCGACATACTTCGCGAACTGTTCGACGGGCGGACGGGTCGCTGAGCAGGAACGTCAGCTCTTGTCGACCTTCTTCATGGCACCGTACCCACGCTCGATGGCCGCCGTGATGATCGCCTCGAAGTCCTTGTCCGTCAGCACGTGGGGTGTCCCCATGGACGACGCCCGCCAGTACAGCTCAGCGAGCCATTCCAGGAGCTCGAGCCGGTGGATGGCCTGGTCCATGGTTGCGCCGTATGCAACGGAGCCGTGGTTCTGCATCATGGCGGCGTTACGGCCCTGGAGCGCTTCGATGACATTGTCGGCCAACTCTTGAGAGCCAAACGTGGCGTATGCCGCCGTGCGGGGAGCGCCCCCCAGCTCCAAACAGCTGTAGTGCAGAGCCGGTAGCTCGTCGTGACAACACGACAGCGCAGTGGACGCCATGGCATGGGCGTGGGTGATGGCGAGCGCATTCGTGCCGGCGTAGATTCCGGTGTGGAGCGGTACCTCTGACGTGGGCGCCAGATCGCCGTCGACGACCTGCCCACCGAGATCGATGATTGTGATCATCTCCGCCGTCAACGTCCCGAGGTCGGACCCGGTGGGGGTCACTGCGATCAGGTCCCCCTGGCGGGCGGAGATGTTCCCCGCCGTTCCGATGACGAGTCCTTTCTCGGCCAGATGGCGACTGGCGCCCGCCACGGCCTCTCGTTCGGCTGCCAAGAGCATTTCGCTCATTCCTGGTTCCTTTCGTATCACCTGACGCTTCGGCCTACGCTACCCCGGCCTGCGCCACGGTCCTTTGTCGCTGCGGAACCCTGGCAACCACCGTTGCGATCGTCCGAGCGACGCGACAATGGTCGGTCGCCCGACGCCGGCAGCAGGGCGCCACCGCCCGAGACGGCTATGAGGGGCTCTATGTCGACTGAGGTGATCCGGCGACACCGCGACTACATGCGGGCGGCAAGGGCCTGTACTCCTTCGCCCGACAGGTCCTCGAGCGGCGCCTTTCGTCCTGCCATCACGAGGATGAGCGACGCCAGCGGACCTTCGACGGACGGGCCACTTCCCGCCGACCAATCGGCGTCGGTAGCCGACATTCGCAGACCGGCAATGCGCTTCTTGGCGTGCACGGGGAAATCGAGGCCCTTCATCGTATCGGCCACCGTTATCAAGGTGGCCTCGGGCACGTTCCGAGTCATGCCGGTCGGCCGGCGAATATCCCCGCTGTGGCACACAAGGTCGGTGAGCATGGTCTCGGGTTTCGCCCCCGGCGGGGTCCGGCGCGTCCCGATCGTCTCGCGAAATTGCCCCAGGAGCTCGTGGGGTCGGGCCGCTCCCAGCACCAGGGCTTCCCGGCAGATGAAGCGGTTGAAGTTCATACCGCTCTTGAGCATCCCCGTGACGAACGGCCCCACCTTCACATCGGCCCCGCCGACGAGATGGCCGATGACGTGTCGGACCTTCCACTGGCTGCAAAGCGACTGTGTGTACCATTGGCTGTCGTCGAGGGTCGACAGGTCGTCAGCGAGCGCCGCCCGCTCCTCGTCGGCCGCCTGCCACGTGTCCACGTTCACCTCCGGATCGCGGATCTGCGAGTCGCCGGAGCTCACAGAACCGCTAGGAGGGTACCGAGATCCCGGCCGGCGCGCCTCGCCTGGGCTCTGTCTCCTGGGGCGCCTCTCCATCGCCTCAGCCCTCTTGACTGTCGGCCTGGGGTGCCTGAAGATCTGGTCGGCACCGGGGGTTTTCGCTGAGCTCGGTGGGGTTCAAGAAGGCAGGGCATTCTCGTGCACAAACGCGAGTGGTACCGAATTCGCTTGCGGGGGGCGCACTGGTGGGAAGGGACGTCGTTTCCTCCTGATCGCAAGCGGGAGAGCTCTAGAGCCGAGGCGTCCAGAATCGAGACGGAGGAACAGCTCAGCAAGCTCCTCGTCGAGGGATGGACCATCGTCGGGGTGGTCGCGGCGAGACCGATTCATCTCTTCCAAAATCGGGTCGGCGTCCTTTGGCAGGAAGGCTTCACGGTCTTTCTCGAGCGAGAGCTCCGCGATGAAGCCTCGCTCTCCGAGAGGTGAAGCGATCACCGCTCGACCGCGTAGGCGTGGTTCTACACCAAAAGAGGCGATTGGCACCAAGAGTCAGGGAATTGCCCTGAAAGTCGCTTGCCTGTGGGGGTGACTCCACGGACGTCGAGGCATACGGTGGGGCCCGGTGACCCTGCGTCGCGGTGCGATTCTGTGTGACTTCGACGGCTGCTGGAATTCCCTGGTCGTATCCAGTCCCATCGAGATATCCACTCCGCCCGTGGACGACATCATTCAGCACCGAGCGTGGTGCAAGGGCTGGACCACCGACGCCCGGGACCGGGACCTCTGTTCTCGGCACCGTCCCCGAGGGTGACGCTTCCGAATAGCCTCGGCAACCGGGCCTGGGTGTCAGTCATTAATGACAGGATGGCAGTCCCGACTGCCATGTACCGCTACGCTGTCGGCGCGGCGCCGGGGCGCCCCGGCCTCGGGGCGTCTGGGTTCCCCCGACCGCTTTCCTGCCGTGGGCTCAGCGCCCCGGCGCCGCCGAGACGCACGATGTCGGGAGTCTCGAGGTCACGCCCACACCGCGAGGGAGATCGCGGGGTCGAGCTGTGCGGTCGCCTCTCGTAGCTCGGTGCGCAGGTCCGCGGCGCAGTGTCGGTTGTACAGGGGGCCCGCGCCGTTGCGCAGCAGCCAGCTGGCCATGGCGACACCGCGTGCCGGGGTCGGGAGCGTGGTCGACAGCACCCCGAGCATCGCTCGGATCTCGTCTTCGGCGGCGATGATGCGGTCACGGCACAGCGGTGTGTGCGAAATGCGTGGCACCGCGGGACGGCGCGCCACGGTCAGGAGATCGAGCCAGTTTCGTGTCAGGGCACCGCGCACCGACGGAGAGACGAGCCTCTGGGCCCGGGTGGCCAGAAGCCGATTGGACTCGGGCGAACACCCCGATGCCAGTTGGCGATCGAGCGAGGGGGCGAGCAACCGCGACAGCAGCCGAAGCCATGGCTGATCGGGTCGGGGGACCAGACCCTCGGGGTTGATGGGATCGCTGATCAGGAGCACCATCTCCCCCTCTCGTCGTGCCAGGTCATGGGCCACGCTCTCAAATTGTTGGCGAATCCTCATACCCCAATAGTGCGCCCGCGCCCCCATCACCGAAAGTGGCATGATTGACATCATGCGCGACAAATCTGCCATTGGGCGGTCACGGCGCCGTCCCCCTTCGCCGGCACCGCGGCCGCGCCGGTCGGTACGGGCGGGGCATGCGGTGACCGTCGTCGTATACGAGGGGGTCGCCATGTTCGAGCTCGGCGTCGCCTGCGACATGTTCGGCCTAAACGACATCACCGACCTCGACATCCCTTGGTACCGGCTTTCCGTCTGCGGGTCGGGCCCAGTGCCCGTCACCGTCGATGGCGGCTTGCAGCTGCACGCCCCGCACGGGCTCGAGAAGATTCGCCAAGCACGCACCGTTGTTGTGCTTCCGACCGAGGATCTCGACCGCGTGCCGGCCGAGGTGTTCGAGGCACTTCGGCGAGCGCACGCGCGAGGGTGTCGCATCATCTCGTTGTGTACCGGAGCGTTCGTCTTGGCCGAAGCGGGGCTGCTCGACGGGCGCCGGGCCACCACGCATTGGTCGGAATGTGACGATCTGGCCCGTCGCTATCCGGACGTGTCGGTCGACCCGGCGGTGCTCTTCGTCGACGACGGTGACATCCTGACGTCGGCGGGTAGTGCCGCCAGCATCGATCTGTGCCTGCACGTGGTCCGCAAGGACTACGGAACCGAGGTCGCCACGCAACTGGCCCGCCAATTGGTCGTACCGCCCCAACGTGACGGCGGCCAAGCCCAATTCATCGACACCCCGTTGCCCACCCTCGACGACTCCAACATGTTCGCAGCCACCGTCGCCTGGGCGCAGGAGCACCTGAACGAGCCTCTCACGGTGGACGACCTGGCTGCCCGCGCTGCGATGAGCCCGAGAACATTCGCCCGTCGGTTCCTCGCTGCGACGGGAACGACGCCACACCAATGGGTGCAGCGACAACGTGTCCATCTTGCCCAGCGAATGCTCGAAGCGAGCGATCTCTCGATCGAGGCCGTGGCCCAGGGGAGTGGCTTCTGCACTCCGGGGAACCTGCGCAAGCACTTCCAACGGATCATTCAGACCAGTCCCCAGGCATATCGGCGCGCTTTCCAGGAGAGACACGACGTGGATGCGATGCGGCGGGGCGTCGCATAGGCCGTCCCTCACGACCCATGACCGGTCTGAAGGTGCGATTAGGTTTGGACTGATGCTCGTTCTCCTCACCGCGGTGGCACACCGGTCGTTCCATGCACGACTCGACCGACCCGGCGTCGACTGGCTCCTCCTGAACCAAGACGGGACGCTTTGCGACGGGAGGGGGGAACAGATCGCCCGCACCGACGCCCAGCCGGAGGTCGCGTGGGGGACATCGGACCTGTTCCGAGAAGGTGCCCCGCTGGTCGCGTTCTTCTCATGCATGCTCGACAGTCCGGAGCTTCGCTGGTTCCAGTCCCCGGCGGCGGGCTACGACGATCCGGTGTTCGGCGCGATGGTGGCCAAAGGAGTACGGATCACCAATGCCCATGTCAACGGTCTGCCCATCGCCGAGTTCGTGATGCGTGCGGTGCTCGACGAATTCCAGGACGCCGCCCAGTGGCGAGATCAGATATTGGCGCGCCGCTGGAGGATCCACGACTGGCGCGAGGTTTCCGGCTCGACGTGGGTCGTCGTCGGGCTCGGGGGGATCGGAGCCGAAGTCGCTCATCGGGCGCGGGCGTTCGGGGCGCGGGTCATCGGGTGTCGGCGACACCCGTCGCCTGATGATCCCACCGAGCAGACCGTCACCCCCGACCACCTCGACGACGTTGTCGGGCTCGCCGACGTGGTCGTGGTCGCTGCCCCGGCCACGCCCACGACCGCCAATCTCGTGGACGCCCCGTTCCTGGCCCGGATGAAACCCGGAAGCCTCCTCGTCAACGTGTCCCGGGGAACACTGGTCGACGAAGACGCATTGATCGAGAGCCTCGATGCCGGCCATCTGTCGGCTGCCATCTTGGACGTCTTTCGTACCGAGCCTCTTCCGAAAGACCACCCGTTCTGGTCACATCCGTCCATCCGCGTGACGCCGCACAACGCCGCCGGCGGTATCGGTCGACTCGCTCGGCAGGCCGAGCTCTTCGCGCAGAACCTCGATCGCTATCTCGACGGTCGTGCCCTGGTGAACGAGGTCACCGACGCGATCAGCGGTTGAGCGGTGGGGATGGCTCGGGCCCGGCTTCGATAACCTGTCGGCAGATCCAGGGCGAGAGAGGTTGGGGAAGTATGAGTTCCAACGATGAACCGGTATCGCCGCCACCGACCGAGCCCACCGCTCGCCGCCGCTCTCGCAAGACCGCCATAACCATCGCGGGCTTCGCGCTCGGCGGCGAGCTGCTCGCCCTCAGACGCCGCGGGTATGGCCTGGGTGGCAATGTCGTTGTTCGCTGTCGCCGGGGCCACCTCTTCAGCACGATCTGGATTCCCGGCGGGTCGCTCAAGGCGATTCGCCTCGGTTGGGCGAGGGTCCAGCGCTGCCCGGTCGGCGGCCACTGGAGCCTCGTCACGCTGGTACGGCTGTCGGAGTTGACCGACGAGGAGCGGCAGTCGGCCGCGCAACATCGCGATATGCGCATCCCCTGAGCGCAGACGCCGACGCAACTCCCTGTGCCCCATCTCCACGCAGTGGGTAGTGTCCAGGCATGAGCGGTGCTGACACGTCGTCGGGCAAACTGTGGAGCTATCGATTCTCCAAACCCGGAGGGTCGGTGATCGGAACGGGCGAGTTCAACGGTGACGACGCGGCGGAGACGCGGGCTCGAGAGATGTCGAAGTCGAATGACGCCCCCATCGTCATTCATCGCCACAGCGGACACATCGACGCTTGGGAGTATGTGACCGAGGTCGACGAGCGGTCCTGAACCCGCCGGGCTAGTCATGCCGGTGCCGACCCCCCCCGTGGCCTTCTGGGCTCGTCGCTTCACCTGGCCCGGATCCGGTGGACCCGGTGGCACCTGCATCCACGGTCGGATCGTTCGTCGACGACGGTTGGTAGGCGAAACTCAACGCGTTGGACGTACCCGAAGTCGTCGTGATCGTGATCGGCACCGTCGAAGGTTGGTCGGACATGGTCGGGACCGTGACCGTGCAGCTCGTTTCGATCGGGCAGACCGTCGGTGCCACCTGTCCGTCGAAGGTGGCCAGGACAGTGCCATCCGAGCTCAAGAAACCCATGCCCACGACCACCACCGACTGACCGGGGGAGCCGCTCGACGGGGCGAGGGCGGACAGCACCGGTCCTGGGCCCGATGCCGGTGGCGGCGCCGCCGTGGTCGAGGGGGAGGACGCCGTCGCGGGGGAGGGGCCTGTCGTGGGGGACGACCCCGTCGACAGGGGGCCTGTCGTGGCCGGCGCCGAGCGCGGCCTTGTCGGGAGGGTCACACCGGCTCCGGTTCGTGACGACCGGTGCTCGAGCGCGGAGCGGTCATGGGACGCCGAAGAGATCCCGAGGCTGATCGCCGCCACGACCACGACGCCTCCCACCAGCGCGACCGATGCCTTCAGGCGGCGCTCGCGATTGCTCCGAGCCTCATCGACGGGTGGTGCCACCGCGGCCACGGGGTGGGGATCCGTCTTCGGCGATCGAATGGGCGGTGTGGTGGCCCCGGCCTTTCCGTCGGCGCCTTCGCGCGACCGTCGGGCGGCCTCTGCCATCGCCCCCAGGGCGCGGGGGCTCAGGTCGGGCTGGGTGTTCAGCTTGGTCAGTCGGGTCCGCGCCGGGCCCCCGGTCTGTCTCCGCGCCATGCCGGCCTTTCCAGGTTGGCTCGCCTCCTACTGGTGTGGTGATGCCCACTTTTCACCGTGGCGCATCATCTCACCGGTGACGGGTCGACCGCGCTCGGGGCGGGCCGGTTCCGTCTGGGCGCAGAAAGTCCTGCTCAGGTCCTTCAGACGGGCGGGATGGGCATAGCATTGCCACCGCAAGGTCCGGCGCTCCGGGGCCCCGAGATGGAGCGGTCGGCCGCGACTTCCGAGGCCAACGTCGCCGGCAGAGGGAGCGCCGAATGACGGTGCCGTACCGAGCACCCGTTGTCGGGCCCGGCATCACGGAGGGCCCGGCCCGCGCCGACGCTCCTCGGTCGGATCAACATGGTGCAGCGGTCACCGATGGGGCCGAGCTCGATGGCACGAAGCGGCAGCCCGCCCTTGTGGTCAGCCAGCTGACCAAGCGATTCGGGGAACGGACCGCGTTCTCCGACGTGACCTTCGAGGTGGCCCACGGCGAGGTGTTTGGGTTCCTGGGCCCCAACGGCGCGGGCAAGACCACGACGGTGCGGACGCTCGGCACGTTGATCGCCCCCAGCTCGGGATCGGCCACGGTGGCGGGGATCCCGCTCCGCCCCGAGAACGACGTCGAGATCCGACAGCACATCGCGATCATGCCCGAGGCGCCTGGACTGTATCTCCGGCTGACCGTCACCGAGAACCTGGAGTACTTCGCCGGGCTCTACGGTCTGCATCAGCCCGGTTCCCGGATCAAAGAAGCCCTCGACGCCGTCAACCTCGGCGATCGGGCCGCCGATCTCTGCGGTGGTCTCTCCAAGGGGCTGCGCCACCGGGTCGGACTGGCGCGAACCCTGCTGAGCGACCCGGCCATCATGTTCCTCGACGAACCGACCTCGGGACTCGATCCGGTGGCCGCGCTCGAGGTGCACAACCTGATCATCGGGCTCCGGCGCAGAGGCGTGACCATCTTTCTCACCACCCACCGGCTCGAGGAGGCAGAAAAACTCTGTGACCGGGTCGCCATCCTCAACACGACGCTGCGGACGGTCGGGACGCCCGATGCCCTTCGGGCCCAGCTCTTCAAACAGGAGCTCGTCGTCAGGACTGCCATACCCCTGAGCGATGCGGGCCAGGTTTTCGCCCCCATCGCCGGCGTCGACGGCTGGCGCTGTGATGAACCGGGCTCGTACGTCCTCTCCGTGTCCGATCCCCGGGTTGCCACCCCCGAGGTGACTCGGGGGCTCGTCGGCGCCGGAGCCGATGTCCTGTACATCGGCGAAGCGCAGCATTCGCTCGAGGACGTCTACCTCGAGTTGATCGATGAAGACGTGGAGGCCCGCCGATGATGATGGGCGTCGATCCGAGCCGTATTCGCGCCGTGGTCCGCAAGGAGCTGCGGGATTACCGGCGCAAACGCTCCATTGTCGTGGCCATGACCGTCTTTCCGGCCATCTTCCTCATCCAGCCCACGTTGGCCGTCTTCGTCGGATCGTCGAACACGTCGAGTAAGTACTACGACCTTCCCCTGCTGCTGCTGCTGTTGATTCCGGTCATCATGCCGTCCACGCTGGCCGCCTACTCGGTTGTCGGTGAGCGGGACCAGGGGACACTCGAGCCGCTACTCACCACGCCGATCCGCAGACAGGAATTCATCCTGGGGAAGGCGGCCGCGGTCATGATCCCGACGGTGGCGCTCTCCTACGCGGTGTACGCGATCTTCTTTGGGGTCGTTCGGCTCTTCGCCAACCCGGCCGTGGCCTCGAGCGTGTTCCGTCAGGGACCGGTGATTCTGGCCCTGGTCCTCTTCACGCCGTTGTTGGCCGGATGGGCGATCGTCGTCGGCTTGGCGGTGTCGGTTCGGGCGAGCGAGGTTCGCGTCGCCCAGCAGCTGGGGATGATCGCCAGCTTTCCCCCCTTGGGCGTGGTCGTGCTCCTCGGGATCGGTGTGATCGATCCGACATTCAAGGTCGCCGTCGTCTTCGCGGTCGCTCTGCTCGTCATCGATCTGCGGGCGTTGCGCATGGTCTCCCGGATGTTCGACCGGGAGCGTCTCGTGACCGGTTCCCGAGCCGCTCGACCCTGATCGACCGAGGGATCTCTTCACCGCTTTTCGGAGGAGTCACTCGGGGCACTGCGTGGCATCATTGCCGTCGTCGAGCCCCACGCCGAGCAGAAAGGACGACGCGGCATGAGCTTTCGAGTGATCCAGTGGGCCACGGGAGGAGTGGGCCGTGCCGCCATGGAAGGGGTGCTCGCCCATCCCGAGCTCGAGCTGGCGGGGGCATGGGTCCACAGCCCCGCCAAGGACGGTGTCGACCTGGGCACGCTCCTGGGCCGGGCGCCCCTCGGGGTGACCGCCACCGGTGACATCGCCACCCTGCTCGCCACCGAGGCCGACTGCGTCGTGTACAGCCCGTTCATGGCCGACCCCGGTGTGGTGACCGCCATCCTCGAATCGGGCAAGAACGTGGTCACCCCCCTGGGCTGGTTCTACCCACCGGGCGAGGAGCGGGAGCGCGTCGACGCCATCGCCAAGGGCGCCGGAGTGACCCTGCACGGCACCGGCATCCATCCCGGCGGCATCACCGAGCGGTTCCCCCTCATGGTGTCGGCCCTGTCGGGGTCGATCACCCACGTGCGTGCCGAGGAGTTCTCCGACATCCGCACCTATGGAGCGCCTGACGTGGTGCGAGACTGGATGCTGTTCGGCAAGACCCCCGAGGAGGCTCGGGCCAGCATCATGATCGACGCGCTCGGTGGTGGCTTTCGTCAATCGGTCTTCATGGTCGCCGACGAGCTGGGCTTCGACATCGAGCCCGAGCTGCGCACCACCCACGACATGGCGGTGGCCACCGTCCCCATAGACTCGCCCATCGGTCCCATCCACCCGGGGACGGTGGCGGCGCAACGCTTCCAATGGGAGGCCCTCGTCGGCGGGGAACCGGTCATCACCGCCGCGGTCAACTGGCTCATGGGCGAGGAGCACCTCGACCCCGCCTGGCGTTTCGGCCCCGGCGGCGAGCGCTTCGAGGTCGAGGTCAGCGGCGATCCCAACTGCCTGACTACGTTCAAGAAGCTGCACCCCGAGACGGTGGAGGCGGGTCTGCTCCGCAACCCCGGCATCGTCGCCACCGCCATGCACTGCGTCAACGCCATCCCTTATGTGTGCCGGGCCGAGGCGGGACTGCGCACCTATCTCGACCTGCCCCTGGTGGCGGGGCGGGCTGCATCCGACCTGCACCGCAAGGGGCGAAGGGTCGAGGGTTCGAGCGGGTCATGATCCTCGACCGCTTCGCCGTCACGGGGCGGGTCGCCGTTGTCACCGGGGCAGGGTTGGGGATCGGGCGGGGGATCGCCATCGGCCTGGCCGAGGCCGGAGCCGACGTGGTCTTGGCGGCCCGCACCGAGTCCGACCTCGAGGAGGTGGCTCACCACGTCCGCTCCGTCGGACGCCGAGCCGTGGTGGTGGCGACCGACGTCCTCGACGCAGCGGCGTGTGCACACCTCGTCGAGCACACGGTCGAGGAGTTCGGCCGTCTCGACATCCTCGTCAACAACGCCGGGGGAGCGATGCCCCGAGCCGCCATGGACACCAGCGAGGGCTTCATGGCCCGGACCTTCGCGTTCAACGTGACGGCCCCGCTGACCCTCACCAAGCTCGCCGCCCGCCATATGGTCGATACGGCTGGCCACGGCGCCGTGGTCAATATCTCGTCACGCTCCGCCAGCATGACGCAGACGATGTTCGTCGCCTACGGCTCGGCCAAGGCTGCGCTCGACCGCATGACCCGCAACATCGCTCCCGAGCTGGCCCCGAGAGTGCGGGTCAACGCCATCGACGTGGGCGGCGTGGCCACACGGTCGCTCGAGATCGTGCTCACCGACGATGACCTGCGCCGGCAGTTCGTCGCCGGCACGCCGATGCAGCGTCCCGGCGAGCCCGAGGACATCGCCTGTGCGGTGCTGTATCTGGTGTCGGACGCCTCGTCGTGGGTCACGGGCAAGGTGTTCGAGATCGACGGCGGGACCGAGGCACCCGCCATCCAGGTGCCGGCGCCCCCGTTGGAGCCCGGGCGTCCCGACGACGCTGGCGCCTGAAGCTCAGATGCCGGTGTGCTCGACGCGGATCGGGACGGGGTCGGGTGTGAAGGGCATCAGGGCGTCGGGGGGAACGGTGCCGAGGCGACCGGCCTCGAAGTCCTCGAGCGCTTGGACGATCTCGTCTCGGCTGTTCATGACGAACGGCCCGTAGTGCTCCACCGGCTCTCCGATGGGTTGGCCCCCGAGCACGAGGACCTCGAGATGGAGGGTGCCCGAGTCCTGACGATCGTCGGCCCGCAGCGAGATCCAGTCGCCGGAGCCGAACGCCACCAGCTGACCGCTCCGGACCGGTTGCCCATCCGGTCCCGCCCGGCCCGATCCGGCCAGGACGTAGACGAGGGCGTTGAAGCTCGGTTCCCACGGGAGCTGGAGGAGCGCGCCGGCCGCCACGCTGGCGTGGATGAGCGCCATCGGCGTGTGGGTCGACCCCGGACCGCGGTGCCCGCCGACCTCCCCGGCGATCGTCCGCACCAGGGCCCCGCCGTCGGCAGACGACAGCAACGTCACCTGATCGGCTTCCAGGCCCTGATAGGCGGGTGGGATCATCTTGTCCCGAGCCGGCAGGTTCACCCAGAGCTGGACACCGTGGAACAAGCCACCCGAGATCACGAGGTCCTCGGGGGGCGTCTCGATATGGAGGATGCCCCCGCCCGCCGTCATCCATTGGGTCGCACCGTCGGTGATCAGGCCGCCACCTCCTTGGGAGTCCTGATGGGCGAAGGTGCCGTCGATCATGTACGTCACCGTCTCGAATCCCCGGTGGGGGTGCCATGGTGTCCCCTTGGGCTCACCTGGTGCATAGTCGACCTCGCCCATCTGGTCCATGTGCACGAACGGGTCGAGCTCCTGCAAGCTCATCCCGGCGAAGGCCCGTCGCACCGGGAATCCCTCACCCTCGAAGCCGCGCGGAGCAGTCGTGACCGACACCACCGGGCGTTCGGGCGTCACCATCGGATCGGGACGCCCGACCTTGGGGAGGGTGGACAGATCATCGACGGCCACAGCAGGCATGACGACTCCTTATCGTTCGGGCCAGAGACCGGTATGAAAGGTGCAAGCGGCGTTCAGAGCGATTCGCCGTCGATGAGCAGTTCCACGTCGATGTTGCCGCGGGTTGCGTTGGAGTACGGGCACACCGCATGGGCGCTGCGGACGAGCTCGGCAGCCGTGCTCCGATCACCGACGGCGGGCAGGGAGACGTCGAGGGTGACAGAGAGCTTGAAACCACCATCGCCGGTGGGCGACAGGCTCACCGACGAGTGGATGGTCACCTCGCCCGCATCGACCTTCTTCCGACGAGCCACGACGCCGAGAGCGCTCTCGAAGCACGCTGCGTACCCGACCGCGAAGAGCGCCTCGGGATTCGTCCCATCGCCGGGGCCGCCCAGTTCCTTGGGTCTGCGCAGCTCGACCTGGAGCTCGCCGTCGGTCGTGGCCCCGTGTCCGTCGCGGCCTCCGGTCACCTCAGCGTGGGCCGTGTAGAGAACCTTGGTCATCGATCCCCCTCTCGGACGGAGCACCCCACGCTAGCCCTCCGGTTTCTCAGGATCATGAGCCCAGTGGACCTCGTGAGAGGACCCACCTCCAGGGTGCGTTACCCGGTCCGTTCCTTGCGCACCGCCCGGAAACGGTGGGCGAACAGCCCGATCACGGCGATCACGGCCAGAGCGGCGAGCACGTATCCGGCATCGCTGAAGTCCTTGAGGACATGGTTGTAGCTCGATCCCAGGGCATCGCCGAGACTGGCCAGGGCGGTGCACCAGATCGCACAACCGATGACCGTGAACACCAGGAACTTCCCGATCGCCATCTCCCCCAGTCCGGCGGCGAAGGACACGAAGGAGCGGAGCAGGGGCACGAAACGACCGAACAGCACGAGCGGTTCGCCGCGGCGAGCGAACCATGCCTCGGCCCTGTCGAGATCCCTGTGGCTGAGCAGCAAATACTTGCCGAACCGGTCGACCAACGGGCGGCCTCCGTAGAAGCCGATGAGGTAGCCGGCCAGCGACCCCAGAACCTCTCCGGCGGCGGCCAGGACGATGACGAGCGCCAGGGCGAGGTGGTGAGGCTCGTGGGGGATCTGTCCGCTGGCCAGCACCCCGCCGTAGATGACCGCCAACTCGGCCCCGACCGGCAGGCCCATCGACGAGATGAAGCTGAGCGCGAAGACGGCGAGGTAGCCCCAGGTCTCGAGGAAGTGCTCCATGGGTCGAACCTCCGATCACCTCGTTGCGCTCGGGTGCGCCCGACCCCGAACGAGAATCCCTGAATCTAGGCGAGAGAACCTGACAGGAGCGTGAAGCATTGGGGCCCGGTGCCGTGGGCGGCACCGACGACGTCGGCCATGATGGGCCGGTCGGGCTGGCCCGGGGGTCGGAGGGCCCATTTCCCGGGCCCGGGCGTGAAAGCGAGCACCGTGCACCGAATGTGCGCAACGGGGCGCGCCGGTAGCGTCGAGTGCCGCACTAGCGTTGACCGGGTGGTGGCGAGCAGCGGATTCGGTTCCTGGCGCCATCTGGCGGGGCGCTTCTTCTCCGCCCTCGTGCCCGTCGGCCCTTCGCCCACCGACGAGGCGTGGGCGCGGGATCAACTATCGGACGGCGAGCAGGCGCTCTGGCACCGGATGTCCGGGCCCGATCGGCGCCATGCCGTGGGCGTGGCGCGCGACACGGTTCGACTCCTCGAGCCCGACCCCGTGCGGCCGGAGGTCATCGCGGCCGCCCTGCTGCATGACGTGGGCAAGGTCGAGTCGTCGTTCGGAACGCTCGCTCGCGTCTGGATCACGCTCGCGGCACTGGCTGTCGGCCGCTCCCGGGTGCTGCGCTGGGCGGGGGAGCCCTCCGAAGGTGGACGACCGTCGTTGCGAGCACGGGTGGGCCTGTACCTGACGCATGACCGGCTGGGCGCCAAGCTGCTCGAGGATGCCGGCAGCAGGACGTTCACCGTGTCCTGGGCTGCGGAACACCACCTTCCCCCCGAGCAATGGACGATCGACGCCACCATCTGTGGGGTCCTCAAGGCCGCCGACGGGGACTGATCTCCGTCGTGGTGCAGACCACGTCCCTCGAGACCGGGTTGCCGGGTCAGGGGACCGGCTGGTCCTCCGCGTGCCAGGTCCGATCGAACCACCGTCGGATGCGGCTGGTGCCGAACTCACCCTTCTGGTCGGAGAGTGCTTGCGAGGGGCCTTCGAAGACCCCGTCGGGAGCACGTCCCGCCATGAACGTGACCTCGACGCGGGCGACGAGGTCAGCGCCGAAGGCGAGGTAGCACACGCCGCGACCGTCATAGAGGAGCGGTTCGGCACTCCCCCCCAAGATGGCCCCGATCTGCTCGGCGACGACGGCGGCCTGTCCCTCGGCGAACACGCCCGCCTTGGGCGTCCCCACGCTCGCCACGTCGCCGACGGCGTACACGCCGGCGAAAGCGGTCTCGAGCGTCAAGGGGTCCACCGGCACCCACCCGTCGACGGCCAGTCCGGACTCCTCGACTACGGCCGGGACGCGATGGACGGGGACGCCCAGAAAGAGGTCGAAGGGCATGGCGGTCCCGTCGCTCAGCAGCGCCAGTCTCCGGTCGGGGTCGAGCCCCTGGATCAACCGTTCGGGATACCAATGGATGCCGCGTTCGGCGAAGGCCGCCAGCAGCGCCTCGGATGCGACCGGCGACGGCGGGATGGGCACGCCCAGCGGCATCACGAGCGAGATGTCGGAACCGTCGCGCAACCCGCGCCGAAGGAGATAGTCATGCATCAACAGCGCCGTCTCGCTCGGCGCGGGCGGGCACTTGAACGGGATGGAGGTCACTCCCACGATCACCCGCCCACCGCCGAAGTTCGACAACACGTCCCGCAGGGCGAATGCCGACGACACCGTGTAGAACTCGTGCCCGACCTCGACGAGTCCTGGCGTGGCCGTGGGGTGGAGATCGGCACCCAACGCCACCACCATGATGTCCGCCTCGAAGACACCGGCGTCGGTCACGACGCGCTTGGCCGTCGGGTCGATCGAGTGGATGGTGCTCTGCACGAACCGCACCCCCGGCTTGACGAGATCACGGTAGGGGTGGACGACCATCGAGGGCAGTGCCCGCCCGAACATGACGTCGAGCTTGGAGAAGCCGAACACGAACCCCTCGCCCTGGTCGATCAGGACGAGATCGAGCTGGTCGCCGAACCGCTCGGACAGCCTCGTCGAGAGCTCGAGGCCGCCGAAACCCGCACCGAGCACCAGAATTCGCATCCGGCGACTCTACGCGACCGCGCCCAGCCCCGCGAGGCCGCGACGGCCGCCGGGGACTGCGCTACAGGCCTGGAAGGACCACCGGCAGCGCTCCCGCTTCGGGGAGCACCTCATCGGCGAACCGGCGCAACCCGTCCATGGTCTGTCGACCACTCGACCAGGGCCGCACCAGGGCGCGCCCGACCCCGGCTTCGGCGGCGCGGCGGAGGGCGTCGAGGTCGGCCTCGACGCCCATCGTGATCTCGACCACCCCGGTCCGACCCACCTGCTCGCGCAGGGCGGCAATGCGAGCAGCGGCGGCCGGGATCTGTGCGACAGTGTGGTTCATGGGGATCCATCCGTCCCCGACGAGTGCGGCTCGGCGCAACGCGGCGGGTCCGTCGCCCCCTATGTGCATGGGCGGCCACGGGGACTGCACCGGCTTGGGCTCGAACATGACAGGCCCGAAATCGAAGTGCTCACCGTGGTGTTCCACGATCCGGTCGGCCCACAGCCGCTGGCAGACCGAGATCGCTTCGTCGACGCGCCGCCCCGCGTTGCGAAGTCGAGGCCGACGGCGTCCCATTCGGCCTCGAGCCAGCTGGCCCCGACCCCGAACTCGGCCCGGCCGCCGGAGACGACGTCGAGCGTCGTGACGGCTCTGGCCACGGCGAAGGGGTGGCGGAGACCGATGTTGTAGACATGCGTGCCGAACCGGATCTGGCTGGTGCGGCCGGCCAGGTACGAGAGATAGGCGAAGGCGTCGAAGACAGACACGTCGGAGGGGATCGGGGGGTGGTCGGCCCCGGCGTAGGGGCTCCCGTCCGCGGCCACGGGTAACACGAGATGCTCGGGCATCCACACCGACTCGTATCCGAGCCGATCTGCCTCGCAGCTGACCTCGGCCCAGCGCTCGGGCCGGACCGTGCCGAGTGCGATGCCGATCTTCATGGGAGGGCCGCGGTGCGTCTGCTGGCGATCATGGAGGTGGAGCGTACCCACCAGGCCCGGGGAGGCCCGTGTCGCACCTCCCGTGCTCAGAACCGCTCGATCGTCTGCCCGTCGATGTCAGGATGCTCCGGGCCCGTGCCACTGCACGAGCAGGAGCGTGACGTCGTCACTCAGCTCGGACGCGTGGTGCTCGATGACGGCCGCGCCGAGCCGGCGCACGACCTGTTCCGGCTGCAGTTGATCGGATGCAGACTGCCCGGCCAGGTCGGCCAGACGTTCGAGGCCGAATCCATCCCCGTCCGCGGTTCTGGCATCGACCGCACCGTCGCTGTAGAAGAGGAGACTGTCGCCCGGTTCGAGCATCTCGGTCGCCACCGTGGCCGGCGCTTGATCGAGTCCGACGCCCCAGGGAGGAGTCGGCTTGCACCCCAGCTGACCCACCACCTGGCCCCCTCGGATGAGCAGAGGCGTGGGATGCCCGGCGTTGGTCCACCGCAGGCTGCCCGTCTCCAGATCGAGCTGGACGAGCTGACCGGTGACGAACCCGTTCCCCGGGTAGTGGTTCCCGATCGTCGTCCCGAGCTCTTCGTGCATGGCGTCGAGCGTTTGTGCCTGGCGGCGGTCGTGGCGGTAACACCCCATGGCGAGAGCGGCCAGCATGGCCGAGTTCAAGCCGTGGCCCATGGCGTCCATGAGAGCGGCGTCGAGCGTGGGCCCGTTGACGGCGTAGTCGAAGCAGTCGCCGCCGACCTCGTAAGCAGGTTCGAGGAACCCGGCCACCGTCACCCGGGGCGACGTGAAGTGCAGCGGGGGCAGCAGATCCCATTGCATGCTCGCCGCCAGCGTCATGGCCTGGCGGCGCCGGTGCAGGTTGAACACGTCGCTGAAGCGGGCATTGACGGCGATCAGGTATCCGGCGAACAGGCCGATCTCCTCACAGACCCCGACCGTCGCCGGCTCGATGTCGGGGAGCGTCAAGGCCAGCACGCCGGTCCGGTCCGATCGTTCCAGGATCGGCACCCAGACGCGGAACGCCCCTTCCCTCTCGGCGGTGACGGCGTCTCCGGTGAGCAGCGCCCGGCCCGCCATGGTGGTGGCCACCTCTTCGGTGTGGGGGAGCTCGGTGTGGGTGGCGTTGTCCTCGAGCGGTTCGAGGACGACCCGTCCGAAGTCGACGAGATAGGCGACGACGTCGGTTGCGCCGATCTCGTGGCCCAGACTGGCCAACACGGCCGGGATCGACGACGGGTCGCGGTCGAGGGCGGCGCGGAGGGCAGACGCCAGGTCCGGATGGCGCATGGGCGGATCCTACGGGAGCCTCGGGTGGCTCGACCGGACCACCAGGACGTGCCGTTACGCTGCATTCGATGATCGAATCGGGTGACGGCGCGCCACTGTCTCCGGGTCCGGAGCGAGGCCGGAGCGCGACCGCTCGGGCTGCGCCCCCGGTGTCGAGATCGGGTGCGGCGGCGTTGGCCCAACGACTGGGGGTCGGTGCCTACGACCTGGAGGTGGTCGAGGCCGTCCACCTCGCGCCGAGCCTCCGCCGCCTGCGGGTGGGTGGAAGCCCGGGGTCGCCCCTGAAGGGGTTCTCCTTCGAGCCCGGCCAGGACCTGATGCTCGACCTCGCCTCTGAAGGCGACCGCACCGTCCGGCGTCGCTACACCATTCGACGCTTCGAGGCCGGACGTCGCCTCCTCGATCTCGACTTCGTGCTCCACGGCGAGGGGCCGGCGGCGCGGTGGGCGGCGCAGGCGGGCCCGGGCACGCGCTTCGCGGCCATCGGCCCCCGGGGCAAGGTGACGCTGCGATCGGACGCGACCTGGCATCTCTTCGTGGGGGACGAGACATTCGGGCCCGCCGTCGGGGCCATGCTCGACGCCCTCGGCCCCGACCACCGCGCCGTCGTGGTGCTCGAGGTGGACTCGTCGACCATGGCGGACGCCCTTCGTGGCGAGATGCCGGCCGGCGACGAGATCGCGGTTCGGTTCCTCGAGCGCACGGGCGCCTCGGCGCCGGCGGCGGGGCTGCTGGACGCGCTCGACTCCGTGGACATCCCGCCTGGGTCGAGACACGCCTATGTCGCCGGAGAGCACCGCGTGGTGGGTGAGATCCGTGCCGCCCTCGTCACGAGGGGTCTCAACGGCGACGAAGTCTCGGCCAAGCCGTACTGGCGAGCGGGACGCGCCAACGCCGACCACGGCGAACCGGAGCGTGATCCCTGACGCCGAGTCGTCGCACGCGCCCAGGTGGCGCACGGCGACTCAGAATTGGCCGGGTCGACCCCTACCGGGCTGTTGGCGGCGAATCACGTTCAGGGCGCTCCCCGCCCTGAACCACTCGAGTTGGTCAGGGCTGAACGTATGGCGGCACCAGAACTCGACCCGGGTTCCGTCGGGCTTGGCCACGCTGGCGCGGACCGGCGAGCCGGCGGTGAGCGAAGCCAGGTCGTGCACGGAGATTCGGTCGTCTTCCCCGATCATGTCGTAGGTGGTCGGATCGGAGAAGGCGAGCGGGAGCAGGCCCTGCTTCTTCAGGTTGGTCTCGTGGATGCGGGCGAAGGAGCGGGCCAGGATCACGAGCCCACCGCGATGGCGCGGCTCCATGGCGGCATGCTCGCGCGAGGATCCCTCGCCGTAGTTGTCGTCACCGACGACGCACCACCGCACACCGGACCGGGCCAGACGGGCCGCGATGTCGGCGAAGGACCGGGTCTCGCCGTCAGAGGGGTCCCTTCCTTCGCCCGTGACACCCGTGAAGGCGTTGAGCACGCCGAGGAAGAGATTGGCCGAGATGTTCTCGAGATGGCCCCGGTACCGGAGCCACGCGCCGGCGGCCGAGATCTGGTCGGTCGTGCACTTGCCCTTCGCCTTCGCGAGCACGGGGAGGTCGATGTAGTCGTGGCCGTCCCACGCGGGGAACGGGGTCAGGAGTTGGAGCCGGTCCGAGGTGGGGGACACGGCGATGGCGATCTCGGCGCGGTCCTCGGGGGGTGCCACGAAGCCGGGCTCGCCGGGGTCGAAGCCCCGCGACGGGAGGTGCTCGCCGACAGGGGGGTCGAGGCGTACCTGCGCCCCGGACCCGGTCGTGATCGAGTCGGTGACGGGGTTGAAATCGAGCGTCCCGGCCAGGGCGTAGGCGATCACCATGTCGGGCGAGGTCACGAAGGCCTTCGTGTTGGCGTCGCCGTCGTTGCGCGTGGGGAAATTGCGGTTGAAGCTGGTCACGATGGTGTTGAGCCCTGCCGGGACCTCGCGGCGCGCGGCGCGATCCCACTGGCCGATGCAAGGACCGCAGGCGTTGGCCAGCACCGTGCCCCCGATGGCTTCGAGATCGGCGAGCACGCCGTCGCGCTCGATGGTGGCGCGCACCTGCTCCGAGCCGGGGGTGATCAGGAGTGGGGTCTGCACCCGCAGGCCGTGCGCCGATGCCAGCCGGGCGATCGATGCGGCCCGGGTCATGTCCTCGTAGGACGAGTTGGTGCACGAGCCGATGAGGGCGACCGAGATCGCCGTCGGCACCCCGTGGGCGGCCGCCCAGGGTCCCACCTCACCCACCCGGTGGGCCCGGTCGGGGGAGTCGGGGCCGTTGATCATGGGAGCGAGGGACGACAGGTCGATCGTGATGACGCGGTCGAAGAACTGCTCAGGGTTTTGGAGGACCTCGTCGTCGGCACGCAGGTCGCCGGCGATCGCCGACGCCAGGTCGGCCAGGGCGCCCCGTGCGGTGGCGCGCAGATAGGCCGCCACGTTGGCGTCGAACGGGAACAGGGAGGTGGTGGCGCCGACCTCGGCCCCCATGTTGCAGATGGTTGCTTTGCCCGTGGCGCTGATGGTCTCTGCGCCGGGACCGAAGTACTCGATGACCGCCCCCGTACCGCCGGTCACGGTGAGCGCTTCGGCAACCTTGAGGATCACGTCCTTGGGTGACGACCAACCCGACAGCGATCCGGTGAGTCGCACGCCGATGAGCTGGGGCCAACAGAGGTTGAAGGCGTTGCCGGTCATGACGTCGATGGCGTCACCGCCCCCGACGCCGATGGCCATCATGCCCAGCCCGCCCGCGTTGGGGGTGTGGCTGTCGGTGCCGATCATCAACCCGCCCGGAAAGGCATAGTGTTCGAGCACGACCTGGTGGATGATCCCCGACCCCGGCCGCCAGAAGCCGAGGCCGAACCGGGCACACACCGTTCGCAGGAAGTCGTAGACCTCAGCGTTGCGTTCGAGGGCGCCGCCGAGGTCGACGGCCGCGCTCACCTTGGCTTGGATGAGGTGATCGCAGTGGACCGTCGTCGGCACCAGGACTTCGTCGAGGCCGGTCACCAGGAGCTGGAGTGCGACGATCTGGGCCAGGGCGTCTTGGAGGGCGACCCGATCGGGGTCGAAGTCGGCGTAGCTCACACCCCGTGCCATGTCTTGACGGTCCCCAGCGCGCACGTGAGCGACGAGGACCTTTTCCGCGAACGTGAGGGGCCGCCCGAGGCGCTCGCGTCCCGTGGCCAATGCATCGGGCCAGCGGGCATAGGCGCACTCGACCAGTGACGGCGGTGTCGATGCGGTGTCACCCCCGGCGGCGCCTGGGGACTGGTCCCCGTGGTGGTACGGGCCCTTCGGAGTGACCGGCATCAGGGCGTCCTCCAGCTCTCTCGATATCGAGAGAATGGCACGACGACTATCTCGATGTCAAGATATAGTGTCGGCCACGGCACACCGGCGGGGAGGGTTCGATGGAAGACGAGGTCGATCGGCTGACGGCGGGATGGCGGCGGGCGCTCCCCGACGTCGACGTCTCACCGCTGGAGGTCCTGTCCCGGGTGGCGCGCCTCGCCCGGCACCTCGAGCGCCAACGCACCATCGTGTTCGCCCGCCATGACCTCGAGACCTGGACGTTCGACGTGCTCTCGGCCCTGCGTCGCGCCGATCCTCCCTATCACCTCTCGCCCGGGCAATTGCTGGCCCAGACGCTCGTCACGTCGGGGACCATGACCAATCGGATCGACCGCCTCGAGGAGCGGGGCCTCGTCCGCCGCCGTCCCGACCCTGGCGACGCCCGGTCGGTACGCGTCCAACTCACGGCGGCGGGACGGCGCAAGGTCGACCTCGCGCTGCGGGACCTGGTGGCACGAGAGGATGCGATCCTCGGCATGCTCGACACCACGCAACGCGCCACGCTGGCCGGCCTTCTCCGGACCGTGGTTGCCCCCTTCGACGCCTAGGGGTGCTTGGACTACGTTCCTGAGGATGTCGGACTACGACGTCATCGTGATCGGCGCCGGGCACAACGGCCTCACCGCCGCCGCGGTCATGGCCCGAGGTGGTCTGCGGGTCCTGTGCCTCGAGAAGAACCATTTCATCGGGGGGATGGCGTCGAGCACCGAGTTGATCCGCGGCTACCACTTCGAGTTGGCCGGCTCCATCCAATTCCCGCTTCCCGACGAGATCTTCGAAGACCTCGGATTCGATGCGTGCCCCATCTACGAGCCCGACGTGCAGTCCGCCACCATCGGCACGTCGGGCGAGGCCCCGATCCTGCTCTACTCGGACCCCGAGCGCCTCCTGGCCCACCTCGGTGACGCCCTCGGCCTGGACGCCGTCATGGGGATGGCCGAGGTTGCGGCCTGGGCCGACGCACCGGCGCGCGCCATCGGACGGTTCGACGTGCGCAGGCCGCCGCGGTCGCTCGACGAGATGTGGGCCTGTGCATCGAACGAGTCCGAGCGCCAGGCGATCCGTACCGCCATGTTCGGCAGCGTGATGGACGTCGTCGATCAATTCCTCCCCGACCGGGTCAAGCACGCCCAGATCCGGAGCATGCTGAGCTTCCTGGCCGTCAATTCGACGTATCGGGGCCCCTACACGGCGGGCAGTGCCCTGTGCCTCGCCTTTGCGCTCGCCTCCCCGGGCAATGCCACGATGTCCAAAGTGCGGGGCGGCATCGGTGCCATGGCGGAGCACCTCCGGAAATTGTTCGAGCGCAACGGGGGCGAGCTCCGTCGCCACGTGAAGGTGGCCCGGATCGTCACGTCGGGGGGCCGGGTGCAAGGGGTGGAACTGGGCGACGGGGAGCTCGTCACCGCCCCGGTGGTCGTCTCCAACCTCGACCCCACCGTCACGTTCACCCAGTTGATCGACAGGGACGAGCTCCCCGATGCCTTTGCTCGCCGGATCGAGGCCATCGACCATCGAGCCGCCTACTTCCAGATCCACTTCGCCCTGAGCGGACTACCCGAGTTCAAGGCGCCGAACGACGTCCTGAACGTCGGGGGCCTGCGCCGGAACGTGACCTTCTTCGGGACGGCGGAGCAGATGCAGCTCGACTACGAGGGGTGTGTCCGCGGGCTCGTTCCCGAGTCCCCGTCGTTCAATCTCGCCATCCCCACCCTCGACGATCCCGAGCTGGCTCCCGCCGGGAAGCACGCGGCGAGCAGCTTCGCCTTCTACTTCCCGATCGGCGCCACGCATGTCGAACAGGCTCGACTCCGCGACGAGATGGCCAAGCGGATCGTGGACAAGATCGCGGCGCTGGCTCCCAACTTCCCCGACCTGATCGAGCGCAATTCAACTATCCGGCCTACACCTACGAGCTCATGTTCGGCTGCACCGGTGGCGACTTCACTCACGGGTTGCTCCAGCCCGAGTTCATGGGCCCCTTCCGCCCCGGGCCGCGAGGTTGGCCCGACAACCCCGTCCCCATCGACGGCCTGTACCTGTGCGGTGCGGGTTGCCACGGTGGCCCCGGGGTCACCTTCATCCCCGGCTACAACTGCGGCTACGCGGTCTTGGAGACGGCCGAGCGCTCTCGGTCGTAGCGCACGGATCGCTCGACGAAGGCGAGGTACATCGCCATCGAGAACGCCAGACTGGCGAAGAGGCTGATCACGAAGAAGATCCACGGGACGCGCATGGCCCTTCTCCGTCCGTCGACGATCGTCCACAGTGGGAGAAGCAGGACGTTGACGATCGTGTAGTCCTGAGCGGCGGAGTCCGCCGCCCAGTTCGTGAAGAGCATCTTCGTGTAGTTGATGTAGCTGGCGTGCCGGTAGGTGTGGACGTAGCGGACGTTGAAGTACCAGCCCAGGCACAACGAGGCGACGCCGATGCCGTAGTAGAGGCCTTCGAGAATGGAGACGCGCCCGGCTGCACCTGCCGCGAAGAGGTGCCGGTTGTACCGAAACGCCACGGCCGTGCTGACGATACCCAGCACGCCGAAGAACACGAGCGAAGTCGTCATCGCCATCCCTCAGCACGAGCGGTGGCAGGCCTCCTCGCCCGCCAGGAGTGCCCATCATGGCCACTGGCACCGTCGAATGCGAGCGCCCACCACTGCGAACCTCCTTCGAAGGGCGCAGCCGGATCGGCGCCGTCAGCGCGGGCGCAGCTGGTCGTCGATGGCCCGAGCCTCGACGTCGAGTCGCTGGAGGATCCCCGGCACGATGCGGCGCTCGGCCATGCGGCCGATGGCCGGGACGGCGACGACCAAGTCGCCGTCGAGTCGCCGGACGGTGGTGCCCTCCACCGCGCTCAGGACGAACGTAGCGGCTCCGTGCAATCGCCTCGGATCTTTTTCGGCCTCGAAGCGCAGCGAGCCCGAGCCGGCCGACCGGTCGACGTGGACCTCCTGGATCCATGCCAACCGGCTCGACCCCACCAGGCGCTGGGCGATCGGGTCCAGGGTGCCCTCGAATTCGAAGCGGAGGCGAACCACGGTGTCGCTGCCCGCGTCGCGTTGTTCGAGCAGTTGCGGACGGGTCAGATCGGGGAGGGCGAGCCCGAGGTAGAAGGCGGGGTCGGCGATGAGCGCCGCCACCGCCGCCACCGACGCTTCGAAACGGTGTTCAGCGTGGAACCGCACGGGCCCAGGCTGTCACGATGGCGCCGGCCCGGGGTCGGACCGCGGCGTCCACAGCTCGGTGATGGCGATGTCGAGTCGTCCCAACAGGGCCCGCAGCAGGGGAAGGGACAGGCCGAGGACGTTGCCCGGGTCCCCGTCGATGCCGTCGACGAAAGGGGCTCCGTAGCCCTCGATGCTGAAGGCGCCAGCGAGCCCGAGCGGTTCGCCCGTGGCGACGTAGGCCTCGAGCTCGATGTCGCTCGGATGCCCGAAGCGCACCGTGGTGCGCGCCACGCCCGAGGCCACACGTCCATTGCGGGTGTCGGTGACCCAATGCCCGGTCCACAGCACGGCGGCCCGACCCGACAGGCGGTGCCAGTAGGCGATGGCCTCGGCGGCCGACGCGGGCTTGCCGAGAGCCTCGCCGTCGAGATCGAGCATCGAGTCGCACGCGATGACCAGAGCATCGTTGCAACGCTCGGCGACGGCTTCTCCTTTGCGCCTGGCGAGCACCTGGACGGCGGTGACGGTGTCGGACGCGTCGACGGTCTCGTCGACGCCGCTCACGACGACCTCGGCGCTCAATCCGCCATCGGCCAGGACACGCCGTCGTGCCGATGACGCCGAGGCCAGCACAAGCCGGGGAGCGTTCTCCGTCGCCGTCATCCCGGCATGATCCCACCCTGGCTCGGGTGGCGATCCCGGATGCACGGAGCGCCTCCACGGTCCCCACGCCTAAGGTCGGCGACGATGGGCGCGGAGATGGAGGAGATCCACGACGGCGACACGGTGTGGCGCTTCGACCGGGACTTCCTGGCGTCGAGGTGGACGTGCCTGTGGGGCCGGGGCTGCCAGGGCATCGGGCCCGAACCGGCCGCCCATCTCGGTCTGGGATGCTGCTCCATCGGTGCCGACCTGGGCGACGAGGACGAGGCTCGGATGCTCTCCGCCCTCGCCGCCACCCTGTCGTCGGCGCGCTTCGAGCATCGGGCCGACGCCGACGACGGTGGCATCTTCAGCGACGACGGCCGCACCCACACCCGCGTCATCGACGGCGCCTGCATCTTCCTCAACCACCCGGGATTTCCCGGCGGCGAGGGTTGCGCCCTGCACCTGGCCGCCCTCGACTGGGACGAATCACCCGTCGACTGGAAGCCGTCGGTGTGCTGGCAACTGCCCATCAAGGTGGATTGGGAGCCCGGGGTGGGCGATGGCGAGGTCGCGACGGTGCGCCGCTGGACCCGCCGCGATTGGGGCGCGGAGGGCGAGACGATGGCGTGGTGCTGTACGGAGTCCCCGTCGGCCTATGTGGGGGAGCGCCCCGTGATCGACTCGTTGGGTGCGGAGTTGGAGGCGGTGGTCGGCACCGAGGTCTACGTCGAGTTGCGGCGGAGGCTGGGGAGCGGCGACGGGCCCGGCTAGGCGCCGTCCTCACGGGGCGGCGCCGGCGGGCGTTGCTGTTCCAGAGCACGCGCCAGCGACATCTTGAGGATCTCGGCGGTGAGCGCGCCGATCTGCTGGGGCGTCTGATCGAAGTCGGTCATGAGGGCATGGGTGGCGAAGCCCGAGAGATGAATGCCGAAGACCAGGACGAGGCTCTCCGGGGGCTCGCCCTCGCCTCCGGCGGTCTGCCAGGCCAGCTCGGTGAGATAGCGGATCCCCCTGACGCGGTACTCGTGACGGATGGCGTCGACTTCGCCGAGCACCTCCGACGCGTCGGGGTTGGGAGCATGGAGGTCCCAGAATGCTTCGCCGATGATGTCGGCACTTCGGGTGTGGATCACGGTGGCGAGGCCTTCGAGCCATCCGTCGAGGTCCGCTTCGGGCGTGGGCAGTCCGGGGATCGGGCGTCGTCCCCACGCGTCGTACATGTCCTTCACGGTCGCTGCGATCAATCGGTCGTGGCTCGCGTAGTGCCGGAAGATGGTACGGGGGCTCACGCCCGACAGCTCAGCGATCTCGGCCACGGTGGCATCGAAGCCCCGCCTGGCGACGACCTTCATGGCTGCTTCTCTGATGCGCGACCGCGTCAGGTCCTGTCGTTCTTGCGCGAGCGACGGAGGGGGATCGTCCCGAGGCTCATCCATGAGCGCGCCACCCCGAGGCGCCGGCGGGAGGAGTGGGGCATCCGATCTCGAGAGATATGACGCTCCCGTCAGTGATGGATCGGGCCGTATTGCAACAGCATTGGGCCCGGAGCAGGGTCGGGATGCGTGCGGAGGGGGTCATGAGTCAGCTCGGATCCGAGCATGCAGGTCGCCCGGTGCCTTTCGACCCGGCCAAAACAGCAGCGTCGGACCCGAGGATATAGCGCCTCGAGGCACGAGATGACATCGGCTCCGTCGCCGGGGCAGCGTTCACGCTCACGAAACACTGTGGTCGTGAGGGCCGATCACCACCGAGCTCCCCGCCTCGGTCCGAAGAACGGGGCCCCGCTCAGGTGTGGGGGGACAGGGCCTCGAGGAGGAGGTGGGTGGGGGGGCCCGCCATGGTGGCGGGCTGCGGTCGGCTGAAGAGATAGCCCTGGCAGAAATCACACGACGCGCCGGACAGAAAGGCGAGTTGCCCTTCGGTCTCGACTCCTTCGGCGACAACTTGGAGTCCGAGGGTATGAGCCAGCTGGATCATGGCGCTCACGACCGCCTCGCCGCGAGGGTCACGGCCGATCCGGGCCACGAACGACTGGTCGATCTTGACGATCGTGATGGGGAGGTCCATGACGTAGCTCAACGACGCGTAGCCGGTCCCGAAGTCGTCGATGGCGAGCTGGATGCCCAATTCGTGGAGGCTGGCCAGGCACCGTGTGGCTGCTTCCTGGTCGACGGGGAGAAGCGTCTCGGTGACCTCGAGCGAAAGGTGGAGCGAGTCCGCCGTCACCCCTGATCCCTCGATGATCGCCTTCACCCGCCGGCTCAGCTCAGGTTCGGCCAGTTGTCGCGCCGACAGGTTCACGCTCAGGGCGATCTGTTGCTCGGCGTCCCGGTGCTGGTTCCAGGCGCGGACGTCGCGACACGCCTCGGACAGCACCCATTCCCCGATGGGGACGATGAGCCCGGTCTGCTCGGCCAAGTCGAGAAAGGTCCCCGGCAGCAGCAGGCCGCGCGTCGGATGGTGCCACCGTAGGAGCGCTTCTACTCCGACGACGTGCCCACTCACGGTCTCGACGATCGGTTGGTAGTAGACGACGAGCTCGGAGTGCTCGAGGGCATAGCCCAGGTCCGATTCCGTCGTGGTTCGTTCGCGGGCCATCGCCCTGATGGCCTTGTCGAATACCTGGATCTTGCCCTGGCCGCCGCATGTCTTGGCGAAGTACATGGCCGAGTCGGCGTCGCTCAACAGGCCTTCGAGGCTGAGGTCGTCCTCGTCGAGGACGGCCACCCCGATGCTGGCGCCCAATTGGAAGGAGTGCCCGGCCACGACGAACGCCGACGCGAAGACGTCCATGATCCTCTGCGCGAAGGCCAGCACGAGGTCACGGTCGTTGAGCTGGTCACAGGCGATGACGAACTCGTCCCCCCGAAGCGCGCCAGCGTGTCCGAGTCCCGGAGCACGGCGGTGAGCCGCTCCGCCACCTCGACCAGGACGGCGTCCCCGGCGCTGTGGCCGCAGCTGTCGTTGACGAGCTTGAAGCGGTCGAGGTCCAGGAACATCACGACCGGGAAGGGCGTCCGGCTCCGCCGGGCCCGGGCGATGCCTTGGTGGAGGCGATCGACGAGCAGGAGGCGGTTGGGGAGGCCGGTGAGCGGATCATGGAGCGCCTGGTCGGCCAGCTTCGCCTCGGCCAGCTCTTTCTGCAGTCCCGTGGCGCCCACCATCCTGATGACGAACAAGCTCACCACGATGCCGAGGGCAGCCACGCTCTGGGACTGGGACAGGTTCAGGAACGACGGTGCCCAGCCGATCCCGATGGCGAATTGGCCGCAGGCGATGCCCACGAAGGTCCACAGCGCCACGACCCGCCACGCCTTCGACCCGCACCGGGCGATGCTCTCGACGGCGATGATGGCGTAGGCCCCGACCGCGACCGGTCCCCAGCCGCTCAGATAGATCACGACCGTCACCGACGTCGCTGCTGCCGCCACCCGTAGATGCAGGCGGGGCACCGATGCCTGGGCCGCATACCAGTGGTTGGCCATCACGCTGCACAACATCGGGACAACGAGGACCACCACGTAGACCCAGATCGGCTCCTGGGCCACGACCTTCCAGTGCCGGAAGGCGAGGAGGATGACCAGGGCCACCGGGGCCATGGCATAGGCGAGGAGGGTGGGGCTGACGCTCTTGTGTCGTTGGGGTGCGACCGGCGTCAGTGCGTACACCGGCGTCGCCGGATCAGGCGGTCCGTCACTGGATGGCGCTGGCAATGCCGGCGTCTGCACTCTTGGCATTGCCCTCCGCTTGCAATCTCTCTCCCTATCGACACGCGGAGGAGGCGCCTGAACAGCCGGGCGCAGATCGCTGGCTCTGGTGTTGTGCCCGGCCCTCGAATCAATGCCGGGGGCCGAAACGCAGGCTCAGGGCGAGGCTGCGCCCACCGCCTCGGCCCGGGGGCGCTGGAGTCGGGCGGCCGCCCGGCCCATCCGGGTGATGAATTGCACCAACCGGTCACGGGCCGCCTCAGCCGAAGGTGTGAGCCCTTCTCGGTGGGCTACGTCCCAATGGCCCAGGATGACCGGCTTCAGGATGGAGTCGTGGTGCAGGGACAAGTCATAGATCCCGGCCCGGGCGATGGCCTTGGCGTGCACGGCGAAGTCCGGTATCCCCGCCCCCGGCATCTCGAATCGCAAGGTCTGGCGCTTGATGGCCTCGATCATCCCCGACGGATCGACCTCCAAGGCGGCCGACACCAGGTCCCGGTAGAAGAGGTAATGGAGGTTCTCGTCGGCCGCCACCCGCTTCATCACGGTGTACCCCTCGCCGTCGGGAAGGGCCTTACCGGTGTTGTGGTGCGCGATCCGGGTGGCGAGCTCCTGCAGGGCGAGATAGGCGAACGCGTCGGGAATGCTGGTGGGCTGCGGGGTCACGCCCCCGGTGACCTGGGCCATGCGAGCCCGCTCCAAGGTGACGGGGTCGATGTGCCCGCTCATGATCAGGTAATCGCGGATGACGATGGAGTGCCGCCCCTCCTCGGCCGTCCACCGTCGTGTCCAGTACCCCCACGCACCGTCGCGGCCGAACAGATTGTCGATCGAGGCGAAGTAGTAGGGCAGGTTGTCCTCGGTGAGGACGTTGACGAACAGCGCACTGGCGATCCCGTCTTTCAGGATCGCCTCGGGGTCGTTCTCCCCGGGCGCAGGCGGCGGGCGCCACTGCACGAGGTCGTGGGGGAACCATTCCTTCGCCATGCCCAGATGGCGGTCCACCAGGCGCTCGGCGGTCGGAAGGAGCTCGGCGAGCAACGTCGAGTCATCCATGTGTCGAAACCTCTTTCTGGGCCCCGTGATTTGCTCGAGTGCCGCAGTCCTCGTTCTCGCACCGGTTGTCGCGAGACATCGGGGACGTCTACCGCTGGAAGCAGGCTACCGCCCGGAACGCCCCCTCCCCGACAACCGGGCACCGGGGGTGACGACGTCGGCGGCCGATGGGCCGATCGTGCCTGGCGAGAACGGTGTCGCCGGTGCGCGCGGGCCGGGGGTGGCCGGCGACAGCGCTCGGCGGCGCCGTGACCAGAACGGGGCATCGAGCACGATGAGCAGGACGAGGGCCACCCCCGCCGCGCTGACCACGTACCAGGGCCACGGGCCGAGCACCCTCAGGAGCGTCCATTCTGCGGGGGGCGAGCGGAGGAACATGTAGTTGGCCCCGGTCAACGCGTCGACGATCCCCACCGCCGTGGTGTAGCCGAGGGTGAGGGCATACACCCGGACGACGGCATGGCGTCGGGGCGCGATCCCCATGCCCACCACCAGGAACAGTGCGGCCACGACGATCCCGACGTGGCCCACCAGATACTGGAAGAACACCAGGTGCGGGAACCCGACGTTCAGATCGGGGGTGATGACCGCCTGCAGCGTGCCCGCCAGGCCCCAGAAGTACGTCAGCTCCACGAGCAGCAGCGGCCGTCGCCACCAGCACGCCGCCGCCGCCACCAGCACGCCCACGTTGCACAGCGCCAGGGGCAGCGACGTCTTGGCCGACCACGTCCCCTGCACCGCCAGTCCCACGCTGTAGCTGACGGCGTCGGCGCCCAGCACCAGCGCCAGGACGCGAGCCGTCGAGATCCTCCACGGACCGGGGTGGCGTCGGGCCACCACGCACAAGGCGGCGCATCCCGCGGCCGCCAGCGCCACGGCCGACCAGTACGCCAGGGGCGACACGGTGTCCAAGATGATCCTGCTATCGAACCAGGCCCTCGCCCCCCGCGTCTCGGCGGCCCCACCCGGCGCTGAGGTGGCAGAGTCTGAGCGGGAACCGATCCGACGGAGGAGGTCGAGCGTGCAGCCCGTCGACGAGGAGTGGGAGCGGGCCGTGGCGATCGTGGCCCATCCCGACGATCTGGAGTACGGCGCCGCGAGCGCCGTGGCGCGCTGGACGGGACAGGGCAAGGAGGTCTCCTACGTCCTCGTGACGAAAGGCGAGGCCGGGATCGACGGGATGGACCCCGAGCAGGCGGCCCCGCTGCGCGAGGAGGAGCAACGACGCAGCGCCGCTCGGGTGGGGGTGGGTCACGTCGAGTTCCTGGGACACGCCGACGGAAGCGTCGAGCCGGGCCTGGCGCTGCGGCGCGACCTGGCCGGAGCCCTACGCCGGCTGCGCCCCGACGTCGTCATCACCATGAACTTCGAGCTGACGTGGGGCGACGACGGCAGCGTCAACCACGCCGATCACCGCGCCGTGGGCCTGTCCACCCTCGACGCCTGTCGTGACGCCGCCAACCGCTGGGTGTTCGCGGACCGGGGCGACCCGTGGCAGGGGATCAACGCCGTCTATGTGGCGGGAACCTCGTCACCGACGCATTTCGTCGACGTCACGGCGACCATCGACGCCGGTGTGGCGTCACTGCGAGAGCACCAGGCCTACATCGACGGCCTGGGCACGGCCTTCGACCCCGATGAGTTTCTCCGCAACATCGCCGGATTCGGCGGCATGGCGGCCGGATGCGAGTATGCCGTGCTCTTCCAGGCGTTCCACGTCTGAGCGGGTGCCGGGCGCGCCGCCCGTCAGGCGCGTCGCACCCGGCCCCGCAGCGCCAACAGGGCCAGCGACAGCGAGATGGCCCCGAAGGCGGCGATGGCCAGGACGGCCTCTCCGAGGTAGGCCGCGTTCCAGCTCGGGGTGGGCCCCGGGATCCCCCCGCCCCCGACGATCAGGGATCGCAGCCCCTCGAGGATGTAGGTCATGGGGTTGTAGTTGGCCACCGTTCCCAGCCAGCCTTGGAGGTAGGGCTTCGGGACGAAAGTGGTGCTCAGGAAGGTGATGGGGAAGAACAGGATGAAGCTGGCGTTGACGGCGCCGGGATTGCCCGTCTTGAGGGCGATGGCATAGGGCAGGCCCGTGAACACGAGACCCCAGATCCCCGACAACACGACGAACACGATGATCCCGAGCCCTCCGGCATGGAAGCGCACCCCCAGGGCGAGACCCACGACGATGACCGGGACGGCCAGTGCCATGACCAACGTCAGGTCGGCGGTCATGAGACCGAGCAGGAGAGGCAGGCGTCGCACCGGCGTGATCATGAGCCGGTCGAAGTAGCCGTTTTGGATGTCGGTCACCAGTGCGGAGGCGCGTGACACGCCGGTGACGGCGAAGACCACCGCCACCGGGAGCTCGAAGGACTTGAAACTGAATCCGGCTGCTTGATGCGTGATCTTCGACAGGGCACCGATGTTGAGCACGTAGAAGAAGATCGGGACGATCAGGGCGGGGATGACCGCCTCGGGCTCGCGGGGGATCTGGCGGATGGCGCGGCGGGCGACGGAGGCGACGTCGACGAAGAAGCCGGCGGGGCGGGCTTGGACCCGGAGGGCTGTCGTGGGCGCGTTCGCCGTGAGGGTCATCAGGTCCTGGCTCCTTCGCTCGTCGGCGCCAGGCGTTCGGCCGGCGGCTCGGCCCCCTCCCCCTCGGCGCCGTCCTGGAGGTGGGTGCCGGTGAGCTGGAGGAAGACGTCGTCGAGCGTCGGCGTGCGCAGGGTGAGACTCGACCACGCTCGTCCCGGCGTCATGGAGGGCGAGGGCGACGGGGCTCATCACGGTGGCGCCGTTGGCGGCGTGCACCGTGACCTCGTGACCGGTGCCCAGGACCTCGTCCACGCCCGGCACCGACCGCAGCGCCTGGAGGGTCCGGTCGGTCAGGCTCTCCACTCGGGCCACGATGACGTCGGTCCCCACCGTCCGCTTGAGCGCGGCGGGCGTCCCCTCGGCGACGAGGCGGCCCTTGGAGATGATGCCGACCCGGTCGGCGAGCTCGTCGGCTTCCTCGAGGTACTGGGTGGTGAGGAAGATGGTGGTGCCGTGCTGTTCGTTGAGGCTGCGCACCTCGTCCCACACCGCCGCCCGGCTCTCGGGGTCGAGTCCCGTGGTGGGCTCGTCGAGGAAGAGGATCTCGGGGTCGTGGATGAGTGCGGCGGCGAGGTCGAGCCGACGCTTCATCCCCCCCGAGTAGGTCTTGATCAGGCGGTCGATGGCGGTCCCGATGTCGACGAGTCGGAGCACCTGTTCGACCCGCACGGCGCGCTCGGCGCGTCGTAGCCCGTAGAGCCGGCCCTGGAGGTCGAGGAGTTCCCGGCCCGTCTGGCGGTCGTCGAGGGCCGCGTCCTGGAGGGCGACGCCGATCCGGAGCCGGACCGCCTCGGGATCTTGGGCGACATCGTGGCCGGCCACGAGCCCGCGGCCCCGGGTGGGTCGCATCAGGGTGCACAGCATGCGGACCAGGGTCGATTTTCCCGCCCCGTTGGGTCCGAGGAAACCGTAGATCTCGCCGGCGCCGATCTCGAGGTCCACGCCCGCGACGGCCCAGTAGTCCCCGAACTGCCTGGCGATGTCCTCGGTGACGATGGCGGGCTCGGGCATGGGCGCTCACGCTACCGGTCGCCACGGGTCGGTCGCGACGGTCCGCCATGGGCGACCGTCGACGGGCCCGGTCCTATGGTGGCGCCATGGCACAGCCCGACTACGGCGATTTCGAGCACCTCACGTTCGACCGCAGACCCGACGGCGTGGTGATCGTGACCCTCGACCGCCCCGAGGTGCTCAACGCCGCCAACGTCCGCATGCATCGCGAGATGTCCGAGGTGTGGGCCGTCATCGACGCCGATCCCGATGCACGGGTGTCGGTCGTCACCGGGGCGGGGCGGGCCTTCAGCGCGGGGGGCGACCTCGACATGATCGCCGAGATGACCGACGACTACGCGGCCGTCCTCGTGCAGTGGCGCGACGCGCGCACGATCGTCGAGTGCATGCTCAGTGCCGACAAGCCCGTGGTGTCGGCCATCAACGGGGTGGCGGTCGGCGCCGGCCTTGCTGTTGCGCTCATGGCTGACATCAGCATCATGGGGGAGTCGGCCCGCGTGTCGGACGGTCATGCCCGGCTCGGGGTGGCCGCCGGTGACCACGCCGCGCTGTTGTGGCCCCTGTTGTGCGGCATGGCCAAGGCCAAGTACTACCTCCTCACCGCCGATTTCATCTCCGGCCCCGAAGCCGAGCGCATCGGGCTGGTGACCCGATGCGTCCCCGACGACCAGGTCCTCGCCGAGGCGGTCGCCGTGGCCGGGCGGCTGGCGGCCGGGAGCGCGACGGCCGTCCAATGGACGCGGCGCGTGATGAACCACTGGTTGCGCCAGGCCCTTCCTGGTTTCGGGGAGTCCGTCGCCCTCGAGATGCTCGGGTTCCTCGGTCCTGACGCCCGCGAGGGCCTCGCCGCGATCAGGGAGCGTCGAGAGCCCCGGTTTCCCTCGGCGCCGATCCCGTGACAGCCGGGTGGTCCGCCCCGTGCCGGACTACTCGACGGTGACGAGGGTCCCGACCGGCGTGTAGGGGTAGACGACCTCGGCGTGCGACGGTGGCAACTCGACGCATCCGAGGCTCTGCGGGTAGCCGTAGCCGGGCCGGATGAAGCCGTGCAGGGCGTCTCCGCCGTGGAAATAGCTCACCCACGGCACGCCCGGGTCCGCGTACTTGCTGCCGTCGGGATTCGTGCCGCGCATCGTGGTGGAGAGGTAGCGGACGTAGACGGGCCACGTGCCCTGTTCGGTGGGCGCCGCCGCGATGCCGGTGTTCGCCCGGGTCGCGTAGACCATCTGGCCGTCGCGCCACACGTTGGCGTGCTCGGGCAGCGTCTCGCTCACGTCCACCCAGTCGTAGTGCCCGTAGGCGTCGACCTGGCTCGCCGCGGCGGCCTGGAGAAGAGCCAGCCACACCTTGGGACCGGCGATGCCGTCCGTGGTCATGTGTTCCTGGCTCTCGAACGTCATCACCGCCCCCTGGGTGATCACGTTGGGCTCCCCGGGTGACCACAGCGCCGTGAAGGAGCCCGGCATCGTCGCCCACCGCCACGCGAACGAGCCCACCTGGGCGGTGGCGGCCTCGTCGGGGGAGACGCTGGCCGGATCGGCCGGGGCGAAGGTCAACGGGAGGTAGCCCAGGGTGGCGAGCAACTGCTGCAGGCGAAGCGTCGTCATGGGTGCCACGGTGAAGTGGGTGGTGAGGGTGTCGGCCAGCCGCTGCCCGTCACTGCCTTCGATCCCGTCGGCTCCCCCGGGGACCGTCACCGCCATCGTGGCGCCGGGAGGAAGCGGAGCGGTGGCGTCGAAGGCCAGGACGTCGGGAGCGGTCTGTACCCACGAGCCCGGCACGGTCGGGCTGAGCGTCGGCAGCGGGCTGGCCGGGGCCAGCGGCACGGTGAACTGGACGCTGACGGCGGTGTCCGACGGGACGGAGGTGGCGTCGGGAGCCGGTTGGCTGACGACCACGGAGAGACGGCCTGGTGACGCCGTCGGCGTTGCTGCCGCGGGGGAGGGACTCACCCGCGTCGCCACCAAGGCGGTCGAGGCGGCCGCCGAGCGCGCAGAGCGCGACAACGACCGCGACGATCAGCCAATGATGCCGGCCGCTACTCCGGCGTCGATGTGCGGCTTCCGGCATGGCATGCAGCTCCAGTGCAATCCTACCCGGCGGTGGTGGGGTCCTAATGACCGGAACCGCAGATTTTAGGGCGAATTCTCAGCCGTTCTGGCGCGGGAGCGTCGGATCCGTTGTGGGAGCGTTGATGGCACGCAGGACGCCGTCTTCGATGCGCCGGATCTGCTCGGGGTCCGTCACCTTGCCTCCCGTCGCCGCGTCGCGCACGTAGAAGGCATCGAGGACTTCGTGGCCGAGGGTGGACACCCGGGCCGCCACGACATCGAGATCGAGCGCGAAGAGCGCGGCGGTGATCCGGTGGAGGAGCCCGATGTCGTCTTCGGCCCGCACGTCGAGGACGGTCGAGCCGGCCGAGGCCGCGTTGTCGAGGTGGACGTGGCTCTCCACCGGTCGCGATGCCACCGACCGGCGCCCCTCGGCGTAGGCGCGCACCTGCTCGGCGAGGCGCTCTTCGAGTGGAAAGGAGCCCCGCAACACCGCTTCGAGCTGGTCGGCCAGGAGCTTGAAGTCGGGCCAGCGCTTCCGCGACGGCTCCACCACGAACGTCTCGATGGCGAAGTGGCCTTCGGCGGCGATGTCAGCCGAGCGAATGTCGAGGCCGCGTAGTGCGAACACGCCCGTCACCGCGGCCAAGAGGCCGGGCCGGTCACGGGCCACCACGGTGACGTCGGGCAGGTCGGCGGCCACGACCGAGCGTCCCAGTCGTTCGACCTGGCGCATGAAGCCCCGGTGGCGGTCGGTCACGAGGGGCGTGGCGGGTCCGATCGCGCCCCCGGAGAGGTAGGTCGCCACCCTGCGCACGAGGTCGGCGACCAGTCCCGCCTTCCACTGGCCCCAGGCGGCGGGCCCCGTGGCCACGCTGTCGGCCTCGGTCAGCGCGGCCAGGAGCTCCAACTGGACACGGTCGCCGACGGCGGCGGCGACAGCTTCGATGGTGGTCGGGTCGTCGAGGTCGCGTCGTGTGGCGGCGTCGGGCAGGAGCAGGTGGTTGCGGACCAGTCCGACCAGGATCGCCACATCCTGCGGCGAATAACCCATGCGACGTCCCATCTCGCCGACGATCGTCACCCCAGCCTCGGTATGGTCCCCGGGGAAACCCTTGCCGATGTCGTGGAGCAGGGCCCCGACGACGAGGAGGTCGGGGCGTTGCACCGTCGGCGCCAGCACGGCGGCCTGGGCGGCGGCCTCGAGAAGGTGCCGGTCGACGGTGAAGCGGTGATAGGCGTTGCGCTGCGGCCGGTTCCGCACCGCCGCCCATTCCGGGACCAGCGTGACCAGGAGGCCGCGCTGGTCCAGGGCCTCGAGGGCGGCGATGGCCGGGGGGCCGGTGGCGAGCACCCGCACGAGCGCCGCCCGCATGGCGTCGGGCCACGGGTCGGGCACCGCGACGTCAGCCACCGCCAAGGCGTCGAGGGAGCTCCGGCTGATCGGGAGCCGGTGTTCCGCCGCCACCGCCGCCACCCGCAGCGCCAGGTCGGGACGGCGGTCGGGATCGGTCCCCGGGGCCAGGGCGACCTGCCCCTCTCCGGGATTCCCGGCGACCAGTTCGAGGGCGATTCCGGATTCGACGGGTTCGAGCGCAACCGCGGCATCGTGGGCAACAGCGTCGGCGGCACCCCGGCGCCACCACCGACGGCGTTGTGCCGTGGGCCACGTGGATCGGCGGCGCCAGACGTCGTCGGTCACCCAGGCGATGGTCCGTCCCGCTTCCGCGATCGCCGCCATCAGCGCGTCGGCGTCGTGGTAACCGAGGACGGCGGCCACCTGGTCCTGTTCCTGCAGCAACAGCCGGTCGGTGGCGCGGTTGGTCGAACGGTGCAACTCCACGCGCGCTGCGGTCAGCGTGGCCCGGGGCCCGGACAACGACGTCAGGTCCACCTGTTCGGCCACGGCCGCCACGGCCAGCGAGGCGGCGCGCACGGCGTGGAAGTCGCGCAGTCCTCCGTGGGCCTCTTTGAGATCCGGCTCGAGCAGGAACGCGACGTCCCCGTGCGCTCGGTGACGCTCACCGACTTGGCCCGCGAGCACCGGCAGCCATTGGCCGGCCATCCGTTGCCACTGGGCCCGGGCCTTGTCGAGCATGGGCTGCGCCACCGAACCGTCGCCGGCCACGACGCGGCCGTCGAGCAGTCCGAGTTGGGCTCGGAGGTCCTCTCGGGCGACTTGGAGGACCTCGCCGGGGCGGCGCACGGAATGGTCGAGGCGGATGCCCTCGTCCCAGACCGGATACCACACGGCGTCGGCGACCCGGCGGATGTCGCGACGACCGCGGTGGACGAGCACGACGTCGAGGTCGCTGAAGGGGCACAGCTCGCCGCGCCCGTACCCCCCCACGGCGACGAGGGCCACGCCTTCGGGGTTGCCGTCGGTGGCCCGATCGAGCAGGCCCGCCAGCCACTGGTCGGCGGCGGCCGAGAACGCCGTGCAGAACGCGTCGCCCTGCAGGTCCGTGCGCGCCAGCAACTCCTGGCGCAACGAGCGGAGGGACACGGGTGACGGTAGCACTCAGGCTCTGTCCCTCTGGTGCCTGGCACCGACGGCGCGCCCCGTTGGGACCCGCCACCGGCCTAGCGTGGGGGGTGGCAACCCGGGACGCCGGAGCCGACGGAGGGTCACATGAGCACCAGCGATACCAAGGGATCCGGGCTGAGTCTGCTCGACACCGCCCTCGTGGTGGCGGCGGTCGTGGGTGGGATCTTCGTCGTGTTGTGGATCGCTCATGCCGTCATCGGGTTGGCGCTCTTCGTCTTCAAGATCGCCATCCTGGTGGTCATCGTGGCCGTGATCGTGCGGATGTTCCACGCCTTCAGCCGCCGGGGGGACTGAAGCCGGTTCGACTCGCCCTCAGTGCCGCAGGAGCTCCCGGTAGAGCTCGATGTGGTCGGCGACCATGCGCTCGGTCGAGAAATACCCCTCGACCGAGGCGCGGCAGTCCGCCCGTGACAGTCGGTCCACCCGGCCCAGCGCGTCGGCCATGGCCGTTTCGTCCTCGCACAGGAAGCCCGTCTTGCCGTCTTCGACGACCTCGGGCACTGCACCCTCGGGGAACGCCAAGACGGGCGTGCCGCACGCCATGGACTCGAGCATGACCATGCCGAAGGGTTCGTTCCAGCGGATGGGGAAGAGCAGGGCGCGCGCCTTCGAAAGCAACTCGAGCTTGTGCTCGTGGGGGACCTCCCCCAGATAGACGGCGTCGGGCCCGAGGAGGGGAGCCACCTGCTCGTCGAAGTAGGCCCGCTCCCATTGCTCGCGCATCTTCGCCGCGAGGAGGACCCGCATGCCCGCTTTGCGGGCCACCTCGATGGCTCGATGGGCGCCCTTGTCGGGCGCCATGCGCCCCAGGAACAAGCAGAACTCCCCGTGTTCGTCACCGCCACCGTCACCGAACGGGAAGGCGGACGCGTCCAACCCGTGATGGATGACCCGCGCGATGGGGATGTCGGGGGCGGCGCGGTGTTGGGCGTGCGAGATGGCCACGATGGGCACCCGGGGGGCGAGCACCCGGTAGAGATCGGTCAGCTCGTCGTTGAAGGGACCGTGGATGGTGGTGACGACCGGAAGGTCGTGGTAGCGCTCGGCGTAGAAAGGCCCCATCACCGTGTGATCGTGGACGACGTCGTGCCCCGAGACCGCTTCGTAGGCGTGGACGACGTGGCGCAGTTCGGGCACGGCCATGCCGATGCGCATGCCCTCGGCGTGCTCGAGCGCCCACGCCTTCGGCACCGGGCACGTCGAGTCACCCGTGGTGAACAGGGTGACGTCCTCCCCGGCCGCGACGAGACCGCGGGCCATCTGGTCGACCACGAGCTCGATCCCCCCGTACAAGGGGGGAGGGATCGGCGTCCATGGGGGAGCGATGAGCGCGATCCGCATGGACCGATTCAAGCACCTCGGCGCCCCGATCCGATGCACCCATTCGCTCTCGATCCGCCGTCCGAAAGGGCCCGGGGCGCGCCTCCGGGTCGACCCGCACCTTCCGGGATGCTCGGTACCAGCCGATAGGCTCGCTTCCCGGCGCGGCGGCGTGGCCGAGTGGTTTAGGCAGGGGCCTGCAAAGCCCCGTACGGCGGTTCGATTCCGCCCGCCGCCTCGGGTGCCGGGATGGCACTGGCACGGTGGACAAGGAGACGGCATGGCGGCAATCGGTGACAGGGTTCAGGTTCCTTCCAAGCGGGTGGGCCAGGCCCCTCGCGAAGGTGTCGTCACCGGGGTCAGCGGTGTCCTGCTCCGGGTGACGTGGTCGGGCGGGGAGGAGTCCACGATCTTTCCGTCCATGGGCTCTGTCGTGGTCGTCGGGAGGGTGCGGGCGGCCAAGAAAGGGGTGGCCAAGAAGACTAAGCGCCCCGTCAAGAAGCCGACGATCGTCCCTGCCAAGAAGTCCGGCAAGTCGGCGACGAAGAAGGTCGCCAAGAAGTCCGGCAAGTCGGCGACGAAGAAGGTCGCCCAGAAGTCCGGGAAGCCCCAACGACCGCGGGCAACGAAGTCGTCGCCGAAGCGCTCGGACCGGGCGAACAAGCGACGCAAATGAGGAATGTGGCGCCGAGGCGGTGCACCACGACGCCCCTTGATACAAGGTCAGATCAGGTCTCGGTGCCGCCGGAGTAGTCCCAGACCAGCGATGAGTCGCTCTCGGTGCCGAGAAGGAGCGTCCCGGGGTGCTGCTTGTCGATGTGCCCGATGAGCCCGTTGTAGATGGAGTAACCGCACAGCTCCTGGAGGCGCCGAGGGAATCGGCGCGCGATATCGAGCGGGATCCCGAGTTGCTGGTTCTCCTGCTGGCGGACGTAACCGGCGCAGTAGTTCATGGCGATCCCCACCCGACGCTGCGACGTGGTGTTGGCCCCGCCTCCGTGCCACAGGCTCCCGACCCAGACGAGGACGCTCCCCTTGGGCATCTCTGCCGCGATCGAGTCGTAGTGCTCGAGCAGGTTGGGGGAGTGGTCCGATTCGTGGGTCCCCGGACACAGGCGGGTGGCCCCGTTCTCCTCGGTGAAGTCGGTGATGGCCCACATGGTGTTGCAGATGAGCGGAGGATGAGGTTTCGGAAGCGGGATCAATTGATCGTCAGCGTGGATGGGCTGGGCTTGCTCGTCCGATCCGATCGCGATCGACGACAGCGACGAGATCAGCAGGCCCGGATCGAGGACCTGCTCGACGACGGGGAGCACGTTGGGATGAAGCGGGATCCGCTCGTAGAGCTGTCCGTGGACCAAAAGATTGTAGATCCGGGTCGTCTTGCGCCCTTCGAAGAGATTGTTCGCAGGAACAATGCCGAGATCGCGTTCGAGACGGAGAAGATCATCGGCGATGGCGTCGACCAGATCGAGGTCGATGGCGCGCTCGATCACGGCCCAGCCCTCGGAGCGCACCTTCTGCGCGTACGCCATCACCGTGCTGCCGTCGAGGGACCCCTGACGTGATGGGGTCTCATCGGTTCGAGTCCTGCCCATCGTCGCTCCCGCGTGATCGACCGAAACGGACGAGGACCATGGTGCCACGATGGCGACAAAACTGCCGGCCCAGAGCCTAGGTCGACGTCACTGGCGGTGATAGGGTTCGTGGTCAGGGGCCGTTGGCGCAGTTGGTAGCGCACTTGCACGACACGCAAGGGGTCAGAGGTTCGAGTCCTCTACGGCCCACTGGTTGTTAGCATTACAACGTTCTCCCTGGTAAATGGCCACTTTTCGTGTCCCGTCGCTCAGGGCACGTTGCCTTACTCAAACTCCTCCGCGCCCATGTGAAACGAGGCGCGTCGTGAGCACGATCGCGCTGCGATTATCGAGCGGTTTGCGTCGGAGCGTTGCTTGGCAGACCCCGCGTGCAAGCGAATCAGGCACTTCTCGGATGAGGTCCTCGAGGAAGTCCGCAGGTGCTCCGCCCTGGACGAGGCGGATTGGCGCCTTGGGACTACAGTGATCTGGCCGAACGCCCACCGACGAATGGTGTGCATATCCGACGCACAAGGAGTTCACTTCCCATGATTGCGGTCTACATCGTCACCAAGAACATGACTCTTGCGCTGCACACCAAGGGGCGCGATCGTCTCCGTGAGGCCGGGGCACCTGAAACCGCTATGAAGCTCCACTCATGCTTCGGCGAAGATGGCCAGCTTCAGGTCTTCGATGTCTGGGAGAGCCAGGAGGCGTTCGATGAGTTCCTGACATACCTCGGGCCGGTCATGGAAGAGCTGGGCATCGAGCTGGCGCAGCCACCGGCCATCATGCCCATCGTGGACCTCGTCCAGCAATAGCGGCTGGACCCCGAGTCCGGGCATCGCGCGGGTCAGCGGTGCTTGGGGTTGGGGAAGTCGAAGCGGCACCCGGCCTCCCACGCCGAGCGTTGGTCGCCGTGGGCTGGGATGCCGCCGACGTCTTTCAACATGCGGGCCAGGTGCAGCAGAGTCCAGGCCATGAAAGTGGTGTCGCGCCCGGTGAAGAGCGTTCTCCGGCCCGCCAGATCCAGGGTCGAGGTACGAGGGCCCCTGGGCCCGCCTCGCCATCCACCCCGCGTCGCCCGGGGCGGAATGACGTAGCCGAGGTGCTGGAGCGAGTCCAGGGACGTTCATGGCGCAGTGCTTCACACCGTCCTCGTTGCCGCGTCACCAGCCAGCCTCCGACCTGGCCGTAGTGCAGACCGAGGACTTCTCGCCGAGCCAGATCGGCGCGCAGAGCACCGGAATGTCCGGCCTCCCTGACCTGGGCCGTGATGGTCGGCCATGCGTCACGCGCCCATCCATCCTCAGTGATGTCAGGCCAGACTCCGGTGGCGATCTCGTGGTCGATCGCTGGAACGGCGTCGACGGTCACCCCTGGCGTCGCATGATCGAGATCGACGCGAGACCCTCCGTATTGGAGATCTCCGGTGATCGCTTCAAGTGGAGTCGATGAACATGGCCCTCAGGCCCGGAAGTCCCACTGGCTTTGTCGGCACAGCTCATCTTGTATGGCATTGAGGGTCACGGAGACCTCCCGATTCGAGTTATGAGCTCAGTCTCTCCAGGTCGGAGACGTTGCGGACCTCTCCGCCGTTTTGCCGATACCGGGTGCTCGGACCGGCGGCACCTGTCGACTGGGTCGGCCCACTGCGAGCGACTCGACGGCGCATCCCAAACGCCAGCGGCGGCGCCCGTTATGTCTGTGGGCGCCGCCGCTCGTTTGGGTCTTCTCAGAAGGCGACGATGCCCTCGCCGCCAACCGCGCCTGCCACCTTGACTGATCCGAGTTCGGTCAGGCTTCCATCTGCGTTGACCTGGAACTCGTCGACAATCCCCTTTCCGCCGGTCTGGACATAGAGGAACTGACCGTCGGCCGTGGCCGCCCCGTCCACGGTCCCCGGGTCGGTGGGAGTGAATCCGTGCAGGGTGAGCTGGCCATTGGGGCTGGACTGGTATCCACTCGTCGAGTTGCTGGCCGTGTTGCCCGTGAAGAAGAACTGGTCGGCCGGTGTGACCCAGCACAGGCCGGGCTGTCCGTTGGCCACAGAGTCGAGCTGGGTCACGGTGCCGTCTCGGTGGAGTCTGAACGTCACCATCGCGCTGGGTCCCGCCTCACCGATGGCCAGGTGACCTGCCTGGTCGAAGGTGATGGCGAAGGGAACCGTGCCGGGCTCAGAGTTCACTACCGGGGAGTGCGAGAGGCGGCCGTCGGACCTGACGCCGAAGACGTCGATGTCGTTGCCGACGACGTTGGCCTTGGTGGTCACGATCAACTGCGTTCCGTCAGGCGAGAAGGCCACCTGTCCCGGCGTGTGGGTGAACTGTGTCGTGTCGGTGGGGATGGTGAGGCCCAGCGCGCGCCTTGACCCCCAGATCGGGTGCAGCCTGCCGTCGGCAACCCAGTACCCCGACACACTCCCGCCGTCTTCGGCGTTGAGGACGTAGACGAGATCGTCATGGACAGCAATGCTGACCGGGAACGTGCCGCCCGAGTCCACGATCTGGCGCAGGCTGAGCTGGTCGCCGTCGACCGAGAAGACCGACACCGTGTTGCTGCCAGCGTTCACGGCGTAGAGCAGGCCGTGCGTTGGGTCGGAGGCCAGCGAGCCCTGTGAGCCCAGATGGTCGACGGCCGAGCCGTTCAACACGCCCCCGAGCCCTCCGGTGGCGTAGGTGTTGGCCGGATCCAGGCTGCCGTCGTGATCCCGGTGATAGGCGACAATCTGGTTGCCGGCGATGTTGTCCGTCTGGACGAAGACGGCGTGTTTGCCACCCTCGCCGAAATGTGATCCTGGCGGGAACCCTTCGGCCCCGGCGACAGGCGCCACCCAGGCCGAAAGTCCCAGGGTCGCTCCGGCGCCCAGCGCCAGACGAGTGAATCTCCTCATGTGGATCTCCTTTGTCGACGACTCACGGTGTCGACATACAGTCCCGAGAGGGGGGCCAGGCGTTACGTTGGTGCCTGGACGAGACGTGGGAACCCTCCCGATGTAACGCCTCCGAGGAGACTGGGGACTGAAGGGCGATGTCCAGGTGCCAGGGGACCGCCCGCAATCCGAGACACCGAAACCGTGACGGCTGGGCGCGACCCGCGCCAGATCGTGAAGTCCTACGCTTCGCGCCGTGGAGATGGACGGCGAGCTGCTCAGCCGGGTCCGCACCGGCGACGAGGAAGCGTTCGTGATGCTGGTGGCCCGCTACCAGCAGCCCTTGCTTCGCCTGGCCTGTTCCATAGTCTCCAACCAGGCCGTAGCCGAAGAGGCCGTCCAGGACACATGGCTGGGCGTGGTTCGTGGCGTCGAGCAGTTCGAGGGACGTTCTTCGTTCAAGACCTGGCTCTTTCGGATCCTCGTCAACCGCGCCCGCTCGGCCGGGGCCCACGAGCCCTCTGATCCCTCGATTGAGACGCTTCGAGCTGTCGACCCGACCCGTTTCGACGCTCAGGGCCAGTGGGCCGATCCCCTCGGCCGCTGGACCGAGGAAAGCGAGGACCGTCTCGACGCCGCCAGGTGGGTGCCGATCCTCAAGGCTGCCCTCGATGAATTGCCTCCCCGTCAGCGTCAGGTCGTCGTGTTGCGAGATGTCGAAGGGCTCTCCCACGACGAAGCGTGCGCCGTGCTCGGAATCAGTGTCGGCAACCAGCGGCTCTTGCTGCACCGGGGACGCTCGCGACTGCGCGAGATCCTCGATGCCGAGATGGAGAAGAGCTGACCGTGCTATCGCTGCGACGGAGAGACATCGTGTGCCAGCAGGCGGTCGAACTCGTGACCGACTATCTCGAAGGGGCACTCTCCCGGCGGGACCGACGCCGATTCGAAGCCCATCTCAAGGCGTGCCCCAACTGTGCCGCCTACCTGGAACAAATCAGGATGACCATTCAGTTGGCCGGTGCCATCGAACCCGACGACCTGTCTCCAGAAGCGAGACAGGACCTCACCGATGTCTATCGGCGGTGGCGCTCCGAGTAGTTGCCTTGGTTACGGTCGGTCGTGTCGATCAAGCCGAGGACTCGAATCGTGGCCCTCGAATCCCCGATCGTGTCGGCTGACGACCGTTCTGACTCGAGTTCCGAAGACGGCTCCTTCGACTTCGGCCGATCCGGCCGGCCCTGGGTCCAATGAAGACTCGTGGGTGGGAGGAGCCGAGGGAGACCCCCTGTCCGACGAGCCGATCCCGCGTGTGTCGAAGCGCAGAGGCGAGCGAACGAGGCGAGTCGACGCTGGAATCGAGCCATGGACGGTTCTTCGTCCATGCATTGGATCGGGATGACCATTCCCGTACACAAGAGGAGGTCGATCGGCCCGTCACCGAGCACCTGGTAGGCGATGTCGACATCGCCACTCTGCGTATCGCGGGTCCTCGGGCCGGTCGCCACCGTGGAAGGGGTATCGGTCCGTTTGGAGGTTGTCCCGATGCGATCGGGCGAACGCCCATCGACGGACCCGGTGGCACGCTTGCCCTATGGGGCCACGCTCTCGCCCAGGTAGGCCGCCCGCACCCGCTCGTCCCGGAGGAGATCGGCGGCCGGTCCCGACATGACGATGTCGCCGGTCTCCAGCACGTAGCCCCGGTTGGCCACGGCCAGCGCCTGGGCGGCGTTCTGCTCCACGAGCAAGAGCGTCGTCCCCTCGGCCCTGATGTCGGTGAGGATGCGGAAGATCTGCGCCACGATCATGGGGGCGAGACCCATGGAGGGCTCGTCCAACAGGAGCAGGCGGGGCCTGCTCATGAGGGCCCGTCCGATCGCCAGCATCTGCTGCTCCCCACCCGAGAGCGTGCCGCCGTCCTGGCGCCGCCGTTCCTTCAGGACGGGGAACAGGCTGTAGACGTGTTCCATCTCGTCGCTGATGGAGCCCCGGCGCTGATAGGCGCCCATCTCCAGGTTCTCCTGCACCGACATGCGCGGGAAGATGCGTCGCCCCTCGGGCACATGGCTGATTCCCATGCTCACGATCTTGTGGGCGGCCACGGTGTGGATCGGTTTGCCGTCGAAGCCGATGGTGCCGGCAACCGGGTGCAGCATGCCGGAGATCGTGCGCAACGTGGTCGTCTTTCCCGCCCCGTTGGCGCCGAGCAGCGCCACGATCTCGCCCTCAGCCACTTCGAGGGTGACCCCGCGCAGGGCGCGAATCGTCCCGTAGCGGACCTCGATCCCGTCGAGCTCGAGCAGCGCCATTAGCGATCGCCGTCCTCGGGCTCCGGGCCGTGTCCGCGGCCGGTTTGGCGGTTGTCCGATGTGGTGGTGGTCGGCGTGGCGTCGTCGGGCCGGCCCAGGTATGCCTCCACGACCGCGGCGTCGTGCTGGACCTCGGCCGGGGTGCCCACGGCGATCACGAGGCCGAAATTCAGCACAGCCACGCGTTCGGCCACCGACATGACGAGCCGCATGTCGTGCTCGATGAGGAGGACCGAGACGCTTCTCTCCCGGTTGACGCGGCGGATGAGGTCCTCGAGCGCCTGCTTCTCGGCCAGGTTGGTGCCGGCGGCGGGCTCGTCCAGCAGCAGTAGCTCGGGACGGGTGGCGAGGGCGCGGGCGATCTCCAGCTTGCGCTGGTCTCCGTAGGGGAGCGAGCTGGCCAGCTCGTCGGCCCGGTCGGTGAGGCCCACGAAGCTCAGGAGCTCCTCGGTGGTGGCGCGGCTCTGGCGTTCCTCGCGCCGGGTGCGCGGCAGCCGGAGCATCGCCCCCAGGGGCCCGGTGTGCTGGCGTGACTCCACGCCGACGCGGACGTTCTCGTAGGCGCTGAGGGCGTTGAAGAGCCGGCTCGTCTGGAAGGTGCGGGCTATCCCGAGCCGGTTGACCCGGTTGGGTCGTCGACCGACGAGCGCCACCGAGGGGCGGCCCGTCGGTCGGAACTCGATGGTCCCCTCCTGCGGTGTGTAGACGCCCGTGAGGCAATTGAACAGTGACGTCTTGCCTGCCCCGTTGGGACCGATCACGGCGAGGATCTCGCCCCGGCGCTGCCCGAGGGTCACCCCGGCCAGGCTGACCACACCCCCGAACCGTAGGGTCACGCCGTCCACCGACACGATGGGGTCGTCCACCGCGGACGGGTTGAGCACCTGCTCGGCGGACACGGTCACGGCCGGACGGCGGGGTCGGACGAACCGCTCATGGCGTCGGCGGTGCCGATGCCGGTCTCGGCCAGCACGATCTCCCGCCGCCGCCGGCGTGACGGGAGCATGCCCTCGGGCCGGAAGATCATCATCACGACGAGCAGCGCCCCCAGGTAGATGTAGAGGTCCTGGGGCTGGTACCCGAAGAGGGGATGCTGGCGCAGGATCTGGGGTACCCACTGCAAGAAGGCCGCCCCCGCCACCGCACCCGGCAGGGACCCCATGCCACCGAAGATCACGAGCACCAGCACGAGGATCGACAGCTGCACGGTGAAGTCCTGCGAGGACACGAAGCTGATCTTGCTCGCCTCGAGGAGCCCGGCGAACCCCGACGTCGACGCACCGATCGAGAACGCCATCACCTTGTACTTGAGGATGTTGATCCCGACCGCTTCGGCGGCCACCTCGTCCTCCCTGATGGCCGCGAAGGCACGGCCGACGCGCGAGTTCTCCAGGGCGCGGAACGCCACCAGCACCACCACGACGAACCCGAGGAGGAGGTAGTAGTAGGGAAGGTTGCTGAGACCCCACTGGTACCTGATGCCCGCCAGGTGCACCGAGAAATGGGGAATGCCGCTCGCCCCCTCGGCCCCACCGGTGACCCCCTGGAGGTTGGTGGCGACGATCTGGATGATCTCGCCGAAGCCGAGGGTCACGATGGCCAGGTAGTCCCCCCGCAGTCGGAGCGTGGGGGCGCCGAGGACCACGCCGGCGAGCATGGCCGCCAGCACGGCCAGGGGTATGGCCCAGAAGGGGTTCAGGTGGAAGGGCGGGTGGACCGGAAGGGCCCCGGTCCAGTACGCGCCGGAATACGCCCCGATGGCATAGAAGGCGATGTAGCCGAGATCGAGCAGACCGGCGTAGCCGACGACCACGTTGAGCCCGACCGCCAGGAGCACGAAGACCCCGATCTGGTCGACGAGCACCTCCTGCCAGAACCCCGACAGGGTGGGCGGGTAGGCGATGGCCACGGCCAGGACCGCCACGTACAGGCCGTAGCGGGCCCGGCGGGTCCGCAGGAGCCGGCTCGGCGTCCCCGTGACGTGCTCGCTCGCGGCCCGGATGCGCTCCCCGTAGCGGCGGCGGACGTTGGTGAGCATCCACAGGGCCACGCCCATGCCGAGGAACACCAGCACCCGCGGGTGCAGGAGCGACCCGGTGAACCCGGCCGTGGGGGCCCCGGTGTTTCCCGACGGGCCGGTCATGAGGGCCACGATCAGCGCGCCGAGGATCCACCCTCCCAGGCGGCGGCCGCTGTCGGTGCGCACCCAGGCCAGGGTGCGCCGCACCGGGGCGGGCATGGTCGCCACCGGCATTCTCATGCCGATCGGCCCAGTCGCTCACCGAGCAGGCCGGTGGGCCGGACGAGCAGGACCAGGACGAGGATCCCGAACGCGATGACGTCGCGCCACGACGATTGCACGCAGGCGACCCCGAGGTTCTCGGTCACGCCGAGGAGGAGTCCTCCGAGCACCGCCCCCCGGACGTTCCCGATCCCGCCCAGGACCGCGGCGGTGAAGGCCTTGAGCCCCGGGGTGAACCCCATCGTGTACACCACGCCCGAGCTCAACCCGAAGAGGAAGCCGGCCGCTCCCCCGAGGAGGCCGCCGATCACGAAGGTCTGGGAGATGGTGCGGTCGATGTCGACGCCCATGAGGGCGGCGGTGTCCGCGTCCTGGGCCACGGCCCGGATGCCCCGGCCCAGCCGGGTCACCGCCACCAGCCGGTCGAGCAGCACCAGCATGATGACCGCGGAGATGGCGATCACGATCTCGTAGGTCTGGACGGGGGCCCCGAAGACGGTGAAGACGGTCCCGCTCAGGTTGAAGGGGGCGGGGATGGAGACGGAGTCGCGGCCGAACTCCTTGCCCGCCAGGTTGTAGAGGAAGAACGAGGCCCCGATGGCACTGATGAGAAACGCCAATCGGGGGGCGTTATGTCGCCGCAGCGGCCGGTAGGCCACGCGCTCGAGCAGGAAGGCCACCACCCCGCCCGCCGCGGCCCCCGCCGCGATGCCCACCACCACCAGGCCGACCGACGACGCCCCGTGCGGGGAGCTGGACCCGATGAGGGTCCGGAGCACGAAGTAGCCGGCGAAGCCGCCGGACATGAACACCTCGCTGTGGGCGAAGTTGATCAGCTGCAGGACGCCGTACACCAGGGTGTAGCCCAGGGCGATCAGCGCGTACAGGAAACCGTCGGACAGACCTTGGACGGTGAGAGCCCAGAAGCTGTGGGTAAAGCACATGTCGGTCGATACCGCCCAGCGAAAAGGGCCGGGGCTCGAGGCCCCGGCCCTGTTCGCATCGAGCTAGCTGCCGACCAGTTGGGCGACCGAGCCGAGCTGCACGAAATGCGCTCCCTCGACCTTGTAGATGTACACCGAGGTCCCACTGATGTTCCCGTCGGACTGGAAGGCCACGGTCTTGGTCAGCCCCTTGTAGCTGACGCTGTGCAGTCCGCTCACCACCTTGGCCCTCGTCACGTTGGCCCCGATCGATTTCATCACGGAGATGACGGCGTTGGTGGCGTCGTAGGCCTCACCGGAGTAGATGCCGGGGGCGAAACCCGCCAGCGTCTTGTAGCCGGAGTTGAACGAGGTCGCGGCGGGGTTCTGCGTGATGTCCTGGCAGGCACAGCTGGCCAGGGCCCCGGTGGCCACCGTGGCGCCGGCCTGGGTGATGAAGGTGTCGCTCTCCGAGCCGTCGTCGGACACCAGCTGCCCGGTGAACCCGGCCCCCCGCAGCGCCTTGGCGAGGAGCGCGAAGTCGCAGTAGTACCCGGCGTAGAAGACCGCCGCGTCGCCGCTCGACTTCACCTTGGTAGCCAGAGCCCCGTACTGCTGGACGTTGCCCGTCCCCGCCTGGCACTGGGTCGTGCCGGGGGCAGTCTCGTGGGTGAGCTTGGCACCGAGGGTCGTGGCCTCGGTGTCGAACGCCCCCACCAGGCCCTGGGCGTAGGCGCTGGCATCGTCGATGGCGTAGACGGTCTTGGCTGCCAACTTCTTCACGATGTACTGGGCGTCGGCCGGCCCTTGCGAGTCATCGTCGGCGACCACCCGGAAGAAGTTGTTCCACCCGTGCGTCTGCAGGGTCGGGTCGGTGGCCGACGGGGTGACCATGGCCAGGCCCGCCTGGTTGAACAGCGGGTCGGCGGCCTTGCTGGCCCCCGAGAACGCCGGGCCGATCACCGCCATCGTCGAGCTCGAACCGAGCACGGCCTGCGCCGCGGTGGGCGCCTGGGTCGGCGATCCTTGGTCGTCTTCGGGGAGGAAGGCCAACTTGAAGGGAAGGTGCCCGAAGGTGGTCCCTGCGTTGGCCTGCTTGATGGCCAGCTGGACCGCGAACTTCTGGAAGAGGCCGAGCTGGGAGTTGCCACCCGAGAGCGGGCCCTCGTAGGCAATCGTGTACGTCTTGCTGGTACTGGCCTTTGGCGTCGATGGGCTGCTACTGCACGCCGCCAGGGCGAGCGCGGCGGTGCCCACGATCGCTCCGAATCGGACGACGGCCCGAGCGCGGCCCGGGAAGTTTGCGGTCATGGTGTCCCTCCCATTCCTCGTTGCCGATCGGTCCAGGAACCGGATCTGCCACGCGCCTGGTCAACCGGGAATTGCGGCGCATTGTAGGAGGTGTTCTGTACTGGGGAAAGGTTCTTCTCTCGAGACGGGCTTCCCCGACAAGGCCGAGCCGGACCGGGGCCGCGTCGGCCGTGGCCTCTCGGGGGCCATTTCACGCGCTGCGGCGCGAGGTGCCCGGGGGCGGCAAGGCGTCGATGGCGGGCAGCACCCGCGTGGGCACGGGGGTGTCGAGCACGAGGGCCGTGGTCGTCCGGTTGATCCCGGGCACCTCCAGGATGCGGTCGAGGACCACGGCCAGTTCGGCGTTGCCGAGCGCCACGACGCGGCACAGCAGGTCACCCTCGCCCGTGGTGCGGTGGACCTCGGTGACCTCGGCGATCGTTCTCAGATGGGCCGTGACGTCCCGTCCCCGGCCCTGGGCGATCTGCAGCGTCACGAAGGCAGCCACGTGGTAGCCGACGCGTTCGAGGTCCACCTCGGGGCCGAAACCGGCGATGACTCCGGAGGCCACCAGCTTCTCCAGGCGGGCCTGGGCGGTGTTGCGGGCCACGCCCAGGGCGCGGCTGAGCTCCAGCGTCCCGGCTCGGGGCGCTGCCGCCAGCGCCACCAACAGGCGGCGGTCGATGTCGTCGAGGACGGCGCCAGTGTGGGCAGTATGTTTCATTGCCCTACCTTTGTGTATACAGAATGTTCAGATCTGAAGCTTCTCATTGACTTCTCAGTGTAACGGTCGTTGCATGGAAGGTATGGCCATCACCATTCCCACGGCGGCGCCCGACGTGACCCCCGCCGACTTCCTGGCGGGCTGGGATCACCTCGAGCTCTGGGTGGGCAACGGGCGCGTCTTCTCCCACTTCCTCCAGTCGGCCTTCGGTTTCACCTGTACCGCGTACGCCGGCCCCGAGACGGGGGTGCGGGACAGGGCCAGTTATGTGCTCGAGCAGGGCGCCATCCGTCTGGTGGTGACGTCCGGACTGAACCCCGACAGCCCCGTCGTCGCGCACGTCCGGGACCACGGCGACGGCGTCCGGGCCATCGCCCTGGCGGTCTGCGATGTCGACGGCGCCTACGAGGCTGCCGTGGGCCGGGGGGCGATCGCGTTCGAGGGTCCGAGGACGGTGTCCGACGAGCTCGGCTCGGTGCGCGCCGCCACCTGTGCCACCTACGGCGACACAACCCACGTCTTCGTGGACCGTACGGGGTACCGCGGCCCCTTCGGCCCGGGGTTCGTGGCCGTGGCCGCGCCACTTGCGTCCGCAGGCAGCCCGGTCGGCCTGTCGGGACTGGACCACGTGGTCGGGAATGTGGAGGAGGGCCGGCTGGACGGCTGGGTTCAGTGGTACGAGCACGTGCTCGGATTCACCCAGATGCGCCACTTCGCCGCCGACCAGGTGTCGACGTCCTACTCGGCCCTGCGCTCGACGGTCATGTGGAACGGCGGCGATGTCGTCCTCCCGATCAACGAGCCGGCCCCGGGACGCCGCAAGAGCCAGATCCAGGAATACCTCGATGCCTACGGCGGTCCCGGGGTCCAGCACACGGCGTTCGCAACCCCCGACATCGTGGTGGCCGTCGACGAGCTCCGGCACCGGGGCGTGCACTTCCTCGTCCCCCCGAACACGTACTACGACGACGCCCGCCGGCGCTGCGGCGATCTCGACGTGCCCTGGGAAGAGCTCGAGCGACTCGGCATCCTGGTCGACACCGACAGCGGTGGCTACCTTCTCCAGGTGTTCACCGAGACCCTGGCTGACCGCCCTACCTTGTTCGTCGAGGTCATCGAGCGGGTCGGAGCCACCGGCTTCGGCGACGGGAACTTCAAGGCGCTCTTCGAGGCGATCGAGCGCGAGCAGGCTCGACGGGGCAACCTGTAGCCCTGTCGACCGGTGGCGGCCGGCAGGGCCCCAGAGCGCGAGCGGAGGGCGGACGTGCCGGGATACCAGCGGGTGGGCGACATCCCGAGGAAGCGCCACATGCTCTACACCGGCGACACCGGTCGCCTGGCCGAGGAGCTCGTGGGCGAGGAAGGGTTCTCGGGCGCGTCGTCGCTGCTGTATCACCGGAGCTCGCCGAGCGCGGTGGTGCGCGCCGAGCCCCTGAGGGTGGATCGGGACGCCCTGCCCGCCAACGACGCCCTGGAGCCCCTGCACCTGCGGCTGCCGTCGCTGCCGAGCGGGGGTGACCCCGTCACCGGGCGCCGCGTCCTCGTCGGCAACGCCGACCTCAGTCTGTGCTGGGCCGCGGCCGAGGCGTCGAGCGGGCTGTACCGAAACGCCGCCGGAGACGAGCTCGTGTTCGTCGTCGACGGTCAGGCTGTCCTCGAGTCGGTGTTCGGACGGCTGCCGGTGCAGTCCGGCGACTACGTCGTGGTGCCGGCGTCGACCACACACCGCTGGGTCGTCGAGGCGGGCGTGACGCTGCGGACGCTCGTGATCGAGGCGTCAGGGCGGGTCTCCATCCCGGCGCGCTACACCAACGGCGCCGGGCAGTTGCTCGAAGGGGCGCCCTACAGCGAGCGCGACCTGCGCGTGCCGTCGGGCCCGATGCTCGAAGAGGGCGACGACGTGCCCGTCGTGATTCGCCACCGGTCGGGATGGGCGCGCCATGTGCACCGCTCCCATCCGTTCGACGTGGTGGGCTGGGACGGGTGCGTGTACCCCTACGCCTTCTCCATCGGGGACTTCGAGCCCATCGTGGGGCGCTTCCACCAGCCACCCCCCGTGCACCAGACCTTCGTCGGGACCGGGTTCGTGGTGTGCAGTTTCGTACCCCGGCTGCTCGACACCGACCCGAAGGCGGTCCCGATCCCGTACCACCACGCCAACGTCGACAGCGACGAAGTGCTCTTCTACGTCGACGGGGACTTCACCAGCCGCCGTGGGGCCGGCATCGCGCCGGGATCGCTCACCGTGCACCCGGCCGGCTTCACCCACGGGCCCCAGCCGGGAAGCGTGGAGGCGGCCCTGGGCCAGACTCGAACCGAGGAGACGGCGGTCATGGTCGACACCTTCCGGCCCCTCGGGATCAGTCCCACCGCCCGCACCGTGGCCGACGACGGGTACCTCGCCAGCTGGACCCGGCCCGGCCCGAAGTAGGCGGCGGCCGCACCGCTCAGGACGGCACTCCTCAGGGCCGTCGTTGCAGGACGCCGTTGTTCAGGACGCGGTCCTCAATCGGGCGTAGGCGTCCTCGTCGTAGGTGTCGAAGAAGCCCCCCAGGTCTTCGACCATCTGGTCGAACGATGCCGCCGCGAAGAGGACGGGTTGATAGTGGGTGATGTCGTAGTCCCTGGTCCCCATGGCCCTGATATCCCAGGGGCGAATGTCGGCGGAACGGAACGCCTCGATCTCCCCGAAGGACGACAGCAGCCCGGCGCCATAGGCCCGGAGCTCGCCGTCCTCCCACACCACCCCGAACTCGAGGGTGAACCAGAACACCCGGCTGAAGAAGTCGTGGGCTGCGTCGGACACGGCCCGCCGCGACGCCTCCCCGGCGGCTTGGTACAGGGCCGCGAACTGGACGCCGCCCAGCATGTTGGCGTGCCCGACGATCTCGTGCACGATGTCGGGCTCCGGCGTGTAGAAGGGCACCGAGTGATGCCGGATGTACTGGGTCGAGAGGAACACCCGGTCGGCCAGCGCACCGTAGAACTCGCGCGGCGCCACGAGGCCCGGCACGGGCCGGATGTGGAAGCCACTCAGGATGCTCAGGCGCGCGTCGACCTCGGCGAGCTGGGGGACTCGCTCGGCCGGGAGCACCAGGCGGCCGGCGGCGTCGAGGTAGGCCCGGCAGGCGTAGCGGCGGTGCTTGGCGGCGAGCTCGGTGGAGACGATCCTCCACACCTCGTCTTCCTCGGCCGTGTAGCGCACCGCCGGGATCGGGTCGGGGGGCCGATACGCGGCGCTGGCTTGGGTGATGGCGGCGCGCCGGGCCCGGTAGTCGACGTCGCTCACGCCGGGATGGTCGCTGGGGAGCTCGAGGACCTGGGGACCGTCGGACAGAACCATAGGCAAAGTCTGAATTGATGGCCCAGATCGTGCAACAATATCGGGAATGATCGGACAGATAGCTAGATTTATCTCCTGTCGCGGGATATTCGTCTGATGTGTGGCCGCCGGGGGCCGGGATGACTGCGATTTCGTCCGGGGGCGGTCGGGCCCTCGACGGCGTCGACCGGAGCCTCCTCGCCGCCCTGGTCGACGACGGGCGGATTTCAGTGAACGACCTCGCAGCGAGAGCGGGCGTGTCGCGGGCCACCGCCTACGCCCGTTTCGAGCGCCTCCGAGCCGACGGTGTCATCACCGGCTTCCGGGCCGAGGTGAGTCCTTCCGCGCTCGGCGTCACCATCGCGGCCATGATCCTGGTGAACGTGGACCAGGGGGCGTGGGCCGCGGTACGCGAGGAGCTCGTGCACTTGCCGGGGGTGGAGTACGTGGCCGTGACCAGCGGAGGGTTCGACTTCATCGTGCTCGTGCGGGTGCGCGACATCGAGTCGTTGCGTGACGTGGTGTTGCAGCGGCTCCACCGGATTCCGGCGGTGAAGACGACGCAGACCGTCTTCGTGCTCGACGAGGACCGACGGCCGGCGGGCGCATCTGCTCTGGACGAAACCACCGATCTCGGTGACCGGGCCCGGGCCCGACGGACCCCGGCAGGTCGGCGCGCCCCCTGAGGTCCCGGGCCTGGTGGCGCGACGCGGCGTCGCGGCAGGATGGGGGGGTGGCCACATTCCGCCTCGGCACCCTCTCGAGTGTTCCAGCGTCCACCCGCCCCGACCTGCTGGCCGAGCCCACCAGGATGGCGCTCGAGCACACCGGCCTCGTCGATGACGTCGGGATCGCCGAGATCGACCCGGCCATCTCCGACACCGCGGCCAGCCAGCAGGCGTTCGGTCTCGCCCCCGACATGCTTGCCAACTGCGTGGTGGTCGGGGGGAAGCGCGACGGGACGGAACGATTCGCCGCCTGTGTCGTGCTGGCCTCCACCCGCGCCGATGTCAACGGGGTGGTGCGGCGGCGCCTCGACGTCCGCAAGGCATCCTTCCTGCCCATGGCGCGGGCCGTGGAGGCGACCGGCATGGAGTACGGCGGGATCACCCCCATCGGGTTGCCACCGAACTGGACCGTGCTCCTCGACAGCCGGGTGGTCGAGGCCGAACTGGTCGTCATCGGGTCGGGCGTGCGCCGCTCCAAGATCCTGCTCCCTGGCGCCGTCCTCGCCCGCGTGCCCGGTGCCGAGATCGTGGACGGCCTCGCCGGCTGACGACACGCCGGAACCCGACGACAAGGGGTGATCCGATCGAGCAGCGTGAGGCGTCGGACTGATGGATCAAGAAGACACCAACCCCGGAGGAAAGCACCGTGCCTGATCACCGAGTCGGAACGACAGAGGAGTGGCGGGCGGCACGCCTGGAGCTGCTCGAAGCCGAGAAGGCGTTGACCCGCCGCAGCGACGAGGTGGCGCAGCAACGCCAGCAGTTGCCTTGGGTGCGAGTGGACAAAGGATACGGCTTCGACACCGACGAGGGTCTGGCGTCACTGGCCGACCTCTTCGGCGGACGCTCGCAGCTCCTCGTCTACCACTTCATGCTCGGTCCCGATTACCAGGCCGGATGCCCCTCGTGCTCGGCCATCGCCGACGGCTTCGACGGGTTCGTGATCCATCTGGCCAACCACGGCGTCACGCTGTGCGCCGTGTCGCGGGCCCCGCTCGCCACGATCAATGCCTACAAGCGGCGGATGGGATGGAGCTTTCCGTGGGCGTCGTCCTTCGACACCGACTTCAACTTCGACTTCCAGGCGGCGATGACCGAGGAGCAGCAGCAGTCGGGGGCGGTCGAGTACAACTTCCGCACCATGGACATGCGGCCGGACCCGAACGTTGATGACGGGCCCGACGCTTCCCCGGTGGGCACGAACTGGGCGACGTACTCCCGGGAGCGACCCGGCCTGAGCGCCTTCGCGCTCGACGATGGTGTCGTCTACCACACCTACTCCGCCTACGCCCGGGGACTCGACGGGTTGTGGGGTGCCTACCAGTGGCTCGACCGGGCACCGCTGGGGCGAAATGAGAGCGGATACTGGTGGCGACGACACGACGAGTACGGAACGTGACGATGGCGTCTCTTCATGATCTCCTGACCGATGCGGCGGCCCGTGCCGCTGACCACCGTGCGCAGGTGGGCGAGCGGCCGGTGGTACCCCGCGAGGTGGATCTCGATGCGTTGCGGAGCAGACTCGGTTCCTTGGATGATCGATCCAGGCCCGCCGCTGCGGTGATCAGCGAGCTGGCTGCTGCGGTCGAGCCTGCTCTGGTTGGCACCACGGGGCCCCGCTATTTCGGGTTCGTGGTCGGTGGCGCGCTCGATGCCCCCACGGCCGCGGACATCCTGACCACCGGATGGGATCAGCCTGCCTTCAACGCCGTGACGTCACCCGCGGCGGCGGTGGTGGAGGACGTCGCCGGCAGCTGGCTGCGGGAGCTCCTGGGCTTGCCGTCGGGTGCATCGTTCGGCTTCGTCACCGGGGGCCAGGGCGCCAATACGGTGGCGCTCGCCGCGGCGCGCCACCAGGTGTTGGCCCAGGCGGGTTGGGACGTGGAGCAGCACGGCCTTCTCGGTGGTCCGCCGGTACGGGTGGTCGCCAACGGCGAACGGCACGCCACCATCGACCGGTCCCTACGTCTCCTGGGCCTGGGCACCGACGCCCTCGAGCCGGTGGCGACCGATGCCCAGGGAGCCATCGACGTGGCCGACCTCGCTCAGGTCCTCGGAAAGGCGTCCGACCCGACGATCGTCTGCCTCCAGGCCGGCAACGTGAACAGCGGCGCCTTCGACAACTTCGCGGCGTCGAGTGCGGTGGCCCACGACCGCGGCGCGTGGGTGCACGTGGACGGCGCCTTCGGGTTGTGGGCCGCGGCCAACCCTGCGACGCGCCACCTCACGGCGGGAGTCGAGACCGCCGATTCGTGGGCTACCGATGGTCACAAGTGGCTCAATGTTCCCTACGACTGCGGGTACGCCTTTTGTGCCCATCCCGATGCGCACGCGGCGGCCATGTCCTTCACCGCCGCCTACCTCACCGGTCATGGCCAGGGCGGGATGCGGGCCCCCGCCGACTATGTGCTCGAGTCGTCGCGGCGAGCTCGAGGCTTCGCCACGTGGGCCGCCTTGCGTGAGCTCGGCCGCACCGGCGTCGCCGAGCTGATCGAGCGATGCTGCGCTCTGGCCCGCCGATTCGCCGAGCAGCTCGGCGCGATCGACCACGTCATCATCGCCAACGACGTCGTGCTCAATCAGGTTCTCGTCGGCTTCGGTGACGACGAGCGGACCGAGCGCGTCATCGAGCGCGTCCAACGCTCTGGCGAGTGCTGGATGGGCGGCACCACCTGGCGCGGGCAGCGTCTCATGCGCATCTCGGTGTCGAGCTGGCGCACGACCGAGGCCGATGTCGACCGCTCCGTCGCCGCCATCGCGGCCGCGATGGCGTAGCCCTTGCGGAGGTTCTCGACCGATCGCCGTCGCCGTTCGAGTCCGGGCGGACTACCGAGGTTTCCCGGACTCCTCCCACGTCTGGAAGAGATCGACCTGGTCGGCCGGCCATGCCCCGTCGCACGGCATCGTCCCCGCTCGGAGCTGGGCCAGGATCGGGCCGGCGTGCGTGCTGACGTCGTCGTACGACCAGAGGTCGAAATGCGAGAGCATGGAGTCCCGGTCCCGTGAGCGAAACAGCGGCTTCACGGACCGCTCGAAGCTCACCACCTCTCCTTCCGACGGACGATCCATGACGGGTGCCCCTTTCTCCTCACGTGTTGCCCTGGTCCGTGATTGTTGTCGCCGTGTCGACATCGCGTCGGCTCACGGTCAAGTAGCCCACGAAGACCACGATCAGGATGGTCAGGACGAGGCTCACGATCCCGTCGCCCCAGGCCAGGCCGCCCACGCTGTGCGGCTTGCCCGTCCAGTCGGCGAACGAGGCGCCGAGCGGCCGGGTGAGGATGTACGCGAACCAGAACCAGAGGATCTCGTTGCGCTGGAGGAGGCGGTAGGCAACGGCGGGAACGACGATCAGAGCCGCGAAGAGCACGCCGGAGCGAAGATAGCCGAGGTGCAGGCTCGTGGCCGTCATGTCGCCGGCGGCGGTGCCGAGCGCGAACGTCGAGATGACGGTGCACCAGTAGAAGACCTCGCGCCGAGTCGTGAAGATGCTGTGGATGGAGAGGGTCTTCTCGCTCGTGTACCAGACCGAGAACACGACGGCCAACACCACCGAGAAGAGCACCGTCGACGCTTCGTAGGAGACATGGAATTTGATGTGCAGGACATCGGCGGCCATGGTGCCGAAGACCGCCACCATGGCGACGGCCAACCAGTAGACCCACGGGACGTAGCGGCGCACCGAGAACTGCAGGACGAGCGCGATGGCCAAGCCGACAGCGCCGAAACCGACCGCGACGACCGGGTCGAATCGGTGGACCATGTAGTCCGAGGTCGACTCGCCCATGGCCGTGGTCAGGACCTTGATGATCCAGAAGAACACCGTGACCGCGGGCACCCGCCGCAGTCCGGCAGCCGTCCCGGCGCGAACAGTCACACCGGTCCCGGCTGGTGCGCGTTCGGGGGCCACCGAGGACGGATCGTGCGAGGTGCCGTCCATGGTCACGCTGAGCACGAAGGGCCGGACACGTCGTCGAGCGCGGCGACGTGGGGGGCGGGGAGCACCGGACCAGGATAGGGCCCCGGGACCGCGTCGGAAGCGCACTCTGGGCAGGAAAATTCGGAACCCTGGGATGATGCGGCGATGAAGGTGGCAGGGCTCGACGGTTGCACCGGTGGTTGGGTGATGGTGGTCGCCGCGCTCGACGGTGGGGGCCGCTACACGGTGGAAGGCGTCGAACGGATTCGTGACCTCGGTGCACTGACGGGGCGCCTCGAGGCCGGCGAGCTCGTCTCCGTCGGCATCGACATCCCGATCGGGCTACCGCCCACCGGCCGTCGTCGCTGTGACGTCGAGGCCCGTCGCATGATCGGCCCCCGGCGGAGCTCGGTGTTCCCCGCCCCCGTGCGGGGCGTGCTCGGGGCGACGACGCACACCGACGCTTCGCGCCGTTCGCCGCGCCGTGTCGGGCATGGGCTTGTCCCGTCAGGCCTTCGGCCTGCTTCCGAAGGTCCGGGAGGCGGACGCGTTCGTGACGCCCGAGCGGCAACGCCACGTGTTCGAGGTCCATCCCGAGGTCAGCTTCACCGCCATGGCGGGCCGACCCATGGCGCACTACAAGAAGACGCCGGCCGGACGCGCCGAGCGGCTCGACACGCTGGGCCGTGTCTTCGGCGACGGTGGCGTCGACAGCCGACGGCGTCTCGGTGGGACCAGCCCCGACGACGTCCTCGACGCGTTCGCCGTGGCGTGGAGCGCCGGACGCCGGCTGACCCGGACCCATGTCCAGCTGGGCGGGGAGGTCGACGAACGTGGGCTCCGCATGGAGATCATCGTGTGACGGTCCCGGGCTCGCCGCCGCGGCGAAGGGCTCGAGCGGTCGCCACGCGCTCACTCGGTCCGCAGCAGCAGGGCTGTCGGCGTCCGGGCCGCGATGCGCCCGGGGACCGCAGCCACCAGGTTGGCCAGGACGAGCGCCCCGACGGCGATGAGGACGATGGACGTGACGGGCACGGTCGGAGAAGGCACGGCGTGGATCTCGTTGGCGAACAAGCCCCACAGGAAGCGACCGAGCACGATTCCCAGTGGCACCCCCACGACGGTGCCGATGATCACCGCCACGCTCGACTGCCAGGCGACCACCGACGCCAGTTGGCTCCGGGTGAACCCGAGCGTCTTGAGCAACGCCGCGTCGCGCCGTCGACGCCGGACCGAGGCCACCAGCGTGAGCCCCAGCGCCACGACCGCCCCGACGGCCAGCGCCGATCCCAAGACGGCCGGTGTGGTGCCCAGCGAGCGGTAGTTCACGATCTCGGCGGGGCGCAGGGGTGGGCCCGTGAAGACCCCGAAATTGGCGTTGTTGGTCAGTTGAGTAGCGATGCGGTTCAACGAGGCGATGGCGGCGTGATGATCGACCCCGGGACGCAGGTTGACGAAGATGACCTGCGGCCCGGGAATCGGATCGTTGAACGGGTTCCGAGCGGCCGGGGGGATGAGGGTGGAGGAGAGGAGTGCGCCGGTGCCCATCTCCAGATGGGGGCCGCCTCCGGCACCGATCGTGGGCATGGTGGCGACACCGACGATCCGGAGGGTGTGGCCCGGCCCGCTCCCGGCGCGCTCGGTGACGGTGGCGCCCACGCGCTTGTGGAGTTGGGCCAGCGTGATGGCCCCGAGCACGATCTGGTTCGCTTCGCCGAGGTCGCGTCCGGACAGGATCGGTGGTTGCACGGCCGTGCCGGGGCGCTCGCCGAGCACGGGCACGGCCTGTCCGTCGACGCTCACGTCGTCGGCGTACGCACCCGACCACGACTGGACATCGCGGTCGCGGCCGAGGAGCCGCACGGCCTGTTGGTCGGGGATGTTCCCCGACCCCCCTCCGGCGGCCAGGATCGAGTCCCAATTCCAGCCGTAGAGACGGGGACGGTTCACGAGCCCGTTGAGACTGGCCGAGAACGTGACCGTGGTGACGACGACGATCACGGCCAGGGCGGCGCCCAGGATCGCCGATCGCACCGGCACCCGGTTCCTCCCGGCCCCGGGTTCGAGCGCGAAGCGCACGCCGATGGTGGCGGGCGTGGGAAGGCCCAGCGTCGCCGCCGCGTCGGCGACGCCCGACGTGACCCGGTTGGCATGGGGGCCGTGCCGTCGGCCCACGCGGGGGATGGCCCGGGAGCTGAACACGACGGCGGTGATGCTCAGACTCAGGACGAGGACGGCGAATCCGAGGCCGAGCACCGTCCAGTCGAACGACATCCCGGGAGCGGGGTCGACGGCGCGCACCGGCCCGATGGGAGCCAGCGGTGAGAGCCCGACCGCGACCACGACAGCCAGCAGTGCGCCGATCACGACGGCGCCGACGATGCCGATGAGGCTGTCGGTCATGGTCATGGCCGGATCGGCTCCCAGGGCTTGGAGGGTGCGGAGATCCTCTTCGAGCAGCCTCGACTGACGGCCCAGGAGCTGCGCGGTGATGAGCAGGGCGGCGAGCGCGGCGATCAGCCCGAAGGCGCCCAGCGCGATCGATTCGGGTTTGATGGCGCGTTCTGCCTTGGCCGCCACCGTCGACCCCACGATGGGGGTCGGAAAGTTCGGGGGGAGGACACCTTGGAGTTCGTCGTCCACGGCACCCAGGTACCGAGGGTTCGATACCTGGACCCCGGTCTGCGTGTAGTTCGAGCAGCACGCCAGGAATTGTCGGGTGAAGGCCGGGGTGAAGTAGGCCAACGACCCCGAGTTGTCGACGTCGTCCTCGACGAGCATGTGGGGGAGCACGACCGTCGCGGTGACCGTGACATCGACGATGCGGTACGGCTTCACCTTGGCCGTGCCGAACTGGGGCAGTTGGGTCTGGGCGTTGGTGTAGACCCCCATGAGGACGTGTTGTCCGACGGTGAGATGGGCGACCCTGGCCACCTCGGTCTCGACGGCCACTTCGTCGGCGCGCCGAGGATCGGGGAGACGACCCGAGATGACCGTCATCCGATCTTGGTCGAAGCCGTAGCCGTCGTCGCTCCCCAAGCCGTTGCCGGCGGCGGGCGGGAACGTTTGGACGGCGAGGGGGGCACCGTCTCGTTGCACCGGGACCACGTCGACGCCCGATGCGCTCTCCGCCCTCTTGACATGGGGCAGATGGGCGATGGTGCGGAGGATGGCGGGGTTGTACCCCAATTGGGAGCCGATGAGCGGATTCAGGACGGCGGTGACGGCCCCGAAGTCGGACGGGTTGGAGCTGGCCAGGTAGGCCGGGAACGACGACTGGGTGCGCCGACCGGCGGCGATGGCCCCCATGGCCACCCCTCCCACCAGGCCGACGAGGAGGACGATCGACAGGTAGCTGCCTCGCCGGCTCGCCACGGTGGTCTGCAATCGATACCAGGCGACCCGAAGAGTCGACCGGCTCATGCCCGTCCTCCCGGCGCGATGTTCGGCTCCACGTGCTCGCTCGACCTCCACGGCGCGCCAGGGTCCCCGTCTCCGGGAGTCTGACCCAGTCGGGGTGCGCCGCCAATGGGGGCAGCCCGTGTCCGGGCCTCGTGCCTCCACCCCTCGACGCGCCGGACTCCGACGTCGCCGGGACCGCCGCCTCCCTGGTGGCGGGGCCGGTGCCGCTCAGGAGAGGCTCGGCACCGCGCCTCGATGGTGATCAGTGCGAAAGGGAACCGAGGCCGCTGCGCCGGGCCCGTGTCACGGCGCGGTGCACCACGGCGAGGGCGACACCCATCACCACGAGCCCGATGACATCGATCGAACCGGCATGGAAGAGGTCCCTCGGGCCCGGTCCACCGTCGACGACCCAGCCACAACAGGCGCCGAGGAAGACCACCATGGCCAGCGCGGCCACACCCGCCAGCCGGGCCTCATAGCGCAGGGTTCGCTCCGACAGGTCGAGGCGCCGCACCGTCTTGGCCGCCCCGACGACGAGGCCGACCATGGCGAGCGGACTGACCACCATCCAGGACAGCTCGGCGGCCGGGAACGACAGCAGCGCCCACGGATGCGCCCAGTACGACGAGATCGAGATGGTCGATGCCCACGAGAAGGCGGCGACCCCGCCTGGCACGACACCCTGCTCGGCCCACCGATGGCCCCCCGTTCCCGGCCACCCGTTGCCGAAGTGCCGGCTCCCGATGACGAGGAGCGTGGCTCCGACGAGAAACAGCGTCGTCGGCCCCACCAGGCCGCGGTTCTGGCGGCGGGCGAACAGCATCACGATGCGCGCCGCGACGGGGACCGCCGCGAGCACGGCGAGGAGGACGAAGACGACCATGACTCCCGACATGACGAGCACGGCCGCTCTGGTGGCAGAGGTGTCGGGCGCCGCCCACTGCCATCCGACGGTCAGCTGCGACCACATGGCGACGCCAAAGGCGAGGAAGGCGGCCACCGCGCAACCGACCGACACGATGCTGGCGCGGAACTGCTCGGGCGGCTCGAGCGTGCGTCCCCCCAGGCCCATGACCGACAGTCGCGCCGATGTCCCGGTCCGGGCCACGTCCACCGTGCGACGCCACGACCGGTGTCGTTCCACGAGGTCCGCCATGAGCAGCTCGGTGAATTCGTCGCCGTAGCGAGCGCGCCATTGTTGGGGATACCAGCGCAGCAGGCTCGTGGCACGCCGACGGACCTGGGTCTCGCCGGCGCCCTTCGTCACCTCAGCCCCAGCTCCCGGCCAGCCGTCGGAGCCCCAGGTCGGCCACGCGACGCTGCGCGTCGAGGTGCGTTCGCAGGGAGGCGGCTCCCATCGCCGTCAACCGGTAGGGGCGACGGCGGTCGTCACTGTCGACCGCTTCGATCAGTCCTTGGCTCTCGAGACGGCTGAGTGCCTCGTACAAGGTGCCGGGGGCGAGGCGGACCCCGGCGAAGGCCTCGATGTCCTTGGTCAACGCGTAGCCGTGCTTGGTGCCCTCGGCCAGGCTGGAAAGAATCAGTGTGGCCGGTCCCGCGTAGCGGCCGAAGGTGCCGAGCGGCTCGGTCCGGGACCGCTCGGGGTCGCTGGCGGCGCGCCCTCTGGCCATGGCGATCATCCTATATCGGTTGACGATCCATCGGCGACCGGAACGAGCGCGGGGTCGCGTCCCGGCGACACCAGGAACGGGAGGTACTGGGCCATGAACCGCCGCGGGAAGGGGTCACGCATCCGCCAGAGGCCGGCATCGATCACGAAGTGCGCCATCACCGCACCGAGGTAGGCGCCGAAGACCAGTCGGCCCACCGGGGCCGACCCGTGGAGGTGGGACGCGGTGGAGAGCAGGGCTCCACCGAGGAGCGCGACATTGCCGAAGGCCAACGCCCGGGACACGCGCCCCGCGCCTCGTCCGGTGCCGGCCACGAGGCTGACCAGGAAGAGGTACTGCAGCCCGTGGGCCACCGTCATCCCGCCGACGGCCGCATAGGGAGAGGAAAAGACGAAGATGGGGAGCGAGAACAACAGCGACACGACGTAGACGATGGTGAAGCCCGGGGTCCGGTCCCGGGCGGGGCGACGCACGAGCGCCGTGCATCCCGCCGCCACCGCACCGGTGAAGACCAGCGCGGCGATGTCGAATACGACGCCGATCCCGGGACCGATCGAAAGCTGGAGCAGCGAGGGATGCGCCATGAGTCCGGCGATGCCGGCGTCTCCTGTCACCATGAGGGCCCGGCGCTCGGTCCGCCGCAGGAGCGCGATCTGTTGCGATGACGCCGCCAGGGCGGCCACGCCCAGGTTCTGCTTCTGGAAGTGAAAGAACTGCCAACCGAAATAGGGGAGGAGGAACCATGTCAGGGTCGAGGGAGACAGCGCGGCCGCGCCCGCCGCGGCACCGAGGACGAGGCCGATCGGCACCCACCGATAGCGCAGCGCCCGACGGGCGGTGTGGGCCCGCACCTCGGGCAGCGTCAAGAGCCATCCCGTCGAGGCCACGTGCACCGAGGAGCCGAGGAAGAGCAGCCATGTCAACGCGGCCGCGGGCCGGGCCGACGCCGGCGGTGCCATGGCGATGGCGGATACGAACGCCCCGGCGCTCAGGACGACGGTTCCCCACAGCCACAGGCGGGGGGCTCGGGAGGTGGCTCGGTCAGCCTCCACCACAGCCACCGGCCGCACCCGCCGAGGGTGCGACGACCAGGGCCAGGATCAGGACGAACCCGATGAAGGCGGCGAGCAGACCGAGGCTGACGATCGCCCCGACCGGCCACGCCGGACGTGCAGGGAGTGTCCATTCCTCGCGGGGCGTGGGTCTCGTCCACAGCGGTTGCGGCCATACGTCGACGTTGTCTCGCATGCCGGCCACTCTATTCCGGTAGCCGATATACCGTCAAGCAGTATAACGGTCCCCGGAGTAGGTGGCCCGGACCCCGGGGGTGTGCCCCGAGTCAGCTCGTCCCGTCGGTGGGAGGCCCCCACGGCTCGCGGACGTCGCTGAAAGGGATGACCTCGGGGAGCACCGCGCCGTCGGAGATGCGTCGGATCGAGTACCCGTCGAGATGGGTCGCCACCACTTCGAAGCCCGCGCTCCAGGTTCCGAGATAGCGGTTGCGGACGGCGACCTTCATGCCGGCATCGGAGGTCGTCACCGTCCCGGACTGTTTGGCCGTGACGGCGTCCACGATGCTCACGGGTCGACCTCCTCGAAGGGCCGGACCCGACCTGCACGTGTGAGCCCGCCGCCGGCCATGGCCAGAAGTGTCGTCACGAGCCGGGGCGAACTTGAAGGAGTCACTGTCCGTGGCACCGACCGTCACGGACCCACGAACCCGACGGAGGTCCCCGGCGTTGCACCGGACCTCGTCCGTATCCGTCCAGCCGCGCCACGGCCATGCTGGGACGGTACTGCGACGCCGGCGTCGGGACGCGGATGCGGTCCACCTGCGACCCGTGCCCCGAGTGGTGCTAGGGGGAGGAGTCGGTCTCCTCCACGTCGGTCCATTCGCCGCCGCGGCTCGCCGACCGGCGGGCGGCGTCGAGCACCGCCATCTGGGCGACGCCGTCGACGAAGGTGGCCGGGTCCGGTCCGGCCCGCTCGATGCCGAGGATCCTGTCGCGAAAGGCGGCGGCCAGACGCGTGTAGGGACCGTATTCGACGCCGAAGGTGGTCATCTGTTCGTACGTGGTCGTGACCGAGCCCTCGGGCAGGGGAGGGGGCCGCTCACCGCGCAGCTCGTCGGGGACCGGCAACGTGTGCACGCCCGACGCATCGGCCACCTTCACCTTGTCGCCTACGCCTTCGATCCAGGCCGTGCCGGTGGACCCCGTCACCCTGGTCTCGACGACGACGGTCCGATCGGAGGCCGTGCTCTGGAGCACCCCGACGCAGCCGTTTCTGAGCCGGAAGTGCACGACGAACCCGTCGTCGGCGGTCATGGGCCGCTCCACGACGTGGACCAGGGACGCGCTCACTCCGGAGAAGTCGCCGAGGGTGGCGCGGATCTGGTCGATGAGCTGCGACCCGTGGGCGCCGAGCCATCCGCCGCCGGCAGCGGCGTCGGCCCACCACGGCGGGACCACCGCCGTGGGGTCGGCGAGCATGGGCACATGCATGAGCCAGGTGGCGATCCGGGGGGTGCCGATGCGGTCGGTCCGCACCGCGTCGGCGAGCAACGCCTGTCCGGCGTCGAAGCGGAATTCTGTTCCCAACAGGTGCACGATCCCGGCCCGCTGCGCCGCGCCCAGCACGCTGCGCCCCTCGCCCGTGTCGCGAGCGAAGGGCTTCTCGCACAGGACGTGTCTTCCGGCCCCGATGGCCTCGAGGGCGAGCTCGGCATGGGTGTGGGGGGGCGTGGCGATGGTGACGGCGTCGACGCCGGGGAGCGCTAGCGCGTCGGCGAGGGTGGCGCAGGCGATCGGCACCTGGAACATCGAAGCTCGCTCGGCCGTCTTCTCCGGGTCCCGACCCACCAGAGCCCTGACGTCGAAACCGGCGTGGCGCAGGGCCCGCACGTGGGAGTAGCACCCGAAACCGGTCCCGACCACGACGGCGCCGATTCCAGCGCGCCGGGCGCGGCTCTCGGTCGAGTTGGTCATGGTGCGGCCCATTGTGCCGCGCCGAGTACGACTCGGGTGGCGTCGGCCGCGGCCCGGGCCGCCGCCGCCGCCCCGGTGTCGTGGAGGGCGTCGGAGAAGACCTCGACGCCGACGGGGCACGCGACGCCGATGTCGCACAGGGCGCCGAGGTAGCCAGTGAGATCGAGCTCGCCGCGCCCCGGGAGCGCCCGGTCGTGCAAGGTGGCCTCGATCAGATTCTCCTCGGTGCGTGCCGGCGCGTCCGAGAGCTGGACGGCGAGCACGCGCTCGCCCGGCAGGGCGCGCAGCTCGTCGAGGGTCGTCCCCGTGCGCGCGCAGTGCCACGTATCGACGTTCAGGCCGCCGTTGGGGCGGTCCGCGCCCCGCACGACGGCCCATGCCGTCGTCACGTCGGGGATCCGTGACCACGCCAGCCACTCCAGATGGACGAGGAGGCCGTGGCGGGCGGCGCGGTCGCACAGGGCGGCGAAGGCCTCGGCCGCAGCGTCGATGCTCCACGTCCCTCCGAGGACGTCGGCGGCATTGAGCGACCGGGCCCCCATGGCCGCGGCCATGCGCAGCAGGTCGTCCTCGTCGTGGCTGAAGACCTCCAGGGTGTCGAGCTCGACGGGGATGTGGATGTCGGCGGCGCCCGGCGTCCACCACCAGGCCGGGTCGACCTCGGCCACGACGAGGCCGTGGTCGTCGAGCATGGAACGCATCTCAGCGTCGCTGTGACCGTCGTGGCGGGCGCGGGCGTAGTCGCGTCCCCACAACGAGATGGCGTCGAAGCCCGCGTCGGCGGCGGCGCCCAGTCGTTCGCGGAAGCTGATGTGGCGCGGCACCGTGCCCGAGCACAACACGAGCGAGTCGCGTCCGAGGGTCACGGCCGTGGTCCTGTCAGCCGAAGTCGGCCCGGAAGGCGGCTAGCGCGTTCGGGAAGGTGCCGTCGGTGAGGTCGTTGTTCTGCCCGCCGGCCGTGTCGTTGAAGGAGAAGATGCACGTGAAGGCCACGTTGCTGTGCGCGATCCAGTTGGCGAACTGGCTGATGAAGTAGGGATCGTCCCCGAGCCCGTGCCCGTCGGTGCGGTAGTCGACCGACCATTCCGGGATGGCGATGGGTCGGCCCTGGGCGGCGGCGAAGGTCGTCAACCAGTTGAGCCCCCAGGTCTGGGTGACGGCGTTGCTCCACGAGGCCTGCGGGGTGAAGGAGCCGCCCCAGTACTCGTCGTAGACGTCGGTGCCGATGTAGTCCACGTACGCCGAGCCCGGATAGGCGAGCTCGAGATTCCAGCTCGACGAGCCGCCCCCGTTCGGATTCCACAGGAACTTGAACTGCTGGCCCGGGATGGCGCGCATGGTGGTGACGATCTGGCGCCAGAACTGGGCGAAGTTCGCGGCGTCGGCATTGCTGGCGACGCTCCACGGGTACCACGTGCCGTTGAACTCCCACCCGAGCCGGAGGATGGCGTTGGCGGCCCCGTCGTGGACCAAGGTCTGGGCGAGGATGGTGAAGTACTGGTTGTACGCGCCCGCCGCACCTTCGGCGAGCGTGCCGCCCGAGCCTCCCGGGAGGATGGGGACGCCGAGCACGAGGCGGTAGCCGGTGTTGCGCCACTGGTCGAGCATCCAGTCCTCGCTCCCGCCGGCGCCGTCCATGCCGTCCCAGCCACTGGCCCGCAGGAGGTAGTCCGAGGCGAGCACGGGATGGGTGCCCGTGATCGAGGCGAAACCGGCCAGGGCCCCGGGGTCACCCGAGCCGGCGAAGTCGCCCAGCTCGGTCGTCTTGGCGGTGTGCGGACCGACGATGGCCGAGCCGAGCGGGGTCCCGGCTGTTTTTGCGGGCGCCTTGGCCGGGGCCCGGACGGCCACCTTGGCCGGGGCCGAGCGGTGCGGGGGCGCCGGGGTGGTGCTGGTCGGCCACAAGTGCGTCGCCGTGCTGGTGGTGCTCGTGGTGCTCGCTGGGATCGCGACCGTGGTGGGCGGGGCGGGGATCGTGGTCGACGTCGTCGGGGCCGCCGGGGGGGAGAGCCGGTCGTGGGGAGCGGTCGGTTGGGTGGCGCTCGAGTCCGCGACCTGCGTCTGGGGTGTCGAGTCGACGAAGTCCATGGCCACCGCCGTCGCCGTCACCAAGGGGGCGGCCACGACCTTGGTGGCGGGGTGCCGGATGACGCCGCGCTTGTCGTGGTGCACGGCATGGCGGGGCGCCGAGAATCGGATCAGGCTGAACACAGCAGCTCCCTGTGAACTTGCGTCACACGTGTTGCTCGTGCACCAATGCTCGCCCCTCCCTCGCCCGTCACGGAGTGGCGTGGACGCGGCGCATGACGCTCACGGTTCCGGGGAGGTGGGCAAGCAATCGACGACTGCCCATGCGGCGGCGACCTTACCGATCGACCCCGACGGTGTCGACTCTCTCCGCCCCGCTCCCGACGCGAGGGGCGACCATCTCGCGACGCGAAACACAAGCCCGCGTCAGGGGAATGCTCCCTACGTCTTGATGACCACCGTGGTGGTGATCTTGTCGTGCAAGGTCTGCCGGCGCGGATCCCACAAGGGAAGCACCATGTCGAGCACCCACGGCGCGATGAGCACGGCGAAGAGCAGGTACTCGACGACGACGCGCGCCAGCGCCCGCGCGTAGCCGATGGGCGCACCGCTGTTGGCGTCGACGGCCCGGGCGTGGACCGCCATCATGCCGAGTGTCTGGCCCCGCGAGGACCCGGTGCACGCTGTCGTGTAGATGATCACCAACAGGACGAACAGGATCGCACCTTGGTTCGTGATGGTGACACCGAGGAGAGGTTGGGACGATGATCCGCCGCTCACCGTCGAGGGCGCCTTGTGCACGGCGTGGATCGGGAGCAGCACCAACGATCCGACCACGCTCGTGATGACCCAGTCGATGAGCCAGGCGCCCACGCGGGCGCCGTAGTTGGCGTAACGCGACGGGGTCGTTCCGTAGAGGGGGGGAGCAGGACCCGGCCGCCCGTAGCCGGGTGGCATTGGCGGGGGGGGTGGAGGTGGCGGGGGAGAGCCAGGGGGATCCGACGCCGTGTCGTCGGATCCCGCCGCGTCAGGCATCGGCGGTCATTCTGACAGCCGGGCCCGGTGGGGCCGGACCCTCACGGCCCTCACCCATCGGGCGGGGTGGGGTCGAGCGCCATGGGCACGCGCGCCACGATGATGTCGGTGCGGCCTCGCAGCGCGGCCGAGAGCAACACCTCGATGTGGTTGTGCAACACGCGGTACCGCAGGTGCGTGGGGACGACCACGGGGATGAGCACCACGATCTGGTCGTCGCGCCTCGCTCGTTCCTCGTCGATGAAGGCGACGATGGGGTCGACGACCGACGAATAGTCGGTACGCAGGACCCGCAGCGGTACCCCCGGATCCCACTCCTCCCACCGCCGGCTCAGCGTGCCGGCCTCTTCTTCGTCGCCGTCACTGAGCACGACGGTGACGGCGACGACCTCCGGGCACAGGGACAAGGCCTCGCTGAGGGCGCGCCCGGTCAGGCGCGAGATGTTGGTGACGGGGACGATCACCAACGCCCCCGCGCTCGGGCGCGGTTTCGGCGGGATGGCGCCGAGCCCGAGGAGTTGCGCTGCTCGCTGGTAGTACCGGTGGATGCGGCGGAACAAGGTGATGAACACGACGACCGAGACGACGACGACCCATCCCCCGGCCGTGAACTTGGTGACGAGGAAGATGACCGTCGACAGGGCCGTGGCCGCGGCACCCACGGCGTTGACGGTGGCCCGACGGCGCCAGCGCGGCGGTCGTGTCCGGTACCAATGGACCACGAGACCGATCTGCGACAGCGTGAACCCGGTGAAGACACCGATGGCGAACATGGGGATCAGCCGCTGGGTGGCGCCGTTGACGGTCACGAGGAGGACGGCCGAGAACAAGGCCAGGGCGACGATGCCGGTACTGAAGTTCTGGCGGTCGCCGCGCACCGTGAAGATGTGCGGGAGGAAGTGGTCCCGGGCCAGCAGGCTGGCGAGGACGGGGAGCCCCCCGAATGACGTGTTGGCCGCCAGGGCGAGGGCGATGGTGATGGCCAGGGATACGACGTAGTAGGCGACGTGTCGGCCGACGGCTTCCCCCATGATCTGGCTGAGGGCGGTCTGGCCACTTCGGGGTTGGATGTGGAACCGCACCGCCAAGGTGGCGAGGCCCACGAGCATGGCGCCGAGGATCAGTCCCAGCAGGGCTTCGGTCCGCTTGGCCCGGAGTTGTCGTGGCGGGCGGAACAGTGGCACCCCGTTGGCGATGGCCTCCACCCCCGTGAGCGCGCTGCACCCGGCCGCGAAGGCCCGCAGGACCAACACGATCCCGACGGCCTCGAGCCCGTGGGTGGCCGCCGTCGGGTGTCCGAGTGGTGGCGCGTGCAGGGCCAGGGGGTGGACGAGGCCGACGACGATGATGCCGAGGACGCCGACGATGAAGATCATCGTCGGCAGCAGGAAGGCGCGCGCCGTGTCGCCCAGACCGCGCAGGTTGAGCACGGTGAGCAGTGCCAGGAAGCCCAGGCACATGGGCACCGTGGCCGAGGTCAGTCCCGGAAAGGCCGAGGTGAGCTGGCCCACCCCGGCCGCGATCGACACCGCCACCGTGAGCGTGTAGTCGACGATGAGCGACGCGGCGGCGACATGGCTGGCGTTGGTGCCGAGATTGGCCCGTGACACCGCGTAGGCGCCTCCGCCCGAGGGATAGGCGTCGATCACCTGGCGATAGGAGAGGACGAGAATGGCGAGCAACACCACGATCGCCGCGGTGATGGGCAGGATGAGGTGGAGGGCGCCCACCCCCGCCACCGCCAGCACCACGAGGATGGCCTCGGGCCCGTAGGCCACCGACGTCAGTGCGTCGAGCGACAATGCCGACAGACCCTGCACCGGGGTGATCTGCTCGTGGGCCTTCTCGCTCGAGAGCAGGGGCCGCCCCACCAGGACGCGCCAGATCGATCCGGCCGTGACGCTCCGGCGGGGTGGCGAGTCGGTCACGGTGTCGGATCTTCGTCGCCGCGGGCCGCCCGGGCCGGGCGCGGTGTTGAGCCACCCCGGCCACTCCGGTAGACCCTCTCCATGTCCGTGCTCGAAGCCCTCGCCATCGTCGGCGTCGGGCTGGTGGCGGGCACCGTCAACACCATCGTCGGCTCGGGCTCACTGATCACCTTTCCCACCCTGCTGGCATTCGGGTTCACGCCCATCGTGGCCAACATCAGCAACACCATCGGCCTCGTGCCCGGCTCGCTCAGCGGCGCCGTCGCGTACCGGTCGGAGTTGCGCGGGCAACGGCCCCGGCTGGCCGTGCTGGGCCTCGCCTCGGTGTCGGGAGGCATCGTCGGGGCCGTCTTGCTCCTGGCCCTGCCCGGAAGCGTCTTCCGCCACGTGGTCCCCGTGCTCATCCTGGTGGCCTGTGCCCTGGTGGCCCTGCAGCCGCGCCTGTCGGCACGACTGGCGCAGCGCACGGACCGTCGTGTCCACGGTGGACCGGCGTTGTTCGGGTCCGTCTTCCTCACCGGCGTGTACGGGGGGTACTTCGGTGCCGCCCAGGGCGTGATCCTCCTGGCCCTGCTCGGCATCTTCCTGCGGGACCACCTCCAGAAGCTCAATGCCACCAAGAACGTCCTCGCCTTCTTGGTCAACGGTGTGGCCGGCATCGTGTTCGTGGCCTTCGCCCACGTGTCGTGGGAGGCCGCCGGTCTCCTGGCGGCCGGTTCGGTCGTCGGTGGCCAGGTCGGTGGGGTGCTCGGGCGCCGGCTGCCGGCGCCGCTGTTGCGGGGCATCATCGTGGTGGTGGGCGTGGTGGCCGCCATTGCCCTGCTCGTCTGATCGCGTCCAGGGTATGGGGCCGGCGTCGCGTATCCGGGGAGGAGGAGGGCACCGGTGGATCTCGGCATCGTGACGCCGGTGGTGAACCTGAATCCCCGGTTCGATCCCCCCGCCTGGGAGCGCCACGGAGGGATCGACGACATCGTCGAGGTCGCCCGCGCCGCCGAGGTCCTCGGGTACCGGTGGGTGTCGTGTCCCGAGCACGTCGTGATTCCCGAGCCGACCGCCGCCACCCGTGGCGGACGGTACTGGGACCCCGTCGCCACCTTGAGCTACGTCGCGGCGTCGACCGAGACCATCGGTCTGCTCACCCACGTGCTCGTGCTCGGCTACCACCACCCGCTCGAGGTGGTCAAGCGCTACGGCACCCTGGACGTGGCCAGCGGCGGACGGGTCATCCTCGGTGTCGGTGTGGGGTCGCTCCAACCCGAGTTCGAGCTCCTGGGTGTGCCCTTCGCCCGCCGCGGCGCGCGCGCCGACGATGCGCTGCGCGCCATCCGGGCCTCGTTCTCCGAGCGAGTGCCCCGGTACTCGGGCACGCACTTCGAGTACGAGGGCTTCGTCGTCGAGCCCAGTGGCGTGCAGTCCCACGTCCCCATCTGGGTGGGGGGCCGTTCCCGCCGGTCGCTGCGGCGCGCCGTCGAGCTCGGTGACGGGTGGATCCCCTTCGGGTTGTCGCTCGACGAGCTGCGCGACCTGCTCGGTGGCGTCGACGCCGCCACGCTCGCGGCGCGTGAGACGCCGCTCGAGGTCGTGCTCGCCCCCGAGCCTCCCCTCGATCCCGTCGGTGACCCCCGCGCGGCGGCGGCGGCGGTGCGTGCCTATGGCGACATCGGAGCCACCGCGTTGGCGCTCCGTTTCCGCCACGACTCGCGGGCGCATTACGTGGAACAGCTCGAGGCGATGATGGTGGTGGCCGCCGCCGTCGAGCGTCGGTGAGTGGGCGCCGAGGCAGTTGACGGCGGGGTCGCTCACGGCTCGGTCGGCTCGCTACGCTCGCCTCCGGTACCGACACCTCCATCCCAGACATCGAGAGCACAGCGCCCATGTCAGACCGCGAAGAATCTGCGACCGACGCCGACCGCATCACCGAGCTCATGACCCTGGGCGCGGCCACGGTGGGGGAGTCGGGGGGCCGGGTCATGCGGGCCCGGATCAGCGCGGCGTGGCCCGGCGCCCGCCTGGCGGCACCGGCGTTTCCGGTGCGGTGCACCCCCGGCGACAACCTCGCCATCCACGTGGCGGTGGCGAGCGCGCCCCCCGGCACGGCGCTGGCGGTGGACGTGGGGGACGAGGACGAGTTCGGGTACTGGGGTGAGGTCCTCACCACGGCGGCGCAGACGCGCCGTCTCGCCGGGCTCGTGATCGACGGTGGTGTGCGCGATGCCAGTGCGCTCGAGGCCCACGGCTTCCCCGTCTTCTCCGCCACCGTGGCGTTGCGGGGTGCTTCGAAGAACCGCCCCGGCACGGTGGGGGTCCCCGCCGACGTCGGCGGGGTGTCGGTGGCGGCGGGGGACTGGCTCGTCGGGGACGCCGACGGCGTCGCCGTGGTGCGCGCCGCCGAGATCGACGACGTGCTCCGGGCCGGCCGGGCCCGCGTCGAGAAGGAAGAACGAATGTTCAGCGCCCTGCGCCAAGGCGCCACCACCCTCGAGCTCTTGGGCCTCGACCGATCGCCGGTGGAGGGGCCCTGATCCTCAGCCGGTGACGAGGTTCGCCGGTCGGCGACCGGCCAGCACGTCGCACACGCCCTGGCAGGCGACGCGCGCCATCTGGGTCCGGGTGGCGCGGCTGGCGCTGCCGATGTGGGGGAGGAGCACGGTGCGGGGCGCGCTGAGCAGTCGGGGGTGGACGACGGGTTCGGCTTCGTAGACGTCGAGGCCCGCGGCCAGGATGGTCCCGGCGTACAGCGCGTCGGCGAGGGCCGCCTCGTCCACCACCGGGCCCCGGGCGGTGTTCACCACCACGGCATGACGACGCAGCCGCGCCAGCTCGCGGGCCCCGATGAGGTGCCGGGTCTCTTCGGTGAGCGGGACGTGGATGCTCAGGACGTCGGACTCGGCCAGGAGGTCGTCGAGGGTGGCGACGTAGCCGGGCATGTCGGTGGGATGACGGGTGTGGTGCAGCACCTGCATGCCGAACCCCGCCGCCCGCCGCGCCACTGCCCTGCCGATGCGGCCGTAGCCAACGAGGCCGAGGGTGGCCCCGTGCACGTCGTTGCCCAGATACTGGTTGATGCCCCAGCCCGGCCATGCTCCGGCCCGCAGGTCGCGCTCGGCGTCAGAGGCCAGGCGCGAGGCGGCCAGCACGAGCAGGAAGGCCACGTCGGCCGTGGTCTCGTCCAGCACGCCCGGGGTGTTGCACACCGCCACGCCCAGCCGGCGCGCCGCGTCGACGGCGATGTTGTCGTAGCCCACGGCGACGTTGCCCACCACGCGCAGGTGGTGGGACGCGCCGGCCTGGAGCACCGGTTCGTCGATGCGGTCCGTGAGCAGGCACACCACGGCGTCGACCGCCGTGGCCGCGTCCACGAGCTCGGCGTGGGTGTAAGGCGTGTCGTCGTCGCGCCCGATCACGTCGTGACCCTCGTCGAAGAGCGGGTCGAGGCCGCCCTCGGGGAGGGTCCGGGTCACGAGGATGCGTGCCACGGGCCCCTACGACGGGTGCGTGGTGTAGTCGATCGGCCCCGAGTCCTTCACGCCGATGGCGAAGCAGAAGCAGTGGATGGGGGCGTGGTCACTCACCGGACGCAGGCTGTGGACCTTGTCAGGAGGGATGTGGACCAGGTCGCCCTGGACGACGTCGCGGTCCTCGCCTTCGATGGTCATGATGCCGCGTCCCGAGGTCACGTAATAGAACTCGTGGGTGGGGTGGGAGTGGGGGTGGACGTAGCCCCCTCCGGCCACCTCGAACTCGTTCACGAGCTCGAGGAACCCTCCGTCGGTGATCTCCTTCATCTCGCGCGACTTGAACAGCCACCACACCGGGACCGTGCCGTTGTGCTCGACCACGGGCTCTACGTCCTCGATGCTGCGCACGTCCATCGCCTTGTCCTCCTTGCTCGTCGATCACAGGCCGTAGACTGACGGCGCCGTCAGCGTAGATCAGGGGGTTCTCTATGGCCGAAGCCGCAAGGCGCCTCGTCGCCGGTCCGGTCGTGGCCGAGGCGTGGGCGCCCTTCGGATGGGTACCGGTGACCGACACCGATCCCTCCGATGGGACGAACCGGCTCGAGTACCAGTGGGCGGACCCCCACGTGAACGTGATCAGTCACGGGCCCGACGAGGTCAAGAGAGACGGGGGCGGGTTGCGCTGCGAACGGATGTATCGCCACGACACTCACACCCAGGTCCTGTTGGCGCTCAACGGGCCGTCGGTGCTGGCCGTGGCCCCGGCCGACGCCGATCTGTCCACGAAGGCGGGCCTCGACTCGGTCCGGGCCTTCCGACTGGAGAAACTCGATGCCGTGGTGCTGCACCGGGGCACCTGGCACTGGGGCCCGTTCCCCCTCGGGGACGAGCCCGTCCTCCTCTTCAACGTCCAGGGCCTCGGGTATGCCGACGACAACGCCTCGGCCGACCTCGGCGCGCAGGGTGTCGATCTCATCGTCGTGGGGGCAGAGGGCCGAGGCTGAGGCCCGAAGCTGAGACCTCCCGGGTCCGCACCGTCGCTCGTCGGGGCGGCGCTCCCGCACGTCGTGCGGGTGATGACCAAAACGTAGAGGAGTCGGTCACAATCAGCGCGTCATGGAAGATCGCGCGTCGCGCCCGCCATCGCGCCATGGGGGCGCCCGACGAGACCGGGACCCGCCCGTGAGGATCTCGAGACGACAGTTGCTCGCCGGCGTCCCGCTGGCGGCGGCCGTGGCGGGTGGCGGGCTGGCGGGGTGCGGCGACGGCAACGCCGCCGACGACCAACCGATCGGCCTTCGGGGTGGGACCGATCTCTGGGACATTCCCGACGCGGCGTGGCGACGGGCCCTCGGGAGTCACCCGCCCGGGGCTACCGGGTCGGTCCCACCGGTCGGGACGACGGCCCGGCCGGCCAGCCGAACCAAACGCGGCATCCCCGTGGGCGGGATCGGGACGGGCGCCTTCATGCTCAATCTGGCCGGATCGTTCGGCCCTTGGAACTTCGACATCGGAGGGGACGATTCGACCGGATCGCATTGGGGATCGCCGCGCAGCAGCGGGTTCGAGGACCGGTATCTCTCTCAGGCGGGGTTCCACGTGGCGCTCACGACCGGCGCCGGGACCGTCACCACCGCGCTCGCCACCGAGGACCTGTTGCCGGCGTGGCCGTTGCTCGACACCGGTGATGGGTTGTACGCGGCCCTGTTTCCCAAGGCGTGGTTCGTCTACGAAGACCTTCCCCTTCCCGTCGCGCTCAAGCAGCTGACCCCCTTCGTGGCCCGCGACTACCGGCGCTCGTCGCTGCCGGGCGGGCTCTTCCAGCTGGCGGTGTCGAACCCGACCAACGCCCCGGCGCAGGTGGCGTGCATGCTGAGCTTCCCCAACGCCCCCTTCCGCCTGCCGACGGCCCAGTACGAGTACACCCGTCAGGGTTTGCGGTCGTCGCTCGCCCGGGGGTCCGACATCATCGGCGTGCGACTGCAGGCCGAGGATCCCGCCAACGTGCCGGAGACCCAACGCACCGAGTGGGTCATCGGCGCCCGAGGCCCGCGAGGATCGGTGCTCAGCGCCACCGAGGACTGGGCCGGCGACGGCGACGGTGCTGACCTGTTGGCCGCCTTCAAGACGGGCCGTCTTCCCGATGCGCCTCTCGACCCGCGCCGGCTCGGTCTGGCCGGCGCCGTGTGCGTGTCGTTCACGCTGGCACCCGGAGAGCAGCGTGCCGCCACCTTCGCACTGGCGTGGGACTTTCCCATCGTGCAGTTCCGCAATCCTGTCGACGGGACGCAGTGGCGCAAGCGCTACACCCAGTGGTACCCGGGTTCGTACCAGGGCTGGGCGATCGCGAGTGACCTCCTTACCGAGGCCTCGACCATCGAGCGTGGCATCGACGCCTGGTGGTCGCCGGTGGTGGAGGACCCCGTCTACCCGTTGTGGTTGCGGGGCGCGGCGCTCAACGAGCTCTATTACAGCGTGTTCGGAGGGGTGTTCTGGGAGAACGGCTGCCTCACCAAGCCCAAGGTGTTCGGCAATCGACCCGGTCAGCATCTCTACTTCACGCTCGAGACCGATGTGTTCCGGGACTGTGAGTCAATGGACGTCCGCCACTACGAGGCCCGCCATCTGCTCCAGCTGTTCCCCACCATCGAACGCGACGTGCTGCTGGGTTGGGCCGACATGGTGGCCGTCGACCCGCTGGGCCGGACCCCCCATGACGCCGGGTCGCCGGTCGACGATCCCTGGTTCGTCGCGAGCCAGTACTCCGCCACCCGGCCGGGACAGCCCCCGCTGCGCGTCGATTGGCTCGATCTCCCCGCCAAGTTCGTCCAGCAGGCTCACGCGTACTGGACCTACACCGGAGACCACGAGTTCGGCGCCGAGGTCTATCCGGCGTTGGTGCGCACCATGACCCATCTCCTGTCCCACGATCTCGACGGCGACGGTATTCCCGACGCCAATGGGTTCTGCTCCACCTACGACGCCATCGAGATGCAAGGGGCCGCCACCTACATCGCGGCCCACTTCATCGGCGCCTGCGACGCGCTGGCCGACTTTGCCCGGGTGTTCGACTCCGCCGCGGCCCAAGACGAGTGGACCGCCACCGCCGCCAAGGCGCGCACCTCGGCCGAAGCCATGCTGTGGTCGGCGAGCGGTGGCTACTACCGCCTCGACACCGATGGCCCCTTCACCCACGCGCTGCTCGCCGACGCACTGTGCGGCCAGCGCTACGGGGGACGGGACGGCCTTCCCGCCGTACTCGACCCGACCCGGATGGCGTCGCACCTGGCGCAGGCCTATCGGCTCAACGTGGCGGGCGTGGCCGACGGCCAGATGGGGGCGGTCAATGCGGTGGACCCGTCGGGTCGACCCCTCGACACCCTGCAAGGCAAGGCGGTGTGGCCCGGCGGGTCCTATTTCACCGCCGCCCTCATGCACGCCTTGGGGGTGGCCACCGGACGCAAGGACCTCGCCGCCGATGCCCTCACCACCGGGTACGGGGTGTACCGCACGACCTACGACGACGACTCGACCGCGTTCTGGTTCGACACGCCCGCGCTGTGGATCCCGAGCGACAGCCCCGGGATCCCGGTCCAGTACCGGGCCGCCGGGTACCAGCGGTGCCGGGCGGCGTGGGAGTTGCTCGTGGCGGTCAAGGATCCCTTCCCGGTGGGTTGGAAGCCCTCGGTGCGATCGACCACCTGACGGCACGGGCTCCGTCCCCCGACGGCATGGTCAATCCCGCGCCGTCGGGCGCGCCATGATCGGGACGTGCCGGGACCGTCTTCCGCATCGACGCCGCCGGGAGGGTCGCTCACAGGGCGCCTGCTGGTGGCCACGACCAAGCTGGGAGACCCCAACTTCGACCGGGGGGTGGTGTTGGTGCTCGACCACGGCGACGACGGGGCGCTGGGGGTCGTCCTCAACCGTCCCACGCCCGTGCCCGTCGAGGAGATCCTCGCGCCCTGGGCCGACCAAGCCCGTCTCGCTCCGCCCGGAGTGGTGTTCCGTGGGGGACCGGTCTCGCGCGACGCCGTCATCGGACTGGCGAGACCGGCCTCACCCGGGGCGGCGCCGGGACCGCCGTGGCGGACCGTGGTGGAGTCGGTGGGCACCGTCGACCTGGCGCTCCCTCCCGACGACCAGCCGGTCGCGCTGCGCGGCGCCCGCCTCTTCTCCGGGTACTCCGGATGGGCGCCGGACCAGTTGGAGGCCGAGCTGGCCGAAGGGGCGTGGTTCGTGCTCGACGCGTTGGCGGTCGACGTGTTCTGTGGGGACGCCGACCGCCTCTGGCACGACGTCATGCGGCGCCAAGGTGGGGAGCTCTCCCTGCTGGCGACGTATCCGTCGCACCCTTCGCACAATTGATCGGCCCACCGTGTGGCGCCGGCAGAAGGGGTGGCCCCGGTACGATGGCGGCAGTGGCGGTCTTGGGGCCGTGAGGACCGGGCGATGACCCGCATCGAAGGCGAGGACCACAACCGCGACGATGCCGCGACGGCGGGGGCGCGACGGGGCCAGTACGTCGTGCGTCGCGTCGTCACCGGCGATGTCGAGACGCTGGTCGAGGTCCTGGCGCGCGCCTTCGACGACGACCCGGTGCCGCAATGGTTGTTCCGAGGGGACCGTCGACGTCGGCGCGGGCTGCGGAAGTTCTTCGCCATCCAGCTCCGTCACACCTATCTCGAGCGTGGCGAGGTGTACACGACGCGGGACCTGGCCGGCGTGGCGATGTGGTCACCACCGGGCCGCGCCCGTCCCGGTTGGCGCGACCTCGTTCGCCTCGTACCCGTCATGCCCTACCTGACCGGGCTGGGACGCGATACCCCCGAGGCGGCTCGGCTGCTGAGCGCCGTGGACGCGGCCCGGCCCCAGGAGCCCCATTGGTACCTGGCCACGCTCGGCACCGACCCCGACCGACAGCACACCGGTGTGGGTTCGGCGTTGATGCGGTCCGTGCTCGACGGTGTCGACGCCGAGGGGTTGCCGGCGTATCTGGAGTCGTCCAAGGAGAGCAATCTCGCCTTCTACGGGCACCACGGCTTCGAAGTCACCGGGGAGATCCGCACCCCGCGCGGCGGTCCCACCTTGTGGTTGATGTGGCGAAGGGCGCGGCCCCCGGCGGCATGAGGCGGCGAGGCTGCCCGCGGCGCGCCTCAGCCGTTGGGCATGCCGACGACCCGCAGCGAGCCCTCGGCGCGGGTGCGGGCGTCCCCGAGCACCGGATGCAAGCCGGGGGGGAGCTGGTCGGGTTTCGTCATGAGGGTGCGCAACGTGTCGAGCACGGCCCGGGCCGGGGCCGACGGCAGGCCCCGGCTGCGCTGGGCGATCCCGACCCGCCGGGGCGGCAGGCCGTCCACGTCGACCAGCCGGAACCGGGCCCGGAGATGGGGTGGGACGGCGGTGGCGGGAAGCAACGCCGGTCCGTACCCCTCGAAGGTGAGCGATGCCAGCAGGCGTACGCCGTCGAGCTCGACCCGGGGTCGCAGACGGACGCCGGTCGGTTTCACGGCCGCGTCGATCTCTCCCCGAAACGGTGTGCCCGGAGCCGGGAGCAGCAACTCGAAGCGCTCGAGGTCGCCGATGTCGATCCGCTCCGCCCCGGACAACGGATCGTCGTCGACGGGGACCACCAACACGATGTCCTCCTCGAACAACAGCTCGGAGACGAGGTCTCGCCCGGGGACGGGAAAGGTGAGCACGGCCAGGTCCAAGCGCCCCGCCGCGAGCTGGGGCTCGAGGCCCAGGGTGGTGCCGTCCGCCACCACCAGGTGCAGGCGGGGGTGGTTGAGGGACAGGTCGGCGAGGAGCGTCGGCACGAGCCAGCGGGCCGTGGTGCCGAGGATTCCGACCCGCACGTTCCCGGCCACCGCCTCTCGGAGGGCCCCGACGTCGGCGACCAGGGCGTCGAGCTCCCCCATGACCCGGTAGGCGCGGGCCACCACCACCTCCCCGTCAGCGGTCAATCGGCCCGCCGAGCGGTCGACGAGGGTGGTCCCCAGCTCGCGCTCGAGGCGGGCCACGTGCGCCGAGACGTTGGACTGCACCGTGCCCAGATGGTCGGCCGCGGACGAGAACGACCCGTGCTCGGCCACCGCCACCAGCGCCTGGAGGTGTCGCAGTTCCATCTCTTTTTACGATAGTGGAAATCTGTAATAGCTGTTTGACTGATCGGGGACGATCATTCACACTGGCTATCAGAGACCACAGGAACAGGACGCCCCCCTCCGATCCTGTCGAGTCGGTGCAAAGGGACCGGATCCCCCTCCGGTCCCTTTGCCGCGTCAGGGCCCCGGTCACGCCGTCCCGACGGCCATCCCCCCGATGGACGGGAGATATGGTCTGCGCCATGGTGACGGCCCGATCGCCGAAGACCCATGTCCACAACGGCAACGGCTGGGGCCACGGCGCACCCCCCTCCCGGGCCGCGGTGTTCGTGGACCTGGACCGAACCCTCCTGCGCGGCGCCAGCGGCCTCGTCCTGAGCGCGGCCATGCACGCCGAGGGGCTTTTCGACGGCCGCCGGTCACTGCCTGGTGAACGCCTCTTCTACGGGTTCTACGACCTCGTGGGCGAAAGCCTGGCCTTCATGGCCATGGTGCGCGTGGCGCCCCGCTTCACCAAGGGCTGGCCGGTCGAAGCGGTGTGCCGCGCCGGCGAGCTGGCTGCGCCCGAGCTCGTCGACCTCGTCCAGCCCTACGCCCCGGGCGTGCTGGCCGAACACCGCGAGGCCGGTCACCTGATCGTGCTCACGACGACCACGCCGGCCGATCTGATCACCCCGTTCGCGGGGATGCTCGGGTTCGACCATGTGCTCGCCACCCGCTACGGGCGAGAGGACGGCGTCTACACCGGGGGTATCGAGGGCGAGTTCGTCTGGTCGACGGGCAAGCTCGCCGCCGTCCGGCGGTGGGCGGCGGAGTCCCGTGTCGACATGGCGGCGAGCCATGCCTACTCCGACAGCGTCTTCGACCTGCCCCTGCTGAGCGCGGTGGGCCATCCCCACGCCGTCAACCCGGATCGACGGCTCAACGCCGTGGCCCGGTTGCGACGTTGGCCGGTGGAGCGCTGGGACCGCCCCCCGGGCGTGCCGAAGGTGGGCGGCCTCGAGCCCTACGACGTGCTTCGACCCGTTGTCCGCCCCGCCATGTTCCCCTACGCGCGCTTCGACATCGACGGCGTGGCCCGGGTGCCCCGGCGCGGACCGGTCATCCTGGCCGCCAACCACCGCAGTTACTTCGACGTGGTCGCCCTGGCCATCGTGGCGGCCCGGCTGGGTCGCCCCGTGCGGTTCCTCGCCAAGCGCGAGGTCTTCGACGCTCCCGTCGTGGGCCAGGTGGCCCGTGCTCTGGGCGGGATCCCGGTCGACCGGGGCAGCCGCTCCGACACGCCGCTGCGCGAAGCCCGCCGGGCGCTCGAGGCCGGAGAAGTCGTGGTGATCCTCCCGCAAGGGACCATCCCCCGGGGGAAGAAGTTCTTCGACCCCGAGCTCACGGGCAAGACCGGCACGGCCCGGCTGGCCGCCATGACCGGCGCCCCTGTGTTCCCGGTGGGTGTGTGGGGGACCGAAGCGGTGTGGCCGCGCTCGGCCCGGGTCCCCGACGTCACCAACCTGCTCCACCCCCCGTCCGTCGTGGTGCGGGTGGGCAAGCCCGTGCATCTCGGGCTCTCCGACGCCGTCGCCGACACCGAGGCCATCATGGCGGCGATCATGACCCAGCTCCCCGCCGAGTCCCAACGTCCGCACGAGCCCACGGCCGAGGAGTTGGCCCGCACCTTTCCGCCCGATCGCTCCGAGACGTGACGGACACGCCCGCCGACGCCTCGGTGCCGGTGCGGGCCCGCCTGGCCGGTCGAGCGTCCACGGTGGTGAGCGCGGTGTCGCGCCGACTCGGTCTCGGGGGCGGCTCGGTGATCGGCGGCCGGGTCGGGTTGTTCCTCGATCCCGACCTGCTCGGGGCGCTGGCGGCAGGGCGCCACGTTGCCCTCGTGACGGGGACCAACGGCAAGACCACGACCACCCGTCTACTCGCGGCGGCGCTGGGCGGAGCGAACCGGGTGGCGACATCGTCGGCGGGGGCCAACCTCCCGCCCGGGTTGGCCACGGCGTTGGCGTCGGCGGCGCCGGGGGTGCCCGCCGTGCTCGAGGTCGACGAGGGATACCTCGGAACCGTGGCCGACGCCGTGCACCCCGAGGTGGTGGCCCTGCTCAACCTGTCGCGCGACCAGCTCGACCGTGTGAGCGAGGTCCGCATGGTGGCGGCGCGTTGGCGCGCCGCGCTGGGCGCGTCGGCGCCGAGCACCGTGGTCGCCAACGCCGACGACCCGCTCGTCGTCTGGGGCGCCCAGGGTGCGGGCCGGGTCGTCTGGGTGGCCGCCGGCCAGCTGTGGAGACTCGACGCCGTCGGCTGCCCGTCGTGCTCGGGTCGCATCGTCTTCGCCGGCGACGACTGGTGGTGCGCGTGCGGGTTCCGCCGACCCCACCCCGACGCCGTGTTGCGAGGCGACGTCCTCGTCACCGCGGACGGGCGCGACCTGACCGTGACGCTCGCGCTTCCCGGGCGCTGCAACCTCGCCAACGCGGCCATGGCCGCGGTGGCCGCCGGCGCGCTCGGCGTCGACGAGGCCACCGCGCTGGCAGCCATGGCATCCGTCGAGGATGTGGAGGGCAGGTTCGCGTCTGTGGCGTGGGGGGCGACGACCGTGCGGCTCCTCCTGGCCAAGAACCCGGCAGGGTGGACCGAGCTCCTCGATCTCCTCGAAGGGGGCACCGACCCCGTCGTGGTGGGGATCAACGCCCGGATCGCCGACGGCCACGACCCGTCGTGGTTGTGGGACGTCCCCTTCGAACGGTTGGCGGGCCGTCTGGTGGTGGCGACGGGGGAGCGGTGTCGGGACCTGGCCGTCCGGCTCCGTCATGCCGGGGTGGCCCATCTGACGGTTCCCGACGGTCTCGAGGCGCTGGGCGCGGCCGGATCCGCGCACGTCGAGTACGTCGGCAACTACACCGCCTTCCAGGGGCTACGCCGGCGTCTCGCCGCCGCCCCCCGTGCTCCGACGCCGGAAAGCCCGGTCCTTTCGACCTCGATGTCGCGGTCCCGGCCCGAGACGGTGCCACCGGCTCCGGGCATGCCCGTGGCCGTCACGATCGACGGTGTCCCCGCCAAGGGACAGCGCCGCGTCCGGGCCCGAGCGTCGGGACCGTCCGCGCTGCGGGTGGTGGTCGTACATCCGGACCTGCTCGGCACCTACGGCGACAGTGGCAACGGCCGGGTGCTGGCGGGTCGCGCCGTGTGGCGCGACATCCCGGTGGAGTTGGTCCACGCCCTGTCGGATGCACCGCTTCCCGCCGGCGCCGACGTGTACTGCCTCGGCGGAGGGGAAGACGGGCCCCAGGTGCAATCGGCGGAGCGCTTGCGCGACGGCGTCCTCGCCGGCGCGGTCGAGGCAGGCGCGGTGGTATTCGCGGTGTGCGCCGGGTACCAGGTCATCGGTCGGTCGTTCCCCGGTGCCGACGGACGGCCCCATCCCGGGGTGGGACTGCTCGACGTGGTGACCGTGAAGGGATCAGGACGCCGCGCTGTCGGGGAGCTCGTTGTCGAGCCCATCGTGTCCTCGACGGGCAACGGGCGCCCGGATCCGGTGGTGCTCGAGACCTTGACGGGTTTCGAGAACCATTCGGCGGTGACCCGTGTCGGGGACGGCGCCCTTCCGCTCGCTCGGGTCCTCTCGGGGGTGGGGAACGGCGCCGGCGACGGCACCGAGGGGGCTCGCGCCGGTCTCGTCCTCGGGACCTACGCGCACGGCCCCGCGTTGGCTCGCAACCCCAGCCTGGCCGACCTCCTCCTCGCCTGGGCCACGGGATCGGTGCCGGCCGCGCTGGAAGATTTCGAGGAACGGGCCCTGCGTGCCCAGCGGCTCGAGGCGGCCGGTGCCCGGGGCCGGCGGCAGGTGACGACCGGGCGAGCGGACCCCGGACGTCGCAGGCGCGGTCTCGTCAAGGTGCGTCGGTCCTAGCGCCCCCCCTCGTCGACGCCCGCCCTACGCGGGGGGCGCACCATGTGTGAAGAATCCTCGGATCAACGGCTCGTAGTGGTCGAGGGGCGGCGTCGGGTACTCGTCGTCGAAGGCGGGCATGTCGTACTTGCGCACGAATTGCTCGGTCAGTTCGTAGTATTCGTGGTCCTTGAAGGCGTCGCGGGCATTGCGGTCGCCTCCGATGTGGTGCCAGAAGTAGTAGCCCTGGAACACCCCGTGTTGCTCGACCATCCAGTGATAGGGCGCCGACACCCAGGGCCGCAGGATGGCTGCCGCCAGGCCGGCGTGGTCGAGCGGCGAGAGCACATCGCCGATGTCGTGCAGCAGGGCACAGACGAGGTAGGCGTCGTCGCGCCCGTCGGCCTCGGCTCGGTGGGCCGTCTGAAGGCTGTGGGTGAGACGATCGACGGCGAACCCGCCGGCGTTGGCGTCGAGCATGCGAAGTTGATCAAGGATCCGGTCGGGCAGGCTGTCGATCAGCCCGTCATGTTGGGCCATGATCCCGGCCCAGTCGTCGGCGGTCGACTGGTCCATGCGCTTGAACGTGGCTCGAAACGGCGTACTCGGCTGACTCGTCGCGATGCTCATGGTTCGGTCTCCCAACGGCTGCGGCCTGGTTCCGCCAGTCTACGAGGACGAGTCCGTCTTGCCGGACGCCACCACCGCGGGCGGGCTCGCTTCCACCACGGTGGACGAAACCGGATCGTTCTCGGGTAGGGGAGCCCCCGACGGTCAGGCCTTCACGGAGAACAACCGCCAGGTGCCGGGAACCCCCTTCAAGTGGTGGTCGCCACGGTCCTCGAACTCGATGCCCGACCCGGCCACAAGGTCGGTGACGGTGCGGGACACGAGCACCTCGCCGGCCCCCGCCAGCGCCGACACGCGTGCCGCGATGTGGACGGCCATCCCGGCCACGTCGTCCCCCCGCGTCTCGACCTCGCCGGTGTGGAGTCCGGCCCGGATGTCCAAGCCGAGTCCGAGGACGGTCTCGGCGACGGCGCGGGCACACTCGACAGCCCGGGCCGGCCCGTCGAAGGTGGCCAACGTGCCGTCGCCGGTCGTCTTCACCTGTCGGCCCCGGAAGCGCTCGAGCTGACGCTGGACCACGCCGTCGTACAGGTCGAGTGACTCTCGCCACTGCCGGTCGCCGAGCCGGGCCATGTGCGCCGTTGACGCCACGATGTCGGTGAAGAGGATTGTCACCAGGACACGGTCGAGAACCGGGTTGGGTCGGATGCCGGTGAGGAACTCCTCGATCTCGTCGAGGACCTCCTCGGCTCGACCGGCAAAGGGCAGGTGGTCGTCGCCGGGCAACTCGACGAACCGGGCACCGACGATACGACTCGCGATGTGGCGGCCGTGGTCAGGACGGACGTGGCGGTCCCCTCGTCGGCTGATGACGAGGGTCGGCGCCTGGATAGCCGGCAGCACGGGGGTCACGTCGCTGTCCATGACGGCGCGGGTGGTAGCGGCAAGGACATCCGGGCTCGCCGTCAGACGCTCGACGCGCCCACCGCTGCCGGGCCTCCTCGGTCTGGACCATGGTCGGCGCCAGGGTCTCGATACAAGCTCCGGTTCCCCACACCTCCTGGATGGCAGAGACGTAGGCGGGAATCAGGTCCGGGGGCAGGCCCCACGGTGCGTCCTCATTGCGGGCGTAGCGTGCATAGGCGTTGACGAGGACGAGACTCAGGACGCGTTCGGGGTAGGTCGCGGCGAAGAACATCGTGGCCCCGGTGCTCTCGCCCCAGGAGAGGAAGGCGGCTCGCTCTGATCCGGCGGCGTCCATGACGGTGCCGATGTCGTCCTTCCATGTCTGGACGGCGGGAACGGCGTCGGCGTCCAGCCGACCCGAGCTGCCGAACCCTCGGGGATCGAAGGTGATGAGCCGGGAGAACGACGCCAGGCGTGAGATGAACGCGCTGACCGCAGGGTCGTCCCACATGAGCTCGATGCCAGCACTTCCGGTGATGGGCAGCACCAGGTCGACGGGACCGTCGCCGGTGACCTGGAAGGCGACGTAATCGTCTTCGGCTGTCCGCGCGTAACGGGTGGCGAGGGGCTCGGTCATTGCCGAGAAGTCTGTCTCGCACCGGTGCTCGGCGCTTGCACAACGCCGGCGTCCCGTTGACTGGCGGCGGCTCCAGCGTTGAAACCCGATACTCCCCGTTTAGTCTCGGCTCAGAGCCCAGCGCGTTTCGTCGTCGTCGTCAGAAGCGTGGGGGTCGGGGCCCAGAGCCCAGGCCCGACGCCATGGCGATGCCTCGGGACCTCGGGGCGACGGGGTCTCCCCGGCGCCGGCGCGCCGACGGGCCGACCACCAGTCGGTGTGCGACTCGTCGGCGAGGACGCCGAGCACGGCGTCGATCCTGGCCTCGAGCGTGCGGGCATCCTCACCCTCGGCCGCCACCATGGGGGTGGCGAACGTGATGCGGGTCGGGCTGCGGCGCAGGCGCTTGCCACCGCGGGGCCAGATCCGGTAGGTGCCGTCGATGTGCACGGGGACCACGGGGCGGCCCGTACGGGTGGCGAGGTAGGCGGCTCCGCCGCGCATGGCCCCGAACCACCCGTCGTGGGTCCGACCGCCTTCGGGGAAGATGATGAGGTTCCACCCCCGCGCAGCAACGCCGCCGTGTCCTGCGCCGACTTGCGGTTGACCTTGTGGCGCTCGATGGGGATGGCGGCGAGGACGAGGGACCACAGGTGCGCCTTCCAGCGCCGGTCGAAGAAGTGGTCGGCAGCGGCGGCGACGACGGTCTTGTGGCGCACGGATGCGGGGAGCACCGACAGCAACAGGCCGGTGTCGATGTGGCTGGCGTGGTTGGCCACGTAGATGGCCGGTGCCTCCACGAGCTCGAGGACCTCGTCGCCGCGTACGTCGGGTGACGCCACGATGTGGGCCAGAGGCCGGGTGACGTTGTCGAGGACCACGGCCCGCACTAGGCGGGCGGGATAACGACGGGTCCAGTCGGTGTCGTAGTCGGCGCCGAGGTGCCGCTGGGGCGCGTCACGCTCGAGGTCGACGGGCCAGTTCGGCGCGGCCCAGGGGAAGCCGTCGGGGCCCGCCCGCCGGGCCCGGCTCACCAGGCGCGCCAGCGCGCTCACCGCTCACCCCCGGTGGTTTCGGAATACAGCGTCATCGCACGTCGGACATGAGCAGGGGCGGTGAGTGCAGGTGGGTGATCGACGGGTCACGCCCCACGACGTCCGCGGCCATCTCGAGCGCGTCGGCCATGGTGGTGGCGGACTTGAATCCCAGTCGGCGCACGGCGCCGTGATCGCCCCCGACGACGATCACGGCTCCGACATGGTCGAGAGCGTGGGCGCACCAGTACCACATGTAGAACGGGTGCACGCCGTGATAGGCGTTGCCGGTCCGGTAGAGGTGGATGTACCAGGGGTCGGTGGCGAAGGCCTCTTCGTACTTGCCGATCTCGGCGGGATCGGTGGTCTCGGCGAGGACCTGTTCGAAGAAGTCGATGTAGCTGGGGTGGTGGCCGGGGTGAAAGGCCCACGGCGTGGGATGGCTCATGATGACGACCCCGCCGGCGCGCACCAGTGGCTTGCCCCGGTACATGTTGAAGAAATAGCCGAGCCCGAGACACGCCACCAGGATCGGGTTCATGATCGAGTTGACGTTGTAGGGACAGATGTACGGCAGCCCCATGGTGAGGATGTCGCTTTGGCCCTCGACCTCGAGGAGCTGCTGAACGTAGACGTTCTCGGTGGTGCGGGCGTGCACCGCCTCCACCTCCCCGGCCTGGACGGCGCTCATCTTGTGCGGTGAGCGGATGGCGTGGAAGATCGACCGAGCCAGGCGATCGGGCGTGGCCTCGAGCGCCTTCGACGACGCCACGAAGGCGGCCCGGTCGCGCGCCGTCCACTCCCATTCTCGACGCTGGAGGAACCGGAACTGCTCGGGGAACGTGTCGGTGTTGAGGTTGGTCTCGATCTGGAACACCTTCACCCCCGCCGCCGCGATGAGCCGGCCCATGCGCCAGTTCGACGAATGCAGCTCGGAATGGTGCTGGTCCATGAACGACTTGCTCTGGGTCATGGTGTGGGCGTTGTGGTGGTGGCGGAGGCTCTTGTAGCTGGCGAGGCCGGTGGCCACCGATTTGTGGCCGCCGTCCATGGCCACCAGGTTGATGTTGACGTAGACGAGGAGGTCCGAGGTGGCGGCCCGCTTGTTGATCTCGACGTCCTCGCCGTGGTCCGTGAGCCCCAGATGGACGAGCTGCTCGGGATCCTCGGCGTCGTGCTGCCACAACAGCCCATGGGGAGCGAAGGCGTCGAAGATCCGGTCCCCGAGGGCGTGGCGCAACTCGGCGTCGGTCATGCGGCGGTGCAGCGCCAGGGCGGCGATGAGCACGACGTCGTCGACGCCGGCCTCGGCGGCGAGCTCGAGCACCTGTTCGATCACGAGCTGGCGCACGTCGGGACTGCGCATGGGGGGAAGCGGGAGCGAGACGTCGTCGAAGGCGATGGTGAGCTGCATGCCGGCACGCAGCTGGGCCCGCAGCGGTGGGGCGTCGCCCAGGGGCTCGTCCAGGGCGCGCCGGATGGCGCCGATCGGATCGGCCAGCGCGTCGACCGGCTCGGGCGCGTACAGGACGCGGCTGCCCACCGGGAGCTTCTCGAGACGGTATCCCTCGCCGTGCCAGAACAAGGTGGACGGGGTGGAGCGGTCGACCTCGAGGACGAAGCCGGGCCTGGGGCTCATGAGACAGGTCCTTTCGTGGCGGGGCGGCTGCCGTGGTGTCGCCCCCGGGCCCGCAGGTCGAAGACCACCTTGACGGCGCCGCGGCGTCCGGCCGCGCCGGCGTGGGCGAGTGCTTCCTCGAAACGGTCGAGCGGGTACCGGGCCGACACCAGACGCCCCAGCCCCTTGGCCGCGACGACCTCCATGGCGATGTCGAAGGTGCGGCGCAACAGGCCACCGACGTCCTCGGTCCCGTACGCGTAGGCGCCGGTCACCACCACCTCTCGGTGCCACAGCGAGGCCAGGTCGACGGTGATACGCCCCGGCATGCCCACCAGGACCACCGCGCCCCGGGGCCGCACCATGGAGAGGGCCTGGGCCAGGGACTGCTCGCTGCCGACACAATCGACCACGACATCGGCGCCCCCGGTGAGGGTTCCCGAGGCCTCGAGCGAGCGCGACCGGCTCCGCACCGCCCGCACCAGCTGGTCGGGCTCGACCACGACATCGGCTCCGAGCTGCTCGGCAAGGGTGCGTTGGTGCGCGTACCTGGCTCCGACGAGGAGCGTCGCGGGCCGGCGCAGGTGGGCCAGGGCCGCCACCGTGCACAGGCCGAGGGTCCCGGCCCCGAGCACGGCCACGGTGTCCTCGGCGCCGACCCGAGCGGCCAACGCCGCGTGCACGGCGCACGCGGTGGGCTCCACCATGACGGCGTCGTCGTCGGTGAGCGCGTCCGGTACCGGGTGCAGTTGCGCCTCGTGGGCGACGAGGCCGCCGGCGGACCATCCCCCGCCGGTGTCGGCACAGAAGCCGATCTGCAGGCCCGGGGCCAGGTGGCCGAAGGCGACACGCTCGCAACCCCCGGTGCGACCCTCGGCGCACGCCGGGCACAACGGCACGATGCCGCGGGCCAGGCAGCCGAGGACGGGCTCGATCACGACGCGGGTATCGGTGTCGTCGAGCGTGCCGACCACCTCGTGGCCGGGGACGAAGGGGAAGCTCACGACGTCCTCGAAGTAGCGCGAGCTGCGCCCGTCGACGGTGGAGAGGTCCGACCCGCAGATGCCGGCCAACAACGGATGGACGCGGTGCCATTGGGGGCCGGGCAGCTCGGGGGGCTCCACATCGGTCAGGTGCAGGGGCCCGACACCGGCGCCGCGACCCGATCCCCCGATCACCGACGCCACCCGTGATGCCGCGAAGCGCGCCAGGTTGCGCTCGAAGACGAGCGCCTTCATGGCCGGGCCCCCCGGCCTGCCACCAGACGGGGGCCCGAGGTCGCGCCGCCGCTGCGCTCGAGTATGCCTTCGAGGCGGGCCCACCAGCGCGACACGCCGTGGTCGACGGGACCGAAGGGGAGGGGGGGCCGGGCCCCGCCCCCCGCCTTGTCCCACTGCTCGACGTGCCATCCCCGCCGGCGGGCGATGGTGGCGAGGCGCGCCTCGGGGTTGACCGCGACCGGGAAGCCGACGCACTCGAGGAGCGGGAGGTCCGACGCCGAGTCGGCGTAGGCGACCGACTCGCCCAGGTCGAGGCCCTCGCCCGCCGCGTACTCGGCCAGGACGAGGGCGCGCGCCTCTCCGGTGGGCGGGAGTTGTTCGAGGCGGCCCGTGTACCGGCCCCGGTCGTCTTGTCCGAGCTGGGCGCACACCACCTCGTCGAAGAGGGGTCGTAAGGGCTCGACCACGAAGTCGAGCGCACCGGTGATGAGGACGGTGCGATGTCCGAGCGCCCGGTGGGCGCGCACGCGGGCGAAACCGGCGGGGAAGGACTTCGCCAACAGCAGGTGGTGGAACATGTCGAGCGCGTCGTCGCGCAGCAGGTGGGCGGGGGCGCCCTCGTAGCGCCGGTAGAAGCTGCGCAGGAAATCGCCCCGGTCACGGCGGTCGAGGGCGAGCAACGACGGCGCCTCACGCAGGATTCCGGCCGTGAACGCGACGCGCTCACCCACCGGCAGATGTCGACTGGCCAGCCAGGCGTAGGACTCCACCACGTTGGAGGCCACGAGCGTGTTCTCGAGGTCGAAGGCGGCGAGGTGGCGGTCGGGCGACAAGATGGCGGCGCGCGCCCGGTCGGAGCGACTGGCCACCGTCGAGCGTCGCGGCGACGAACGCACCCGGGCGTGTTCCACCACGGACGGGAGGTGGACGTCGTGGACGTACCGGGGCCACGAGATCACCCCGGGGTCGAAGCAGAAGGCCGCCTGGTCCTCGGATGAGAGTCCTTCCCACAACGACAGGAGCCGGTCGACCCGGAAATGCGCCTCGGTCTCGGTGTAGGCGCCGTAGAGCTCGGTGTACCCCAGAGCGCGCTCGGCCTGGGCGCGCCGCTCTTCCACCCGCGCCGCCAGGTCGGCCCGTTCGCCGCGCACCGGCAGGGTGCCGAGGACTCGCTCGGCCGTGGTCAACGCCCTGGTGGCTCGCTGGAGTTGGCGCTGGACGCGGCCCCGCCCGGGGAACGACCACTGGGGGACCATGATGGGCTGGCCGTCGGCGTCATAGAGCGGGTGGTCGGTGAACCACGATCGCACCAGGTCGACGAGTTGCCCGTACCGGAGGGGGTTCCGCACGCTCGACGCCACGTGGTACACGGTGGGCCCGGCAGGGTCGGGGCCGGCCGCGGCCACGGCGATGATCGCCGCCACCACCATGTCGACGGGGATGACGTCCACGACCCCTTCAGGCACGCCGGGGAATTCGCGCAACAGCCCGCGCCCGTACGACACGATGATGGGCTCGGCCATCCGGAAGCCGCGGATCCAGCCCGGGCGCGGCTCGGCCAGCGCCGACTCGATGATCGAGGGGCGGACGATCGTGATCGGGAGCGCCGGGTGCCTGCCCACGAGTGCCCGTTCGCCGAGGGCCTTGGTAAAGGCATAGGCGTCGGGCCACCCCAGGGCCTGGGCGCGGGCCCGACCGCAGTCGACGAGTTGTGTGCGCACCCACTCGTCGCGCAGCTTCTCGGCCCGTTCCGCCAGGAGGTGGGTGCCGGCCGCTCCCAACTCGGCCCGCGCCGCCTTGGTGAGCTGGCCGAGGCGTTCCGGAGCGCGCGAGGCGGACTCGAGGTCGTCACGCAGACGGCGGGCCGCGGTGACCTCGGCGTCGATGTTGACCTCGGTCGTCACCGTCGTGTGGGTCCGGGCTCTCGCTCCCGATGCCAGCGCCTCGGTGGCGAGGGTCTCCGTCGCGTCACCCTGGTGGGTCCCCGCCACATACGCGGTGGAGACGGTGACGAGATGGGTGGGCGGCGCCCCGGGGTGGTTGCGTCGACGCGCCTCGGCCACCGACTCGATGGCCGCCGCCACGCGCGACGGGCCCAGGAGGTTCACCTCCACGGCGGTGTCGAGAGGAGCGTCGAAGGCGACGGTGGCCGCCGAGTGCACCACCACGTCACACGAGGCGAGCAGGCGCCGCCCCTCGTCGTCGAGGTCGAGACCGTCGCGGCCCACGTCGCCGGCCACGGCGGTGACCCGGGCGCCCACCGCGTCGTCGAAGCGGTCGCCGAGCTCCTCGCGCAGGCGGTTGAAGCAGTCGTTGCGGACCACTTCTCGGGCCAACCGGGCCGCGGCGTCGGCGCGGCGGGTGGGGCGGACCAAGACGGTCACGTGGCACCCCGGGACGGCGCGCACCAGCCGCTCGACCAAAGCGGTCCCGAGAAAGCCGGTAGCCCCGGTGACGAGAATGCGCCTGCCCGCCAGGGCGGCGGCGATGGACAAGGAGCCGGACGTCCCGGCTGGGGTGGGGGTGGTCACCTCATCCACGATCTCTGTCTACCATATGGTAGGTGGAGGCGGGAAGAAGACCCAGCGCAGCGCTGCACCGTCCAGAAGGCGGTACCGCCGATCGCATTCTCGACGCTGCCCTGGCCTCGTTCGGGTCCCGCGGCTACGAGGCGACGTCGCTCGATGCCCTGGCCGAGACCCTCGGGGTGCGCAAGCAGTCGATCCTGTACTGGTTTCCTTCCAAGGAGGTCCTGCTCGAAGCGCTGATCGACCGCTCCGCCATGGAACTCGCCCACGCCCTCGAGGACTCCCTGGCGAAAGCCGGATCGGGCTGGTGGCGTGTGGAGGCCGTGGTGCGGTCGGTGTTCCGGCTCGCAGCCCGGCGTCCCGAGCTCCTGGGCCTCCTGCGCGAGGTGGGGCGCCTCGGCCCCCCGTCGGCGACGCGCCTCATGTTGGTGCTCGAGCCACTCGTCACGAGGGCGTCGGGCTTTCTCGAGGACGAGATGGACGCCGGCCACATGCGGCGCCACGAGCCACGCCTGCTCCTGCTGGCCATCTACTCCACGGTGGTGGGGATGATCACCGAGGTCGAAGTGCTGCGGGCGCTCGGAGAGGATCCGACGCCGCGCTCGTTGGTCCGGCGCCGCCAGGAGATCCTGCGGTTGCTGCGCTCGGCGCTGCTCGTCGAGGACCGCGACGAGGTGTCGCCTCAGGAGGGCGGGGCGGGTGGCCGGGGCCGTGTCGGGCGCGGGGGCGTGTAGCGCTTGGACGGGGTGGGCCCCGACGGTGCGGGCTCTTTGCGGCCGCGCCGCGACCGGGACTGGGCGCGCTCCCGTGCCGCCGCGGCGCCGGCGCGCCCCGCGGCGCGGGGGTTGGCCGGAACCCGTCCCCCTCCACTGCCTCGCGTCGCGCCCCGGGTCGTCGACCCCCGCGAGGTCGTGCCCCGGGCCGCCGCGGTCCGGGCCGTCAGGACCCGCTGGTACTTGAACACGCGCCAGATCAGATAGCCCCCCAGGACCCAGAAGGGCAGCGCGAACAACGGGGATCCCATGGCGGTCCCGAGGAAGAGCAGCGAAAAGCCGACCAGCGACCGCCGTCGCGTCAGGGCACAGGCCACGACCACCCCGGACAGCACGATGCGCACCCCGCCCTCCAACAGGATGAGCGATTCACTCACGTGCTTGGGATTGAGCTTGCCCTGCACCCGCGCCGCGGGGTTCAAATGGATCGCGAACGCGGTGAGCAGGATCCCTACCGCGATGCCGATCGGCGCCGCCGTCAGGGCCAGGAACCGCTCGCGATCGTCCAGCCTCTTGATGCGGTGGGCGATCTCTTCGCGGGTCATCGTGTCGAGCTGATCCGCGGGACGGGCTCGCGCTCCGCCGGGGGCGGGATTGAGCAGTGAGCTCATCCGCCCGCTGAACCCCGTCGCGACGGGCCTCGAATCGTCATGGGACGATCCGATGTCCTCGTCGGACGGGTCGGTTTCGATGTCGGTGAACTCAGCGCCGGCTTCGATGTCGTCGTCGTCGTCGGCGGCGTCGCCGTCGATGACGGGACGAGCGGTACGGGTGGCACGCGTCGCCGTCGACGAACGCGCCGGGGCAGTGGGGGCCGGCTCTCGCTGAAGATTCGGGAGTGCGGCCAGGATGCGCTGGCCGATGGTCAGCCGGGGTGGGGCACCATCGCGTGCGCCGGAGTCGTCGTCAGTCACCGGTCCTCGCTCAACGTGCGCACCAGGCTAGTGCCGGCGGCGGGGACGACTTCCGCGCCGCGACGCTGCTAGGCCTGCCCATGGGCCCGTTGCGTGGCCGGGCCGTAGAGCACCAGGCGCGTCCCGTGGTTGTCCGCAGGCTCCACGATCCTGGCCCTCGCGTCGCCCGCGAGCACCCCGGGTACCCCGACCTCGGTCCCGGCGCCGTCGGTGGCCATCGGCGCGTCGCTCGGCACCTCGAAGGCCAGATGGTGCAGCCGGCCCGGCAAGGGGCCCAGCCAGTCGGTCAACGGTGATCGTCGTGGTGCCGCCGGTGCCACCACACGGACGGCGAGGGGGCCGAGCCACCGCAGGTCGACCCACGTCCAGGACCCGTCCGGTGCCACCCCCTGTCCGGCGCGTCGGCCGCCCAGGAGACCCTCGAACAATGCCAACCCGGTGTCGAGGTCGGCAACGGCGTGGGTCACCCCGACGAGAGACGCTGCCGGCTCCGGCCCCGCGGCCGGGAATCCCTCGGGCGGCGGGGACTGCCACAGATGAGAGGCCTGAGCCATCTGCACCACGACGCCGGTGGCCTGGCGCGGGTGGAGGAAGGCCTCTTTCCAGTCGTCGTTGCTGAGGTCGACGCCCACCGGGGTGTAACCGGCGTGGCCGGCGTCGTCGAGGGCCGACGCGAGGTCGGGCACCTTGAAGGTGAGGTGGTGGGGACTGGGCCCATGCCGGTCGAGGAAGCGGCGCAGGAAGGGGTTGTCCTCGGGATGCCACGGCTGGAGGACCTCCACCCGGCCGCCGTTGGCGTAGCGCAATTGGGCCGGACTGAACCCGACGTTCACCCCTCCCGACGTCCACTGCCCTCCGAGCTCGACGGCGTAGCGGGGCCAGGCATCGGACCAGCGCTCCACGGCCACCGCCACATGGTCGAGGGTGGCGTCGGCGATCGTCGGGGACATCGGTCCAGGTTGCCGTGCACGGTGGTGGCGTGTCCATCTCCGTGCGCCGCCGGGGCGCCGCCACCCCAGTCGTGCTACGCGTGGGGCATGGACTTCCGACGTGAGTCACTCACCGACCTGGCGGCCGCGGTGCGGTCGGGCCAGCGCAGCGCCCGCGCCCTCGTCACCCATGCGCTCGAGCGCATCGAAGCGCTCAACCCCCAGGTGAACGCGTTCACCGCCATCGACGCCGACGACGCGCTCGAGGCGGCCTCGCGTATCGACGACGCCGCCGCGGCGGGGGAGGACCCGGGCGCCCTGGCCGGGATCCCCATCGGGGTCAAGGACCTCGACGACGCGGCCGGCTTCGTGACCTCCTACGGCTCCGCCGCCTTCGCGGGCGGTCCTGCCGCCGTGCACGATTCGCCCTTGGTGGCGCGCCTCAAGGCGGCGGGCTGCGTCGTGGTCGGCAAGACGAACACCCCCGAGCTCGGATGGAAGGCCGACACCGACAACGCCGTATTCGGTCCGACCTCCAATCCGTGGAACTTGGCCTACAGCCCGGGGGGATCCTCGGGAGGTGCCGCGGCCGCCATCGCGTCGGGGATGGTCCCGCTGGCCACCGGATCGGACGGGGGAGGGTCGATCCGGATCCCGTCGTCGTGTTGCGGGCTCAGCGGCATCAAGCCCTCGCTCGGTCGGGTCCCCTCCGGTGGTCACCACGGCTCGGACTGGCACGACCTGTCGACGAAGGGGCCCATGGCGCGACGCGTTGCTGACGTCGTCACCGCGCTCGACATCGCCGTCGGGCCCGACCCCACCGACATCCGCTCGCTTCCGAGGCCCGAGGCGTCGTGGCCGGCCGCGCTCGAGGGTGCGCAGCTCCCCAGCAAGGTGGCATGGTCCCCGACGCTCGGCTACGCGCCACTCGACGACGAGGTGCGTGCCTTGTGCGAGGAGGTGATCGCCAAGATCAGGGCCCTCGGGACGGAAGTCGTCGAAATCGACGTCGTCTTCGACGAAGACCCGGTGCGGGACTGGCTGACGTTGGCCGTCGCCTACAACTGGCGCACGTTGGCGCCCTATCGTGGCACCGAGCTCTGGGAGCGGGTCGACCCGCTGCTGGCCGCGCAGGTGGATTGGGCGGCGGACAATCTGTCGGCCCGCGACATCGTGCTGGCGCAGGACGCCTGCCACACCTTGAACCTCAAGCTGGTGGAGCTCTTTCGCGACGTGCGACTGCTAGTGACGCCGACCTGCGCGGGGTCGCCGCCTCCCCGAAGCCTCGCAGGACAGGGACTCATCAACGGCGAGCTCGAAGCGAACTGGGCCCGTTTCACCTATCCCTTCAACATGACGCGCTCGCCGGCGGCATCGGTGTGTGCCGGATTGACGTCGGGCGGGCTGCCCGTCGGGATCCAACTGGTGGGGCCCCAGCACGCCGATCTGGTCGTGATCCGCTCGGCGGCGGCACTCGAAGACGCCATCGGTTTCGAGGCCGTCGCGCCGCTGTGACGTGGTGGCGCGGTGCGGTGACCGTGGTGCGGGCCATGGCGGCGGTGGCGACCGGGGTGGGGGAGCGATAACGTACGTGCGCTCCGGCCGCCAGCCGGAGCGGTGGAGGCCCAGCGAAGCCGGTGAGATCCCGGCGCTGTCCCGCAACGGTGATGCCCTTTTCGGGGACGAGCCCGGACGCCTGACCTGCATCGGCGAAACCTGTCCTCGGAGGAAGGGCGGTTCGTTGGACACCACCGTCGGGTGTCGCAGCGGGCGCACTTCGTCCTCCGCAACCCGATGGAGGATGACCACATGCACCAGCGCTCGAAGCGAGCCCTGCTCGCCGTCTGCGCCGGGCTCGGTTTGTTCGTGGCGTCGTGTAGCACCCCGTCGAACGGCTCCTCCAATACCACGGCTTCTTCGGGGTCGTTCCCGGTGTCGATCTCGGCCGCCAACGGCACGGTACGGATCAAGGCGCGTCCCGATGCCATCGTGTCGCTGTCACCGACGGCCACCGAGATGTTGTATGCGATCGGTGCCGGGAGCCAGGTCAAGGCGGTCGACAAGTACTCCGACTACCCCAAGGAGGCGCCCCGCACGACGCTCGACGACCTCTCACCGAACGTCGAAGCCATCGTGTCGTACCGGCCTGACCTGGTGGTGGTCCCCGGCGACAGCAGCGGGCTCACCGCTCGGCTCAAGACGTTCGGCGTCCCCGTGCTGTCACTCCCACCGGCCTCGACCCTGGCCGACACCTACGTCCAGTACGACCAACTGGGCCTGGCCACCGGGCACGTCCAGGCGGCCGAGTCCGAAGCGACTCGCGTGAAGAGGGAGATCACCCAGATCGTGCGCGCCGCGCCCCAGTCGAACGAGGGCCAGACCTACTACTACGAGCTCGACCAGACCTATTTCTCGGTGACGTCGTCGACCTTCATCGGGAGGGTGCTCGGCCTCCTCGGGCTGCGCAACATCGCCGACCGTGCCCCGTCGGCGGCGACGAGCGGCGGCTACCCCCAGCTCTCGGCCGAGTTCATCGTGCAGTCGAACCCCGACTGGGTGTTCCTGGCCGACACCATCTGTTGTGGTCAGACTGCGCACACGGTGACGGCGCGACCAGGATGGTCGACGATGAAGGCCGTCCAAAAGGGTCAGGTGGTCGGGCTCAACGACGACATCGCGTCTCGCTGGGGACCGCGCGTCGTGAACCTGCTGCAGACGGTGGCGCGCGCCCTCGAGCATCATCCCGGTGGGACGTGAGCACCACGTTGCCCCGACCCGGCATCGTGCCCGCGCCGGCCGCCGACGTAGTGGAGGAGACCTCCGTGCTGCGGCCCGTCTCGGCGCGCCGTCCCGTCGCGGTGGCGCTGGGCGCCCTGGTCGGGGCGGTGGCGCTGGGCGTGTCGATGGGCCCCGCCGACCTGTCGTTCGTCGCCGCCCTGCGCGTGCTGTTGTCCCACGTCCCGTTGCTGCATTTCCATTCGGGCGTCAGCCGGATCGACGCCGACATCCTGTGGCAGATCCGGCTGCCCCGGGTCGTGCTGGGCGGACTGGTCGGCGCCATGTTGGCCGGAGGCGGCGCGGCCTTCCAGGGAGTGTTCCGCAACCCCCTGGCCGACCCCTACCTGCTCGGGGTGGCCGCCGGGGCCGGGCTGGGGGCGACCGCGGTCATCGTGGCCGGCTCGCGGCTCTCCGAGCTCCTGCCTCTGGCCGCCTTCGGGGGAGCGGTGGGTGCGGTGACACTCACCTACATCGTGGGTGCGACGGTGGGACGCCAGGGCGCCACGGTCTCGATCGTGTTGGCGGGCGTGGCCGTCGCCGCCTTGCTGACGGCGATCCAGACCTTCCTGCAGCAGCAGCACGCCCAGGATCTGCAGTCGGTCTACGCCTGGATCCTCGGCAGCCTCACGGTGGCGACATGGTCCGACGTGGTGCTCATCCTCCCCTACGTCGCGCTCAGCGCCGTGGTCCTCTTGGCCCACCGACGGCTCCTCGACGTCCTGCGGGTGGGCGAGGACGAAGCCGACAGCCTCGGGGTGCGCTCGTCTCGCGTCCGCATCACGATCGTGGCCGCCGCCACCCTGGGGACGGCGGCGGCGGTGGCGGTGAGCGGTCTCATCGGGTTCGTGGGCATCATCGTCCCCCACACCGTGCGCCTGACCACCAACGCCAGCTATCGGGTGGTGATCCCCGTGTCGATGATCGGCGGCGCCGCCTTCTTGATCCTGGCCGACGTGGCGGCGCGGACGGTGCTCGCCCCGAGCGAGATCCCGATCGGGGTGGTGACCGCCTTCGTGGGCGCGCCGTTCTTCTTGTTCGTCCTCCGCTCGCGGCGCGTGGGGCGAAGCACGTGAGAGGCCCGCCGTGATCAGCTTCGAGGGCGTCACCGTGCGCTACGAGTCGACCCCGGCCCTCCTAAATCTCAGCGACGAGGTCGGCGCCGGGGAGTGGGTGGGGCTGATCGGGCCCAACGGGGCGGGCAAGACGACCCTGCTCCGGGCCGTGGCGCGTCTCGTGCCCCACGACGGTGCGATCAAGGTCGACGGGGTGACGGTGTCGTCGATGGTGCCCAAGGCGCTGGCTCGGCTCGTCGCCTACGTGCCCCAGCAGCCCGAACTGCCCCCCGACATGACCGTCGGGCAGTACGTCTTGCTCGGTCGTACCCCCCACATCGGCTATTTCGGCTTCGAGACCCGTCGGGACCGGTCCGTGTGCGCAGAGCTCCTTCGGTCGCTCGACCTGGCCGTCATGGCGGATCGTCGACTCTCGACCCTGTCGGGCGGCGAGCTCCAACGGCTCGTACTCGCTCGGGCCTTGGCGCAGGAGGCGCCCGTCCTCCTCCTCGACGAGCCCACCAGCGCTCTGGACCTGGGTCGCCGGGTCGATGCCCTCGAGCTCGTCGACGGTTTGCGGCGCGAGCGTGGGCTGACCGTGCTCAGCGCGCTGCATGACCTGACGCTGGCGGGCCAATTCGCCGACCGCCTCATCATGCTGGGCGAGGGGCGAGCCGTGTCCAGCGGCAAGCCCGACGAGGTCTTGACCGAAGAGGGCCTGGCGCGCCATTTCGGTGCCAGCGTGCGGGTCATGCGCTCCGAGGACGGTGACCTCGTCGTGGTGCCCCGACGGGTGCGATGAGCAGAGGGAGAGTGCCATGCCGGACGAAGAACATGTCGACGCCGATCAGACCGAAGGACCGGTCGAGCCGGGGGGACGCGTGGCGTCGCTGGTCCTCGTCAATACGGGGCACGGCAAGGGCAAGTCGTCGTCGGCATTCGGCGTGATGGGTCGAGCCTGGGCACGGGGGTGGACGGTGGCGGTCGTGCAATTCGTCAAGAGCGGGAAGTGGAAGGTGGGCGAGCGGAAACTGGCCGAGCACCTGGGTATCGAGTGGTCCACCATGGGCGACGGATTCACATGGGAGTCCACCGACCTCGACGAGACCGCCGCCAAAGGCCGTCACGCCTGGGAGCTGTCCCGAGCCAAGCTGGCGTCAGGCGACTACGACCTTCTCATCCTCGACGAGCTGACCTATGCGATCACCTATGGCTGGATCGACGTCGCCGACGTCGTGGCGGGCATCACCGAGCGGGCCCCGAAGACCAATGTGGTGATCACGGGCCGGGACGCGGCGCCCGAGCTCATCGAAATCGCCGATACGGTCACCGAGATGCGCAAGGTCAAGCACGCCTACGACCGGGGCATCAAGGCCCGCAAGGGGATCGAGTTCTGACCATGACCGATTCGTCACTCGGTGCCTGGGGGGCGGCCATCGAGCCCGAGCTCTTCGAGCACGGCGCGGCCGAGGACGAGCTGTCGCTGCTGGTGTGGCGGTTTCCCGAGCCGCTGTTGGTGGTCACGTCGGCCCCCCTGGGGGGCGGCATGGGACAGCGCCACTGGATCCTCAACGCCCAGGTAACCCCCACCTACGGGCGCGTCGACCCCGAGACACATCTGGCGCAGCTCGCATCCCAACGAGGGCTCACGGGCCCCGGGGTGGGGATGCTCACCGCCGTCGACGTCCGCAAGGTGTGGCGTGGTGAGGACGGCGGGGCGCGTGTCGACGCCTCGGTGGGCGTCACCGTCCCGACATGGGCGGCGGCACCCGACGATCCGGCGGGACCCCCGCCCCGACCGGGCACGATCAACATCGTGGCCATCGTCCCCGAACGTCTGTCGCGTGCGGCCATGGTCAACGCCGTGATCACCGTCACCGAGGCCAAGGCCCAGGCCTTGTGGGACGCGGGCGTCCCCGCCACCGGCACGGCTTCGGATGCCGTGTGCGTCGTGTGCCCCGACGAGGGACTGGCCCAGCCCTTCGGTGGGCCCCGGTCGCCGTGGGGGGCGCCGCTCGCCCGGGCGGTGTACCGGGCTGTGCGGGCCGGTTGCGCGGACGCCGAGTCGTGATCACGCTCGTCCTGGGCGGCGCCCGATCCGGCAAGTCGACGGTGGCGGAGCGTCTCGCCTCCGGCCTGGCGCCGCCGGTCACCTACATCGCCACGCTCGAACTCGGCGACGACGACGACCTGGCGGCCAGGGTGGCGCGCCACCGCTCCCGTCGTCCCCCGGCGTGGCGCACCGTCGAAGCCGGTCTCGAGCTCCCCGACGTGTTGCGGGCCGTGGTGGGCACGGTGCTCGTGGACTCGCTCGGGCCGTGGGTCGGCGCGTCCCCGGCCTGGAGGTGCCGACCGAGTCGCTGTGCTCGGCGCTGGCCGAGCGCGACGGGGACACGGTCGTGGTCTCCGACGAGGTCGGCCTGTCGGTGCACCCCTCGACCGAGGAGGGTCGTCTGTTTCGCGACGCGCTGGGCGCGCTCAATCAAGCCGTCGCCGCTGGTGCCGACGACGTCATCCTCGTCGTGGCGGGTCGTACCCTCCGTCTCGATCGGCCCGGGACCGCTCGTGCGTAGGGCGATCGCCTTCTTGACGCCGTTCGGGGGTGCGGCGGTGCCGTCCCCGGGCACCCTGGACTGGTTCCCGGTGGTCGGCGCCGTCATCGGTCTCGCCGTGGGGGGCGTGTGGTGGTTGGCGGGACGGGCGTGGCCGCCGGCGGCCGCGGCGGGCATCGCGCTGGCTGCCGATGTCGCGCTCACCGGCTACCTGCATCTCGACGGGCTCGCTGATGCCGCCGACGGGCTGTTACCTCCGTTGGAACGCGACCGCCGCCTCGCGGTCATGCGCGACCCCGCCGTAGGCGCCTTCGGTGCCGTGACCCTGGTCGTGGTGTTGGTACTGCGCTTCGGCGCGTTCGCCTCGACCGCTGCCGTCCCGCTGGTGGTGGGCGCCCTGTGGTGCGCGTCGCGAGCGGCCATGGCCGTGGTGGCGCGCACCGCCCACTACGCCGCGACCTGGTGGTCTCGCCACCGCTTTCGTCGACGGCCGCGACGGTCCGTCCGAGCATGCCCTCCCGGCGACCGGGGCCCTCGTGCCGGCCGTGGTGGGCACCGTCCTGGCCGTGGGGATGGCCGTCCTCGGGCGCGGCGGCCATGGCCTCGCCGCCGTGGGCGCGGCGTGGGTGGCGATGGCCGGGGTGATGGCGTTGGCGCAGCGACGGATCGGGGGCTTCACCGGGGACGTGCTCGGGGCGGCCGGCGTCGTCGGCGAGACGGTGGGACTTCTGGTGCTGGCAGCCCGATGGTGAGCAGGCCAATGGGGGCCGCCGTCGGTGTCGTTGCCGACCGTTTGCTCGGAGAGCCGCCGGCCGCCGTGCACCCGGTGCGTCTCTTCGGGCTCTGCATGGGCCACGTCGAGAAGAAGGTGTACCGAGACAATCGTAATGCCGGTATCGCTCACGCCGCGTTGGGGACGGCGTTGGCCGTGGTCGCGGGCCGCGTCGTCGGCTCGACCACCGTCGCCACCTACATCGCCGTGGCGGGACGCGAGCTTCGTCGAATCGCGGGATCGATCGGTGACGCGCTCGAATCGTCGGACCTCGAACGGGCCCGGGCACTGTTGCCGAGCCTGGTCGGGCGCGACGTCGACACCCTTGACGTCGCCGGCATGGCGCGCGCCGTGGTGGAATCGGTCGCCGAGAACACCGTCGACGCCGTCGTGGCGCCGGCGTGGTGGGCCGCCGTCGCCGGAGCGCCCGGCGTACTCGGGTTCCGCGCCGTGAACACGATGGACGCCATGGTGGGGCACCGCAACGACCGGTACCGGCGCTACGGCTGGGCGAGCGCTCGCCTCGACGACGTGGCCGCCTTCGTGCCGGCCCGGTTGACCGCGGTCCTGGTGGCGGCGGTGCGACCTCGGACCGCGCCGGCGGTGTGGCGCGCCGTCGTGACCCAGGCCCCGTCCCATCCTTCGCCCAACGCCGGGGTGGCCGAAGCCGCGTTCGCCGCTGCCCTCGACCTCCGCCTGGGCGGGGTGAGCCGCTACGGCACCGACACCGAGGACCGACCCCTGCTCGGAGCGGGGAGCGCCGCCGAGCCCGATGACATCGGGCGGGCGGTGAAGCTGTCGGAGGACGTGACGTCGGCGCTCGCCCTCCTCCTCGCCGCGGTCGGCATGGCGCTGACCGTGCGGGCCCGGGTGCCGCCTCGGTGGCACCGATGACCCCGGTGCCGGCGCCGGGCGAACACGGAGGTGATGCCCCCGCGGTGGCACGTGCCCTGGGCGTCGACCCCGCGAGCATGCTCGACCTGTCGCAGTCCCTGAACCCGTTGGCGCCCGACCCCACCCCCGTCCTGCGTCGTCATCTCGAGGCGGTGCACCACTACCCCGACGCAACGAGGGCCACGGCGGCGTTGGCCGACGCCATGGGAGTGGACGAGCAACGCCTGCTTCTCACCAACGGTGGTGCCGAAGCGATCGGGTTGGTGAGCGCCGAGATCGGTGGACACGTGATCGAGCCCGAGTTCTCGCTGCATCCCCGGGGCGGAGGCCCCCGGTGGCGATCGAACCCGCACAACCCGACGGGTCGACTGGCCGGTCCCGACGAACACGCCGGGGTGTGGGACGAGGCGTTCTACGGCCTCGCCACCGGATCCTGGACCCGTGGTGACGGCGACGCGGTGGTGGTGGGATCGCTCACCAAGCTCTTGGCGTGTCCGGGTCTGCGCGTCGGCTACGTGGTGGCACCCGTCGCAGAGCCGGAGCTGATCGTCCGTTGCCGCCGCCGCCAGCCGGCCTGGGCGGTCAACGGACTGGTGGCGTCCGCCCTTCCCGAGCTCCTGGCGTCGGTCGATCTCCGGGCGTGGTCGGTCGGGGTCCGGACGCTGCGCGCCCGCTTGGTGGCCGTCCTGTCTGACCATGGGATCGAGGCCCGACGGTCGGACGCCAATTGGGTGCTCGTCGAGGCTCCCGGGTTGCGGGCCCGCCTGGCCCCGCTGGGCATCGTGGTGCGGGATTGTACGAGCTTCGGGATGGCCGGGCTCGTGCGGATCGCGGTGCCGAGTCTTCGCGGCCTCGAGCGATTGGACGAGGCCCTGACCGCGATCGATCCGTGCACCGGTTCCGACCGTGTTCTCCCCAGCCTCGACCTTGCTCGACCGAAAGGCGCATCATGAGCAGACACACCTTTTCCGAAGCTTGCCGGACCATCGCGCCGGTGGACGCTGATTCGGCTGCTGCCGCCGCCCAGTACCACGATCGCCTCACCAAGCCTCGGGGTTCGCTCGGTCGCGTCGAGGAGATCGGCATCTGCCTGTGCGCGATCGCCGGTGCTTGTCCACCACCGGTACCCGACCCCGTGACCGTGGCCGTGTTCGCCGGCGATCACGGGGTCGTCGCCGAGGGCGTGACGCCGTGGCCCCAGGAGGTCACTGCCCAGATGGTGGCGAATTTCTGTGCCGGGGGCGCGGCCATCAACGTCCTCGCCCGCCACGCCGGTGCCGACGTCGTCGTCGTCGACGTCGGCGTGGCGACACCGATCCCCACCGACTCGCAAGCCCTGGTGCGTCGGAACGTGGCGCCGGGCACCCGCAACCTTGCCGTCGAGCCGGCCATGACGGTTGGACAAGCCGGCGCCGCTCTCGATATCGGGGTGGAGGTCGCGCTGGATGCGATCGCCGGAGGGGCGCGCATGGTGGTGACCGGAGACATGGGGATCGGAAACACCACCTCGGCCGCGGCCCTGATCGCGGCGTGCTCGGGTCACGGTGTCGACGAGGTCACCGGGCGTGGCACCGGTATCGACGATGCCACCCTCGAGCGCAAGAAAGCGGTCATCGGGCGGGCGCTCGCTCGGCTCCCGGTGGGAGCCGAGCCCATGATCGTGCTGGCCGAACTGGGCGGCCTCGAGATCGCCGCGCTGTGCGGGTTTGTCATCGGTGCTGCGTCACGTCGGGTGCCAGTCGTGGTCGACGGGGTCATTGCCGCCGCCGCCTCCTTGGTGGCCCGGTCGTTCGCTCCCGAGGTCGTCGGGTACCTCCTTTTCGGGCACCGTTCGAGCGAACCGGGATCGTCGGTGGTCCTCGACGAGCTCGGCCTGGCCCCGGTTTTGGACCTGGGCATGCGCCTCGGTGAGGGATCGGGCGCCGTCCTGGCGGTTCCGACGGTGCAGGCGGCGGCCAAGATCCTGCGGGAGATGGCCACCTTCGACTCCGCCGGGGTCAGCGACAAAGCAGACGCGGCCAATTTGAAGGGAACGATCCTCGTCGCCGGGACGTCATCGGGCGCCGGCAAGAGCACCTTGGTGACTGGCCTGTGCCGGTGGTGCGCGAGGAGAGGCGTCTCGGTCGCTCCCTTCAAGGCGCAGAACATGTCGCTCAACTCGTTCGTCACCCGGGGCGGCGAAGAGATCGGTCGTGCCCAGGCATCGCAGGCCCAGGCGGCGCGCGTCGAACCCGAGGCGCTCATGAACCCCGTCCTGCTCAAACCCGGCACCGACTCGCGTAGTCAGGTCGTCGTGCTCGGACGGCCGGTGGGGGAGCTGGAGGCACGGGCGTACTGGAACGAGAAGGAGAACCTCCTCGGCGTCGTGGTCGAGGCCTATCGCGAGCTCCGGGAGAGATTCGACGTCGTCATCTGCGAAGGCGCGGGGAGTCCCGCCGAGATCAATCTTCGTGCTGTCGACATCGTGAACCTCGGGTTCGCCCGCGCCGTCGACGCGCCCGTCGTCGTCGTCTCCGATATCGACAGGGGAGGGATGTTCGCGTCCTTGGTCGGGACGCTGGCCCTCCTCGACGACGAGGATCAACACCAAGTGCAGGGGTTCGTGGTCAACCGCTTCCGAGGGGACCGAGCCCTTCTGGCGCCGGGCCTCGAGATGCTCCGCACCCTGACGGGTCGACCCACGTTCGGCGTCCTCCCCTTTGCCGAGGACCTCTGGGTCGACGAGGAAGACCGCCCCGACCCGAGCGCCTACCGGGACGCCGGCGCTCCTCTCGGTGAGGAAACGTTGCGGGTGGCGGTGGTTCGACTGCCGCGGTCGAGCAACCTGACGGACCTCGACCCCCTCGCCGCCGAGCCGGGCGTGACGATCCGTTTTGCCTCGCACCCGCCGGAGATCGCCGACGCCGACCTCGTCGTGGTGCCGGGGACTCGAGCAACGGTCGACGATCTGCACTGGCTCCGCCAGCGCGGGTTGGACGGCGCCCTACGGGAGCGCGCCGACGCCCGCCGTCCCATCCTGGGGATCTGCGGGGGGTACCAGATGCTGGGTCTGTCGATCGAGGACAACATCGAGAGCAGGCGGGGCACGGTGGAGGGCCTCGGCCTGCTGCCGGTCGAGACCACGTTCGCCCCGGAGAAGGTCCTGGCGCGGGTCGCGCGGAAGCTGGCCGACGGCACGACCATCGAGGGCTATGAGATCCACCACGGCAACGTGCGCCGATCAGGCGGGGTGCCGCTCTTCGTCGACGAAGGCTGTCGGGACGGGTCCGTCATGGGCACGTCGTGGCACGGGCTGTTCGAGAACGACGCCTTTCGACGCGCCTTTCTGTCGGGGACCGCCCTCGCCGCGGGTCGGTCCTTTTTGGCGTCTCGCCATGGTCGGTTCGAGGACATCAGAGAGGCGAGGTTCGACCGGCTCGCCGATATGGTGGCCGATCACCTGGACACCGAGGCGCTCGTCGCGATCATCGGTGGCCACACGAAACGCTATGCCCCGATCCACCTCTCGTCGGTGTGAGGGGGGCACGAGCGGCGCTCGCCATTCCATGCGTCGTCCGGGGCCCCGGGGCATTCCTCCGGATCCCGTCTTCCACGTCGATCCTGACGAGTCGTGACGGGGTAGCATCTCGGGTTCCGGGCGCATAGCTCAGTTGGTTAGAGCGCAGCCTTCACACGGCTGAGGTCGAGGGTTCGAGTCCCCCTGCGCCCACTCCGCCGAGACTCCGCGGCCGCTGTTCCAAAACGCAACGTTCGGACTGTTCAGGATTGTGATCTCGTGGGCCGCGCAAAGTTGACCCCTTTTGGCCAAGGTGGCGTGATACCGGACGCTTTGCTTCCGCTGTTGCCAGCAACGCGCCGACCAATGGCCGGCATACTCGGGCGCTTTCGGCCGGCGGATCGGGCGATCGGGACCGGGTGATACGCGCTCCTCAAGGCGTGGCGTTCGATCTGGCCGTGGCGCCAAATCCCGGCAAACTCGCTCAGTATCTGACTGAACATTCTGGCCACGAGCGAGACCCTTGTCATGGGGCGTACAGTCGACACCGGTCCGATTGGCGGTCCGATGACTAGGAGGACACCGATGCATTTCGTGACGACGTACAAGGTCAAGCCTTACATCACCCGGGAAGAGACAAAGGAACTGATGGGCGTATTCGCCGCCAACGGTGCAGGCCCTGGCACCATTGCTCATTACGTCGCCGCCGACGGAAGCCATGGGGTGGTCATTTCCGAGACCGATGACGCGAGTGTGGCTTACAAGAGCATTCTCCCCTACACCCAGTGGATTGAGTACCACACCGTGCCAGTCGTAACGATTGACGACGCCGTCCCGCACATCTTGGAGCAACTCGCTTGAGTTAGGCGGGTGGCGTCGGGCGATGCTGCCCATTCGGATAGACAGGGTCTGAGGCTTGCGGGCCTGGGACCTTGTCGCCGACGGCTCGAGTGAGAGCCACCAGGTGGGTAGGGCGCCCGATACTCGGGGCTGCGCTCCCGGCATCTTCCCCTGTCCCGACAGGTTGCACCGGATTCTGGTGAGCGGGCCGATTGGCGACCCGCGCAGTATTCGCGCTGCGCGATAGCGAATGGGTCAGGTCGGAGGCGAGTCCGTCATCTTCGGGCTGACTCAGCTCTTATGGACGGAGCGTCGCCCACCCGGGTCCGGGTTAGATGCGCCCCTCGGGACGTGGGCGCCGTATGGCGCGGCTTCCCGTGCTGGGCGATCTCGCCCAGGCCGCCGGATACATTCGCCGTACCAAGTTGCGCACCGCAGGTAAAGTCGGTCGAGGTGCACTCGCCTGTGTCCACCGGGGGTCCCGGTGCCCGATGAGCCTGAAGAGCAGCGCCACGTCCTCGGCTTCCCGGTCGGACCCGACCCGAGCCGTCGTCGGCCGAGGTCTACTGCCCTGCCAGGCGGCGGTCCCGGTGGCAACATCGGCCCCGTCGACAGCGCGTTCTTCCGCGCCGTGGTGCACCCCCTGCGCAGCTTCCGGCGTTGGCGTCGCCACCGCCGCCTGGGGCCCTACGACGTAGACGACGGGTCAGCGCCCGGCTAAGCAGCCGTCGCACGGACCCTTAGCGCGGCTAGCCGCCCTTTCGCCCACATGCACGGACCCGAGAGCGCCTGTGATCGGGTGATCTGCGCTCCCCACGGCCCGACGGTAAACGACCCTTGGGCCGACCGGTGCCAGGAAGTTGCGAGCGGTAACTCGCGGCTGATCGATCAGCAAATGCAGGAGGGCACACGATGTCCTCTCAGGCGTGCAGAGCGTCGTGCCCGAGCGTTTGCCTGAACGTCTTAAAGGAGGGCCGCGGCTCTGGGAGATTGCGCCTCACCAGGGCGAAGCCACTGAAGATCGCTATGTCGGAGGCGACGATGGCGCAAAGCGCTCCGACAAGAACCCATGCCCCCGAATCGATTATGAGCACCGAGACGAGCGAGCCAGCCACGACGGCGGCGGCGAGCAATGCGGTACGGAACCCCCAGACGGACATTTTCCAGTATCTGCTGCTGCGCAGTGCCGACTCGTTATCCACACCACTTATCGTACGGGCTTAAGCGACCTGAGTAACAGGGTCCTTCGTCCTCCCTCTGCATCCTGTTGGGCCGACCTGAATGTGTCGGGTCGGATCAAGTCCATGGGTGCCTGACGGCACCCGGTAATCCGGGCTAGATGCGTGGCCCGTGTCCTCATCTGCGTCCGACAGGTTGCACCGGATTCAGGGGCCCCGCCATGGGGTGACCAGTCCGAGATCACCACTGCTGAACATTTCCTAGCCGCTCCCGTGGTCTCCTACCCGGAGACCAGGCGCTGTGACAGCGGATCGGGCGTGGAGGCCATCCGAGCGCGGGCGATGTGCGCTCCCCGAGCCCATCTCCGGGCGCCCTGGACCCGGCAGGCCACCCGAAACTCTTACCCGGTCAGGTGTTGGTGTGCTTACCGTCCACGCGTCCTATCTTGAAGGTATGCAGATCAATGCTGAGTACCACGGTGGTCTAACATTCGCACCACAACCGGGTAAGGGCATGCTCGACGTTTGTGAGGAGTCCTTCGAGTTGGGGCGCCCCTTTGGGAAGCCGCCGATCGTCTCGGTCGCGGTGAAGACGATCGAGTCGATCGAGATCATGAGCGAACAGGCCGCCAAATCGAGGGTCAAGTTCGTTGTGGCCTTCGGAGTGCTGGGGCTTGGCGCAAGGGGGACCGAAGACAGGGGCACTCTCTTTGTTCACACGAAGGGCGGCGAAACTGGTTACTTCACAGTCAAGGGTTATTCCGAGGCAAAACTACTCAGCAGGCTTGCGCCGTGGTGTAGGAAGGTGGGTATCCCAGTAAATCCCTCCACACTGAATGCAGATAATGGTGTCGCCGACGAACTGGCAAAGCTGGCGCGTCTCCGGGATCAGGGAGTCTTGACTTCAGAGGAGTTCGACGCCCAGAAGGACCGGTTGCTAAACCCCTGACTTATCGAAGGGACCAACACTGCCGGGTGCTGGCTCCTGTGTATCAGGGCCAGATTGTCCTATACGTGGTCCACTTTTTGGGGTTCAGGTCAACATGCGTCCAGGCCAAAAGCTTGGATAGAACCGGGGTGGGTTGACGCAACTCAGATGTCGACTCGCAAATCACGATCTGGATTGCCGTTTCAGGCCAACCTGCGTCTTGTCGGTACGTCATCGTTATTCCCCCACGCAGGGAATCTGTGACGTCTGGCCCTACTGGGCATTCGTGCTGTCGGTGACAATGTGCCCGTGCTCGATCATCTTTCGATTCAGTGTGCGGACACGGCTGCGAGCGCTGCGTTCTACGACGCAGTTCTCACACCGCTCGGAGGAAGCCGCGTCATGGACTTCGACCAGGTCATCGGTTTCGGCATCGGTGCCAAGCCGGAGTTCTGGATTGGCCCATGCGTGACTGGACAAGGATTTCGGGAGTCCCATATTGCATTCGTCGCGCCGTCTCGTTCAGCCGTTCGTCAGTTCTTCGATGCTGCCTCTCGGATGGGAACGCAGGTGCTACACGAGCCGCGCCTGTGGCCTGAGTACCACCGCAACTACTACGGTGCCTTTGTGCGAGATCCCGATGGCAACAATGTCGAGGCCGTCTGCCACCTGCCGGAGTAAGGCATGAATACCGTGTGGGCTCAGACGCTCATCGGGCGGTCGGATGATCGCTTGGTACCAACACGGAGAAGATGCGTCTTCGGGCAACTAGGAAAGGCGCAGCTCAGTCTTCTGGATTCACCTACTCCCCGGGGGAGTCACCTGGCCAGAGTTGGCAGAGCAACCCAGGGTGGACCTTCATAATCGGAGGACATCGAAAGCCCCCACCGAACCAGGAGTCATCCAGACTGGCCCGGCCCCCGGCCCCCGTTTCTCCCGGGTCCGCCGCCGGGCAGGTCAGACGCTGCATTCCGAGATGAACTGATTTTCCCGGGCTCTTCGGGTTGATTCGGCTCTGACGGCCACATCGTGGTTAGGCTTCCCGTGCTTCCATTCCATGCGGGGTACTGGAGGGCGACCATGAAGCCGTCGAACACGCGCACGCGGAACACGCGCACGTGCCGATCCCTACTGGCCATCCCTCTGGCGACAATGACGGTCGCCGCCGTGCTGGCGTCGCTGATCATTGCCGCGCCGGCGTCGGCGAGCATCGGTGGCACCTTCGTCCCGGTGGCGGTGGGAAGCACCTGCACCCTCAGCACCGGCTTCTCGACCGTGGGCACGGCGACGTGTGGTCCGGGCATAGGTGGCGCCAAGTACATCTATCTGCCCGCATCGGGAGGAAGCCTCACCTATGCGTTCACCGTGCCGAGCGGGAGCAGCGAATCGGTCACCTACGGCATACCGGCGGGCGGCTTTCTCAACAATGTCGACGCTACCGTCTCCTTCGACGGTGGCGCACCGGTAACGCTCAGCTCTCATCTGGGCGCATTCGATCAGACGACGGCAAGCGACGTCGCGCTGTGGTCCGATCCATCGGTGGGACCGGGTGCCCATACGTGGAAGGTCACCTCCAACGGCGATGCCGTGAACATCTACGGGCTGTGGGTGAATGAGAATGTCACCAGCCTCTCCACCTCCCTTTCGGACGGGGGTCAGTCCGGCACCTCCATCTCGACTCCTCCCGGCACTCCTGTCAACGATTCCTCCGTCCTCACGGGGACCAATGCATCCGCGGCCACCGGCACCGTCACCTACACCGTGTACGCAGACGCAGAATGCACGACGGCGGTCAATGCCGGCCCTGCCGAAGCCATCATCACGCCCGGGACGCTGCCCAATTCAGGCCCGGTCACGCTGACCACCCCTGCCACCTACTACTGGCAGGCGTCGTATTCCGGTGACGGCGCCAACGCCGCGGCCGTCAGCGCATGTGGAGTCGAAGTGGAGACGGTCCTGACACCGACGATGTGCACGCCGGGAACGACGGGTTGCACAGCGACGGTCACCACCCCCCAGCAGACCGTGGACGTGACCGGCACCAAGCTCTCGACCACGTCGGCCACCATCACCGTGTCCCTGACGACCCAGGTCTTGTCCTGCCCGAACTTCGATTACGCCGCCCAGGTGGCAACGCTCACCGACGCGGGCTTGACCGGCAAGACGGTGGTGGTCACCGACATCGTCCAGGGCCTTCCCAGCAAGAAAGGCGTGGTCATCTGCTACCAACCGGTGGAAGCATCACCGCCACCGCCCGCCTTTCTCGCCAAGTGCCATGGATCGCAGTTCGTGCCGCCCTGTTACAAGAACCTGAAGGAGGTGGGCGGCGAGGTGGGCAGCGTCGTCGCCACGCTGGAACTGCCCCCCGGGGACCCCAGGTTCCACGTCGGCGGGGAAACGCCGGCGGTGACCGGCATCAAACCCTCTTCGGTGGCGCCGGGGAAGAAGCTCACTGTCGAGGGAGCGAACCTTTCCGAGGTCACGGGCGTGACCGTCGGTGGGGTTGCGGCCCGCATCATCAAAACGGCACCCACCAAGGTGAAGATCATCGTGCCCGCCGGCGCCAGGAGCGGCGTGATCGCGGTGACCAGTCTCGCCGGGGTGTCGATCTCGGCGGCACTGTTGACCGTCACCTGAGTCGAACGGAGCTCATGCGCCAACTCCCCAGATCCATTGCTAGGTCGAGGTGCGAGTTGACGAACCTCGAATCGTAAGTCGACCGGCATGACACAAATTCCCGGCTGGTGACGATTTCGTCAGCGCAAGTAGGGTACCTCGACATGCAGAAGCCCCGGTCGACGTGGACATCGTTTGCCCACGGACAGATCGTGATCTGGCCTGCGTTATTGGCGGGCGCGATCGTGGCGATGACATCCGTACTCGTCGGCTCGAGGAGAGGTGACATTCGGGTGGACATCGCGTTGGCGAGCATGGCCGCTTTTCTCTTTGGTGCCCTCTTGGCCTTCACCATCGTCCGGACCCGTGAGCGACTGGCCCTTGTCCACGGACTGGTGGCCAAAGGCAACGCCTGTCTGTGTTCTCGATCCACCAGATGGTGCAGGTCTTCGAAGAACAGGAGCGAACTGGAATCCGCACCCTCATCGATCGCCATCTCACGGACCAGATCGACTACCGACTTGTCGACTACCACGGGGCTTCGCGTTCCTATCTCGACCTGACGAGCATGGTGTGCTCGCTCGAGCCCGCCACCCGTCAAGAGGAGGTTGTCTACAAGGAACTGATGCAACTTGGTGTCCAGATGGGCGAATACCGGGCTCTGATCGAGGCGGCATCGGGCCAATCGATGTCGCCGATCGAGTGGAGTGGCTTGTTGCTGTTGCTTCTCGTCCTTCTGGCTCTGATCACCGTGCCGCCTGGTGGGACGGTGCTGGGTGCGCTGGTTGCGGGTGTCCTTGCGGGCACACTCGTCACGTTGATGATCCTGCTGCGCCGGCTCGACCTGTTGCGATGGCACGAGCGCGTCACGATCTGGGAGCCCACCACCCGACTGTTTCGCAGCATGGGTAGTGACCCTTATGTCCCGCGCGACGTGATCAACAGTGGGCGCTACCGCCCCAGCGGGCGCATTCGAGTCGTCGACTACCCCGATCCCCACCCGATCCGAGCCACGAAGATCATCACCGTCGAGCACCTCAATGGCCTTGAACCGGGATCACCACCGGCGCCCACCGAGACGGCCAACGGCGCGACGATCGACGCCGACGCTTCCGCGCTTTGGCTCAATCGGTCTCACTAGCCCCACGGGTTCGAGCCGCGGCTCACATCAGTTAGCTTTCGCGGGTGGGCGACTTGGCAGCAGATACGGCGGTGGAAGCCCTCGGCGACGGGCGCTACAGGGCGGTCCTCAGTCGGGACTGGGAGATCTGGGGCCCCATGGGCGGGTATGTGGCCTCCTTCGCCCTCCGCGCGGCAGGGGAGGAGAGCGGGTTCAGCCGTCCGGCCAGCTTCTTTTGCCACTACCTGCACGTGGCCGCGTTCGAGCCGATCGATGTGCAGGTCAGCCCGCTTCGGTCGGCCCGAACAGCCCGGTCGCAACGGGTGACGATCACGCAGGGAGAGCGACAGGTCCTCGAGGCGACGGTGTGGTCGGTAGGGGAGGTAGAAGGCCTCGAGCACGACGACACCGAACCACCGGAGGTGGCGCCGCCCGACGAGCTGCCGTCCATCGAAGAGCTGACGCCCGATCGTGAGGCGCCGTTCAGGTTCTGGAACAACTTCGATATGCGACCGGTGACGTTCCGGGCGGATTGGCCGCCGTCCGAATCCCTGGCGCCGCAGTGGAGAGCATGGTGCCGGTTCCGACCGACAGCGGTGTTCGACGACCCGTGGTTGGACGCCTGCCGCTCGGTCATCCTCGTCGACGTCCAGAGCTGGCCGGCCGCGTCGGCACGTCATGCGTGGCGGGAGCCCCATGGGTTCATCGCGCCGAGCCTCGACCTCTACGTGGCCTTCCATCGCCCGGCGTCGGAGGAGCCCTGGCTGTTGACGGACGGGTTGGCCCCCGTCTCTGCCGACGGGTTGTTCGGCTGGACGGGTCGGCTGTGGACCCCCCACGGACGGCTGGTCAGTTCAGGAGCCGGCCAAGCCCTGTACCGGCGAGTGCCAAACTCACGTTGAGCCACTCGGACGGGGCCGGACCGCGACCGGCGAAGGACCCGGTCAGGCGGAGCCGAAACCGGCGAACTGGGCGATCTCGCCCCAGACCACACGGTCCACCTCGTGGAGTCGCCTGGCCTCCAGGACGCCAAGAGGACTGAGGCACAAGGGAAAGGACAAGACCGAGCCATCGGACAGGATCTCCTGGCCGATCCTCACCAGGCCGAGAGCGCCGAGGCTTCCGATCGCGTCGGTCGAAGTCGACCACACCGAATCTCGTTCCTGACCACCGACGAGCCCGGCCACCAGGACGTCTCTCTCAGCTCGGGTGTAGCTCATCGGGCGCACCCGCTGGATGTCTGGCACCGAGGGCGGCCAGGGCCGTGTCGACGCCTGGTTCCTGCACGCGACAGCTGCCTCGTCATGGGTCTTTCCCCTCCCGGTCGATTCCCTCGGCGGTGCACGGAAGTCAGCTATCGGCAGCCGTCCGGGTGAGCCTGAGCAACAGATGCACCACGGCATGCGCCCAGGTGCCGGCGGTCGACCGGGAAAAAGAGGGCTCGCTCAGGCGGGGCAGGGTGCGAGGCATTGACCCGGGAGTGCAGGGTACCGAGGCGAGGCACCCGGTAAACCCCCCGGAATCGGGTGCCTCCAGCCCCAGCAGTTGCCCGTCGTCTGCGTTGGGTGCGTCGTCCCAGCGCCAGGCGATGAGGACACGGTAACGCTGGCAGGAGGCGTCCTCAATGAGACATCCGCCCCATTTTTCCCAGGGCACGCGAGCCTCCGTGTCCCCCTTGCCGCATTCGGGCCCGCAAGGCTCGCCGGCAGCCCCGGAGCTTGGTCACGGGGTCCGAATTTACAAACGCCGGCCCCTTTGATCGCCTCGGTGGAGTGCCCCTGGGTCGACGTCGGTTCGGGAGGTCAGCGGCCGCGTGACCTGTTTCGACGATCGCGTCGAACCCTGAGGATGGCGAGGAGCTTGCGGAAAATGAAGCCCACGCTCGGAGCATACTTCGCGCCGCGGCCGGATCGGCGGCGTGGTCGAGTGTGATCGTGCTCTACGGCGGGTCGAGTCGTTGCGGGGCGCGCCGGTGGGATGTGCTTTCGGAGCGCTCCGCACCTGATCGGGAGGGCGTCGCCAGGTTGCGAGTGGAGCTCTGGCCCACGAGGGCGCGCAGGTGATCGTGTCCCTGTTGCAAGAGGGCCATGCAGACCGACGTCGCGTCGCGATCGGATTCGGCATCGACGGCGACAAGACTTCGAAGCACGAACGCACCGTTGCGGTAGACGCGCAGCGTAGAGATCAGCTCGGCATCCCATTCGGGATCCTCGCACGGACGAAGGTCGATGGCGTCGAGCAGATCGGTGGTCATGGCGACCACCGCGTCGGCAAAGGAGATGCCCCCTGCCACATCTCCCGTGCTCAGCGCAGATTCGATCCCACGCACGCCTTGCACGACCGAACAAACCCCGCCCTGCCAATCGAGCGCCCCCGGGGTTGACGGTGACACGCCAGTGGCGACCTCGGGGGTCGTCTGCTTGGCGGGTCGGTCCTTCCCGGACTCTGGAATCATGGTCTCTGTTTACCAAACGTTCACTATTCGTTCACGTTGCGATTACCTTCAGATGGCCCGGTGATTACCTCTTGCTGTGAAGATCGGCCAGGAAGCAGGGAAAACCGCTCAGGGGGAAATGGATGGAAGGCCCGCAGGTGACCGGAGCTTTTGGTGCGCCCCTGGGCAGGCCCGGCACGGGGGGGATGGAGTTACCCCTGACCGGCCTGGCGGCGGCGGCGACGGTGAGCGACCTACTGAACGATGCTCCGCGGAGCCGGTTCCACCGGCGGGCCGTGGTGATCTCGGGCATGGGATTCTTCACCGACGCCTATGACCTCTTCGTGATCAGCACGGTCGCCGTGTTGGTCAAGGCCCAGTGGCACCTGTCGACCTCCCAGACCAGTTGGGTGGCAGGCTCGACGATCCTGGCCGCGTTCATCGGGGCGCTCGTGTTCGGCCGAATCGCCGACGTGCTCGGGCGCAAGAGCGTCTACGCCTTGGTAGCGGTCATCATGATCGTGGGGGCTGTCACCTCCGCTTTCGCGACTGGGTTCTTGTGGCTGGTGGTGGCACGCTTCATCCTGGGCCTCGGCATCGGCGGGGATTACCCGGTCTCGGCCGTGCTGATGAGCGAGTACGCCAACCGGGACGACCGAGGCCGCCTGGTAGGACTTGTGTTCTCGATGCAGGCCCTAGGGCTGATCGTGGGCCCGCTCGTGGGGCTCATCTTGCTGACATCGGGGGTGAACCACGATCTGACGTGGCGCCTGATGCTCGGCTTGGGCGCCATTCCGGCCGCCACCGTGGTGTACATGCGAGCCAAGATGCCGGAATCACCGCGGTTTCAGGCTCGAGTCCAGGGCGAAGCCGATCGTGCCGCCAGTCAGCTGGCACGTTTCTCGGAAGGGGTGGTGACGGCACCGGCGACATACTCCCACGACGTTCCGAACCGCCTCGGGCTCGGTCGGTTCCTGACCGATCGTCGTACCCTCCTGCTCCTGCTGGGTACGGCGGGTTCGTGGTTCCTCTTCGACTATGCCTATTACGGCAACACGCTGTCGCTGCCCGCCATCCTGAAAGACGTCGCTCCCCACGCCACGTTGGTCGCCAAGCTGGCCTGGACCCTTGGGATCTTCATGGTCTTCGCGGTGCCGGGCTATCTGCTTGCGTTCACGAAGATGGACCGAATCGGCCATCGTCGTTTGCAGATGATCGGTTTCGCGGTCATGGCAGCTGCATTCGTCGCCCTCGGCGCGATCCCAATCTTGACAACGATGGTGGCGCCCTTCCTTCTCATCTTCGGGCTGAGTTATTTCTTCATTGAGTTCGGTCCCAATACCACGACGTTCGTCCTCCCCTCTGAGATCTTTCCCGTGAGCATGCGAACAACGGGTCACGGCATCGCAGCGGGAATCGGCAAGCTGGGAGCATTCATCGGTGTCTTTCTCGTGCCGCAGCTACAGAAAGGCATCGGACTTCGAGGCATGTTGCTGGTGGCAGGAGGAGCGTCGGTGGCCGGTTGCCTGCTTACGCTGGTGCTCCCCGAGCCGGCCCGTCGCAATCTCGAAGACGTGTCCGGCGAGGACTTGAGCTTCCCACTCGTCGTCGAACAAACCTCGGCACCGGTTGGTGAAGTAGTCCGGGTGACCGAAACCAGGACGGCACCCGCCGTCCACGATGTGGTGCATTGAGCAGTCAGAGCACAGGACCGGTCCCTGGAATACAGGCCGGGCCACTCCGACCAACGAACAGGCGGAAGCAACCGCGTTGAGATTCCGGCGCGCAGCATCCACCGCGGTGCGCACGAACATTGTCCCATTTTGCTTGCCACCTGGTCACACGTGGTTGCACCCGGGACGTATAGGTGATTCCCCTCGGATCGTGGCACGCGAGGGGTGGGGCCGTGCGAACAATGCGTGACGCCGCGGTGACGGAGTAGCGGCAAGCAATTCTTGCGGTAGATAACACCGAAGGACCGGTATCATTGGAACGTGGTCGATACCGCAGTGTGGGTGGAGGCGGAAGGCCGCGATACCTTGCTCCACGTACTGATCGTCGATGATCACGCCGTCGTGCGCACCGGGACACGCCAAGTACTCGAGACGTCTGACGATATTACCGTCGTGGGCGAGGCCGAAAACGGGTCCAGCGCACTCGCTCTCGTCGATGCCCTGGAGCCGGAGGTGGTGCTCGTCGACGTGCAGCTCCCCGGTGAGAGTGGCATCGAGGTGGCGCGGCAATTGTCTGTTACCCATCCGAGCGTGCGTGTCGTGATGCTGTCGGCGCACGACAACGAACAGTTCGTGCACGACGCCTTCGAGGTCGGTGCGGCCGGGTATCTCCTGAAGACGATGCCGCGTGATGAGCTCATCGGTGCGGTTCGAGCCGCCGGCCATGGATCCGTTGTGGTCGACCCCGTGTTGTCGTCGCGTCGCGACAGGCCGGAAGCTCCTTCCAATGTGGTGGGTATCCATCGACTGACATGGCGCGAGCACGAGACGGTCGAGTTGGTCGCCGAGGGATTGACGAACCGGGCCATCGCCCTTCGGATGGGAGTGAGCGTGCGGACGGTGGAAGGACACCTGAACCATGTCTTTGCCAAGCTCGGTATCGAGTCACGGACCGAGTTGGTCCGCTTGGTCCTGACCGGCGGTCTCGCCCCGGGGGAGTAGCGAGACCGGTTTCTAGGCGAGCGATGCGAGTGGGCTCAGTGAAACGGGAATTGCCCGTAGGTGCTGCACAGCCCGAATGCCTCGATCAACAAGAACGCGCCGATCACGGTGAGGATGATCGCCTGGCGCCGCCGTCCGCTGTGTCTTGCCATCACCGGTGCCATGTACCACTCGGGTAGCGGGCCGAAGCTTTGGGCGAGATAGTCGGCCAGGGGCACGGCGTCGGGGTCGAGCGGCTGATCGGGTTCGGCGGCAAGGGCGAGGGCGGTGAGCTCCTCGTCGGTGATCGGGGCCGGCATCTCGAGGCGTGCCGGCAAGAGATCGATACGAGCACCGTTTCCTTTGACATCCATGAGCCGACCTCCGCGCGCCCGGGACAGGCAGTCTCAGCCTACCGGCGCGCTGGATGCTCCCTTGTCGTCATCATCGATGTCGAACCGGAGGCACCATGTCGACGGCACCGCACCGGCACCGGGATTCACTGCAGGGTCACGGTGCCCGAGGTCACCAGGACCGAGGTCAGCCCCGCCGGTGACCCGCAGGCCGACAGCAACTGTGTGGTGGTCTCGTTGGCTAGGGCCAGCGCCGTGGAGCCGGCGCCGTGGTCCGACCCCGAGAACGAGCCCGTGACCTTGGCGGTGCCGCCCGGGTTCGGGAGCTTGAAGCCTTCCCCTCCCGATGGGCCGGTCGTGCCGCCGTAGCCCGAAAAGGTCAGCACACTGGGCCGGATCGTCGCCGGCGCCCAGGCGATGTTGACGGTGAGAGCCCTCGACGTGATCAGCTCGGTGCAGGAGTTCGAGGTGATCGAGATCGTGGCCGACGCGCTGCCCCCGGTCACCGTGGAGACATTGGAGCCCTTGGTGGTGCATCCGGCGGCGCGCAACGCCACGGCGGTTGACTCGGCGCTACCTCCCTTGTTCGTGAGCGGGGGTGTGAACGTCAGCGAGCCCGTCATGCCGGTGCAGGTCGCGCCGCCGGTGGCGAGGGTCGGGCTGGTCGTCGTCGGGCCCGCGCTGGGACTCGGGCTCGAGCTGCACGCCGTGGCCAACGCGGCGAAGACGACAAGCGACAACCTCACCCTGTGCGCCGTGGACATGGCCTGTTCCCCCCGCTCGCCTGGTGCCAGGCGCTCCTGTCGCGCCCGACCCCGACCGTAGTTGGGATCGTCGGCTTTTCCAAAGGAGCCAGCGATGGTTACGCCGTCACCGACACTGGGACGAGACCGGACGGCTCGCAAGCCGAGCCGTCGACACGTCGCCCGTCGGGGCCGCCATGGCACGGATATCTTGATGTTGTGAGCGATGACCCGTGGGCCGGATTAGTCGACCTCTTTGCCGATAAGGCCTATGCCTCGGTGAAAGGGCGCGTGCGCACGTATGTGTTGCACCAGCACTTGCTCGAGCATCTGCCCGAGCCACCGGCCACGGTGTTGGACGTCGGCGGCGGTGCCGGCCATCAATCGTTCCCGCTGGCCCAAGCCGGCTACCAGGTCACCCTGCTCGATGCGTCGCCGGCGATGCTGGACAAGGCACGACAGCGACTCGAGCGGCTGCCCGGCGAGGCCCAGCAACGGGTGACCCTGGTGGAGGCCGACGGTGAGCACGCCGTCGAGGCGGTGCACGGTCGACGCTTTGCGGCGGTGTTGTGCCATGGCGTGCTCGGGTACCTCGAACACGCCGAGCCCTTGGTCCACCAGCTGTGCCGATGCGCCGCAGCCGGGGGGGTGGTCTCGATCATGACGGGCAACGCCAAGGCAGGGGCGGTGCGCCCGGCCCTGGAACAGCGGTGGGACGACGCCTTGGCGGCGTTCGACTCCAGAACCGAGATTGGGGTGCTGGGTGTGCCGGGCCGGGCCGACACGGTCGAGGAGCTCAGCGAGCTCCTGCAGAGCCAGGACGTGGAGCCACTGCGCTGGTACGGGGTATGGCTGTTCGTCGACTGGCTCGAGTTCAGTGGAGCCGAGCTGGACCCGAGCAACACCAAGCAGGTTGCGGCGACGGCCGCAGTCGAGCTCGAAGCCAGCCGACGAGATCCCTACCGCCAACTCAGTCGCGTCTTTCATCTGGTCGGACGCAAAGCGTCGAGCTGACGGCGACGACCTCGCCCGATGGCCACGCCAGTGTGGCACCGTCCAGTCCGTCAGCGGCCGGGCGCGTGCGGGAGCACCTGCTCGGCGACGAGCCGCAGATGGTCGAGGTCGGACAGGTCCAGAATCTGGAGATAGAACCGCTCGGCCCCGTGGTCGGCGAGATCGCCCAACTTCTCGAGCACCTCCGCGGGCGAGCCGGCCAGGCCGTTCTTCCTCAGCTCGGCGACGTCGCGCCCGATGGCGGCGGCTCGTCGGGCCACCTCCGCCTCGGTCCGACCGCAGCACAGGACCTGGCCGGCGGAGTAGATCAGGGTCGACGGGTCACGACCCTGTTCCTCGCAGGCGTGCCTGACGTGGTCATGGACGTCGCGCATGACGTCGGCGGGCACGAACGAGGTGTTGTACTCGTCGCCATAGGTGGCAGCCAGCCGGGACGAGCGGGGCCCGCCGCTTCCTCCCACCACGATGGGGGGATGGGGCCGCTGCCGGGGCCGCACGGTGTCGGCGTCGATGTCCACCGCACAGGTTCGTCCTGTGAACTCGAATGTCGCACCCGAGGAGGCCGACCACGTGCCATGGAGGACGGCGAGCTGGTCCTCCAGCATGTCGTAGCGGGCGCCGAGCGGGGGGAACGGGATGCCGAAGGCCTGGTGCTCGGCCTCGTACCAACCGGCCCCCAGTCCGACCTCGACCCGGCCCCCGCTCATCTCGTCCACCTGGGCGGCGATGACGGTGAAGAGCCCGATGGCACGGAATGTCACCGGCGTGACCAGGGTTCCGAGACGGATCACGCTCGTGTCACGGGCCAGTCCGGCCAGCGTCACCCAGGCGTCGGTCACGCCGGGCCGTCCGCTGGCGGCGCCCATCTTGAGCACGTGGTCCGACCGGAAGAAGGCGCCGAAGCCACATTCCTCCGCCGTTCGGGCCACGGTGAGCAGTTGATCGTAGGACGCCCCCTGCTGGGGCTCGGTGAAGATGCGCAGAGTCATGGCAACGACGCTAGACGGTGCACCGCAAACTAGACCTGTGCCATGCAGCGCGGCGAGCGAACGACCCTCGGGCGACGGTGGACTGCAGTCGCCGCCGCGCTCGGGCTCGCCTACGCCCTCCTGGCGTCGTTCACGCGCCCCTTCACATCGGGCGCTGACGTCGTCACCGCCGTGCCGCTGGCGCTGGCGGTCGTGGTGACGGTCCGGTCCACCTCGGGGGCCCGTCGTCGACCGAAGAAGATCTCGCCGGCGGTGGGCGAGACGCCGGACGCGCTGCACCTCCCACGGGCCGGCATCGTCTGGCTGGTGCCGGCCCTGGTCGCCGCGGGGTGGGAGCTGTACTGCTACGTGAACCTGCCCCGAACCGCCCATCCCACGCTGAGCTCGCTCCTCGACATGCTCGATGCCACTCGATCCGGCAAGGTCGTGGGCTTTGCGTCGTGGCTCGTGCTCGGCTGGTTTCTGGTGACGGCGTGATCGGTCGCCACACGACACTGATCGTGTGGGCCGTCCTCGGCGCCGTTGTGGTGGTGTGCCAACTCGTGGCGGTGCGGTCAAAGGGCCGCCTTCCCGGTCTCGGCGCCATCGTGGGGCGCGTGGCCGGCAACCGGGCGGGCCGATATCTCTTGGTGTTGTTCTGGATGTGGCTCGGTTGGCACGCGTTCGCGCGCTGACGGCCGTTCCTTCGGGGCACCGAGCTGTCGATGTCCCGA
>CAWCEP010000011.1:0-180581 GCA_963794615.1 uncultured Acidimicrobiales bacterium | reverse complement strand
CGCGACTATGGCTTTGCCGTTCGTGACCCTTGTCTGGGTTGATCGAGAGCGCGGCGGAGAACTTCCGCCTCCGAACGCGACAGTGTCTCCGCGAAGCGAACGAGAGCAGAATCGGTGTCGCCGGTGACCACCAGAGTCTCGTGCATCAGTTCCGCAGTGTGGTCGGCCCGCGTACCGGTGGTGGAGAATCGAATCGCCCTTCCCTCCATACGCCGATTCACCAATCCTTTTTGGACGAGCCGGTCGAGAACCGTAGCCACAGTCGTATAGGCGTACTCGGGAAGTGCCACGGCCACGTCGCGTCCGGTCAACTCGCGACCGGAATCTTCCCAAAGGAGATCCATCACTCGGCGTTCGAGTTCTCCGAGCCTGGCCACACCGCAACCGCATTGGACGCAGGTGCACGGATCACACGAGCACTTCGGGTTGGCACACGCTGTAGTCGCACTCACTGGCGAACCATCTTTGCCGAGTGATTACTCCTGTGCGAACGAGTGGGAATCGAATGGCCTGTACCCGTGACTGCGTCCTCCGTCGTCGAAAGACTGGCGACTCCTGTCCTAACCGCATCATCGATGGAAACATCGACCTGGGATCCTGTACCACCCACGTGCCGAAGCCGCGAGCTGTTCCACACCACGAACCCCGACGAGAGTGCCATGGCAGCACCCGCGATCAGCGGATTGAGAAACCCCAAAGCCGCCAAAGGGATCGCTGCCACGTTGTAGGCGAACGCCCAGGCGAGATTGCCCCGGATCGTTTTCAGCGTACGTCGGGCGAGGTCGATAGCCGTGACGACGACTCCCAAATCGTCTCGCACAATGATCAGGTCTGCGGCGTTGATCGCCACGTCCGTACCGGATCCGACGGCCAGACCAAGATCCGCGCAGACGAGAGCGGGGCCGTCGTTGACCCCGTCGCCGACCATGGCCACCGACCGACCCTCCTCCTGGAGCCGTCGAATGACGGCCACCTTGTCCGCTGGGAGGGCGCTGGCCACCACGTCGGTCACGCCGATCTCAGCGCCCACCGCACGTACCGTTGGCTCGTTGTCTCCCGACAGAACGACGCAGTGGAGCCCGAGCGCCTGGAGCCCTTGGACCGCCGATGCTGCGGAAGGTCGGACCGTGTCGGCAACCGCCATGGCTCCGACGATGGCCTCGTCTTGCCCGACGAGAACAGTCGTGCGACCGAGCGATTCCCATGCGGCACATTGGGCCGCCAATTTGTCGGGTATCTCCCCGACGCAGTTGGCAAAGATGTCGAGTTTTCCTACCGAGATCAGATGTCCATCGACAGTCCCACGAACGCCGACCCCGGGCTCTGACGTGAACCCGTCGACGGTGGGCAAGCTGCCCAGTTCCGCTTCTGCAGCAGAGGCGATGGCTCGGCCTACGAGGTGCTCGGAAGCCTGTTCGAGTGCTCCGGCCCATCGCAGGAGCATGGCGCGTTCGACTCCGGGCGCACCCTCGACGTCTGTGACCGCCATTTTTCCCTCGGTCACCGTTCCGGTCTTGTCCAGCACGACGGTGTCGATCTGTCGCGAAGCTTCCAGTGCCTGGTAGCCCTTGAAGAAGATCCCGAGGCGAGCGCCCTGGCCCGAGGCGACGAGCAGCGCCGTGGGAGTGGCCAGGCCCAGTGCGCAGGGACAGGCGATGATCAGGACAGAGAGCGCCGCGCTGAACGCTCGCTCTGTCGGTCCTTCGACCAGCAGCCAGACAGCCAGGGTCATGAGGGCGATGACGAGCACAGCAGGGACAAAGACCGCCGCGATGCGGTCGGCGAGCCGCTGGACCGCAGCCTTTTGGTTCTGGGCGTTCTCGACGAGCCGGATCATGTGGGCCAGCTGGGTGTCGCGGCCGACCTTCGTGGCCCTGACGACCAACCGACCCCCTACTGCCACCGTGCCACCCACGACGTCGTCGCCGGGAGCAACGTCGACGGGAAGGGATTCGCCGGTCATGGCGCTGCGATCAATGGCCGAGTGCCCAAAGACGATCTCTCCGTCAGTGGCGACGGTCTCCCCTGGGCGCACGACGAACTGGTCACCAACCGCCAGTTGCGCCACGGGAAGACGGTGCTCCACGCCTGTGGCGTCGAGCACGGCGACATCCTTGGCTCCCACCGCCGCCAATGAGCGCAGGGCGTTCCCGGTCCGGCGCTTGGACCAAGCCTCAAAGTAGCGCCCCGCCAGGAGGAAGGTTGTCACGCCGACAGCGACATCGATGTAGATGGCGCCCCCTGATTGATGCGCCAATACGAAGAGCACCGTGCGCGGCGCTCTGCTGGTGTCGCGCCAGAACATGGCGTACACCGACCACCCTGTCGCAGCCAAGATGCCCAGTGAGACGAGGGTGTCCATGGAGGAGGTGCCATGCCGGGCGTTGCGGATCGCGGCCTCTGTAGAACGGCCACGCCCCCCAGGTGAGCACAGGGGCGGCCAGGACGATTAGCACCCATTGCCAGTAGGGGAAGCGCAATCTGGGGACGAGCGAGAATGCGATTGAGAGGTCGCACAAGGGCATGAAGAGCACAGCTGCGACGACGAGTCGTCGGCCGAGCGAACGTGTGCGTCGGTCGACATCGGCTGTGTCGTACGTGGATTGCGTCGAGTCCTCGATGACCTGGGCGGCGTAGCCGACGTTTTGGATCTCCTCCACCAACTTGGCCACCGGCAGGCTGGCCAGGAGCGTGACCCTGGCTCGTTCGGATGCGTAGTTGACGCTGGCCTCGACTCCATCGAGGTCGTTGAGCCGCTGCTCTATCCGAGCCGCGCAGGCCCCGCAGGTCATGCCGCCGATAGCTATCGACACCACCGTCTTCCCCGATGTCGGAGGATCGACTGTCGATGCGGCGGCCATCATCCCGGTCCCCTGGTCCATCGGCGTACTCACCTATGAGAACAATGGCTTGACGGTGGCGGTGCGACTCTTCTAGACATACTACGCAACGTAGTAGCACCGTTGATGTGGGCCCGAAGGGCGTGATTGGCTTGGGTCTGTGCTCGGGGCAGCGTAACCCCTGCGCAGACCCACCGACCATGGAGAAACCATGGGAGGGAGGACCTGGCGACGATGAATGACGTGGCGGTCACCGTCAGCGCCAACCGGTCCCCGGCGATTGGGGACAAGCGGGAACCGAGAGACATCCGGCGTGCCCTCCAGCTGGTGCTGGCCACGGTGTGGCTCGTCGACGGCCTTTTGCAGTTCCAGCCCTTCATGTTCACCCGGGCGTTCGGGAGTCAAATGCTCGCCGCCACGGCCCAAGGAAACCCGTCGGCGGTCGCTCACTCGATTACCTGGGCGGATCTCGTCATCGGCCATCACTCGGTCGTGGCCGACGCCATCTTTGCCGTCGTGCAGATCTTGATCGGATTCGGGATCGCCTGGCGCCCCACGATCAAACCGGCGCTTGCTCTCTCGATCGTGTGGTCGTGCGGCGTGTGGTGGTTCGGCGAAGGACTAGGAGGGCTGTTCTCAGGAACGGGCAATCCTGTCAACGGGGCTCCTGGCGCCGTTCTGCTCTACGCCGTTCTGGCCGTGCTGTTGTGGCCCGCCGACCGCACCACAGCCACGACGCCGTTTATCGCCGCTCGGGCAGTCGGCGCATCGGTCGCTCGGGGTGTCTGGATCGTGCTGTGGGGGCTACTCGGTTTTGTCGCCCTCCTCGGGGCCAACCGCTCACCACAAGGCCTGCATCAGATCGTGAGCCAGATGGCCACCGGTCAGCCCCACTGGCTGGCGAGCTTGAACCACCATGTCGCCAACCTGCTCGCCCACAGAGGGCTCGGCGTCTCGGTGGTGCTGGCGGTGATCCTCGGCGTGATCGCCGTGGGAGTGATCCTTCCCTCCCGGCTGGCGCGCGTCACCGTTGTCCTCGCCCTGGTGCTTGGCGCCGGGATCTGGGTACTGGGCGAAGACTTTGGGGGGATCTTCACGGGTTCGGGCACGGATCCGAACTCGGGACCTCTGTTGATGCTGATCGCCGCCGCTTACTGGCCCTATCGCATTGGCCCACGCCGCAATGTTGGCCTCAGGCGAGAAACCGTGGGGGTGTAGCGGTGTCAGGACCTGGGTGGGTTCCCGAATCCTTCGCCGGACTGATGATCGCAGTTTCGCTCTACTGCTCCGTCCGTCTGCTGGCGTCACGGGCATTGCGTCGCCGAATCAATATCGATGTCAACGTCGCCCACGTCACCATGGGTGTGGCTATGGCGGGGATGCTGGTCCCGGCGCTCACGACACTGCCAACGGGGCTGTGGGAAGCCGTCTTCGTGGGTCTGGCGGGGTGGTTCTTCTGGCACAGCGTGCGATTCACCGCTCAGCACCTGGGCCAAGGTGGGGGCCACGATCTTCACCACGTCTCGCATTACCTGACGCACCTGGTCATGTCGTGCGCCATGCTCTACATGTACTTGGCTGCGCCTACTGGCGGCGCGGCGAGCGCGGGCGGGATGTCGATGGGTGGGGCGACGGGAGCCACGGCGAACTTCGTGGGGCTTCCCCTGTTCTTCCTGATCGTCCTGAGCGCGTCGGCGGTGTGGCATATCGACAGTCTCAGCGGGTCGTCCTCGAAGGAGCTGGCTCCGGTCGACGGCGTCAGGGCATACGAGGTCCTGGGAGGCGGCGGACCAAGGCTTCAGGGACAGACGATGCTCGCCGAACCCGTGTCACCAACAGTGCCTGACGCTCAGGCATTACAAACCGACGACCGTCCCTTTATGGCCCCTCGCCTCGAAATGGCCTGTCACATCGCGATGTGCGTCACCATGGGTTACATGCTCATTCTGATGCTCTGAGTCGATGGCGCGATGAGCGTTCGTCGAGCGCACCTTGCGGCACTGGGGAAGGCACACGGTCACCACATACGACACAGGAGTCGGGGGATAGCGCCATATCTACTCTGGAGCGCGGTAGTGGCATTCCTGATGTCCGGCGCGGCGTGCGGGTCAATAGCCCCGTCGAACGTGGCAAGTGCACAGGTGCCTCTGCCCGCCGGGAACATACCGTCGACGATCTCAAAGATGGTGTGTGTGCCAGAGGCCCACCGCAAGTTCGCCCAGGCCCTCGGAGTCACTGCCGTTGTGGAGCCACCCACCTGGATCGACCATCTCTACTCATGTCGCTACGTCTACCCGAACGGCTCGTTCACCTTGTCGGTCAAGGAGCTGTCGAGCTGGTCGCAGACGTTCGCGTACTTTCGGGGGCTGCGCTCCGAGCTCGGTGACTCCAACACCCTTCTCAACCTGGGACAGGGTGCATTTCAGACGCGTAACGGATCTGTGGTGGTCCGCAAGGACTGGAAGGTGCTGCTCGTCGATATCTCCGGCCTACCTGCCCAATTCGCGGAGCCACCGACCCCCTCGGGCAATGTGGCCGTGACCATTGCAGACGTCATCCTGGGGTGCTGGTCGGGGGACTGACAATGAGGCTGGGGGCCGGGGATGGGCGGGCGTCGGGCCCTTTGGTCCCGGGACATGGCCCGAGTGCCGACATCGATGGGACGCAATTACGCTGACGACATGGAAGTCGGTGCCGTCCCACCCTCCCTCGCCTCCGGGCCCTCCCGAGTCAGGAGCTCCGCCAACGTCACACCGCTGGGCAGTGGGATGCACTGCCAGTCCGGCACCGCCCCCATTCAGGAGATGGGTCTTCGAGATTCTGGGATCGACCGATCGGCGATGGACCTCAGCACCGCTCGGGCGTGGGAGCCTTTCGACCCCGCCTCCACGTCGGTCGAGGCCCTGTGTGCCGCCATCGCCAGCCCTGGCGGCGGGGCCACCGCCCTGACATCGGGGGATCCGGCCTCGCCGTGCTGACCGCCCCGTCAGACCCTGCCGCGCCGCTCACCGATGACGTGGATAATCTCACGACGTCGGAGCTCACCCTCGGGGGCATGCACTGCAACGCCTGTGCGACGCGCATCGAGCGGGCGCTCGCCGACCAACCGGCCGTGTTGAGCGCCTCCGTGAATCTTGCCACCAACAGGGCGTTCGTTACGTACGACGCCTCCCAGGCAGGGCTGGAGGACCTGTGTGCGACGGTCAGCACCGTCGGCTACTCGGCTCTGCCGGTCAGCGACGACACGACACAACGCTCGCCCGACGATCCCGACCGTTGGATGATCAGAGCGGCGATCTCCTGGCCCGTTGCCCTGGTGGCGCTGGCGGTGGCGCTGTTCACCCCCGAGAACGCACTGTCGGGTTGGATTGTCCTGGCGCTCGCCGTCGGCGTCGAGCTCGCTGGAGGCTGGCCGTTTCTGCGCACGAGCGCCCGCCTCCTTCGTCATGGCGGAACCAGCATGGACACGTTGATCGCCGTCGGGACGCTGGCGGCGCTCGCCGTCAGCGCCGTGGAGGCGATCGCCCTCGGTGGCCGGCACGTGCACATCGGGGGCGGCGGGCAGTTCGCGGCGCGTCTCCACGGGGTCATGGCCCCACTCATCATCGCCATCTTGGTCACCGGACGCGCCATCGAGGCACGCGCCCGTGGCCGAGCCGCTCAGGCCATGCACTCGTTGATGGCGTTACGGCCTCCCACGGCCCGAGTGGTGTCGGATCCGTCCGACGTCGAAGGACACCTGGTCGCTCCAGAAAGCGTGCCGGTGGGCGCCCTGGTGCGGGTCCGTCCCAACGAAGCCATGCCACTCGACGGGGTGGTCGTGAGCGGATGGTCCGCCGTGGACGAATCGATGCTCACCGGCGAACCGTTGCCTGTCGACCACGGCCCCGACAGCAGCGTCACGGGAGGCACCCGGAACGGAGCGGGAGTACTCGTGGTACGCGTCGCCACCGTCGCGGCAGAGTCCGTGCTGGCCCGCATGCAGCGCATGGTCGAGGACGCCCAGAGGGACAAACCGCCGACGCAGCGGCTCGCCGACCGCATCAGCGGCGTCTTCGTTCCCGTCGTGCTCGCCGCCGCCGCGCTCACGTTTCTCGCGTGGTGGCTCCTCGACGGCAACTTCGGGACAGCTGTGCTGAGCGGCGTGGCGGTGCTGCTGGTGGCGTGCCCGTGTGCCATGGGCCTGGCTACGCCGGTCGCAATGATGGTGGGTACGGGCCGCGCCTCAGCGCTCGGCATTCTCATCCGCAGCGGGGACGCCCTCGAGCGTCTGGCCCGGGCCGACACCGTGGTCTTCGACAAGACCGGGACCTTGACCGAGCGCTTTGCCAGCGTGACTGATGTGGCATCGGTGCCTGATGTGGCCGACTCCCGGGTGCTTGGCCTCGCCGCGGCGGTGGAGGCCGACAGCGACCATCCCATCGCGGTGGCAATGCGCGCCGCGACGGCTCCAGCGGGACACGCAACCGACGTCGAGGTGCTCCCCGGTTCGGGGGTCCTCGGCTCCGTGGACGGCCACCGCGTCGTGGTGGGACGTCCCGACCGCACCGAGATCCCTACGTCGCTGCGCGCTGCGGTGTCGATGTACCAGGATCGGGGCGACACCGTCGTTTCAGTCACCTGCGACGACGAGACGATCGGGGTCATCGCCGTGGCCACGCCCGTACGGCCCGATGCGGCTCCGGCGATTACCACCCTCCACCAGATGGGACTCAAGACGGCGATCTTGAGCGGCGACGCCGCGCCGGCCGTCGCCGCCGTGGCCGCCACCCTCAACATCGACTGGGTCCAGAGCGGGTTGAGCCCGTCGGAGAAACTCGATGCGCTTCAAGCCATGCAAGCGGATGACCATCGGGTGGTCATGGTGGGTGACGGCGTCAACGACGCACCGGCACTGGCCGCCGCCGACGTGGGGTGTGCCGTCGGAAGTGGCTCGGAGGCGGCGTTGGCCAACAGCGACGTCGCACTGCTCGGTAGCGATCTGCAGGGGGTCCCTGCCGCGGTGGGAATCGCAGGTTCCACCTCGGCGGTCATCGTCCAGAACTTCGGCTGGGCCATGGGGTACAACGTCTCGGCGCTGCCGCTGGCGGCGGCGGGACTCCTCGATCCGCTCGTCGCGGCCGTAGCCATGGGTTTCTCGAGCCTGATCGTGGTGCTCAACAGCCTCCGGCTCGTGCGCCTCGGACGCACGGGCATCGAACGGATCCGGCCCCCCGCCGTACTGCGGGGGTTGAGGGGATTCGTGCTCTCGGTGGCGATACCAGTGATGCTGTTCGCCGGCGCCACCGTGGTCGCCCAGGCTGTATCGCCGAGCCGTGGGCAACCACTCCTGCCGAGCCTGCCGAGCATCTCAGAGGTCTCCCTGCCCCATGGGTTGGCAGCGGAGGTGTACCTCCAGTCGTTGCAAGCCGGTGTCAACCAATTCCACCTGATCTTCACTCGGTCAGATGGAACGTCCGGCGCCACCGAGACCTCTCCCCGCGTCCTGGCGTCCCGCCTGGGTGGGTCCACGATGCCTTTGCGGCTGGTCCGGCTGAGCCCCGGGCATTTCATCGCGTTTACGGTCTTCGACGCCGGCACATGGCGATTTTCAGTGGTCGGCGTTGTCGACGGCCGATCGCAATCGTTCTCGATAGAGCGCGTGCTCTCCTGAGATAGGCATGGTGAGAGCCGGGCCGCCTCGCCCTGAATTATTGATCACGAGCGGTCGACGAACGCGTTAGTAATGGGAACGGCGGTCCTTATTTGGCGTATCCGTCACGACGCACCCTGGCGTGACGGGCGGCCAGCCTGATGACCTGGCCTTCCACCAATGGAGCAAGGTTCGCATTCTGGGAGGCCGGGGGCGCCATCTGATGTGTTTGACCACGGGTGATCGGCAACCTATCGATATCGCCGATCTGAGATCCCGCAACGGATCATGGTGCGACCCGTAACTACCGTCTTGGCACATAGCGCATCGCCACCGCTCCCGAGGCGAACTCCAACCGGCTCTCGAACGCCAGGTCGATGGGGTTCGACAGACCCGCGAACAGCGTTGGTCCGTGACCTATCAGTCGGGGCTGTACGACGAACTCATACTCGTCGATCAATCCCAGCTCCGCCAAGGCCAGCGGGAGCGTCACGCCTCCCACGAACAGTCCTCCACCTGGCTCCTGCTTGAGCCGTTCAACGGCATCCCTCAGATCCCCGCGCACCAGCTCGGCGTTCCAATCAACGTGGTCGAGGGTGCTCGACACGACGTACTTCTTGGCCGCATCGATCGTCCGGCCGAAGGGCTCCGTCCAATCGGGCATCTCGGTCGCCCGTGCCGACGGTCGCCACGCCGCCTCCATCATCTGGTACGTCACCCGCCCAAAGAGAAGGGCGTCGGCCTGGAGCAGATTGTCCACCGCGTAACTGTGCATCTCTTCGTCCGCGACCATCGCGCGATGATCGCAACACCCGTCCAGTGTGACGTTGATGGAATACCGAAGAGGTCGCACGACGCAAAGATTACTGCGGTTCGGGGGCGAGTTTCCGCCCTCAATCCGGCAGAGGAAACGCGGCGACGAGTAGTCGCATGAGTCTCGGGAACTCCGGTGTGAAGCGTCCCTTTCCCCATTCGAGGTCGGGCTCGTTTGCCATCGCCTGGCTGAGCACTCCCGCGATCAACGTGGAGACGAGGTAGATGGCCTCATCGGCGTTGGCGTCGGGTCCGAGCTGTCCAGCTTCGACCGCGTCGGCCAAGGCGTGCCGCTGAAGGTCGATCATCTCCTGACTTGGGGCGAGGGATTCCGGTGTGGGCTCGAAGTTCGGGACGGGGCGCCAGAAGAGCAGCTGAGCGATCGCCCGATTGGCCAGCAACCACCGCCCACTGGCCTCGAGTCCGGCGATCAAAGCATCGAGTCCGGGGTCAGCTTCGGCCATCGCCTGTCGCATGACGGCGAGATGTTCGCGTTGACCGCGAAGAAAGAGCGCGTCGTAGACGGCCATGAGCGAGGGAAAGTACTTATAGAGCGACGGCGGTTGGACGCCGAGCCGGCGTGCCACCTCGGCCAGGCTGAGGCCGTTGACCCCTTCCTCGGTCATGACCTCGGTTGCGATATCGAGGATCTCCTCGATCGTCTCCAACCGCCTTCGGGCACGCCGGTCCGATGGAGGGGATGATGCGGTCAGGGTTTCCGTCTGGGCTGAGGCTCCATCGGGCGACATGGTAATCAGCATAGCGCATTTTCTGGTTGACAGGTTAAGCTATGGATAGTAGCCTGTGCTTCGTAGAGCAGAGTCCTGAAGAGGCTGGAAGAGAGGAGCGTCACCCGATGCATCCCAGGGAGGGAAGGTGGTGGCTGACAGAGGGCAGTGAGCAGACGGTCGTCGATGCCACCCCCGAAGACATCTACGACATGGTCGCCGATCTGCCGCGTATGGGCGAGTGGAGCCCTGAGTGCCAACGCGTCGAGTGGATGGGCGGAGCCACCGGTCCAGCGGAAGGTGCCAAGTTCGTCGGGCACAACCGCACCGGCCCGAAGCTCCTCATCCGGTGGTCACGGCACGGCCGGGTCCTCACGGCCGACCGAGGTCGGGAATTCGCCTTCGTCACCGAAGAGGGTGGGCGAGAGTCCACCCAGTGGGGGTATCGGTTCGAAGCCGTCGAGGGTGGTACTCGGGTCACCGAGTCCTACACCGTGCATTGGCTCCCTCTCTGGGCTCGGATCCTCGACGGTCCGCTCAACAGGCGTCGAGAGTTGGAGGAGAACATGCGTCACACGCTCGCTCAGCTCAAGACCGTCGCCGAAGGGGCCATCGCGGTGGGGACCGGTCGTGACCCTCGATGTTGCGCCGGACGGCTACCTCCTCGACACCGGCGAGGGTGAACCACTCTGGTTTGCCGGAAGCTTGCTCACCTACAAGACGACGGGGGAACAGACACACGGTCATCTCGCTGTCGCCGAGGTGCGTGCGCCGCAAGGGGCCGGATCACCGGCTCACAGACATCGACACGAGGACGAAGCCTGGTACATCCTGGACGGGGAGCTCACCTTCTGGCTCGGCGACCAGGTGTCAACCGGCACCACCGGTTCGTTCGTGTTCGGCCCGCGCGGCATCACGCACCGGTTTCGAGTCAATTCGGCCGAGGCCCGCTTCCTCCTTTTTCTCACCCCGGCTGGCTTCGAAAACTTCACCCGCGAGTGCGGATGGCCGGCCACCATGCTGACGATGCCTCCCCCTGACCTGCCCGCACGTGACGCCGAGAGCCTCATGGCGACCGCGAAGATGCACGGACTCGACATCTTCGAGCCGTAGCCGTCAGATCTTGTCCACTGAGCCGTACCGACCAGACCTGAAAGACTTGTCCGCCACGTTGCCGAGACGAGACGGATCACCCACCGAACATCCGTACGAAGGAGACAAGTGATGATCAGTACCTACAAGGCCTCACCAGAGGTCGACGTGCTCACGTCGACCTTCCCGATCCCCGGCTTCGGGCTGATTCCGCTCAACGCCTTCGTGCTCCACGGTCCCGAGCCGGTCTTGGTGGACACTGGAGCTGTCGTCGAGAGCGAAGAGTTCATGACTGCGCTTCGGACGGTCATCGATCCGGCCGACATCAAGTGGATCTGGCTCACCCACACGGACTTCGACCACATCGGCACATTGCATCAGCTTCTCGCCGAGAACCCCCAGATCAAAGTGATCACGACCTTTCTCGGCGTGGGCATCATGACCACCTCCGCTCCGTTGCCGATGGACAGGCTCCACCTCGTCAACCCCGGACAGTCGATCACCGTGGGCGACCGCACCCTGACAGCCATCCGGCCGCCCGTGTTCGACAACCCTTCCACGACCGGCTTTCGTGACGAGAAGTCCGGCACGTTCTTCAGTTCCGACTGCTTCGGCGCCCTTCTCCAAGCCGTTCCGGAGCGCGCCGATGACCTCTCCGATGACGAGCTGCGCCAAGGGCAGGTCTTCTGGGCGACGATCGACTCGCCGTGGCTGCACAAGGTTGATCCCTCGGTGTTCGCAAAGGAATTGAACGTCATCCGCGAGATGGATCCTGCGATGATCCTGAGCAGCCATCTCCCCGCGGCTTCGGGCGCAATGTTGGAGCGCTTGCTGGGTTCGCTCGAGGCGGCCCCGAGCGCGCCCCCCTTCGTCGGACCAGACCAGGCCGCCCTGGAACAGATGCTGGCCCAGATGACAGGCGGCGCTGCTCAGTAACTCATCGGTCCTCGGCTCCTGGGTTCGCGTCGGGTGGACTCGGGAAAGTCGGAAAATTCAAGCGGGCCCAGGATGACCTAGCAAAAGGAAACCGGGTAGGCGCTCGAGCGCCTACCCGGTTTCACCCTCGGTGTTGGTCTCCTGAAGCCGGCTTCCCGCGAGCGTTACTTGTAGGTGTACTGGTCCTTCGGGTTCGTCGCGGTGACACCCAGCGGCGTCGTGACCGTGACATCGACGGTGCCCGTTCCGGGCGGCGTCGTCGCCAGGACGATCTTGGATGAGATCACCTTGACATTGGTGGCCGGATTGGTCCCGAAGTCCACCGCCGTGGCCCCGCCTAGGTTCTGGCCCGTCACGGCCACGACCTTCCCGCCTGCTGCCGGGCCCTTGCGGGGAGCGACGTGGGTGACCGCAGGCGTCACCGTGGTGTAGGTGAACTGGTCGCCGGTGTCGGTGGAGCTCGTGCCCAGCGGGGTGGTTACCGTGACGTCGACCGTGCCCGAACCGGCGGGCGAGGTGGCGGTGATCAGGTGATTCGTGATCACGGACACGCCCGTCGCAGCGTTAGTCCCGAAGTCCACCGCGGTGGTCCCCGAGAAGCCGGACCCCCTGATGGTGACCGTGGTCCCTCCGCTGGGCGAGCCAAGGTGGGGCGTGACGTGCGTGACGACCGGCTGCGTGGTGTTGTAGCTGAACTGGTCCTTGCGGGTCACCGCGCTCGTCCCCAGCGGCGTGGTGACCGTGACGTCGACCGTCCCGGTACCCGCCGGGGATTTCGCCGTCACCAGGTGGTGGGAGAAGACGGTCACATCGGTGGCGGTGTTCGCACCGAAATGCACGGAGTTCGCTCCCTCCAGGTCGTTGCCGATGATCGTGACCACTGTCCCGCCGGCCTGACGACCATGGCTGGGGACGATGTGAGTCACGACCGGCACCACCGTCCCCTTGTACGTGAACTCGTCCGACTTGCCGATGGTGCTCGTGCCCGCAGGTGTCGTGACGGTGATGTCTACGACCCCGGAACCCGATGGGGACTTGGCGATGATGACACGTCCTGACACAACGTCGAAGCTACGGGCGGCCCTGGCACCGAAGTCGACTGCCGTCGCTCCCGAGAGGTTCGTGCCGGCGATGGCAACCGAAGTGCCCCCGTTGGCCGGACCATGATGCGGCGCAATGTGCCCGACTTTGGGTGAGTTGGTGGCTGCACTCGCCACGCCGGGCGCGACGGTGAGGACCAGACCAACCGGCAAAAGAACGACCACAGCTCCAATCGCGAACTTGCGCAACATTGGAAACCTCCCCCTTGGTGACAGAGTCATCTTCACCCCGCATTGGTTGGGTGTCCAGGGATTCGAGCGAGATGATCCAACCCATCACACTTTGTTCATCATTTTCGTGACGCGATGCGTTGACGAACGTCTTTGCTCTCTCGGTAACGAGCGAACGCGTCGAGTGTTGCCGGTAACGCTGGGTGTCGCGGAGACGAGATCCGACGACCGCTCGCGGTGTCTGGCGCCCGTCGTTCTCGCGCTTGTATCGCCCCGAATCCCCGCAGAACACGAACAACTCACTGTTTTCCGTGCTCCCACTCAGCCTGTTCCCAGGTTGATCTCTCGGTGGGGATCCGGCGACGGTACCGACGACGGCCTCGTCGATGCGAGGGGGGTCTTCGTCTGTCAGCCGAAGTCCGCCTCGAATCTCGCCAGAGCCTTGGGGAAGGTGCCGTCGAGAAGGTTGTTCCGGTAGGTCGGCGAGGTGTCATAGGACAGCACGTCGGCGAAGGCCACGTTGTTCGAGACGAACCAATCGGCCATGTTGTCGATGAACGAGGGGTCGTCCCCGAGGCCGTGGCCGTCGGGCCGGAACTCGTCGGACCACTCCGGGATGGCGATGGGTTTGCCATGTTCGACCGCGAAGGCGGACAACCAGTCGAGGCCCCACTGCTCGGTGAGTTGCTGGACCCAGGCCGTTTGGGGAGTGAACGGCTTGCCCCAGAAGTTGTCGTAGACATCGGTCCCGACGTAGTCCACGTATGCGTTCCCCGGATACGCCTGAGAAGGGGTGTAGGTCGTGGGGCTGGGCGCGTTCGGGTTCCAGAGGAATTTGAACTTCTCGCCGGGGACGGCCCGCATGGTGGTCACGATCTGTCGCCAGTAGGCCACGAAGTTCGACGCGTCGGTTGCCGATGCCACCGACCAGGGGAACCAGTTGCCGTTGAACTCCCACCCCAGACGCAAGATGGCACCGGCCTCGTGGTCGCTCACGAGGTTCTCCCCGAGGATCGTGAAGTACTGGTTGTAGGCGCCGGTGGCACCCTCGGCCAACGTGCCCACCCCGGGCAGGACGGGCACCCCGAGCACGAGGTGGTAGCGGGTCGGGCTCCAAACGTTGACGTCGGTGGCACTGTCCATCGCCACCCAACCATCGGTCTTGTCGAGAAACTCGGTGGCGAAGGACGGCATCGTGCCGGTGGCCAGTCCGAAGGCGGCCACCCCGAATTTGTTCGAGCGCCCCGCGTAGTCGCCCAACGGGATCCCGTGCGCGATGCCATCGGCCACCGGTATCGAGGTACCCACTCCGCGTTGGACCCCTGCGATCGGGCTGTTCGGCGTGGCCGAATGGTTGGCGCTCCCCGCTCCGGTGCCATGGGAGGTCGGCGCGCTCTCCGAGGCCCGGACGAACGTGATCGAGGCCAGGACGACGATCGATCCCAGCACCACCCAAGCCCACCACACCCGGTAGACGGGTCGCACCACGCGCGGCGTCACCGGAGGCGGTGGTGGCCACTGCCGTATGACACCACCGACCCGAATGGTGCGGGTGGCGTACATCCACCGCGGGAGGCCGCGCCTGTTCGTCATGGGACCAACGCGTCGCCGTTGATGCCGCGCGTTCCTGCCTGTGCTCGCGTCGTGGCTTTGCCGGGCCCAGACCCGCATCGCGCCCGATCATCTCGAAGGAATGCCACCCTGGATCATCGGCATGACCCGTGCGGGACATTAGGTGGCAAGCCCCTCCGACAGGGCGGGTCCCCGATGCCATCGTCCCTGGTGAGAGCTATCTTTGGGGTGCGGTTCGCCGCGGGCGCCGTTACAGGCTTGGCGACCCGACACCGGGTGTCCCGACGTAGCCTGATGCCGTGACCCGGACGATCCCGTTCCATCCTCGTGTCGCGGCGCGGGGCATGGTCGCCGCCGCCGATCAGCTGGCCTGTTCCGCCGGCCTTTCCATGCTCGAAAGCGACGGAAGCGCCGCCGACGCCATGGTGGCGGCCGCGGCGGTGATGGCGGTGGTGGGGCCCCATCTGTGCGGTATGGGTGGTGATGCGTTGGCGATGGTCAAAGCGCCGACCCGAGCACCCCGAGCTCTCCTCGCCGTGGGTCGGGCCGGGTCCGGTGCCGATCCCGACCGGCTACGGGCCCAAGGGCATGCCGACATGCCACTACGCGGTGATATCCGAACCGTGCCGGTTCCCGGCGCTGTCGACGGATGGTTGGCCCTGCACGAGGCCTACGGGCGCCTCCCGTGGGCCATCGTGCTCGATCCGGCCATCGCACTGGCGGAAGACGGCTTCGCCGCATCGCTCTTGCTCGCCTTTGCCAGCCACCTTGTCGCCGATCTCCCCGGCGCCTCGGAGCTCTGTCGCGACGGCCCCCTCGAACCGGGCCAGGTCGTTCGCCTGCCGGGTATCGCCCGGACCCTGCGGCGTCTGGCATCAGACGGACGTGACGGCTTCTACGGCGCCGAGTTCGGCCGAGCGCTCCTGGAGCTCGGCGGCGGGGAGTACAGCGCCGAAGACCTGACGCGGTCGCTTGCGCACTGGACCGATCCGCTCGTGCTGCGGGGACTGGGCCATGACCTGTGGACGGTCCCCGCCCCCTCCCAGGGCTATCTCACGCTGGCCGGGGCGTGGATCGTGGACCAGGTCGGGATCCCGGCCGACGCCACCGACGCGCTCTGGCCCCACATCATCGCCGAGGCTGGTCGTGCCGCCAGCTTCGATCGTCCCTCCGTCCTCTATGACGGCGCCGATGGCGCGGGGCTGCTGTCGCTCGAACGCCTCGAGCCTCGGGCGGCGTCGATCGACCCCGACCGGGCCGCGTCACCGCGACCACCCGACGTCATTCGCGCCGGGGGGCCTTTCCTTTCCGACGGCGACACCACGCACCTGTGCGCCGTCGACGCCGACGGCCTCGGGATCTCCCTCACCCAATCCAACGCCCTCGATTTCGGAGCCCACCTCGTCGCCGGCGAGACCGGGGTCTTCCTCCACAATCGCGGCATCGGTTTCTCCTTGGAGCCGGGCCATCCCGCCGAGTACGGCCCGGGCCGGCGTCCGACCCACACGCTGTCTCCGGCCCTGGTCACCCGCCCGGACGGTTCCCTGGCGCAGCTCGTCGGCACGATGGGGGGCGATGTCCAGCCGCAGATCCTCCTGCAACTGCTCGTCCGCCTGCTCCACGGGGGAGAGGACCCGGCCTCGGCTATCGCTGCCGCCCGGGTCGTACACGAGGCACCGGGGGCCCCACCGTTTCGCCTCTGGCAGGCCCCGGCCCAGTCGCTCCTCATGGAGTCCGATGCCCCTGAGGCATGGCGCCAGGGCCTCGAATCCCGCGGGCACCAGGTCCGGGTCGTGGGTGCGTGCAACCCGGTCGACGTCGGCTGCTCCCAGATCATCTCCGTGGACCGTGTCGACGATCACCTCATCTTCACCGGGGCGTCAGATCCCCGCAGTCCCGACGGTGCCGCCCTCGGGCGCTGACCGTCACCGGGGCGCTCGGGCCCGCAGGCCTGGATGTCGGACCGCGGAGGTCAGCCGAGATCGGTGTCTTGCTGGAGCTCGATGGTGTTCCCGGCCGGATCGCTGATCCAGATCTGCACCGTGTTCTCGCCTTGGACGGCACGCTGGTAGTCGATGCCGCGCTGCTCGAGCTCGGCCACCGCCGCGTCGAGATCGGCGACCGAGACGCAGTAATGGTGCCCGGTGGCGTCGATCGGGGTGCCGCGTGGGGGGGCGCCGACGAGGTGCAGCTCCTGATCGCCCACCACGTGCCAGTGGCCGGGCACGCCGGGGATGTCGGGCCGCGGCTTGTCCCCGAGGCCGAGCACGTCGCGATAGAACGCGGCCAACTCGTCGATCGGGGTCCCGTTGGCGTTCACCGAGACGTGGTGAAAGCGCGTCACCTTCACGTGTGCCCTCCTTGCGGTGCCGGTTCGCTGGGGGGCGGTGGCTCGAGCTGCTCCATGAATTCCAGCCGGATGCCCCCGGGGGCGTTGACGAAGGCGATGCGGCGCTTCCCGAAGGTTCCCTCGACGACGGCGGGACCCCAGAGGACGTCGTGGCCCTCGAGCTCGGCGTCGAGGTCGTCGGTGAACAGTGCGGGGTGGAGAAAGCCCTCGGCCGGGAGGTCCACCGAGTCCTCGTAGATGGCGTGGGTGAAGAGCGTGATCATGATCGGGCCCAGGAACACGTCGGCGCGCTCACCGTTGTTCCAGTGCATCCGGTCGCGCACCTCGGCCCCGGCCGCTTCGTAGAACGACACGGCCGCGTCGAGGTCGCGCACCTTGACCGCGAGGTTCGCCATTCCCGTGACCGCCACCGTCGCCTCCACGCTCGTCGAGCACCAGCAGCGTACCGAGTGCTCCGATGGACCCAAGCACGTGACGCGCCGGCCCGGTCGACCGGCCCTATCGTCCACTACCGTTTGCGGTGTGCACGCCCCGGGACCGCTGTTCGCATCGGGGCGGGACGCCGACATCTTCGAGTACGGGCCCGGCCTCGTCCTGCGCCGGTCACGGCGAGGCCGGTCGATGGCCGGTGAGGCCCGGACCATGGAGTACCTGCGCAGCCACGGCTATCCGGTACCGGTCATCGAAGAGGTGAGCGACGACGGCACCGACCTCGTCATGGAGCGGATCGACGGCTCCTCGATGGTGGACGTCATGACCCGGCGGCCGTGGACGATCCATCGTCAGGGAGTCGTCCTCGCCACGCTGCACCGGCGTCTGCACGCCATCGCTCCCCCTGACTTCCTTCCGCCCGCTCCGGTGGGTACGGGAGATCATTTCCTCCACATGGACCTCCACCCGCTGAACGTCATGATCGGTGCCAATGGGCCCGTGGTCATCGACTGGCCGAACGCGGCACGCGGGGATCCTCTCGTCGACGTGGTCCTGGCGTGGGTGTTGATGGCCGCCGGGGAGATTCCTTCCAATCCGATCATCGGCGCGATCCTCGGTCGGGCGAGGGCAGTGCTGATCAAGGGATTTCTGGATACCGTCGCAACGGACCTGGACCTGGTGAAGCGCAAGCTGCGCGAGGTGGTGGATTTCAAGGTGCGGGACCCCAACATGAGCGAGGCGGAACAGCGCGCCATGTGGCGGATCGTCGAGAAATTCGAAGTGAAGACGTAAATAGAAAATTTCGTGCGGTCGACGAGAGCGTGGAGTCTCAGCGGAAATGGCGCTTGATCTCGTTGGCATAGCGTCGCCCGAGGGTGGCGGAGTGGTCGGCCAGCCACTGCGACAGGACCACCGTGCCAGTGGAAGCGCCTTCCGTGTCGGCGAGTCCCGCGGCCATGGCTCGGTATTCCTCGCGTGACAACAGGACGTCCCGCAACGCGAGCCCGAGGGCCGAGGAAAGGGCCGGCATGACGGCCCCCGGAAGCTTCACGATCTTGGCGTGGCTGCCGACGGTCTCGCGGATGAGCCCGACCAGTTCCACGAAGGTCGGGCGCTCCGGCCCGACGGCATCGATGACCGTGACGTCGCGCTGCGCGCCGGCTTCCACGCTCAGGCGGGCCAGGTCGTCCACGTGGATGGGGCGGATGCGATAGTCACCTCTCCCGCCCACGGCGAACACCGGCAGGCGGCGCAGGAGCCAGGCGATGTTGTTGAGCAGGACGCCGTCCCCTCCGAAGAGAATGGCGGGGCGGAGCACACCGTAGGAGACGCCGACCTCGGCCAGGACCCGTTCGACCTCGGCCTTGCCCCGGAAGTAGGGGTAGGGGGAGGTGATGCTCGGATGGGTAATCGAGACGTGGACGATGCGCTCGACGCCGGCGTGGAGCGCCGCGTAGAAGAGGGTCCGCGAATTGGCCACAGCCGCTTCGTGATCGATGCGTCCGTGCGGGAACCGGACCCAATACGTGTTGTAGAGCGTGGTCGCTCCTCGTAGCGATTCGACCAGTCCCACGGGATCGTCGAAGTCGAGGGGGCAGATGTCGATGCCGTGTTCGCCTTGGGCCCGCTGGGGGTGTCCCGTGAGTGTCCGTACCTGGCGTCCGGCGGACCGGAGCTCCCTGGCGATGGCCGCACCCGAATAGCTGAAGGCGCCCGTCACCACGTCGAATCCGGCTTGCGGCTCCCAGCTCAGGGGGGTCGTCGTCGGGCTGGTCACATGACTCATCGTGCCTCCTTGGTGGCCGGGACGGCGCCGAGAGCGCCGAGCAGGCCGGCTACTTGTCGCGCTCGCTCGAAGAGGGCCAACGCGGCGCCACGGTCGCCGTCGAGGTGGGCGAGCATCTCGAGTCCGAGGTACAGGGCCACGATCCCGTGGGCGAGCTCCTCGGCCGGGATCAGTTGCGCAAAGGGCGTCTTCGCCAGGGTGTCGCGCACGGCGTCGGCGGCGAAGCTGCGCCACGGCGCGATCCGGGAGGCCACTTCGGCACCCAAGCCGGGTGTGGACGACGCGCCGGCGATCATCTCGGCGAGAACGGATATGTATCCGGCGTCGAGGTCCTCCTCGAACACCGACCGGGCGGTCTCGACCAGCCCGCCGAGGTTCTTCGCCTCGTGCACCGCCGTTTGGTAGCGCGCCAGGCGCAGCGCACTGACCTCGTCCAGCGCGGCCAGGAGCAGATTGGTGACGGTGCCGAAGTGGTAGAAGACGAGACCCTGGTTGCAGCCGGCCCGCCGGGCGATCTCCCGTGCGCTCGTGCCCGAGAACCCCTCCTCGTGCAGAGCCTCGATCGTGGCGGCCACCAGGGCCCGCCGGGTCTCCTCGGAACCGGCCGAGGGCCCCGGTCCCGCCGTCCGCTTGGCTCCTGATCTGGCCATGGCTCCGTCCCCAGCATCGCCTGAGCAATCACATTGAGCAACTGCTCAAATAGTACGGCCGGTGAGCGCTCGGTGCAAGGCGGACACTTGCCTCAGCCAGAGACGGTGAAGGTGGCTGTCGCCCGGTTGCTGGCGCCGTGGGCCGAGTTGGCGGTGACCGATCCCGTCACGTGGTGATCGCCGATGGTGCCGTGGAATGCGATCGAGTTCGGGTTCCGCTGCGACACGGGACCGACGATGACGCGGACGGTCTGCGAACCGAGTTCTCCGTCAACGTCGAGGGTGGCGGTGGAGAGGTTACGGATCGCCGTCGTATCTTCCGAGACCGTCAGGGAGAAGGAGTGGCCCTGGAAACGGCCAGTCCATCGCGCCACGGTCAATCGTGGCGGAAGGGACGTCAGTCCTGCCGCCGGCAACACCGGGCCGAGCGCCTTGCCGCTCACCGGGATTCCTGCCACGGTGCCCGCGAAGGGCTGGGGCGGACTCGTGAAGTCGTTGCCGGAGGCGGCGACCGAGTGCCACGTGAAGGTGGCGGTGCCGGTGCCGGTGGGGAACGAAGGTGCTCCGCACCCTGCCAGCGCCAGCGAAGAGATCCCGACGAGGCCACCCAGACACGAGCTCCGTAGGCCCCGTCCGACCGTCGGCCATCGCCGCCACGTTCTCGGCCTGATGGACACGTCGATCTCCGGTTCGCTCGAAAACAGCAGTCGGGTGACCGCGTGCAAGCGTACGGTGACGACGAGCTTCGACGGGGGAGCAGCCTCAGACCGAAGTCTTCACCCGCCCGCTGAAGGTTGCCGGCGGGATGGTCTCGGCGCGGTCGCGGGATGACGCCGGGACTCGGGTGTCAGGCTGCCCGGGCCGCCCAGGTGTGAGGGGCCATCTCGTTCCAGATCAGAATGTCACCGACGACGGAGTTGACCGCATTGATGGCCTCGCCCCGCGTCTGCCACTCCTCGGGCCGGCTGTTGAAGGTGCGCCAGATCCCCGCCCACAGCACCGTGCAGGTACCGTCGGTGCGCTCCACGACGACAGCGGCGATCTCGCCTTTGTGTGTCTCTGCTTCCGAAGGCTGGCGGTCACCGCGGTACGCAACGGCGGGACGTGTCTTCAACTGAGAATTGGCCATACAGAGTTGTCGGCGTTTTTGTGCTTTTCCTTGACCCGCAACACGTTTCGCGTGAGGGAAACGCTCTCTGCGCGCTCCGTAGGCGGGATTCAGTCACACTTAGTGTTCACGTCGGTCGATGAGGTGCGGTCACGCCGACATAGCGGTCGCGTCCCGGTGACGGGCTCGGCAACGTCTCGATGGCAATGAGCCCAGCACGTTGCAGGGCCGCTTCGTACTGCGCGGGCTCGAACAGGGTCATGTCGTGGAGCTCGTATTCGTGGCTGAGACGGTCGTGCGACCCGATGAGGTAGTGCATATCGAGGAAGGTCCTGTTGCCTTCCCGTCGACTCCGACTCATCCGGGCGACCGTCACGGTCGCATCTGCGGCGGTGAGCAAATCGATGGGTTTGTCCTCCCTCCAGGCGTCGGGGCGGACCCATCCATCCATCACGAACACGCCTCCCGGACCGAGATGCGCAACCATGGTGGCGACGGCTCGATCGAGATCGTCTTCGGATCCCATGTAGCCGATGGAACTGAACAGGCACATCACCGCGTCGAAGGTGCGGTGCAGCGAGAAGCGTCGCATGTCGGCCTCGACGAACGTCACGGCGGGCAGACGCCGTCTTGCTTGGTCGAGCATGCTTCGCTCGACGTCCACGCCCACCACCTCGTACCACTGTTGGAGATGGACGAGATGGCCACCGGTCCCGCACGCCACGTCGAGCAGCGACACGGCGCCCGGGGCTCGTTCCCGGATCAGCTCGTGCAGCGCAGTGGATTCGGCCGCGTAATCCTTGCCCATGGCTCCGTACAGGAGGTCGTAGACACCGGCGGTGCGGCGGAACATGGGCCCGAGTCTTGCCCAAATGGAACCCTCAGCCGGCCGGGACCACTCCGTGACTCTCGGCGCCCGCGGTGGGTACGGCCCAGAGCGGGTTCATCGAGGGATCCCGGGCGTTCGACTCCGATTGCTCGACGAGACGCTGGCACTTGGGACAGCGTCTCGGGATCATCGTCTGTCGCCACGTCCGGTGTGGTTCGCGCGTGTAGCGGAATCCGCACAACGCGACCGGCGTCGTCTGATGGGTCGGTACGGCGTGCCAGGCTCGCGGCAGCCGGTAGCCGCGCCTGAGGAGTGTGCCTTGGAGCTTCCTCGACCACCGGCGTGGCATCTGGGCTACGGCGAGGTACTCCATCGTCACGCATACTGCCATTGCCGGCGACGGCGCGCACGCCCGTTGCGCCGGGTCCAATTTGCATCGCACAAACGGTTGCGACGTCCCGACGTCTCCGATCTTTCCGAGCGCCCCACCCTTCACGGACCGACCTCGAGGGGCGGTTCTGGGCGCCAGGCGGACAATGTCTCGGGTCGATCGATCGGTGCTCGTGGCGCCCATCGAAGGACCGACGGCGGATCTCACTATCGGTGATCAGTCAGCACGCAATGTCAACGTTGAACATCGAATTCGGGCCATATCGATCCCCAGCAGGCACGAAGCCGGAAACAACCTATTTAGGTCGCCCAGGGTCCCGCCGATAGCAGTGGCAATGTCGATGGTGGATTCGAGGCCGATCGCCTCCGAGTCGAAGAGCGCACGCCGCAACTTGAGACCGTTCGTCTACGGCTGCGCCATCCTGCTCGTGTTCATCGCGGCGGTGATCGGCATGTCGATGAGAGATGGTGCCGGTGGGGCCTTCCTGACCGCGCTGCTGGCCGTGGTGGTGGCGGCAACGGCTGTCGGTGTGTGGGGCACGGCTATGGCGGTCAGAGAGACCCAAGACCTCGGCGCTCGCTCCGACGACTGACGCTCAATCCGACGACTGCGTCGTCGTTGCCTCGAGGTCGAGAAGGAATTGCTTGGCGGGCAGGCCTCCTCCGTAGCCGGTCAGCCGACCGGTCGACCCTAGGACCCGGTGGCAGGGCACGATGATGGGGATCGGATTCCGGGCGTTGGCATGGCCCACGGCTCGCGCCGCCCCCGTCCGTCCCAGCCGTGCTGCCAAATGGGCGTAGCTCACGACGGTGCCGAAGGGGATGTCGAGCAGCTGGGCCCAGACCTGGCGCTGGAACGAAGAGCCCTCCATCGTCATGGGGATGTCGAAGTTCCGCCGCCTGCCGTCGAAGTACTCGTCGAGCTGGGCGGCGGCATCGTCGAGCACGGTGCCGGCGGCGCCGCTCCCGTCGGCCTCGGGGTGCGGTGACACCGCGGGCTCGAAACCGGGCCCTGAGGCCGCTCCGATGTGGAGCTCGGTCAGCCGGCCCGACGAGTCGGCACCCAGCCTGATGGGACCCAGCGGACTGGCCATGACACGGTGGGCCATGGTCACGACGCCGGGGTCCGGTCCGGGTGCAGGGACCCCCAGAGGTGCACGGTGGCGTAGGAGCGCCACGGTCGCCAGCGGCGGGCGAGCTCGTCGATGGCCGCCGGGGTGTCAGCCAGGTGCAACCGGGCGAAGGCGTGTCGCACCCCGAGGTCTCCCGACAGCATGACGTCGGGGTGTCCGAGCCCGCGCACGGCGATGTAGTCGGCCGTCCAGGGTCCGATGCCCGGCAGCGTGCGCAACTCGGCTCGCGCCGCCTCGGCGTCGGCACCGATATCGAGGATGAGCGCTCCAGCCGCCAGCGCCTCAGCCATGGTCACCAAGGTCCGGGCCCGGCGGCGAGGGAGCGGCAGGGCGTCGGGATCGAGGGAGGCGATCGTGGCGACGTCGGGGAATCGATGCGTGAGGATGTCCGCACCGAACCCCGGTCCGAGGCGGTGCGGGGACGTCAGCGCCTTGCCGTGCTCGGTGACCAGGCGCCCGAGCACGCCCCGCGCGCTCGCCACCGACACCTGTTGGCCGACGACGGCGCGTACCGCCAGCTCGTGGGGATCGACGGTTCCGGGCACCCGGAGCCCCGGGGTGCGACGGGCCGTGGGTCCGAGGACCGGGTCGGCGCCGAGATGGTCGGCCACGGCGACGGGGTCGGCGTCCAGGTCGAGCAGGTGACGACACCGCTGCACGGCCGGTGTGAGGTCCCTGAGGTCGTCGAGGTGCAGATGGGCACGCACGTACCCCTCGTCAGGGGTGAGCTCGACGGCGCCGCTCCCGTGCGGGAGGGTCAGGGTCCGGGCGAACGCCGTCGACGAGGCCGCCTCGACACCGGGGACGGCTCGATGGCCCAGGAACGCCAGGGTTCCGGTCGTGTCGTAGGGGAGGCGATGGGCCAGGCGCAGGCTCAGGGTGTCGGGGGACCGGTTCTCGTCACGCCGGCGGTGTCGGCGCAACTCCGTGGGGGTGCACGCGAAGACGTGGCGGATGGTGTCGTTGAACTGCCGGACGCTCGCGAACCCGGCCGCGAACGCCACCGACGCCACCGGGAGCTCGGTCGTCTCGACCAGCACACGGGCGGTCTGAGCCCGTTGGGCGCGGGCCAGCGCCAGCGGCCCGGCGCCGACCTCGCCGAGCAGGAGCCGGTTGAGCTGTCGTGGACTGTAGGACAGGCGCCGCGCCAACCCGGCCACGCCGTCGCGGTCCACGACGCCCTCGCCGATGAGACGCATGGCGCGGGCCACCACGTCCTGACGCACGTTCCACGCCGGCGAGCCCGGAGAAGCGTCGGGACGGCACCGTTTGCAGGCGCGGAACCCGGCTCGCTGCGCGGCGGCCGAGCTCGGATAGAAGCGCACGTTGGGGCGTGACGGGGTGCGGGCGGGACAGCTCGGGCGGCAGTAGATGTGGGTCGAGGTCACGGCGGTGACGAACCAGCCGTCGAAGCGGGTGTCGCGGGCCGAGACCGCTCGGTAGCAACGTTCGAAGTCCTCGACCACGGCCCCATCCTGCCCGGGCCCGATCGCCCCTGCTAGCGGGTTTCGGACAGGGAGGTGGTCGATCGCGGCGATGGCTCCGCTACAGCTCCAGGGTGGCCGTGTCGGGTCGATGGCCGGCGCGGCGCAGCGCCTTGGCCTTGGTGCGCATCGAGCGCGTCGCGGGGACCGGCTGCCACCAGCGCGGCGATGCGGGTGGCCTCGGCCCTGAGCTCGTCGGACTCGACCACGCTCGAGACCACGCCCATCCGCAATGCCGTGGCGGCGTCGATGGTCCGACCGGTGAGACAGAGGTCGCGCGCCGCCGCCGACCCCACCAGATCCGCCAGGGGAGAGAAGACGACGTCCGACCACCGCTGCTCGGGATGGCCGAAGCGCGCGTCCGTCGTCGCCAGCCGGATGTCGCACATGACGGCCAGGTCGAAGCCACCCGCCAACGCCGGGCCCTGGACGGCGGCGATTATGGGCAGGGGAAACCACAGGACCGTCCGGTGGAAGCGATCCGCCGACCTCCACAACCGCTCCTGGAAGCCCGGCTCGTCCACCGAGAACTCCGAGAGGTCGAACCCGGCACAGAAGGTGTCTCCTCGCGCTTCCAGCACGACGACCGCGTACGTCCTCGTCGAGCGCGATGCGGTCCAATGCGTCACTCAACTCGTCGCGCAGCGCGATCGACAACGCATTCTTCTTCTGCGGCCGGTCGAGCACGACCGAGACGACGCCGTCGTCGACGGCCCCCACATCCACCAGTTCACCCATGACCCCTCCCTGGTGCTCACTGTGCATGACGACGGACGGGATCGGCAAGAATCTCGCCATGAGCTCCGAGCCCACTGTCTCGTTGGATCTCGGCACCCGCGCCCGGGAGCAGCCCGATGCCCCCGCGGTCATCATGGGGAGCGGGACGACGCTCTCGTACCGCGAGCTCGACGACCGATCCAACCGGGTGGCGAGGTTGCTGCGCCACGAAGGGCTCCGGACCGGCGATCACATCGCCATCCTCATGGAGAATCGCCCCGCCTTCCTCGAGGTGGCCTGGGCGGCGCAGCGGTCGGGGCTCTACTACACCGCCCTCAACAGTCATCTCCGCAGCGCCGAGGTGCAGTACATCCTCGATGATTGTGGTGCCACCGCCCTGGTGACGACACCGGCCATGGCTGCGGTCGTGGCGGGTCTCGACCTGACTCGGGTGTCGGTGCGGCTCTCGGTCGGGGGCGGGATTCCCGGCTTCGCCCCCTACGAAGCCGCGCCTGGCGGCTTTCGAGCCCGTTCCCGTCGCCGATGAGTGCGAGGGGCGCGAGATGCTCTACTCGTCGGGGACCACGGGCCGCCCCAAGGGCGTGCGCAAGGAGCTCCCGCTCACCCCGATGGGTGACCCCTCCGCCCCTCCGGTTCAGATCGCGTTGGGACTGGCCCGGCGGGGGGCGGGGCCCCGGTCCGTGTATCTCTCGCCCGCGCCGCTGTATCACTCGGCGCCGCTCGTCTACAGCATGTCGATGCTCCGCCTGGGCGCGACCGTGGTGGTCATGGAGCACTTCGACCCGGCGCTGTGCCTCGAGCTCATCGAACGGCACCGCGTCACCCATGCCCAGTTCGTTCCCACCATGTTCGTGCGGATGCTGCACCTGCCCGACGACGAGCGCGGCGCGCTACGACGTCTCGAGCCTGCGATCGGTCGTCCATGCCGCCGCGCCGTGCTCGGTGCCGGTGAAGCAGCAGATGCTCGAGTGGTGGGGCCCCATCATCGACGAGTACTACGCAGGGACCGAGGACATCGGCTCTACCTGGATCACGGCCTCGGAGTGGCTGGCCCATCCCGGATCGGTGGGGCGGCCCCTCACCCCGGCTCACGTGGTCGGGCCCGACGGCCAGGAGCTCGGTCCGGGCCACGAGGGCGTCGTCTACTTCGAAGGCGGTCGGTCCTTCGAGTACCACAATGACCCCTCGGCCACCGCCTCCATGGTGAACGACCGGGGATGGCGGACCCTCGGGGACATCGGCATGCTCGACGACGACGGGTACCTGTACCTCACCGATCGGCAGGCCCACATGATCATCTCGGGGGGCGTGAACATCTACCCCCAGGAAACCGAGAACGTCCTCGCCGGCGACGCGCGCGTGGCCGACGTCGCCGTCATCGGCGTGCCCGATGCCGAGATGGGCGAGGCGGTCAAGGCCGTCGTCGAGCTCGTCGACCCCGCCACCGCGGGCCCCGACACCGCCGCCGAGCTGATCGCCTCGTGCCGAGAGCACCTCGCCGTCTACAAGTGCCCCCGCACCGTGGACTTCGTGACCGAGCTCCCCCGCGACCCCAACGGGAAGCTCTACAAGCGCCTGCTCAAGGAGCGGTACTGGGAGGGCCACGACACGCGGGTGGTGTGACGTGGTGTCGGTGCTACGCCGTCGTGGTCGTGGTGCTCGATGTCGTCGAGGTGCTCGAGGTGGGATCGCTCGTGGTGGTGGTGTCGGTCGGGGTCGTGGTGGTGGTCGGTCCACCGCCCGGGCCACCCGCGGCCACGGTGAACTCCCAGCTCCCCGCGGCGCAGTCGTTTGGGGGCGCCGTCGTGACGACGTAGACACCGGCGGACCCCACCACCGACGCCACGGGCAGCGTCGCCTCGGCGGCCAGGCACTGGCGTGTCGGGTCGTTGGTGGCAAAACCGGTGAGTGACGACGAGGCGGGAACCGTCGCCCCGCCCAGTGCGGCCGGGTCGACCGGGCTGAGCGTCACCTGCACCCCGTTCCACGTCCCGACGTAGCTGTAGGAGGCCGGCGGTGTGGTCGTCGTGGTGGGCGCCACGGTGGCGGTCGGCCCCGGTCGAGGGCCCTTCACGATGGCGGCGTTCCCGGCCAGCGCGGCCTGCATGGTCGGGGTGTTGCCCTCCATGCCGAGGGCCCAGATCCCGACCCCGGCGATGTGGTAGCTGTCGGCCAGTTGCGCTTTCAGCGCCAACGACGTCGGGTCGTCGAAGAACGTCTGGTGCCATTGGGTCCCCACCTGGTACGAGGTCCAGGCGCTCTGCGTGGCGGGATCCCAGTAGACGGGTCCGCCGTTCGCCGTGATCTGCGCATAGCTCAGCGGTGTGGCCGGGCCGGTGGCGGGATCGCCCAGACCGGGACCGGCGGTGGGCCAGTCGTAGCCGTAGTACGGCACGCCCAGGATCACCTTGGAGGGCGGCACCACCGCCGAGTATTGCTGCACGGCGTCGAGATCGGTGAACCCGGCCCCGATGAGCGGTGCGGTCGGGGACGGTGTCTTTCGGTCGTTCATGTCGTAGGCCATCACGAAGAACGCGTCGACGCTCGGGGCCAGTCCGGCGATGTCGTAGAAGCCGGCCGGGTCACCCGCCGACGAGGCGTAGGTGTCCATGGTCACCTGCCCGTGGGGGTCGGCCTGATGCATCGCGCTCGACACCGCGGCCACGAGCGTGTCCAGGCCGGCCTGGTCCTTGTCCCCCCTCCCCTCGAAATCGAGGTTCACCCCGTCGAGGTTCTTCGCCGCCACGAGCTGGGCGAGGGAAGCCCCGAGCCGTGCCCCGGCGGTGGGGTCGGCCGCCATCTTGTCCAATGCCGACGGGCTGAAGCACGACGCCGTCAGCACCACCCGGTCACCGGCCCCGTGGGCGCGGGTGACGAGATCGGCGAGCGCCTGGCTCTGGTAGCCCACCCATCCCGGGCCGCTCTCCTGCACGGTGGCGTCGCCGCCGACCCCGACGCTGAAGTACGCCAACGTGGTCAGCCCGGCCAGGTTGAACCCCGATGAGATGGGGAGTGTCCAGTAGGGGGCGAACCCGAAGATCTCGTGCGGACGCAGGGCGGGGGCGCCCGCCAGCGAGGGCGGCGCCGGCGCCGGCGGGGCGGTCGCCGGGGGAAGGGCGGCGGCGCTCGGTGCGCTCGCGAAGGCATTGGCCATCCCGCTCATGATCGAGACGCTCCCACCCCCCTTGTCGGGGTGGGTCACGGTGTCGGCCGAGGCCCCGCCCGTTCCCCACGACCCCGCGGCCGCACCCCCCGCCACCAGGGAGACCGCCCCGAGACAGGCGACCAAAGGGTTGATCCGCAGACGCAGTGGGGCGGCATGCCGGGGTCGACGACCGTGACCGGCCGCCGCCGCACGCGACCCCCGTAGTGAGGCAATGACAGAGACCGAGACGCATTGCGCCCAGGTGGACGGGGCCGCGTGGGCCCCCTTGGATCGCGGCCGGCTCACGCGGGGTGACGAGCCAGTGCGATGGGTGTGACGTCAGTTGACACGAGCACGACCGATTCCGCCGATTCCTGCCTGGGTTTCGGCATCGCGGGCCCAAAACTTCAATTGTCCGCGGTGAGCAGCGGGCACCACGGGTGCCCAAGATTCGCGTCCGGCGTCAGTGCCGGGTGGCCGGATGCCGATGACCGGACCATGCGGGGGATGTCGCGCCACGCCGGGCCCCGTACCCGATGGGCGTCATGGGGGGTCATCCTCCTCGCTGCCGTGGCGGTGTTCTCGATCACGGTCGCCGTCGACGCCGGGCCGGCCCGGGCCGGGACGCCGGTTCCGGGGGCGGCCGGATGCCCGATGTTCCCATCCGACAACATCTGGAACACCGACATCTCGTCGCTGCCGGTCGACATCCACAGCGCCCAATGGCTCGCCAGCATGAGCTCGTCCACGACGTTCCTGCACCCCGATTTCGGCCCGTCCGGTGACCCGTCGAATCCCTACGGCATGCCCTACACCGTGGTGCCGCCCGGCCACCCCTTTGTCAACGTGTCGTTCCAGTACGCCAGTGAGAGCGATCCGGGGCCCTATCCCTTCGGGGCCGATACTCCCATCGAGGGGGGAGCGGGCGCGACCGGCGACCGCCACGCCATCATGATCGACCCCACCACGTGCACGCTCTACGAGCTTTACGACGCGCAGTACAACGCAGGGGGATCGACGGCCGGATCGGGTGCGATCTGGAATCTCCGTTCCAACGCCCTTCGGCCCGCGGGGTGGACGTCCGCCGATGCGGCAGGGCTCCCGATCATGCCGGGCCTGCTCCGCTACGACGAGGTCCAGTCGGGTCAGATCACCCACGCCATCCGGATGACGGCCCAGACCACGGACACGAGTTACCTGTGGCCCGCTCGGCACGAGGCGGGGGCCCGCAGCGACCCGACGCTTCCCCCCATGGGCGCCCGGTTCCGGCTCAAGGCGAGCTTCAACATCTCCGGGTTCTCGCCCCAGGCCCAGGTCGTCCTGCGGGCCATGCAGCACTACGGGTTGATCCTCGCCGACAACGGCAGCAACTGGTACTTCGGTGGGACGGCCGACCCGGTGTGGCCGCTGTCGTTGGTCGACGAGTTGAAGAACATCCCCGCCAGCGCCTTCGAAGCGGTGGACGAGTCCTCGCTCATGGTCAGCCCGAACTCGGGCCAGGCGGGGGTGCTCGACGTGGCCGGTCCCGGCTACCGGCTGGTGGCCGCCGATGGCGGGGTGTTCGCATTCGGCGACGGCTTCTTCGGCTCGGCGGGGGGATTGGCGCTCACGGCGCCCGTGGTGGGCACCGCCGACACGGCGTCGGGCAACGGGTACTGGCTGGTGGCGTCGGACGGTGGGGTGTTCTCCTACGGCGATGCCCGGTTCCTCGGCTCCATGGGAGGCAAGCGCCTCGCCGCTCCCATCGTGGGCATGGCGGCGACGCCCGACGGCAACGGGTACTGGCTGGTGGCGTCGGACGGTGGGGTGTTCTCCTACGGCGACGCCCGGTTCCTCGGCTCCATGGGAGGCAAGCGCCTCGCCGCTCCCATCGTGGGCATGGCGGCGACGCCCGACGGCAACGGGTACTGGCTGGTGGCGCGCGATGGTGGCGTCTTCGCCTACGGCGATGCCCGGTTCCTGGGCTCGATGGGCGCCGTGAAGCTGCGCAAGCCCGTGGTCGGCATGGCGGCCAATCCGGGCGGGGGCTACTGGCTGGTGGCCTCGGACGGCGGGGTGTTCTCCTTCGGTGCGCCCTTCTACGGGTCGACCGGTGCCCTCGTCCTCTCCAAACCGGTCGTGGGCATGCGCCCCCTCCCCGCTGGAGGCGGGTATTGGTTGGTCGGGTCCGACGGCGGGGTCTTCACCTTCGGAGGTGCCAATTTCCACGGGTCCACGGGGAACGATCTTCTCGACGCCCCGGTCGTCGCCCTTGGGTGACGGGGCCCGGTGACGTGCCCGGTTGACGTGCCGGTTTGACGCGCCCGCCCGGTCCGGTCCCACCCCCGGCCCTGGTCACGCCCGGTGCCTCCTGGCCCGGGAGTCGTCGGCGGCGAATGCCGCGATTGTGAAGGTCTCGACGGTTAGCGTGTGACCAGTGATCAGAAAGTTCATCGTGGGAGTGTTCACGGCGAGCGTGGTCACGATCGGGATATCGGTCCCAGCCCTCGCCGACCCGTCGTGCTACACGGGATGTGGGCCCGCGCCGATCAGCATCGTGGGAGGCGCGCCGTCGGTCGCCCCCAGTGGGCCGCCCGCGCACCTGTCTCCTCCGACGGAGTCGGTCCCTACCCCGGGCGGCCTGCCCATCACTGGTGCGGACGTCGAGCAGAGCGTCGGCTTCGCGGCGGCGCTCCTGGTCGGCGGGGTGGCCATGGTGCGCTTCAGCCGCCGCCGTGGCCGCCGGCCGCGCCCTGCATGCCGGGCCCGAGCCGGAGGCGCTCGTCTAACACCGGCCGGTGGTCGTCGCCGGAAGGCGACACCCGTGGTGCGATGGGCGGCGGTCGGGATCAGGCCGGGCCCACGTTGGTGAGCTCGATGAAGTTGCCGGCGGGGTCGTGGACGAACGCAGCCAGGACCGTCGTGCCGAAGTCGACCCTCGAGCTCGGTTCACCCAGGAACGGCACCCCCGCGGCGCGCAACGCCTCGACGGTGGCGTCGAACCGGTCGGTGGGGACGTGCAGCGCGTAGTGGGGGAAGCCCCGTCCCGGGGTCGGCATCTCGTCGGTCTCGATGAAGTGGAGCTGGAGGGCCCCCACCTTGAGCCACATGCCGGGGATCCCGAGGTCGGGCCGGGGGAGCTCCTCGAAGCCGAGGGTGTCGCAGTAGAAGGCGCGCGCCGCTTCGAGGTCGGTCACCGCGATGGCGACATGGCTGAAGCCCGTCACCGTGATCGGAGCTGTTGCCATGGTTCCTCCGTGGTTCGTGGACCTCGGACCTGGGCCCGGGGCTCCAGAGGCCGCGCCTGACTCGGTGCCGTGCCACTGTAGTGACCTCGGCCGCCGCCATCCGGTGGAGATGGTCACCGCCACGCCAGGGGAGGAGCACATGGAAGCGCCCGTGTCGGTCACGGCTCTGGGACCGATCGCCCAGCTCGGCTACGTCGTCGAAGACGTCACCGCCGCCATGGACTACTGGCTCGGGTCGCTCGACGTGGGTCCGTTCTTCTACCTGCCGTCTCCGCCCCTCAACGACCTCGTCTACCGGGGGGAGCCCACCGACGCCCGCATCGCCGTGGCCATCACGTATTCGGGCGATCTCCAGGTCGAGCTCATCCAGCCCCTCGACGACCAACCGTCCCCGTATCGCGATTTCCAAAGAACCTTCGGCAGCGGCCTCCACCACGTCGCTCATTTCACGAACGAGTTCGACGCGGCGATGGCCTCCTACCTCGCTCGGGGACGCACCCCGTACTACCAGGGGCGAGGGCTCACCACCGACCAGCGATTCGCCTACTTCGACACCCCGAGCCACGGCGGGACCGTGAACGAGGTCGTCGAGACGAGCGGGTTCGGCGGGTTCTTCGAGCACATGCACGCCCAGAGCGTGGAATGGGACGGCGCCGACCCCATCCGCACCATCGACATCTGAGATCGCTCGGGACGCGCTACGCTCCCGCCGCCGACTCGGGACCAGCGTCGTCGCGATTGACCGCATCGGGCGAGAAGGCCGGCACGCACACCGCCACGTACCGGGCGCCGCCCGCACCCGGGGTGGAGTACCGGGCCCAGGTGCCGGCGGGAGCTCGAGCCGCCTGTCCGGCGCCGACGGTGATCGATCCGTGCTCGGTGTCGATGTGGACCTCCCCCTCGAGGACCACCGTGTACTCGTCGAATTCGGGCCGTTGGCCCGGCTCGGCCCACCCCGAGGGACTGTCCATGATGGCGACGGACACCGACGAAGACGCCGTGGCCAGTCGGCCCACGAACTCGGAGATCGTCTTCGGCGGTGTTCCCGCCGCCTGGAGCACGGTCGGATGCGGTATCAGCTCGATCATGGTTGCAGTCTGCCCTGCAACGGGCCTATCGGATAGGGCAGTCTTCGCATGTGGATTCGTGGCTGCTCCGCGACGCTGTGCCCGGCGACGAGCCGTTTCTGCAGACGGTCTTCCGTAGGTCGTCGCTGTCCAACGAGGGTGACCGGGACACGCTGCTGGCTCATCCCGACGTCCTCGACTTCTCGGGTGTGGCCGTCGCCGAGCAGCGCACCCGGGTCGCCACCGATGTCGAGGGTCGCATTGTCGGGTTCGCCACGATCGCGACCGTTCTTGCCCCCAGCACCGACTCGGAGGGCGTCGTCGAGCTCGAGGACCTGTTCGTCGATCCGGACTGGATGCGGCGCCGCATCGGCCGCCGGCTCGTGCTCGACGTCGTGGAGCGGGCCCGCCGGGCCGGGGTAGCCCGCGTCGAGGTGACCGCCAACCACCATGCGCTTGCCTTCTACGAGGAATGCGGCTTCGCGTACCACCACGACGTGCAGACGCGGTTCGGTCCCGCACCCCGGATGGTCCTCACCGTCACGCCCTGAGACTCGACACCGGCGTGGGGCCGAGCCGAGCCCGGGCGGCGATCAATCGGCGGCGATAGCGGCCAGGACGTCGAGCCGAGCGGCCCGGCGCGCCGGCCAGGAGGCCGCCCCGAGGCCCAGCAGGGCCGCGATGACGAGGAACACCACCAGCTTCTGGTAGGGGATCACGATGTCGGTGATCCCCTGTTGCTTCAACGAAGCCGCGAACGCAGTGCCGAGCGCGGTGCCGACGACGATGCCGATGATCGCCCCGAACAGCGCCAGGATCACGGCTTCGGCCCGGATCATGGCCTTGACCTGGCGGCGTTTCATGCCGACGGCCCGGAGCAGGCCGATCTCGTGGGTGCGCTCGAACACCGACAGCATGAGCGTGTTCACGATGCCGATGAGGGCGATGACGACGGCCAGGGCCAGCAGGGCGTAGACGAGGCCCAACAATTGGTTGACCTTTGTCTGTTGTGACTTTTCGAATTGGGCCCGCGTCTGGATCTGGATGTTCGGATAGCCCCGGAGCGCGCTCGACACCGCCGTGGTGATATCGGGCACACCGGTTGTGGTGCTCAACAGCACGGCCACGGGGAGCGGGTCGTTGAAGTGCGACAAGAAGAATCCGTCACCGACGAGGAAGCTGCCCAGGAGCGCGTTCGGCTTGAAGATCCCGCCGATCCGCATGGTCGAAGCCCCTGTCTCGGCGAACGTCACCGGCACGACCGACCCCACCGAGAGATGGTCGGAATTCGCCGTGGTCGTGTCGATCAACAACTCGTTGGCACTGAGGGCCTGAGCCCCCGTCCCGGAATCCATGCGCAGGAGGATGGTGTCGGCGAGATGATGCGGCGAGACTGCGGTTACGGTGGAAACCGAGTGTCGGAATTCGAACTCGTCGCTGTAGACCGTCGACGTCGTGGCGACCCCCGGCACGTGAGCGGCCGCCGCCGCCACCGAGTTGCTGAACCCGCCGCTCCCGTTCCCTGTTGCCGTGACGATGTAGACGGCGCTGACGGCGTTGTCGACGCTGTCGGTGGCCGACTTCGACAACGAGGCACCGAACACCGTGATGGTGGACACGAGCGCCAAGCCGACCATGAGGGCGGCCGCGGTCTGCGCCGTCCGGCGTGGGCTTCGCATCGAGTTCTCCCGGCCCAACTTTCCCGAGATCCGAAAGGCGCGCGCCAGGGGCCGACCCAAGGTGCTCGCCATGGGGCGCGCCACGATCGGCGCCAGCATGCCGATGCCGATGAAGACGGCGACGGCGCCGATCCCGACCAGTTGGATCGCCGGCTTGGTCAGCCCGAGGGCGAGGGCGGCGACGCCCAGGACGGCGATGATCGTGCCGATGACGATCCGCCGTCGTGACGACTCCCCCTGCTCCCCTTGGTAATCGACGAGGGCCGCCACGGGCGGGATCCGAACGGCGCGCCGCGCCGGGCTGATCGCCGAGATCACGGTCACGCCGAGACCCACGACGATCGCGGCGATGACGGTGCGCGCCTCGAAGACGAGCGATCCCGAGGGAAGCGAGATCCCGAAGCCCTTGAGCAGGGCCACCAGTCCCAACGCGGCCAGGACCCCCAGACCGAGACCGATCAGCGAGGCCACCAACCCGAGGATGGCGGCCTCGACGAGGACGGATCGGAACACCTGGCGCCGGCTGGCTCCGACGATCCGGAGCAAGGCGAGCTCTCGGGTGCGTTGGCCCACGAGGATCGAGAACGTGTTGAAGATCGTGAACCCCCCCACGAACAGCGAGATGAAGGCGAACACGAGCAGTGCGGTCGAGAAGAATCCGAGAGCCTGGTTGATGTTGCTGGTCTGCTCGTTCGCCACCGTCTGCCCGGTCACGACCTCGACCCCGGCCGGCAGGGTCCTGGCGATGGCGTGTTGGACCGTCGCCTTGTCGACACCCGGCTTGGCCAGCACGTCGATGGCATCGAAATGGCCCGTCTCGTTGAAGAGACGCTGCGCCGTCGGCAGGTCGAACGCCGCGAGCGTGGCCCCGGCCAGATTGTCCGCCGTTCCGAACTTGACCAGGCCGGCGATGGTGAAGGTCTGCGGGGGCCCGGACAGGAGGATGCGCACGTGTTCGCCCACCTTGAAGTGGTACTTCTGGGCGGTGCCCTCGTCCATCACCACCTGGTTCGCGGTGGTGGGGGCCGTGCCCTGCACCACGTGCAGCGAAGACAGCTGCGGGTTCGGGTCGAACGACAGGCCCAGCGTGGGCGCCCCTCCCGTGCTGACGGCCTTGCCGTCGGGGGAGACGAACTGGGCGTAGCCGCTGACGGTTCCGTTGGCGTACGACACGCCGGGAACCCGGCGGACGTCGTTGATGATCGATGCCGAGATCGGTGTGCGGACCGCACCCCCACCCCCGCTGTTGTTGAAGACCGCCTTCCCACGAACCTCGAAGTCGATCTTCTGATAGATGTGGCCGAACAGGGTGCTGAAGGTGTTGTGCAGGGTGTCGGTGAGGACGAACGTCCCCGAGATGAAGGTCACCCCCAGCACGATGGCGATACCGGTCAGCACCAGCCGCAGTTTGTGGGCGAGCAGGCCCTTGATCGTGACCTTCCACATGTCAGTTCCCCAGCTGCTTCATGTGCTCCAGCACCGAGTCGGCGGTAGGTGAGGACAGCTCTCCCACGACCCGGCCGTCGGCGAGGAACACGACCCGGTCGGCGAAGGCGGCACCGCGGGGATCGTGGGTGACCATGACGATCGACTGGTTGAATTCCTTCACCGACCGACGCAGGAAGCCGAGCATCTCCGCGGAGGAGTTCGAGTCGAGGTTGCCGGTGGGCTCGTCGGCGAAGATCAGGTCGGGCCGTCCGATCAGCGCCCGCGGCGCAGGCGGCGCGCTGTTGTTGGCCGCCCGACAACTCCTGGGGCCGGTGCGACAGCCGGTCACCGATGCCGAGCTGGCCGACGAGATAGTCGAACCACGCCTGGTCGACCTTCTTCCCGGCGAGATCCGACGGCAGGGTGATGTTCTCCCGAGCGGTCAGGGTGGGCACGAGGTTGAAGGACTGGAAGACGAAACCGACCCGGTCTCGCCGCATCTGGGTCAGCCCCGCGTCGTCGAGCAGCCCGATGTCCTGGTCACCCACATAGGCATGGCCCGACGTAGGCGTGTCGAGTCCCGCCATGCAGTGCATCAGGGTGGATTTCCCCGAGCCGGACGGGCCCATCACGGCGGTGAACTGCCCGCGCCGGAACTCCACGTTCACGCCGGCCAGGGCGTGGACGGCGGCGTCACCCTTGCCGTAGATCTTGGCGAGATCGATGGCGCGCGCCGCGGGCGTTCCCGAGCTCGGCGGAGTCCCCGTCGAGGCGTGGTCCGTAATGGTCATGGAGTTCCGTCCTTGATGCCGTGGTGGTGGCGCGCGTCGTCCCGGGACATGACCAGGTTTGGCGCCGCGAGCAACATGTGTCCTTGCCAGTCTTCCCTACCGGGGATCGGGTCCGTGCACACCGGGTCCGGGTGCCCGAGTCCGGGTGCTTGTCCGCTCAAAGAGCAAGGCCTCAGTGTCACGGTGAACGGGATGACACGAAATCCGGCATCACCCCGACGCGACCCTGATATCGGGACGAGGCCGCAGCGCGGCGAGCTGGGGTCGGTCGTCGACTGGATGTTTCGCAACCGTCACACGGGTCGTTGGACGATCGCCCAATTCCCCAACACCCAGTTGTGGATCTTCCTGGTGACCGTCGTGGCGCGCTGGGTGGTCACTCCCCGGGGCAAGCGCTGAGCGAGTGCTCCCGGGGTCGCCGCGCCAGCGCGCTACATGAAGCTGTCGTCGGCCGCCAGGCCGAGGGCGTCGTCACCGCCGGTGATGATGGGTTGGCAGTTGCCCCACCCCTCACCGCCCCCGACGGGATCGACGACGTGGATGACGGTGTCGCGGATCTGGTGCAGTCGCCGGGCCGCGGCCGGATCGGCGCAGTCGGGGATGTGCTCGCCCTCGACGGCGAGGTCGCCGCGCCATTCGCCGTGATGGTGGCCGTCGAAGCCCGAAGTACAGCCCGGCCCCGAGGTGAAAGCCGGTGTCCGACACGGCTTCGATCTCGAGGGTGCGGACGTTCCCGTCGGCGGTGCGGGCCTCGATGGTCCCGCCCCGCAGCCGGCGGTTGGCGGGATCGAAGGCCAGCGCCGGCTCGAGGTCGACGAAGCGCTCGACGGTCCCGTCGGGGTGCTCGACGCCGCCCATGACGACCTGCTTGTAGGTGAAGCCCGGGCCCTGGACGATCTGGTAGTGGAGGAACAGCCCGTAGCGGGTGCCGTCGGGCCGTTGCATGGCGATCGGGCTCCAGATCATGCGGAACGACAGCCCCGCCAACGGGTCGCGCGGCTCGAGGTCCCGGGGCGGGAGCCCGACGTCGTAGCGGACGCCCCAGGAGTGGTCCCGGGTCGACACCCAGGTGTCGGGGGTGATCTCGGTGCGGTCGCCGTCGACCTCGACCCACCCCGAGGCCAGCCCGATCTGGTGGTAGCGGACGAGGTCGGAGCCCACCCGGAAGCCCTGGCGCATGTGGGTGCGGTCCTCGAGGGCGGGGGGCACGATGCCCTCGAACAACCAGTCGAAGGCGATGGGCTGGGTGTCGTTGGCCTCGAGGACGAAGCGGACCGACTGCAGGGGGTCCACGACCTCGTAGCGGATGGGCCCGACGGTGGTGACCGCAGGGGCGGCGTCGAGCCGTCGGCTGGCCCGCACCGTCCGCTGCTCGACGCCCTGCGAGATCCCGGCGTAGCCGTCCATGACGTTGCGGTTGGGGTACTTGCCGAGGCCGAACCCGAGCTGGAGGCTGCCGTCCTTGGCCGCCGCCATGGCGCAGATCTTCTCGGTCCACGACAGGTCGCTCGTCGCCACCACGGCGAAGGTGTCGGTGATCTGGTGGCTCAGGCCCTCGTCGGCGGGGACGAGGGGCCCGATCGGGTTGGTCACCGGGGGGGGCTCGGGGGAAGGATCACAGCTTCTCCCAGTAGGTGCCGTCGAGCATCTGCTCGAGGGTGGGGCGGTGCATGATCATGTCGTCGGGATCGTCGGGCATCGTGATCTCACCGAAGAGCACCTGACCGGCGCGCCACCCTGCTCATGACGATGGCGTGCCGCAGCGCGGCGTACATGGTGTAGAAGTCGAGGTCCCTCGGGTCGTGTGGCCGGCGTGGCGCTCGTAGGCCGCCGCCACGTCGTCGAGGCGCATGAAATGCGGCATGCCGGGCAGCCCGGCCTGGAGGGCGATGTCGTCGAGGAAGCGGTGCAGGTAGACCATCCAGCCGAGGTCGATCTCGCGGGGCCCGACCGCCGCCATCTCCCAGTCGAGCACGGCCACCGGCTCGAAGTCGCGGAACATCATGTTGCCGATGCGGGCGTCGCCCCAGCTGATGACCGGCGGCCCCTCGTCGGCCGGCCAGTGGTCCTCCAGCCAGGCGAAGGTGCGCTCGATGAGCGGCGAGCGCGCCCCGTCGGCCACCACCCACTCGTAGTAGGAGCGCTGCTCGGCCAGGTGGCGGCGCAGGGCGGTGTCCCCGGGCCGGTCGAGCTCGAGGAAGGCGATGTCCTCGGCGGTGACGTCCGCGTCGTGCAGCTCGGCCAGGACCCGCACCGACGAGTCCTGGAGCCGGTCCTGGTCGGCGCGCGGCGGCCTCGGACAGCCACGAGCCGAACGGGTACGGCATGATGTCGGGCGGAACCGACCCCGTCGACGCGCTCCATGACGAAGAAGGGCGAGCCGATGGCGTCGGGGTCGAGCTCGAGCCACAGCGTGCGCGGGACCGGGACCGCGGGTGCGCTCGCCCACGAGCCGCATGACCCGGAACTGGCGCTCGAGGTCGTAGACGGGGAAGACGGGGACGGCGGCGGGGTCGGGCACGAGCCGCGCCGCGCACGCCTGGGTCACGCGGTCTCCGGGCCGAGCCGAGCCGTCGGTCTCTCGCCACGTGCACTCGAAGAGCAGCGTCTCGCTCGACATGCCGTTGGACTCGGGCACGACCAGCTCCGAGATCTCGGGGTCGGCGACCCGCGCCGCCAACCACGCACCAGCCGCTCGTGCAGCTCGTCGCGGTCGCGGGTGGAGGTCGCGGGGTCGGCGGCGCCTGGGCCTCGGCGCGGCTCGGTCATGGCGCCGACGCCGGCGCCACCGACTCCCAGCCCGTGAAGCCCGACGGCTCGTGGCGGCCGAAAGTCCCGTGCTCGAACATGCCCCAGCCCTCGGCCCCGTCGCAGGTCGGCCCGGGCCACGTGGTCGACCACGCCGAAGGGGATCCGGCCCGCGATGGCCGGGTCGCGCATGTCGACGACCACGCCCTCGGTCAAGGCCCGGCCCCGCCACTGCCCGTGTGACCAGTCGGGGTCGCCGCCGTAGCCGGCGCCGCAGTTGAGGCCCACGAACCCGAGGGTCTCGATCTCGACCGTGACGGGCTCGCCCTTCCGGCTGCGCATGTGGAGCACGGCGCCCTCGGGGTGGCGGGTGCCGGGGCGGTAGCGGACCTCGACCTCGGGCCAGCCCAGTTGCTCGACGGGGCGCGCCGCCGAGGCGGGCAAGACCCGGACCGCCTCGTTCAGCAGGCGGTTGCCGTCGCCGTCCTCCTGGGCGATGACGACGATGGCGAAGTCGTCGAAGCGCAGGGGCACGTAGGTCCACCAGAAGCCGAACTCCTCGTCGGGCTCGGCGGCGGCCCGCCCGGGCGGCTCGGCCTCGCCGACGGGCCGGATGCCCCACGACCGGTCGCGGGTGCCGACCCAGCGGTCGTCGGTCACCGTGCGCTCCTCGCCGCCCACCTGGAGGGTGCCCGACCACGTGCCCACCTGGGCGAAGCGCGAGGCGTCGAGGATGACGCGGCCGCCCTGGCGCATGACGTGGGCCGGCTCCTCCACCGGCGGGAACGACCCCGTCCAGGTGAGGTCGAAGGCCACGCCGTGCTCGGCGCCGTCGCACACCACCCGCACCCGCTCCAGCGGCTCGATCACCTCGATGCGGTAGGGGCCCACGCGCTGGTCCATGCGGTCGTCGCCGAGGGCGTCGGAGATGCGCACCGTGTACTGCTCGTCGCCACGCCGGACGGTGGCGTAGGCGTCGATGACCCCCAGGTTGGGGTAGACCCCCATGCCCGGTGACGAGGAAGACGTCGCCGGTGCGGTCGTGGGCGTTGAAGTAGCAGCGGTCGTAGGCGTTGCGGTCGCTCGTCGCCATGTGCCGCATCGAGAGCGGCACCTGGTGCACGGGGTACTCGTCGAGCGGCACGGGCATGTGGTCGGTTCCCCCTGGTCGTCCTCGGTCCATCGTCGCCCCGCCGCACCCGCACCGGGCCGTCCGAGGCACTCAACGTAGCCCTGCCTGCGGCGGGGACCGGCGCCGTTTCGCCGCCCGTGATCAGACGACGAGGCCGCGCCCCGTGATCAACGGCAGGTCGAGGGCGGTGAGGAGTCCGGGCGGTGCCTCCACCACGGCCGGCACGGCGTTGACGAGGCGCATGGCGGTGGCCTTGAGCCCCCCGGTGTTGTGGTCCCCGTCGGTGCCCATGAGCTGGAGGTCGACGGTGTAGTTGGGCTCGCCCCGCACCACGACGCGGTAGCCGCCCTGGCCGGCGGGCTGGGGCCAGTCGGGCCCGATGTCGTCGGCCAGGCGGGTGACGTGCTCGAGGACGATGACGGCCCGCCCCGCCCGCATGCCCCGCACCTCGAAGCGGAGCCCGGCGGCGGTGCCCTCCTCGACGATGCCCGACGCGATGGTGATCTGGCGCGGCGCCGGCAGTCGCTCGAAGTGCTCCTCGACCGCATCGAGCTCGACGTCGAGGCCGGCTGCGATCTGGCGCACCACGCTGCCCCACGCCATGGTGAGCACGCCGGGCAGGAGCAGCATGGGTATGTCGTCGAGGGCGCGCCCGAATCCCATGATGTCGAACATGACCATGGCCTGGTCGTAGGTGGCGTAGTTGAGGATCTCGAGGCAGCGGACCTCTTCGATCCGTTCGCTGATGCCGGTGATCACGAGCGGGAGCCAGTCGTTGGCGAAGCCGGGGTCGATACCGTTGACCCATAGCGACACACCGGCGCCGGCCGCCGCGTCGCGCAAGGGGTCGGTCATCGCGGCGGGGACCACGCCCTCGGGGTACTGCAGGAACACGGGGCCGCTCGACACGACATTGATCCCGGCCCGCAGGATCTTCTCGAGATCGGCGAGCGCCTCGGGCAGGCGGTGGTCGGCCATGGCGGTGTGGACCACACAATCGGGCTGGAGGGCGAAGACGGCATCGACGTCGTCGGTGGCGGTCACCCCGAGGGAGCGGCCCAGGCCGGCGAGGTCCCCGGCGTCACGGCCCGCCTTGTCGGGATTCGACACCCACACCCCCACGAGCTCGAGGTCGGGGCGGGCGTCGATGCCGGCCAGGGCGTGGCGGCCCACGTTGCCCGTCCCCCACAGCACGACGCGATAGGTCATGGAACGCTCCTCGGCCGGCTCAACCGAGGTCGACCTGGGGGCGCTCGGCGCCGCCGTCGATCTCGAAGATCTTGCCGGTGACGAAGTCACCAGCCGGAGACGCCAGGTAGACGACACACGCCGCGATGTCCTCGGGCTGCCCGATGCGCCGCACCAGGGCGGTCTCCTCGACGAAGGCGAGCATGGCCGCGTCCTGGACGACGATGTCGACCGCCGAGGTGGCGATGGTGCCCACCGCGATGGCGTTGACCCGGATGCGAGGGGCGAGCTCGGCGGCGGCCAGGCGCGTGTAGTGCGACAGCGCCGCCTTGGCGGTGGCGTAGGCGGTGAAGCCCCGAGGGGCGACGCGTCCCGCCATCGACGAGATGTTGACGACCGCTCCTCCGTCGCCCTGCATCATGGCGGGCACCGCGGCGCGCACCAGGGCGTGGGCGCTGCTCACGTTGTAGCGAAAGGCCCGTTCGAGGTGGCCGGGGGACACGTCGAGCAGCGGGCGTGGCATCCAGCCCCCGTGGTTGTTCACGATGACGTCGAGGCGCCCGAAGGCGTCGGTGGCCCTGTCGACGAGCTGCGCCATGACGTCGAGATCGTTGAGATCGGCCGGCACCACGACGGCGGTCCGGCCCGCGGCCTCGATCTTCTTGGCCACCTCGAGCAGTTGCTCTTCGGTGCGAGCCGCGATGACCACGTCGGCACCCGCTTCGGCGAGGGCGATGGCGGTGGCGGCGCCGATGCCGCGTCCTGCCCCGGTGACGATGGCGGCGCGGTCGGTGAGACGGAAACGGTCCAGGATCATCGGCGCCGACCCTAGCCCAGGCCTCGACCAAAGTGAAACGTGTTCCAGTGTGACGACCCGGTCGGGTCGGGCTGGTCAGCGTGGCCGGTCAGGGCGACGGATCAGGTAGACGGGTCAGGTCGGGCGGGTCGAGGGCAGCCCGAGCTTGCGGTGGTCCCACGACACGGTGCGGGTGACGTGGAGGGCGATGACGACACGCTTGTTGAGCATGGTCTCGACGAACGGGCGCAGCTCCTCGGTGTAGGTCCCGTAGTAGCGCTCGAAGAGGTCGATGCCCAGCTCGAACATGCGATCGGGGTCGTCGATGAACTCGGCGGTGCCGACGAGCTCCACGCCGCGCAGCTCTTCGTAGTATTCGCCGTCCTCGGCCATGCACGTCATGGTCGGATTGCGCCGCAGGTTCTGCGCCTTCTGCGACTTGGCTTTGGTCTCGAAGGCGAGCATCCCGTCGAGGAAGCCGTACCACATGGCCACGGCATGGATCGAACCGTCGTGGTTGATCGAGCACAACGACACCGGACGGCGTTCGTGGAGGAACCCGTCGATCTCCTCCGGGGTCATCTTGATCTGGGCCCGCTGGTTCACGCCGTGGCCCATCTGGCCCGTCGGGCTCGAGCCCGGTGTGGTGTCGGTCATCGCGTCCCGGCCTCAGTACGCACAGGGCAGGTGCTTGATGCCGTTGATGAAATTCGAGCGCAACCGGTCGGGCTCGGCGGTGGCGTGGATGTCGGGGAGATGGCGGAAGAGCTCTCGGTACATGACCGTGATCTCTCGCCGGGCCAGGTGGGCGCCGAGGCAGAAGTGGGGACCGGGGGCCCCGAAGCCGACGTGGGGATTGGGATGGCGCAGCACGTCGAAGCGCTGGGGGTCCTCGAACACGTCCTCGTCGCGGTTGGCCGAGTTGTAGAAGAGGATGACCTTGTCCCCTGCCGCGAATTCGTGGTCGGACAACGTGGTCGGTGCCGTGGTGGTGCGGCGCATGAAGATGACCGGCGAGGCCCACCGGACGATCTCGTCGACGGCGGTCGGGGCCACCTTTTCGAAGTCCGCCGCCCAGAGGGCCCGTTGGTCGGGGTGCTCGGTGAAGGCCCACAGCCCGTGGCTGATGGCGTTGCGCGTCGTCTCGTTGCCGGCCACCACCAACAGGATGAAGAACGAAGCCAACTCGGCGTCGGTCAGCGATTCGCCGTCGACGTTGCCGTTGACGAGTGCCGAGGTGAGGTCGTCGGTGGGGTGCTCGAGGCGCGAACGCGGCCAGGCCACGCATGAGCTCGGCCAGGTCGTTGCCGGCATTCATGAAGGCCAGCACCGGATCCTCGCCTTCGGGGACGTACTCGGTGTCGCCGAACGACAAGATGATGTTGGACCGGCTGAAGACGGTGTCGTAGTCGCTCTCGGGCACCCCCATCATGTCGCAGATGATCTGCAGGGGGAGCCGGGCCGCCACCTCGGTGACGAAGTCGCACTCGCCCTTGTCCCGCACCTTGTCGATGAGATCGTCGGCGACGTGCTCGATGTTGTCCTCGATGGCGCGCACCATGCGGGGGTTGAAGGCGGCGGACACGATCCGGCGCAGCCGGGCATGGCGCGGGTCGTCCATGTTGATCATCGAGCCGAAGAACTCGAGGAGCTCGGGAGGCATGTCCAAGATGGTGGTGCCCGACTTCCCCGAGCAGTACAGCTCGGGATGCCGGCTGATCTCGACCACGTCCGCGTAGCGCGTCACCGCGTAGTAGCCCGGGCCCGGGGGGATGGGGACGATCGTCTCGATCTCGATCTGGGGGTCCTCGAAGTAGGCGATGGGCCGTTCGGCGCGCAGCTTGGCGAAGGCCGCCTCGCGCACCGACCACGGCTTCTCCCAGAACTCCATGTTCGACAGCTCGATGTCGTCCATCCGGAGTGTCTGCGGGATCGTCACGTCGTGCTCCTTGGCCCGTCCTGGTCGATGCCGGTTCATCCTCGCGCCACCGCCACGCCCACGCCCATCCCGCCCCCTGCAGGAGGGGACGAACTCAGGACGTCTCGAGCTAGGAGGGGACGAGCGCCTTCCCCCGGCCGGGGGGACCCGACAGCCCCGACCGGACCCGGGCGCCGAGCTCCTCGGCGTCGGCGGCGTCCTCGGCCGTGCAGGGGCCCGACCCGTAGCTGGCCCGGGCGGCCAGGGCGGCCAGGGCGGCGTAGGCCTCGACGGAGGCGTCGACCGTCCCCCCGGCCCGGTCGTCACCACCGCGCCCGGCGGTAGCGGAGGTGGGCGCATGCCCGGCGGCGTCGGGCGAGGTGTGGGTCACCGGACGGTACGGCATGAGCCACCTGGCCCCGGCCAGCGACCGCAGCCGCGCCGCGTGCTCCTCGAGGGTCTCGGCCGGCCGGCGGCCCAACCGGGCCCGTTCGAGGACCCGGGCCGCGTCGTGCCACTGGGCCAGGACCTCGGCGGTGGGGTCGAGGGTGGGACGACGCCGACGGCGCCGCCAGCGGTCGCGCCAGGCACCGACGGGGTCCCACCCCCCGCGCACCAGCCGCCGGGTCCACCACGCCGCCAGGAGGACGAGCGCCACCAGGGCGACGACGATCCCCGCCACCGCACCGGCGTCGCTCGACGACCCACCGGTTGTCAAGGGAACGGCCGGTCTGCCCCGCGGCGCCCGCGGGATCGTCGTGGGGACCGACACGTTGGACGTGAGTGGACGGCGGATCTGCGGGACGGTCGACGCCGTGATAGCCGTCGACCTGGCCCCCGGGCTCTGGGTGCCGGTCTTCGAGCCGGAGTTCACGCCCACGCCGTTGGCCTCACCCGACGACGCCGGCGTCGGCTCGTACGAGGTCCATCCCGTGGCCGGCCCGAGATAGACCTCGGGCCACACGTGGGCGTCGGCGCCGGTGATCTGATACCGCCCCCGTCCCTGGGCGTCCCCGGTCGTGAACCCCACCGCCACCCGGGTGGGCAGGCCGTCGATCCGGGCCAGGACGCCGTAGGCGGCCGCGAACTGCTGGCAGAACCCGGCCCGGGTGGTGAACAGGAACGACTCGAGCGCGTTGGGGCCCGACGACGCCGGTGGGGCCAGGGTGTAGCGGTACCGGCCGCTGTCGAACCACCGGGCCAGGGCGGCGGCCTGGGCGGCGGGGCCCTTGGCGCCGGCCACGATCTGATGGGCGAGCGCCACGACCGGGGCGGGCTCGACCGGAAGCTTCAGATACGGCGCCAGCTCCGGCGCCGAGACGTCGCTCGACGCGCTCGAGCTCGCCGTTGTCGTGGCGGTGACGGGCGAGGCCTTGTGGCCGGGCCGGGCCTTGGCCGGGGTCGGGACGGGATTGACCGGGACCCGGGCGGTGGCCACGTAGCTCAGTCCGGGAGCCGCCTCCACCGGCTGCACGGCACCGAAGCCCGGCACCAGATCGGCATTGGTGTCGACGGCATAGGTGGTGGGGGGCAGGGGGAGCAGCGTGCTCTCGAGGTCCCCGATGGTGATCTGGGCCTGGTACGTCCTGGTGGCCGGGGGCTCGGGGAGGGCGGGCAGCCCCGGCACCTCCTGGCTCTGCGGCGACAGGGCGAAGCTCTGGGCGGCCGCCTCGGTGGTCGGGTCGGGCAGCCACGCCGTGCCGTCGAAATCGGTGAGCACCGCCACCTGCCAGTAGGTGGGGAGGGGGGTCTGGGCGTCGAACATGACGTCGGTGGTGCGGTTCACGAGCACCGCCTTCAGGTTGTCGACGAGATCGATGGCGCGCACGCCGGTGGTCCCCAGCTCGGCGCTGGCGCCACCCCCGACGCCCCCGCCCCCGCCGGTGCCGTTGCCGAAGGCCAGGCCGAGGCCCTTGGCCCCCGGTGCGGTCGGGAAGGGCAGCGCGTTCACCTTGAGCGTGGCCAGGGCGGGGTCCGCCGCGACGGGGACGAGGACGGCCAGCGTCCCCACCAAGACGGCCGGCCACGACGCCATCGCCGCCGACCCCAACCGACGCCCGGTCGGGGTGGTGGCGGCCCCGTCGGGGGACGGGGTCGCGACACGCGTGGCCCGGTCGGCGAGGATCACGAAGCCGAGGGCGGCCACGACGTAGGTGACGACGCCGGAGAGCCGGTCTTTCTGCGAGCTCAGCAACGCCGTGTAACAGAACAGCCCGAAGGTGGGCAGCAGAGCCACGGCGCCGCCACGACCGCGGTCCTCCTGCCAGGCCCACAGGGCTCGGCCCAGCACGGCCACGAGCCCGGCTCCGGTGGCGATGCAGAGCACGATCTCGGGTGTGGCCGGCACCGGGGTGGGATGGGACCGGATGACGCCGCCGGCGGTGTCGAACTTCGACAGCAACCTGCGCCATGTCTCGAGCGTCGGGATGCCGTCGCGCGTCGCCGAGAGGAGCTGGCCCCAGATGGTGGCGAGGACCACGGCGACCACGCCACCGATGACGACCACACCGATCGACAGGCGCAACCGCCGTGCCACCGACGCGCCCAGGTGGCCGGCCACCACCGTGGCGGCGATGGGGCCCACGACGTGGGCGGCACCGGGGGCCTGGGTGAGGCGCGCCGTGCCGAGCCCCGCCGCCAGCGCCACGGCCAGGAGCCAGAGATCGGGCGCCACCGCGGGCATGGCCCGTCCGGCGTCGGCCTCGGGGGTCAGAAGCGGAATGGGCGCCGTCGACGCCGCGGGTCGGCGCGCTCGAGAAGTCACGGCACGAGGACCGTTTCGGTCTGGCCGCGGAGGGCGTCGGGGAGGGTGCCCTCGGCCGCCCCCGCCCGGGTGGTGACGAGGACCGCGTCGTCGCCGAGCACGCTCCCCGTCGCCCACACCGCCCCCCCGGTCGGTCGGTTCCCCCAGCGCCGCACGACGGCGGGGGGTGGGCTGGCGGCACCGAGCAGCGCCAAGGCACGCAGCATGGTCTGGTGGCCCGACGCGTTGGGGGGGATCACCACCCGATCGCCGGCGCTCGTGCACAGCTCCACGGAGAGGCCCCGCTGCAAAGCGGCGACCCCGAACCCCGCGGCGCGCGAGATCGTCCGCTCGATCGAGTCCCCGGTGTGGGCCGAGGGCCGGAGGTCGACGAGCAACGCCAACGAGCCCGCCTGGGGCTCGAGGAATTCGCGCACGACCAATTCCCCCGTGCGGGCCAGGGACGGCCAGTGCAGCCGGGTGAGGCGGTCGCCCGGTGCGTAGGGGCGCAGCCCGCTGAGCTCGTCCCCCGACAGCGCGTTGGTGGCGCTCGACGCCGACGACCGGTCGCGCCCACCGGGATGGGCGCGGCGGGGCCGACGCTCGGCGCTGATGTCGGCGGGCACGGGATAGACGACCACGTGGGCGGGCGGCGCGACGGTGATCCGGCGGGCGACGAGACCGAAGGGGTCTTCGCACCACAGTCCGAGGTCGGAAAGGGTCAGCAGCCCCCGGGCGCCGGTGGGGACCGGGATCGAGAACGTGACCTCGGCGCCGGGTCCGAGGTCGGCGAGCCGGCGTGACCCCGAGACGGTCCGCCGGTCGCGGGCCCGCTGGCGCCGGTCGGGGCGTCCCCCGGGATTGCCGAGCCAGTCCGCCGAGGGGGAGCGCTGCCCGAGGGCGGTGAAGCCCGAGGGGCCCCGGGCCGGTGGTGGCGTGGGGTGGCGCCCCCCGGCCACCGAGCTCTCGCCCAGGCCGGGGTGCGAGAGCGCCCAGTGGCCGCGAGGATCCTCCACGAGCACAGGAGGCAGGCGCCGGCGACCGACGTTGGTCACGGTCAGCTCGACGAGGGCGGACTGGGCGGCGGTCACCTCGGCCACGGGGACCTTCACCACGAGGTGCAGACCCCGACGGCTCACGCGCTGTCGGGACCACGCCGTGACGGTGCCCACCACCACCAGCACCGCCACCACGAGGGCGATGAAGACGAACTCCTCACGCCGTAGGCGAGGCCGGCGATGGCGGCGAAGGCGGTGCCGACCGCCAGCACCGCGCCACGGGTCGACAGCACGGCCCGCTCAGGTGCCGCGGCGGCGGCTCGGGCCCCCCGGCATCTGCTACCGGGCGCCGCCGACGGGTACCACGATGCGCGACAGGATCTCCTCGATCGTCGACGACGCCGTGACGCCGGCCAGCTCGGCGGCGGGATGGACCACGACGCGGTGCCCGAGGGCAGGCTCGGCCACGAGCTTCACGTCGTCGGGCGTCACGTAGTCGCGGCCGGTGGAGACCGCCACCGCCCCCGCCGCCCGGAGCACGGCCAGGGTGGCTCGCGGTGACGCACCCACCGTGAGGTCGGGGTGCGAGCGAGTCTCCCCGATGAGGTCGAGGACGTAGCCGCGCACCTCGGGAGCCACGTGGGCGCGCCGCACGGCGTCGGCGAACACGCGCAGGAACTCGGGGCCGCCCACGCCCGACAACGAATCGGGAGCAGGTCGGGTGAGCGTGGTGGCGAGCAGTTCGTCCTCGGCGGCCCGGTCGGGGTAGCCGAGGCTGAGACGGAGGAGGAAGCGGTCGCGCTGGCTGTGGGGGAGCGGGAACGTGCCCGCCGCGTCGTAGGGGTTCTGGGTGGCGATCACCATGAACGGCTGTGGCAACGGATGGGTGACGCCGTCCGCGCTGACCTGGTGCTCCTCCATCGACTCCAGCAGCGCCGACTGCGCCTTGGGCGACGCCCGGTTGAGCTCGTCGGCCAACAGGATGTTCGTGAACACCGGCCCGGGCCGGAAGGCGATCTGCCCGCTGTCGCGGTCGAACACCATGGCCCCGGTGACATCGGCGGGGAGAAGGTCGGCGGTGAACTGCACCCGCCCGAAGCGTGAGGCCGAGCGACCGGGCCAGGGCCTTGGCGAGGGTCGTCTTGCCCACCCCGGGGTGGTCCTCGACCAGGAGATGGCCCTCGGCCATGAGACAGCACAGCGCCAGCCGCACGGTGAGGTCCTGGCCCACGTAGGCGCTGCGCACGTTGGCCACGACGGCGTCGAAGGTCCGGGCCAGCCGCGACGGCCCGTCGGGAGGTGCCGCTGCCGAGGGGACGACGGCATGGACCGGCGCACCGGGGAGGCTCGGGATGGCGATACTGGGCACTACCGACGGGCCGGGGAGATCCTTGATCCCCGCATCCTCGGCCGACGGTGCCATGGCGACGAGCCTAGGGTCCCCACCCCGAGACGACACCGCGGCGACATTGCGAAACGATTCCAACGACGTTGAGACTGCTTTTCGAGATCGAGACTGCTCTCGGGACCGGCGCCCCCGAACGAGGGGCGGCCGAGCCGGTCAGCGCACGGGCTGGGCGACGGCGTACACGGGGACGCCGTTGTACGAGGCGGAGTCCCCGAGGACGAACGGGCCGTTGACGATGACGCTCAGTTGTCCCGAGGGTGCCGGGCCCGGCGTCACCCTCGACGGTGACCACGGCATCGTCGGGCCACGCCTCGACGACGAGCCCGGTGTGCACCGAGGTGGCGGTGCTCTGGGGGCCGGTGCCGTAGAGCACGGCGTCGCCGGGGGCGGGCAGCACGGAGCCGGGCACGATCCGTCCGTGGGCGGCGGCCCACGCGTAGACGTTGCCGGTGAAGGGAATGGATGGCACGGGGATCCCCGCGTGCGCCCATATCCACGTGACGAACAACGCGCACCATTGCTCGCACGGCCCGTACGGGTTGCAGTACGCGCCCTGGGCGGTGTCGGGGTCGGGACCGACCTGGCTCGTGGCCAGGGTCGTGATCGCCGCGGAGGGGGCCAGGTCGTAGGGCGACGGTGCCGAGAACGAGTACGACCAGTCGTCGGGCTCCAACAACCAGTACCCCTTGCCGTCGGAGGTCGGGACGATGGCGGAGACGGGAGCGATCGGCTTGGTCGTCGCCGTCGACCCGAAGAGCTGGGCGTCACCGAACTGGTCCACGGTGCCCCCGTTGTCCACCATCCAGTACCCCTTACCGTCGGGGCGTGGGCGCGATCCCCGCGATCGAGTCGGGCGGCGGCGTCGTGGCCAGGGACCCGTAGAAGGTGGCGTCGCCGAAGGCGAACACCCCGCCGTCGCCGCCGACCATCCAGTAGCCCTTGCCGTCGGGCGTCGAGGCGATGCCGGTGACGCCGGCGGCGAGATGCGTCGCCCCCATCGAGCCGTAGAAGGTGGCGTCGCCGAAGGCGAACACCCCGCCGTCGCCGGCCACGAGCCAGTACCCCTTGCCGTCGGGGGTGGCCGCCATGTCCACGATGGGTTGGGCGAGGGTGTTGCCGCCCATCGACCCGTAGAACGCGGCATCGCCGAAGGCGAAGACCCCGCCGTCGATGGCGGCGAGCCAGTACCCCTTGCCGTCGGGGGTGGCGGTGATGGCCACGACCGGCCCGTAGAGCTTGACCGCCCCCAAGGACCCGTAGAAGGCGGCGTCGCCGAAGGCGAAGACCCCACCGTCCGCGCCCACCAGCCAATAGCCCTTGTCGTCGGGTGTTGGCGCCATCCCCGTCACCGCAGAGGCCAGGGCGGTGGTCACCGTGCCGTAGCTCCCGGCGTCACCGAAGGGGACGACACCATCGCCGGCGTAGGGATGCACGACCGGTGCCGCCGATGCGGCTCGGGCCGGCACGGCGACGATGGCGACGAAGGCACCGATCGATGTCAGGGTCGTGACCGCGGCGACCAGCAGTGAGATGAAGTGCGGTGCGATCCTGTGAGAGCGGTTCAACGAGACGAGCGCCCGAGCATGGTGCTGCTCGCTTCGCGTCACCGTCAAATTGTCGGTCGAAACCGTGTCGATCTGAAGAGTCGGTCCTCGATGTGGCGCGTCGATGCCGTGATTCGACTGGGACCCTTGACGCGCTTGTTGTCGAGTTGTCGTGATTCGCGGGTGGCGTCAGTGTCCGGTGGCTGCCACCACGACGGGCCACCCGTCGCGCACGCTGCGTTGCACGGGCTTCCAACTGGTGGCGGCGGCGAAGGCGCGGTTGGAGACGCGTTGCGAGCGCGTCACCGCCGCCGCCATGGACCCGCCCAGCCGGGCCAGCCCGGCCGGCGCGATGAACGGCGGCGCCACCCCGAGCGCACCGGCCAACGCGGCGAAGAACTCCCGACCCGTCACCGGCTCGTCGTCCCCGACGTTGTAGAGCCCGGCCGGCGCCGCCAGCGCGGCGACCACGGCCGCGGCGGCGTCGTCGGTGGTGATCGAGGACATGTACCGGTCGGGCCCGGCGCTCAGCGCGATGCGGCGCCGGGCCAGCCTGATCATGGCCAGGGTGGAATCGCTGTCGGGCCCGTAGAAGGCGGCGAACCGCAGGACCACGCCGGCGGCGCCCGCCGCGGTGACACGCGCCGCCTGGGACTCGGCCCCGAGCGCCGAGCACAGGTTCGCCACCGCGTCGACGGGGGAGGACTCGTCGAGCCAGGCACTGCCCCCGTCGCGGTAGAGGAAGGCGATCGACTCCTGGACGAAACGGGCCGCGCCCGCACCGAGGGCGGCGTCGACGAGGTGGCGCGACCCCTCGGTCCGGATCCGGTCGTTCTCGGCCCAGGCCGAGGGCCTGCCCATGCGGGCCGGGGCCGGGATGTGGGTGGCCAGATTGCACACCACCTCGTGGCCGGCCACGGCCCGGCGCAGCGACTCGGGGTCGAACAGGTCGGCTCGCACCGGGGTGGCTCCGAGCCCGGTCACCAGGGCGGCGCGGGTGTCCGATCGCGCCAGGGCACTGACCTCGTGGCCGGTCCCGACGAGCAGCGGCACCACCCGCCGGCCGAGCACACCGGTGGCACCGACGACGAAGGTCTTCACCGTCGACCGCCGTATCCCGACACGATCAGATGGTAGGCGCCGGCGCCGTCCACCAGAAATGTGGCGTTGTTGAGATTCGGCGCCATCGAGGGGAGAGAACGCGCTCGGTGGCCGAAACCGCCCCGCTTTGCATTCACAAAGCGAGTGTTTTCACATACCGACGGTGAGAGAGACGATTTCTCTCCCCAAAAAGAGCGTCGTGTGGATACATCAATGCCCACAGGATGCCGACGTCCGGTAGGTAGCCTGGGAAGTGCCTTTGCAGTACGTGAGAGTGAGGCGACAGAGCGTGATCTTCGTCGAGGTGTTCAGGCTTCTCCTCGTGATCGCCGGGACCATCGGCGGTCTCACGGTGGGGAACGAGATCGGCCGCAACTCGACCGCGCCCGTGGTCGGGATCACCCTGGGCGCCCTCGGCGTCGTACCTCCTCGGCGGGATCATCGGGCGTCTCATCGACCGAGGCCTGCGCGGTGCGGTCGATGCAGCTCCGGTCGATGCCCGGCCAGCTAGGTGTTCGCGGGGTCGGTGGTGGGGACGACCGGGCTCCTCCTCGGGCTCGTGGCCGGGCTCCCCGTCGTGGCCCTCGTCCACTCGAGCATCGACTACCCGCTCGTGGCCGCCTTCGCCTGGGTGCTGTGCGCGGCGGGCGTGCGCATCGGCGTGGCCAAGGGCCAGGAGATCGTCCGGGCGGCGGGGTTCTCCCATCTGCTCGACCGTCCCGCCGAGCCGCCGCCGGGGACCGCCCTCCTGGTCGACAGCTCGGCGGTGATGGACCGCCACCTCCTCGTGCTCGGGCAGTCCGGCCTCCTGGCCGGGGGCATCGTGCTGCCGCGTTTCGTGGTCGACGAGGTCCGGGCCCTGGTCGCACAGCCCCGACCCGGTGTCCTCGCGGCGCGCCCGCCGGGGCCTCGAGGCCATCGAGGCGCTCCAGGCCGGGGGCGTCCCGGTGTCGGCATCGACGACGACGAGGTCCCCGAGCTCGAGGACACCGGCGACCGCGCCCTGGCCCTGGCCCATCGCCTCCACGTCCGCCTGGGCACGTGCTCGGCCGAGCTGGCCCTGCGGGCCGAGGCTCGAGGGCATCGACGTGGTCGACCTGCGCCGTCTGACCGCCGAGCTCTCGCCCGACCATCCTTCTGGTGAGCACCTCGTCATCGACCTCGTGAAGGAAGGCCGCCAGCCCCGACAGGCGGTGGGCTATCTCCCCGAGGGCGACATGGTCGTCGTGAACGACGCCTCGCACCTGGTGGGCCAGGCCGCGGTCGAGGTCGTCGTCGACTCGGCCCGCCAGACGAGCCAGGGACTCTTGGTCTTCGCCCAGCTCTTCGAGGGCGGTCCGTCGCTGGCCCAGCGGGCCCGCACCGGCTGAGGCGCGTGCCGGCCGAGACTCTGCGCCCGCCGAGGCGCGGGTCGGTCAGGCCGCCTTGACCGCCGCCACCAGCTTCGACAGCGAGTCCTTGGCGTCGCCGAACAGCATCGTCGTCTTCGGGTCGTAGAGCAGCTCGTTGTCGATGCCGGCGAAGCCGGGTCGCATCGAGCGCTTCAGGAAGACGATGTTGGTGGCCTGGTCGGCGTTGATGATGGGCATCCCGAAGATGGGGCTGCCCGGAGTGTTCTTGGCCGCCGGGTTCACCGTGTCGTTGGCCCCCACCACGAGGGCGACGTCGGTGGTCGGCCATCTCCGGGTTGGCGTCGTCCATCTCCTCCAGCTGGTCGTAGGGGACGTTGGCCTCGGCCAGGAGCACGTTCATGTGGCCCGGCATCCGGCCCGGCCACGGGGTGGATGGCGTAGTAGACCTCGACGCCGCGCGCCGGCCAGGGCGTCGGCCAGCTCGCGGGCCGCGTGCTGGGCCTGGGCCACGGCCAGGCCGTAGCCGGGGACGATGGCCACCTTCCGGGCGTAGGCGAGGAGGACGCCGATGTCCTCGGCCGTCCCCGCCCGCACCGACCGCCCCTCGGCGTCGGGGCCCTCGCCCGGTGGCGGTGATGACCGAGCCGAAGGCGCTGAAGAGGATGTTGGCGAGCGACCGGCCCATGGCCTGGCTCATCATCCGCGTGAGCAGGATGCCCGAGGCCCCCACCAGGGTGCCGGCCACGATGAGCAGGTTGCTGTTGAGGGTGAAGCCCGAGGCGGCCACGGCCAGTCCGGTGAAGGAGTTGAGCAGGGAGATGAGCACGGGGACGTCGGCCCCGCCGATGGGCAGCACGAAGATGACGCCGAGCGACGAGCGACAGCACCAGCACGACGACGAGCAGCGGTGGTGCTGGCCGTGACCACGGTGACGACGAGCAGGGCCACGATGGCGAGGCCGATGGCGGCGTTGATGGGCTGCTGGCCCGGGTAGGTGATGGGCCGCCCCGTCATGAGCTCCTGGAGCTTGGCGAAGGCGATGGCGCTGCCGGCGAAGGACACCGACCCCACGAGCACGCCGAAGAGGATCTCGCAGATCTTGTAGATGGCGATCGACTTGCCCGGCAGCGAGATGAACTCGGTCACCGACACCAGCGCCGCGGCCCCGCCCCCCACGCCGTTGAAGATGGCCACCATCTGCGGCATGGCCGTCATCTTCACCATCCGGGCCGCGGGCACGCCGATGACGGCCCCGATGGCGATGGCGATGATGATGAGCACCAGGTTCCGGGTGTGGCAGTACACCGGGGGCAGCGAGAACGTCCACGCCACCGCCACGAGCATGCCCGCCGGCCCCGACCAGGTTCCCGAGCCGGGCGTGCTTGGGCGAGCTCAGGCCCATGAGGGCGAAGATGAAGCCGACGATGGCGACCAGGTAGACGAGATCGGTGGCGGTGGCCCTGCTCACGACGGCTTGCTCCGAGTCGGCCGCACCGGCTCTGCCGCCCGAGTCGGCGTCGGCGGCCTTGTCGGCCGCCTTGCGATCCGTCGGCTTCGCCTTGAACATGTGGAGCATCCGGTCGGTGACGACGAACCCGCCGACCACGTTCAGGTGGCGAGGACCACGGCCAGGAAGCCGAGGGTCAGCTGGGCGGGGCCGTGCGCCTGGCCCAGCACCAGCATGGTGCCCACCAGGATGATGCCGTGGATGGCGTTGGTGCCCGACATCAGCGGGGTGTGGAGGATGCTCGGCACCTTGGAGACGACCTCGTAGCCGACGAAGGCGGCCAGCACGAAGACCGTGATGAAGCTCATGAGGCCCGGGGCGGCGGCGATCACGGTGCTTCCTCCCTTGCTCCGGTATTGGGGTCTCCGGCCAGCAGTTCGGCGGTAGGGGCGTGGACGACCTCACCGGCGCGCACCACGCAGCTGCCGACCACGATCTCGTCGTCGAAGTCGGGCGCCAGCTCGCCCTCCACCACGATGAGGGCCAGGAAGTTGGCCACGTTGCGCGAGAACAGGAAGCTGGCGTGGGTGGGCATGGCCGAGGGCGGGTTGGAGAGCCCGGCCACCACCACGCCGTGGTGCACGATGTCCTTGCCCGCCTCGGACAACTCGCAGTTGCCCCCGCTGTCGGCGGCCATGTCGACGATGACCGACCCCTCGGCCATGCGCTCGACCATGGCGGTGGTGACGAGGACCGGGGCCTGGCGTCCGGGGACGGCCGCGGTGGTGATGACCACGTCGGCGGCGGCCACCTCGTTGCCGATCAGCTCGCGCTGGCGGGCCAGGAACTCCTCGGACTGCACGCGGGCGTAACCGCCCGCGCCCTCCTGGGACTCGAGCTCGAGCTCCACGAAGTTGGCCCCGAGGGACTGCACCTCCTCCTTGGCCGCGGCCCGCACGTCGTAGGCGCGCACCTGGGCGCCGAGCCGGCGGGCGGTGGCGATGGCCTGGAGTCCGGCCACCCCGGCCCCGAGCACGAGCACCTTGGCGGGCGGGATGGTGCCCGCCGCGGTCATGAACATGGGGAAGAACTTGGGGAGCCGGTCCGCGGCGCCGAGCGCGGACAGGTAGCCGGACACCGTCGCCTGCGACGACAGCGCGTCCATGGACTGGGCCCGGCTGATCCGAGGGATGAGATCGAGGCTGAACGCGGTGGCCTTCGTCTTCACGAGGGCCCGGACCGTGTCGAGCTGCGAGGCGGGCTGGAAGAAGCTGACCACGGTGATCCCCTCACCGAGCAGCTGCACCTCGTCGGGTGTGGGCGCCTGGACCTTGGCGACGAGGTCGGCCCCCGCCACCGTCTCACCGACGCCGGGTCGCAGCGTCGCCCCCTTGTCGGCATAGGCGGCGTCGGGGAAGTGGGCGGCCACGCCGGCGCCTTCCTGCACGACGACCTCGACACCGGTGCCGACCAGGCGTCCGGCCACGTCGGGGATCATGGCCACCCGCTGCTCGCCGGTGCGCGTTTCGGTAGGGACGGCGAGTTTCACGGGGGGCTATCAGAGCACGTCAGGCGCCGCACGACGCTCCACTTCACCGTCCCGCGGCAGGCGGCGGCGAGGAAGGCGGGGCCCTCGTTCCCGCCGTGGACCTCGAGGGCGGCCCCCGACACGTACGACGCCAGGGGCGAGGCCAGGAACAGACAGGCGCCGGCCACGTCGTCGGGGGTGCCCATCCGACCGAGGGGAACGGTGGCGGCCACCGCGGCGAGCCCGGCCGCCCCGCCGTAGTGGTCCTCGGCCGCCTCGGTGGCGATCATCCCCGCCACCACGCAGTTGACGCGGACCTTGGGAGCCCACTCGACGGCCAAGGTGCGGGTCAGGTTGATGAGCCCCGCCTTGGCGGCGCCGTAGGCGGCCGTCCCCGGCGACGGGCGCAGCCCCGACACGCTGGCGATGTTGATGATCGAGCCGCCCGCCGCCTCTTGCATCACGGCGTTGGCGGCCTGGGCGCAGTACATGGGGGCGAGGAGGTTGAGCGCGACGACCTGGGCCACGAAGCGGGCCGAGGCGTCCGCAGCCGGCACGGACGGCGAGCCCCCGGCGTTGTTGACGAGCACGTCGACCCGCCCGAACGCTCGTGGGTGGCGTGCAGGACCGACGCCGCCTGTTCGCCGTCGCGCACGTCGGCGGTGAAGAACACCGCCCGCCGCCCGCCCGCCACCGGGAGCTCGTCGGGCCCCGGCTCATTCCGTCCGCAGATGGCCACGTCCGCCCCGGCCGAGAGGAAGGCCTCGGTGATGCCGCGCCCCACGCCCCGGGCCCCGCCCGTGACGACGACCACGGTGCCGGTGAAGTCGATCACGGCTGCCACCGACCCGAACCTAGTCAAGCGGGGCCGCTCTTGACCTTCTCAGGACCCACGGCGAGACTCGCAGGAGGGGTGAGGACGTCGGGGGCGTCCTTCGGGGGGACTGCGGAGGTGCCATGAGAACGAGGACGCGTCCCGCGTCACCGGTCTCGTTGGAATACCTGCCGGCGTTGGACGGGATCCGGGGGGTGGCGGTGGTGGCGGTCATCGCCACCCACACCGTGGCGACGATCCCGGGCGGCTTCTTGAGCGTCGACGTCTTCTTCGCCTTGTCGGGCTACCTCATCACGTCGCTCCTCGTCGCCGAGTGGCGCCAGAGCGGCACCATCGCCCTCGGTCGGTTCTGGTCACGCCGGGCCCGTCGTCTGCTCCCCGCCCTGTTCCTGATGCTCACCGCCGTGGGGGCGGGTGCGGCCCTGTGGCCGCAGATCTTCGGCAGCCCCTCGCTGCGCGGCGACACCTTGGCGACGGTGCTCTACGTCGCCAACTGGCACTTCATCGCCGATCACACCAATTACTTCCAGGCCTACGGGACGGCGTCGCCGTTGCTCCACACCTGGTCCTTGGCCATCGAGGAGCAGTTCTACCTGGTGTGGCCGATCGTGGTCCTGGCCGTGCTCCGGCTGCGCCGGCCCGGGCGACGCGCCGGGGGTGGGGTCGACGGGGGCGGGGTCGACGGGGGTGGGGTCGACGGTGGGGTGTGGGTCACCGACCCGATCGGTCCGGCCGGTACGCCCGATCATCGACGTCGTCTGCAGGTGCTCTTCGTCATCGCCGGCGCCGGCGCGGTCGCCTCGGCGCTGTGGATGGCGGCGCTGACGCATGCCGGGGGCGACACCACGCGCAGCTTCTACGCCAGTGACACCCGCGCCCAGGCCATCCTGGTCGGTGCGGCCCTGGCCCTCGGAACCGTGCTGTGGGGACCGGCCCGGTCGCGCCGGGCCCGCGCCGCGTTGTGGAGCGGGGGCATCGCCGGCGTGGTCGGGACCGCCCTGCTGTGGGCGCTCGTCCCGCCGAGCTCGCTGCTCGTGTTCCGAGGCGGGTTCTTCGTCGCCGCCCTGGGCACGGCCGGCGTCATCGCCTGTGTCGCCGCGCTGCCTTCGAGCCGCCTCGCCTCGGTCCTCTGCCTGAGCCCCCTGCGCTACGTGGGCCGCATCTCCTACGGCATGTACCTCTGGTACTGGCCCCTCGTCCTGGTCCTGTCGGGCCCCCGCACCCACCTCCAGGGCTACCCCTTGCTCGGGGTCCGGCTGGTGGTGATCATCGCCGTGGCGAGCACCTCGGCGTACCTCGTCGAGCTCCCGATCCGACGAGGCCATCTCCCGAGCTGGTGGGCGCCGACCGCCATGCCGCTGGCGGCCAGCCTGGCCGTGCTCACCACGTTCCTGGCCACCGTGGGCGTGAGCGACGTGGCGGCGGCGTCGGTGGGGGGCGGCCACGGCAACGCCCTCGTGGCGGCGGGGACGGGGGCAGGGGGCTCGGTCCGCACCACCACACCGGTTGCGCCCGTGAAGGTGCTTATCGTCGGGGACTCGATGGCGGGCACGCTCGGGGTGGGGATCGGCCAGCTCATGGCGCGCTACGGCGTGGTGGCGGTCAACGAGGGCAGTCCGGGCTGCTCGGTGTCGATGGACCAATTGGTGAAGGTGCTGTGGTTCACCAACCCGCCCGGGCAACCGTGCGTCGACAACGACCCCGACGCCCTCATGGCCCAGTGGCGCGCCTGGGTGGGCCAATTCAATCCCGATGTCGTCGTGTACCTGGCCCGCAGCGATGTGCTCGACCAGGAGGTGAACTCGACGTGGACCAACCTGGGGGTGCCGGCCTTCGACGCCTACGTGACGGCGCGGTTCCACCAAGCCGTCGACGTCCTCGGATCGCGCGGTGCCCATGTGGTCTTGCTGACCTCGCCGTTCTACGACACCGGCGTGCAACCAAGCGGCTTGCCGTGGCCCGAGGACGATCCCGGCCGGGTGACCATCGACAACCAGATCATCGAGTCGATGGCCGATGCGCCGGTCCGGAGAGCGGCGGGGTCGCGATCGCGAGCGCCCCGGTCGGTGCGCCCCCAACGGGGGCTGTTCTCGGGGATCACCGGGAGCGGCAACGTCACGGTGATCGACGCCGGGGCGTGGCTGTCGCCGGGGGGGCACTACAGCGTCACCGTCGGCGGCGTCCAGGCCCGGTGCGGCGACGGCGTCCACCTCACGGTGGCCGGGAGCGAGTGGCTGGCCAAGCGGATCCTGCCCGTCATCTCGTTGCTGGGCCGGGTCCACCAGGCGTCGTCGCCCACCGGCTCGTGGTCGGGCGCCAGCGCGCTGACCCCACCGTCGTGGTACTCGGAGCTGCCCTGCACCGCCTCGTGACCGCTCCGGCGGCTCGCACGTTCGCATGCCCCGGCGGCCACCGAATACCCTGCTCGGACCGGCGCGGCTGACCTCAGTCCGGTCGGCTCGACGATCCTGACGGGGTCGTCACGGAACGATCGGGAGCCGTCCATGGGTATCGAGACACACGAGCGCGCGCCGGGCACCGCCGAGGTGGTCATCGACGTGCCGCCCGTGAACGCGCTCGACGTGGCGGCGTGGTTCGCCTTGGCCGACGCCGTGCTGGCGGCCGGCTCGATCCCGTCGGTGCGGGTGGTCGTGGTGCGCGCCGAGGGCCGGGGGTTCTGCGCCGGCGTGGACATCAAGGAGATCCAGGCCGAGGGGGACGAGGCGCTGGTCGGGGTGAACCGGGGCTGCGCGGCCGCCTTCGCCGCCGTCTACGACTGCGAGGTCCCCGTGATCGCCGCCGTGCACGGCTTCTGCCTCGGCGGCGGCATCGGCATCGTCGGCAACGCCGACATCGTGGTGGCCTCCGACGACGCCACCTTCGGGCTCCCCGAGGTCGACCGGGGTGCGCTCGGCGCCGCCACCCATCTGGCCCGGCTCGTCCCCCAGCACCGCATGCGGCTCGATGGTCTACACGGCCCAGCCGCCACGGCCGCCGAGCTGCACCACTACGGATCGGTGCTGCGCGTCGTGCCCCGGGACCAGCTCGATCGACGCCGCCTACGAGGTGGCCGCGTCCATCGCGGCGAAGAGCCCGACCATCATCCGCCGGGCCAAGGAGTCGCTCAACGGCATCGACCCCGTCGACGTGAAGCGCAGCTACCGCTTCGAGCAGGGATTCACCTACGAGCTCCACGTCGCCGGCGTCGCCGACGAGCAGCGCCAGGCCTTCGTCGACAAGCGCGACGCGGACACCTCCACGTGAGCCGTCGCAGGGGAGGCGGCGATGAGCGACAAGCGCGTCACCGTCGACGACATGGTCGGCGAGCTCCGACGACGGCATGACCGTCGGCTTCGGCGGATGGGGGTCGCGGCGCAAGCCCATGGCGGTGGTGCGGGCCATCCTCCGCGCCGGCATCGGCGACCTCACCGTCGTCTCCTACGGCGGGCCCGACGTCGGGCTGCTGTGCGCGGCCGGGCGCGTCCGCAAGGCCGTCTACGGCTTCGTGACCCTCGACTCCATCGCCCTCGACCCCCACTTCCGCAAGGCCCGCCAGGCCGGGACCATCGAGGCCATGGAGATCGACGAGGGCATGTTCTACCTGGGCCTGCTGGCCGCCTCGCAGCGCCTGCCCTTCCTCCCCACCCGGGCCGGGCTCGGGCTCCGACGTCATGCGGGTCAACCCCGGCCTGCGCACGGTGCGCTCGCCCTACGACGACGGCGAGGAGCTGGTGGCCATGCCGGCGCTCACCCTCGACGCCGCCTTCGTCCACCTGAACCGGGCCGACACCCACGGCAACGGCCAGATGCTCGGCCCCGACCCCTTCTTCGACGAGCTCTTCCTGGGCGCCGCCACCCGCCGCTTCGTCACCGCCGAGAAGGTGGTCGAGCCCGGGCCGGCTCCTCGACGAGGGCCCCATCCAGACCGTCGACATCAACCGGCTGATGACCGACGCCGTGGCCGAGGCGCCCGGCGGCGCCCACTTCACGTCGTGCCCACCCGACTACGACCGCGACGAGGCCTTCCAGAAGGCCTACGCGTCGGCGGCCGCCGACCCCGACGCCTGGGCGGCCTTCGACCGCCGCTACCTCCAGGTCGACGAGGCCGGCTACCAGCGCCGCCGTCGCGAGGCGGACCGGCCGCATGACCGGTCCGGACGCTGACCGAGGTCACCCGGGCCGAGGTCGTGCGCCGTGGCCTGCGCCGAGGCGTGGCGCGGCGACGGCGAGATCGATCGCCAGCCCCTTCGGCACCATGCCCGGCCATCGGGGCCCGCCTGGCCCGGCTCACCTTCGAGCCCGACCTCGTGCTCACCGACGGCGAGGCCGCGCTCATGGCCAACACCCCGTCGGTCTCCGCAGCACGCCACGAGCTCGTCCTCGAGGCGTGGATGCCGTACCGGCGGGTCTTCGACGTGGTGTGGTCGGGTCGGCGCCACATCATGATGATGGCGTCGCAGGTGGACCGCTTCGGCAACCAGAACCTCAGCGCCATCGGCGACTGGGCCCGGCCCAAGGCCCAGCTCATCGGGGTGCGGGGCGCGCCGGGCAACAGCCTCAACCACACCACGAGCTACTGGGTCCCGGCCCACACGGCGCGTAGCTTCGTCGAGCACGTCGACATGGTGTGCGGCGTCGGCTACGACCGGGCCGCCGCGGCGGGGCCGGCGGCGACGCGCTTCCACGAGTCCGCGTCGTCGTCTCGAACCTCGGCGTGTTCGACTTCGACACCCCCGACCACGCCATGCGGCTCCGGTCGCTCCACCCCGGCGTGGCCGTCGAGCGAGGTCGTCGGCGCCACCGGCTTCGAGCTCGTCGTTCCCGACCCGGTCCCCACCACCCGGCTGCCCGAGCGCCGAGGAGCTCGAGCTGATCCGCGAGGTCCTCGACCCGACCCGCCAGCGCGACAAGGAGATCCCGTCCTGACCCCGGACGTCGGACTGCCCGACCCTCACCCCGCGCTGCACACCCGGCTGTGCGACCTCGTCGGCGTGCGCTACCCCATCGTGCAGACCGGCATGGGCTGGGTGGCCGGTCCCCGGCTGGTGGCGGCCACGGCCAACGCCGGGGCGCTCGGCATCCTGGCGTCGGCCACGATGACCGCTCGACGAGCTGGGCGCGGCCATCGCCGAGGTGCGGGCGCGCACCGGCGCGCCCTTCGGCGTGAACCTGCGCACCGACGCCCCCGACGTCGCCGCAGCGCATCGCCCTGCTCGTCGAGGCCGGGGTGAAGGTGGCGAGCTTCGCCCAGGCGCCCCGGCCCGACATGGTGGCCCGGCTGCGCGACGCCGGGGTCGTCGTGATCCCCACCGTCGGCGCCCGCCGTCACGCCGAGAAGGTGGCCGAGTGGGGAGTCCACGGCGTCATCGCCCAGGGGGCCGAAGGCGGCGGCCATACCGGACAGGTGCCCACGTCGCTGCTGCTGCCCCAGGTGGTCGACGCCGTCGGGGACCGGGTGGCGGTCATCGGCGCCGGCGGGTTCTCGACGCGGCCGCGGCCTCGTGGCCGCCCTCGCCTACGGCGCGGCCGGGCATCGCCATGGGGACGCGGTTCCTCCTCACCCGGGAGAGCACCGTCCCCGACGACGTGAAGAAGATCTACCTGGGCACGCCCGTCACCGGGACCGTCGTGACCACCCGGGTCGACGGCGCGCCCCAGCGGGTCATCCGCACCGACGTCGTCGACCATCTCGAGGGGGCGGGCCGGGTGGCGGCGTTGCCCCGCGCCCTGCGCAACGCCCTGGCCTTCCGGCGCCAGACGCACACCTCGATGCGGGCCCTGGCTGGCCGAGGGACGCGCCATGAAGGAGGGCAACGAGCTGTCGTGGGCTCAGGTGGTCATGGCCGCCAACGCCCCCATGATGACCAAGGCCGCCCTCGTCGACGGTCGCACCGACGTCGGCGTCCTGCCCACCGGCCAGGTGGTGGGCGTCATCGAGGAGCTCCCCACGGTGGCCGAGCTCATCGGCGCCATCGTGACCGAGGCCAACGCCACGCTGGTGCGGCTCGGCGCCGCGGGCTGATCGCGCCGCCGACGGCGGTCACCGGATCGGGTGCAGGCCGGTGGCTTGGGTGATGGCGGCCACGAGTGCATTGGCGGTGCCGTCGACGGCCTGGGCGATCGGCGACGGCGGGTGCGACAGGGCGCTCGCGATCTGGGCGAACGACTTCCCCTTGAGCACGGTCGGGTTGTAGCTGGCGCCGATCATCACGGCGCCGTTGCCGATGTCGATGAAGGGGATCGCCCCCGGCTCGGTCGTGTACGGCGCCCGGTCGTAGGTGTCGAGCACCCCTTGCTGCGCGGCGGTCAGCTTCTGCAGGGTCGGGTACTGGCCCCCGACGGCCTCGTTCGTCGCCAGCTCCACCGGCGTGAAATCGAGGACGGAGCTCGTGTACGTCGACCCGTAGAAGGAGAGGGTCGGTGTGTCGGGGTCGATGTCGCTCGACGACGAGTGTGTCGTCTCGAGCCCGGAGAACGAGCCGAAACGGGACAGGGCCACGGCCACCGCCCACCGTTGGGCCGCGCAGTAGGGGCAGTACTCGGCGCCCACGTACAGGATCTCGGGTTTGCCGTCGGCACCGACGAGGGGTGGGGGCGTTCCGGTGACCTTGGTCGGGCCGGTCACCCCGGCGGGCACCCCCACGGCGTGCAGCGTGGCCGGGCTGACCGCGCCGACGGCGGCCTGGAGCGCCGCCGAGGCCGGCACCGCCCCCGAGCCAACGGCCGCGCCCGATGCGGTGGGCGACCCCACGCTGAGCTGCGAGGCCTGGGTCGGGGTCCGGGACCCCGCCGCCACGGCGAGGAATGTCAGCACCACGAGGACGACGACAGCGATCGGGACCGCCGTCCACCACGTCCGACGGTGCGAGCGCCGAGGCGGCGCTGATTGCGGCGTCGGGCGCTTCGGTGGTACCGCGTTCGGGCCCCGGGATCGACCGTCAGGCCGTCGGCGGGCGTTGGGTTGTTGGGGATTGGGCTTGGCGCCACCCCGGGTGGTGGTCTGATTGCGATTGGTCATTTCGAACTCCTCGGTATGGGATCGGGCGCGGCGACGCGCCCGAGTCGACGGTGTATGCACTGCTCGGTCGCGCTGACCGAGTGCCCCGGCGCCCCGGAGCCCGGCGCGGGCATCACGACACGAGGCGGTGAGGGCGACGTCTCTGGTCGGCGCGGCGCCGGCGGCGCCGCGGTTCAGAGACTCAGGCGAAGGCCGGGAGAGAACGAGGGGGGCGCATGATCGTCAGCCGAGTGCCGTCGGGAAGCAGTCCCGACTGGCGCCGACGTCGCCGGGCGCGCTGGGCCAAGGCGCCGGTCATGATCGTCGCCCCGACGGCGAGGAGCAGCGGAGGCCCGAGCGTGGTGGACGCCGCGATCGAGCCCGCGCCGGCGCACTGGGCGGCGTTCTGGAGACAGGGGCCCGGGCGAGGAGTCGGCGCGGCGTGGCCGCCCAGAGCGCCGAGGGTGGTGTGAGAAGCCGCGGTGGAGGCGGGCGTCGCCGCCATGGACAGCGACGAGGTGGCCACCACGACGAGCGTGACGGCACCCACTCCCACCGCCAATCGGCGCACCAGTCCCACGTCGCGAGCATAGGAAGGATCGCCCCGGTAATTGGCCCCGCCCCGCGGGCGCTACCTTCGGACTGGCCGGCCGAGGGGCGTCGAAGCGCAGCCCCGAGACGGAAACGATCGAGAGGAGTCGTCGTGCACGCCATTGTCCTCGATACCCCCGGGCCCCTCGAGAGCGGCGTCGTCCACGGGGCGGAGGTCGCCGATCCCCACCCCGGCCCGGGCCAGATCGTGATGAAGGTGGTGGCCTGCGGCGTGTGCCGGTCCAACCTCCACATGATCGAAGGCGACTGGGTGCGCTACGGCGTACCCGCCTTCACCCCCATCGTCCCCGGGCACGAGGTCGTGGGCCGGGTCGTGGAGGTCGGGAGCCAGGTCGACTGGCTCCGTCCCGGCGACCGCGTCGGGGTGCAACCGCTGTGGTCGACGTGCGGCCACTGCGCGTACTGCCTCACCGGGCGCGACCAGCTGTGCGCCTCGAAGCAGATCACGGGGGAGACCGTCCAAGGCGGTTACGCCGAGTACATGCTGGCCACGGCCGCCCACGCCCACCCCGTGCCCGACTCGATCGACGACGTCGAGGCGGCACCGCTGTTCTGCCCCGGCATCACCGGCTACAACGCCGTGTCGAAGGCGGCACCGCGTCCCGGTTCCACGCTGGCGGTCTTCGGTGTGGGCGGCGTCGGCCACATGGTCATCCAGTTCGCCGTCCTGGCCGGCGCGGAGGTGTACGCGGTGGCGCGTGCCGCTGAGCATCGGAAGCTCGCCGAGGAGCTCGGCGCCCATCCCGTCGACGCCACCGCCGACGACGCCGTCGTTCTTCGCTTCCCGGGGCGGCGTGGACGCGGCGGTGGTGTTCGCGCCGTCCGATGTCGTGCTCGGCCAAGCCATCGAGGCGGTGAAACCGGGAGGCACCATCGTCCTCGGCATCCACGCCCAGGTCGGCGAGCTCCCCTTCGCCGACGAGAAGCGACTGGTGGGCTCGGTGATCGGGTCCCGTCAGCAGATGCGCGAGGTCCTGGCCCTGGCCGCGGCGGGAAAGGTCCGAGCCCACTGTGAGACCTACGCCCTCGATGACGCCGTCGAAGCGCTCAGCGCGCTCAAGCGCGGCGAGGTGCGGGCGAGGGCGGTCCTGGTCCCGAGCTGAGACGACGAGACCGGCTGGGGGCCCGTCGACGCGGCGGGAGCTAGCCCAGGCGCTCGATGATGGTGGCGTTGGCCTGGCCGCCGCCTTCGCACATCGTCTGCAGGCCGTAGCGGCCGCCGGTGCGCTCGAGCTCGTTGAGCATCGTGGCCATGAGCCGGGCGCCCGAGCAGCCGGTGGGGTGGCCGATGGCGATGGCGCCGCCGTTGGGGTTGACCTTCGGTCCATGTCGGGGTGGAACTCGGCTCCCAGGCCAGGACGACCGAGGCGAAGGCCTCGTTGATCTCGACGACGTCCATGTCCGACGAGGCGCAACTTCGCCTTCTCGAGCACGAGCCGGGTGGCGGGGATGGGGGCGGTGAGCATGATGACGGGGTCGTTGGCGGCCACGGCGAAGGTGTGGAAGCGGGCCCGGGGGCGCAGTCCCAGGGACTCGGCGCGCTCCTCGCTCATGACGAGCACGGCGGCGGCGCCGTCGGAGATCTGCGACGACGTCGCCGCCGTGACGAGGCCGTGCTCGGCGAAGGCGGGGACCAGGCCGGCCGAGCTTCTCGATGCTCGTGTCGCGCCGGACCCCTTCGTCGGCCTCGATGGTGCCGTCGCCGTCGGGGCCCGGTGGAGCGCACCACGACGATCTCGTGGGCGAAGCGGCCCTCGTCCTGGGCGCTGCGCGGCGCGGCGGTGCGACTGAGGGCGAAGGCGTCCATCTCGTCGCGCCCGATGTCCCAGCGCTGGGCGATCTCCTCGGCCGACAGGCCCTGGTGGATGAACTCGAAGCGGGCGTGGACGGTGGGCCCGTAGGCCTCGCCCGGGCCGGGGTCGGTGGTCGATCCGATGGGGACCCGGCTCATCGACTCGACGCCGGCGCCGATGACGATGTCCATGGCCCCCGACATCACGGCCTGGGCGGCGAAGTGGATGGCCTGCTGGGCCGAGCCGCACTGGCGGTCGACGGTGGTCCCGGGCACGGTGTCGGGGAAGCCGGCGGCCAGCGACGGCGTTGCGGCCGATGTTCATGGCCTGCTCGCCGACGGTCATGGTGCAGCCCATGACGACGTCCTCGACCAGGGCGGGGTCGAGGTCGTTGCGCTCGACGAGGGCCTTGAGCGGGTGCGGCGGCGAGGTCCACGGCGTGCCAGCCCGACAACTTGCCGTTGCGGCGCCCCACCGGGGTGCGCACCGCGTCGACGATCACGCGCATTGGGCATGACAGGCCTCCCGAGCCGGGCCTTGGGCACGAATGCCGAACGTCCCGGCCCCTTCGATTGTTGCCGAAGATCTGGCGGTGTGTCAGATTCGACGCGCGCATGGACCTCCGCGTTCACGCCGGAGCAGGACGAGTTCCGCGCCGAGGCCCGGGCCTGGCTCGAGGCCACACGTCCCCTCGGAGTCGAACGGGCCGGGGCCGCTCCCCTCGCTCGACACCGCCGAGGGCTTCGAGGCCCACCGGGCCTGGGAGCGGACCATGTACGACGCCCGCTGGTCGGTGGTGTCGTGGCCCGAGGAGTACGGCGGCCGGGGCGTCGGGCTCGTGGAGTGGCTGATCTTCGAGGAGGAGTACTACCGGGCCGGCGCGCCCACCCGGGTCGGCCAGAACGGGATCTTCCTCCTCGCCCCCACCCTCTTCGAGTTCGGGACCCCCGAGCAGCAGGCGCGCTATCCTCCCCGCCATGGCCTCGGGCGAGGACGATCTGGTGCCAGGGCTGGTCCGAGCCCGACGCCGGCAGCGACCTCGCCGCCATCCGCAGCCGGGCCGTGCTCACCGGGAACACCGACCGCCACCGGCGACACGTGGGTGCTCAACGGGCAGAAGACGTGGTGCTCGCCGGGGCGCCTTCGCCGACTGGATCTTCGGGCTCTTCCGGATCCGACCCCGAGGCCGAGCGGCACCGGGGCCTCACCTACTTCCTCGTGCCCATGGACAGCCCGGGCGTGACGGTCCGGCCCATCGCCCAGCTCGACGGGGAGACCGGGTTCGCCGAGGTCTTCTTCGAGGACGTCGCGGTCCCCGCCACCCAGGTCCTCGGGGGCGTGGACGAGGGGTGGTAGGTGGCCATGGCCACGGCCGGGTCCGAACGGGGCCTGTCGCTGCGCAGCCCGGCCCGCTACACCGAGGCCGGCCGGCGCGCCTGGTCGAGCTCTACCGGCGCCGCGCCGCAGGCCGATCCGGCCGCCGCGGCGCGGCCGCGCCGACGACGTGGCCCGGGCCGTGATCGACGCCGAGGCCTACCGGCTCCAGACCTACTGGACGGCCACCCGCGTGCTCGACGGCGGCGGGGTCGGGCCCCGAGGCGTCGATGAACAAGCTGTTCTGGTCCGAGACCGACCTCGCCATCCACGAGCACGGCCCTGGCGCTGCTCGGCGAGGAGGCCGAGCTGCTCGGCGACGACGGCCGGCCCGCGGCCGTGGCTCGACGGGTTCCTCTTCGCCCTGGCCGGCCCCATCTACGCCGGGACGAACGAGATCCAGCGCAACGTGGTGGCCGAGCGCGTGCTCGGGCTGCCCCGGGCCTGAGCGACGGCCGCGAGCCGACGCATGCACTTCGCCTTCGACGAGCACCAGCTCGAGTTCCGCGCCCAGCTGCGGGCCCTCGCCGAGAAGCAGTGCACGGCGGCCGACATCCGAGCGGCCTGGGCCTCGACCACGGGGTGGTCGCCGGCCGCGGTGGGCGGCGCTGGCCGAGATGGGCGTGGTGGGGATCACCGTGCCCGAGGAGTTCGGCGGGCATGGGCCTCGGTCTCGTCGACCTCGTGCTGCTCCTCGAGGAGGCCGGTCGGGCCGGGCTGCCCGAGCCCCTGCTCGAGACCGTCGCCCTCGGCGTCCCGGTGCTCCTCGACGCGCCCGGTCCCCAGGGCGCCGCCCTGCGGGCGCGCTGGTTGCGGTCGGTCGCCGACGGTGGGGCCGCGATCGCGGTGGGGACCGCGTCGATGGCGGCCGTGCCCGGCGCGGTGGGCGCCGAGCTCTTCGCTGCTCGAAGCGGGACGGGGAGCTCCACGCCGTGCCCGCCGCCGCGGTGGCGCTCACGCCCCGCCCCGCCCTGGACGGGTCGAGGGGCCTGGCCCAGGTCGCCTGGGAGCCGTCGCCGACGACGCTCGTGGTGTCGGGTTTCGAAGCCGAGGAGTTCCTCGCCGCTCTGGGCGACCGGGCGGCGATGGGCACCGGGGCGGTGTTGGTGGGGGTGGCCGACCGGCTCATCGCCATGGCCGCGCACTACGCCCAGGAGCGGGTGCAGTTCGGGAAGCCCATCGGGTCCTTCCAGGCCGTGAAGCACCATCTGGCCGACGCCCTGGTCCGGGTGGAGTTCGCCCGGCCCGTGGTCTACCGGGCCGCGTTGTCGCTCGACCGACGGCGACCCCGACGCCGGCCTCCACGCGTCGATGGCCAAGGCCATGGCGTCGGACGCCGCCACCCTGGCGGCGCGCACCGCCCTCCAGGTCCACGGGGCCATCGGGTACACCTGGGAGCACGACCTCCATCTGTGGATGAAGCGGGCCTGGGCCCTCGCCGCCGCGTGGGGCGACGCCGCCTCCCATCGCGCCCGGGTGCTCGAGCGGTTGGTGGCCCGGGGCTCCTGAACCCGGCCCCTGCCCGCTACGGCACAGCCCGCTATTGCACCGCCTCCGCCGCCACCGCTTGGGCCAGCGCGGCCAGCGACGGATCCTGGTAGCTGTACTGGTCGTCGGGGTTCACGGGGCTCGTGCCGAGGGGGTTCGTGACCGTCACGTCCACCGTCGTGCCCTGGCCCGGGAAGGCGCTGGGGGGGACGACGGCGGTGATTTCGCGGCCCGAGACCACGGTGACGTCGGTGGCGGCCACCGAGCCGAACGCGACGGTGTCGGTTCCGTACTGGAACCCCGCACCGCTGATGGTCACCTCGTTCCCGCCACCGTCGGTCCCCCCGCTCGGGGTGACGGCGCCCACCGACGGCCACGCCACGCCTCCGGTCAGGGTGTGCAGGATGATCGAACCGGTGGAGACGTTGCCGCCCCCCGGGGACTTTCCTCCCGCCGCCCAGCACACCGACACCGTCGGGCACGACACCGCGTCGAGCTCGAGATGGCCGGCGTTCGTGCTCTCCAGGGACCACGTGGTGCCGCCGTCGGCGGTGGCGATGAGCGGCGTGTCGGGTGAGGGCGAGCCGCCGTTCTCGAGCAGACCCGCCGCCGTGCAGTGGAGGCTGTCGGGACACGAGATGGCGTGGGGCCAGGCGTTGAGGCCGGGCACCGAGATCGGGGTCACGCTCCACGTCCCGCCGGTGCCGGTGGTCCGGAGATGGAGCAGACCGCCCGCGCTGCCCGTCACGCAATTGGTCGCCGTGAGACAGCCGACGGCGTACATGAAGTCGTCGGGCGAGGTCTGGGCGCTCCACGTCCGGCCCCCGTCGGCGGAGGTGGCGATCACGCCGGTGATGACCGGGACCACGAGCGGCGAGCCCAGCTCCTGGATCTCGTCACCGACGGCGGTGCACACCGTGGTGGTCGGGCAGGTGATCGACGTCAGCCCGAGCCCGGAGGTGTCGGGAATGGTGGGGGCGATGGCCGACGAGGCGCTCCACGTCGCACCCCCGTCGGTCGTCGTGAGCACCTGATTGCCGACCGCGTCGGGCAACGAGGTGGGCAGGCCTTCGGCGACCCAACAGCGCTGGTCGTCGTGGCACCACACCGAGCTGAAGCCGTATCCCGAGGTCGGGATGGCGACGGGCGTCCAGCTCGACCCCCCGTCGGTCGTCTCCAGCGCATCGGCGTCGAGGTCGCCACCCACGGCCAGACAGTGCTCGACGTCGGGACACGAGATGGCGCTGAGCGAGGCCACGCCGATCGCGGCTGTCCGTGACGACCAGACGGCACCGCCATCGGTGCTGGTCTCGAGGGTGGTCCCGCCCGAGACCGTCCGGCCCACGGCGAAGCACACCGACGTGCTGGGGCACGAGATCCCGATGATCTGGGAAAGGTCGTCGGTCGACTGCTGCGGGAACCACCCCAGACAGCCACTCAGTGCGATCGAGACCAGGAGCGTGGCGACGGGGATCCCCAGTCGCCGCACGAATCTCTTCTGCCACGACCCGGCCATGGCGCCTCGCTCCGCCATCCCCCGACGGCGTCAACCTACTCCCCGATGGCGTCACCCGCTCCGAGCTGGCCGTAGATGGTCCCGGCGTCGAAGTAGACGCGTTCGCACACGATGCCGTCGCCACCGGGCTCGAATTCGAACAGTGCCACCATCGGGCACCGGAAGGACCGTCCCGTCGGCTCCTCACCGGTCAGCGAGCCGAGGTGGGTCCCGAGCAGGTCGAACTCGACGACGACGGTGTCCGGCGCGCTGAGGATGGCGCGCACCTCGTTGCGCTGGTCGGGGAAGACGGCGCGCGAGCGGGCGTAGTACTGCTTGACCTCGTCGACGCCGTCGTAGACCTGGCCGGTGCCGATGAGCTCGTACCGGGGGTGGGTGAAGGTGGCGAGCGTGTCGTCGAACCGGCTCTCGTTCTCCGAGGCCATGTGCTCGCGCACGACGGCCTCCCGGCGGCGGTGCAGGTCGGGACCGGGCCCGTCAGGGGGTGCGGTGGGCATGCTCCGCAAGGTAGCGCCCCAGTCGGGCGGCGATGACGCCGCCCGGGCCCCGGCGCGCCGTAGTCTGGATCCATGGCAGAGAAGTCACGACCGTCCGCTGAATCGAAGAAGCCGGGCCGCAGCGTCAAAGAGAAGCGGGCGGCCAAGCACCAGAAGCAGGCCGAGCAGAAGCAGGCCCGGAAGGGCTGGGACGCCAAATAGCACCCCGGCGGCGCACCGTCGCGGTGTGCCGCCCCTCTCGACGGGTCAGGACGCGAAGAGCTCGGTGACGTCGACGAACGGCGCCGTGCACGGGTGCCCGTCGGCCACCGACACCTCCGGGTGGTCCCAGGGCGCGGCGGGCACGCGCACCACCGTGGACGACCGCGTGCCGTAGCTCTCGGTGTGCACGCACGCCGCCAAGGTCTCGACGGGACGGACCCGCCCCTCGGTGGTGCGCCCGGTCCCGGGTGGGGGAGCGGGCACGGTGTGGTCGACGAGCACCGCACGGACCCGCTCGACGAGACTTGTTCCTTCGAGCGTCGCCGCGTCGCCGAGCAGCGCCCGGACGTGGTCCGCCTTGGGCGACGCCGCGTGGAGCGGGTTGTTCTCGAGGATGTGGATGCCGGGCCCGAGCGGCTCGACGCGGGGACGTCCGCCGCCGGAGGCGGTCAGGTCCAGCGCGTAGAGCGCGCTGCGGTCTCCCACCAGGAGCCACGCCGGGTTGTAGTCGGCGACCCTGAACCTCGTGACGAACTCGTCCGCCGCCGAGACCGCGTCACGATGGCGGGCGAGCGCCAAGGGCAGCTCGCCCCGTGACCGCTTGGCGCGATCGCGTCCCTCGGGGGAGGGGCGGTTGGTGAGGCCGGCCACCACCCCGTGCTCGTTGACCGCCAACCACGTCCCCCCCGCCTCCTCGTCTCGTCCCCCCAGGATGCGGGGGTGCGCGTCGCGCAACACGGTCATGGCCACGGCGGGGCGGGCGAGCTGTTCGTCACGGTTGGCGCCGACCACGAGCGGGGCGCCGGGGTCGAGGCGCGACACCACCACGAGGAGACACATCGAGGTCAGGGTAGTGGTGGGTCCTCGGTCAGAAGACGGGGAAGTTGAACGCGTTCGAGAACAGCAAGCACAGGATGACGAAGGCGGCGAGGCCCAGGAACCAGAAGCTCACGAAGAAGACCAGGACCGCCGACTCCGCTCGCGGCGAGAACCCCGACACCACCAGACGCTCGTAGGCGGCTTCCTCCTCCTCGCTGTCGGGGGAGTCCCAGGACGGGTCGTTGAAGAGGTCGATATGCCCGTGGATCTGCTGCCGTGCCATGCGCGAAACGCTACGCACCGGGTGTAATGCCGCCTCGAAACGGTGGTCGTCGCGCAAACTGACACGCCGTCAGATCGATGGCTATGCTCGCCCACGTGGGCGATCTGCCGTTGATCATCTCCGTCGACGACCATGTCGTGGAGCCCGCCACGGTGTGGCAGGACCGGCTTCCCACCAGGTACCGCGACGTCGGCCCGCGCATCGTGCGCGCCCCCATGGGCGAGATCACCTTCGTGGGGGGCAAGCTCACGGTGGCACCGGGGAGCGATGGTGTCCCCACCGACTGGTGGTACTACGAGGAGCTGCGCCGGCCGCTGCTCCGCCTCGACGCTGCGGTGGGCGTGCCCCGGGACGAGGTCACCATCACCGGGGTCACCTACGACGACATGCGGCCCGGCGCCTACCAGGTCAAGCCGCGCCTCGAGGACATGGACATCAACCATCTCGAGGCGTCGCTGTGCTTCCCCACCTTCCCGCGCTTCTGCGGCCAGACCTTCACCGAGGCCGACGACAAGGACCTGGCCCTGTTGTGCGTCGAGGCCTACAACGACTGGATGGTCGACGAATGGTGCGCGGAGTCGGCGGGGCGGCTGATCCCGTTGTGCCTCATCCCGCTGTGGGACGCGCACCTCGCCGCCGCCGAGGTGCGGCGCAACGCGGCGCGCGGGGTGAAGGCCGTGTGCTTCAGCGAGATCCCCCCCTTCCTCGGGCTGCCCTCGGTGCACGATCCCGACAACTACTGGGACCCGTTCTTCGCGGCGTGCGCCGAGACCAGCACGGTGATCAACATGCACATCGGCTCGTCGTCGAAGATGCCGTCCACCTCCGCCGACGCGCCCCCGGCGGTGGGGTCGACGCTGACGCACACCAACGCCACCTTCTCGTTGGTCGACTTCTTGTTCTCGGGAGTGCTGGTGCGCTTCCCGACCCTGATGCTGGCCTACTCCGAGGGCCAGATCGGCTGGATCCCCTACATCCTCGAGCGCGCCGACAAGGTGTGGGAGGAGAACCGGGGCTGGGGCGGCGTGGCCGACAAGATCCCCGAGCCGCCGTCGACGTACTTCCACCGCCAGGTCTACGGGTGCTTCTTCGACGACGCCCACGGCTTGCGGTCGGTCGAGGAGATCGGCGTCGACAACATCACCTACGAGTCCGACTACCCGCACTCGGACTCGACGTGGCCCCACACCAAGGAGATCGCCGAGCGCCAGATGGCGCATCTCGACGACGACCAGCGCCGCAAGATCGTCCGGGGCAACGCCATCCGGCTCTTCGGGCTCGACCACCTGGCGCCCTAGGCCCCGGCCGTGGACCTGCGCTACTCCGAGAGCGAGGAAGCCTTCCGCGCCGGGCTGCGCTCGTGGCTCGCCGAGGTCCTCCCCACACTGCCCGACAAGCCGTCGCATCTCGACTGGCCCGCCCGGCGCGCCTACGACACGACGTGGCAGCGCATGCTCTTCGACGCCGGCTACGCGGGCATCGACTGGCCCGTCGAAGGCGGGGGCCGCGGCGCCAGCCCGGTGGAGCAGCTCATCTACCTCGAAGAGCTCGAGCGGGCCCACGCGCCCTACGTCGGTGTGAACTTCGTCGGCCTGTTGCACGCCGGGCCGACCGTGATCGTGGAGGGGACCCCCGAGCAGCGGGCCCGCTTCCTGCCCCCCATCCTGCGGGGCGACGAAGTGTGGTGCCAGGGCTTCTCCGAGCCGGGCGCGGGCAGCGATCTCGCTTCGCTGCGCACCCGGGCCGAGCGCGACGGCGACGAGTACGTCGTCACCGGACAGAAGATCTGGACGTCGCACGCCGAGGTGGCGGACTTCTGCGAGCTCCTCGTGCGCACCGGCCCCGAGGACAGCCGCCACCGCGGCATCACGTGGCTGATCCTGCCCATGGACCGGCCCGGCATCGACTTCCGGCCCCTGCGCACCATCGCCGGGTCCACCGAGTTCGGCGAGTTGTTCCTCGACGGCGTGCGCGTCCCCGTCGCCAACCGGGTCGGCGCCGAGAACGACGGCTGGCGCGTCACCATGACCACCCTCAGCTTCGAACGGGGCACGGCCTTCGTGGGTGAGGTGTTGCAGTCCATGGAGCTGTTGCGGGGCCTGCGCTCGGTGGCGCGGCGCACCGGCGCATGGGACGACTCGGCCGTCCGTCGCCGCGTCGGCCATCTCGGGGCCGAGCTCGACGCGCTGTGGGCACTGGCGCGGCGCAACGTCTCCCAGGCGGCGCGCACCGGGGTGCCGGGGATCGGCGGCAGCGTGTACAAGCTGGCGCTGTCCGAGCTGCGCCAGCGCATCGCCGATCTCGGGATGGACCTGGCCGGACCGGCCGGCCTGGTCTTCGGCGACCTGCCCGGTGGCGGCGACGGCGCCAATGGCTCCGAAGGCGTCGGCAACCTCGAGATCGTGAGCACCTGGGTGCACAGTTTCTCGCGCACCATCGCGGCGGGGACGTCGCAGATCCAGCGCAACATCATCGCCGAGCGGATCCTCGGCCTGCCCAAGAGCTAGACGCATGGACTTTGAGCTCTCCGAGGACGAGGTGGCGCTGGCCGACGGGATGCGCCGGTTGTGCGCGGGCCGGTTCCCTCTCGACCGGGTGCGTGGGGCCGAGGGCGAGCGTGTCGCCATCGACGCGTCGGGCTGGTCCGAGCTCGCCGACGCCGGCGTGTTCTCGTTGCGCCTGGCCGAGGACGCCGGTGGGCTCGGGCTGGGCACCGCCGCCGCCGCGGTGGTGTTCGAGGAGCTCGGCCGGGCCCTGGTGCCCGGGCCCATCCTCGCCACCCACCTGGCGGCCGGGCTCGTGGAAGGCGCCGCCGACGGGAAGGTCATGGTGGGCGCCGTGCTCCGGCCCCGGGCCGGGCCGGGTGTGATCGAGCACCTCGGTTCGCTGGGCGCGCTGGTGGTGGTGGGCGACGACGGCCTGGCGGTGGTCGACCCGGCCACCCTCGACGCGGCGGCCGTGGAGCGGTCACTGGACCCGCTCACCCCGCTGTGGCGCGTCGACCGTCTGCCCGCGGGGGAGCCGGTGGGCGGTCCTGACGACACGGCGCGGTGGCGACGTGACGCGTCGGTCCTCGGTGGGGCGCTCCTCGTCGGCCTGGCCGCGGCCACCGTCGATCTGGCCGTGGCCTACGCCAAGGAGCGCCAGCAATTCGGCAAGCCCATCGGGTCGTTCCAGGCCGTGAAGCACCTGTGCGCCGACATGCTGGTGCGGGCCGAGGTGGCCCGGGCCGCCGTCCACGCCGCGGCGGTGACGATCGACCAGCCCGACGTCGGCGACGCCGTGCGGGCCGCGGCCGGGGCCGGGCTACTGGCGACCGAAGCCGCCATCGCCAACGGCAAGTCGTGCATCCAGGTGCACGGGGGCATGGGCTTCACGTGGGAGGTGCCCGCCCACCTCTATCTCATGCGGGCCCGGGTGCTGGCCGGCGCCCTCGAGGGGGCCGACGCGCTGGCCGAGCTCGTCGCCGAGCGCTACTGATCGATCGAAGGCAACAGAGGGGACGCAACGTGACCGAGGTTCGAGAGCCGACGCGGGCTGAGCCGGTGCAGATCATCCCCGAGGGACAGGTCGTGTTCGGCCTCCAGCTGCCCATCCAGTCGCAGTCCACCATCTACGTCGAGGACTGGGAGCTCAGCGCCGGCCCCGCCGAGCTGGCCCGGGTGGCGCGCCAGGCCGAGGACAGCGGCTTCTTCTATGTGGCGGTGTGCGACCACACCGCCATCCCGCGCCGGCTGGCGGGGGCCATGAGCACCACCTGGTACGACACCATCGCCACCCTGGGGTGGCTGGCGGGCATCACCACCCGGATCCGTCTCATGAGCCACGTCTACATCGCCGCTCAGCGCCACCCGCTGCGGGCCGCCAAGGAGTTCGCCACCCTGGACGTGCTGTCGGGCGGTCGCGTCATCATCGGCGTGGGGGCGGGTCACGTCAACGAGGAGTTCGACGCCTTCGGGCCGCCCTTCGAGGAACGGGGTGCGGGCCTCGACGAAGCCGTCGACGCGCTGGCGACGGCGCTCAGCGACGAGTACCCGACGCTCCCGGGCCCGCGCTGGCCGGCGCACGACCTCAGTGTCAGTCCCCGGGCCGTGCAGCAGCCCCGGCCCCCGATCTGGGTGGGCGGATCTTCCCGGGCCGCGTTGCGGCGGGCCGCCCAGCGCGGCGACGGCTGGCTTCCTCAGACCGTGCGCCGCAGCGACATGCGCGACCAGGTGGCCCAGCTCAAGGAGCTGCGCCAGGAATGGCGCGGGGGGGCGCCCATCGAGATCGGCGCCCTGGCGGGCGTGTTCCACGTCGGCGAGCCCGACCACGAGCTCCCGCGCGGGACGGTCTCGGGGAGCCCGGACCGCATCGCCGAGAACCTGGCCGAGTTGATCGACATGGGGGTGTCGCACATCCAGATGCGCTTCCCCAACCGCTCGCTCGAGGAGCTCTGCGACCAGATCGCCGCCTTCGGCGAGCAGGTGGGACCGCTCCTCTCCCGCTGACCCCGACCGGCCGGGAACGTTCGCGCCTCGCCGGGCGTCTGAACCGGTGGTGCCGGCGGACGCGTCCTCCGGGCGCACGGCGCCGGTCAGGGAGGGACGAGGACGATGGAGCAACGAACCCTGCGGGTGACGGGTGTGGTCGGGGTTGCGGTGGCGCTGGCCGTCGGGGGAGTGGCCCTCGGGCTGGCGGTGTCCAACACGACCTCGGCGTCGACCTCGGCAGCGGCTCCGTGCGCGAGCTCGGCGCCCAAGCTGACGGTGCAAGGGACGGGGAATGCCTCGGCGACCCCGGACGTGCTGACGGTGACGGTGGACATCGACGTCACCGACCCCAACGCCCAGGCGTCACTCGTCGACGACAACACCAAGGCGGCGGCCGTCACGGCGGTGCTCACCCGCGGCGGCGTGGCCCGCAAGGACATCCAGACCTCGAACGTGTCGATCCAGTCCCAGCTCAACCTGGCCGGCACCACCACGGGCTACCAGATGACGAACACGATCACGGCCAAGCTCCGCAACTTCTCCACGGCCGGATCGGTGCTCGACAGCCTCACCGCGGCGGCGGGGAACGCGACGCGGATCGACTCGCTGACGTTTTCCATCGACGACCCGAGAGCGGTCGAGGACACCGCCCGCACCGACGCCGTCCATCAGGCGCTGAGCCATGCCCGCTCGATGGCCGAGGCCGCCGGCGAGCGGCTCGGGCCCGTGTGCTCGCTCAGCGACCAGTCGACGCCCGACTTCGGGTATGCCCAGTCTCTGGGGGTGGCGAGCGCGAACGCAGCCAACGCGCCCAGCGCGGTGCCGCTGCAACCGGGCACCCAGCAGGAATCGGCGCAGATCACGATGGTCTATGCGCTCGAGCAGCCCCACGCCCGGACCTGACCGGTCGCGAGCCGGTGCGAAGCGCGTTCTGATCGGCCCGGGGTGGGCTCAGGATTGGGGTGTCTGGAGGAACTCCAACAGCCCGTCGATGCGGGCGTGCTGGTCCCGGTAGAGGGGGCCGGTGGTGAGGCCGCCGTCGACGGCGATGACCTGGCCGTTGACGAAGCTCGATGCGTCGCTGGCCAGCCACAGGGCCGCCTCGGCGATGTCGACGGGCTGGCCCGAGCGCCGGATCGGCGCCATGTCGCCGAGGGCGGAGGACATGAACTCCACCGTGGCCTGGGCGGCGTCGCCTTCGAGCCCGGCGGCGCGGGCGAAGATCGAGGTGGCGATGCCCCCGGGGCAGATGGCGTTGACCCGGACGCCGTGCTCGCCGAGCTCGTTCGCCGTCGTCCGCGTCAGGTGGGCGATGGCCGCCTTGCACGCGCTGTAGTCGTGCCCGGCGTAGTTGGCCGCTAGCCCCGCCACGCTGGAGGTGTTGACGATGCTGCCCTGTCCCTGGGGCTTCATCACCCGAGCCGCGGCCCGGATACCCAGGAAGACACCGCGCAGATGGATGGCCACGGTGCGGTCGAACATCGCCATGTCGACGTCCTCGATCCCGGTCGTCGAGCCGGGATTGCCCGCATTGTTGAAGATGGTGTCGAGGCCGCCGAAGGTGTCGACGGCGTAGGCCACCGCCGCCTCGACGTCGTGCTCCTGGGTGACGTCGGTGTGCACGAACCGGGCCCGCTCACCGAGCTCGTCGGCGACCTGCTTGCCCCGGTCGTCGTCGACGTCGGCCACGACGACAGCGGCGCCTTCACGCACGAAGAGCCGGGCCGTCGCCTCACCGATACCGCTGGCTGCCCCCGTGATGACTGCACGTCGTCCCTCGAGCCGGCCCATCGTCCCTCGCCTTCGGTGGAGAACCCGGGCCGCATCCTTCCAGCCCGGGTCGGAGGGGTCAACGGCACCGGCCCGGCGCACCCACCCGGGAACGCCGTACAGTGCGGCCCATGCTCTTCCTGCACGAAGTTCATGAGGTCAAGGGGGCGGCCGAGGAGGAATTCGAATCGGCGTTCCGCGACGAGTGGATGCCGACGCTGGCCAAGAGCGCCGACGCCCGGCTGCTGTGGTTCTGCCACCACGCCCACGGCAGCGGACCGGCCTACAACGTCGTCACCATCACCGCCCTGCGCGACGGCGCCGCGTGGGAGGACCTGGCCAGACGCATCCAGCGCGGCGATCTCAAGGAGTGGGCGCGCACGGTCGACGAGTTGCGCCACAGCGTCACCGGGAAGCTGCTCTTCGGCGTGCACTGGTCGCCGATGGCCGAACTCGATCTGGCCACGGTCCCGACCGACGGGTCGGCCCACGAGCTGTCGCTGTACATGGAGGACACCGGCCACCCCTTCGCTCCCATCGACGATTACGTCGAGTTCTGGGGCACGGGGTACTACGGGCCCATGAAGGAGCGGGCCGCCAACCTCCTCGACATCCAGGCCGTCTTCCAGGTCGCCTTCGGCGCCGGCCTGCGCAAAGAGGCGATCCTGATGCAGAAGATCGTGAACAACCAGGTGCTCATGCACCTGCTGACCCACGACACCGACCCCGCCCACCGTCAGCCCGGCCAGTTCATGCACGACGCGCTGGCCTACCGCGACAGCTGGGAGAGCAAGCTCCTGCGCACGAGCAGCTGGTCGCCCCTGTACTGAGATACCCTTTGTCCGTGCCCAGCAGCAAGGCTGTCCGAGCGGGCCGGGCGGCGCTCGTCGCCACCTTGGCCGTGCTCTTCGGCTTCGTCGGTGAATTCGCATTCGCGGCATTCCTCGGGATCGACGTGCTGGGTCACCAGTGCCCCTCGGCCGCGTCGACCCCCGTCTTCTCGCTCTTGGGCGGGGGCGGTTCGTGCGGCAACTCGGTCAGCTTCCTCTTCCTGTCTCCCGGATTCATCGCCGGAGCGTGCTTCGGTGCCGTTTTCGGGGTGGGCGCCATCCATGTCGTCGGGGCGATGCGTCGGACGCGCCTGCACTCGTGGGGCAGCCACCCGCATTTCTCGGGTTAAGCCCTGAAGGGCCCAGCGACGTCGCGGCGGTACTCCCCCCGGAGCCTCCTCGTCCTGGGTGCGCTGGCGGTGGCACTCGGTGTCTTCGGCGCACCCATCGCCGCGCACGCCCAGGGTCCCACCGACGTGAAGGCGTTCATGACGCTCTACGGGTGGGCCGACAACTCGCCTCCGGGACCGGGCATCGCCCACCCGTGCCTGCACAGCACGGCGGGCGGCGTGGGGAGCTTCTCCAACCCGGTGACCTTCGCCACCGACGTCAGCGAGCTCGGCTGGTGCCAGGTCATCTACGTCCCCTACATGAAGCGCTACTTCATCCACGAAGACGAGTGCTCGGAGTGCGACAGCGATTGGGCCCATTTCCACCTCTACCGCTTCGACATGTGGGCGGGGGGAGACGCGCGGTCACGCACCGCACCCGAGAAGAAGGCGCTGCGGGCCTGTGAGAGCACGTGGACGCGTGCCGACTCGATCGACGATCCCGCCAATCCCACCGTCATCGTCGACCCACCGGCGAATCTGCCGGTCACGACCGCGCCGATCTTCTCCGGTCCGACCTCGTGCTGGACTCCCATCGCCGTCACCAGTCCCGGCAAGCAGACCTCCGCCCTCGGCACCGTCGTCGGCCTCCACGTCCGGGCGGTCGACGCCTCGCCGAGCGAGACCCTCGCCTACCAGGCCGGTGGGCTCCCGGCCGGACTGTCGATCAACCCGTCCTCGGGCGTGATCTCGGGCCGGCCGACAAGCCCGGGCAGGAAACACGCCACCGTGACCGTGTCGGACTCGGTCGACTCCGCCTCCGTCACCTTCGTGTGGGTGGTGAAGCGGCGCTGAACTGCGCCTGATTGCGCGGCCGCGGCGATCAGCCCACCTGCGCCTCGTCCTCGGGGGAACCATCGTCACTGCGGCGATGGGCGGCCAACGTGGCGGCGAGCTCGGCCCGAAAATGTCGACACTGCAGGTGTTGGGTTGCGGGCAACCCAGGGCGTGGTCCACGCCGTCGGCGACCCGCTCAAGTCTCGAGCAGGGGCGACACCGCATCTCGGCCGACCTGACAGCCGCGGGGTTCGCTGAGGCCACGTGGGGACGTCGTCGCTACCGGACAGGCAGCGGCACGTCACTGTTCACGCCCCGATCGGATCGCCCCGTGCCGTGACCACGGGTGGACCGGCCCGACGGCGACATGGCGGTGTTCACAGCGACACTCCCGCCCCCGACATGTCGTCAGAGGCGGGAGCGTCGCTTCCCGATGGTGGATCCGCGGGTACTTCCCCGGTTCGCTGCTCAGGTGCTCGACCCGCCGATCACGTTGTGGATGTGGGCACCGACACCGGGCACCGAGCCCAGGAACTTGGCGTCGCCGAAGGAGAACACGCCCCCATCGGAGCCGAAGAGCCAGTAACCGGCGCCATCCGGAGTCGGGGTGAGGCCGACGATGTTGTTGACGTGAACTCCGACTCCGGGCACCGATCCGGCATAGGTGGCGTCACCGAAGGCGAACACCCCACCGTCGGAGGCCACCAGCCAGTAGCCACCGCCGTCGGGGGTCGCCACAACGGCCTTGATGTTGTTGACGTGGACGCCCATGCCGGGCAGCGATCCGCGGTAGGTGGCGTCACCGAAGGCGAACACCCCGCCGTCGGACCCCACCATCCAGTAGCCGCCGCCGTCGGAGGTGGCAGCGATGCCCACGATGTTCTTCACGTGGACGCCGACACCGGGCACCGAACCGTGGTACTTGGCGTCACCGAAGGAGAACGCACCACCGTCGGATCCGACCATCCAGTAGCCGAGGCCGTTGGTGAGACCCTGGTCGGTGGCGGGCGTGACGGCCATGCCGACGATGTTGTTCACGCTGACGTGCAAGCCCGGAAGCGACCCGTAGTAGTAGGAGTCGCCGAAGCCGAGCACCCCACCGTCGGCACCGAGCTCCCAGTACCCGCCCCGGTCACGGCTCGGAGCCATGGCCACGATGGGTTGGGCGAGCTTGAGCCCGAGCCCGGGGGCGGAGCCGTAGTAATGGGCGTTGCCGAAGGAGAACACCCCGCCGTCGGATCCGGCCATCCAGTAGCCGCCCCCCGGCGTGGGCACGTTGTAGACGGCGGTGCCGCCGGCGGGAAGCGTGATGGCGTTGGCCCCCACCGTCGTGGTGGTGGCGCCCTGGATCCAGATGGCGACCACCTGGCTCGTGATGGTGTTGCCCGAGATCGACGTCCCGCTGATCGACGCAGCCAGGGCGGCGGGGAACGGGTTGACGATCAGCGCGATGGCCGTGGTGGACGGGGCCGCGTTGGCGTCTCCCCAGTTGTTCTGGGTGAGAGTGTTGTTCGTGATGGTCGTGTTCGAGATCACGTCGTGGGGTGCGTTGGCGTGGAGCGTGATCCCCGTGACGAACGACGCCGTCACCGTGTTGCCCGTGATCGTCGTGTTGGTGACGCTCGCTCCCGCGGCGTCATCGGCCACGACGATTTGACCGATATCGGGCCCATTGGGCCCGAAGTGCCCGACCGTCCCGGTCACCATGTTGTTCTGGACGGTTGTCGTGTCGATACCGCCACCGGGGTTCCAGGCCTCGACGATGATGCCGCAACCGCCGGTGTTGCCCGTCAGCGTGTTCCCGCTGAGGGTGTTGCCGGTGGCTGCCACGGCGGTGCCCGGACCCGGATTCGGGGCTCCCGGGTCCACGGGGCCGTTGTCGGCCAGCCCGATCCCGCCGGAATTGTTGTTCGACACGGTGTTGTTGGTGATCGTGGCGTTGACGACACCGTCGAGCATCACGGCGTGGCCATCGGGGATACTCGTATTGGGTGCCAGGGCGTTGCCAGTGATGGTGCTGCCGGTAATGGTGAGCCCGGTGTTGTCCTCGGCCAGGATGCCCTCGCTGCCCGCGCCGGTGACGGTGGTTCCGGTGATGGTCACGCCGTTGATAGCGGAACCAACGTAGATGCCGAGGTCGCATCCGGTGGCGTTGACCGTGGCGCCGGTGATCGTCTGTCCATTCGTGGCGATCATGGCCGCGTTCAACCCCGTCGAACCTGCCGCCGTGCACGTGGCGGCGCTAGCGGGAGTGGCCCCGCCCAACGCGGCGACGGTGATCGCTCCGCCTGCCAGGGCGGCGGCACAGATTGCTCGACCAGCCACATGTCGGGCCGTGCGCACATACCGGTGGATGGACATGGGTTCTCTCCTTTGAGCGGCATTAGCAATGGAGAAGCGAGCGCCATTGGCAAGCCCACCTTCGTACCTCGGCACACTAGGCCCCTGAGATGACGCGTGCAGAGGCAAGGCCCGATGGCGCCACCGGCCTCCGGAATATGCCCGCGACCAGCGGAAAGGCAAACGCACAGGAGACGTGGCCGACAATCACACAGAACGACCAGGAGTTTCGCGGAACAAGGAGACACCAAACTTCGGATGGCGTCGTGCCTGGGTCAGGGTCGAGTGATGGCAGTCTGGGGCGGTGACCGACGAAGAAGTGCTGCGAGGCGGGGTGGCCAACGCCGGCGCGGTGCGGCGCGTCGGCGGCGTCGTGCTGCGACCGGCCAACGAGCACTCCGTCACCATCCACGCCCTTCTCCGCCATGTCCGGGGCACGGGATTCGACGGGGTGCCGGAGCCGCTGGAGCTCGATCCCGGTGGCGAGGAGCGGCTCGCCTTCATCCCCGGCGATGTTCCCTGTCTACCCTTCCCTGCGTGGTCACAGCGTGACGACCTGTTGGCATCGACGGTCGCGCTCCTGAGGCGGTTCCACGACGCCACCATCGGTTTCGTGGTCCCGACCGGGGCCACGTGGAGCTCGGAGATGGCCGACCCCGACGCGGAGGGGCGGTTCGTCGCCGGCGCGGTGATCGGTCGCGACCACGGCGCCGGCGCCGTGATCTGTCACAACGACATCTGCCCCGAGAACGTCGTGTACCGCCACGGTGTGGCCGTGGCCTTTCTCGACTTCGACTTCGCCGCACCGGGGAGCCGCCTCTACGACCTGGCCCGACTGGCGCTCATGACCGTGCCCATCGACGCTCCCGAGGACGCGGCCCGGACGGGACGCACCGGGCTCGATCCCTTCGTCCGCCTGCGGGTGGTGGCCGACGCCTACGGCCTGGCGCCGGACCGGGCCGGGCTCGTCGACGCCGTCGACCGCAATGTGGCCCGTGGGGGTGCTTTTCTCCAACGCCGGATCGACAGAGGGGAAGCGGCCTTTCTCGCCCTGCGCGACCAGATGGGAGGCATGGAGCGCTACGAGCGGCGCCGGGCCTGGTTCGCCGCGCACCGGCAGCGGTTCCTGGAATCGGTGGGCTGAGCAGGGCTCGAGACGGCTCGGGCCGGGGCGAAATGGCTCGCCGACCCTGGGGGGAGGCTGCGGTGAGCGATGATTGGTTTGTGACCATCAGCGCCGACCCCGCTCCCACCACGCGCCCACCGTCACCGGCGCAGCCGAGCGGGATGTCGCGCCGGGCGCGATCGGTTCTCGGATGGGTGGTGTTCGTCGCCGTTGTCCTGATTGTCTCGACGGCGGCGCGCGCCTACGCCGTGCAGACGTATTTCGTGCCGACCCCGTCGATGACACCGACCCTGATGCCCGGCGACCGCATCGTGGTCGACAAGCTCGCCTCCACCATCCGCCGGGGCGACATCGTGGTGTTCCACAACGTGCCCGCCGACCAGGGTGGGCCGGCCGTGCTCGTGAAGCGCGTCATCGGCCTTCCCGGAGAGAAGATCTCGTCGACGGGGAACACCGTGCTCATCAACGGAAACCCGTTGTCCGAGCCGTGGCTGCCGGCGCTCAAGGGGGACTGCTCCCAGACCACCCAACACATCAAGGCCCAGACGGTCGCCGCCAGCCACTACTTCGTGATGGGGGACTGCCGGGGGGACTCCGACGACAGCCGCTACTGGGGCACCGTGCCGCGCTCCTCGATCATCGGCAAGGTCGACCTCGTCATCTGGAGGAGCGGGCACCCCTGGTTCCACTGGTTCTAGGCACCCCGAGGGGGCACGACGTCAAGGAGTCGTAGCGGCGAACCGCAAGCGTTGCGAACGGACTAGGGACCCGGCGAGTGACTCCAGCCGCGTCATCGACACCGAGGCCAGGTTCGTCGTGAGCTGCCAGTCTCCCTGGCTCGTCTCGATGAGGAGCGACGGCCGGCCCGGCGTGGTGCCCGATGTCCCCGCCATCGAGCACGCCGTGTGGCCCGCCACCGTGAAGTGCTGTCTCCTCCCACACGAATCGAGGCCCAAGGCCGCCGCCGGCTTGTTCGGAGCCGCGACGTCGATCCCCACCGCCGAGGTGTCGGTGCCCTGGCCGTAGTGGCAGGAAAACAAGTCCGACAACTGGATCCCCGACACGCTGTCCAGGGTCGTGCCCAGGCGCGCATTCACCGTGGCGGGGGCGGGACAGGCGCCGCGGCTCAGGACGGTGTCGTCGTAGTGCACGGAGACGAGGGCGAAGGCGACGGCGAGCACCACGGCGATCCCCGCCATGGTGAGGATCGACACCCTCGTGCTCCATCGCCGATTCGCCCCCAGAAGCGGACGGCCGTGCAGCGCCGCTAGACGGGCGCCGACCCCCGGCCGGGGCGACCCACCGGCGTCCTCCCCGGTGTCCGGCATGGTCGGCGGCCCCTTCACCGACGGCCCACCGAAGCCCGGCCGTCGGGGTGGGCGACGCCGGGGGCGACGAGCAAGACCATCCGCGCCGTTCGGGTACCCACCACCGTCGGAGATCCTAATGAGCCACCTTCCGGGGAAGGGATCCCGGCGGGAACCGACCTACCGGAACGCCGGCACGAGCAACAGCGCGAAGGCGATGCCGTTGAAGGTGGCGTGGGCGATCATCCCCGGCGCCAGTCGCCCGTAGCGGTGCCGGAGATATCCCAGGATCAACGCCGGTGGGAAGAGCACGAAGGGCGCCACGGGGCCCTCGTTGAGGATGTGGGCGAAGCAGAAGATCAACGCGGTGACGAAGATGGCGGGGGTGGCACCCAACCGGCGGGTGAACGCACCCTGGATGAGCCCCCGGAAGAGCAGCTCCTCGACGAGCGGCGCGCCGACGACGAGCAGGAGCGCGGTGACGACCCAGCCGGCGGTGCCTTCGGGTGTCACGCCGTTGATGACCCGGCCCGCCGTGTTGGGGGTGCTGAACCCGTTGGTGGCCACCACGATCAAGATGAGGATCAGCGTCGACGGCACCCGCCCCAAGAGGCCACCGGTGACACCGGCGCCGAGGTCGTGCCATCTCGGCCACGACAGCCCGTAGTCCCGAACGAGGCTGTGGGTTCCGTTGCGCCACGAGGCGACCACCACGGCCCCGAGGAAGCCGACCCACAGCGCCAGCTGGCTCTCCAGCATGAACCACGGGTTCTGGGTGTCGAGATGGCCCGATCCGGCCGCGTAGTAGGCGATGGTGACGGCCAAGGACGCCGCGAAGCCGACGCCGATGCCGATGGCGGCGATGCCCCCTCCTTTGATGCCGGGGCCCTTGGGGACGAATTCGGCCGGCGCCGGCGCCGGTGCGAAGGGGGCGGCACCGAACTGCCCGTAGAGGTAGGGCGTCCACCGGTAGCCGTCCCACCACCGCCACCACGCCCAGCGCCACGGGTCGCTGTACCAGCCCGGTGGAGGCCCCGCCTGCGGCCAGAGCTCGGTCTGGGGGAGCGGGTCGGAGACCATGGTGATGTGCTCGCCGGCCGCGTGGGCGCGAACGGACTACGGCCTCAGGTCCACAACGACCGAATGCGCGACCTTGTCGTGCCAAGCCTGGCGCCGCCCGTCCCACAGCGGAGCCAAGGAGTCGAGGATGTAGGGGATGTAGAGGGCGACGCGGAAGAGGACCACGATCAGATATCTCCCCAGGGCCCGCCCGAAACCGACGGGCCCGCCCGTGCGCGCGTCTCGCACCGCGATGCCGAGCGCCATCTTCCCCACCGTCTGGCCCCGCCGGGAACCGTTCATGAAGGCGAAGTAGAAGGCTCCGGGAATGGCCGCCAGGAGCGAGAAGGCGAGGTACGCGCCCAGGACCGAGCTGCTCGACGTGGGTTGGGGGTTGGTCGTGGTGGTATGCGTCGCCGCCGCGGCGGCGATCACGAGCACGATGACCAACGAAGCCAGGTCCAGGATCACGAAGTCGATGATGATCGCCACCAGCCGCTTCCACCACGGCGCCAGGGGCTGGTTGAGCACGGGGTCGATGCGCACACCCGGACCCGAGGTGCCGTAGCCCGGCGGAGGGCGCGTACCCCGGCAGCGGGTAGCCCGGAGGCCCGTACCCGGGCGGCCCGTAGCCCGGCGGAGGCGCGTACCCCGGAGGCGGGTACCCCGGAGGCGGCGCGTATCCCGGAGGTGGGTAGCCGGGCGCGGCACCGTACCCGGGTGGGGGGCCATACCCCGGCGGCGGGTAGCCCGGTGTCGCTCCGTAGTGCGGCGCGGCGGGATAGCTGGGCGGGGGGTATCCGGGTGTCGCCGCGGGATCCGACGAACGCACCGTGGTGGGTTCGCCGGGGTGAGGGGGAGCGCTGCCAAATGAGGGCGCCGTCGTCCCCACCACAGGGGGGTTGTGCGGCACGGGCCGAGCTTGGGTCACCGAAGGGTGATCGTGTGGTGGATACCACTTCCCGTCAGATGCCAACCACCAACCCTCGCCTTGCGAGGTGTCGCTCACGCTCCGCGAGCCTAGCGGTGGTGGTCAATTCCCGAGTTGTCGCCCGGCTCGTTGCGCGATTGTTGTGTGTCGGCCCAGCGTGGCAACGCGCCATCTCGCGTCCCCCTGGGTCTCGGGCTCGTGCGGCTCCGGTCCTAGTGATTGGTGTAGTGCGCCGGTCGACCTTCTCGGTAGGCATCCAATTGCTCACGGGCGTCTGCTGTCCCGAGGGTGAGGATCTGGGTGCGCGCTTCGAGGTCGATGGCCGCTTCGAGGCTGGGGATCTCGAGGTTCGACCACAACGTGGCCTTGCCCATCCAGGTCCCCAGGGGGGTGTTCACGATGATCTGCTCGGCGAGTGTCATGGCGACGTCGACGACGTCACCGTCGGGAACGGTCTGGAGGACGAGCCCGATCCGGGCCGCCTCGTCGGCGTCGACGCGTCGTCCCGTCAGGACGATCTCGGCGGCGCGCGTAGCGCCCACGATGCGCTGCAGCAGCCAGCTCAGTCCCATCTCCGCGCCCGACGCCCCGATCTTCACGAAGGCGTCGACGAACACCGCCGATGCGGACGCCACCCGCAGGTCGGCGCCCAGCGCCAGCGCGTAGCCGGCTCCGGCGGCCGGCCCGTTCACCGCCGCGATGACGGGCTGGGGCAGGGCGCGCATCCGGGGGACGAGTTCGGCCACGTACTTCTGCTGGTACATGTTCGAATGCGTCGGGCCGACGTCGGTGGGGACCCAGTCGGGTGGGTGGTAGTCGCGCAGGTCGTCGCCGGCACAGAACCCGCGTCCCGCGCCGGTCACGATGATCACCCGGCACGTGGCGTCGCGGCCGAGCCCTTCGAGCACCTCGTAGATGCGCGCCAGCATCTCGGAGGTGAGGGCGTTGAGCCGTTCGGGGCGGTTGAGCGTGACGAGCGCCACTTCGGGGCGCGGCCGACCGACCAGGACGTCACCGGTTCTCGACGTGGCCGTGTCTCCCGAAGCGGTGTCGTCGCCCCCGGTCATGTCCTTGAGCTCGACATCCTCGCGTCCCCACTCCTTCTCCGCGGCAAGAGCCGGGCCTCTAGCTTAGGCAGTCGACGAACTACCAGGAGGGTGCAACGTGAGCGAGTCGGCGTCGGGTTATGCGGTGTCGGTGGAGGATCACGACAGCGTGCGCGTCCTCTACCTCGACCGGCCCACCAAGCTCAATGCCTTCACGGCCGAGGGATATCGCATCCTCAAGGCGCAGCTCGACGCGGTGGCCGCCGACCCGGCGGTGGCGGTGGGCGTGCTCACCGGGAGGGGCCGGGCCTTCTCGGCGGGCGTGGATCTCAACGAGATGCAGCGCCCCGGGGGCAGCGCCGAGCTCGGTGTCGACTTCGACCCTCTTCTCGACTGCTTGGCACGGTTCCCCAAGCCGCTCGTGGCCGCCGTCAACGGGCTGGCGGTGGGATTCGGAGCGACGCTGCTCCTGCACTGCGATCTCGTGGTCGTCGACGAGACGGCGGAGATCCGCATGCCGTTCGTGTCCCTGGGCACTTGCGCCGAAGCGGGAAGCAGCTGGCTCCTCCCCGGACGCGTCGGCCCCCAACAGGCGGCGTGGATGATGCTCTCGGGCTCGCCGCTGCGCGCCGACGCCGCGGTCGCCACCGGCTTCGCGTTGTCGAGCGCACCGGCCGGGACGGCACTCGAGCAGGCGTTGACGACGGCGCGGGCCTTGGCAACCCATGACGTCGACGCCCTCATGGCGAACAAGGCCCTGCTGCGGGCCGGATTCGCGGAACGGATCACCGGGGTCTGGCAACGAGAGAAGGCGGCCATGGTGGTGATGGCCCAGAAGCTCGGTCCCATCGGGTGGTCCGGCCCGTCTTGAACGCAGCACCGGCGCAACGCACCGCACGGTGACGACCGCAGCCGTCGTGGCGCTGGTGGCGGCGGGACTCTTCGCCGGGGGCGACTGGGTGGCACGCGCCACCGCGAACGCCCGGCTCGAATACCTGTGCAAGCCGGCCACCCTGATGGCGCTCATCGTCGTGGCGGTGGCGGTGACCCCGGCCTCCGACGCCGCGACCCGGCGCGACTGGTTCGTCGCCGCGCTGGGGTGCTCGTTGGTCGGCGATGTCTTGCTCATGCTCCCGACCGACGTCTTCGTGGCGGGACTGGCCGCCTTCCTCGTCGCCCACGTCTGTTATACGGCCGGTCTGTGGACACAGCCGCCGGGCGGCGTCGCCCTGGCCATCGCGGCCGGCGCCGTCGTGGTCGTGGTGGCGCCGGTGGCCGGACGCATCCTGGGGGCGCTGCGCGGTCGGCGCGAGCTGGCGGTCCCGGTGGCCTTGTACATGGTGGTGATCTCGGTGATGCTCGCCACCGCGCTGGCGACGGGAAACGTGCTCGCCGGGGTGGGGGCGGCACTGTTCGTGTCGTCGGACGCCATGATCGCGTGGAACCGCTTCGTCCGGCCGTTTCGGGGCGCCGATGTCGGGATCATGGTGACCTATCACCTCGGCCAGGCCGGGCTCGTGCTCTCTCTCCTGCATTGACACGTCGAATGGGGCAGGCTGTGGCGATGACGACGGCACCGGACCCCACCGCCACCGCGCACATCGCCTTCATCTGCGCCATGCCCATGGAGATCGAGCCCCTCGTCCGGAAGCTCGGGCTCGAGGAGTCGACCGTGGGCGACCTCACCGTGCACGGCGCCACGATCGGCGACCGGCACGTGGTGGCCATCGTCACCGGCATGGGCACCGAGCTCGCCACCGTCGGCACCACGCGTCTGCTCGACGCCGTTGACGTCGAACGGGTGGTGGTCGTGGGGATCACCGGCGCGGTGGAGAACGAGACGCCCATCGGCACGCTCATCCTCCCCGAGGTCGTGGTGGACGCAGCGACCGGCGACGAGTACCGCCCCGCGCCGTTGGGGGAGGGCACCCCGGCGGGGAGGATGTGGACGTCGGGGACCTTCAACAACGACCCGGACCACATCGCCCGACTCCGTGCCCGGGGTGTCGTGTCGCTCGACATGGAGACCGCGGCCATCGCCGCGCTGTGCGAAGCGCGGGGCATCCCCTGGTCGGTGTTCCGCGTCATCAGCGACCGCGCCACCGACGGGAGCGTCGACGAGGAGGTGTTCCGCCTCTCGAACATGGACGGGTCGCCCAACAACGAGGCCATCGAGCGGTTCTTCGCCGAGCACCCCGAACGGGTCGAAGCCATGGCTCAGCTGGCCGAGGGAGCCCTGCTCGGGGCCGAGACGGCCGCCGACGTCGCCATCCGGGCCTGCGCACTGGCGTGAACGCACCCGACATCGGGTGCGGGCCACGCGGCGGAGACGTCTAGGTCCGCACCCAGAACGGGAGGGCTTCTTCGCTGCCGTCGGTGCGGTGGAAGCGCTTGAAGACGACCTCGACCGGCTCACCGATGCGGATCGTGGCCGGGTCGACCTCGTCGAGCCCGCCCTCGGGCCCGGTGACGAGATTGCCCACGAACCGGATGGTGGGGTGCTCGTCGAGGGCGACGACGATGACGTTGTAGGGGGCCAGGCTGGAGTAGGGCTCGAGTAATGGGGGGTGGGGGACCACGTACGACCAGATCGTCCCCGCCCCGGCCACCTGCTTCCAGCCCCGCTCCGTGGACCGGCACGACGGGCACATGGGACGGGGCGGGTGCCGGAGCTTGCCGCAGGCGTTGCACATCTGGATGCGCAGCTCACCGAGGAGGGTCCCCTCCCAGAAGAAGCTGCCCTCCTCGTCGACCGCCGGCATGAGGAAGCCGTCCTCCGACGGGCCGACGGTTGGCCACGTACCCTCCGGAGAACGCCGCTGCGTTGCTCATGTGCCCCTTCTTCCTTCTCTTCGTGGACTCAGCGCCGCAGGAGGAGGGCGCTGGTGGGGACGCCCTCTCCCGAGGTCACGAGGCAGGTCTCGGCCCCGTCGACCTGGGCCGTCGAGGTGCCGCGCATCTGACGGACCCCTTCGTTGATGAGGTTGAAGCCGTGCACGTACGCCTCGGAGAGCCCGCCCCCGGCGGTGTTCACCGGCAGCGAGCCCTTCTCCCACTCGAGGTTGCCGTTCTCGGTCATGGGACCGGCCTCGCCGCGCTTGCAGAATCCGTAGCCCTCGAGCGACAGCAGGATGAGCGGCGAGAAGGCGTCGTAGATCTGCGCCACGTTGACGTCCTCGGGTCCGAACGCGGCGTTCGCCCACAGGCGCCGGGCGCAGGCCCAGGCCGGGCCCGGTGAGGGGGTCGTCGTTGAAGAAGTTGACCATGGTCTGGTGCTCGGGGGGCAGGCCCTGGGCGAAGGCGTGCACGTACACCGGCGGGTGGCGCAGGTCGCGGGCCCGCTCGGCGGACACGATCACGCACGCCAGCGCGCCGTCGGTCTCGAGGCAGTTGTCGAACAGGCACAGCGGTTCGGACACCCAGCGCGACGCCATGTAGTCGTCGCGGCTCATCGGCTTCTCGTACATGATGGCGGCCGGGTTCATGTTGGCGTGCTTGCGCACCGCCATGGCCACGTTGGCGAGGTGGTCGCGCGTCGCGCCGTACTCGTGCATGTAGCGGCGGGTGAGCATGGCGATCTCGTCGACGGGCCGCAGCATCCCGAACGGGCCGTGTCCAGGCGCCGGGCACCCGCAGCTGGACCGAGGTGCTCGTCCACGGCCGGGGCCCCGACCCTCGCTTGCGCGACCGCCACGCCACGGCCACCTCGGCCTGGCCGCTCGCCACGGCCAGCGCGGCGTGGCCCACCACGCCGCATCCCGCCCCGCCGCCGTACCCGACCTGGCTGAAGAAGGTGATCTCGCCGCACCCGATGTTGCGGACGATGTCGACCTCCTCGGTGGCCTCCATCGTGTAGGAGCACAGGGCGTCGATCTCGGAGGGGTCGATGCCGGCGTCCGCGCAGGCGTCGACGATCACGGTGCACGCCAGCTCGGCCTCGGTGGGCTCGAGGTGCTTGGAGAACGCCGTCTGGGCGATGCCGGCGATGGCGGTGGCGTCCTGGAAGCCGACTGCCGGGCTCATCGCACGTTCCTCCTCGGTCCGGGCCCGAGGCTCGGCTCCGCGGAGCTCCCGGGCGTGTGCGCACGGCACCTTCGGTGCAAAGCCGCACGGTACCAGCGACCTGACGGTAGGTCAGATCTGGGCCGAGGTGACAGCTCGCACGGACCTGACGGCACGTCAGATACCCGGTACCATCGGCGGCCATGGCCGGGACGCCGGCGACTGGCTTCAGAGACGAGAGCCAGCTCTTCATCGGCGGCAAATGGGTCGACGCCTCGGGCGGCACCTACGACGTGGTCAACCCCGCCACCGAAGAGGTCGTGGGCACGGCCCCCAACGCGACCGTCGCCGACGCCGAGGCGGCCGCGGCGGCGGCACGAGAGGCGCTGCCGGCGTGGTCGGCGACCCCTCCCGCCGAGCGGGGCGCCCTCATGGCCCGGGCCGCCCAGGCCATCGCGGCCCGGGCCGAGGAGCTGCTCCCCCTCGTGATCGCCGAGACCGGCGCCACCGCCGCGGTGGGGTCGAGCCTCCAGGTGCCCATCGCCGTGAGCCGGTTCGAGCGGTACTCGCTCGACCTGCGCCCGGTGGCCCAGCGCGCCATCCCTCCCCAGGTGGCGGTGGCGACGCCGCTCGCCCCCGGTGGGCTCATCAGCGCCCTGGCCCTGCGCCAACCCGTCGGCGTGGTGGCCTGCATCACGTCGTACAACTTCCCCCTCGTCAACATGGCCGGGCAAGGTCGCCCCCGCGCTGGCCATGGGCAACACCGTCGTGGTGAAGCCCGCCGCCCAGGATCCCCTGACCGTGGTGGAGCTGGTGCGGATCCTCGAAGAGGTGGGGTTCCCGCCCGGGGTGGTCAACCTCGTGAACTCCGCCGACGCCGGCCCGGCCGCCGCCCTGGTCGAGTCGACCGACGTGGACATGATCAGCTTCACGGGGTCCACCCAGGTCGGCACGCGCATCGCCTCGGCGGGGGGACGGACCATGAAGCGCCTCCTGCTCGAGCTGGGCGGCAAGGGGGCGTGCATCGTGTTCGACGACGCCAAGCTCGACGCCGCGGTGGGGTGCATCGGCTCCACGTGGAGCTTCCACTCCGGCCAGATCTGCACCGCGCCCACTCGGGCCATCGTCCAGCGCGGCGTCTTCGACCAGGTCGTCGAGATGCTCGCAGGGATACGCGGGCGCGCTCAAGGTGGGCGACCCCACCGAGCCCGACACGATCGTGGGCCCGCTCATCTCCGCCGCCCAGCGCGACCGGGTCGAGGGCCACATCGCCACCGGGCGCGACGAGGGTGCCCGGCTCGTGGCCGGGGGAGGACGACCCGTCGCATCTCGAGCGGGGCTTCTACGTCGACCCCACCCTGTTCGTGGCCGACAACGACATGGCCGTGGCGCGCGAGGAGATCTTCGGCCCCGTGCTCGTGGTCATCCCGTTCGACGACGACGCCGAGGCCGTCGCCATCGCCAACGACAGCGACTTCGGCCTCTACGACTACGTCTTCTCGGGCGACACGGCCCGGGCCTTCGAGGTCGCCCAGCAGCTCCGGGCCGGGCACGTGGGCATCAACACCGCCCAGCGCAACCACGAGGCGCCCTTCGGGGGGTTCAAGATGTCGGGCGTCGGGCGCGACGGCGGCGACTACGGCCTGGAGGCGTACTCGGAGCTGCAGTCGATCGTCTGGACCGGCTGACCACAAGCTGACCACCGGCGAAGAGGCCGGGCTGATGACCGGTGTGGATGCGCCGGTGCAAGGAGCGGCACGTGAGCACCTACGACCTCGCCATCATGGGCGGCATCGTGGTCGACGGCACCGGGCTCGCCCGCCGGCGCGGCGACATCGCCGTCAAAGACGGCCGCGTCGTCAAGGTCGGGTTCGTCGATCGCCGGCCGAAGCCGACCAGGTCATCGACGCCGACGGCCTGCACGTGGCGCCCGGGATCGTCGACGCCCACACCCACTACGACCCCCAGCTCACGTTCGAGCCGCACGCCACGTCGTCGTGCTACCACGGCGTCACGACGGTGCTCGCCGGGAACTGCGGGTTCTCGGTGGCCCCCAACCGTCCCGACCAGCGCGACTACCTGGCCCGGATGTTCGCCAAGGTCGAGGGCATGTCCCCCGTGGCGCTGTCGGCCGTGCAGTGGGAGTTCGAGTCGTTCCCCGAGTTCCTGGCCTCGCGGCACGGCAAGCTCGGCGTGAACATGGCCTGCTACGTGGGGCACTCCGCCGTGCGGCGAACCGTCATGGGGGAGGCCGGGTCCGAGCGCGAGGCCACCGACGACGAGGTCGAGCAGATGCGCGCCATCGTGGCCGAGGCCATGGAGGCGGGGGCGGCGGGGTTCTCGTCCTCGCACGGCCCCACCCAGCTCGACGGCGACGACCGCCCCGTCCCGAGTCGGTTCGCGTCCATGGGCGAGCTCGAGGTCCTGTGCGCCGAGGCGGGCCGCCACAACGGCGGGTCGATCAGCTACCTCCACCGCAGCGCCATCGGGGGCCTCGACCAGCCCGACAAGGACCTGCTCCTGCGCCTCGGCACGCTGAGCCGGCTGCCCATCATCCTCCAGGGTCTGGGGGGGCGCTCCAAGGTGGACGTGCCCGGGGCCGAGTGGGAGCAGGTCTCGCAGTGGATCGAGGAGGTCGGTCGCCAGGGTGTCGGGATCTTCTCGCTGCTGCGCAACCATCCCTTCGACCGTGACTTCCGGATCGAGTCGGGCACCAACCTCTACGAGGGGGTGCCGTCATGGCACCGGGCCGTGGGTCCCGGTGTGGCCCGGGACGATCGGCTCGCCCTCCTGCGCGACGCCGCGGCGCGCGACGAGATGCGCCACGCCGTGGAGCATCCCAACACCGACGGGGCCAAGGGGTCGACGCTTCCACCGCCGCGCTGGAGCGTGGTCGAGGTCGACGAGGTGGCCACGCCCCACAACGAGAAGTTCGTGCGCCGCACGATCGCCGACATCGCCACCGAGCTCGGCAAGGAGCCCGCCGACGCGCTCCTCGACCTGGCCCTCGACGAGGACCTGCGCACCGTCTTCCGCTACGTCAACAAGAGCCGGGCGTGGGAGGAGGCCGTGGCCCACGGCCAGAGCCATCCCGCCATGATCATCGGCGTCTCCGACGGCGGGGCCCATCTCGACCGCGACGACGGGTCGGACTGGTCGACGGCGTTCCTGGCCTTCTGGGTGCGCGACCGCAAGCTGTGGAGCCTCGAGGAAGGCATCCGCCAGCTCACCCAGGTGCCCGCCGCCTTGCTCGGCTTCGAAGGTCGGGGGGCATGTGCTGCCCGGCTACTGGGCCGACGCCTTCGTCTTCGACCCCGACACCATCGAGCTCGAGTCCAAGAAGCAGGTCAACGACTTCCCCGGGGGCGAGGCGCGCTACTCGGCCCGACCCCGCGGTATCGCCTGGACCATCGTCAACGGCGTGCCCGATCGTGCGCGACGGCGAGGTGCTCACCAAGAACCTTCCCGGCCACGTGGTGCGGCCCGGGGTCCCCTGACCTCAGCGGGCCCGCACGTAGACGTAGCTCGGCCCGTCGTCGCTCGGGTCGTCGGAGTCGATCATGCCTTCGAAGACGCGGTCGTAGCCGGCCTTCTCGAGGGCGCGCCACGAGCGGTGGTTGGCCTGCTGGACCGCCACCCCCATCCGGTCGACGTCGGGATACCGCTCGAAGGTCAGCGCGGTGAACGAGTCCACGACGACCGGTCCCAGGCCGACGCCGATCAGCTCCGGGGCGCCGATCAGGTAGTCGATCCCGGCGGCCCGCTCGACGCCCAGGGCCCCGCACCAGGCCGGATAGTCGTCGAGACGGTAGCGCTGGACGAAGCCGACGGGACGCCCCTCGAGCTCGATGATGAACGCCTCAGTCGGGTCGGTCCCGTCGACCGAGGGCCCGTAGCTGGTCTCGAGGGCCGTGACCGTCGGCTCGTCGGACCACCACGGTGCCACGTGCGGGAGCGCCAGCCACGTGGCCAGGAGTGCGAAGTCGGCGCGCTGAAGCGGTCGGAAAGAAACGGGCAACGTCAGCCAGTGTAGGCAGTGGCCCGTCAGCGGGCGTTGATGTACTCCACCAGCTCCTTACGGTCCTTCTCGAGCTCGTCGATCCGGCTCTTCACCACGTCGCCGATGCTGATGATCCCGCACAGGACCTCGTCGCACACCACCGGGACATGTCGGATCCGACGCTCGGTCATGACGGCCATGAGCGACTCGACATCGTCGTCGGGCGACACCGTGAAGACCTTCGCCGTCATGATGCTGCGGACGGGCTCGGAGAGCAACGCGCCGAGTTGGCCGCTCAACCCGCGCACGATGTCGCGCTCGGAGACGATCCCGTCGATGTGCTTGCCGTCCGACGACACCACCAGGGCGCCCACGCCGTGCTCCCGCAGGGCGTCCACCGCACCGGTCACCGTCGTGTCCGCGGTGATCGTGGCCACCGAATCTCCCTTGCCAGCAAGGAGCGTCGAGATCCGCACCGGCACACCTCCTCGTGCGTCGTGATGCCGTCTCGTGAGGAAACTGAGACGATCCCAAGTCTAGGACTGCGTCGGCTCGGCAACCAGGGGCTTTCCGTGCCTGGGCCCTTCCCCGAGCCGGTGCTGGCACGGGGTGCGAGGCGGTAGCCTGCGGCGGCGATGGGTGCTTCGGACCAGTTCACGAGGATCGCGGCCAAGGTGCGGAACTGGGGTCGTTGGGGAGACGACGACCAGCTCGGCACCCTCAATTTCATCACCGACGAGGTGCGCCGCCGCGCCGCCGGTTGCGTCCGGACGGGCCGGGCCTTCCCCATGGGCTTGGCCCTGTCGGAGGCCGAGGGCATCCAGAAGGGCGTGGTGCCGGGCCGCTTCAATCCCGTCCGGACCATGTCGTACGTGAACGTGCCGTTGTCCGACGACACCGAATGGATCTGTGCCAACGAGGACGTGGTGGTGATGCCGCTGCAGTGCGCGACGCACTGGGACGGCCTGGCCCATGTGAGCTACGGCGGGATGCTCTACAACGGGTACCCGGCGACGACGGTCACCTCGGCGGGCGCCAGTCGCCTCGGGATCCATCTCGTGGACTCCCTCGTGAGCCGGGGGGTGCTCCTCGACGTGGCCCGGGCCAAGGAGACCGACGTCCTCGCGGGCGGCTACGCCATCACCCCCGCCGACCTCGACGCCGCCTGCGCGCTCGCCGGGGTGACGGTCGAGGCCGGCGACGTCGTCCTGGTGCGCACCGGGCAGATGGCCCGGCTGCGGATGTCGCAACGGTTCCCGGCCGGAGGGGCGACGGTCCCGCTCCCCAATATGCTCTCCTTCGCCGACGTGATCCAGTACATGGGTCTCTCGTCAGGACTGTCGATGGCGACCGCCGAGTGGTTCCACGCCCGCGACGTCGCCGCGGTGAGCACCGACACCATGGCGCTCGAAGTCATCCCGTGCGAGGACGCCGAGGTCTATCTCCCCGTCCACTTGTTGCACATCGTCGAGATGGGGATGACCCAGGGCCAGAACTGGATGCTCGACGAGCTCGCCGCCGACTGCGCCGTCGACGGCCAGTACACGTTCCTCCTCGACGCCACCCCGTTGCCGTTCACCAACGGGTGTGGCTCGCCGCTCAACCCCGTCGCCGTCAAGTAGCGCGTCGGGGAGGCACCTCGGGCCCCGGCCTCTGTCGGGCCTGGCTCGTCCGGACCTGGGCGGCGCCGCCTCCCACCACGGGGCCGGTGCGCGGTGCCGAGACGGCGCCGGCGTCCTCACTGGGAGGGGCCGACCGTCCCGTCACGGCCCAGTGCAGCACGCGGGCCTGGGTGTCGACCATGGCGGTGGTGCGGATCCCCCAGAACTCGAAGCCGTAGCGGTGGGCGGCGACATGGGCGAGCATCGAGATGAGCGTCGCTGCGACCGCCATGGCGTCGGTGCCGGCCGGGCTCCGGTTGGGGACGCCCGACGCGATCACGCGCGCCATGGTGACGGTCACGGCGTTGAGGGCCCGCACCCGCAACCCCTGGAAGCGCAGGTCGCCCTCCTCGGTGGCGAGCTCGACGACGCGGAACACGGCCCGGTTGGCGTCCCAGTAGGCCATGAACCCCTCGACCACCCGTCGTGCGGTGTCCCAGCTGGCGTCGTCGGACCAGTCGCCGTCGACCAGCTCGGCCAGGGTGCCCGCCCCCTGCATGAGCTCCTCGGCCATGACCAGGATGGCCTGCTCGACGTTCTCGAAGTACTGGTAGAAGGTGGCCGGCGACGTCCCCGCCTGCCGGGCGATGTCGATGACCTTGATCGAACGCCACGCGGTGGTGGCGAGCAGCTCGGCGGTGCACTCGAGGAGCCGGTTCCGGGTGGCGAGGCCGCGCCGCCCCGGGACCCGGCCGTCGGTGGCGGCGATCGAGCCCGGGTCGTCGGTGTCGTCGAGGATCGTGTCCAGGGCTGCGTCGCCCGAGTCAGGGGCCATTCGTGCGAAGGCTAGCCCCCATTTGCTGACGACATGTCAGATTTGGCCTGGTCGGGAGCGGTGCCCCGGAGTAGAACGGGTTCCGTTTCGGCCGGGACCGGGAGTAGCGTGCATCCCTGTGCAGCAGAGGGTGCTTCCCCGGTCCCTGACCCGCGCCCAGGAGGCCCGGCGTCAACGGGTGATCGACGCGGCCATGGAGCTGGGCCTCGAGGGGGGCTACGAGGCCGTCCAGATGCGAGACGTGGCCGCCCGGGCCCATGTGGCCATGGGCACCGTCTACCGCTACTTCTCGTCGAAGGACCACCTCCTCGCCGCCGCGCTCGTCTACTGGGTGGAGCAACTCGACGCCCGCCTGGCCCAGGTCCCGGCCCGGGGGTCGGTGGCATCCGAGCGGGTCCTCGACGTCCTGGAACGGGCCCTGCGGGCCATGGGACGCCAGCCCCAACTGGTGGCGGCGGTCTTCGCCTCCCTGGCCTCGCCCGACGTGGCCGCCATCGAGTGCCAGCAGCAGATGGGGGCGGTGATGGACGGCATCATCATCAGGGCCATCGGTGAGCCCCAACCCCCCGACCACGCCGAGCGCACCCGGATCATCGGCCACGTCTGGTACTCGTCGCTGGTCGGATGGGTGAACGGTTGGAGTGACATGGACCGCGTCCGCGACGAGTTGGCGGTGGCGGTCCGCCTCCTCCTGCCGAGCGGGCTCGGCCCCAACGGGCAGTCCACCGCGGCCTTGTAGCGCGCGCCGGGCCGGTAGAACCCAGTGGGCAGGTAACCACTGGGGCGCGGCGGGGGAGATGTTGCGGCCCACTGCGGCGCATGGTCGAATGCGCAGGCAGGGTCGGCGCCAGTGGGGAACGGTCGGCCACCAGGGAGGGATTCGGATGCGCGCAGCGATTTTCAACGAGGTCGGCAAGGAAGTCATCGACATCTACGACGACGTCGAGGTGACTGACCCGGGGCCCGGCGAGGTGCGACTGAAGCTCCACGCCGCCGGCGTGTGCCACTCCGACCTGTCGGCCATGAACGGGACCCTGCCCCAACCCGCCCCCGCCGTCCTCGGCCACGAGGGCGCGGGCGAGATCATCGAGGTGGGCCCGGGCGTCGACCAGGTGGCGGTGGGTGACCACGTGATCGTGGCCTGGACCCCGCCGTGTGGAAAGTGCTCGGCGTGCCTGCGCGGTGAAGCCAACCTGTGCGTGGACATCTTCTTCAACATCGCCGGTGCCGCCAAGTTCTCGCGCGGTGGCGAGCCCGTCTTCGGCTTCGCGGGGACGGGCACCTTCGCCGAGGAGATGGTCCTGCCCCAGCAGGGCGTGGTGAAGATCCCCGACGACGTGCCCTATGAGATCGGGGCGCTGATCGGCTGCGGCGTGACCACCGGGGTCGGCGCCGCCCTCAACACCGCCAAGGTGAAGCCGGGATCGAGCGTCGTGGTGTTCGGGGCCGGTGGCGTGGGCATCGCCGCCATCCAGGGGGCGCGCATCGCCGGGGCGGCGGAGATCGTGGCCGTCGACATGGTCGACTCCAAGTTGAAGACCGCGCTCGGCTTCGGGGCGACCCACGGGGTGAAGCCCGACGATCTGAGTGCCGCCAACGCGGAGATCAACGGCTCGGCCGGCGGGTTCGACTACGCCATCGAGTGCATCGGCCTGCCCCTGACCATCCGGGCCGCCTACGACGCCGTGCGACGGGGCGGCACGGCGGTGATCGTCGGTGCGGGCAGTGCCGAGAAGCACGTCGAGTTCAACTGCTTCGAGCTCTTCTTCATGGAGAAGAAGCTGTTGGGTTCGTACTACGGCTCGGCCGACGTGCGCAGCGAGTTCGGCCGCCTCATCCGCTTGTGGAAGGCGGGCCGTCTCGACCTCGAGGGCATGATCTCGTCTCGCATGGACCTGTCCAAGGCCCAGGACGCCTTCGACGCCATGAAGAAGGGCGAGATCATCCGCCAGATCCTCACCTTCTAGGCAGCCAGCGTCGAGATAGCGTTTTCGCCATGGGGCTGGTGCTCGTGGTGCTGCTCGTGGCTTCGGTGAGCTGCGTGGTCATCGGCTTCCGCATGATCTCCAAGGACCGGACCCCCGAGTTGCCCCCCGATCTGCGCCGTGTGGACGACGACGAGCGTCGTGCCGACACCCGTGCTCCGGGGCAGGCCGTCACCGACGCCGTGAACGGATACTGGCCCATCTCCTGACGGTCTCCGTTGACATGTGACCAAATGGTCACGTATTGTCGGGGAGGTGGACGACGTGTTCAGGGCCCTCGCCGATCCCACCCGGCGGAGCCTCCTCGACGAGCTGTTCCGTGCAGACGGCCAGACGTTGAGCGCGCTCGAGGCGAGGTTCGACATCACCCGCTTCGGCGTGATGAAGCACCTCAGGCAGCTGGAAGAGGCGGGCCTCGTGGTCACCAGGCGGCGGGGCCGGGAGAAGCTCCACTTCCTGAACCCAGTCCCCATCCGACTCGTCCACGACCGGTGGGTGAGCAAGTACGCCGAGCCCTGGGCCGCGGGGCTCAGTGACCTCAAGAGCCGATTGGAGAGTCCCATGGAGAAGGTTTTCGAGATCTACATCCGCACCACCCCGGAGCGCCTGTGGGAGGCGATCGTCGATCCCGACATCAGGAGGAAGTACAACTTCGGCGCGGCCATGGTCGTCGCCGACCTGAAGCCCGGTGCGCACTTCGAGATGACCGCGCCCAAGGCGGAGTCGGTGCTGGGCGAGGGCGAGATCCTCGAGGTCGACCCACCCCGCCGTCTCGTCCACACCATGGCGGCGTACTTCAGCGAGGAGGCGAAGGCGGAGGGCACGTCGCGGCGTCACCTGGGAGATCGAGCCCATCGGTGACTCGTGCCGTCTCACCCTCACCCACGACCAACTCCGCGACGGTGCCAACACCCAGCTCTACGGGGGGTGGCCCATGGTCCTGTCGGGCCTCAAGACGTGGCTCGAGACCGGTGAATTGCTCACCACGCCGGGATCGCTCATGTGGAGCTGATGCCGGCGTCGCCGACCCCACCCCCGGGTCGGGGCACCCTGACCTGGGGGTGGGGCCCCGGGCTGGCAGCGAACTGCAATGTGTTCTAGTTTGCGCCGTCGTACGCCCACCGAGGGGAGGGGTCGTGATGGCGGACAGCGAAGTCCTGCGGGCACCACACGTGCTCGAGTACCCCTACGTCCGCTCGGTGGGCCCCGTGATCGGCGCCTTCCTCACCGGGCTGCGCGACGGGCCGCATCCTCGGCGCCCAGTCCCACGACGCCACCGGGGCGCCGACGGTGATCGTGCCCCCCACCGAGTACGACCCCGTCACGAGCGCGGACGTGGGCGACCTGGTCGAGGTGGGCCCGTCGGGCGTGGTGACGACGTGGTCGTGGGCGGCGCAGCCCAAGCAGGACCAGCCCCTCGACCGGCCCTTCGCGTGGGCGCTGGTCCAACTCGACGGGGCCACACGGGCATGCTCCACGTCGTCGACGCCGGCTCGCCGCGAGGCCATGGCGAGCGGGATGCGGGTGACGGCGCGCTGGCGCCCGGCCGCCGAGCGCGCCGGGCCGCATCCAGGACATCGAGTGCTTCGTACCCGAAGGGTCCGCATCATGAGCGACGTGAGCACTCCTCACCGACCCCGGCGCGTCGGGCGAGGCCCCCGTCACGACGCTCGCCACCCCGATGCGACTCGACTACCAGTACACGGCGGGGCTGTCGCAGTCGCGCTTCCTCCAGGGCATCGCCCAGGGCAAGTTCATCGGCCAGCGCTGCCCGGTGTGCCATCAGGTCTACGTCCCGCCGCGCGGGTCGTGCCCCACCGACGGCGTGGCCACCACCGACCCGTCGTCCTGGGCAACACCGGGACGGTCACGACCTACTGCGTCGTGAACGTGCCCTTCCAGGGCCAGTCGATCGAGATCCCCTACATCTGCGCCCAGATCCTCCTCGACGGCGCCAACATCGCCTTCATGGGGCTCATCCAGGAGCTCCCCGCCACCGAGGTGCGCATGGGAATGCGGGTGGAAGCGGTGTGGCTGCCCAAGGAGGAGCTGGGGCCTCACCATGGCGTCGGTCAAGTACTTCCGTCCCAACGGCGAGCCCGACGCCGACTACGAGACCTTCAAGGAGTACCTGTGAGCGCGGCCCCGGCCGGGCGTGCCCCGGTCCGGCCCGTCGGGGTCGTGTCGTTGGCCCAGACGAAGTCGGTGCGGCGCGAGGACCACCGCAACGAGGTCGAGATGCTCATGCCGGTGGTGACCGAGGTGTTCGCCAACATCGGCGTCACCAAGTCCGACATGGGATTCGTCTGCTCGGGGAGCACCGACTACCTCGTGGGGGCGCCCTTCAGCTTCGTCATGGCCCTCGACGCGGTGGGGGTGTGGCCGCCCATGCGCGAGAGCCACGTGGAGATGGACGGCGCCTGGGCGCTCTACGAGGCGTGGACGCTCCTCCAGGAGGGCGAGATCGACACCGCCCTCGTCTACAGCTTCGGACGGTCCTCGCCCAGCCAGCTCGACCGCATCCTGGCCTTGCAGCTCGACCCGTACTACATGGCCCCGATGTGGCCCGACCCCGTGGCCCTGGCCGCCCTCCAGGCCCAGGCGCTCATCGACGCCGGCAAGGCCACCGAGAAGGACTTCGCGGCCGTGGCCGCCCGCAGCCGACGCGATGCGCTCGCCAACCCCAACGCCCAGGTGGCCAAGGACCAGTCGCGCCGACGACGCTCCTCGCCGACGACTACGTGGTCGCCCCCCTGCGCCGCCACGCCCTGCCCCCCATCACCGACGGCGTGGCCGCCATCGTGCTCGCGGCCGAGGACCGGGCCCGGGAGCTGTGCGAGCGCCCGGCCTGGATCACCGGCATCGACCACCGCATCGAGGCCCACGCCCTCGGGCGCCCGCGACCTGACCCGGTCCCCGTCGACGCGCGCCGCGGCGGCAGGGCGCGGGCGTCTTCGACGCGTCGGGCGACGCGCCCGGGCGCCGTCCACGTCGACGTGGCCGAGCTCCACGCCCCGTTCGCCCACCAGGAGCTCATCCTGCGCGACGCGCTGGGCCTGGCCGACTCCGTGGCCGTCAACCCCTCGGGTGGGGCGCTGGCGGCCAACGCGCTCGATGGTGGCCGGCCTGTTGCGCATCGGGGAGGCGGCGGCCCGCATCATGGACGGCAGCGCCCAGAGCGCCATCGCCCACGCCACGTCGGGCCCGTGCCTGCAGCAGAACCTGGTGTGCGCCCTGGCCGCCGAGCCCTCGGCCCCGGCCGGAAAGGGGGCGTGATGGCCGAGCGCTGCGCGGTGATCGGTGTGGGCCAGACCAAGCACGCGGCCAAGCGCGAGGACGTCTCGATCGCCGGGCTCGTGCGCGAAGCGGCGGGCCGTGCCCTCGAGGACGCCGGCCTCGACTGGGGCGACATCGACGCCGTGGTCATCGGCAAGGCCCCCGACATGTTCGAGGGCGTCATGATGCCCGAGCTCTACCTGGCCCCGGCGCTCGGGGCGGTGGGCAAGCCCATGCTGCGGGTCCACACGGCGGGGTCGGTGGGCGGGTCGACCGCCATCGTGGCCGCCCATCTCGTGGCCTCGGGCCGCCACGAGCGGGTCCTCACCGTCGCCTTCGAGAAGCAGTCGGACTCCGACGCCATGTGGGCCCTGTCGGTTCCCCAGCCCTTCTCGGCGCCGCTGCTGGCCGGTGCGGGCGGCTTCTTCGCCCCCATCATCCGCTCCTACATGCGACGCTCGGGGGCGCCCGACCACATCGGGATCCTGGTGGCGGTGAAGGACCGGCTCCAGGCGCTCAAGAACCCCTACGCCCACCTCCACATCGAGGACATCTCCTTCGACATGGTGAAGGACTCGATCATGTTGTGGGACCCGGTCCGCTACCTCGAGACCTGCCCCTCCTCCGACGGCGCCGCGGCCATGGTGCTGGCGTCGGAGCGGGTGGCGGCATCCTCGGGCGTCGAGCCGGCCCCCGGCGTGGATCCACGGCATGGCCATGCGCTCGGAGCCCACCATGTTCGCCGGACGCGACCAGGTGAACCCCCGGGCCGGCCTGGACTGCGCGGCCGACGTCTACCACCAGGCCGGCATCACCGAGCCCCGGCGCCAGATCGACGTGGCCGAGGTGTACGTCCCCTTCTCCTGGTTCGAGCCGATGTGGCTCGAGAACCTCGGGTTCGCCGAGGAGGGCGACGGCTGGAAGCTCACCGAGTCGGGGGCCACGGCCCTCGACGGCGGCGACATCCCGTGGAACTGCTCGGGGGGCGTGCTGTCGTCGAACCCCATCGGCGCCTCGGGCATGCTGCGGTTCCTGGAGGTGGCCATGCAGGTGCGGGGCCAGGCCGGGGAGCACCAGGTCGAGAACGTCCGCACCGCGCTCGGCCACGCCTACGGGGGCGGTTCGCAGTTCTTCGCCATGTGGGTGCTGAGCACCGACAAGCCCTGACCGCGCCGGCTCGGGGCGGCACGCTGTCTGGGGGCGCCGCGCTGTCTCGGGGCGACACAGTACCCACCACTACACTGCGGGTCGGGTCGAGACGGAGGTGCCTCCCATGAAGGTCGTCGTGGACTACGACGTGTGCGCGTCCAACGCCGTGTGCATGGGCATCGCGCCCGAGGTGTTCGAGGTGCGTGACGACGGCTACCTCTACGTGCTCAACGAGAACCCCCCGCCCGAGCTGATGGACAAGGTCCGGATGGCCGCCAACAACTGCCCGACGGGGGCGATCACGCTCGTCGAGGACGAGTAGCGCCGGTGGCAGGCGGCGCCGGCGAGACCGGCGGGGCCACCCCGGCGCCCGCCGCGGGCGGTGGGACTCGGGTCCGCTTCGCCCCGTCTCCCACCGGCTTCCTCCACGTCGGCAGCGCCCGGTCCGCCCTCTACAACTGGCTCTTCGCCCGCCACACGGGGGGCACCTTCGTCCTGCGCATCGAGGACACCGACACCGAGCGCAACCGCGAGGAGTGGGTCGACGGCATCGTCTCGTCGTTGGCGTGGCTGGGCATGGACGCCCGACGAGGGCCCGTTCCGGCAATCGGAGCGCACCGGCCTCTACCAAGGCGCCATCGACAGGCTGTGGGAGGCGGGGGCGCTGTACGCGTGCGAGTGCACCCGCGACGAGATCGACGCCCGCACCAAGGGCAACGCCACACCCGGCTACGACGGCTTCTGTCGAGACCGGGGCCTGACCCGCCCGGGTCGGGCCCTGCGCTTCCGGGTCCCCGAGGAGGGGACCGTCGTCGTCCACGACCTCATCCGCGGCGACGTCGTCTTCGCCAACGAGGCCATCGAGGACTTCGTGGTGGTGAAGTCGTCGGGGGCCCCGCTGTTCGTGCTCGCCAACGTGGTCGACGACATCGACATGCACATCACCCATGTCATCCGGGGCGAGGACCTCCTGCCGTCGACGCCCAAGGCGCTGCTCCTGTGGTCGGCGCTCGAGGGCGACAGCGCCACGCTGCCTGCGTTCGCCCACCTGCCGCTGCTCGTGAACGAGCGACGCCAGAAGCTGTCCAAGCGCCGCGACGACGTGGCTCGGTCGAGTCCTACCGCGAGCGCGGGCTACCTGGCCGCCGGCCATGCGCAACTACCTGGCGCTGCTCGGGTGGAGCGATCCCCAGGGCCGCGAGATCCTCTCCGTCGAGGAGATGGTGGCGGGCGTTCGAGCTGTCCGAGGTGAACCACGCGCCGGCGTTCTTCGACGTGAAGAAGCTCGAGTGGATGAACAAGGAGTACCTGCGGGCCATGTCGGTCGACGACTTCGTCGAGGCGGCCGGCCCCTGGCTGGCGCCGGGCCGGGCGCCGTGGCCGCCCGAGCGCTTCGACGAGGCGGTCTTCCGCACCATGGCGCCCCTCGTCCAGGAGCGGGTGGCGGTGCTCGGCGAGGTCCCGGCCATGGTCGACTTCCTCTTCCTCGAGGAGCCCCTCCTCGACGAGGCGTCGTGGGAGGCGGTGGCGAAGGACGACACCGCCCCGGCGGTCCTCGACGCCGCCTCGGCCGCCTACCGGGACTCGGCATGGACCGCAGAGGCCCTGCACAGCGCCACCTCAGGCCATCGCCGACGCCCTGGGTCGCAAGCTCAACAAGGTCCAGGCGCCGATCCGGGTGGCGGTCACCGGCCGCCGGGTCGGACCGCCCCTATTCCAGTCCCTGGAGGTGCTCGGGCGCGAGGCTGTACTGGCACGCCTGCACGCCGCCCGGGCGCGACTGGGGGGCGACGCCGGCTGAGGCGCGGTCCAGCGGGGACCGGATCGGAAGGATCGGGGGACTGAACCGGTGGCAGTGATCGGAGACGCCATGGTGCGTGGCGCGCGCGCCATGCGGTGGGTCCTCCAGCGGCTCGTGATCATCCTCCTGGTCGTCGGCGGCTACTTCGCCGTCACCGGCGTCCAGGTGTGGCTGACGTCGCGCCATCACGACCGCCCGACCCGTCCAGGCCATCGTCGTGATGGGGGCGGCCCAGTACGACGGGGTCCCCTCACCCGACCTCGTGGCTCGGCTCCAGGAGGCGAGCGACGCTGTGGCACAGCATCTCGCCACCACCATGGTGGTCACGGGCTCGAAGGAGACGGGTGACCAGTTCACCGAGGCGCAGGCGTCGGCGGTCTGGCTCGAGCAGCACGGAGTCCCCGCCGCCGACATCGTCGAGGTCGGCGGCGACGACTCGTGGACCAACCTCTCGTTGGCCGCCGCGGCCCTGCACCAGCGGGGGATGACCAAGGTCCTGGTCGTCACCGACGGCTTCCACGAGGACCGCAGCCTCGCCATCGCCTCCAACGTGGGACTCCAGGCGTGGCCGGCGCCGACCACCAACTCCCCGATCAAGGGGTGGGCGACCGTCCCGTACTACGCCAAGGAGACGATGGGGGTGGCCCTGGGCCGGATCATCGGCTACTCGCGCCTCCACCGGCTGGGCTAGCCTGCGAAGTCACCCGTTCGGGGGTGGTGTAATCGGCAACACGGCAGGTTCTGGCCCTGTTATTGGGGGTTCGAGTCCTCCCCCCCGAGCCATTTTTCCTCTCCGAGCCCCACTCCGGTGGGGCTCGGGTGCGTTGAGAGCGCTCCGCGCCCGCCGTGTGAAGGAGCGGAGGAGCCTGCGTCCTGTGGCTCGGACCCACGACCGGCGCGCCCACGAACATCGGCTCGTCCGAGCATGACGATCGCGGGGCATCGGATAGTCTGGCTCGGCCCGAAAGGGTGCCGGGCCCCATCGTCTAGTGGCCGAGGACACCACCCTCTCAAGGTGGAGACACGGGTTCGAATCCCGTTGGGGCTGCCATAAATCCGCAGGTGAGCGGCCTGAAATCCCATCAGTCAGGTGGGAAACGGCCGATCTGCTACTCGAATTGCTACTGCCGCACAGCGGACCACTACCGTCTGGGCAAGTCACCAACCGGTAGGTAGGCGCCATGCAAGGTCACGTCCGCCAACGCGGCGAGAACAGCTGGGAGCTCCGCGCCTACATCGGGCGCGACGCGACCACGAAGCGGGCGCGGTACAAGACGCGGACCTTCAAAGGCTCCAAGCGCGACGCCGACCGGGCCATGCGCGCCTTCCTGGCCGAGGTGGACCGAGGAATCATCACCGAGGGCACCTTCGGCGAGCTGCTCGAGCGCTGGTTCGAGGTGGCGTCGACGACGCGGGACTGGTCGCCCAAGGGCATCGCGGAGACGAGACGAATCATCGACACCAGGCTCGGCCCCTTGTCACCGATCGCGCTGGACAAGCTCCGGACGCCGATCATCGACGGGTACTACGCGCAGCTGCGGGCGCACGGTGGCGCTTGTGGGCATCGACCCCGTCAGTCGCACGACGGTGACCTGTGCGAGGTCGGGCCTCCGCTCTCGACCGCCACCGTGCGTCGCATACACGCCGTGATCCACTCGGCGCTCGAGCAGGCGGTCGCCTGGGACATGCTGATGTTCAACCCCGCCTCGAAGGCCTCGCCCGGCCGAATCGACTCTCCTGAGATCACCTCCCCTGAGGTCGACGAAGTGCTCAAGCTGATCGCCGCCGCCCGGGAGACAGACCCGGATTTCGCGGTCTATCTGGTTGTCTCGGCCGTGACCGGGGCGCGCCGGGGGGAGATCTGCGCGCTCCGGTGGACCGACTTCGACAGCAGCAAGGAGACGGTGCGTTTCGCCCGGGCCATCTCGATCGGGACTAATGGTCCGGTGGAACGACAGAAGCCGAAGACCCGTTCCTCGGTTCGTACCGTGGCCCTCGATGCCGCCACCACGTCCATCCTGGATGCCCACCGGGCGCGCTGTGCTGAGCGGGCACTCGCCTGCGGTGTCCCGTTGCCGAAGTCTGCCTTCGTGTTCTCCGACGAAGCCGACGGGTCGGCCCCGTGGCGGCCGGATTCGACCACCCGGCGATTCGGGACGTTGCGCAAACGCTGTGGGCTCGATGAGAGCATCCACCTCCACAGTCTCCGGCATTTCGTGGTGACGACCTTGCTCAACGTGGGTGTCGAGTTACCTGAGGTCGCCGGCCGAGTCGGCCACGGCGGAGGAGGAAGGACCACGCTCGCCGTCTACTCCCACTTCAAACCGGTGAGGGACCGCCATGCGGCCGAGTACCTCGGACAGCTACTCGCCGTTCCCGACGGGGGCAACGTCTAACGACCCTCCAATTCCGAGAGGCGTGCAGCGAGCTCCCGATCGGGGCTGACATGGCGCCTGTAGAGAGGCCCGCATGGCGTCTCGCTTAGACGCAACGAGAGCATCAGAAGTGGCTGGTCTGGGGAATCGTCGCGGTACGCTTGGCCGAGGTAGCCGAATTCATTCATGACTCCCACCACACTGCGGTTGGCGGTCTTAGCCAGCCGCCGTTCGCTCATATCAGTCAATTCAGAGGCTATGAAGGCTGGACTGGCTCCGTGCGCGTCCAACACTTCCCCGAGGGCTCCTGAGAAGCGGGCAATGAGAGTGGTCGCCGGAGCAAGCGGGATGAGCACTGGAAGCAGTGTCGACTCGTTGACGAACAGGGCAACCTGGGGACGCCAGAAGAAAGCCGTGGCGTACCAGTCGCCCAGGGCCGTGGTCGACCTCTCTTCGGTCTGTCGCGGCTCGGACTTCAAACGATCGAGCAGTCGCTTCGTGCCGTGGACGATCAGCATCTGGCTTCGCGGCCGTCCGCTTCACCGTCTACACCGGCCCGGAGTCGTCGACACAGGTCGGCAGGCGGGATTTCCCGCTGATCGGCTACGGCGCGGATCCATGCGATGGCGGCCAAGGCCGCATATCTCCAAAAGTCGTCCGTGCTCCAAGAGCTAACTTCCTCCAGCAGGTCGACCTCGACGCCTCCGTGAGTGGCGCCTACGGCCAGGAGGGCGTAGCGGATCTTCTGGTTGTCCCGGCCTCGGAATCGACACTCTGAGAGGTACTTCTCAACGATGTGCTCCTCGGAGATCGGGCTATCCCGGCTGACTATGCCATCTTTCAGGGCGTCGGCGGCCAAGCGGATGAAGACCTCGCCCGGGAACGTGTTGTTCTTCGGATGCAGTGGCCCAATCTGGTCCAGGGCATCGAAGATGTCCTCATCGATCTCGACCACTCTCAAGAGGAGTCCGACCGCCTGTCGGGCTTCGTCCGGGCTCGGGGTCCGATGTGGACTCACCGCTACAAGATAGGTCTGCCGGCGGCCCGAGGGCCCAGACGTACCTTGGACGTCCGAGGTACTGTCAATGGAGTCGGGCCTGAAAGTGCTGAGGGAGGAAAGGTGTCAGAGCGAATCGTTGTACTGCGGTCGGGTCAGTCGCTGCAGTTCCTGATGGATGCTTGCGCTGCGCAGGCTGACGACGTGAACGAGCCACACGCCTGGACGAATGCTGATGAAGAACTCTTGAACGTCTACGCCGAGGTCGTGACCGCATTGGCCCGGCTACGACGGGAGGAGTTGGCCGGTGGCTCTGAGTCGAATGTTCAGGTTGCGATAATCGACCATCTGATCGAGCGAGTTCGTCAGACCAGGGTGGGCGAGATCAGCATGCGATTGGCCGACGTCGTGGACCGCCTGCACGCTGAAGCAGTAAACCAGGTGGTCCTGTCGTAAATCGCTCGAAGCCGGTCACACCGCTCGCGACAATGTCCCGCGAGCCAACAACTCGTCTCGGAATGGATCACTTTTCGACACGGACAGGTCGATAGTCCTGGCCAACAGCGAATCGATCGGGCTTCCTCGAAGCAAAAATTGCCCACCCCTTCCGAGGCTCCCTGGATCCAGGCGGTAATGCTCGGAGCTTGGGCTCAAGGGGTGACCGCGACATCTCCTGACCTGGAGGTGTCAGATGGAGACCCGAGGACGGAAGCGCCGCTCGAGCCAGGCAGAACTCGACGCGGCGGTCGAGGCGGTTCTCGCCGGAGCGAGCTATAAGAGAGCCGAGGCGTTGACCGGAGTTCCTGCCTCAACAGTGCAGGGTTACGTCGTGCGATGGGGATTCGTGCGACGGAGCGTTCCGGTGAGCGGCACCAACAAGCGGTTCATCGACAGGGTGAGGGGATCCACCTTCAGGGCGGCCCCGGGCGTCGAGCGTGGGGCCATGACAGGCGAACGCAAACGGCGTCCCGGCTCGCTGAGCGCTTCCGAGCGTGAGGAGATCAGGGTCGGCATCGAGGCAGGCGAGTCCGACGAAGCCATCGCCGCCCGCCTCGGCCGGCACCGCTCGACGGTCTGGCGCGAAGTCGCCGCCAATGGCGGGCGCAGGCACTACCGGGCAGCTGCGGCCGAGGAGCGAGCGGCACGAGCGGCGCTGCGGCCCAAGAGCCCATGGACCGAGGAGCGCCCTTCGCTGTGGGAGACGGTCCAGGGACTGCTGCGGGCCAAGAAGTGGTCGCCCGAGCAGATCGCCGAGCGGTTGCGCAAGGAATACCCCGACCAGCCAGAGTGGTGGGTGTCCCACGAGGCCATCTACCAGGCGGTCTTCGTCCAGGCCAAGGGCGAGCTGCGAAAGGAGCTCACCGCCTGCCTGCGCTCGGGCCGGGCTCGGCGACGACCTCGGTCGCGAGCCTCGACCGCACGGAGCGCAATCCTGGGGATGGTCAACATCTCCGAACGCCCCGCCGAGGTCGAAGACCGCGCCGTGCCGGGCCACTGGGAGGGGGACTTGATCATCGGGGAGGGCGGCGCCAGCGCCGTCGCCACGTTGGTGGAGCGCACCACCCGGATGGGCATGCTGATCAAGCTCGACAACCGCACGGCCGAGCACGTGGCGACGGCCGTGGCGGACAACATCGTGCGTCTCCCGATCACCTGGCCCGGTCCCTCACCTGGGATCAGGGGATCGAGATGGCGACGCACGCCGAGTTCAAGGTCGCCACCGGCGTCCCGGTCTACTTCTGCGACCCCCATTCTCCCTGGCAACGCGGCAGCAACGAGAACTGGAACGGCCTCGTCCGCCAGTTCCTGCCGAAGGGCACGGACCTGTCGGTCCACTCCCAAGACGACCTCGACGCCATCGCCGCCTTGCTCAACGAGCGTCCCCGCAAGACCCTGGCATGGGAGACTCCAGCGGAACGATTCAACCAACTTGTCGCGGCCACCCCTTGCGTGCGGCTGGGATTAAGCGCCGGGATAGCGGGATCGGCAGGCTTCGCTCGACGATTTGATATTTCGGCCAGGCGATAGCCCCGATTATGCGCTCCCTGAACCGACCCTAGTCCTTGACCCAGACCATGTTGGGAGCCGCACTTACTGTTCCCCCCAATCCCAGACTCGCTTTTTGTGAAAAGGGAGGCAATTCCGTCACCGAAGAGTGAGGGTAAACGTCTGGGTAGCCGTGACGCTCGGGTGACCCTTGGACTTTTTGGTCGTAGCTTGCACCTTGAAGGTGTAGGACCCTGGAGAGAGCTTGGTCTTCGGAGTTCCCGATAACAGCCCGGTGCTCTTCAACTTCAGGCCTCTGGGAAGCGCACCGATCCGTTTCCACTTGTATGGAGTCGCGCCACCCGTGGCCTGGAGCTGATCGCTGTAGGCGACTCCCCGGGTGGCAATCGGTAGCAAGGTGGTCGTGATGAAGAATCCTGTTGTCAGTGTGAACGCCTGAGTTGCTGGGAGGCCGACACCATTTGAGGCCGTAAGCGTGAAGGTGAAGGTGCCGTTAGCTCCGATCGAAGGCATTCCCGAAATTGTGGCTGTCCCGTCGGAGTTGTCGGTGAATCTAAGCCCGGGCGGGAGGCCGGTCTGGCCACCGGACGTGCTTTCAGTGATAGCGGGTGTGGGATGCCCGGCAGCCGTGACGACAAAGTTGAACGCTTGGTTGATCGTGGCTGCGGCGGTACTAGCGCTCGTCACCTGCGGGGCTGCATTCGGGCAAAGGTCCCCTGCCAGCCTGGTGGCGTTTGGACTTCCCAGACCTGTGGCCATGTCGTAATCGGGTGTGGCCGGGTACTTCCCCCCGTTGGTGCCGGTGATGTCGTCATTGCCCACGGTGATGTCGTTGAAGTCCCCGCCGCCAGTCGACGCCAGTTGGTAAAGCGTGGGGTTCATGAATCCCACCGACGTTCCCGGTGAGCAACCCGCATCGGCTAGGGCGGCCAACGCGGCCCACAGCGGAGACGCCAGACTGGTGCCGCCACCGCCTAGCCATCCTCCACCTGGACTGCAGGGGCCGGACGTGCAGTAAATGGCGTAGAAGGGCGAGCCGGCCAGGGCCGAGACGTCGGGAACCTCGCGACAGTCACCGCTCACCGCTCCGCATGGCGTGCCACTCGAGTAGGAGTTGATCACTCCTGGAGCACTCTGCCACAAGGGCATCGGCCACAATTCCGAAATTCCGCCAGTGCTGGCCAGTTTGCCACCGAACCCTTGCCCGTCCCAGACGTCCTCGGTCGGCGGTGGGCCGTAGACCGTGATGTTGGTTCCGCCCACACCAGTGACGAAAGGTTCGCTCCCGGGATCGTACACACTCAATGAAGTGTTCGAAGGGTCGTTAAGCCAATGAATGCATTCTGAGCCGCCGTCACCCGAGGCGGACAACATTGTCTGACCCTGCGTGGCCGCCTGTTCAAAGGCGTTGTTCAAGGCCGAGTACAAGCTTGCAGAATTGGCTCCTTCGCAGTTTCCCCAGCTAGTGCTCATGACCTGGGCAGTATCGTCCGAAACGATGCGGTTATAAGCATCGACGGTGCCGGCGAAAGTGTTTGGTGTTTCGTAAGCGACTACATTCGCCTCGGGTGCGAGGGCAATGAGATCCTCAATATCACCGGTTGGTTCTGAGCTGTTACCGCCAGGAAATGGTGCCCCTCCGTCGATCGAAATCCTTGAGACGCTTGCACTAGTTCCATAGCACGACTGGAACGCCGCAATGTCGGAGTCGAGAAAGTCGCTGAGCTCGAAAAACGCAACTGTCACACCGCTGCCGAAGTCACCCTTCTCGTACAAGCCATTGAAGCGATAGGCAGATGCCAGGGCAGCGCCCGTAGCCGCGCCGGTATTCACCGCGGCTGCGCAGGGCGTCGGCGCCGACGCGTTCGAGGTACTGCGTTCTGCCGGCAGAGCAACACTGCCCGCCTTCATGGGCCGACTTACCAGTCCCGCAGGGAATGCCGTCGTTAGGTCGTCGAGCCCGAACACGCCCTGAACGTCGTTGGCGATCTTGGCCGGCAGCGTCGGTGCGTTCTCATTGCCATATGCGACTCGACCCGCGATCATCCGGACGCTGTCGATGTGAACAGAGAACGCGTGCTCTGCGGCTCTGGCCGTGGTGACGATCGGGATGTCGAGATTGTTCGATGAGATTCGACCTGGATGCAGTCCCTTGCGCCGGAGCGTTGCCAGCACCGCATGCACGGTGCTCTCAGTCGGTCCAAACCGCGCCGCGAACTGGTCACGAGCAAGGTAACGATGGAACAACGGATTGCCTGGCGTCGACACGGCAAGGGCGAAACTCTCGAGACCAGTCGGGTCGCGCGGCTTTAGAATCACAGAGAGTCGAATTCGCTGGCTAGGACGGAGACGCCCCGAATCGACAGTTCCCTTTGGCAGGAGTGGTGCCGCTTGGATCTGTTGAGACGCCGAGCGCGTGCTGGAACCTGCTGATGCATTCGCCGTTGCCGCGGTGAAAAGAATCGACATAACGACGAGTGAACTGATTCCGAGTGGCAAGACAAGGCGCTTGCATCGGGTTGAGGCTCCGAGTCGCAAGCTTCGCCGACGGCGTGCGGAACGAGGACCGAACATTGCGCCACCCCGCAAATCTGAGTCTCCGAGATTCCTGGCTGAAAGTGCCTGGACGTTACACCTCGCAACAGGAGGCTTACATCCCCAACGATGACGACTCGGTGATAGAGCATTGCCATCGCGTCACGCTGCGTGTGTCTGTCAGTACTGAATGACTCACTGACAGTGCGCCATGACATCCGACGATCGCCACGCACAATCGGGGGTACAGGGCGGCCCTAGGGGTCATCAACGTTGGGCCGTGGGGAGCGCATAACACCCGCTATCGGGGTGCACGACGACGGACACGGACCGCTCCGCTGCCGGATTCCGGGGTGGGTCCGGTGATCTGCTGGCTGTGCACGCTCCATCCGGTAACGCGCCAGTGGGAGTGGCAGCCAAGAGTCGAAAGCCCTGGATCCAACTCCCAGTGTTCATCCGGGCACCGGTGAACGTCACCGTGCAACGTCACCCTGAACGTCATCCTCCCTGGTCGACGCACTGCGGCGCTCCAGCGGAGTCGTTATCGACGTGCACCGTGTTTGTTTCGAATCTGGAGCCATGCGAGGACCTCTCCCCCTTGCCGGCGCACGAGCGCTCTGGGGGTCCCTGGCTTGCTGCCGTTCTGTCGCCCTACGGCAAGCACGATGTCGTTCCTTCACATGCTGAACCACGACACGACCCATGGCACAGGCGTCCCTTCAATGCTCGGCATACGCTGACCAGCCGGACTTCGAGTCCGGCTCGGTCAGCGATCGAAGACACCCGTCGGCTTCGCCAGCTCTGTACAAATAATCCACACACGTGCACCATCGATGCGAACGTCACCCTGACGCTGTTGTGTCGCGCCATGTGGCGGTCGTAATGGCCTCGCGAAACGACCGTCGCGGCACCTGCCTTTCGGCAGGGCACCACTTGGTGCACAGGTGTGGACTCGACGACCAGGTCTGGCGGAGCCGACGAGGGTGATTTTCAAAGCGGCGCGCAAGGCGGGCTCGATGCCGGCTTGGACGCCGTTTTGTCGGGAGACCGGCGGGAGTGCTCGAATGGCGGGTACTCGGCAGGGGCGCGGAGGCGCCGCCATTGGGCTCTACGAGGGCCGCTGAGGCGACAACGGACTGCCTGTCGACGGTCGATGCCGCAGGTCGACCGTCGCGATGCTGCGCTGGCAACGGGATGGCCCCTGTAATCGTCTTCCGGTCGGTGGGTGTGGCTTGCCGCCGGCGAAGGGTCAGCCGATACGCGGGCAGAGGCCAACGCGACTCATGGTGACCAGTCTGGTGGAGATCTGGTCCCGCGTGACTCTGATCCCACCGGCATCGAAAGTGGCCCGGGACGGCTTCGGGCCACGCCAATTGCCCGAAGCCGTCCCTGCTGGGCGCGGTCTGCGTGAGCAGGGCCGCTTCAGGCCGGCCGATCGGGACGAAATACCGGGCACTTCGACCAGGGTGACGTGCCGGGTGACGTTCAGGGTGACATCGGTCCGGATCATGGGAGGGACCGAGGGCAGGTCGTCCTGGTGCTGCAAAGGTGGGACTCGATGAGCACACGCCCAATTTCCGAGGCCAACGGTGATCGGCTCGTCCTGACGGTGGCGGAGGCGGCAGACCGGCTGGGCATTTCGTCGGACCTCGCCTACGACCTGGTGGCCAGAGGCGAGCTCCCGTCACTCCGTCTCGGCCGGCGGATCGTCATTCCCCGGATCGCCCTGCTGGCGTTCGTCGAATCGGCCACCGGCTCAGGGCGGATCCGCAGGGGGTTCCGCGCCGTCGGCCGCTGAAGCCTCAAAGGTCCAGCTCAGATGGCGTGCTGGAGGCCTTTGGGCTGTGCTCACCAGGTGGACGGGGGAGTGGTTAAATAGCAAATAGCAATAATCTCAGGCATTGAGTTTGTGTTTTTTGTGTCTACCGCTACAATGGTTGGCATGCGAAGTGCGATCTATGAAGCGGCCACCGCCGCCGACGAGGATGAGTTGCTGACCACGGGTGAGGCCGCGCACCTGCTCAACACGTCTCGCCAGCACGTCGTCGACCTCTGCAACATCGGGGACCTGCCCTTCGTGACGACTGGGCGCCATCGCCGCATTGCCCGCAAGGACCTCGAGGCGTTGCGTACCCGCACCCAGCGGCTCACCCGGGATCAGAAGCGCAGCCTGTGGCTGGGCTATGCCATCGCCGGAAAACTGGCGCTCGACCCCGACCCCGTCATGGCGAAGGCCCGGGAGAACCTGGATCACCTCAAGTCCGTCCACTCTCGGGGCCAGGCGGCGAGGTGGCTCTCGGAATGGAGCCGGCTCCTCGCCGGCCCGGTCGATGAGGTGCTGGCTGTGCTGACCTCGCCGACGCCTCGAGCCCGGGAGTTGCGACAGAACTCGCCGTTCGCTGGCGTGCTCACCGACGAGGAACGTCTCGCCGCGCTCGAAGCCCAGCGTGGTTCGTCACGCACGTGAAGCAAGAGGACTTCGCCCACGTGCTTCGGGCCGCGGCCGACGCTGCTGAGGACAACAACATCATCGTGATCGGAAGCCAGGCGATCCTCGGAACCTACAGCGAGGATGAGCTTCCACCCGAGGCATGTCTGTCAATTGAGGTCGACATCGCCTTCCTCGACGACCCGGACGAGCTGAAGGCCATCAAGGTTGATGGCGCCATCGGCGAGGATTCGCGCTTCCATGAGACGTTCGGCATCTACGGCCAGGGCGTGGGTCTCGCGGTGGCCGATCTCCCGAGTGGGTGGCTCGAGCGCTGCGTCCCTGTCACGCTCCAAGCGGCATCCCCCAGTACCGCCGTCTGTCTCGAGGCGCACGACATCGTCGTTGCCAAGCTGTCGGCCGGGCGTCAGAAGGACTACGACTTCGCCCGGGCGCTCATCAGGGCCGGCACCGTGTCGTGTGTCACCCTGCGAGAGCGCGTGGCACTCCTCGACACCATCGAGGCCAAGCGCCGCCGGGTCGTGGAGGCGATCAACCGGTTCGAGTCGAGCTGATCGGTCGAGCGTCGAGCAGTCACGTTGACCCTCGAAATTGCCCGGGCGCTGTCCAAATGATCCCGATCTCGGAGCAAGTCCTGGAGGGTGTCTCCACCTTGTCACCACCTTCATTGTCTTGCTACTGAAATTGCTACTGAACTCCCGCCAACTCGGGCCTATCCGGTCGGTAGCGGTCGGACGCCACCCCCACTGAACAGGACTGCAGCGGTTGGAGCCGAACCGAGAGAGGGGTCCGAACGCGCTCTCAAGGTGGAGACACGGGTTCGAATCCCGTTGGGGCTGCTCTCTGGCCTATTCCCCATTCCGCCCAGGTCAGCGCTGTCTGCGAACCATCACTCTGCGTTTGGCCCTACGAGCCCTGTCCGCGGATTGTCCGCGGGCGTTTGGCTTCTTGACCTTTGAGGCTGACGGCGTTCCTGGCGAGGACGTCTATCGCAGCGGGTCGAACGACCCCACCTTGATCCACGACCTCACGAGATCGTGATCGACAGTACTTTCTCCGCCGTGTTCTGAGTGGCGCGATGGTGCTTCACCTTGATCTTCTTGTCGACCACCTTCACCGTGAAGGTGTAGGTCCCGCTGTCGTGCTTGTACGGCACACCAGCGATGACCCCAGTCGCTCTGTTCAGACGTAGTCCCTTGGGCAGGCTCCCGGATGAAACCGACCACCTGTATGGGTGGTTGCCGCCACTAGCTGAAAGGGGAGTCGAATAGCCGACCTTTACCCCTCCCGGCGGCAACGAAGCGTTGGAGATCTCCAAGGTTGTCGATGCGTCTAAGGAAGCCAGGTGGAGGGAAAGGCTGAGACCGTCTGGGGCGACAACAGCACCGGAGTAGTCGGAGATAAGGGCATAGTTATCACCGCCATCACTCAGCGCGCCGCAGTTGGTAGACGTGTTACCGAGTACCCACCATCCCCAGGCCAGATAGCTCACACCATTTGCATCAGCCCAGTTCATGTAGGTCTGATCGAATGTCGTCAGGCTTGACGGTCCCGTGGGGGGATGGGCGCAGTCATAACCCTGGTCGAACTCACCAGTCACCACCGGCACCTGCTCCGCCACGTTCGCAATCGTGGTGCCCCAACACGAAATGGTGTCGCACGACTCGCCGTAGTAGTTGTGGAAGGACGCTGCCAACTGATGGTTCGGGTCCGTTGGTTCATTGGCCCGCCAGCCACTCAGATCGTTGGCGTAGCTCAAACCACCGAGCAGGATCGGCTGGCTCGCACCGGTAGCACGGATTGCCGTGACGAGCGCCTGCATGCCGGCAGCAACATAGGTGTCGTTGTCGTCGATGGTTCCATCCTGGTTGGCCACGGGCACGGAGCATCCGCCGTTGAGCCAACAGGACCAGCTCACAGAGAGCGACGAGTTGCCGTTGGCCTCCGGGGAATAGGGCTCGTTGAAGGCGTCGAATACCACTGCCGGGTTGTCTCTGAAGGTACTAGCCACGGATGTCCAAAGCGCTCCCGAGTGGTTGTCGGGCATCGGGCGCTGTCCGTCAGCATTGACCGTGCCAGGTGCCGACCAATGCAGATCGAGAATGACATACAACCCCGCCGCATTCAGATCGGATACCCATGACTCGATGGCTTGCTGGTATCCCGCCTGCGTACCGTATGACGGTTGGCCGTCTATACCGAGCCAGCAATCCTCGTTCAGAGGGACTCGGACCGCATTGGCGTGCCATGAAGCAATCGCCACAGCCGTGGCTACTGTCAACGGTTGCGACGAGTATCCCCAACCCTCGTCACACGCGTACTCGGTGCTCGGCACATCGACGCCAAGAAGGCGGATCGTCTGGTCGTTGCCATTGACGAAATGGTTGCCCACGATTGCGATTGACAGGGCTGGACCGGCCTTTGCCGGAGCGGTGACTACCCCGGCGAAGGAAGAGCTCGTGATGACCACTGCAACAAAAAGGATGGTTCGTCGTGACCACGACCGTGCTGGGCGGTGAGATCGCGGCTTGCGGCTTGGCACCATGAGTGGACTGTCTAGACCAATGGTTTCGACGGGTCAACGTAGGAGCGACCAGGTAGTGGGACGATCCCAGTCTTACTGAGCCAACTGCGTGAATGAGCTCCGGGAGAAGCGGAGCCCCGTAGTACGCGCCTTCGCGTCGGGCAAGGGCGTTATTCCGGCTCATTTTTGTGCGCGGAAACCTCCAGAACCGCGTCGACGAACCGCTCCGCCCATGCGTCGATCTCCTCGTCGGTCATGTCCGGGTCGGGGCGCGAGTAGTAACGCCTCATCCCTGGCGGTGGTTCGCGGCGTCGTTCGTCGCTCATGCTGCATCACCACCCTCGAAGCATTCGTCCTCGCAGTCCTGACAAGTGTCGAGTTCGTCGCTCCCCCGCAGGACCGCCTCGGCCTGGACAAGCCAGGAATCAAGTGCCGCGCGCGCTCCCGATGTCGCCATGTTGGACCTCCCATCGCCGTGGCGTTCGCACCTTGCCTCTCGGCAGGTTGCGGCGGAGTCGACGGGCCACGTCCCTCGTCCGCTCTAGATGGATAACGACCACAGGCTACCGCGCGACAGGGGGGGATAGAACACGATGCTCGATATTGGAGTCGATATCGAGAGAGGCCTGGGTTCACGCCGGAGAGCCGACTTCCGGCTCTCCGACTGGCGGCTGAGCTGTGTCGACTTGGGGCAGGCGACCGGTAACGCGTGTTCGGGCTCCCTACGGCCCAACCGTGGTGGACCTCGGGGCAACTACGTCCCGGCATTGTGCGTTAACGGTGGTGCGACGGCGACCCATGTCCGGTGAGAGCATTGTCACCATGAGCGAAGCCAAGTCCGGTTGGGTCGGCTGGGGACGGGATGGTCCAAGCCGGGAACTCTCAACAGAAGAGCGAGAAGAGCTTGCAATGCAATGGGACGACTGTCCTCATCGCACCGTAAGGGTGAACATCTTGATGGCGGTGTTCTGCGAGATCTTGGGAATCTTGTGGTCAACGACCCGCACCGTGAAGGTGAACGTTCTTCCCTTGTCACTGTTGGGCAACTTACCGACGATGAACCCGGTGCGGCCTTTGAGATAGAGGCCGGTTGGCAGCGCTGACTCAGACCACCGGTAGGGCGGATTGCCGCCACTGGCGGTCAACGTGACCGAGTACAGCGTCTTGGCGGCGGCCGGTGGCACCGAAGGCGTCGTGATGCGAACGGTCGGAGGAGCGGCTGGGCCGACAGGTTCAAAGTCGTACAACGTCGACTGCCCCGTACCGATCATAAGCGCATCCGCCTCACCGGTCATCGCTGCCCAACCGTTTCCCACGTTGATGCCAAAGCCCCCCTTTATGGTCGCGTGGGGATACGTCGCGAAAAAGTTGCTCCACGTCAGTGGGGAGCTGTTTGGTGCGCCCGTGAGGTGGGTGCCCCAAACGTTGCCCGTGAGGACGTTCCAGTTTTGCCAGGTATCGGGGGTCACGCCTCCACTTTGTAGATAGGGCTCGAAGTTCAGCGTCGAATAGGTCACCCCTGCGTCGATGCCGGTCGTGTTTCCGGGATTGATCTCCATCTGCAGGATGGGGTCGGTTGTGTTGTTGTCCGTGTAGGTGGAGTAGCCGAGTGCGGTGATGTCGGCCAGTGGCGTACCGATGCGGTCATAGTTGTACACACTCCAGTGATCGGCCGGAGCGGTGACGTTCAGCTGGAGACTGCCCACACCACGGGGGGGCATCGCGGGCCCGTAGACCATGCCGACGCCTCCGAGACCACTGCTTTGATTGATGACCACGAACTGACCTTGCGAAGGACTTCCCGTCACGACATCAGTGGGGGAGACAACCACTGTCGTCGTCCCAACGATGATGGTTCCGCTCAGCCCGATCCTTCTCACACCGCCGTGCCGACACGCGAAATGCAGCTTGAGCAGGCTGGTTGGGCTTGAAGCTGTCAATGTCGAAAGGCCCGAGAACGACCCGGCTACGTTCGAAGTGTTGAGGATGCCCGGCATCGACACGCCGTACGCGCCTGCTATTCCCCCGCTGTAGGTCACGGTACTATTTGTCAGGTTCGCCGTACCAGCGTACGTGGTCCCCCCGACAGCACCATTGACTTGACCCTTCCACGCGATGCTGAGCCTGGCAGAGGCTGAGACACTCGACAATGTCGAGCAACTGAATGGACTCGTGGTGAATGTTCCGCTCATTGCCCCGGTCGTGATCTTGACCGCGCTCGAGCCAGCGAGGCAGCGCGACAGCTTCCCCGCGACGACGGATGGAGTGGTGCCACCGCCCGAAACCTTGAGGCGGGGCGAGAAGCTCACAGTGGCCGACAAGGCGCACGTCACCGATCCCGGTGCCGAGCCGGTAAACCTGGACGGCCGTGCGCTTGCCGGCGATGCGAGCCCGGCGATCATCGTTGCCAAGAGGGTCACTGCTCCTATGACCAAATACCGTCGTCGCATGTTCTCCCCGCTTTCAGGACGCCTGGCGATGGCAGGCGGCCTCCCGCTCAGGTGAACGTTACTCACGCTCGCTCCGGTCGAATATCCCAAAATGTTGACAAGGTCGTTGCGATGACGCGATGTACCCGACGGTCGTTCCCCGACGTTGAGCGTGACAGTTCAGACCGCCGAGATGGCAGTGACTTCTGCCATAGTCGGACTCGGAATTGCGCGCACGAAGGTCGGGGAATCGGGACGAGTGTCGGAGAACCGATCCGCCCACGTTGGCGTACGAAGGGCCACTGGCGGCTTGAGTCCTGGCGAGGTCCTCAACTCAACGATGTGCCTCTCCCGGTCTCCGACTGGCGGCTTCGGTCTCGTCCACTGTTGTGGGGTTTCATCGTCGCGGCGCTTGCCCTGTCGCGTTTCGTGAAGATTGACGTTCAATGCAATATTTCCGTTTCCATAGAACCGCATCACGAGAACGTTGAACGCCAGCATGACAACGTCGTCCTTGTGCTGGACCACCGGGTCATGCTTGTCCATGCTCGGCATCGCGACTTCTGTTCGCCGACTCAGCCAGGTGACCAATCTTGATGGGCTCAATGCTCTCGCGCGCACACGTCCAACATGCCCTGCCTTCCGAGAAGCGCCCCCAACGAGCAACCACGTGGTCGAGTTCGATTCAAATTGACATGTGTGGGTGAATGGTGTCGGTGAGTATTCCGGCGATACTCGCGGCCAGGATCTCGACTCAGGCTCAAATGTCTGCACCGTGGCGTCACCGTAGGGGCCACGCGTTGCGATGGAGCGCCGCATGGATTCAGGCCCGTAAAGCCGGCCCATGAGGGGTCATAATCCTCCTAACCGGTAGCGCTTGCGGACCGCCACCTGCCAGAATCCGCCCATGCGCTCGTGGCGGAACGCGGCTTTGGCGACGTTGAGCTTGTTGGCAGTCGCAAACACACTGACCGGGTGCGGAGGGACCCCGCCTTCAGCGATCCGCACCACCGGCACCGGACCGGCGAGAGCGTACGAATGCGTATTCAATGTCAGTACCGAAGCATGGACCGGCGCTTATGGCACGGCGTCGGAGATCGGCTGGTTGGGCAACCATTATGGGGTCATCACCTGCCTGGGTGGAACCTTCCACGTCCAAAATGGCATCGACAGGAACTACGGCTTCGGCATCTACACGGGCACCCCGACGACGTGGACGGACGTCGATGGTTACCTGCCCGCGCAGGTGACCACCTTCCAACACTCCGGCGCCATCGTTTCCATCACTGAGTTCGCGGACAAGCTGATACTTGGCGACCATGCCTACGTCGCCGCATACAGCCGCGTGGCGGTTCGGAACCCGACCAACCATCCGGTCGTGGCAGATCCAAACCCCTCTACCGGGCTGGTGGCACTCAACTCAACCCCGAACGTCGTGAAACCTCACACCTCGGTCGAGCACGATTACGTGCTGGCCGTCGACCGTTTTGGGCACGACTACCCATGGCCGAGCACGCAGGCATTGGCCACGGCTGGTGGCTTCAGTGAACATTTCGCCCACATGCGTGACTTCTGGAACCAGCAACTGGCTGGTATCGCTGGTATCAGCGTCCCCGACTCCTCGCTCGACGATGCATACCGAAGCGGATTCATCTACACCCAGATCGCGAGGAGTGGCAACGATCTGAACACCGGCGTGAACGGTTACGAGTCCGAGTTCAGTCACGATGTCATCGGCATCTTGACAAACCTCTTTACCCAGGGATACTTCTCCGACGCCCATGCGCTGCTCCTTGAGGCGGGCAACGTCGTCGGCCCCCAGGCTCAGTACCCAGACGGAGGCTGGACCTATGCCTGGCCTTGGGCGATCTACCTTCTGAAGACGGGAGATGTGAGCTTTGTCAAGGAGCACTTCTCCTCGATCAAGAACACGGCGCGTGCCATTGCCGCTGACCGGACCGGACCCTCGGGGATCATGGAATCAACGAATGACATCGACACTCAGGGCTATTGGACCACCGACGACTACGAGGCACTGACCGGCCTGGCTGCTTACCGCTATCTCGCTGAGCGCATCGGGGACCGTCCCGAGGTGGCGTGGGCGACGCAGCAGTACGAGAGTCTGCTTTCGGCAACGAACCAGGCGCTCGACACAACCATCAGCCGCTATGGCTTGGATTACCTGCCCTGCTCGCTTCTCGCACCCAACAGTGCCAACAGGTGCGCGAATCCCGAGGATGCCAACTGGACGTCGCCGTTCGGCTTCGGCGGCTGGGCATGGAACGGCTCTCTCTTGGGAGCGACGCTCAACGGTCCGGGCATTTCCCTGATCGACGCCACCTATGCCTACGGCTTCCAACGCCTCAGGGGCGTCCTCCCGGCGGACACCTTCGGTGGATTCCCAGGCGACTATTACGTGAGCGGATACAACGCGGGCATGGGGAGCGCAGGACTCGCCGGTACCGCGTTTCGCGATCAAGGCATCGTGAGTTACGAGTTCATGATCGAGAACAGCCAGAGTGGCCCGTACTCATGGTGGGAGAGTTCGAGCGCTCCCTCTGCGAGCACGCCATGGATCGGAAAACACCCTGCGACAGGCCAAGGCTCCTCGCCCCACGCCTGGGGGATGTCCCAGGCGAACAAGGTCTTGTTGGACTCACTTGCGGCGCAGAGTTCGGACGGCACCTTGATCGTGGGCCGAGGCGTCCCGGCACAATGGTTGAGGGATGGCGCATCGATCTCAGTCAGCAACTTCCCTACGATCGATGGCAAAAGGCTAAGCCTCAAGATCTCGACACGTGGTCGGGCCGTGTCACTGACTCTGACCGGGCCGCTGTCCGGGCAGGTGCTGTTCGAGCTTCCCGCGTTCACCAATGACATCGCCGCGTCCTCGTCGGGCGTGATCAACCAGGCGACGGGAACTGTGACTTTGGCGTCGCACACGAGGAGGGTCACTGTCCGACTCACTCGGGTGCCATCGTCATGATTACAGGAGGACGTCAAGGCTCCCGGAGCGCAGATCGAGGGTGTCGGATCCTTTAACGAATCATCGTCCCCGAGGTCGGGCCGCCGGCCCCTTCGAGACGGCGGTCCCGCTGCCGCTCGATGATCGGCTCGTGCCTGCGGCACAGGGCCCACATTCGAGATGGGGTCATTACAACGTGCCGAGTGCCAAGTCGATGCACTCTTCGAAACCAGTGGATCGGCCTATGGCGTAGGCGCGCTGAAACTCCTCATCGCCCAGATGCGCCCTTGCCTTATCCATGCTTACCTGGCGCAACGGCTCGTAGTACAGAAGCCACGATTGTCCTATCTGGTCGAGAATCGCCTGAGCGACACCGTGGAGTTGGGCGGCGCGCCTCCAGTCGCCGAGATCGACAGCAAGACAAGCTAAACCAAGGATCGAATAGGCAAGGCCAAAGCGATCGCCGCTGCGTCGACTTATGCGCAGTCCCTCCTCGAGCATCTCCCTAGCGCCCTCGAAGTCACCTTCCTCACGCAATGTCAGACCCAGGTTGATCTTCACGTGGTACGTCGCCACACCACAAGCTTGTAAGGCTCGTGAAGAGAGCTCTAAGTGGTCATGAGCTCCAGAGATGTTCCCCATTTGCAATGCGAAGACACCAGCGGTGTTGTGGAAGTCCGCCGTGAAGAACAGATTGCCGGATCGTTCGGTGCACGCTATTGCCTCTGTAAAGAGCACTTCCGTCCGCACGGGATCGAGCACTTGGCTGCACATGAGATCGAGGCCTAAGGCGACAGCCAGCAGGTCGTCATCGTTCATTGTCCGGGCTCGCTCGACGCACTCCTTGCCGAGAGGGAATGCCTTTTCTGGATGGCCGGAGAAATAGTAGGCGCCGCCAAGCACGACGAGGGAGCGTACATATAGCCGCTCATCATCGACACGGCGTGCGATCTCGACGGCCCGTTCGGCGAGGCTTTGCGCAGTTTGTATGTCGACGTGGCGAGCCACCAACGAGGCCGTGACGAGGGCGTTCACCAACAGCTCGCGCTCCGCGTCGGCCTCCGGGCGGTCCAGCGCCGGATTGAGGAGCCTGAACGCCTCCTCTCGTCGGGAACGTGCCAACCAGAAGTACCTCAGTGCCGCTGCAAAGCGCAGCACAATCGTGGTCCCCTTCGAGTCGTCCACGGCATGTTCGATGGCGCGCCGGACGTTGGAGTGATCACTGTCCAGTCGAGCGAGCCACTGCCCTTGATCAGGCCCCGCGAGATGAGTTGCGGCCCGCTCGGCGAGCGAGAGGAAGTACTCGCAGTGGGCAGCTGCCACTTTGGCTGCTTCGTCGTCATCGAGCTCGACAAGCCGCTCGACCGCGAACTGACGGATGGTCTCAAGCAGTCGGTAGCGGAAAACTCCACCTGTCGGCTCAGCTATGACGAGACTCTTGTCCACAAGGGATCCGAGGAGCGCGGTGACATCGAGAATATCGATTTCACCGAACGCACACACCGCTCCGGCGGCGGCGTGGTCGAAGCCATCTGCGAAGACCGACAGGCGTCGTAGGACAGACTGTTCCGCTGCGTTGAGAAGCGAAAAGGACCAGTCGACGGTGGCCCTGAGAGTCTGTTGCCGTTCTAGGGCGCTGCGGCTACCCCCTGTCAGGAGACGAAAGCGCTGGTCGAGAAGATCGTGTAGATCAAGCAGGGATAGTGAGCGCAATCGGGCGGCGGCGAGCTCGATGGCAAGTGGCATCCCGTCGAGCCGCTGACAGGTCGATACCACAAGAGGTGCCGTTGCCTTGTTGAGCTCCAGATCGACGCCCTGGGATCGGGCCCGATCCACGAAAAGTGCCACTGCGTCCGATCCCTTGAACGCCGAGAAGTCGGATTCGGGTGCCGGCAGCGACAGCGAGGGCACACGGTAGATGCTCTCCCCGCCAATGCCGATGGGCTCGCGGCTCGTGGCCAGCAGATGCACCTTTGGGCAGCGGCGCATGATGGCATCGGTCACCTTGGCGCACTCGGTGATCAGGTGCTCGCAGTTGTCTAGGACGATTAGAAGGTCTTGGGGCGAAAGGGCGTCGAGGAGGGTCTCTAGTGCCGGCTGACCGGATTGACTGGCGATTCCCAGGGTCTGCGCAATGGCGGAAGGTACGGTTTCTTCGTTTGAGACCGCGGCCAGCTCGACGAGCCAGACACCATCGCCGGAGCCGTCCACAAGCTCGGCGGCCACCTGCAGTGCAAGGCGGGTCTTGCCCGATCCCCCTGCCCCGGTGAGGGTCACGAGGCGAGTGGATTCGACTAGGGTCCGCACCTCCGCAAGTTCTCGCTCGCGTCCGATGAAGGTCGCGAGCTGGGCAGGGAGGTTGTTGACCAGCGCCGGGTTGTCGAGGGAGCGCAAGGGCGGGTATTCCGAGGGAAGGCCCTCGGTGTCAAGCTGAAAGATCCGCTCAGGCCGGCCGAGGTCCTTGAGGCGGTGAAGGCCGAGATCTTTGAGCGATGCACCGGCCGGGAGCGAATCACGCAGCAAAGCTGCGGCCGTATCAGAAAGAAGAACTTGGCCACCGTAGGCGACTGATGCCACCCGGGAAGCACGGTGGACATCGAGGCCTACAAGGCCTGTGCTCGTGTCAGATGCCTCCCCGCAGTGCATGCCCATCCGCACGCGGACCTGTTCGCCTGTGGGCCAATCATGGGCCTCGAGCGCCAGCTGCATTCGGATCACGGCCGCCGCACCATCGTTTGGCGAAGAAAACACCGCGAAGAACCCGTCACCCTGCGTTCCCATCTCCTTCCCACCACTAGCGGAGATCCCGTCCCGGATCAGCAGATGATGGTCGGCGAGAACCTGGGCGTAGCGAGCGTCTCCCAAGCGCCTGAGAAGCGCGGTCGAACCCTCGATATCGGTGAACAGAAAGGTGAGCGTCTCCGTGGCAGAAGGATACGCGACGGAGTGAACGGTCGGCCGGCTTGGTATGGGCAAGCGGGTCCCTGCGCCGAGGTTCTGCCAATCACGGACCGCCCCAGCCTTGTTGCCGCTTACAGGTGGGTAGCTCATGGCAGCCGCCTCAGAATCCGAGGCCTCGACCCGTGTCCCTTCCCTGCTCCCGTTGATCACGGAGACGCTGGCTGGTTTGCAGCAGTATCGGAAGGTGAAGGAGGTCCTTTGGTCTTCCAGCCGCCTCCTCGGACCTGATGACATCGTCGAGATCGACCACGGAACGAGCTGGCCGGACCCGCCGAGCCCGCCGTTGTGTCGTAGTCCCATATTGCGATGGCGTCGTGGGATTGGTGGATCCAATGTTGGGCAAAATTAGCGGGAGGCGACCAGCCAGCAGTGGCGAAGGCGGCAGTGGCAAAGGGCACTGTGGCCACAACTGGCTCCGGCAATGATCACCACCACAACAACAACACTCTGCACGCCAATGCGCCGCCGGAGGGCCTGCCCAGCGGATTCACGATGCGACGAGCCAACTCCTTGTCCGACACGAATAGACACAAGCCACGAAACATGGCAATCCCCCGCGAGGGACTTGCAAACCGTGAACGAATCAAACAGGCATAGACGCATCGCTGTTGTGTCGATCCTGGGAAGACGCGTGTGCTCGTTACGTCATCCGACGAGCGCGGTTGCTCGTCCTCATAGGGTGTCACAGAGTCGTGCCGAGATGACAGCCTGTTGTGACGTCAACACGCAGGGGGGTGAGGGATCGGATTGGCCGTGACAGTATGACGTGCCCACGTGTCTCACATCTGTGACACGGCGGACTGTTCAATCTCCCATTGACAAAGCGGTGACGAAAAGTGGACTATCTCTTGAGACGCGTCGATCAGCATGCGGATGCAGCTCGGGGGGGCATACGACTCGGCGAAGTCGAAGAGCCAACGCGAATTCTTGATGACGCCCACTGGGCTTGGAGCGGAGCAGCAGCAAGATGCGTCACTCACATTCGCAGTGCCCCAATAGCCCCTTTGTCTGTCCCGGGTGTGGCGAGCATGTCTGATCAGTCTGTACTCCTGCCGTCGAGTACTCCTTCATTGAAGGACCGTCGGAGCGGGTACTCCACAGCCTCAGCGACGGCCACGGAGAAGACCAACGGGAGCACGACAGGAACCGTCGAGCGGCGTCCGCAAAGACTCGGTGTCCTCGCAGGTGCTGGCGTCCCGGCGGCGCTCTATTTCTCTTATGTCCTCCACTACTCCGTCAACGTGCCCATGATCGACGATTGGTCGACCGTGTCTCTTACCGCACGCGCACTGCGCGGGCATCTGGGCATGGGTGATCTATGGAACCCGTGGTTAAATACCACCCGCCTGTTCGTTCCGCGACTCTTCTTTGTGGCATTCGCTCTGATCGATCACCTCAACATGAGGTCCATCGTCTTCTTCAGTGCAGCCATCTTTGCCGCCAGCTACGTCCTCTGGCTTTCACTCCTCCAGTCCTATCTTGCGAGGAGCCTCACGTTCGTCTCTTCTTTCGTGGGCGGGGTCGTGTGGTTCAGCGTCGCGGATTTTCAAAATGCTCTTTGGGCCTTTCAACTCGCTTGGTACTTGGTCATCTTCTGCTTCATGAGCATGCTGTATTTGTTGCTTGTCCCTCGCAACCACCAGACGATTGCATTCGGTATCGGAATTGCGGCGGCGGTAGCAGGTTCCTATTCAATCATCCAGGGATTCGTCTTGTGGCCTGTTGGCCTCATCTGCATCCTCTGGTCCAACCCATCGTCGCGCCGGACCTGCTACAAGGTGGTCGCGTGGATTGCGGTTGCAACGATCACGACCGCGTTATATCTGCCTGGATTCAAGAGTGGCATCGGTCTCCATCCAGTTCAAGTCGTGAGGTACCTGCTGCTGCTCATTGGCAACGTGATTCCGACGTTCAGCAGCTTTCCCTCAGGGTCACTGATCGTCGCACACGAGGTCTTGGGCACAGCGCTTTCCGTCGTTGCGCTGTGTATCGTCTTTCAATCGATTCGGACGCGACGGTCGGCAGAGATCCCTTTGCCTATGCTGTTGATCGTCTTCGGCCTGTGTTTCGACCTTACGATTGCACTGGGGCGGGCGGCAGAAGGACCCGTATCGGCTTTGTATACTGATCGTTATACGATGCCCAATATCATTCTCCTTCTGGGTATCGTCTGTTACTGCCTCGCACGCCTGCCGACTTTGCGGAAGGTGCATCGAGCGGTCGACTGGCGCTTCCGCCTCAGGGTTGGCCTCTTTGTGGGCCTTGGAGCATTTCTCCTCGTTGAGACCGTGATGACGACAAATCTCGGAATCACGTATGGGAGGAAAACGCACCACGTACTCGTGGTCGATGCCCGAGTGGTGGTCAATCTTCACAGGATCCCGATCGTGGACCAAGGGTGTGACCTTGCGTACGCCGTATACCCTTCGATGAGTCCTGCAGCGCTCCGGTACTCACTTATCCCTCTGATCCATACGATGTCCGATGAGAAATTGAGCGTGTTTCAATCGCAAACCTGGCGCCTGTATCGAGCCGAAGGTCCTCCCACCCAAGAGGAGATAAGCACGACCCGTTCCTACTATTTCGGCAAGGCCGTCATACCGGGATGCAAATAGTGTGGTGCACGGCAATGGCGGGGGGCGCGGGCCCGAATCAGCGGGCCGTTGTCGCCGCCTCTCATCGTGTCGGTCGGGACGGGCTCAAAGAGGGCATCATCGAGGTTCGTGCCTTCGCTCGGTGGCGTCAATTTCGGCAAAGCGGGTCGTTCTAGCCAGACCCGCTGAAGTGTCTCGTAGACGCCCTGCTCGGCGATGGCCTCAGCGCAGGCTGGGGTCCGGCTGAACGACTGTCGGGCGTTCCACTCCTGGAAAGGTCTTTCGGCCCTGCTCCCAGGAAATCAGAATGTCGATTTCTGTAGCTATGACCGAAACCGCGTGGCAGGTCGTTCGCCAGTCCTGGCTTATCCACCCGGACCGGGACGCCGAGATGCACCTCGGGCACCTCGACGACGCGGGGTACGACCTCGGCAGCGTCTTCAACACTGGAGACGCTCCCCCGCTCAGCACTCCCGCTCAAGTCGTCTCGCGCTGGGTCGAGGCGAACCGGGAGGGCCGAGGCCCTCGCGGTTTGGGATCGTGACGACCTGCTTACGTGCTGTCCTGACTTCGTGCGTGCCGACAAGGGTTGAACTTGCCAGTCGCTGACGGTTGACAGCTGAGCCTGACGCTGCCAGAGACCTGGGACCGCCGAACCTGCCTTGATGACAACGCGAAACGGGAGGGCCGGCGCCCTCCCGTTTCGGCTAACCACTGCTTTTCAGGCCTCCGAGCGAAGACCTGCAAACGAAGATCAGCTGATCTTCAACGGCTTCCCTGCGCTGAAGTTGTTCGACTGGCTAATGCACACCTCGCCCTTGTACTTGCCGGGAACCTTGAGGCCAGTGTTGTCAGAGGTCACCGAGCCGGAGAATTTCTCGAGTGTCGGCTGTGGTCCACTATAGGGAGCCTTCTTGGTCGACTTGACGTAGCCCGGGCAATGCTTGGCATTCGCCGATGTAAGTGCAGGGGCTGCGAAGTTTGTGACATGGCCGTTGACCCAGTTTACAGGTCCACCAGATTCCAACTCCGCGATCGAGAGCGGCTCTGAGCTCCCACCGGTGCCGGGCACGGCGCTGCCGGAGCACCCGCTTATAGTGATGAAGCCGCTAGCTAACGATCCGCTCATCGTGGTGCAGGTGATCTTTCCTTTCGGGCCACTGCTCTTGGCCGATGCAGCCCCGCTGTTCAACGTGACCGACAGCACCGAGACAGGAACGGCCAGCACCGCTACGAGCATGCATGCCTTTCGCAAATGTCCCCCCGCTCCAACCAAATTCGGACGACGCATCAAATTCCCCCTTTAGTCTTCGAGTTCGAGCATCTCCTGAAGAGGGCTTGCCTCTAGAGGATCCATCCCTTCAAAGCTGACGGTAACGTCAGACTCCTAGGACGCGATAGCGGGAGTCCACGTAACTGACACCCGAGAAATCACCTGGAGATTGACCGTACGTCGCAGAAACAACGTCGTGAGTAGTTGCGACCGAGCCGGGACTCCCTCCTCGCTGGCGTCGCACCCGAGGACGCTCAATTTCGTCACCGAACTCCTCCGAGACCGCCCTGGGAGCGTTCCAAACCGGCTCGAAACGCGGCCATCCGGGGTGGGCGCCCTGAGCGTTGGCCAGTCCTTGGGACGACCCGAAAGGTGTGGGATGCTCAGGAACCGTGTCGAGTGGAGCAGCCAGGCCCGGAGCCATCCCAGATTGCCCCTCAATGCGGGCCGGTCTCCAGTTGCCCGACCGTTTCGTCGCGCATGTCGCGCGCTAGATTGCCGCTGCGTCCGTCGGTCCGACGTGATGCTCATCGGCACCACCGCATAGAGCAGACGACTCGGCGACCAAACCAGAGAGGGTGACGTCATGATCGGTGAGAAGGTGGAGCGCTTCCAAGGCAAGGGCAAGGAGCTGAGCTCCGTGCAGTCCCACATCGAGGAGCGCCTCAAGACCGACGGATTTACGGTTCAGACCTCCACGCCGAGTGCGGAGGGTGTGGTGATCCAGGCCAAGAAGGGTGGCTTCTTGCGCGGGGTTGTTGACGCAGATCGTGCCATGACCATCACAATCACCGGAAGCCGAGATGATTTCACCGTCCGTATTGGGATAGGCAAGTGGCTCCAGCATTTAGGGGTGGCTGCGATCGAAACCCTACTGATCTCAGACCTGTTCCTCGTCGTAGATGTCGCCGAGAGTGCCTGGAACATCGAGATCGAAGACAAGCTCGTCAAGGATCTCAAGACGTTCGTCGGTTAGAGATGCAGCTCGGTCTTTTCCGCCGCTGAGTGCGCCGAAGACTGAGTGAGGTTGTCCTCACTGTGCGCTGCATCTCCCGATTGTTTCCTCGCGCTGTGCCGTAGTCCTCTATTTGCGTTGCGTGCTCCGTGTCACAGTTGCATTGTCCTGCTCCCGAAGGGGCGACCGAGGGGAACGCCCCATCGGGGCAAGGCAGGTGACGATCTGATCGGAATCTTCTGATCTTTCGTTGCCCCACGTTCTCTATTGGTGAGGTGGTTCTTCGGACAAAAGAGCCGTGTCGCTCGTCGGGGACAGAAGGTGAGACGATGCAACATCACTCGCAAGAGAACGGAACCATCAGCGTACGAGCGTTCAACGATCACGAGCGTCCTCCTCGGAAGTTCTCGGCGGGACGAGTGTGCGCGGAACCTGGTTGTCACACCCGCCTCTCGGTGTACAACGGACGGGAATACTGCTCTCTCCACCGCACTAGTTTGGCCCCACGAACGCGAGGCACGGGTGTTGACCACTGATGCTGGTCTCGACGTAAGAGGCGAGCAAATCTCGAACGTCGCGTTGAGGCACTGAAGCCTTGGTGATTCAATGGGCGAGTGGCCAGAGCCCGATGGTGGCTGGTTGGGACCACCCTTCTCTCGTTGACGGGCGTGGCAGGGTGCGCTTCCCCCACGGCGTCACCGCCCACCTCGACGTCCTCTCCCGAGATGACCTCGCACGCCGGTGTCGTGGGGCCCGTGTATTCCGCTCCCAAGCCCTGTAGCTCTGTGGTGGCCCCCGGCACCTACTCTCAAGCAGAGCTGATGAACACCCAGGACCAGGTCGAGCAGGCCACCACCGGCCAGTTCCTCAGTCTGGGCATCGGAGCTTCGACCGTCGAGATCGGGCTTATGGAGGGACGCGAAGCCCTTGCCGCTGAGATCGCCAGGACCTTCGGGCCGAAAGTGAGTATCACCGTCGGGTTGACGAGTTATTGCGGAGGACCTGGGCGGAGCCCGGTGTGCTCGTCAATGCCGGCTGGTAATCCTCTGCCCTCAGGACTCAACCTCAAACTGATCGTCAAGCACCGAACCGTCAAGACCGGAGACTTCGACAGTGCCACGCTGGTCGTCAGCGAGGGTGGCCCGAGGGCCTTCCAGATGGACACCGGCCAGCCTCTCGTAGCCCAGGTGGTGAGACGGGGAACCAGGCAGGTGGTGGGGACATACGACGCCGGGATCGGAGGCACTGGCTATGGACCAAGGCTGGAGCCAGGGCAAGTCGAGAAGATCCCCATTGTCTTCGGCACCGCTCGGTGTGACGGGGGTCTCGGGTCGGCCATGCCGACCGGGCGTTACGACGTGGTTGCATACATGCATCCCGAAACACCTGGACCCGGGCCCGTGTACTACGCACCGGCGGTACCTGTCGACGTCACGAGACGATGACGCCCAACGGTGTGGTTGTTCGCAAGGCCCAACCGGGAGATCATGACGGCATCCTTGCTCTCGCCCTGGCTGCGTTCTCCGGCCCGGGACACGACGGACGCGAGGAAGTTGACATCATCACGTCGACGTGGGAACGCGAGGCCACCGCGCTCGACCTCGAACTGGTTGCTGTCGACGAGGGAGCGATCGTGGGGCACGTCCTGGCCGCTTGGGGCGACCTCGGTGGTCGGGAAGTGGCTGCTGTGGCCCCATTAGCTGTCTCACCGTCGCACCAGGGTCGGGGTATCGGCACCGCGCTGATGACGGAGCTCTTGCGCCGTGCCGAAGCCGCGATGCTTCCGCTGCTTCTCCTTCTCGGTGACCCAGGCTTCTACCAGCGCTTCGGTTTCGAGCCATCGCGGCCACTTGGAATCTGCTATCGCGTCGTGGGGGAGGGCAATCCACACTTTCTCGTGCGTCGATTTCCAAGTAACGACGAGTCCTATCGAGGCGACTTCACGTATTGCTGGGAATCCGAGCAGAGGTGATCCGAGCACCTTTCGGTCACTGTGGGGCGACCACCCCACATCGGGTTCACGCCCCGCCCCAAGTCCCAACATAGGAGTCCGACGGAACCGCCAGGTTGACATATACTGATATGGGCATATGATGTCCCCATGGCACGAGCCGCAACGACGTCGGACGTCTTCAACGCGATCGCCGAGCAGCAGCGCCGGGAGATCCTGGTGCTGCTGCGGGCGGGTGAGGGGCCGGTGACCGAGTTGGCCCAGGAGCTGGGGATGACCCAGCCGGGGGCGTCCAAACACCTGCGGGTGCTCCGGGAGGTCGGATTGGTGCGAGACCGCAAGGCAGGCAAGCAACGCCTGTACGGCCTTGACGCCCGCGGGCTGCGACCGGTTCACGAGTGGACCGGTGGGTTCGAGCGGTTCTGGAACGAGAGCTTCGACCGGTTGGACGAGTACGTGCAGGACCTCAAGCAGGCAAGGCGGGAGGAGTAGCTGATGAGCGCGACGCGACGAGGAGCGCCGGCGCAGTCCGTGCCGGCCGACCGCGAGATCGTGATCTCCCGGGTCATCGGTGCCCCCCGGGAGGTGGTGTTCGAGGCGTTCACCGCGGTGCGACACCTGTCGCAGTGGTGGGGACCGGAGGGGTTCACCACCACGACGCGGGCCTTCGAGTTTCGCGTCGGCGGGGAGTGGGACTTCGTGATGCACGGACCGGACGGGACGGACTACCAGGAGTGGATCTCCTGGACCGAGATCGCCCCGCCGGAGCGGATCGCGCTGGTGCACGGTGAGTCGCGCCGTGACCCGAATGCCTTCGAGTCGGTCTTGACGTTCGCGCCCGACGGCACGGCGACCCGGATCGAGATGCACACGGTGTTCCCCACCAAGGAGCTGCGCGACGAGGCGGTCGAGAAGTACCACGCGATCGAGGGCGGCCGGCAGACCCTGAGCAACCTGGCTGCCTACGTCACCGAGATCGGTTGGAAAGGAGTTGAGGACTGATGGCCGGGAAGGTGTTCTTCAGCGTGTCGCTGTCGCTGGACGGGTTCATCGCGCCCGAGGAGCGTCTGGACGACCCGGATGTGGAGCGCTGGACGGCGCAGTGGATGGAACTGCAGCAGTGGATATTCCCGCAACGGTTCTTCCGGGAGAACCTGAAGCTCGGCGAGGGCGGCGAGGAAGGGCGCGACAACGACATCGCTCGGCAGACATTCGAGCGCACCGGCGCGAGCGCGATGGGCAAGCGCATGTTCGACCTCGGCGAGCAGGCGTGGCCGAAGGAGGCCCCGTTCCATACGCCGGTATTCGTCGTGACGCATGAGAAGCGTGACCCCTGGGAGCGCCCGGGCGGGACCACCTTCCACTTCGTCAACGACGGCATCGGGCCCGCGCTCGACCAGGCCCGCGAGGCCGCCGGCGACCGGGACGTCCGCATCGCGGGCGGCGGCGCAACGATCCTGGAGTACGTGAACGCCGGCCTGATCGACGAGTTCACGATCGCACTCTCACCCGTCCTGTTCGGCTCCGGAATCCGCCTGTTCGAGGGCGTAGACGCAGGCCGCGTGGCCCTGGAGCCGGTCCGCGCCGAGCCGACGCAGCGGGTGACCCACCTGACCTACGCAGTCCAGGACCGGTAAGTGTCCCGAACTCAGCCGTGGCAAAGTCGGCCCCGGGCACCAGCACCCAGGCTGGAATCGCGTGGCCCCTGAGTAACGAGCCCCTAGTGGGTGAACGGGACCATTCGGCCCGAATCTCGCAAGGCCTCGTGGTAGTCGCGTCGGGCCGTGTCCAGAGTCTTCCGAAGCGTCTTGGCCCGCGTCCGTAGGTCGTCGGTGATCGGGGTTCCACTCTCCAGGAGGTCCCCCGTGAATGCCGTGTAAGCCATTTCGGCTTCCTCAAAGCGACGCAATGCCACGATGGTCGGGTCCATTTCCATCTTTGACACCCCCTCGTCTCTCTAGATACCCAAGCCTGCCACTTGACGCCAGGTATGGCCCACCGTGGCCCGTCTTTCCCACATGACAAACCTGGGCGGGAACTGGCTCCGGGCACCTCGCATGGGTAGGGGGGCAGGAGGAGTCGGTAGCGTCCCAGGCGTGGATGAGCCAGCTCACCTGCGCACTACGAAGGCGACCTACGACGCGGTGGCCGTCGATTACGCCCGGCTTCTTCCCGACCTTCGGGCAGAAACCCCTTTGGACCAGGCCGTGCTGGCCACGTTCGCCGAACTGACCATGGGGGCAGGTCTGGGGCCGGTCGCCGACCTGGGCTGCGGTACCGGTCGAATCACAGCCCACTTGGACTCCCTGGGCGTGGACGCATTCGGCGTCGACTTGTCCCCGGCCATGGTCGAACTCGCCCGCCAGACCCATCCGCACCTGCGCTTCGACGTCGGCTCGATCACCGGCCTAGACCTGTCCGACCGCGTTGTGGGTGGGGTCCTGGCTTGGTACTCGACGATCCATATCCCGCCACCGGACCTGCCTGGCGTGTTCGCAGAGTTCTCTCGCGTGCTGGTGACCGGGGGCTACCTCTTGGTCGGTTTCCACGTCGGAGACGGACATCGGCCCAGGACTGTGGTCTACCGTGAGGACGCCCCTATCGACATCTACGATGTGACGCCCGAGACGGTCGCCGACCTGGCCCGCGCGGCGGGCTTGGTCGTCCACACGCAGCTGGTGCGGGCAGCACAGGGTAGAGAGCAGCGACCACAAGCCAGTCTCATCGCCACCAAAGGTATGCATCCGTGACCCAAGCAACCGTCCTACCCGGGCCGCGGCCATCAAGGACGAGATGGGGTTGCAGCGTGACCTCATGAACAGGCTCTTCCGCTACGCATTCGACGTCAAGTTCGCGCCTATGTGGCTCCCGTTCGGTGTTCGACCATCGAGAGACGGTGCCACAATCACCGACGACGGCCCCTTCAAGGCATCCTTCGGGTTCATCCGCCTGGAGACTCCACTCGGCAATGTGACCGGAGCCCACATCACCCGGGACTATCGGTGGTGGACCGCAATCGGGGCTCGGGCCTCGTTTGTCGACGACGGCTTGAGCTTCGGGACCAACACGGAAGCCGGTGTGTGCGTCCACTTCGCTGGCAAGGTCCCGTCGCCACTCAGTCGAAAGGGCCACTCCGCGCTGACTGTCACCGTGGCTGACCTCGATGGACTCGTCCAGGCACTGAGCCGCTGGATCGCGTGAGGGGACCGTGCCGTCCCTCCGAATCCTCACCCTTCGTCCAGGAGCCTCCGCAGTTCGCGTCGCAGGGTCAACAGCTTCCGCTCCACGTCCTGAAGCTCCTCGAGCAGTGCCATCGCCTCCTCCCTGTCCAGGGCCGACGTCCGGGGGTTGAGCATGGCGATGGAGCGCCTCATGGATTCGAGTTCGGAGAGCCGATCCATGGAGGGGAACATACGTTCGGTATCGACTCAATGCAAATGCCGACCCATGGGCACCGGGACGGCGCCCTCCTAATATCCGGTCGAGGAGTGGGACATGGGGGGACAGCCAGGAATGGGCCGTCGTCGGCGGGCAACGATGACGGCTGCTGTCGTTGGCGCCGTCCTCTTCGGATCATGGTTCGTGGTCTCGACGGCGACCGGATCGACTCCGGCGAGGACGAGCCGACCAACGAATAATCAGAGCAGTGGAGTCCACCCGGCCGCCTCGTACACGGTGCGGACCACGACGGTCCCAACGAACCCGGGGCAAGTTGTCCCCATCACTGTGCCGGTTACGTCCAGCAGTGATGTGACGAGCTCCACATCGCCCGTGCTCCCGACCACGACGATCAAAGCTGCACCACCTCTACGTGCAACTTCGCGAGCAGTCGTCTCTTCCCAGGTTGGGACCGAATCGACCGAGAGCGCCACCGTCGCAGTGAGCCTGCTCTCGGCGATCGGGCTGAGTTCCAAGGGGAGATACACGGCTCCGGTGACGGCGACCAACATCAACTTGCTGACGAGGTGGATGGCGAACGAGGGAGGGCTGTGGGCCAACAACCCGCTCAACACCTCTCATGGTTCAGCCGCGTATCCTCACCAGATCACGACGAGCGGACAAGACACCGGTATTCCGATCTTTCCAACTCTGGCTTCGGGTGTTGCCGCGACGGCAGCGACGCTCCTTTCCAATCCGTCCTACTCGCGAGTGTTGCGGTTGCTTGGATCGGGGAAAGCGTCCTGCGTCAGCTTCGCCAGGGCCGTGATTCGATCTCCGTGGGCTTCCGGTCACTACGGGCATGACCCTGCCGGATTCTGTTCAGGCCGGATCGTGCCGGTTCGCCGGACTCATAGACGCCACCACGCCGGGTAAAGCTTCGACGCGGTTTCGGGGCCGTGTGCCTGCGACGCCAAAGGTACTCCGCGTCGAGGGCGCGGAGGTACGGATGACCACCTTTGTGCAACAGCAGCGAGGCGCGGGACGGGTGGTGTGGTTGGCCATCGCACTGGTTCATCGTCGGACGGAGCCCGACCTCGTAGGTCATGCCGCCTCAGCCTTCGCGCCGATGTGAGTTGCACGGACGTGAAGACGCGAGGATCATCTTTGCCGGTGTCCGGTTACCGTAGGCACATGCAGCGCGAGCCCATGAGCGCAGGCGAGGTAGCGAGTCTCCATCATCGACTGTCCAACTGGGGGCGATGGGGAGAGGACGACCAGCTCGGAACCCTGAACTTCGTCACGCCCGAGGTGACGGCGGCAGCGGTGTCCTCCGTGCGGTCGGGCCTGACGGTGTCGTGTTCCCGCCCCCTTCCGACCCAGCCGGCCCCTGACAACCTCAATCCCGTCGTCCATCACATGACCGGCACCGCCACCGAGGGGTACGGCGCCGACTACTTCGCCCTTGCCCCGCACGGTTACGCGACGAGTCACATCGACGCCCTCTGCCACATCTTTCACGAGGGCAAGATGTACAACGGGTACGGAACCGGTGCGGTGACCGCTCACGGGGCCAGCAAGCTGGGCATCCATCATCTGCGAGCGGGCATCGTCACTCGGGGGCTCCTGATCGACATCCCGGCTGTTCGTGGCGTGGAGGCGCTCGAGCCGGGCGAGCCCATCTTCCCCGAGGACCTAGAAGAGGCGGAGCGCGCTACGGGGGTCTCGGTCCAGTGCGGCGATGCGCTCCTGGTGCGAACGGGTCGCTGGCGATGGCGCGAGCAGCACGGCCCGTGGAGCCCGACCGATGGAATGGCGGGCCTCGACGCCTCGTGTCTGGCGTGGCTCCATGAACGCGAGATTGCGCTGCTGGGCAGTGACGGGATCTCCGACGTATGGCCTTCGCGCGTGAAGAACGTCCCCATGCCGATCCACACCGTCGCCATCGTGGCCATGGGCATCCACCTTCTTGACAACCTCGACCTCGACGAGCTGGCCCGCGTAAGCGCGGCGACCAGTCGCTGGGTGTTCCTGCTGACGGTGGCGCCGTTGGTGCTGCACCAGGGCACGGCCTCGCCGATCAACCCGATCGCCGTCTTCTAGGCGAGCCAGAGGGGCTGCCTCTCACCAGTCCTCAGGTGACATCCCTGTCGACAATTCGGAGCGGGACTACGGCTCGACGCAACGGACATTTTCCTGGGACGTCCGTCCCGCCACGATCCTGATCGGCGTACGACAGAACGGGACTCCGGCCACGGAAAGCACATAGGCCCCGGGGGCGAGCACGAAATGGAACTGCGCCCCCGGCAGGACCTTCTCCCTTCCCACGATCAGTGTTGCGCTCTTTGCCTCCACCGTGCTCGAGAATCGTGCCACTGGCAATGTGGTCGTGCCCCTGGATTGCGGCACCGGACCGAAGACCAGAACTCGGCCCTGGGCGGTCCCCGTCGCGCTCGCGCAAGCGTCGGTCGATACGGCAATCGCCGCCGCCACCACGATCAGCTGCAACCAGTGACGCACGATTCACCCGGCTTCTGGCGCGACGCTCCACCCGTTCAGACGATCGACATCGGCTCGGAGTTCCCGAGCAGTGCGCGAAGGCCGCCGCGTGGGGCGCATTCGTGCCTCCGAGCGGGCCACGGGAGCTAGAGGTCCAGCTCTTCCTCTCGGTCAAGGGACTCACCCTCGTCGGCGCCGAGCAGAGCGATGGCCCGCTTGAGCTCATTGCAGAGCCGGTACAGCTCGTCCCGAGTGAACGGCACGGCGCGTCGGCCGTCTCGAATGTCCTCGGCGGCCACCAACAACGACGTGAGGTCGTGGGGGGACGCATCGTCTGTCATGGAGCCCATGCTAGGGGCCAACGGAGCCTGATCGTCGGCACGCGGCGACTCGCCGAGCACGCCTGGGGGCCTTGTTATCGCCTGATCGTCCAGTCGAAGGTGATGGTGCTGTTCGCCGCACCGTCTGAAACCACGATCGTGACCACGGAGCGGCCTCGCCCCTGCGGCGTGCCGGCGATGAGCCCGGTTGCCGGGTTGATCGTAAGGCCCACGGGCAAACCTGCGGCAGTGAAGGTGAGGGAGCGGCCTCGCACATCGGAAGCGCTCACTTGAAGCGTCGCGGGGGTCCCGGTGACGCCCCTCTGCTTCCCGGGGTTGACCGTCAAGATCGGTGAATGGACAGTCTCGCAGCCACCTCTCGTGCCGAGATCGTTGGCCCAGACGCCCTGAACGGCGAAGGTACCGGTGGCCAGCGTCACATACGCCGAACCACCGGGTTGGCCGCCAATGAGGTTTTCACATTTGTCGGCGACCTCTTTGCCGCGTCGGTCGGTCCATCCTGACGACGGAAAGGGGTCGGTGAGCACTTCGGCGTATTCGTGGCTGATCGTCTCGTCAGCGCCGTCAAGGACACGCGGTTGTGGGAATGAGCTGCATTCGGCACCGACGTCGGGGACATAGGGCAGATTGGTGTACGGGACGTTGGGCGCGCTCGAACCCAGGAGGTCTGCGGTGTTGTCGTGGTAGGCGCAATATCCACCCCGGGGGCTGAGCCAGTTGTCAGGGTCGGTGCCGGTCGGTGAGACGATGACGTATTGAGCGCCGGGGGGATTCGAGAAATGAAGCGCTGCCTTCGCGGCTTCTTGTGCAATCTGCGCGGCGGTGGCAGCCGTGAAGCCGGCGGAGGTGTCCTCCCACACTCCACCCAGCACCGTGGTGCTGGGGTAGGCGACATGGTTCGTCGAAGCTGACGCAGGGCACGTCTTGGCGCCGATGGGGACTCCCTGGCAGTACTGGGTGACGATCGCGCTCCAGGCCTCGTTGTTCGTGCCGAGCCCGTCGAAGAAGGCCTGCAGGTGGGGGGCGAGGCCGTCGGGGTCGCCGGCATACACCTTGTATCCGCCGGTGCCGGTGCTTTGGTTCCCCCACTGAGAACCCCAGAACACCAGGTAGACCTGGGGAGACGCCGTCAGGACGGGACCACCGCCGAAACTGACAGGGTTCCTAAGCACTGCCCCCGCAGTGACGCGTCCAATCGGCGTCGAGCGCACTGTGTTCCGAGCATTGTTCGTCGTGGACGGAGGAGCAGACGAGGAACGGAGGGGCACCGCACCGTGTCGGTACGGGTGGCCGGACGTGGGGTTGGAGAAGGTGATCCACCTTCCGGCGGCGGCCGATGCGCTTCCCGCCGTAGCGACGCTCAAGAGCACCGCCACCAGAGCCGTGGCGCCGTATCCGAGGCGCAAAGGGACACGGCGGGACAGGGGGCGACCCCACTGGCATCGATTCAGCCGACTCACATGCTGCCTTTCGGGTCAATGGAGTTCCGCGTTAGCTCAGAACCATAGTTTCCGATGGTTCGCGCCGCCTCTTCGTCATGTCGGTGCTGCTCCGGTGTGGTGGGCTGACTGCGCCACACCTGACGGGTTGGGGTGGAAAGCCAGCGCGAACCCGGTGGACACGACGATGCAGGCCGTGAGCACGGGCAGCACGCCCAGTGCGGCCGGCAACGATGTTGCCGAGGCCAGCTCGCCGATCAGGGGTGGTCCGCACACGAACCCCATCCATCCGCAGGCCGAGACGGCGGCGATCGCCGTGCCCGGGTTGATGCCGCGCAGTCGGCCAGCTGCGCTGAACACGGTGGGAACGATCAAGGCCAGACCGATTCCGAGGCACGCGAAGCCCACGATGGCGGTACCCACTCGATGGCTGAGGAGTCCGGCGACGAACCCAAGGGTCGCGATTGCCGCTAGGCCCGGGAGCAACCGCTGCGCCCGGAACCGGACGAGCAGGCGGTTGCCCGACAACCGGATGCTCACCATTGCCAGGGCAAAGGCGGTGTAGCCGAGGCCGGCGATGGCCGAGCTGGACTGCAAGGGTCCCCGTAGGTAGACCGAGGCCCAGTCGGCACAGGCCCCTTCGCAGAGCATCGACGCGAACGCAATGGCACCCAGGGCGAGCAAAGGCCGCGACAGCCGGCGAAGCGACGAATGGCCGCCGAGACGCTTTGCGACGGTTGATGTGGGGTCGGGGAGCATCTTGGCGGTCAAGCCTCCCACCACCACCAGGACGGGAACCCCGAGGAGGACCAGCTGAAGGCTCAGTGAGAGGCCGGCAGCGACACCGATGACACCCAAGCCGGCGCCAGCAAATGCGCCCATGCTCCAGCACCCGTGAAACCCGGACATCATGGGGCGTCCGCCCCGCTGTTCCACGACGACGGCCTGCGTGTTCATCGACACGTCGAGGGCTCCTTGGAAGGCGCCCCAGACGAACATGGCGAGGAACAGGGTCGAGAGGGAGCCGGCCAAGCCCACAAGGGTTCCCGCCGCGCAGTACCCGAGCAACCCGACACGAACCATGCGCCTGCTGCCAAGGCGGGAGAGGAGGCGAGCCGACACGAGCATCGCCAGCACCGATCCAACGGGTGCGCCGAGGAGGGCGATGCCGAGGGCGGCGTTGGTCAGGTGCAGGTGGTCCTTGACTTGAGGGATGTGTGCAGTCCAGGAGGCGAACAACAACCCATGGGCGAAGAATGTGGCGACCGTTGCGACCCATGGCCAACGGCCCACGTTCGGCGGCTCTTCCCTTGTGTTCGGAGGAGACCCGGGACGATCAGACACATCGGACCTCGATGCCGGAGGCTCGCAGCGCGTCGAGGGATTCGATCGGTGCCCGAGTGTCGGTGACGATCATGTCCACGTCAGATAGCTCGCACACCACGGCCATCGCCGTCTCTTGAAACTTGGAGCTGTCGGCGGCGAGGATCACGCGGGCCGACGATCGAAGCATTGCCTGCTTCACGTCGGCATCGCCGAGGTCGTGTGTTGTGACGCGGCCCTCGCTCAGGCCGCAACAACTCAGCACAACCGTGTCGAACCGGAGAGCGCCGATGCTGGCGAGCGTCAAGGGCCCGGTCATCGCCAACTCCCCGGGCCGGGGTTCACCGCCCGGGATCAACAGGTTGACAGCACTACTTGCCGATAGGAGGAACGCGGCGTGCAAGGACATCGGCATGACGGTGAGCCGCCGACCGAGGAGGGTGCGACCGACCTCCATCGTCGTGGTGCCACTGTCGAGGAGCACGGCCTCGCCATCGCGTAGCACCCGCGCGATCTCCTCACCGATGCGTACCTTGGTGTCGGTGTTCTCCAAGGCGCGCATGGAGAAGGGCAGTTCTTCGCCGCGCATCAAAAGGCTGGTTGCACCTCCGCGGACCCGCCGCGCCACTCCCAGTTCAACGAGTCGATCGAGATCGCGGCGAATGGTCATTTCCGCCGTTCCGAACGATGCAGCGGCGTTGGCTACCTCGACCCGACCGTCTCGCTGAAGCATCTCGACCAGGGCGCTCAGTCGCGTCTGCCCGTCCATTCCCGGAGCGTACATCGAGAATGTGCGAACGCACAAACTCAATGTGTGGTGCATTTTCGAGTTCCGCCCCCGTGGTTGGAAGACGAAAGCGCATTTCGGACCTCAGCTCGGGGGTCGAGCCCGTCGACGAGCCTCTCGGCAACGACCAGTGCTTCGCCGCTGCGTCGGCCGCTCCCAGCGACGATCGCGGCCCTGCTCCGCGATGCCACCGACTTGGACCCCGTCGCGGGCTCTGTGCACTCGGCAATGGAGGGGAGTGGGCCCGTGTGCCTCGCACCGCCGTCCATCGTCCAAGCTGGAGTGTTGACGGGATGACGTAGCCTCGGCAGGCACGAGGAGGCAGGATCGTGGACGACAAAACGGGCATCGAGGTGGACAAGGTCACGGAGATACTGATCGACGGGACGTGGCACACGGTCAGGCGCTCCAGCCTGGTGTCGATCCCGTTCGATCTCGACCCTGAGCATTCGGTGCCAGGGATCGGATTTCAGACTGGCCCGACCGGGTCGACCCGCAATCAGGAGACCATTTATGCCCCCCTGTCGTCGGTGACCGCCGTCAAGACGTTGGATGACTCCCGGACACAGCAGCCAACTGGCTGACTGCTTTTTGCACGGCGTTCAATGGGCCCGATGACGCATGGCCTTTTGGTACGCCAGGGGCGCCACCGTGCGCCCGATGGGAGCCAGAAGGGGCAGCGCGGCCGCATTGATCTCGATGCGTGGACCGCCCATGCGCCGGAGCACCAGAGCCGACACTTGAGACTCGGTCCGTCTGACCATCTTCGGGGGGAGCGCTCCGCCGTCGTCCATTCCCGACATTCCCATTGCGGTGGCTACCCACGCCGGGTAGAGCACATGGACGTGGACCCCACGGCCGGCGACCTCGTGGGCGATCGCCTCCGTGAACGCCGCCACCGCAGCTTTCGAGGCTGCATATGCTCCGTGACCCGGTTCGGGCGCGCGCGCCGAGTCCGAGGACACATTGACGATGATCCCGGATCGCCGCGCCATCATCCCCGGCATGACGGCGAGAGATCCGGCGACGACACCGAAGACATTGACGTCGAAGATGTGACGGAATGCCTGCGACAGCCCGTCCTCGACGGGTGTGAGTTGCTCGATTCCGGCGTTGTTGATGAGCACGTCGATCCGACCGTGCAGCTCTTCGATCTCGGCAAGGACGCGTTCGTACGTCCCCGTGTCCCCGACATCACAGACTCTGGTGACGCTGTTTGGACTCGAAGAACGCAGCAACCCTTCGACCTCGGCGAGGAGGTCCTGGCGTCGCGCCAATCCCACCACGGTGGCGCCACGCTCCGCCAGATCCAGAGCCACGCGCCGCCCGATCCCCGATGACACCCCGGTTACGACGGCGATCTTGCCGTCGAAGCGCGGTGACGTTGAACTTCTGTCATCCCTCATGAAAAGAGGATATGTCGCCGGTGCATCCCACGCGGGGTGACGAAGCGGTGCTTCGAGGAGCCGATCCCTCGACGCGAATGAACGATCTGCCTAGGTCGACACCCTTCGCCGCCGGGGGCGCCCCTCCTGGTGTGGCATGGCATTGCCGGTCGGGAGCGGGTACGCCACGCCCAGGTCCTCGGTACCCGCCAGGGCGTTGATCACCGCCTGTTCGGCAACAGCGGTGTCTCCCAGCGACGTTGCAGGGAGGTTCGGCACCGACGTAATGGGTCGGTGGCGAAATCCGAGGGCCTTGGTGAGGTCGCCGGTGACCGATCGACGCCAAGGAGAGAGATTCGGTACTTCGACCGCAAACCGGGTTTCCAGGAATCGGAGAAGGGACGTGTGGTCAAACGTCTGGTCGCAGTAGTAGCCACCCCGGCTGAAGGGAGACACGACGAGGCAGGGGACACGAAACCCGAGGCCGATCGGACCTGCCACGCCAGACGCTGCCGATGGGAGTGGCGAGACGGTCAGGTGCTCGCCCTCAGTCCCTGGCGGGGGGGTCGGTGGGGGTACGTGGTCGAAGAAACCGCCGTTCTCGTCGTACACGATGAACAGCACGGTTCGGCTCCAGACGTCCGGATTCGAGACCAGGGTCTCGAGGATCGATTGCACGAGGTTCTCGCCATATTCGGGGGGCGCGGCTGGGTGCTCACACTGAGCCAGAGGTGGGATGATCCAGGAGACCGCCGGAAGCGTGCCCGTGGCGACGTCTGCCTCGAATGACGTGGGATACGTCGGCGACAAGGCCCGCGACGCCAACTCGAGCTCCGCTGGCGACGATGGCTCCGAATAGACCTTGAAGTAGGGGAACGGACTGAGCTCCAAGAGGGCGGTCGGGTCGTTGTAGACCTTCCAGCCGATCCCCGCCGCGCTCAATCGTTCGGGCATTGTCTCCCAGGTGAAGGTTCCATAGTGCGTCTGCCGGTCGCCGGTGTACGTCTCGAGCACCGGACCACCTGCGACTCCTCCCGGATCGATGGTGGCGGCGATCGACATGACCCGATTCGGATCGGTTGGACCGAGAACCGAACAGTGGTACCCATCGCAAATCGTGAAAGCATCAGCCAGTGCGTAGTAGAAGGCCAAGTCCGATCGAGTGAAGTATCCCATCGTCACCGGCCCGTTCTCGGCGCCGTCAGCCGCGATGTGCGACGTGACGAAGCCGTCCATGGCCCCGAAGTGCCAACTCTCGTGCTGGGGCCCCCAGTTGTGGCTGATGTCGTTGGTGGCTTGACCATTCTCCGACGGCGGCTTGCTCTGCAAATGGAAGGGCTGGAGGTATCCAGCTGCATCCACACCGACGCCCGGTTTGTAGCCGAACTGGTCGAAGATCGGGAATCTCCGCCCTCCGACGGTCTGCTTGAGCACAGCGCCTTTTGAGAATCCTCGGACACCGGACAGAGTTCCGAAGTAGTGGTCGAAGGATCGGTTCTCCTGCATCAAGATCACGACGTGCTCAATGTCGCTCAGCGTGCCGCGGTGTGCCCCATGTGTCATGGCCCGGTCAAGGAGCAGCCCCGAGCGCGCCGACAAGCCGACTCCCGCCACCCCGGCCGCGATCCCGGTCTGGAGGAATCGACGCCGGTCCAGTCTCGCTATGGGTTGACTGGCGTCCTCGTTCGATCCTGATCGTGACGTCACGAACTCTCCTTCGCGTGCAGGGAGTGCGAGCACCAGCGCAAGCCGCCGCGCTCGAAACACGAGAAGTATGCAGTGGGGATCAAAACGGTTCGCGATCATTCTGTGAACATCTGGTAAATGCGGGTTCGTCTAGGTGGTTTCTCGCGAGGGGTATAGGTGGTTTCTTGGCACCGACGCGTTGGACGTTCTGCAGAGTTCGGTGTTCGGCAGCCGCTCAGGCGGTAGTACGATGACGCGTACTTCTCCTACTGCACGCTGATGTTCGCGAGCCGCCGTCCAGCGATAGGGCTTCGAAGATCGTGAGATTCCCGAGAGGCTGAGAGGAGACCAGTAATGGAGCACGCGTCATTCGAATCGGAATTGTGGCTCCCAGAGGTGCGGCCGGGAGACCTTGTCGAGGTTCGCACGCGGTATCAGGCGGAGCAGTGGGCACGTGGATTCGCTGTCGCCGAAGTCCTTCCCGGGGGCGTGCGAGTACGACGGCGCGGAACCGGAGAGGTCCTCGCAGACGTCTTCGGACTCCGGGATGTGCGGTCGAGCGGCGACCGCTGACGCGGTTCCGGCATCAGGCCTGGCGAGCTCGGTTCAGCCCCGGGAACACTCGGTCCGTCATTGCCGGGACGGATCGAACTCCAGCACCTGGGTGAGCCTGATGTTGTTACCCGATGGGTCCCGGAACGAGGTGTCGATGCCGTAGGGCTGCTCCGTGGGCGGGTCGTTGAACTCGACGCCGCGTGCCGTCAATTCGTCGTAGCTGGCCTGGCAGTCGTCGGTTTCGAGGAAGAGCGTGCCGCCCGCACCCTTGGCCACCAGCTCGGCGAGGTCGGCACTGTCCTCTGCATCGAGCATGGGCGGACCGGGTACGGGCATCAAGACGAGACCCACGTCTTCCCGGCCGGCAGGTCCTACGCAGAGCCAGCGGAAGTTCCAGGATTCCATGGTGACGTCGGCGCGCACCTCCCAGCCAAGGATCTTCGTATAGAAAGCGAGTGCTTCATCCTGATCGTGCACCCAGAATTGCGCGTTGGCGATCTTGATCATCGATCCTCCCAGTTGATTCGCGTGAAACGAGCCTAAGAGCCTGGTGTGGTGCTGTCTTCTCGAAACGTGCGGTTCTGGGGGCGGCCGTAGGCCTGGGCTACGCAGCGTGGGATACGGACCCACGACTCGGCGGGGGGGTGCACGGCTCGGTAGGCGCGTGGCGTCTGGCCGAACATCCGACGGAAACTGGTGGTGAACGAGCCGACGCTGCTGCACCCGACGGCGAAGCAGACGTCGGGGATCGACCAGTCACTCGTGCGCAGCAGGGCCGCGGCCCGCTCCAATCGCCGAGTCAAGAGGTACTGATGGGGTGATTCGCCGAAGACTCTCTTGAATTGCCTGCTGAAGTGCGCGGGCGACAGGTTGGCCACGGCCGCCAGGTCGGCGACCGAAAGGGGGTCGGAGTAGCGGGCATCGGCGAAGTCCTTGGCTCGAAGCAGATGGCGGGCCAGGGGTACCGTTGCCACGGCCTCAGTATGCCCCGGTTGTGATCGATGCAGCCGCGCCTCCGGGTGAGCGGTTCAACGCGTGGTGGTGGAGGTCGTCGATGCTCCGGTGGTCTTGGGTGTCGTCGTGGAGGAGCTGGTCCCCACCGGGGAACCACGTGTCGTGGATGACGATGTGTTTGGCGTCGAGATGGTGGTGGAGGTCGAGGTGGAGCTCGTGGTGGTGCTTGAAGAGGTTGTGGTCGTCGCACGCGGCCGCAGCGTCGTGGAAGGAAAAACGGGGGTGGTCGTCGTCACGGGAGGGGGAACAACGCCCTGCGTCACCGAGACCGTCGCCAGAGGAGGGGGACGCACCAGGATGTACGTGGTCAGCGCCGCCAGGAAGATACCGAGCGTCACCAGAGTGGTCACCCGGATGTGGAGGCGCTTCATGAATCGGGTTCCTCTTGGCTCTCGGCGTCGGCCGTCTCGGTAGTAGTCGAGACGATGATTCCTTTCTGGCGCAGCGCCACCGCAATGCGTTGACGCAAGGTCCGGCTGACCTCGAACTGCTTACCGGGCAAGGTTCGAGCCACCATCCGGATCACGACGTGGTCCACGGCGATGGATTCGACGCCCATAACCGAGGGCGCGTCGAGTAGGAGTGGCCGAAGCTGGTCGTCGGCAAAGGCCTCTTTGCAGACCTGACGCAAGGTGGTCGTGACGGCGTTGATGTCGGCGGCAGCTGGTACGGGTATGTCGATGACAGCTCGAGCCCAATCGCGCGAGAGGTTGGTCACCTGGACGATCTGACCGTTGGGAACGAAGACGACCTCCCCACTGACTGTTCGCAGGCGAGTCACGCGCAAGGTGACTTCCTCAACCGTCCCGGTGACTCCGGTAGTCGTGCCCAAGGGCGAGATACGGACGACGTCCCCGAAACCGTACTGACGCTCAGCGACGATGAAGAAGCCGGCCAGAATGTCTTGGACGACTCGTTGAGCTCCGAAACCTATCGCCACACCCGCCACGGTGGCCGGCGCCACCAAGCTGGTGAGTGGCACGCCCAGTCTCTGGATTACGAGGACGCCGGTCACGAAGTAGGCCAAGACCAAGAACGTCCACGTGATCACTTCGATGACAGCGTGGCGGTGCTTGGCCGCTTCCGAGCGCACCAGGGCATCGCCGCTTTCTGCCCGCTGGTCGATCCGCGCCGTGACGTTCCGGCTCGTCCACGTGGCCAACCGTGTGACCAGGATCGCCCCCGTGACGAACATGACGATCTCGAGGGCACTCGTCCGCGCCCAGCGATCGAAGTCGGACAACGGTGTGATGGCAGCCAGCATGACGGTCTCATTCTGGCCCAGGGGACGGCTCGTCCGTCTCAGTGGCCGACCTCGGTCGGGCCCCGTCGGGAGGCTCGATCTCGGCCCCTGTCTCAGGCCGGGAGGAGGCGCACGGGCGCTGCTCTGCCTCGCTGACGAGGGTTTCTCGGCTGGGGGCGGGGCCCGCCGTCTCGGCTGCTCAGGCTGGTCGGGGCATCTGCCGATACCTGTTTTCCATGCGTCCAGCGACCGATCCGCCGGGGGGGCAGGAGCCATGAACCGACCGTTGTCCCGCGCCGAAACGAGGAGGGTAGCGGAGCTCCAACTGGCCCTGAAGCAGATCGACGATGACATCACTCACCTGCGGGCACAGCGCCAAGAAGCACAAGCCGAACTCAACGCGCTCTCACCCTCCGAGCCGACCTAACTCCGACTCGGCAAGCAGGCGAGTGTAGCGCGATGGCGATCATCCGTAGGAAGGGCAAGACCGACGCCCCAGACGACCGCTGGCAGGGTCGACCAATCCTGTCCAAGGTGGTGAGCGGGGCGGTCGTCGTCGTTCCCATCGCCCTGTCCATCACTGCGGCCACGGTGACAGCGCATTTGCTACCGAGGCCGCGTACCATGCTGTCTCTAGCGGGTTGGTGGGTAGCGGTCCTTGTGGTTCCCACCGGCGTCCTCTTTGCGAGTGATCGGTTGGCTCGCCGAGCGCTTCCGCTGGCGGTGCTCTTGAAGATGACCATGGTCTTCCCCGACCGGGCTCCCAAGCGCTTGGCCGTGGTCCGGAAGTCGGGTAGCACTCGAGATCTGGCTCGTCGTGTCGAGGAAGCACGGACACACGGCATCGAAGATGAACCTGTCGTGGCCGCCGAGAAGATTCTCGCTCTCGCGAGCGCGCTCAATGCTCACGACCGCCACACGCGCGGCCACGGGGAGCGTGTACGTGTGTTGACCGACCTCATTGCTGACGAACTCGACCTCTCGACCGATGACCGGGACCGCTTACGTTGGTCGGCACTGCTCCATGACATCGGCAAACTCGCCGTACATCCCCTCACCCTGAACAAGCCGGGCAAGCTCGAACACTACGAGTGGGAGATCGTCAAGAACCATCCTCTCGAAGGAGCCCGGCTCACCGCTCCCCTTGCCGGCTGGCTCGGCGAGTGGGCGAGCACCATCGCCGAACACCACGAGAGGTACGACGGCACCGGATATCCCTATGGACTCAAGGGAGATGAGATTTCGCTCGGCGGCCGGATCGTGGCCGTCGCCGACTGCTACGACACCATGACGACGGTTCGGAGTTACAAGACGGCCATGAGCCCGAAGTCGGCCCGGGCCGAACTCGCCGCCTGTGCCGGATCGCAGTTCGACCCGAGGGTCGTGCGTGCCTTTCTCGACGTCTCGATCCCGCGCCTTCGACCGGTGACCGGGCCTCTCGCCTGGTTGGGCTCGTTGCCGTTCGTGGGCAGCATCCCTCAGCTCGGTCAGACGGTGGCGGTCCTCGGCAGGGTGGGGGCGGCCTCTCTCGTGGTCACAGGGGCCGTCACGGCAGGGGCGTTGAAGGCCGTGCCCGCCCCGACGCCCGGCCCGGCCGCGAGTCCGGTTGTGCCTCCGGTCGGGGGCGGCTCCCCGACTGCAGCGCCCGATCCTTCGGGGAACGATGCTCGGCAGCCGCTGGGCGGAGGCGCGGAGAAGCCTGTCGATGCCCTCGGGGTGGGGCCGGGCTCAAACGGGTCGTCCACGACCACATCGGCGCTGAAGCCGGGTGGCCCTGCAGGCGATGCCGGGACCTCCACGGGATCAGCCACGACGGTGCCGGCGACCCCGATCGGGATCGGTGTGATCCCGGGTGACGGGGACGTCGTCGTGTCGTGGTCGACGCCGAGCGATGGGGGCAGTCCGATCACCTCGTACGTGGTGACATCGTACGTGGGAGGGGCAATCGACGATTCGGAGAGCTTTGCGTCATCGGCAACGTCTGCGGACGTCGTTGGGCTGACCAACGGCTCTCCCTACGACTTCACGGTAGCTGCGACCAACGCGGTGGGCATTGGCCCGCCGTCCGGCCTCTCGCCGGAGGTCACGCCTCTGGCGCCGTCCTTGAGCATCGTCAACGGCGGTACCGCGGCCGGACGGGCCCAACCAGGAGATCAGATCATTGTGACGTTCTCTCCGGCGCCATCGCCAGAGGTCTTCTGTTCCACCTGGAGTACCTCGTCGTCTCCCGACCTGGTGGGCTCCAACGTGGTGGTCGAGGGGATCCAACCGTCATCGGGGGATGACACGGTCAGCGTCACCGACAGCGCCGACTGCAACGGGGGATTCCAATTCGGCACCATCGACTTGGGTCAACGAGGCTACTTCAGCGGCAACGCAACGTTCGGAGGGAGCGTGACCGGTTGCAACGCCACCAAGACCGTTGGCTGCTCCGTGATCCGCTGGGACGGGAGAAACACCCTGACCATCACGCTCGGCAAGGCAAGTATCGGCCAACCGACTCGCGCCGCGCCGAGCGTGGCCGTTTACATCCCCGCTCCCACGCTGGATGTCGCGGACACGATCAGCAGCGCCAAGGAGGAGCACTTCTAGGGTCGCGACCGGCCGTCCTCCTGATGTCCTGCTCGGCCATGGCCAGGGCACTGTTGGAGCGCGTGAACGAGCACGGACCGAAGGAATAGAGTCCGGCTCGTGGCCGAGGTGAACCCAACGAACCTCGACGTCCCGCTTTCCGAGCTCCCGGAAGAGGAGAAGGTCAAGCGCGCCGGGAGCTTCGGCTCCGTCGCCTCGCACTACGAGCGTTACCGTCCCGGACCGCCTCTTCGGGCCGTGGACTGGCTCTTGCCCGTGCGGGTGGGACGCGTCGTCGACCTCGGTGCCGGAACCGGTGCCTTGACCAGGCTCTTGATCGACAAGGCCGACGAAGTGGTCGCCGTCGAGCCCGATGACCGCATGCGAGCCGTGCTCACCGAGGAGCTCCCCGGCGCCACCGCCGTCATGGGTCGAGGGGAGTCGATGCCCCTTCCCGACGGTGGTGCTGATGCTGTGTTGGCATCGTCGTCATGGCACTGGATGGACCCGGTCCCGACGCTCCGAGAGGTGGGCCGCATCCTGGCACCGGGTGGGATTCTGGGCGTCTTGTGGTCAGGGCCCGATCCGGAAGGCCCGTTTCTCGTCCAAGCCCGGGAGCTCCTTGCCGCGAGACCACGGGATGCGGCCTCTGGACCCGTCGACACCGATGATGGTTCCGGCGACGTCAGGAGTCTCATTCTCAGTGATGCCCTACGTCCGGCGTCGACCCTGGAGATCCCTCCCGACATCGGCTTCGAACCACCGCAACACGAAGTGTTCAGATGGGATGTCGCTCTCAACGCCGACGAGATGATCGGACTGCTCGGCACTCTGAGCTGGATCATCACCATGCCCGAGGAGACACGCCAACGCGTGATCGCCGGGGCGCGTCGTCTCCTGGCAGAACTCCTCGGAGTCGAGGGCGACGTCACTGTCGATGTCTCGTTCCGAGCCGACGCGTGGCGAGCTCGCCGACTCGACTGAGCTCCCGATCCCTTTTCCTCGCAGGGCGAACCCGCCCTGGCCGACGGCGAGCTGTCTGAACACGTGAGGTCGCAGCCACGGAGGCTGGGGCCGTCAGAGCCCGGGCGCCGCCAAGGCGCACGAGCCCGAGCAGGCTGTGCACCAAGACTGTCCCCCCACTCAGGGACAAGCTCGGCGATGGTGCTCTTGGGGCGTTGCAACGGGTCGCGGTGCACCAAAATCGGAAATGCGCCGCAACCGGGCCGGCCCGTCGGGCGTGTGTGACGCATGCGGAATGGCCGCTGGATCGCAGATCGAGGACGCCAGGGTGGATACCACGAGATTCACCGACCTCTACTCCTCATCCTTCGCCCGCCTGGTGGGTCAGGTCACGGTGGTGACCGCTGACCCCGAGGCGGCCGAGGAGGCTGTCCAGGAGGCTTTCGGGCGCCTCTGGACGGGTTGGGAGTCCCTCAGCTCCTACGACCGACCCGAGGCGTGGGTGCGGCGGGTGGCGATCAATGTGGCGGTCAGCCGGTGGCGTCGCACCCGCCGCCTGCGTCCCCTCGGTGATCGAGCCTGGGCGGCCCGCGAGGACGACGCCGCTACCCGCCACGACGTGCAGAACGCGTTGCGGGCGCTCCCCGTGACGCATCGCCAAGCCTTGCTGCTGCATCACGTTCTGGGAATGCCGGTGAGCGAGGTGGCCCAAGAGATGGGCGTTCCCGAGGGCACGGTGAAGTCCTGGCTCTTCCGGGGGAGAGAGGTCCTGCAACGATCGCTCGGCGCCGAGGAGGCTCCTCGTGGATGACGGTCGACGCTCCGATCCCACGGCCCAGCTTCTCGAAGACTTTGTGGGCAAGGTCAGCGAGCGGGTCGTGGTTCCCGAGTTCACACCAGGCTCGAGAGCGGGTCCCCGGCACCGTCGTGAGGTGCCTAGGGGTGCACGCCTGTTGGCGGTCGTCTTCGGTGCTGCTGCGGTCCTGATCGTCCTCGCCCTCGTCGTCGCCTACGGACCCCGTAGCTCGAGAACCGGCCCTGGTCCGGCCCCCGTCACACAGCCGACGCCGGCGTCGACGTCGACCACCGTCGTTGTCGGGACCCGGACGGTCACCTACCAACCGTTCACCACCACGGGGATCGACCCTCGACTCGTGGTAACGAGCTACGACACCGGTACGTGCATTCGTTACAGCCGCGGTGACGTCGGGCGCTTCTACTTCCGATGCTTCGGAAGCGGTAGCGGCAGCATCTACGACCCTTGCTTCGCCGGGCCGCAATCCACCAGGGCACCCCTTGTCTGTCCTTCCAGTCCGACGTCGACCGGTGTCGTCGAATTCACCGTCACGTCGGTGACGTCCGACGAACCTCCGTCACGAACCATCCCCCCCTGGGCGATGCAGCTGCCGAGCGGACAGATCTGCGTGCTCGTCAGTGCCGCCTGGAGCGGGCTCGGCCCCTATGGGTGCCAGCCCCCCGCCTCTCAGCAGTCGGCGGCCGATTGTCATGCCCCCGTGGCGGCGCAACCGTTTTGGACAGCCGCATGCCAGGAGCAAGAGACCGACGCGAGCCCATTCGTGTCACGGGATGTGGCCACGGTCTGGTTCTGATCGTGCCGACACATGCAAGGTGAGCCCAAAGCCTGTTACTCGGAATCGGGCGTCAACCACCAACCGGGGAGCTCGAGACCCGCCGCGTCGCGTCGAGGTGGAGCGTGACGGCGGTTGACCGCATCGGTCAGACCCGTGGTCTCACGGTCGTCGCCAGACGGTGAGCCGACACCCGGGGTGGAACGACGGTAGGCGACGTGCTCGGTCCAGATGAAGCCGTCCCAGTAGCGCAGGCCGGAAATCAGCGGGTCGCTGTACCACCCCGCCGGTGGGTCGGCGGCGCTGGCTCCCCGTTCGCCTGGTGGTGCCGTTTGCTGCTCTTCGGCGCCGGCGACCCCGTCGTGTGCATAGCCCGGGCTCTGCTCGGGTGGATACCACACGCCGTCAGACGCGAGCCACCAATCCGGTTTGCGATTCGTGTCCATCGCGGGTGCCGAGGGCGAAACAGCAGCCCGAGAGAAGTCAACGCTGAACGCTGCTGGCGTGCCGGCGGCGGGAGTGAGATGCCCAGGAATGATCCGAAGCACTCTCAACCCCGGCGTCTCCGTCTGGGTCTCGGCTGGGCCCCCGGCACCTTCCCCGTTGTTAGCCGGTACCGCATTGTCCCGGTTCGCTCCGGGCTGTTCTCCGCGGTCAATAACCGGATCAGCCGGTACCGCCTCCGACGGGGTGGCAGCTTGTCCGGCCTCGTGGACGAAGAGCGGCTCGCGCTGCCAGCTGCCTCGCACGTCCTTCTGGCCCGACATCGCCGTGTTGGCATACGCGGCGCCATCGCTGCGACGACCCCCGCTCCCCAACCTCAGGGAAGCGAATTGGCTGACCAGTCGGCGCGGATCCGACAGGAGAAGCATGACCAGCCCGACGAGCATGAGGAGGGCACCGACAATGGTCGCAGTCCTGAGGCCGGGCCCGGGACCGGTGAACGCCAGTGCGCTTGACGACGCCGTCACGACCTGGTTCGAGGAGGTAGGCGTCGTGATCGTAGACGCAGTGCCGGAGTCATAGACGGCCAGCTTGACCCCCCCGTGATCCGAGCACGCTCCGGGGAGCCCACCGGCCAAGCTCACGGTTCCGTCACCGCACTCGACCATGTACCCCTTCCCATTCTGGAAATTGGGGATGCAAGTGAAGAAGCTGCAGATGTCGGAGGGCGGGTGGTAGATCAGACCTCCGACGTGGGGGCAGTAGCTGAAGCCGTACGGGTTGGGAGGGGCGCCACACCACGACGTCACCGTCGTCGACGTCGCCGAACTCTGCGTCGGGCCGAGGTTGGTCGTCGTCGTCGTCGCTCCGACTTGGCTGGGGGACGTCGTCGTCGAACTGGTCGTGGTGCTCGCCGATGCCGTTGTCGTCGTTGTCGTCGCGGCCGGAGTGGTGGTCGTGGTGCTCGCCGATGCCGTTGCCGTCGTTGTCGTCGCGGCCGGAGTGGTGGTCGTGGTGCTGCTCGAAGGACCAGAGGGCGTGCTCGTGGTGGTGCTCGCGGGAGGGACAGAGGCCGTGCTCGTGGTGGTGCTGGGCGGTGAGGTGGTCGTCGTCGAGGGTGGTGCGGTCTCGTCGGTGCCGCGGTCGTCGTGGATGGGGCCAGCGTGGTTGTCGTGGTACCCGATCCGGGGCTGGCCACCGCGATCACGGGGGACGTCTCGGCCGCTGTCGGTGTCCCGGAGACGATGCCGGCGACGGCGCTGTTGTTCGGGTAGGGATTGCAGGTCAGCTCGAGATTGCTTCCCGACACGACAAGTTCGATGGAGATCGTGGGGTCAACCGTGAGGCTGATACTGGTGCCTGACGCCGTGAAAGGTCCCACGGTCCCTGGCGGCGAAGGCAGCGTCAACGTCAGGCCTGCCGAAGGCACCGGGCTGGGGATCACCGCATCGATAGGGATCGGGGGGGCTGCCGTCGTCGTCGGCGTGGCTCCCGTGGCATCGACCTTGAGTGTGGCGGTGCCGAGGATGGCGCTGTTTCCGGCCGCGGCTGCCGCCGAGACGATTGAACTTGGGAGCGGGACCATCGACTGGTAATTGGTCAGTTCGAATGGTTCGCCGGCGGCCGGCGACGCGGGAGCAATGGTCCCTGTGGTGACGACATTGTTTAGAACGATGTTGCCGACAGGGGTAGCGGGACAGAACAACTCATATGGCGCGGAATCAGCGAAGGCAGGAGTCCCGGAGCTCTGGACCAACGACGCAACAACCAGGACCGCTCCGAGCGAGAGAGCGGCCAGTCCAGCCAGGGCCAGTCGCATGGCTAAGGCTTGGAGGCGTCTCATTCCGACTCATTTCATCTCGGCATTCGGCGCCACGCCTAACGCTCCCAGACTGATCCAAGGGTGGCTCAGGGTGCCATTCGTACAATGCTTCAGACGGCCCGGCACCGTCCTCATCAATACTGATGAATTCACGGTGTGGCGTGGCGCGGCAGAGGGACGTCACGCGCCCATGCACGTAACTACATCGACGGGGACAGAGCGGATCGCCAGCGGTGAAGGCCTGCGTCGGGACCCTCCTCAGTCGATGACCCTTTCTTCGGCCAGCCGGTCTATGTCCTGCTGGCCGAGTCCCCATCGCCTGAGCTCTTCGATGAAGTGGACGCCGGGGTCGGGCGATGGAGTCGGTGCCCGCGGGGGCGTGCGGCCGAATCGTGGCGCTGGCGCCGGTTCTATCGTTCCTCCGACGTCAACGAACGTGGCGCGTTCGCGGTTGTGGGGATGGGCCGGCGCGTCACCGAGAGACAGCACCGGCGTCACGCAGGCGTCGGTCTCCCGGAACGTGTCCAACCATTCGGCCCGGGACCTGCTCCGGATGGTGGTGGCAACGACCTGCTTCAGGGATTCCCATTGTGACTGGTCGTCTTGGGGTGGAATGTCCTCTTCGGCGAAGCCGAGTCCTTTCATGAACGACCGGTAGAAGTGCGGTTCCATGGCCCCGACGGATAGAAACTCGCCATCGGACGTCTCGTAGACGTTGTAGTAATGGGAGCCCGTGTCCATCGAGTTGGTCCCGCGCTCGTCGTGCCAGACCGACATCGCCTGCATCTGGTGGAACATCGTGGTGAGCAGCGCGGCTCCATCCACCATCGCAGCGTCGACGACCTGGCCAAGGCCGGAGTGGGTCCTTTCGTACAGGGCGGCGAGGATCCCCGTCGCGAGGAGCATCCCTCCACCGCCGAAGTCGGCGACCAAATTCAACGGGGGCACTGGAGCTTCGCCTCGCCGTCCGATGGGATCAAGAGCACCGGCGATCGAGATGTAATTGATGTCGTGGCCGGCCTCAGCGGCCAGGGGACCGTCTTGTCCGTACCCTGTTATCCGTCCGAAGATCAGTTGCGGATTGCGGTGTAGGCAGATGGCCGGAGCGAGCCCGAGCCGTTCGACGACACCGGGTCGGAATCCCTCCAGGAGCACGTCGGCATGTTCGACCATTCGCAGGACCAGCTCGATCCCCTCGGCGCGCTTGAGGTCCACGCCCAATGCGGGGCGTCCTCTCGTCAGGACCTGGCGTCGGTCGACCGAGCCCGCCGAGACTGCTGGCATGCCGATGCGCTCCAACCGGATGACCTCGGCCCCCAGGTCGGCGAGGACCATGGCACAGAAGGGCCCAGGCCCGAGCCCGGCAAGCTCGATGACCCGGAGCCCGGCGAGCGGACCCTCGGCTGCTCGGGCCCCCCACGACCGGTCACTTCCTTCCGCTGACGACTGTTCATTGGCCATGATCTCTCCGAGGCTCCGACGGGGCGGACAGCAAGGAGAGCCGCCACCCTGGAAGTTCCGACGAATACTTGCAGTCCGCCTTCGACAACGACGACTCCCGTCCCCGATGCCGGTCAGCCGATTCGCAACGACCGGTCAGGAGCGGACGAGGGTCGTGGGCCGGCGCCGCTCGCTTTGACGATTGGGGGTGGCGCCGGGGTTTCTCCAGATCGGGGCCGGCAAGACCCCATGCTTTCCAGGGTGCCGTCAGGAATCGATCAGGTAACGGTCGATCATCCGGTGCATGTGCAGGATGTTGCTCTCTTGGCGGCGGTTGAGGCGGAGCCCGGGTCCGCCCCGAGACTTCATGCCGATCTGCACGTGCTCCATGTTGGCGTAATCCTGGTTCGTGATGATGCCCCAGTCGCGCTCGGTCCAATCGGGGTAGAAGCGCCGCTGCGGCCGCCGGCGGACCTCGTCGGCTCGGGGCCACTCGAGGAACCACGTGTCCTTGATCGAGCTGTCGGGATCGTGCCCGTTGGGGCGCACCCGGAAGATGATGGCGGTCCCGGGGTAGATCGGCCCGACCATGTTGGGAAAGAAGAAGACGTCGTCGGCACTGGTGAGCTGGTCATCGGAGAACTGCTCGACGGGAACGCCCCGCTTCGCCAGCAGGTCGCGCCGCCCCTTCTGGTAGCGGCTCAACATCCCCTCACCGCTCTCGGGCGTGGAACGGATCTTGTCGACGAGGGCCTGCTCGTCGTCGTAGAAAAGGGCCCCCAGACCGGCGACAAGCGATGCCAGGATCTCACCTTCGTCGTATTGATCTTCGCGAAGACCGAGGCGTGGGCTCGGGCGCAGTGCTCGCCGAGCGCTGGGCAGCCGTCCGTAGTGCGAGTGGATGCCCAGCGGCTCGTAGGCGAGGCTGACATCGTCGGTCCACGGCAGGATCTGCGGGTGCGTCCCTTGCACGTGGTAGCCCTCGTTGAAGGCGTCGATGACGACCTTCCAGTTGGCCGGAAGGATTGTGGCGCGGTAGGACCGAATCCGCATTCGGTCCAGGTGGTACGGCGCCAACAGTCCTGGGAGCGGGTCGAGGTACTCGAGGAGCGGGGGTGCGTCAGGGTCCAGAGACACCCACACGAAGCCACCCCATCGGTCGAGGCGGACCTCACCGAGACGGACGCCGTCTGGCATCGGCGCGAACTCGTCCGGGTCGACGACTTCGATGAGATGACCGTCGAGGTCATAGCGCCACGCATGGTACCGACACCGGATGCATTGGCTGTCGAAATGACCGGTGCCTTCTGCGAGGCGCGTCCCACGGTGCAGGCACGTGTTGTGGTAACCGCTGATGGCGTCGGGAGCGGATCGAACGATCAAGATCGACTGGTCCCCGATCAGGTATTCGCAGAAGTCCCCTACCTCGGCGACCTCTTCCTCCCGGCACGCAACTTGCCAGACGCGCGACCAAAGGCGTTCGAATTCCAGGGCGACGAATTGGGCGCTCGTGTAGCGGAGCGCGGCACGACGTCGTCATCGCCGATGAGAACGTTGTGAAGATCGATGGCGGTCACTGGTCGTCACGGAGCCGTATCTGCGCGGGCCGGCTCCCCGTCCCCCCTTCACCGGGTGGGCCCTGTCTCGCTGTGTTCAGCATTTTCGTCTTGCCATGTTACGCCCCCGTCGGGACCAGGAAGAGAGGCTGCCCAAGGTTCACACCGGAGCGCAGCGCCCGAGCTCCATCGGTCACCAGCGCCGTTCCGGGGCGCGCTGCTCCTTGGGTGGAGCCGAATCGAGAACCTATACTCGACACGGCTCGACACTCATCGAGCCTGGTCCAGGGCCGCGCCAGGGGGAATGACGATGACACAAGCCGTAATCGTGGAAGCAGTACGCACCCCGATCGGCAAGCGCAACGGCGCGCTGTCGGGAGTCCACGCCGCCGAGTTGCTTGGATCCGCCCAGGTCGAATTGATCAAGAGGACCGGCTTCGATCCCTCCGAGGTCGAGCAGATTTTCGGGGGATGCGTCACGCAGGCCGGCGAGCAGTCGTTCAACATCACTCGCACCGCCTGGCTCAGTCAGGGCCTTCCGTACGAGGTCGCCGCTACCACCATCGATTGCCAGTGTGGATCCTCTCAACAGGCCAACCACCTGGTGGCAGGGCTCATCTCGAGCGGGGCCGTGGACGTCGCCATCGCGTGTGGCGTCGAGGCCATGAGCAGGGTCGGCCTTGGGCAGAATGTCGTCAATGGTCCGGGCCGGCCGTTCCCGAGCGGGTTCCCGGTCGACACACCCGACCAATTCGGTGCGGCCGAGCGCATTGCCCAGAAGTATTCGGTGAGCCGTTCCGATGCGGACACCCTCGGGCTCGAGTCACAACGCCGGGCGGCACGGGCCTGGGCGGAGGGACGCTTTGAACGTGAGGTCTTCGCCGTCGAGGCACCGGCGAACGGGCCCGAGGGAGGCGCCGGCGACCTGCGGGTAGTCGACCGGGATCAGGGCCTGCGTGACACGACGGAAGCGGGACTTGCCGCTCTCAAGCCGGTGCTCCCCGATGGCATCCATACCGCCGGCACCTCGTCGCAGATCTCTGACGGTGCCGCTGCGGTCTTGTGGATGTCCGCAGAGAGGGCGAAGGAGGCGGGTCTGCGACCTCGAGCGCGAGCCGTCGCACAGGTCCTGGTGGGGTCCGACCCCTATTTCCAGCTCGACGGACCCATCGCCGCTACCACCAAGGTGCTCGCCAAGGCCGGTATGAATGTCGGAGACATCGATATCTTCGAGGTGAACGAGGCCTTCGCCTCGGTCGTCTGTTCGTGGCAGAAGGTCCATGACGTCGACTGGGACCAGGTGAACGTCAACGGCGGTGCCATCGCGCTCGGCCATCCGGTCGGTGCAACCGGTAGCCGGCTCATCACCACCGCCCTGCACGAGCTGGAACGCCGAGACGGCAACTTGGCGCTCGTGTCGATGTGCTGCGGCGGTGGCCTGGCCACCGGGACCATCTTGGAGCGGATCTGATCACCGGGGCGGGAGCGTTGCCCATGCAGGGCGGGCCGGAGCCGGGAAGAGACGGGGTGGGGCGACTACTCGCCTTGGTGCCGACGGGAATCTCCTGCAGTGGCTGACCGTGTCCAGCTCGCCCCTCCCCTCGGTGAGGTGGCCCTGCCCGCCCGCAACGTCGCCGACCTCCTGCGACGCAACGGCGTCGCCGCCGACTCCGCCAACCGCCCAGCGCTCCGGTTTGGCCACCAGGTCTGGACCCACGGAGAGCTTCTGCACGAAGCCGAACGATTCGCCACGCTCTTTCGTGCCCGGCTCGAGCCAGATCGACCTCCCCACGTCGGCGTGCTCCTGGACAACACCCCGGACTATGTCTTCGCACTCTGTGGCGCCGGGCTCGTGGGAGCGGTGGTGGTGGGGCTCAACCACACCCGCCGAGGCGAGCACCTGGCTCGCGACATCTCGCACACCGATGTGCAGCTTCTGATCACCGAGCCTCGCCACCAGGCGCTCCTGGACACGGCTGTCGAAGGACTGGAACTGCCCGGCGGCATCCTCGTGTCGGACCGATTCGCCGACGACGATGATCCGCCCCAGCCGACGGGTGAGTCGTTGGATCGCGAGCTCCGCCGTGTCTGGGAGGGTGGCCCCGACCGTGGGGGTGTTCAGCGCACCGGAGACGTGGACTGTGAGGCGCATGCCTTGTGGGCGCTGTTGTTCACGTCAGGCACATCGGCGGCGCCGAAGGCCGTGCGCTGCACGCAGTACAGGCTGCTCACCACGGGTCAACGCATGGCAGCGATGCTCGGTGTCGGACCGGACGATGTCGGGTATGCGTCAATGCCCTTGTTCCACGCCAACTCGTTGATGTCAGGTCTGGCACCTGCACTGGTAGCGGGCGCGTCGCTTTCCCTGGCCCGTCGCTTCAGCGCCTCACGCTTTCTCCCCGACGTGCGGCATTTTGGCGCTACCTGGTTCAACTACACCGGCAAGCTGCTCGTCTACCTCTTGGCCACCCCCGAGCGCGACGATGACGCAGCGAACACGTTGCGGGTCGCATTCGGCAACGAAGGTTCTCCGAATGTCGTGGAAACTGCTGCGAAGCGATTCGGTATCACGATCATCGACGTCTTCGGATCGACCGAGGGCGCCATCGCCCTGGACCGGTCGGGTGGCCCGCCCCGAGGCTCGGTGGGGCGGTTGCGCGAGGGGATCGCCGTCGTCGACGGCGCCGGACACGAAGCCCCGAAAGCCCGCTTTGACAGTGAGGGTCGGCTCCTCAACGTCGAGGAATGTGTCGGCGAGATCGTCAACACCCTCGGTGTCGGACCTTTCGAGGGGTATTACCGCAACGACGAAGCCATGCAGCGTACGACGCGCCACGGCTGGTACTGGAGCGGCGATCTCGCCTATGTGGACGAGGACGGTTGGGTGTACTTCGCCGGCAGGACGTCGGACTGGCTTCGCGTGGATGGAGAGAACTTCCCAGCCGCTCCGATCGAAGCCATCGTGGCCCGGCACCCGGACGTCATGATGGCCTCTGTGTACGGCGTGCCCGACGCCGATTCCGGCGATCAAGTCATGGTGGCACTCGTCATGCGGGAAGGAGTCAGGTTCGACGGCACGGCATTCGCGGCCTGGCTGAACGAACAACCCGACCTCGGTCCCAAGTGGTGGCCGCGCTTTGTCCGCCAGTGCCGTTCGTTGCCGATCACGCCCACCAACAAGGTCCTTACTCGCACGCTCGTCCACGAGAGGTTTCGATCCGACCGGGTCGGTGGGGATCCGATCCATGTCCGCGCTGGGGACGGCGCTTCGTACCGTGACTTCACGGCGGAGGACGAGCGCGTGTTGCGCCATTCGTTCGAATCCAGTGGTCGAGGCCGGTCCTGGGATCTCTGAAACGATGGCCCCGGCGCTTCCGACGGGGCCCGGTGGCCCCTGCCGTTCCTTCTAGCATGGAGCGCATCGGAAGGAGGACCATGCTGCTGAATGGGTTCAACCATGTTGCGCTGCTCACGGCCGACACCGACCGGCTCGTCGCCTTCTACCGCGACGTCTTCGACGCCGAGGTAGACGGTCAGCAGGAGGAGAACCAGGATGTTCGCCTCACTTTCATCAGAGTAGGTGAGGCGGCTGAGCTCAATGTGTTCGAGGTGGTCGGTAACAAGGAGGCCGAGAGGCAGACTCCCATGTTCGGTCGGGGTCGCATCGATCATCTTGGTTTGCAGGCTGCGTCGGTGGAAGCGTTCGACGAGATTCGCAACCGCCTCATGGCGCGTGGTGCGGCCGATGACTTCGTCACCGACTTCGGCCCGGTTCTGAGTGTGTTCTTCCGCGATCCCGATGGCCTCGAAGGTGAGGTGTGCGTGGCCAACCCCGATGCGGTGCCCGGAGTCCAGAACCCTCCCGGCACCGCATCGGGTCGCTACCGTACGGCGTGACAGAGGGTCGGGGCCCCACCTCGGGTGTGATCGTCCGGGGACCCGTCAACACTCGTCAGGACCACGCTGACGTGGCTCCGCCCCGATAGCCGACCGACGAGGTGCGTGGCCGCCAGCGAGGCGCCCGGCTGCCATCGTGGCAGGCGTGAGTGTCACGGGAGGGGCGTCCAGGGAACCGTTGTTCTTTGGTTCTGCTTCGCCGCGCCCGGTGACGAATCGGTCGGCCGGGGTTACAATCGGCCCGACGCACGTGGAGCACTCCGAGCCAACGGCATGGAGACACCGATGGCAGTTGCGGTACACCTTGATTTCAGGCGAGCGACGCTCGAGCAGTACGACCGGATCAACGAGATGATCGGACTCCTGCCGGGTGGGCCGGCTTCCCCCCAGGAGATCTTTCACTTCGTCATGGAGACCGACGGAGGGTTTCGGGTTGTCGACGTTTGGGAGTCGCGTGAGGCGTTCGAGCAGTTCGCCCGGGACAAGCTCGACCCGATCTACCACGAGGTGGGCGTGGTGGATCCGCCCGAGATCCAGATATTCCCCGTCCACAACTATCTGGCCGGAAGTCGCCGGAGAGGTTGAACGCGACGTCCCCGCCCCGCACCCCACCCTGGATCAGATGCCGATGACTCCGGTTTCGCCACCACCGGCATGGGCGGCGGCAACGGCGTGCTTGAGGAGTGTCTTCAAGATGTCGGCAGTCAGTCTCCCGATCTCCGCTGGGGTTTGCTCGAAGTCGATCATGAGCGCTTGTGTTGTGAACACCGAAAAGTTCAATGCGAACGCAAGCACCAATTGATCGGGGGGATCACCGGTAGCTCCCGCGGCCCGCCAGGCGCGGGCGGTGAGAAACCTCACTCCTCGGGTCCGGTACTCTCGACGAAAGGCGTCCAACTCCACGAAGATGTCGGAGGCGTTCTGTCGAGGGGCGTGGATGTCCCAGAAGGCGTCCCCGATGATCTCGGCGTTTCTTGTGTGGATGGTCTTGGCGATACCCTCTAGCCAGCCGTCGAGGTCCTCCGTGGATCGAGGAATCCCTTCAACCGGTCCGCGCCCACACTCTTCGAACATGTCCTTGATCGCGGAGGCGATCAAGTGGTCGTGGCTCTCGTAGTGGCGAAAGATCGTGCGGGCGCTCACACCGGATATGTCGGCAATCTCGGCCACGGTGGCATCGAAGCCTCGTCGGGCCACGACAGCCATGGCGGCATCCCTAATGCGGCTGCGAGTGAGTTGTTGCTGCTCCTGAGCCAGTGAAGGGGGAACAGCCGGCTGAACCTCGTCCACCACAACTCCCTCGGACCGTCGTAGGCCAGGTTCGGTGCCCGTGACCCGTCGAGGGAACATGCTAGGGCCGAAAATGCTCCCGATGTCAACGCTCTGGGCGGCGTCCCGACCACCTGGGCAGACGATCCATCTTGTAGCCAAGAAGCTGACGATGCGTTCGAAAACGACGGCGCTCGGCGGAGCGGATCGCGAGCCTCGCGGAGTGCTCCGCACGGGCGTGGAGCGAGCCGCCGACTCGCGTTGTCCGCGCTGGGCCAGGAGGCGCCGTTGGTCCGTCGCCGTCGCGCGCAAGCGTCCTGAGACGAAGCGATGACGCCGTCTCGACCGACGTCGGTGTATCGGGCATGCCCGTCCGTCGATCTGCTGATTGCTCGATGACCGAGGCTGAGCCGGTGGGCACGACCCGAGCACGTCCTTTCTCGCCCTGGTCCGCGGCCATCTCACAGGTGCCACACAGATATCTCACGGGATCTTCCAAGGACGACAGCGTCAACTGGGAGACGGATTCCGATTGGCCGGTCTCGCTCAGGAGCGTGTGATGAATACCGACTGGATGCGTCTCGGAAAATGCAAGGACATGGACCCGGCGGTGTTCTTTCCCAGCGACGGGGTCGGCGTGCAGGCCGCGCAACGGGTCTGTGCCGAGTGTGACGTGAGAGCCCCTTGTTTGGAATACGCCCTGGTCAACAAGATCGCAGAAGGGGTGTGGGGTGGTGCGTCAGAGCGCCAGCGCAAGCGCCTTCTTGGACAGCGCCGCCGGCAGAGCACATCGTCGGCTCGTCCGGCGTCGTCGGTGCGGCCAATGGTGCCCATTCGAACCTCAGAGCCGGTTGGGAGCTGAGCGCTCGAGCCGCCGCCGGGCACGCGGGTACAAGGTGAATGAGGTGCAACGGCACAAGGACACGCTCATCGGGGAGATTCCCAACGACCACGATCTGCCCCCTCGGAGGTCTGCGCCCGGGCGGGTGTGCCAGTACGGCGAATGCACGACGCACCTCTCCATCTACAACAATGGCTTCTTCTGCTCGCTGCACGCGCCGAGCACGGCGCCTCGTGTGCGGGGAATGGGCGTTCGATCTCGCCCCTACGCTGATCGTTTGTGAGCGAACAGGACGAGGCCGATGTTGGGCGAGCGCCTCTATGCCCGTCATGCGGCGTGACCGCCCTCCCGGGAGATCCTTCGCATGTCATCGACCCGGTGTTCGTATGCGAGAACCCGGACTGCGACGCATTCGGTGACGTCATAGAGGCATAGGCCCCGACGCCATACGACGACCGCGCCGCCACGGTTCGGCTCAGCTAGGCAGACCCGGTTCGGCGTCAGGCAGGGTCCATGCCGTGTCGTCGCATGAGGGCGAGCTCCGCCTCGCGATCGGGCTTCTCCGGCGACGCCCACAGTCGCTCCAGGTCCTCGAAGTATCCGTCGAGTGCGGGGGCGTGCAGCACGAGGAGACGAGCGGGGTCGCTGCTCGTGTTGCCGAAGGTGTGCGCCTCGCCGGCCGGTACCAACACGAACGTTCCGTGGGAACCCTGAAAGACCTGATCGCCGACACGGAATTCCACGATCCCGTCAAGGACGAAATACGCCTCCTCGTTCCCGAGATGGCTGTGGGGTGGGGGCATGCGTCCCCCGGGGGGCAACGTCCGTTCCATCAACGAGAAGCGCCCGTTCGTGACGGCCGATGTGGCCTTGAACCACATCACGCTCCCCCGAGCTTCACGCCGGGTTCCCTCACCGCTCTCCCACCGGAGCACGACACACCTCCCGAGCTTGTCAGCACGACCCGGGATGCACTGTAGGACGTGGGGCCGAAGAGCCACCGCGCCGCATGCTCGTTGCGCGGCAGGACGCGGCTGGGCCACCCGGATCAGGGCTTGGTGACGGTCCAACCCCGACGCTGAAGCTCGGCAGCAAGCTGCTGGGTGGGCATGCGACGCAGCAATTGTGCTGCCGCCGCCAATTTGAGGGATCGGGGGAGTGGCCGCGGGTGGCGCGCCGAATTCCTCGTCTTGCATCTGGCTGATCAGGGCGGTCGCCTCGCCGCTCGTGAACTTGCCGGAGCCCTGACGCTGCGAGAACCCCATGGGGCCACGGGCGGCGCGGAAGCTCGCATGGCCCGCGCCGTTGAGCAAGGCCAGCAATTCCCGGAGTTGGCCGGCCGATGCGGGCGGACCTGGCTGTTGACCGAACGCCATCTTCGGGCAGTCTTGTCGAACGTCCCGAGTCCGAAGGTGATGGCACCCCCACCAGGACTCTCGGAGCTCGCCGGGTCGGGGGTCCCGCCTCGTCCCAGGGCCAGGGTGGCCCGGTTCTTGAGCGGCCGGCCGGCGGTTAGGTCGTCGTCGCCGACCCCGGGGGCGGGGGACCAGACAATGAAAGGTGCCAACGAGCGGCCATGGTGTCGATCACCGCATGGGCCAGGACCCCCGCTCCCGCCGGCGTGAGGTGCACCCCGTCGGCCGTCCGCAACGACATCGGTTGACCCGATACCTCCCCGGAGGGCACGTACAGACCTGACGTGCTTCCCAGCACGGGAGCGGAGGACAGGTACAGCGCCTCCGGGAACTTCCCCGTCTCGCGCTGGTAGATCACGTCTTCGCGTCGCATGGCGACGTTGAGACCGGGATTCTTCATAGGGGGCATGCCGACCCAGATGACCCTGGCTCCTGCGCCGGTGGCCTCTCGCAAGAGGTCGTCGACTCGCTCGGCATAGTCGAAGACCCAGGTGAGAGTGCCCGGCGGGGACGCGACACCGTCGACGTCGATGCCCTGGTCGTCGTTGGCGCCGACGAATATCACCACGACCTGGGGGCGATCGGTGGCGAGCAAGCCGGCGAGATGGGCCGGCCAGTCGAAATACGTTTCATTCGAGAGGCCAGAATCTCCGACCGCAGCCATCGAGGTTCGGGCCGATCCGGTGGCGTCGAGCTGGGTCTGGAGCTGGTCGCCGAGATCGATCCCGAGAGAGTCACCGATCTCGAGGACACGGAGAGGAAACCCCGCCGTCGCGGGGAGGAGCGGAGGAAGCTGCTGGTCCGGGCTCGTCGTGGACGCCATGACGTCGCCTCGGGGTGCTTCCGCACGGCGGGGAGCGCCGGTGCCCGGGTCTCGGTGGTGGCGGCCACCGGTGATCGACGCGACCAAGACGGCGCCGAGCACGGCAATGCCGACGAGGGCCGGTACCAGGAGTGGGAGTCGCCGCCGTCGGGACCCGAGCCGGGGGGAGACACTCACGGTTCGCTCCTCCACGGCACGGCCATTCCACGGATGGGAGGCCGGTGACGTTGACGGCATCGTCGGGAGCGGCGCGGCGCCGGCCCGATGTCAGTGACATGTGCCGTTACGTCAGACGGGCGTGCTCGTCATTGTTGAGGATGACACCCGACTCGTGGTCGGGTCATGATTTTGGTCGTCAGGATCCTGGGAAGCTTCGATCACGGGCGGCCCAGAGCGACGCGGGAACCGCCAGGCCCTGCCCCCCAAGGTCACAGGCCTGGCGGCTCCCACGTCGAGTGGCGGCGCAGCGCGGACTCGGCCTTCGTGGCGGGATGCCGGAGGCAACGGCCACGTGGTCGTTTCCGGAGCGCGACAGGGGCGTAGGGACCTTGGCGGGTGGTCCCTACGCCCCGTCGCACAGCTGCCCCCGCACCCCCACGGGTCCGTCTTCGAAAGGACGTGAACCGGAAAACTCGGGGTGACCAGCAGCTTGTCACTCTAGCATGACGCGTTGGCACTCCGTTGTGCCACATAGCGGTTTCGGGGCCCGGGGCACCTCCCGCCGACGGCCGGTCCGACCTCGATGAGCTGGGTTTCTATGTCCGATCGAGGATCTCGGCCGCGGCCCGCTGCCCCGAGAGGACGGCCCCGTCGATGGCCCCGTGGGACCGGGTCGAAGTTTCCGTGCCGGCCCAGTGCACCCGTCCGAAGGGCGTGCGCAGCAGCGGTCCGTATCGGGTCAGAACCCCGGGAGGAAAGTGCGCCATCGAACACCCTCGTGTCCACTGCTCGGTCCACCACGCTGTCTCTATGAACTCGTCCGGCGTCGCGGCGCGTGGCCCGAACCTGGCGGTGAGCTCGTGGAGGACCGCACGACGCCTTTCGTCCGGATCGAGCTGGGCGACACGTTCGGCGACGGGACCGAACGTGAACGAGGCGATGACGCCCGGTGCCCCCGACGAGGGGGAGGCATCGAGCGTGACCTCGCAGGCCGAACCGGGCCCTGCGCTCTGCCCACTCAACCCGTCGGCCCGCCAGAAGGGCGCGTCGTACACCAGGAGCGTCTTCGATTCGGGACCAGCGATCGCGCTCGCATAGAGCGCGCGTCGGTCATCGGGGAGCACCGGGTCGAAGGCGATATCCAGGGCGAGCACCGGAGGGACACACACGACGGCATGGCGTGCCGCCACCGTCACGTCTGGGGCGCCGACCTCGACATGGTCCTCCCGCTGCGTGATGGAGCGGACGGGGGTGGCCAGGTGCACGGCATCGCCCAGGGACTCTGCGATTCGCGTCGCAATCAACCCCGCTCCCCCCTCCATCATGTTCTCCTGCGAGCCTCCCTTGATGGAGAAGAGCGTGTTGATGCTTCCGTGGGCCCGTACGAGAAAGAGAAGATGGAGATACGACGTGTCGTCGAGACTCGCCGTGAAAAGACCACGCACCGCCATGTCGAACAGGTCGCGGGCCAACGTCGTCCGTACCCCGTTGTGCTCCATCCACCAGGCCACCGAGCGCGCGTCGTATTCCGACGCTCGCTTCGCCGTCCAGGGGGCGTCGAGGGGGACCCGCCGGGCGGTCCAGTCGAGTCGTGCCTGGGCCAGAACGATGGTGAGAACGGCGAGAGGGCTGATTTTCGGGATGAGCCCCCGGTACCGCAACATCCGATCCTCGTCGACGAGGAGGTGGGCACCTTTCACCCAGGTCTTGTAGGTGGGCACGCCGAAGTTGCGGGCGAGCCCGAACATGGCCTCGTGCTTGGGGGCCAGCCAGGCACCTCCTCTGTCCACCGCCGTCCCGTCGGACAGGTGCTGGGTCCAGATCCGGCCCCCGATCCGGTCGCGGGCCTCGAGCACGACGACCGACTTGCCGTTGCGATGCAGCCGCAGAGCGGCCGAGAGCCCGGCGTATCCGGCGCCCACCACGCACACGTCGGCTTCGATTCGCTCAGGCATGCGGGTTGCACCGTAATCCGGGCCCCTCCCGGGTGCCGGGGCGCACGTCGACCCGCTCGGCGATGGCGGTCAGTTCGTCAGCAGGGTGTGCACGTTGCTGTGGAACAGGCCGGCCGCTTGGTCGGGGAGGCAGCCGATGCGGGCGTAATCCTGGACGGGGGTGGCGGTTCCCTCGGAATGGGGGAAGTCGCTGCAACACATGAACAGGTCCCCCGCCTTGGCCGTCAGCCGGGCGGGCTGCTCATAGGAGAACGATGCGACGCGCACCTGGCGGTGGAAGTACTCGCTCGGCCTCAGCTCGAGTGGCGCCAGTGGGCGTCCATTGAGCGCCGTCGTGAAGTCCCAGCCACCGTCGAGCATCATCAGGTACTGGGGCACCCAGATCGAGGAGAGCTCCACGATCCCGATGCGCAGTGCCGGATGCCGTGCCAGGACCCCGTTGACGATCAGATCGGTGACGGCGACGGCGGGCTGGACCCACAAGAAGATGGACTCGATCACGGGGACGAAGCTGTCATCGGGATCGGTGTAGAAGGCGTCGTCGAGCACGCGAGGTTGGTCCGCCACGTGGAACACCGGGGTGATCCCGTGATGCACGAAGGCTGCCCACATGCGGTCGTGGGCGGGATCGGACAGCGGGCGACCCTCGATGGCGGCGGGAGCGATCATGGCGAGTCGGACGCCGGCCGAGGAGAGCTCGGCCAGCTGGGCCTCGATCCAGTCCGGGTCCCGCAACGTCAGGTGGGCGACGGGATGGAGCCGTCCCTTTCCTTCGGCCACCACGGTCCGGCACCACCGGTTCCACGCGGCCATGTTGGCGGTGAGCGCAGGCAGGGACGTCGAGAGCCGACGCTCCCACAACAATCCGAAGTTCGGGAACACCACCGCCTCGTCGAGGCCCATGGCGTCGAGGTGCCGGGCCCGGGCGGACGGGTCCCAGTAGTGCGCAGGAAGCGTCTCGTCGTAGTCGTACTCGGGGGGAAGCTGGGCGCGGCACCGCTGCCGGTGGCGTCCCAGCACGGCGGTCTCACCTGGGAACTGCACGTCGGCCACGTCGAGGCGCTGTCCCCGCCACGTGAGCCAGGGGTAGCCGAGGTCGTCATCGACGATGGTGAGCGCCTCGTCTCGAAGGGCGGGATCGATGTGCTCCGCCCACATCGTCCGGCTCTCGTACAGGTGCTGGTCGGAGTCGATGATGATGCTCACTCGCCCGCCTCCCTCGAAGCCAGTATGGCCGATCGCTGACGGCCATGTCACAGCCTGGAGGGTGGCCGCAACCCGTTCGGAGTGCCTGGGGCCCATGGGGGGATCGGCGCCCGCCGCGGTCGCCAGATGCGGTCACGGGGAGGGATCGGGGGGTAGGCAGGCGTCACGGCCTAAGGTAGAGGCCGACGGGCTCGCCCACCCCGAGCGAGTCGAGTCCTTTGGTTCGGCGTCGGCAACGGCGCGCGGACCGGGAGAGACCATGGCTTCATCTGAACAGCAGCTAATGGGAAGCCGCCTCGACGAGCACCACCGCCCCGAGACCAATGGACGGATGTCCGTGTGCCGTCGATGCGGCGTCATCACCGACGGACCCGACGGCGATCACGCCCCTCGTGAGCGCGAAATTGGCGCGCACGAGCCAGTGGCTCGATACCCAGGCCCGCATTAGGCGCATCGAGGGCGCGAAGGATCGGGTCAACAGGTAGGCCCACCGAATCGGGAGCGTCCGGGACCCGGGCGTTCCGTTTCCGTTTCCCGTTCTTTGGCGCGGGCGATGCAAGGCGTCACCGAAGGCCCGACGTCGTTCATGGAGCCGTCATCTCGCGGACCCCCGCTGTTCACGCCCCATCCGTATCGTTGTAAGTAGCGGCAGCTACTTAGACGGAAAGGAGACCGTGGCCAGGATGCGAAACCTGATCCGACAGCTTGGCGTGTCGCTTGCGATCACACGATGGGCACTCCGACCGTTCCGGCCCACGTGACGGTTCGCCCAGAGGTCGGACGAGGTTCGCTCCTTGTCCTCGTCCGACCTTGGTGAGGTGGAGGAGTCGGCACCTAGAGGGCCCCCTTGGGTGTCGGCTCCTTTGCCGCGTCGATGCGTTCCCCGCCGGCCGGCGCGGGACCGGTGTCAGCGCATGTGGGGGAGTGCAGTGATCAAGTGCAGAGAGTCTTCACCGCGGCCCGACAACTCCCGCCGGGCGAACTCTCGTAATGCTTCTTCGTGGGCCACGAGCAGTGCGGCGATGGCCTGGTCCTCGTCCCGGGCCAGCTCGCCGATGCGCTCGTAGAGTCCGATGAACTGTGTGGTGATCGGTTCGAAGGCGGCGAGCAGATCCGACCAGGGCAGTGATGCGGCCGCATCGGCAAGGGTCTCGGCGTCGTGCTCGACCTGGGGGTCAGGGTCGGTGGGCAGGCCCTCATGCTCCATGGCCGGGACGAGGGCGGTGCGGGTTCGGGCCTCCAGGAGCCGCAGGACGTCGAGCTTGCGCCGATGGCCCGGCTCCTGGGCACGCTCCGCCAAGCGCCCGAAGAGTCGTTCGCCCGACACCTCCCCCTGGTATGCCCTGACCCACAACGTAGGGAGGTCGTCGTCGGGTGAGAACACCGACGGCGCGCTGGGTGCGCCCGTGGCGGTGATCGACTCGTCCATGGCGCGCAATCTAGCGGTCGAGGGGACCCGGGGCCGCCGAAAAAAATGGCGGGCTCAGGCCGGACTGGGGGCGGTATCGGATCGAGCGGCGGGGTCGGGGCGCGCCGCGGCACCGGTTGGGGGGGTGGGGGCGGCCCTGACGGCCGCGGTCAGCTCTTCTCCGCTGATGGTCTCCTTCTCGAGAAGGAGTTCGATGACGGCGTCCAGCGCGGCGCGATTCTCGGTCAGCAGGGAGCGGGCGCGCCCTTCGGCTTCGACGAGCAGGCGGCTGACCTCTTCGTCGATGGCCTGCTGCGTAGCCTCTGCGTAGGGGCGGGTCTGGCCGAGGGGAGAGCCCCCGAGGAACTGCGGCCCGTCCGATCCGTAGCCGATGGGGCCGAGTCGACTCGACAGCCCCCATTCCCGCACCATCCGCATGGCGAGCTCGGTCGCCCCCGCCAGGTCGTTCGCCGCCCCTGTCGAGGCTTCGCCGAGCACCAGCACCTCGGCGGCCCGTCCCCCTAGGCGCACGGCGAGCGAATCGTGGAGATAGCTCTCGGCGTAGAGATGGCGCTCGTCCACCGGAAGCTGCTCGGTCACCCCCAGGGCCCGGCCCGAGGGCAGGATCGTGACCTTTGCCACCGGATCGGCGTGCTCGGAGAGCAGGGCGACGAGCGCATGGCCCGACTCGTGCACGGCCACGGCGTGCTTCTCGTCGGGGAGGAGCGCGTTCGACCCGTCGCGCCGCCCCAGGATGATGCGGTCGCGGGCTTCGTCGATGTCCTGGGCGTCGATGACGTCTCGGTCGTGGCGCACCGCCACGATGGCGCCTTCGTTGATGAGGTTGGCGAGATCGGCCCCGGAGAATCCCGGCGTGGCCCGGGCCACGGCGTCGAGGTCGACGTCCTTGGCGAGATGCTTGCCCGTGGCGTGGACGGCCAGGATCGCCGCCCGCTCCGCCTGGTTGGGCAGCGGGATCTCCACCTCACGGTCGAAACGCCCGGGTCGGAGCAGCGCAGGGTCGAGGACCTCGGGACGGTTCGTGGCCGCCATGACCACCACGCCCGTCCCCGGCTCGAATCCGTCCATCTCGGCCAGCAGCTGATTGAGGGTCTGTTCGCGCTCGTCGTTGGACACGATCGACCCGCCTCGACGTTGACCGATGGCGTCGATCTCGTCGATGAAGATGATCGACGGGGCGCGCTTGCGGGCATCCGCGAAGAGGTCCCGAACCCGCGAAGCTCCCACCCCGACGAACAACTCCACGAAGCTGGACCCGGTGAGCGCGAGGAACGGAACCTCGGCTTCCCCGGCGACAGCCCTCGCCATGAGCGTCTTGCCCGTGCCGGGTGGGCCCACCATGAGGACGCCGCGCGGGCCCACCGCCCCGGCCCGGGCGTAGCGCTCGGGGTTCTTCAAGAAGTCAACGACCTCGACGACCTCGCGTTTGGCTCCCTCGTAGCCGGCCACGTCGGTGAATCGGGTCGTCGGTCGGGACTCGTCGTAGACCTTGGCCTTCGACCCCCCGATGCCCATGATGCCGCCCGCCAGCTGCTTGCGCGAACTTCGCCCTATCCACAAGAACACGCCGATCAGGAACAGGAACGGCAAGAAGGACAACAGGTCCTCGACGAGACTCGACGACGAGCCCACGCCGGTGACGGTCACGCCATGCGACTTCAACGTCGGCGCCAGCGAGGTGTCGTTGATGGCCACCGGGATCTGGCTGGTGTAGTTGCCTCCCTTCTTGAGCGCTCCGGTGATGCCGCCGGTCGGGTTGATGGAGGCCGTGCGGACGTTCTTGGCCGCGACCTGGGAGAGGAACTTCGTGTAGGTGAAGTTGTGCGTGGGGGTCGACGACGTGTGTGGCGCCAGGAGGAGAAGGACCGTGACCACGAGGCCGATCGGGAGGAGCCATGCCCGCCAGGCCGGTGGCGGAGGAGGGGCGGGAGCCGGAGGTCGGTCCCGTGACGGTCCCGGCTTGGCCGGGCTGGTGGCGTGGCGGATGCGCAGCGACATGGGCGAGGCCTCCTCGGGCCCGGATCGCGGCTCTGTCGGAGTGGCGGTCCGTCGCACCGCTTCGGTCAGCCGATGGTGCGTCGCCCGACGTTCTACCCGGTCAGGAGGTCGCGTGCACCGGTGTCCGACGAGGGGTGGCGGAGCTTGGACATAGCCCTGGCCTCGATCTGGCGAATCCGCTCCCGGGTGAGGTTGAAGTGCTGGCCAACCTCCTCGAGGGTCCGCGGCTCGCCCCGATCGAGTCCGAAGCGCAGGCGCAGGATGCTCGCCTCCCGGTCGTCGAGCGGGGCCAGGAGCTCATTGATCTCGTCGACGAGGAGCGCTTCGGCGGCGTGGTCGAACGGCGATGTGGCGTTCACGTCGGCGACCACGTCACCGAGATCCGCGTCTCCGTCCTCGCGCAGGGGCTCGGACAGCGACAGCGGCTCCGAGCGCCAGCGCAGCACGTCGGTCAACGTCTCGTACGACAGCGTGGTCTCGAGCGCCAGCTCGTCCACGGTGGGCTGGCGGCCCAGCTTCGACTCCAAGAAGCCCTGGGCCTTCTGGACCGCGCTCAGCATGTCGCCGGCATGGACGGGGAGGCGGATGGTGCGCCCGGTGTTGGCGATGCCCCGGGTGATGGCCTGGCGGATCCACCATGTGGCGTAGGTCGAGAACTTGAAGCCCTTGCGCCAGTCGAACTTCTCCACCGCGTGGATGAGACCCAGGTTCCCCTCTTGAACCAGGTCGAGGAGGGGGAGCCCCGAGGCCTGGTACTTCTTGGCGATGGACACCACGAGCCGGAGGTTGGACGATACGAAGGTCTGCTGGGCCGCCGCCGCCGCGTACTGGATGCGCTTCAGCTCGCGCTTCTTGGCCGGAGTGTGCTTCACCCCCGGGTCGGCGAGCGCAGCGGCGGCCTCATGGCCGGCTTCGATGGCTTGCGCCAATCGCGCCTCATCGTCCTTGGTGAGCAGGGGATACCGTCCGATGTCCCTCAGGTAGAGCTTGACGAGGTCGGCATCATCGCCATCCCCACGCTTCATCGCCATCGACGTCTCCTTCTGGTCACCGTCGCTTCACGCCGGCGATTCGGCACCCGGATGTGGGCGCCCTGTCCTGTCTTTCTCCGCTGTCCCCGGGGGATGGGACCCTCACGCCGGCTTCCTTGTCGCTGGACGAAGATCGGACCCGTCCTGCGGTCACGTCGAGCGCGGCATCCGGGCGCTCGGCTCGATCAACTGTGTTCGGGACCACCGGCGGCCCTCCCGAACGTCCTGGTTGCTCGTTTCTGTGTTGGTGTGGGTTGGCACTTCCGAGCAGGTCACGCCCGGTCGGGGACCGAGAAAACGGTCCCCAAACGGTTCCGGGGTGAAGGCTCCCAGCCATTGTATCGAAAAACGCCGAACCACCTACTCCCACACCCGCCGTCGCCGAGGATGTCGGGATCGAAGGGGTCATTCGGCCTTCGAGGACCTCACTTTTTGGCTCTAGGCCCGTCACAGCCCCCGTCGTAAGGTCGGAGTGGGGCAATTGCCTGGAACGAGCTTCGGTGCGGGTACCACCACCGTTTCGCGATTCTCGGACCGGGCGACGGGGGAGCGATTGTCGCGGGGGCCGTCCGGCCCTCCATGATGCCCCGCTCCGGGCCGGTGCAGGCCCCGGGAGAGCCAGGCGGCGGGGGTTGGGCGCCGGTTGCTTGGAGGGCCGGGGTGGGGCGTGGCAGAATAGTTACATGCCGCAAGCAAGTACGGTGCCACCGGGGACGCCGCTGGCCGACGGGGCCGTCGACCAGATCCAGGCCAGCCTCCAGGTCGTCGCCCGGTCCATCAGTCAGGTGCGGACGCACGAGCGCCTGTTGCAGTCGGCCGGGGTACGCCTCGACCGGGCCGGCGCGGCGGCCCTGTACAAGCTCTATGTCCACGCCGGTCCCCTCCGGGTGACGGCGTTGGCGGAGATGCTCGACGTCGACACCCCCACGGTGACTCGCAAGATCCAGCAGCTCGAGCGAGACGGGCTCGTGGCTCGTCACGCCGATCCCGCCGACGGTCGTGCCTCGCGCATCCGCCTGACACCCGCGGGCCGACGGACCCTCGAACGGGTGTTGAAGGCCCGTCGGGCCTGGCTCGACCGGATGCTCGAGGGCTGGGAGGAAAAGGACCTGGTCCGGTTCGGGGCTCTGCTGGGCCGCTTCGCGGCCTCGTTGGAGCAGGAAATGGGAGACGCCCGTGGCTGACACCGCCGTCGTCTCGGCTCCGGGCCCGGTCGACCACGACTTCGACAAGGCCGAGCACCGCCGCATCCTCGTGATCCTGGTGGCGCTCATGCTCGGCATGATCCTGGCGTCGCTCGACCAGACGATCGTGTCGACGGCGCTGCCCACCATTGCCGGCGACCTGCACGGGTTGAACCACCTGTCCTGGGTGGTGACGGCGTACCTGTTGGCGTCGACGATCTCGACGCCGCTGTGGGGGAGGCTCGGCGACCTCTACGGGCGCAAGAACCTCTTCCAGCTGTCGATCGTGATCTTCCTGGTGGGCTCGATCCTGTCGGGATTGGCGCAGAACATGCTCGAGCTGATCGCCTCCCGGGCTCTGCAGGGCATCGGCGCCGGCGGTCTCATGGTGGGAGCCCAGGCCATCACGGGCGACGTGATCCCGGCCCGCCAGCGAGGCAAGTACATGGGGTACTTCGGTGCCGTCTTCGGGATCACCAGCGTGGCCGGCCCCCTGGCGGGCGGGCTGTTCACGCAACACCTGTCGTGGCGCTGGATCTTCTACATCAACGTGCCGATCGGCATCATCGCCCTGTTCACGGTGGCGGCGGTGCTGCACCTCCCGGCCAAGCACGTCTCGCACAAGATCGACTGGCTCGGCACCGCCCTCATGTCCTCGGGCGTGACCGCCGTGATCCTCCTGACCACCTGGGGTGGGACCCAATACGCCTGGGGCTCGGGCCTCATCATCGGCCTGGGCGTGGTCGGTGTGGCCCTGCTCGTCGCCTTCTGCATCGTGGAGTCGAGGGCGGTCGAGCCGTTGATCCCTCTCGTGCTCTTCAAGAACCGGACGTTCAACGCCGCCTCGAGCGTGGGGTTCATCATCGGCTTCTCGATGTTCGGCGCCATCGTGTACCTGCCGTTCTACTTGCAGACGGTCCACGGTGCCACGCCGACGGCGGCGGGTCTGGAGCTGCTGCCCCTGGTGGCCGGGATGTTGTTGACGTTCATCCTGAGCGGCCAGCTCGTGACGAGGACGGGCCGCTACAAGGTCTTCCCCATCGTGGGTTCAGCCGTGTTGGCGGTCGGCCTCTTGCTCCTGTCGCGCATGGGCGTCACCACGTCGTTCGGGGTCACCTCGCTCTACATGGTGGTGGTGGGCCTCGGTGTGGGATTGGTCATGCAGGTGCTCGTGGTGGCGGTGCAGAAC
>CAWCEP010000010.1:0-142360 GCA_963794615.1 uncultured Acidimicrobiales bacterium | reverse complement strand
GGTACTTGTGCTCGTGGAAGGTCGATCGTGAGACCCCGGCCAAGACGACAGGCGACACGTTCGGAATAGCCCAGGTTGCTCAGGCCCTCGGCAACCTGGCACCGCCTTTTGGGCTGACTGGCTCCTCCCCGTTGAACAGCGCACTGGCCGCCTTGACCGCCGCCAGCTCGGCCTCGAGCTCCTCAATCGTGCGCTGTGCCTGTGCGAGTTCGTCGACTTCGACGCTCTTGGTGCCCTCCTTCAGGCCGGCATCGATGAGGGCCTGACGCTTCCACAGATGCAAAGTCGCCGGCGAGACGCCGGTCTCTTCTGAGAGCCTGCTGACCCTTTCGCCGGCGACCAGGCGATCACAGATGGCTCGGCGAAACGCTCTCGCATAGCGCTTGGGCATGGACTACCTCCAAGTAGCTCACGACCAAACTCTTATAACGCTGGCTCGGCCTATGGGGAATAGGCCATCTGGAGCGGACGACGGGATTCGAACCCGCGACCCTCACCTTGGCAAGGTGATGCTCTACCAGCTGAGCCACGTCCGCTTGTGACAGCGCGATCCTAGCAACGGTGGACGGCCTCGACCCCGTTCGGCGCCGACTCCGACCGACCCGGAGTCGGGCACGGCTGGTCAGGCCCAGTGGCTCCCGTTACGCTCAGCCGCTTTGAGGAGCTCGGTGAAGGCGTCGACCACCAGGTCCCCGAAGTGGGCGACCTCGGGCACGAGCTCCCGGCACCCGAGGATGCCGAAGTACAGGACTCCCTCGTAGCTCGCCACCGTGACGTTGAGGCCGACGCCTTCGATGATCGGCCCGACCGGGTACAGGGCCACCAGTCGAGCCCCCGCGCACCACAACCCGAAGTCCGGGCCCACGATGTTCGACACGAGCACGTTGAACAAGGGAGGGACGTGGTCGAAGAGGCGCAGATTGCCGGCCAGCCGGGCGACCCGTGACGACAACGCCGGCAGGGCGAGTTGCGCCCAGCCCTGGATCAGATCATCCGAGAGCACGCGGGCCTGGTCCTTGGCGAGGCGCGTCCCGGCTGCAATGGTCGTGTAGCGCTCCACCGGATCGGCGATCTGGGTGGCGAGCGAGACGAGCATCGCCGAGATCTTGTTGCCGAGCGCCGATCGATCGGATTCGGCCCGCCGCGACATCGGCACCATGGCAACCACCGGCACCTCGAGCCGTTCCCCTCGCTCGGCCAGGAGCCGGCGCAGCGCCCCCGCCACCGAGGCGAGGACCACGTCGTTGACGGTGCCTCCGAACACGCGGCGCACCGTCCGGACCTCGTCCAAGGGGACCTGGGCGAAGGCGAAGCGGCGGTGCGGTGAGATGGCACCGTTGAGTGAGGTGCGCGGCGCTCGGAACGGCGCGGGCGGGGGGACCGTGTCGTCTTCCTCACGCAGTCGACGGTTGCGCTCGGCGAGGTCGTGGACGGCACCGAACGTTCGGCGCAGCACGCCCGCCGTCCGCTCCGGTTGGCGGACCAGTGACGACACGGCCGACCCGATCAGCTCCGTCTCGGAGGGGATGGGCTCGGGACGCCACGGCCTCGACGGGATCGGGACCACGCGCGGCACCGGTCCGGTGTCGAGGAACGAGGCCACCACCTCGACCCCCGACGCCCCGTCGAACAGCGCATGGTGCACCTTGGGGATCACCGCCACGTGGCCCGACTCGAGACCCTCGACGACGTGCATCTCCCACAACGGGCTGTCCTGGTCGAGGGGACGGCCGGCGAGCTCGGCCACGAATGCGGCCAGTTCACTGGGCCCTCCCGGGGCGGGAAGGCTGGCCCGGCGCAGGTGGTAGTCGAGCTCGAACTCCGGGTCCTCCACCCACATGGGGTGATGGATGCCGAAGGGCACCCGCATCACGCGCCGGCGCAGGGGCGGGGCGAGGTGGATGCGCTCGTCGACGACGGCGCGCAGCCGGTCGAAATACCGCGTCGCGCCGTCACCACCGAAGTCCGACGACGAGGGATCGAAGACCATGACCGCGCCCACGTGCATGTGCATGGTGTCGGTCTCGAGCGCCAGGAAGGCGGCGTCCACCCCGCTCGAGGCGCTCCATCAGCCCGCCTCGACCCGGACCGGCCGTCTCCCCATCATCGGCCGCTGTGGCCGAAGCCACCCAGACCCCGAGCGGAGTCCGGGAGCTCGCCCTCGGCGACCTCAACGAACTTGGCCTCCTCGACGGCCTGGATGACCAACTGGGCGATGCGATCACCCCGGCGCACCTCGTAGGGGGCCGAGGGGTCGGTGTTGACGAGCAGGACCCGCAACTCGTCCCGGTAGCCGGCGTCGATGAGCCCGGGCGTGTTGAGACAGGTCACGCCGTGGCGCAGCGCCAGGCCGCTGCGGGGCTGGACGAAGCCGGCATACCCGGGAGGCAGTGCGAGAGCCACCCCGGTCGGCACGAGCGCCCGTCCCCCGCCCGCGCCGAGCACTGCATCTTCACGGGCGTAGAGGTCGGCCCCGGCATCGCCTTGGCGCGCGTACGAAGGCGCGGGCAGGTCGGGATCGAGGAGGACGAGAGGCACCTCGAGCACCGCACGACCCTACTGCCCGTGGCGACCACGGCGCCCGGACCCGGGCCCGGGGTGTCGCTCGGTGCGCCGATAGCATCCCCCGGGTGCTCGTATGGATGGACCTCGAGATGACGGGGCTCGACCCCGCTCGCCATGTGATCGTGGAGATCGCCACGCTGATCACCGACGACGACCTGGCCGTGCTCGCCGAGGGCCCCGACCTCGTGGTGCACGCCGAGCCGTCCCAGCTCGATGCCATGGAGCCCGTGGTCCGCGAGATGCACACTCGCTCGGGACTGCTCGGCGCCATCGAGTCCTCCACCCTCTCCCTCGACGAGGCCGGTCGCCAGACGCTCGAATTCCTGAAGAGCCACGTCCCGGCCAAGGGTTCGGTGCCCCTGTGTGGGAACTCCATCGGAACCGATCGGCGGTTCCTGGCCGCGCAGCTGCCGGAGATCGAGAACTGGCTCCACTACCGGTCCGTCGACGTGTCCACCATCAAGGAGTTGTGCCGGCGCTGGTACCCCGGTGTCCTGGCCAAAGCACCCGACAAGAAGACCTCGCACCGCGCCCTCGACGACATGCGCGAGTCGGTGGCCGAGCTCGCCTACTACCGCGCCGCCATCTTCGTGTCCCCGACCCCGCCGGCCCCGGCCGTCGAGCCGGCGGGGGCGGTCCCCCCGCGCCCGCGACCGCGGCGCCTGACGCCCACGGCGCCACGAACGACCGAAAGGACCACGATGGACCACCACACGCTCGGTCGTACCGGCATGCGGGTATCGCCGCTGTGTCTCGGGGCCATGATGTTCGGCGCCTGGGGCAATCCCGACCACGACGACTGTGTCCGGATCGTCCACGCTGCGCTCGACGCCGGGTATCAACTTCATCGACACCGCCGACGTCTACTCGGGCGGGGAGTCCGAGGAGATCGTGGCCAAGTCCCTGGCCGGAGGACGGCGCGATGGGGTGGTCCTCGCCACCAAGGTCCATGCGCCCATGGGTGCCGATCCCAACATGCGGGGGAACTCGCGCCGTTGGATCATGCGCGAAGTCGAGTCGAGCCTACGACGGCTGCGCACCGACTGGATCGACCTGTACCAGATCCACCGGCCCGACCCCACCTGCGACATCGACGACACCCTGGGCGCGCTGTCGGACCTGGTGCACCAGGGCAAGGTGCGGGCCATCGGCTGCTCGACGTTCCCCGCCGACCTCATCGTCGAATCCCACTGGGTGGCCGAGCGACGCGGGCGCGAGCGCTTCGAGTGCGAACAACCCCCGTACTCGATCCTGACCCGAGCGGTGGAGTCCGACCGTGTTGCCGACCTGTCAGCGCTACGGGATGGGCGTGATCGTGTGGAGCCCGCTCAACGGAGGATGGCTCACGGGTCGGTATCGCAAGGACACCCCCCTTCCCGAGGGGGGTCGGGCCAGCCGCGCCCCCGACCGCTTCTCGACGGAGCGCCCCCAGGTGAGCGCCAAGCTCGACATCGTCGAGGTTCTCGTCGACGTGGCGCGCGAAGCAGGAGTGCCGCTCACCCATCTCGCTCTGGCTTTCGTCCTCACCCATCCCGCCGTGACCTCCGCCATCATCGGCCCTCGCACCATGGAGCAGTTGACCGGCACCCTGGGGGCGATCGACGTGGCGCTGTCCGACGAGATCCTGGACCGCATCGACGCGGTCGTCGCTCCCGGCACCACCCTCGACCCCTCCGACGCGGGATGGACACCGCCGCATATCGCCGACGCCTGGCGGCGACGCCGGCCCGTCGCCACCCGGGGGGCGCACTGAGCGTGCTCGAGGACCAGGAAAGCCCTGTCGTGCCCGAGGGACCTTCCCCGTCGACCGAACAGGAGAGGTCGATCGAACAGGGGATGTCGATCGAAGAGGCGACCGAGGCGATCACCGCCCCCGGGCAGATGTTCGAGATGGAAGAGGTCGACATCCGGGGCGTGGCGACGCGGGTGTGGAAGCACTGCCCCGACAGCCTGCGGGTCGTCCTCGAGCTGTCGCGGGGCCACGGCGACACCGACTATCTCGTCTACGAGGACGAACGCACCACCTACGAGGAGCACTTCCGCATTGCCGCCACCATCGCCCGGCAGTTGCGCGACCGCTTCGGCGTCGAGCTCGGCGACCGGGTCGCCATCGCCATGCGCAACCTCCCGGAGTGGGCCATGGCGTTCTGGGGAGCGGCCGCGGCCGGCGGGGTGGTGGTGCCCCTCAACGCGTGGTGGACGAGCCCCGAGCTCCATTACGGCTTGGCCGACTCGGGGACCACCGTGGCCTTCGTCGACGCGGCGCGCCTCGAGCGCCTGCGGCCGCACCTCGCCGAGCTTCCCGAGCTCCGGGCGGTGGTGGTCACCCACGAGGACCGGGTGGCGGTGCCGACGCTCCTCGACGCGCCCGTCCCCGTCGTCTCCTTCGCCGAGCTGGTCGGCACGCCGAGCGCGGACGTGACCCTGCCCGAGGTGACCATCGGCCCCGAGGACGACGCCACCATCTTCTATACCTCGGGCACCACCGGGAAGCCCAAGGGCGCGGTGGGCACCCATCGCAACATGGGCACCAACCTGATGAGCCTGTTCTTCCTCAACACCCGGGCCGGGCTCCGCTCGCCGAGTGGCCGGGGCCCGAGGGACGGCGAGCACGGCGGTCCCGGCGCCTACCTCCTCTCCGTGCCGCTCTTCCACGCCACGGGATGTCATTCCGTCCTCGTGGCCAACACCGCGGCGGGCAACAAGCTCGTGATGATGCACCACTGGGATCCCGAGCGCGCCCTCGAGCTCATCGAGCGCGAGCGCATCGTCACCTTCGGGGGTGTCCCTGCCATGGTGATGCAGGTGATCGACGCACCGAGCTTCGCGTCGCGCGACACGTCCTCGATCCGCTCCGTGGCGTACGGTGGGGCGCCCGCCCCTCCCGACCTGGTGCGGCGGATCAAAGAGCACTTCCCCGTCAGCGCCCCCTCCAACGGCTACGGGCTCACCGAGACGTCGTCGGTGACGACCATGGTCAGCGGCGAGGACTACGTGCGCAAACCCGACAGCGTCGGCCCACCCGTCCCGGTGTGCGACGTGCGGGTCGTCCCCGACGGGTTCGACGGTGACGAGCCCACCGACGACCTCCCCGTCGGCCCCGACGTCACGGGCGAGCTGTGGATCAAAGGACCCAACGTCGTGCGCGGCTACTGGAACAAGCCCGACGCCACCGCGGCGACCTTCACCCGGGGCTGGCTCCACTCCGGAGACATCGCCCGGATCGACGAGGACGGTTTCGTCTACATCGTGGACCGGGCCAAGGACATGGTCATCCGGGGTGGTGAGAACGTGTACTCGGTCGAGGTCGAGGCGGCCTTGTTCGAGCACCCCGCCGTCGCCGACGCCGCTGTCATCGGCGTGCCCCACGCCGTCCTCGGTGAGGAGGTCGGCGCCGCCGTCGTCCTGCGGCCCGGGGCCAAGGTGACCGCCGAGGAGCTCGTCCGCCACGTCAAGGAGCGCCTGGCGGGGTTCAAGGTGCCCACCCATATCTGGTTCCGGTCCGAGCCCCTCCCCCGCAATCCCCAGGGCAAGGTCCTCAAACGCGAGCTGCGCGACGGCCTCGTCGACGCCGCCAGCGCCGACGACGGGGCATCATCGAGCAAGGAGGGCTGACATGGGTCTGCTCACAGGACGACGCGCCGTGGTCACGGGGGGCGGATCGGGCATCGGGCGGGCCGCCTGCCTGCGCTTCGCGGCCGAGGGCGCGGCGGTGGCCGTGCTCGACATCGACGGCGACAGTGCCCAGGCCACGGCCAAGGAGATCGACGGCATCGCCCTGGCGGTGGACGTCACCGACGCCGAGGCGCTGCGGGGCGCCGTCGACACCGCCGCCGAGCACCTCGGGGGGGTGTCGATCCTCGTCAACAACGCCGGGGGGAGCACCATGGTGGGCCTGGCCGACTGGGACCCCGCCGAGTGGGACCGCATCGTCGGCCTCAATCTCACCGGAGTGTTCAACGGCATGCGCGCCGGGGTACCCCATCTGCTCGCCGCCGGCGGCGGAGCGGTGGTCAACACGTCGTCAATCAGCGCCACGAGACCGTCGGCCGGCGAGACCCCGTATTCGGCCGCCAAGGCGGGTGTGATCGCGCTCACGGCGTCCGCCGCGCTCGAGTACGGCCCCGTCATCCGCGTCAACGCCGTGGCGCCGGGGATGATCCGCACCAACCTGACGCGGCCCCTGCTCGAGATCGTGCCCGACGCCGATGCCCATTACCGGCACATGACCCCCGCCGACCGGGTCGGTGAGCCCGAGGACGTGGCCGACGTCATGGTGTTCTTGTGCTCGGACCTGGCCCGGTTCGTCACGGGACAGACGATCGTCGTCGACGGCGGGATGACGCTCCACGGCGCCGGGGTGGACGGCCTCTTCGACCGGTTCTTCCGCGGCGGCCACCCCCATCAACGCTGAGCCCCGCGCCGCGGCGTCGGCGCGGTGAGGGGGAGCCGCACCGTCCGCGTCTGAGGGCCCGCACCCATCGCCTATCCTGCGCGCGACCACACCGTCCGGCCCTGGGCCGGCGCGGCACGGTTTCGACCGGGGACCGGGTGCCATCGCATGATCGAGGCCAGGGGCTTGACCAAGCGCTACGGCGACACCCTGGCGGTCGACGGCCTAACCTTCGACGTGCGTCCCGGCCAGGTGACGGGCTTCCTCGGTCCCAACGGTTCGGGCAAGTCGACCACCATGCGGATGGTGATGGGACTCGACCGCCCCGACGGCGGGACCGTCAAGGTCGGCGACCGCCGCTACCACGACCTTCCCTGGCCGCTGCGCGAAGTGGGGGGTCTCCTCGAGTCCAAGGCCGTGCACCCGGGCCGCAGCGCCTACAACCACCTGTGGGCCCTGGCCCAGACCAACGACATCCCCGCGGCGCGCGTGCACGAGCTGCTCGAGCTCGTCGGCCTGGCCGCGGTGGCGCGCAAACGGGCCGGGAAATTCTCGCTGGGCATGACGCAGCGACTCGGCATCGCCGCCGCCCTCCTCGGTGACCCCGGTGTGCTCCTCTTCGACGAGCCCATCAACGGCCTCGACCCCGAGGGCATCTTGTGGGTGCGGACGCTGCTCAAGCGGTTGGCGTCGGAAGGTCGGGCCGTGTTCGTCTCCAGCCACCTCATGAGCGAGATGGCGTTGACCGCCGATCATCTCGTGGTCATCGGGCGCGGCAAGCTCATCGCCGACCAACCGGTGGCCGACTTCGTGGCGCAGAGCTCGCGCGCCTCGGTGCGGGTGCGCACCCCCACGCCCGACCCCCTGATGGCGGCGGTGACCGAGGCGGGGGGACGTGTCCACCTCGAGCCCGACGGCGCGCTCGTCGTGAACGGGCTCGCCGCCGCCGCCATCGGTGACCTGGCCGCCGGCCTCGGCATCGCTCTGCACGAGCTCGCTCCCCATGCCGCCTCGCTCGAAGAGGCGTTCATGGAGCTCACCCACGAGAGCGTCGAGTTCCGCGCCGAGGACGTGGGCGCCACGCCGGCGGTGGCCGAGAGGAGTCCCTGATGGTGGCCACCGCACCCGCGCTGCGGGCCCTTCCGGCGGGTCGCTACCGGTTCTCGGGCGCGCTGCGCTCGGAGGGGACGAAGATCCGCACCGTGCGCTCCACCGCATGGTGTCTGCTCGCCACCGTGGTGGCCGGCATCGGCATCGGCATCTTGGCCAGCGCCAGCGAGGCGTCGCGCTGGCGCGACGGCGGGGTCATCGACAAGCTGCTCTTCGACCCCACCAGCGTCAGCCTGACCGGGCTCGTCTTCGGACAGCTCGCCATCGGCGTCCTCGGGGTGCTCACCATGAGCGCCGAATACGGGTCGGGGTCCATCCGCGCCACGTTGGCCGCCATTCCCCGCCGGCCCGTCGTGCTCGGGGCCAAGGCGGTGGTGTTCGGGGTGGTGGCGCTCGTCGTGAGCGAGGCGGTGTCGTTCACGGCGTTCTTCGTCGGCCAGGCCATCATGGCCGGCTCCGCCCCCACCGCCACCCTGTCGGGCCACGACGTGCTGCGGGCCGTCGTCGGGGGCGGTCTCTTCCTCACCGTGCTGGGCCTGTTCGCGCTGGGCCTGGCCACCATCATCCGCCACACCGCCGGTTCGATCACCACCTTCGTGGCCATCCTGCTCATCCTGCCTCTCGTCGATTCCGCCTTCCCCGCCAAGATCGGCTGGCCCATCGGGCGCTACCTGCCCGCCACGATCGGGTCCGCCATGACGAGCACGACGCTGCAGGGGGCGCACGCCGACTTCCTCCCCTCCTTCCCGTTCTGGCACGGCTTCGCGCTGCTGTGCGGGTACGCGGTCGGGGCGCTCGTCATCGGCGGAGTCCTCATGGTGCGGCGCGACCCCTGATCGCGCCGCCGGCGCCACGGCGCGCTCAGAGCAGGCGTCGCTCCGACGCCCACCGGGTCAGCTGGTGGCGGCTCGACAGCTGCAACTTGCGCAGGACCGCCGAGACGTGGCTCTCCACCGTCTTGACCGAGATGGACAGCTCGCGCGCCACCTCCTTGTAGGCGTAGCCGCGGGCGATGAGGCGGAGCACCTCACGCTCGCGGGGGGTGAGCTGGTCGAGTTCGGGGTCGAAGGTGGGAACGGCGCCGCCGGCGGCACCGGGGTCCGCCGCGAAGGCGTCGAGAACGAAACCGGCCAGGCGCGGTGAGAACACGGCGTCACCCCCGGCCACCCGGGCCACGGCGTCGGTGAGCTCGGGCCCCGAGATGGTCTTGGTGACATAGCCACGGGCCCCGGCCCGGATGACGCCGATGACGTCTTCGGCCGCGTCGGACACCGACAACGCCAGGAAGCGGACCTGGGGGTGGCTGCGCCCGATGGCCTCGATCACGGCTTGGCCACCACCGTCGGGCATGTGGACGTCGACGAGGACGACATCGGGAAGCCGTTCCCCGATGAGCTCGATGGCGGCCCCCACCTCGTCGGCGTCTCCGACGACCTCGACGGTGTCCCCGAGCTCGGCCCGCACCCCCGACAAGAAGAGATGGTGGTCGTCGACCAGGAACACGCGCACCTTGCCCCGGGGCGCGTCGGTGACACCGGCGCCGGCGATGTCACTCACGACCTGCTCCCGTCCTCGGCATGACCAGCTCGACCTCGGTTCCCTGACCCGGCGCGCTGCGGATGGTGGCTCGGCCCCCGTGGCGCTGCATCCGGGCCCGAATCGATTCGGCGATCCCCTGGCGATCGCCGTCCACGGCGTCGGGATCGAAGCCCCGGCCCCGGTCGCGCACGAAGATCGACACCTGGGTCGGTTCGACCTCGGCGAAGAGCGAGACGCTCGATGCCCCCGACCACTTCGCCGCGTTCACCGTCGCTTCGCGCCCTGCCCCCAACAGGGCCCGCAATTCGGTGGTGAGCTCGCAGTCCCCCACCGTCACCGATTCCACCGCCACGCGGTGACTCGCCTCGACGTCGCCCTCGATCACGGTCACGGCCTGGGAGACCGTCGACACATCACGGTGGAACGACCCCGGGGAGCGGCCCTCGAAGAGCCAGGCGCGCAGCTCGCGCTCCTGCGCCCGGGCCAGGCGCGTCACCTCGCCCTGGTCGCCGGCGGCGCGCTGGATGAGCGCCAGGGTCTGGAGCACCGAGTCGTGCACGGTGGCGGCCATGTTGGCGCGCTCCTCGGTCCGCACCCGCTCTCGCCGCTCGACGGCCAGGTCACGCGCCACCCGCAGCCACCACGGGCCGAAGACGACCAGGAACCCGACGATGACCACGTTGGCGGCCAGGACGGACTTGATGGTGTTCAGCAGCGGGTGGCTCGAGGCCACCAGGTCGCCGAGGCCCACGACGACGAGGCCCGCACCCACCACCACGCGCGCCATCGTCGAGCGCCGGGTGCGGCGCTCGGGGGACCCGATCAGAGGGGCCCGGCCCATGAGCTCGCTCAGGTGGGCCCGTTCCTCCTCGTCGGATCCCCGCCACACGAGGACCAGGCCGCCGAGGGCGATGGACACCGGCCACACCAGGTTGGCGGCGAAGCTGAGCCCGGCGGCGGCGAACACGAGGAGGACGGCCACCAGCGCGGTGACGAACGCGAAGGCCACGCCCAGGGTCCGTCGGTCTTTGAGGGCCCGGCGCCCGATGGACGTCGTCGACCCTTCGACGGGCACGACGAGCCACGCCGCGACGTAGGCGGCCAGGCCCGTCCCGGCCCCGATGGCCACGAGGACGAAGGCGAACCGGATGAGGTTGGCGTCGATGCCGAACCGGGCCGACAGTCCCCCCGCCACGCCGCCACCCATGCGGTCCGTTCGGCTGCGCCGCAGCGGGCCCCGGGTGCGCGGCGCTCGCCACCACGCCCGGCGCCACCGGTGCCCGGGGGCCGGGCCCATCGCCGCCCCCGGTGGGGGGGAGGCGGGAACGCGCTCGGTGGAGTCGAGCCGGACGGGGGCGGAGGTGGCGGCGGAGGCGGCGGTGGTGGCGTCCCGGGTGACGCTTCGGGAACGGGCGTGGGGATCCAGGGAACCGGGGGCGGCGGGGCCGGCGGCGGGAAGGACACGGTGGGCTCGACCGGTTCGGCGTGTTCGCTGATACGGCGATGATCCCATGCGGGCGGCGCGTCGACCACGGGGGACGTCCCTGACACCGACCGGGGGCTCGGGGTATTCGTCGGGGTCATTCCCGATTTCACCCGGCGCCGTATTCCCTGATGATCGACCCATGGACGACATCACACCCGATCACCCCGCCGACGAGCCCGCCAACGAGCCCACGGCGGAACAGACCCCCGTCGAGGCCCGGTCCGAGCCGGCCGGCTCCCCCGAGCCGTCATGGACGGGATGGGAGGCCCCCCCGTCTGCGCCCCCGCCGCCCGATCCTCCCTCGCCACCCGATCCCCCCTGGATGCCGCCCGACCCCCCCGGACCTCCGCCCGGGGGGTGGGCGGCGTCCCATCCCCCGCCCCCCGGTGCCGGCCGCCGCCGCGCCCTGCGGCGGTCGGTGCACGGCCAGATCCTCGGGGGCGTGGCCGCCGGGCTCGCCGACTACCTCGACATCGACGCCGTCATCGTCCGGATCGGCTTCGTCGTGCTGGCCTTCCTCGGGGGCTCGGGGATCCTGCTGTACCTGGCCGGTTGGCTGCTCATCCCGGCCGAGGACTCGGACCGGGCCGTGGTCCAGGACTTCGTCGAGCGCAGGCCCCGCCGGCGCAGCCTCATCGCCATCGTGCTCGGCACCGTGGTGGGGATCATCGCCCTGTCGAACCTCTTCTCCAGTGGCCCGTGGTGGCCGCACTGGGACGGCGGCAACGGAGGCTTCGGGTTCTTCCTCGGGTTGTGCGCCCTGGCCCTGGCCGTGGTCCTGTTGATCTCGAGCGGGCGGCGGGTGGGATCTCCCCTGCGGTGGATGCTGCTCACGACGTTCATCGCCGTGGTGGCCGTCGTCATCGTCGCCCTCGCGACGGTGTTCTCGGTCGAGGCGTTGAGCGGGGTGCCGCTGCGGGGCGGCGTCGGCAACACCCAGTGGCGCCCGACCGCCGCCTCCCAGGTCTCGGCGCGCTACCGGCTGGCGATCGGGAACATGCGCGTCGACCTGAGCGACGTCGCCTTCCGCCCCGGCACCACGCACGTCACCGCGACGGTGGGCATCGGCAACCTCGTGGTGGAGATCCCCCCCGGGACGGCCGTGAGCGTCTCGGCGCACTCGGGGATGGGGATGGTGCAGGTCTTCGGCCAGGACGAGACCGGGTTCTCGACGAGCCGGGTCACCCGGGTGGCCGGGCCCCAGGGCGTCGCAGGCGTGACCGAGACGGGCACCAGCGCCAACACGCCCCGGCTCGTGCTCGACGCCCAGACCGGGGTGGGCAAGGTGCAGGTCGTCCGGGGCTGATCTTCACCGGGGTGCGACCGCGCCGGCGCGGGCTCATGGAGAGCCGCCGCGCACCATGACGAGCTGGCGCATGTGCCACCTGATCAATCCGGTCGTGGTGTCGGAGCAGCGTGCTCGGAGGCGGGCCAGCAAGGCCGCGATGGCACCGGGGTCGGCGACACCCTCGAGCACGGGGTCGTCGCCCCAGATGCCCAGGTTGAGCGAGAAGATGCTCGCCGCCGCCCCCGCGGCCACCTCGAGGGGGGCGTCGCGGTGGACGGTGATCGACGTTCCCGGCGCGGCCTCGAGGCCGACCAGGTCGTGACCGGCGTAGAGGTCACCGCCGCGTGCCGCCACCACGGCGCCGGCCAACTCGAGGTAGCGGCGGAAGTCGACATCGTCGGTGTCGATGCGCTCGGGCTCTTCGACCACCACCAAGCCTCCCGGCGCCAACTCAGACGCCCACGCCGCCACGGTGGCGCGGGGGTCGGGAAGATGGACGAGGAGGAACCGGCCGTAGATGACGTCGGCGGGGGCACCCGGCAGCGGGGTGCGCGTGACGTCGCCCACCACGAAGCGACAGCGCGCCGGCGCCGACGCATCGGCCTCGGCCACGAACGCCGGCGACGAGTCGATCCCGATCACCGACGCCGAGGGGAAAGCCTCGGCGAGCATGGCGGTGGTGTGCCCCGGTCCGCAGCCGAGATCGAGGACGACCTGGGGCCGCCCTCCCCGGTCGCCGCCGGCGCCGGCGCCGGCGCCGAGCGCGCCCAGCAGGGCCCGGCTCGTGGGCGCGAACACCTCGGCGAGCACACCGAGGCGCTCCGATGCGGCCGCGTTGTCGCCGAACGCGTAGCGGCGCGAGGGCGAGGTCTCCACGCCCGACACCGTACGCGCCGAGGCCGGCCCGGGAGGGCCGGCCTCGAACGGTGCGATGGACGCGCCCGGCCGGGGGACGGCGGGCGGTTGCGGCTACTTGTTGGGCTGCGGGGTCACCCGGAGATACGGCTTGAGGCGCTTGAAGCCCTTGGGGAACTTCTTCTCGGCGTCCTCGTCCGACACGGCCGGCACGACGATGACGTCCTCGCCGTCCTTCCAGTTCACCGGCGTGGCGACCTGGTAGTCGGCCGTGAGCTGGAGCGAGTCGAGGACCCGGAGGACCTCGGCGACATTGCGCCCCGTCGACGCCGGGTAGGTGATGATGAGTTTCACCTTCTTGTCGGGCCCGATGATGAAGACCGAGCGCACGGTGAGGGTGTCGTTGGCATTGGGGTGGATCATGTCGTAGAGGTCGGCCACCTTGCGGTCGGGGTCACCGATGACCGGGAAGTTCACCGCCTGGCCCTGGGTCTCTTCGATGTCCTTGTCCCAGGAGCGGTGGGACTCCACCGAATCGACCGACAGACCGATGAGCTTGGTGTTGCGCTTGTCGAACTCGGACTTGGCCTTGGAGAAGGCGCCGAGCTCGGTGGTGCACACCGGGGTGAAGTCCTTGGGATGGGAGAAGAGGATCCCCCACGAGTCGCCGAGCCACTCGTGGAAATTGATCGTTCCCTGGGTCGTGTCGGCGGTGAAATCGGGGGCGATGTCGCCCAAGCGGACTGCCATGGCTCCTCCTGGATCTGTCTCTCGGGGGCGGGGGTTCGTGTCGGTGACTGGGAGTGTACCGGGACGCCGGGCGAATGTCGACCGGATGGGTCGACATTCGGGGAAGCTTCGGGGAAGCCCGGTGAAAGGCGGTCGCTCTGGGAGAATGGAGCCATGCACCGCGCCCCCAGATGTCTGTCGCGCCCGGGGGGGCCCGCCCGTGGGTGAGGCCGTCTGGAAGACCGTCGACATCTCGCGCCAGGGCCCGGTGATCGTGGTCACCATCTTCCGGCCCGAGCGGCGCAACGCCGTCGACTCGACCACCGCCGCCGCCCTGCTGTCGGCGTTCGAGACCTTCGAGGAGGACGAGACCGCCTCGGTGGCCGTGCTCACCGGGGCGGGCGGCACGTTCTGCGCCGGCGCCGATCTCAAGGCGTTGACCGAGGGCGACCGCCGGCCCGTGACCGAGGACGGGCCCGGGCCCATGGGCCCCACCCGGCTCGATCTCTCCAAGCCCGTGATCGCGGCGATCGAGGGCCACGCCGTGGCCGGTGGGCTCGAGCTGGCGCTGTGGTGTGACCTGCGGGTGGCCGCCACCGACGCCGTGCTCGGGGTCTACTGCCGTCGCTTCGGCGTCCCCCTCGTCGACGGGGGCACGGTCAGGCTCCCCCGGCTCATCGGGCAGAGCCACGCCCTCGATCTCGTGCTCACCGGGCGGGGCGTGGGTGGCCCCGAAGCCCTCGGCATGGGCCTGGTCAACCGGCTGGCCCCACCGGGGCGTGCCCTCGAGGCGGCCGTCTCGCTCGCCTTCGACCTCGCCGCGTTCCCCCAGACCTGCATGCGCAACGACCGCCGGTCGGTGCTGTGGCAGTGGGGGCTGACCGAGCCCGACGCCATCGGCCTCGAGGCCCGCTTCGGCCTCCACACCATCGACAGCGGCGAGACCGCATTGGGCGCGTCCCGATTCGCGTCGGGGGCGGGGCGGCACGGTACGCCCGTCGACGGCGCCCCCGCGGAGCCGGGCCGGTGAGCGTCGCCCGGGACGACGAGCAGTCGCCGGTCGACGAACGGATGCCGGGCCACGACGTCGTCGCCGCCTTCGACTTCGACGGGACCCTGACCCGGGGCGGGAGCGTGTGGAAGTTCCTCACCGCCCTGTGCGGACGCGACGCCGTGATCTCGGCCGGGATCGGACTCCTGCCCAAGCTGGTGCGGGCCGCCCTCCTCGGGGGCGAGGCCGCCGACGAGGCCAAGGAGGCGCTCTTCGTCCGCACCCTGGCGGGACGCTCCGCCGAGGACATCGCCGAGCGGGGTGCCGCCTTCGGCGTCGGCCACTACCGGCGGCGCCACCGCACCAAGGTCCGGGCCCGGCTCGACTGGCACCGCCGTCAGGGCCATCGCGTCGTCGTCGTGTCGGCCTCCCCCGAGTGCTACGTGGCCGCCGTGGCCGCCGAGCTGGCGGTCGACGGCGTGGTGGCGACGCGGCTCGAGGTGGACGGGAACGGGAACCTGACGGGGCACTTCGAGGGTGGCAACTGCCGGGGGCCGAAGAAGCTCGAAGGGCTCGAGCGCTGGATGGAGGCCTCGCTGGGCACGGCCCCCGACGGTGAAGGTGCCCACCCCTATGTGTGGGCCTATGGCAACAGCGCCGGCGACCTCGAGATGCTCGAGGCCGCCGACATCGGGGTCGACGCCGGTCGGCTGGGCCGGTTCGGGAAGCTGCGCCGGTTCCGGCGCCTGGGAGACGTCCTCACCGCCTGGTGACGGCGAGCGCGTCGGGCCCCTTCGTCGTCACGGCGCCGGCCCGACGTAGACGTAGCACTGCAGGTCGGGCTCGCCGGGCACCTCGATGGTCACCTCGCCGGCCCGTTCCCACCGGCGCGACTCGTAGAGGGCGACGGCACCGCGCAGCTGGGTGGCCACGTCGAGGATGGGGCGCAGACCCCGTCCGTGGGCGTCGGCCACGGCCACCTCGAGCAGGGCGTGGGCCACACCGGCCCGGCGCGCCGACGGACGGACGAGCACCCGGGCCACCAACGCTAACGCGTCGGGCTCGGCGCCGGCGTGGCGCGCCGCCACGCGCATGGTGACGGGCGCGCCCCGGGCGTGCAGCGCCACGTGGCCCACCACCTCGGCACCGTCCTCGGCCACCCACGCCGCGACCTCCTGCGGGGGGGAGAGGAACGAGGACCGGTCGAGGGGCCCGCGGGGCGGGTACCCGTCGAGCTCCTTGACCAGTCGCGCCATCTCGAGCAGCGGCTCGATGTCCGAGGGCCGGCGGGGGCGGATGTCCACGCCCGACAGCATGGACTACCGCGGACACGCCACCGACCGGTGCCATGCTGGGGCCGTGCGCGTCCGCCTCGACCGCTCCCTCGACGGTGTCGACTGGGCCCGGGCCAAGGCCGACCTCGCCGCCGACGATTTCGACAACGGGCGCACGGCCGAAGCCCTGCGCCGCTCCTTCGAGCAGTCCCGCTACGTGGTCTTGGCCCGGGACGACGACGACGACGGCGGCGGCGGCACCGGCCGGGTCGTGGGCATGGCCCGGCTGCTGTCGGACGGGGTGTGCAACGCCTATCTGCTCGACGTGTGGACGGCGTCGGGCTACCGGCGCCGGGGCATCGCCACCTCGATGGTGCGCGCCCTCCTGGCGCAGGTCCCGGGCCAGCACGTCGGCCTGCAGACCACCGACGCCCAGGGCTTCTACGCGTCGCTCGGGTTCCGCCCCCAACCCGAGTTCATGTCCTCGGTGGTGGGCGTGTGGCTCGACCCCGGTTCCACCGCGCCCTGACCGGCCGCCGTCCCGTCGGCAAAAAAATCATCCCGTCGGCATGGGGAAGATATGGTCCTCAGCCGCCGTGGCCCGCATGGCGGTGAGCTGCTCGTCGTCGCCCATGGGCTCGAAACGGCCCGCCGCCTCGACGGTGGCGAGGGTCAGGGCCGGGTCGCTCGGTGTGCACAGGGCGGTCACACCGGCGACGCTCAACACGAAACGCACGCCGCGCTCGATCTCTTCGGCGCCGGTGTAGGCCTCGTACCACGTCCCGGTGCTGTGGGGCCGGTCCCCCCACGGTCGCGCCGCCACGGCCTTGATGGCCATCACGCCGACGTCGCGCGCCATGGCCTCGGCCAGCAACGCCTCGGCGTCGTGGCGGTAGGCGGGATCCGCCCACAGGCGCGGGTTCACGGGGAACATGACCGTGTCGAGGTCGTAGCGCCGGAGCGCCTCGAGCTGCGTCGCCGGGGTGGTGAGGTTGTGGCCGGTGATCCCCACGAACCGGCACAGGCCTTCGTCGCGCGCCGCGATGATGGCGGCCACGGCGCGCCCCCGGGCGTCGAGCTCGTCGAGGTCGGTGACGGCGTGCATCTGATAGAGGTCGAACGAGTCGCAGCGCAACAGCGTGAGCGACTCCTCGAGTTGGGCCCGCACCCCGGCCGGGTCGTGGCGCATCGTCTTGCACGCCACGAAGAGCCGGTCCCGGACCGGGGCGAGGACGGGGCCGAGCAGCTCCTGGGCCCGGCCGTAGCGGGGGGCCACGTCGAGATGATTGACGCCCGCCGCCAACGCGGCGTCGAAGGTGGACGCCGTCATGTCGGGATCGGTGCCCCAGAAGGCGGCGCCACCCAGCACCGCCACCGACGAGTGGTGCCCGGTCCGTCCCAAACGACGCGTCAGCATGGTCGACTCCTGTCCCGGTTCCACTATCCCGCTACCGCAGCTCCCCCCACCACGTGCCCGGTATAGCCCACCACCACGTCGGCCACGTCGCCGAACTGGGCGCGTCGCCGAAGGCGACGGCCCGGCCATCGGCGGTCATGACCACGTAGCCGGCACCGGTGCGGGTGGGGAGGATCGCCACTCCCGTCGCGCCCACGCCCGCGCCCGGCAACGACCCCTCGAACGGTGCGTCGCCGAAGCAGAACACGCCCCCGTCGCTCGCCACCAGCCAGTAGCCGCCGCCGTCGGGAGTGGACGCCATGGCCGTGACGGGCTGGGCCAGACGCAGCGCACCTGTCGACCCGTGGAAGGCGGCGTCGCCGTAGGAGAACACGCCCCCGTCGCTCGCCACCAGCCAGTAGCCGCCGCCGTCGGGGGTGGCCGCCATGCCCACCACCGGCTTGACGAGCTTGATGTTGCCGGCCGAGCCGTGGAAGCCGGCGTCGCCGTAGGAGAACACGCCCCCGTCGCTCGCCACCAGCCAGTAGCCGCCACCGTCGGGGGTGGACGCCATGCCCACCACCGGCTTGACGAGCTTGATGTTGCCGGCCGAGCCGTGGAAGCCGGCGTCGCCGTAGGAGAACACGCCGCCGTCGGTCGCCACCAGCCAGTAGCCGCCGCCGTCGGGGGTGGACGCCATGCCCACCACCGGCTTGACGAGCTTGATGTTGCCGGCCGAGCCGTGGAAGCCGGCGTTCCCGAACGAGAAGATGCCGCCGTCGGTCGCCACCTGCCAGTAGCCGCCGACGCCGCCGCTCGCCTGGCTCGTCACCGCGAACCAGTTCGACTGGAGCCCGTAGCCGGCGAATTGAGAGGCGAACGTGTCGCCGCTGATGGTCACGCTGCCGGCGTTCCCCTGCAGGGTCATCTGCAGGACGCGACCGCCGAGGTCACCGAGGTTGTTGCGCTCCGACACCCCGATCGACTGGAGCGTGCCGATCTGCGGGTAGACGCCGTCGATGCCCGTCACCGGCACCTGCGCCTGCCACGTGTGGTGCGCGTTGCAGGCGCCGGGGACGCACACCGAGTCCCCGAGGTCGGGCACCGCCGCGAAGGTGCCGCCCGCGCTATAGCCGCCCGTCGACGACGAGTACTGGGTGCGCGCCACCGTCGCGCCCCCGGGCATGAGCACGGCCGTGTTGGCCGTGGTGGTCACCGCCCCGTCGGTGACGGCGTTCTCGTTGGCGATGCCGGGATAGTCCTGGCAGGCGGTGGAGTCGCAGATGTCCGCGTAGCCGAAGTAGCCCTGGAGCGAGCCGTAGGTGCTCATTACGTAGGAGCGCACCGCCACGGCCTGGGCTTCGAGCTCCTGGAGTCCCGCCCCTGCGCCCAGCGCGCCCCACGACGCCGGGGACTCCGACGGCGTCACGTCGGCCACGTACTGCCCGAGGGGGACCACGTTGACGGTCCGGGGCTGGTCGGTCGAGTTGACCGTTCCCTCCAACGTCCCGCGCACGGTGATGTTGGAGGGCAGCTCACACAGCTGCAGCGCCTCGTTGGCCAGGTTCCCGTCGGAGGGGAAGGGCTCACCGCCCGGTGTCGCCGTGGGGGTGGCGACGCCGGTGGCCACGGGCGAACCCCAGTTGCCGTTGCCGCCGCACCCCCCCGAGCTGGTGTACACATCCCAACTCCCCGGGCCGATCGACTGGAAGCGGGCACCCCACCCCGCCGCCAACGGCGCGCCGTCGACGGAGAACGCCGAGTTGGAGGTGACGATGACGTCGTTGCCGGCGTTGGAGGTGATCGCCACCGTCACCGGTGTGCTCGTGTCGTTCCAACCGTTGGGCAACGCGCCCTCGGTCGTGGTGCCGCCGGCACTGAGTGACCCGTAGTACGTCGACAGGATCTGCGGGTACGTCGAACCACCGAGCGCGTAGCCCAGTGCCCCCCACTGGCCCATGCCGGCTCCCCCGCCGAAGCCGTGGCCGGTGAGCACCACGTTCGGCCCCGGATAGGCGGCGGCCGGAGCGGCCGGCGCCAGGGCGGCCAGACCCGAGAACCCCGTGAGGACCGAGGCCAGGGGGACGAGGCGGGCGAGGACGCGGCGCCGTCGGGGCGATGCGATGCGGATAGCGGCGATGGTAGCCACGACGGCACCCTCCGAGGAGAACGTCGCCGGGGGTGGCGCACGGGTCCCGACCTGTATATCGTTGTACGTAGTACGTACGACGCACGACGACCCTTTCGGAAGGAGATCCGTGCCCAGGGTGGCCGACGACCCGAAATGGACCGACCCCGGGCTCCTCGTCATGGGGAGCCTGGCCGAGGGGCCCAAGCACGGCTACGCCATGGTCCAGGACGTGGCCGAGACGACAGGGGTCCGTCTGGGGCCGGGGACCCTGTACGGGGCGATCGCCCGGCTCGAGTCCCGTGGCCTCATCGAAGCCGTCGACGGCGGGGACTCACGCCGGCGGCCCTACAAGTTGACGATGCGGGGCGTCGAGGTCCTCGGGCAGCAGCTCGCCGGCATGCAACGGTTCGCCGGCCTCGGGCGGCGACGCCTGACGCGACTCTCCCCCGTCCTGCGGGGCGCGTCGTGAACGCCCGGGAGCGCCTCCAGCGTGTGCTGGTGGCGTCGTACCCCCCCACCTTCCGCCACCGCTACGGCGCCGAGCTGGCGTCACTCGTGGAGGACAACGACTCCCGGTGGCGCGACAGCGTCGACCTCGCCCTCGGTGTGGCCCGGGCCTGGGTGGCACCGGTCTTCGGTGGCACCGCGCTCGAGCAGCGACGGTCGCGGTTGCAGACGACCACGACCACGGTGCTCGCCGCGTGGTGCGCGAGCCTGCTCGCCGCGGGCGCATTCTCCAAGGCGGTCGACGATCCTCCCCTGCCGGGGTTGCACGGCGCGGCCCTGACCGCCTACGACGTCGGCACCGTCGTCGTCGAGGCCACCGCCGCGGCCGTGCTCCTGGCTGGCTTCGCCTTCTGGCTGACGGTGATCGTCCCCGCCCTCCGCGCCCGACGGCGCGACGTGGCGTGGCCGGCGCTGGCGCCCGCACTCATCGTCGGGGTCTGGTTGGGCATCACGGGCCTCGTGGCGCTGTTCGCCCAGCACATCGTGCGTCACCGGAGCATCGCGTTGAGCTGGCCCCGGGGGGCGTTCACCCTGATCGTGTTCCTCGCCTGGGGGGCCGTCACCGTCGTGTGCGTGGCCGGTTGCGCTGCGACCGCCGCGGTCGCCCTGCGCCGGGCCGACGTCGAGATCCCCCGCCTCGGAGTGTCGACCTTCGTGGCCGGCCTCGCCACCGTCGGGATCGCCGCCCAGGCGGCGGCGAGCGTCGTGTGCATGGCGACCCTGCTGCACGCCCGCGATGTGGGGGGCGTGGGGCCACGCGACCTCGTCTTCTCGGCCGGATCCGTCGTCGTGGTGGTCGTCGTCACCGCCGTGGCGGGGGTCTCAGTCGTGCGCGGCCTCGGCGCCATTCGGGGTCCCAGCACCACCTGAGTCCCAACGACGGCGGCTACGGTGGCGCAACCATGGTCGACGACGCCTGATGGAGCGGCCGCGCTCCCCCCGATCCGCGGCGAAAGCCCTGGCCCGACGGGTGCAGGCGAAGGCGCTCGGTACCGACAGGGGGCTGAGCGCACTCGCCCCCGAGCTGCAGCTGCGCGTCCTCTACGAGGTCCTGCTGGGCCGGCAGCCCGACCGGGCGGGGACGGCCTCGTACCTCCCGGGACTGCGGGACGGCTCCATGTCGCCCTCGCAGCTCGCCGAATGGATCTACGCGTCGAGCGAGTGGTGGACCGTGGCCCCCTTCACCGAGCTCGCCCCGGCGCTGCACTTCAGCCGCAGCCTCTTCGTCCGGTCCCTCCCCAAGGCGCGTCGCATCCTCGACCTCGGGGGTACCGCCCTCGGCTCGGACAAGGGTGCGATGGTCCTCATGGGCTATCCCTACGCCTTCGACGAGCTCGTCGTCGTCGACCTTCCCCCCGACGACCGCAACGACCTCTACAAAGAGACGGTGGCGCGCGACGTCACCCACACCGAGCTCGGGCCCGTGCAGTACCGGTATCACTCCATGTCGGACCTCAACTCGTACCCGGACGGGTCGTTCGACCTCGTCTACTCGGGACAGAGCATCGAGCACGTGCCGGTGGAGGAGGCCGAGCGCGTCCTGGCCGGCGCGGCCCGGATCCTGCGTCCGGGCGGCTATCTCGCCCTCGACACACCCAACGCCCGGGTGTGCCGCATCCAGCAACCGGGCTACATCGACCCCGACCACGACCACGAGTACACCCACGGCGAGATGACCGGGAAGCTGCACGGGGCGGGCTTCGAGATCCTCGAGGCGAAAGGCCTCAACCTGGCGGCGCGCTCGGTGGCCGAAGGAACGTTCTCGATCCGGGAGGTGGCCACCCGACGGGGGCTGTTCGCCGAGATCGAGGACTGCTATCTCCTCAGCTATCTGTGTCGCAAACCCGCCCGATGAGTGCCCGTGGTCCGGTCGCACCGACGAGCCCACCTCCGGGGCCGGCGGCCCACAGACCTAGGCTTCCGGTCCGCGAGGAGGACCATTGTTGACTGACGATCCGGGGCCGTCGCCGATGCACGGGTCCGAGCCCGACGACCACGACGCGGCCCGGAGGTACCTCGACGAGGTCCGCCGCGACATCGACGACGAGGTACGGAGACGCCGCGCCTCGGGTGACCTGCCGCCCGACGTCGAGCGCGAGCTCGATCAGTTGTTCCTGGCGCACTCCCCGCTGGGCGGGCGCGGGGCGGCGCTGCGCGACATGCTCCGGCTCGTCGACGCCTCGGTATTCATCGACCCTGTCGTGCCCGTCGAGTCCCGCCGTCCGGGCGGGACGACGGTCAAACGCGGTCTGCGATCGCTCAGCCTGTGGTACCTCCGGTACGTGACCCACCAGGTCAGCGAGTTCGCCACCGCCGTCAGTCGCGCCCTGCACGTGCTCGACGCCCAGGTCACCGACATCCGTCGCAAGGTCGACGCGTTGGCGGTGCCGCCCGCGGCCGTGGTCGACGTCGCCTGGGCCCACAACCCCGCCGCGTGGTGGGTGGAGACGGTGACCACCACCTTGGCCTCGGTCGGCGGGCGCGCCCTGCACGCCGCGTGCGGCGACGGATGGCTCGTCGGCGCGCTGGTGGGGCGCGGCGTCGATGCCTACGGCGTCGACCCCCGACCGCAGGTGCCCGACGCGGGGCTCGACCCGCTGGACCTGCGGGTCGAGGACGTCGGTGCCCACATCGGTGCGGTGGCGTCGGGGGCGCTCCACGGCGTCGTGCTGTCGGGGGTCGTCGAGGGGTCTGGGTTCGTCGAACGCCGGAGCCTCCTCCAGGGTGCGGCGCGCTGTCTGGCACCCGACGGCGTGTTGTTCGTGCACTCGCTGTCGCCCGCGAGTTGGGCGGCCGACGACGCGCCCGTCGAAGCCGATATGGCCGCGGCCCGGCCCTACCGGGCTCGGACATGGCTACGGGTCCTCGGTGACCTCGGCATCGACGCCACGGTCACCGAAGGCGCCGACGGACGTGACTACCTCGTCACCGGCCGCCTCCGTGGCACGCCCTGACCCCGCCGCCCCCGGCCGCCCCGGGTCGATGAAGGTCGCCTTCGTGACGCCGCGCTACGGCGTCGAGGTGATGGGTGGGGCCGAGTCCGCCGCCCGGCAGCTCGCCGAGCACCTGGTCACCGAGTGCGGCTGGCAGGTGGAGGTGTTCACCACCGGCGCCCTGGACCACATCACGTGGGACGACGTCCTGAGCCCGGGCGACAGTGTGCTCAACGGGGTCACCGTCCACCGGTTCTCGTCGGCGTCGGGCCGTGTGCCGGAGTTCTACGAGCTCGACGGCCGACTCCGCATGGCGCCGTCGGAGGCGACGCTCGAGGAGTCCCGTCGCTGGCTCGAGCTCAACGGTCCGGTCACCCCTGACCTCGTCGACGCCGTGCACGACAGCGACGCCGAGGTGATCGCCTTCTACCCGTATCTGTACTACCCGACCGTCGTGGGCATGGAGGCGTCCACCGCACCGCGGGTGCTGCATCCCGCCGCCCACGACGAGCCCGCGCTCTACCTGAAGGTCTTCGACGCCACCTTCGCCGACGCCGATGCCATCTGCTACCACACCGCGGCCGAGCGCCGGCTCGTCCAGCGTCGCCATCGGGTCGCCCAGGTTCCCCAGATCGAGCTCGGCCTGGGCGTCTCCCCCGTCGCCGCGGGCGGGCGGTCGGGCGGGGAGGTCCTCGGCCTCGGGGACCGCCCCTACGTCGTGAGCGTCGGCCGCGTCGACGAGCACAAGGGGTCGTCGATGCTCGCCGCCTTCTTCCGGACGTTCAAGAAGCGTCACCCCGGCCCTCTGGCCCTGGCCCTGGTCGGACCGAGGGCGGCGTCGATCCCCGACGACGAGGACATCGTCCTCACCGGCGCCGTGAGCGAGGCCGACAAGTGCGACATCGTGCGTGACGCCATGGTCTCGATATCCCCGTCCGCCCTCGAGTCGTTCTCACTCGTCGTCCTCGAAGCCTGGGAGCAGTCGGTGCCCGTGGTGGTGAACGCCACCTGCGATCCCACCCGCGAGCACTGCGAACGGTCGGGCGGAGGCCTGTGGTTCGGCTCGTACCGTGAGTTCGAGGCCGTGCTCGAGCGCCTGACCGCCGATGCCGGGCTGCGGGCGTTCCTCGGCGCCCAGGGCCACGCCTACGTGCAGCGCTACTACCAGTGGCCCGAGCTCATCCGCCGCTATGCGACCTTCCTCACCACCGTGCGCCGGCGGTCCGAGATGGCCTGCGCCTGACGGATCAGAACCCGGCCAGGCCCACCACGGGCTGGACGAGCGCGATCCCACCGGTGGATCCGTAGAACGGGGCCGTCCCGTACGAGAAGATGCCCCCGTCGGCGGCGGTAAGGCGGTAGCCGGTGCCGCTCTTGGTCGCCATCATGCCGACGACCGGCTTGACCAGACGGAGGTTCCCGGCCGAGCCGGAGAAGGGCGCGTCGTAGGCGAACACGCCGCCGTCGGACGCCACCAGCCAGTACCCGCCCGTGCGAGCGTCCACCGCCATACCCACCATCGGCTTGGTGAGACGGATGTTGCCCGTCGAGCCGTGGAAGGCGGCGTCGCCGTAGGCGAAGACCCCGCCGTCGGACGCCACCAGCCAGTACCCGCCGCCGTCGGGGGTGACCGCCATCCCGACCACCGGCTTGGTCAGGTGAAGGTTTCCCGCCGAGCCGTGGAAGGCGGCGTCGCCGTAGGCGAAGACCCCGCCGTCCGACGCCACCAGCCAGTACCCGCCGCCGTCGGGGGTGACCGCCATCCCGACCACCGGCTTGGTGAGGGCGATGTTCCCGGCCGAGCCGTGGAAGGCGGCGTCGCCGAAGGCGAACACGCCGCCGTCGGAGGCGTCGAGCCAGTACCCCCCGCCGTCAGGGGTGACGGCAATACCGACCACCGGCCTGGTCAGCAGGAGATTGCCGGTCGACCCGCAGAACGGCAGGTTCCCGTAGTTGAACACGCCGCCGTCGGACGCCGTCATGTCGTAGCCCACCGGGCCACCCGACGGCGCGTTGCAGGGCACCTGCACGACCGGCGACGGTAGGCCGGCGTTCCCCGTCAGCTGGGAGTCGTGGTGGAACATCGGCCACGCCCCGGTCTCGGTGGCGGTGACGCCGCTGCTGCGGGCCACCTCGTAGTGCTGGATGACGCCCTGGTTGCTGGAGTTGTACCCGGCGATGGTGAGCCCGAGGGAGCCGTTGGGGTCGTCGGTGACGAGCGCGGAGTTCTGGAACGCCAGCCCCGCGCTCTGGCCGAGCGTCGCCACCAACACACCCGACTTGCCGTCGAAGATCTGCTCGCCGGCCGTCGTGGGCACGATGACGTCCTGGTACCCGCCCCCGGTCAGATCGGCGGTGACCACGGAGCCGATGACCTGTCCGGCCGTGGCCGCGTGCCAGATGGTGGCGCCCGAGCTGGCGTTCAGGGCCCAGATCGAACCGCCCGAGCCGACCCGGGTGCCTTCGAGCACCTGGAGCTGGCCGGTGCCGAGGACGTCGGCCAGGGCGGGGCTGCTCGTGGTGGTGCCGTCGAGCTTGTCGATCCAACGGGGGTTGCAGTGGGCGTCGGTCTCGATGAGGTCGTTGGTCTGGCTGGCGCCGCCGTAGGTGGCGCCAGTCCCGAAGACGATCCCCACGGCCCCGCCGAGCACGCCCACGGCCGGTGAGGACTGCACCGTCTGATCGCTGTTGTACTGGCAGACGAGGCCGCCCCCGGGGTTCCCCGTGCCGGCGTTGCCGGTGGGGCTGAGCACGCGCAGGTGCCCCCCGTTCGTGTACGTCGTGCCGTAGGCGAAACCGGCCGAGGAGTCACCACCCTCGACGATGTCGGTCCGGCCGTTGCCGTACACGTCGCCGAGGGCCGGGGTCGTGAAGTTGCTGTCGGCCTGGAACCACGGGAAGCCCGGGAGCATCGCGCCGCTGCCCGCGCTCATGGCCTGGCCGACCTCACCGAGCGACCCGGCCACGACGTCGGTGGCGCCGTTGAGGTTGCCGACCGCCATCGACGCCTGCACGGCCTTCGCCGGTGCGGTGTCGGTGGCCGGGTTCTGCACGGTCGTGAACCACATCGTGGTGCCCTGGGGGGTGATCCCGAGGTACCCGCCCGAGGTGGGGGTGGCGGCATTGCCTTCACCCACGAACACGGAGTCGAGACCGTTCCCGCTGACGGAGGCGACCGACGGGGTGGAGTCGATGGGGACCCCGGTGCTCACGGGCCATCCCGGCACGCCTGTCCCCGACGCGAGCCCGAACGCGTACACATCGCCGGCCCGGTCACCCACGACCACGGCGGGACCTCCCGCCAGGGTGGCGACGTTGGGTGACGACAGCGCGATGGGACCGCCGGCGTCGTTGAGCGTCTGCGTCCACATGAGGGTGAGCGAGACGCGGGGCACGGCCGCTTGCGCCCCCGTGGATGCGGTGCCGAGGAGGGCGCCGGCCACGACGCCCACGCCGAGGAGCACGCGGGCGCGACGGCGCAGGCGCGGCGCGTTCGGAGAGGTCTTCCGATCGTGGCGGGCACGGGGGCGCTCACTCGATCCGGACGCCAGGGCGTCTCGGCGCCTCTCGCAGGCAGTTTCCACAGATGCCACCCCTCAATGTCGGACCCTTCATCATCGACAGGGGCGTCTCGAACCTTTACCGACGGTGCCGCACAGCGCTCAGGCGCCGTCCGACCCCGCCGAGCACGGCTCGGGCGCCGCCCCGGCGGTACAGGCCCGCCACCCGGGTGAGGGCAGGGACGAGGCCGCGCCGGCCCGCCTGACCGGGTTGCGGTTCACCAGGCCGCGGTCTCACCAGGCCACAGTGGCGCGTCCGGGGCGTGGCGGGGCTCTCGACAGAACGACACCAGCGGCTCGAGCACGGCCGACCAGCGGAAGCGAGCCGCCACGGCCGCGGCGCGCGCTCGAGCTGCCTGGCTGGCACCGCGGTCGCGCAGCAGGTCGACGAGCGCGTCGGCGACGGCATCGACATCGCCGCCCGGGACCACGGTGCCGATCCCTTCGGTGGCGATGATCTCGGCGAAGCCGTCTCCGGCGGTGGCGACGATGGGAAGTCCCGTCCACAGATAGTCGAGGATGCGGGTGCGGAACGAGTACATGGTCTCGAGGTGCTCGACGTGGAGGCTCACGCCGACGTCGGCTTCCATGAGGTAGTTCTGTCGGTCGTGGTACGGCACCCAGCCGTCGTTGAAGAACACGTGGGTGCCGGTCAGGCCCAGCTGCTGCGCCAGGCGACGGGCTTCGGTGGCGACGACGGACTCGACGATGTCGGGTTTGGGATGGCGCGTGCCCAGAAAGAACAGCCGCACCCGGGGCCGGGCCAGCCGGACCTTGTCGATGGCGAGGATGAGGGTCAGGGGGTCGAACCAGTCGTAGAGGCCTCCTGCCCAGATGACGACGTCGTCATCGGGCCCGATGCCCGGCACCACCCCCCGGAGGGCCGCTCGCTCGTGCACGGGCGGGGTGTCGGGGAGACCGAAGGGCACCACCTCGATCAGACGGCGAAGCGTGGGATCGTCGGCATAGGTGCTGGGGTTGATCCTTCCCAGCGCGGCCAGGAACCCGAGCCACAGGTCGCGCTGCTTGTCGCTGGCACAGATGAAGAAGTCGCCTCGCACCAGTTGCTCCTCGAGCGTGCGCACGGTGTTGGCGACGTTGACCGAGCGCTCCGGTTCCTGGTCTCGGCGCGTGAGCTCGAGCGCCTCGAGATGCAGGGGGTCGTAGAGATCGAAGACCATCACCTTGCGCGACCTGCGCAGCTCGGGGACGTTGTGGAGGAGATAGCCCTGCACGACGGCGACGTCACACCATCGTTCGAGATCCGAGAGGCGCGACCGGCCGGCAGACTCCACCGAGAAGTCCGGCGAGGTGACGTCGCACAGCGCCGAGGTCGTAGCGAGGACCACGTCGTGCTCGGCCGCGAGTGCATCGGCGATGTGCCAGGCGCGGATGGCGGGCCCGGCCATCTTGGTGGTGAGGACATCCTCGGTGATGACCAGGACGCGCCCGCCGCGCCCGCGTTCTCGAGCCGTGGCCGCAGGGGAGCCGACTATCATCGGCGCCATGAACGCCCGGCTGTCGCGCGCGTCCGGGTGCTCGCCATGGGCCGAGCCTACTGAGCGCATCCCCAGGTTCCGGACCCATCGGCGACGGTGTCCGTCGGCGCCGACCCCGTCCCGTTCGTGATGCCGAGGCGCGTGCTCGTCCTCACCTTCGATCCCCTCACCGACGCCATGGCCGGTCCGGCCATCCGGGCCTGGCATCTCGCCCAGGTCCTGGCTTCGCAATCGAGCGTGACCCTGGCCAGCACGGTGGGAGCTTCACGCCACCACGACCGGATGGAGGTGCGCGCCGTGGCGCCGGGGTCACCCGAGCTCGGAGCGTTGGTGCGACAGGCCGACGTGGTGGTGGCGCCCACCAGTGTCGTGCGTCGTCATCCCGAGGTGGCGACCGGTGACGCCCCGGTCGTCATCGACATGTACATCCCCACCCATCTCGAGAACCTCGAACGCGGGGAGCGCAGCGCCGAGGAGTACCGACAGGCCGTCTCGCATCAGGTGTCGGTCATCAACGAGGACCTCGGCCGGGGTGACTTCTTCCTGTGTGCCAGCGAACGGCAGCGCGACTTCTGGCTGGGGTCGCTCTCCCAGGCGGGACGGGTGAATCCGGCCACCTACGACGACGACCCGATGCTCCGTCGCCTGATCGACGTCGTCCCCTTCGGCCTGCCCTCCGAACCGCCCGTCGCCGCCGGTCCCGTGCTGCGGCGGCACTTCCCGGCCATCGGCGCCGAGGACCCCGTCGTCGTGTGGGGCGGAGGCGTCTACGACTGGTTCGACCCCGTCTCGCTGGTGCGCGCCGTCGATCGCGCCCGGAGCGTGATCCCGGGCCTGCGCCTCGTCTTCCTCGGCATGAACAATCCCAACCCCGACATCGCCGAGATGGCCCGGGCCTCGGAGCTGCGAGCCGTCAGTGAGGAGCTCGGCCTCACGGGGTCCACCGTGTTCTTCAACGAGGCGTGGGTGCCGTACCACGCTTGGGGCAGCTATCTCCTCGACGCCGACATCGCCGTGAGCATCCACCTCGACACCGTCGAGACGCGCTTCTCGTTCCGCACCCGCGTCCTCGACTACCTGTGGGCGCGTCGACCCATGATCCTCACCGGTGGTGATGCGCTGGGTGACCTCGTCGCGGCGCGCCGTCTGGGGGTCACCGTGGCCCCGGGCGACGTCGACGGAATCGTCGAGGGCCTGATCCATCTGCTCGGCCAGACCCCGACGGCAGCCGACTTCGGACCCACGATCGAGCAGTTCCAATGGCAGGCCGTGGCCGAGCCGCTGCAGCGCTGGATCGACGAGGCGCGACGGGCCCCCGATGCGCCCGCTCTCCAGCTGCGATGATCCCGGCTCGAGGCGCAGCACCGGGGCCTCGCGTTGGGTCCCTTGACGGTCGCGGGCTGCACTGGCAATCCTACGGACCGTGAAACGTTTCCTCCGACGCGCCCAGGGCTGGATCGAACGAAGGGCCTTCGCGCAGCTGCACGCCCGTCTCGATGTCATCGACGTCCAGCTGGCCACGATGGCCGCACTGGAGCGTCACCTGGGTGAGGTCCAGGCCACGGTGGAGACGATGGCGGCGCGCTCGGGAGCGTCGATCGAGTACGCGCGCCGGGCGGCCGAGTCCGAGGCGAGGGTCACGCGCCGGATCGAGGCGATCGAGCACCTGCTCGGGGCGACAGCACAGAGCGACGCTTGACGGCGACGATCCGGCTCGCCGTCGACCTGCAGGCGCTGCAGACCGACGGCATCGCCGATCGGGGAATCGGCCGGTACGTCGCCGCGCTGAGCGCGGCGTTGGCGCGCATGGGGCGATTGTCGGCGGGTCTGCTCGCACCCGAGCTGCCGCCCCCGCTCGGCCTCCCGCCCGAACTGGCCATGACGGGCCAGGTGCACTGGGACTCGGCCCCGTCGATGCGGGCCATCGTGGCCGAGGCCGGCCCGATCGTGCACCACATCCCGGCGCCGTTCCTCCACTGCGGGCCGGGCGACCCCTCGGGCCTCGTCGTCGCCCCGCACTGGGAGAGACTGGGTTTGCCCCGCGTCGTGACCCTGCACGACCTCATCCCGTTGCGCGCCCCGCATCGCTACCTCCCCACCCAGGCCCATCTCGACCGGTACCGGGCGCGTGCCTCGTGGGTGGCGGCCGCCGACCTGGTGGTGACCGATTCCGAGTACACCCGATCGGAGGCCGTCGAGCTCCTCGGCTGCGATCCCGACCGGGTCGTGAACATCGGGTGCGGCGTGTCACCGTTCTTCACGCCCCTCGACGGCACCGACGGGGAGCACTTCCGGTGGTACCTGGGCGCACTCGAGGATCGTCCTTTCGTGCTGACCGTGGGCGGGAGCGACATCCGCAAGGGCACCGAGCGGCTGATCTCGGCGGTGGGCCAGTTGGTCCGGGCCGGATTCGACTTGGATCTCCTCGTCGTGGGCGAACTGACCGCGGCCGTGGCAATCCCGATTGTCCGAAGCGGCCGCCGCGGCGGGGATGACGGGACGGCTCGTCCTGGCGGGCGCCGTCGGGGACGAGCTCTTGCGGGCGTGCTACCGCCGCGCCGCGGTCACGGTGATGCCGTCACTCGCCGAGGGCTTCGGTCTCCCCGTCCTCGAGTCCGCCGCGTGTGGCACCCCGGCCCTCGCCTCGGCCACGACCGCACTGGCCGAGGCGGCCGCCACGCCGCTCGCCACGTTCGATCCCGCTCAGACCGGTGCCGTGTCCCGGGCCATCGCCGATCTGCTCTCGGACGATGGACGCCGGACCACCGTGCTCGAAGCCCAGCGGACGCTGGCATCGGGCTCGACCTGGGACGCCGTGGCGCGCCGGGCCGTCGCCGCCATCGACGCAATGGCGACGCGTTTGAGCCCGTCGGCGTGGACACCACCCCCACCACCGAGGCGCGTTGCGCTGGTGGGACCACTCCCGCCCCTGTCGGGAGGCATCGCCGTCTACAACGAGCGCCTCCTCGGCGCCGTCGGCGACGGCGTCAGTGTCGACGCCGTCACACCCCTGAACGCGTCACCTCCTGTGCCGCCCGGCGTCGGCCATTTCCCGATCGACACCTTCGGCGTCGACACACGTCCGGCGTCGTACGACGCGGTGGTCTACACCGTGGGGAACTCCGACGGGCACCTCTCGACGGTGGAGACCGCACTCAGGTACCCGGGCTGGATCTGGTTGCACGAGGTCCGGCTGGCCGCCATCGCGGTGACGGCGCTCGAGGGCCTCGACGACGACGCCTTCGCCTCCTCACTGTCCTGGCTCCTCGATCGTTCGTATCCGGGCCGCGCCCCGCACCATGGCGCACTCCGGGCGGGCCGGTCGGTGCGCGACCTCGAGACGGCCGGGGTCGGCCTCGTGCCGCTGCTGGCCGAACGGTGCCGGGGGTTGCTGGTCAACTCGGAGGTGGCGCGCCGCCTGGTGCTGCTCGACCTCACCCCCCTCTCGTACCACCCGCCTATCCATGTGCTGCCCCCCGCCTGTCCGCCCGTCACCGTCTTGGACCGGTCGGACGTCGAGGCCGACCCCGTGGTCGTCGCCTTCGGGATCGTGTCCATGGCCAAGCGGCCCGACCTCCTCGTCGACGCGGCGGCGCGAGCCGGGTGCCGACTGGCCTTCGTCGGGCCCTGCCCGGCGTTTCTCACCCAGGTCATCGAAGACCGCGCCCGTGTGCGCGGCAACCTCGAACGCGTCGAGATCACGGGAGCCCTCGACGAACCGGGATGGCGACGTTGGCTGGGGAGAGCGGCCCTGGCGGTGCAATTGCGGGAAGGGACGAGCGGCGAGTCATCGGCGGCGATCCTCGAAGCCCTGGCCGCCGGCGTGCCGGTGGTCACCAACCTGGCCACTGCGGCCGAGTATCCGGAAGGGACCGTCTCGTATCTCACCGGTGCCGATCCCGACATCCTCGCTCCTCGCCTCGAGGAACTCCTGGCCCGTCCCGAGGCAGCGACGCGCGCTGAGTGATGCCGGGATGCGCTTCGCCGCCGACCACCAGTTCGGTGACTTGGCCCGGACGCTAATGTCGCTCGTGACCAGCTGACGCCATGGCGACCAACGACAACGGCATCCCCGGCTCCTCGGACCCGATGGACCTCGACGGTCTGATCGGTGAGCTCGAGACCGACGCGGCCCGTCGACGTGCCGAGCCCGACTACCCCCATGACGCCGACGCCCGGCTGCATTTCGAGCTCGCCCGCCAGGCCCCGAACCCTGCCGGCGCGACACCGGTGCGCGACGTCATCGCGCAGATCGCCGATGCCGCGGGCGACGTGGGGCCACCGTCGAGCCCCGAGGGCGGGCGGTCGCGGCGCCACCAGGGCCACGAGACGGCGCACCAGGTTCGACGACTCGAGGCGAAGGTGGAAGCCACCGCGCTCGCCGTTGCCGGCGCGCTGGCCGCCGTGGCCGATCGGCTCGAGCACCTCGAGGAGCGCATCAGGAACCTCGAGCCACCGCCCGAGCCCCACGCACCACCATCGGCTCGCACCGGGTCCGACACGCTGACGGCGTGGCAAGAGCGGTTGGCCGACACCCTGACGCCGGGCGAACGGGTTCTCTACGCGCAGTCGGCGCGCCGACGAGGTCGTGGCCCAACTGCGCGCCGCCGGCTTCGACGTCTACGGCATCACCGACGCGGGGTCGAGCCATCGCCCCGGTCCCGACGTCCGCTTCGCCGACGTCGTCACCCACCTGGGAGCGGTCGAGGCCGGCGCCCTCGGCGCCGTGGTGCTCACCGGCGTGCCCGAGGCGATGACCCCCCGAGGCGTCGGGCCCTTGGTCGCCGCCCTGGCCCGCGCCGCGACCAGCGTCGTGATCATCTCCGAAGCCCCGTGGTGGTGGCGACTTCGCGTCGGCACCGTGGCCGCCGATCTGGCCGAGGGTCGTCCCCTCGACGCCGACACGTGGTTGCACGCCTTCCACGGGGTGGGCATGGCCGGATCGGTCGAGTACGACCCGCCCGGGCAGAGCTACCGCGTGGTGGTCCGGGCCCGGGCATGAAGCTGGGCGTGGTGGTCCCCCGGTACGGGACCGACGTGGTGGGCGGGATCGAGCACTGGCTGCGCCTGCTCTGCCAACACCTCGTGTCCCTGAAGGGTTGGGACGTCGATGTCTTCACCACGGGCGCGGTGTCCGCGGCCACCTGGGCCGATGAGCTGCCACCCGGTATCACCGAGCTCGACGGTGTCACCGTCCACCGACGTCGTTCGATCTCGGGCCGCGACCCTCGCTCGGGCGCGCTCAATGTCGTGATCAGACAGAACCCGGCCGTGGTCCCCGACGAGCTCGCCCATCGCTTCGTCGAGCTCGTCGGCCCGGTGTGCCCCGACGTGCTCGACGACGCGGCCCGGTCCGACTGCGATCTGGTGGCGGTGACGCCCTACCTGTTCTGGCCGGCGGTCCACGGCGTGGCGCGGCTGGGTCGGCGGGTGATCTTCCACAGCGCCGCCCACGACGAGCCCGAGCTCCATCTCCCGATCATGCGCGACGTGTTCCGAGCTCCCGGTGGGTTCGCCTACAACTCGTACTCGGAGCAGGCGTTGGTCGAGCGCACCTTCCCCGTCGCCCATCTCCCGGCCAGCGTCATCGGCGCCACCGTCGTCGAGGGATCGGGCGACCCCGTCGCGGCACGCGCCACGCTCGGTCTCGCGGCCGGTGAACGCTTCGTGCTCTGTGTCGGCCGGGTCGAGCGGGCCAAGGGATCGCATGTCCTCGCCGATCTGTGGCGGTTGTACCGCCAGCGCCGTCCCCACGCCCCCCGGCTGGTGTTGCTCGGGCCGGTCCACGAGGCCCTCGGCGGCGACGACGATGTCGTCGTGGTCGGCCGACAACCCGAAGGCGTCAAATGGGGAGCGCTGCAAGCGTGCGAGTTCGCGGTGACCCCTTCGGCGTGGGAGTCCTTCAGCCTCGTCGTCCTCGAGGCGTGGCTGGCGGGTGCTCCCGTCGTCGTGAACGACCGTTGCGCGGCCACTCTGGAACACTGCGTGCGCAGTGGCGGTGGGCTCTCGTTTCACGACTACGCCGATTTCGAGGTGGTGGCCGACCGGCTGCTCGCCGACGGGGCACTGCGGGACCGTCTCGTCACCAACGGCCGGGCCTATACAAGGCGCGTCTTCAACTGGCCGGCCATCGTCGATCGCTACGAAACCCTCGCCGATCGCATCCTGAGCAGGGTGGCGGTGCCCGCCACCGTCCCGCCGTCCTGATCAACGGGGCCGTTAGGATGAACGGGGTGGGTCGTCATCCCGTGCTGTCCCGAGTCGCGGCACGCGCCCGCCGTGCCCTCGGGATGGAGGAGCTCACGCACCGCCTCGATGCCATCGAGGCCGGGTTGGCCGGCATTCGCTCGGATCGGTACCCCAACGGGCCGCTCTACTTCGGTGACCACACCGCGTTGGTCGCCACCCGCTGGGGCGCCAAGATGTTGGTCGACACGCGCGACGCGGCGATCTCGGCATGGATCGTGCTCGACGGCCTGTGGGAGACGCATGTGACCGGATGGCTGCAGCAGACGCTGCGGCCCGGCCAGACGTTCGTGGACGTGGGCGCCAACGCCGGCTACTTCACCCTCCTGGGTGGTCAGCTCGTGGGCCCGACGGGGAGGGTGGTGGCGGTGGAGGCCCATCCCGGTCTGGCCGAGCTGCTGCGCCGCAACGTGGTCATGAACGGGCTCTACGGCTACGTCACCACCTGGCACCGGGCCGCGTGGTCGAGCCCGACCACGCTGCAATTGCACCAGCGCCTCCATTCCTCGGGCGCCTCCAGCGTGGGGGCGATCGGGCAGGAAGCGCTCAACCGTCTCGGCGACACCGAGGAGATGGTCGAGGTCCAAGCCGTCCCCGTCGACGATCTTCTCGTCGGGCTTCCTCCCGTCGACGTGCTCAAGATGGATATCGAAGGTGCCGAGCTCCAGGCCTTCACCGGGCTGACCCGAACGCTCGAGGCGAGCCCGAGGATCGCCGTGATGTTCGAGTGGGCTCCCGCCCTCATGGAAGGGGTCGGCGACAAGGCCGAGGCGCTCATCGATCTTCTCGAGGGGCACGGACTGCGCTTTCGCCTCCTCGAAGACGACCTCGCGTCCGTCGAACGCAACCAGCTCCTCGACCTGCCCTACGGGAACGTCGTCGCCACCCGCTGATGCCACCGGATTCGTCGGTGGTCGTCGTCTCGTATCGCCCCGGGGACTGGCTGGGCCCGTGCGTGGCCTCGGCCCTGGCCCAGGCCACCCAGGTCGTCGTCGTCGACAACGGGTCGGCCGCCGCACGGGCCACGGCCGTCGCCGCCCCCATGGGCGCCGAGGTGGTGCGATCCGCCGTCAATCTCGGGTTCGCGGGAGGCGTCGAGCTGGGCCTGCGCCATGCCCGGGGTGCGCTCGTCGCCCTCCTCAACGACGACGCCGTGGCCGGTCCGGGTTGGATCGAGGCGGCGCGCGCCGCCCTGGCCGATCCGACGGTGGCCGCCGTCACGCCGAAGGTGGTCCTCGACGGGGAGTACGCCGAGATCATCCTCGACGACGAGCCGTGGCGCGCCGTCGGCGACGCCCGGCCGCTGGGACGACAGCTCCGATCGGTGACGGTGGACGGGGTCGATGTCCTCGACGCCGTCAAGGGGGCCGGGGTCTACGACGCGGAGCGGGCCGTGGTCGACGGCGAGGAGACGCGATGGCGATGGACCTCGGGACGCCGTCCTTTCTACGTCCCCGTCGCCGACCCCGCCCACCTCGGCGTTGTCGCCGTGAACGGTGCGCCGGTCCCGGTGCGCACCACGTGCCGCCTCGTCAATCACGCCGGCTCCTATCTCGAACGGCACGGCGTCGCGGGCGAGTACGGCTTGGGTGCGCCCGATGACGGACGCTTCGACCACGCCGCCGAGCGCTTCGGCTTCAGCGGCACCGCCCCGGTGTTCAGGGCCGAGACCCTGCGCCGCCTGGGTGGGCTGTCCCCGCAGTTCTTCGCCTACAACGAGGACACCGACTGGTGCCTGCGCGCCCGACTGGCCGGGTTGCGGATCCTCTACGACCCGTCGGCGACGGTGCGCCACCGTCTGTCGGCGACGAGCGACGGACCACGCTCCCCCATGGTCCGGTTCCTGGCCCAGCGCAACGCCCTGCTGTGCCTGGTGCGCAATGCTCCCGTCGATGTGGCGGGCCATGCCCTGTGGCGCGCCAGGCACGACGACCCCGGGCCCGAGCTCCGCAAGGCGGTGCTCACCAAGCTTCCCTGGGCGCTGGCGTCGCGGCTGCGCCTGCGGCGGCACTGGACCACGACGCCGCGCGCCGTGTGGGACCGTTGGGCCGGTGTCGACAAGGTCTGGGACACGGCCCCCGTTGGCGACGGCGGCCCGTGATCAGACCGACGACCGGCCCTCACCACGACGACTGAGCGCCGCCTCGGTCACGGCGTCGATCCCAGCGCGTCGACGAGGAGGTCGACGAAGCGCCGGCGCGCCTTCGAGAGCGAGAAGTCCTCGGCCCGGCGGCGGCCCGCCTCCACGAACTGGGTGCGCAGGCGGGCGTCTTCGACCACCCTGTGCACCGACGCCGCGAAGAGCAGGGGGTCCTTCGTCGACAGCAGCAGCCCGGCATCGGCGACGGTCTCGGGGACCGCCGCGCTCGAGTAGGCGACGACGGGGAGCCCGTGTCCCATGGCCTCGACCAGGGGGACGCAGAATCCCTCGTGCTCCGATGCGCACACGAACACGTCGGCTTCGCGGTAGTAGGACTCGAGCTCCGCCGGGGACACCGTCCCCGTGATCGACACCGCCTCGCTCAGGCCCAGCTCGGCGATGAACGCCGACAGGGCGGGCCCGTAGGTCTTGCCGAGCGGCGTGCCGACGAGATGGAGCCGGGCCCGGTCGTTGTAGAGGCGGCGGTACAGGGCCAGCATCTTGACGAGGTCGTGTTGGGCCTTGTGCGGAGACACCTTGCCGACGAACAGGAAGTCGGGACCACCGTCGCCCTGGGCGGCCACCAGGCGGCGCGACAACACGGGATCGGGCTCCGCCGCCGCGGTCATGTCGATGAGCAGCGGCGCCACGGCGGTGTGCCGAAAGCCGACGTCGCGCAGCTCCTCCTCGTTGAAGGCGGAATCGGCGATGGCGAGACGGCATTCCCCCGCCACCCGCGTGACCTGGGAGCGACCGAGGGTCACCTCGTGGCCGACGGCGGGCTCCCACCCGTCGAGGAGCACCGCCGGGGTGATGTTGTGGTAGTTGAGGAGCTTGGGCTCGGACCGGCTGGCGAAGATATCGAACACGGGGCTGCCGATCGACGCCTGGTACATCAACCACCGGTGCTTGCCCGGCCGGCCCAGGCTGCTCATGGGCCTCGCCCGGTCAGCGAGGTCGCGCGTGCACTCGCCGTAGAAGATGTCCGACTCGATCCCGACGGTGCGCAACGCCTCGGTGATCGCCACGGTGTGCACACCGATCGCGTCGCGACTGGCGAGCGAAGGGATCACCTGGTCGACGCGCACCGGCGGCATTGTACCCACCGACACATGGCCGGCCGTCGGTTCAGGGCGCGATGGCGCGGACCGGGGCGGCGAGACGGGTCTGGGCCATCGAGCCGTCGAAGGGAGCATCGCCGAAGGCGAAGACACCACCGTCAGCGCCCACCAACCAGTAGCCGTACCCGTCGTCGGTCGCCGCCATGCCGACGATGGGACGCGCCAGGGTGAGCGCGCCCAGCGAACCGTAGAACGTGCCACCGAAGCCGAAGACCCCGCCGTCGGCGGCGACGAGCCAGTAGCCGGCCGTGGCGACGTCGACGGCGAGGCCCACCACGGGCGCTTTCAGTCGGTGCTTGGCCATCGAGCCGAAGTATTGGGCGTCGCCGAAGGCGAACACCCCCCCGTCGGCCCCGACGAGCCAGTAGCCCTCGCCGTCGAGGGACGCGGCCATGCCCACCACGGGCGCGGCCAGATGCAGGTTCGAGACCGTGCCGAAGTAGCCGGCGTCTCCGAAGGCGAACACCCCCCCGTCGGCCCCGACGAGCCAGTAGCCGTGGCCGTCGCGGGTGGCCGCCATGGCGACCACCGGTCGGGCGAGCGCCGTGCCGCCCATCGAGCCGTAGTACTGGGCGCCGCCATAGGCGAAGACCCCCCCGTCCGCCCCCACCAGCCAGTAGCCCCCGCTGTCGGGTGCCGTGGCCATGCCCACGACGGGCGCCCGCAACCGCAACCCCCCGGCCGACCCGCAGAACGGGCTGGCGAAGTCGAAGGCCCCGCCGTCGGCCGACGCCAGGGTGTACCCCGTATAGGCGCCCGAGGGCACCGAGCACGACGGCGGCGGCGCGAGGGCACCGGTGACGCCACTGCGCTGCGGGTCGTGGTGGAACATCGGCCACGACGTGGGGCCGACGGCCGACGCACCGTCGGAGCCGAGGATCTCGTAGTGCCGGATCTCTCCCCGGTTGGTGCCGTCGTATCCCGCCACCGTGATCCCGACGTCCCCGTTGGGATCGTCGGTGACGAGCGGCGAGTTCTGGAATCCGAGGTCGGGACTGAGCACGGTCAACTCGGTTCCCGACGCCCCGTCCAGGATCTCGACCCCGGCCGTGGTGGGAACGAGGACGTCCTGGTTGCTCGTCCCGGCCAGATCGGCGACCACCACCGACCCGATGACGCGCCCCACCACCGGCGCCTGCCACACCGTGGCCCCCGTCGCCCCGTCGAGGACCCACACCGAGCCGCCCGTGCCGGCGTCGGTGCCCTCGACCACGTCGAGCCGTCCGCTCCCGGTCACATCGGCGAGGGCCGGGCTGCTGGTGGTGGCGCCGTCGAGGGTCCGGGACCAGACCTGGTAGCAGTCGGTGTCGAAGGACTTCACGGCGTCGGTGTCGGTGGCACCGGCGAAGAACGCTCCCGTTCCCACCGCGATGCCCGTCGCCCCACCCGACAGGAAGGGCCCGACCGCGGGTGAAGAGTCCACGGTCTGGGTGGTCGGCGCGTCGCAGATGACGCCGCCGTTCTGGTTGACGATGCGAAGGTGGCCGCCCTGCTGGTAGTGGCGGCCGACGGCGAAGCCGCTGCTCTGGTCCCCGCCCTCGACGATGTCCGCGGTGGCCGTGCCGTAGAGGTCGCCCACCGCGGCGGTCGAGAACACACTGTCGGAGGTGAACAAGGGCCAGCCCCGCAGCGTCGCCCCCGTGGACGCGTCGAGCGCGTACTCCTCCTGGTCGAGGGAACCGGCCACGACGCTCGCCGTGCCCTGGAGGTCGGCCACCGTCATCGACGCCTGGACACCGGCGGCGGGCTCGGCATCGCTGGGAGGATCGGTCACCGGGGTGAACCACAGCGGCGCCCCCGACGCCGCGAAGGCGTCGTACCCACCCTGGCCGGGGTCAGCCGCATTGCCGGTGCCCACGAAGACCGAATCCAGTCCACCCGTCGTGGCCAACACCGACGGAGACGAGTCGATGGGGATACCACCGTCGGAGGCGGGCCATCCCGCCACCGGTGATCCGTCGGCGACGTGGTACGCGTACACCGATCCGTTGCGGTCGCCGACGACGACGGCCGGGCCACCGGCGTCGAGGGTCGCCACCCCCGGGGAGGACTCCGCGATCGGGCTCCCCTGGTCGGCGAGAGGGCCGGTCGACCACGTCAAGGTGAAGGTGGGCGACACCCGGGGCTGCGCGGCGCCGTCCACCGTCGGGGGCGAGGCGCCGACCGTGACGGCGAGTCCGAGACCCACGAGCACGACCCCTGGGACCAGGCGACGGCGACGGGGGCGGCGGCCGGGGCGGAACATCGGATCGACCGGGTTCAGCTGAGGCTGGCCGCTCGGATGTCGGCGTGGAGCTCCAACGCCACGCTGCCTCGCGACCGGTCCGGGTTCATCACCTCGAACGCCGGTTGCTCGCGACTGTCGTAGAGGATGCCGAGGCGGTCCTTGACCTCGACCTTCATGGAGTACGCCCCGTCGAGCAACGGCACCCGTTCGAAGCTCAGATCGGCCCGTCCCGCGCCGACGGGCGCGTCGAAGGGCCGGTCCAGGATCTCGGTGTCCGACCCGAAGATCAACCTGCCCTCGCGGTCGAAGATCTCCAGGGCGAACACGACGCCCGGCACCGGCTCTGTCGCCTCGAAGGCCACGTGCACGGTGAGGGGCTCCCAGGGGAGCAGATAGGGGCGGGATCCCAGGCCGGGGTGTTCGACATCGACCGACGAGATCTCGATGGCCCGGTGCAGCGGCGCCGGGGCCGGCGTTTCCTCCAACTCCAGCGGTGCGGCCCCGATCCCGGGGCCCATGGTGTTGAGGTGCTCGTGGTAGATGCGCACGGCATCGGCGGCGGGGCCCGAGCCGATCATGTCTCCCGAGCTCAAGACGACGGCGAAGTCACAGATCTGGCGAACGAGGTCGGACGAGTGGGTGACGAAGAGGATGGTCCGGCCGTCGTCCTGGAATTCCTTGATCCTGGCCATGCACTTGCGCGAGAACGCCTCGTCACCGACGGCCAGCACCTCGTCCACCACGAGGATGTCGGGATCGACGTTGACCGCCACCGCGAACCCCAGCCGGACGTACATGCCCGAGGAGTAGTACTTCACCTGGTTGTCGATGAACTGCTCGAGCTCGGCGAAGGCGACGATCTCGTCGAAGCGCTTGTCGACGTCCTTTGTCGACAACCCGAGCAGCGACGCGTTCAGGTAGATGTTCTCCCGGCCCGAGAGCTCGGGCTGGAACCCGGCCCCCAGTTCCAACAAGGCGGCCAGGCTGCCCCGGACGACCACCTTGCCCTTGGTGGGCTGGAGGATGCCCGAGACGCACTTGAGCAGGGTGGACTTCCCCGAGCCGTTGCGTCCCAGGATCCCCACCGTCTGGCCCTCGGGGATCTCGAAGCTGATGTCGCGCAGGGCGAAGAAGTCCTGGTACGGATTGCGCCCTGCGTGCAGGACCCGCTCCTTGAGCGACTGGTACTTCTCGGTGTAGAGCCGGAACCGCTTGGTCACGTCCACCACGTCGACTGCGATGTTCACCGCCACGTCGAGCTCAGAGCTCCTCGGCGAAGTTGCCTTCGAGCCGCCCGAACACGACCATGGCGCCCACCAGGAGCACGAGCGACACCCCCAGGACGATGAGGTCCGTCGCCACGTACCAGTGGATGCCGTACGACGCCATGACCCCGTCGGGGATGAGCCGATGGTGCTGGGAGGCCAGCGTCGAGCGGGGGTGGACCACGTTGTAGAAGACGCGCTGGAACGTCATCACCACCGGGCTCACCGGGTTGGCGAAGTACAGCCAGATCAGGTGGGTACCGGGGATGCCGAAGATGGTGTGCTTCACCAGGCCGTCGTGGACCCGACCCGAGTAGGCGTAGATGCCGGGGATGGCCCAGAACCACGCCATCAAGACGACCTCGACCAGATGCTGGGTGTCGCGCAGATAGACGTTCACCGCGGAGAGGAAGACCGCCAGCGCAGCGGAGAACACCACGATGGCCGCCAAGGCGGGGACGACGAGCCAGAGCGCGCTCCAGTCGGGCCGGTGCCAAAAGGCGATCATGAAAGCGAGCAGGACGATGGACTGGAACAAGAAGAACATGAAGGCGGACCCGACCGCGGCGAGGGAGAGGATCTCGCGCGGGAAGGCGACCTTCTTCACGATGGCCGCGTTGGACACGATGGTGCTGGTCCCGGTGAGCACGGCGGTCTGGAAGAGGTTCCAGACCAGCATGGCCGAGAACATGTAGATGACGAAGTTGGGGATCCCGTTGGGGAGGAAGAAGGTGAACAGGACGTAGAAGACGGCCAGGGTCAGTGCCGGGTTGAGCATGGACCACAAGAAGCCGAGCGCCGAATTCTTGTACTTGACCTTGATCTCCTTGCGGACCAAGAAGAAGAACAGCTCCCGGGCACGCCACAACTCGGCGAGGCGCAGCCAGATGCTGACCCGGGCGGCGACGACCCGGGTCGGCTTCGACCGTCGGGCGATGCGCTCGGCCCGCCGGGCGATCTGGTCGGCGAGCGGGTCCGTCGTCGCCGTCGCGCCACCAACCTCGGAGGCCGTCGCCTCGGTGGCGGCCTCGACGTCAGACTGGACGTCGGTCATCGGATCGCTCCGTTCGACTCCCTGGGCCTCGTGCTCAGCGGGCCGCTGCCTGCGGGGTGGAGTGTTCGATCACCCGGTCGATGAACCCGTAGTCGTTCGCCTCCTCGGCGGTGAACCACCGGTCACGGTCCGAGTCCGCCTCGATGCGCTCGAGGGGCTGGCCGGTGTGGAAGGCGATGCGTTCGGCCATCATCCGCTTCATATAGACGATTTGCTCGGCCTGGATGGCGATGTCGGTCGCCTGGCCCTGCATCTGCCCCGACGGCTGGTGCATGAGGATCCGGCTGTGAGGCAGCGCGAACCTCTTCCCCGGTGCCCCGGCGCAGAGCAGGAACTGGCCCATCGAGGCCGCCAGGCCGACACAGATCGTGCTCACGTCGCAGCTGACGTACTGCATCGTGTCGTAGATGGCCATGCCGTCGGTCACCGAGCCCCCCGGGGAGTTGATGTACAGCGCCACGTCCCGCTCGGCGTTCTCGGCCGCGAGCAGGAGGAGCTGCGCGCACACCTGGTTCGCCACGGTGTCATCGATGGCGCTCCCCAGGAAGATGATGCGCTCCTTGAGCAGGCGCTGGAAGACGTCCGCCGAGGCCAGGTCGGGCAGGTTGCCCGTCCGCATCGACGGGGGCGGCGCTGTGACCAGGGGCGATACGTGCGTGGGGTGCGATGCCATGCCACGAGGCTACCTGGGATGCCGGCCAGGGTCGGCGAGGGTGCGCAGGGCGACCGATAGGCTCGGCGTGTCCCGGGAGGCGGCGAGATGCCGGCGTGGGGCAATGCGGGCGTGGCGGAACGGTAGACGCGCGGGGTTTAGGTCCCCGTCCCTTACGGGGGGTGGAGGTTCGACTCCTCTCGCCCGCACTGGGCACCCTGCCGCGACCGATCACCTGTGTGTTCAGCACCAGGTCACCGACCTGATGCAATAGAGGGATGATCACGGGCCGCGACGTCACCATCGAGATCGGTGGGAGGACGTTGCTGCGCGAGGCGTCGTTCATGGTCGGGCCCGAAGACAAGGTGGGCCTGGTGGGCCGGAACGGGACCGGCAAGTCGTCGCTGGTCTCGGTCATCTGCCGCCAGGTCCCCCCGCATCTGCGGGTGGCGGGGGACGTGGATATCCAGGGGACCATCGGCTTCTTGCCCCAGGTGCCGACCGCAGGCGGTCTCGGGCTCGAGCCCACCGGCTTCTCCCACGTGCTCTCCGCCCGGGGCCTCGACGTCCTCGACGAGGAGATGCACACCGCTCGCCGGGCGGTGGCGGCCGATCCCACCACCGAGGCCATCACCCGCTTCACCGACCTCGAAGAGCGCTATGGCGCCGCCGGCGGGTACAACCTCGAGGCCGACATCGCCCGCCTGGCCGAGGGGATCGGACTGCGCCAGGAAACGTTGTTCGACGACATCGACTCCCTGTCGGGTGGACAGCGCCGGCGCGTCGACATCGTCCGGGTCCTGTTCGGGCGGCCCGACACGCTCGTGCTCGACGAGCCGACCAACCATCTCGACCTCGCCGCCAAGCGGTGGCTCACGGCCGAGCTGTCGCGCTTCGCCGGGGCCATGCTCGTCATCAGCCACGACCTGAAGCTGCTCGACAAGGTCATCACCAAGGTGCTGAGCCTGGCCGAAGGAGGACTGCGGGAGTTCAAGGGGAACTACACCTCCTACCGCCACCAGCTCATGGCCGACATCGAGCAGCGCGAGAAGCGACGGTCGCTCGAAGACCGCCAGATCCGCAAGCTCAGCACCCTGGCCGACTCCATGCGGGCCAGCACCGAGGACCGGGCCCGCAAGGCCAAAGTGCTCGATCGCCGGGTCGAGCGCATGAAAGGCAACCGCACCGAACTCGTGAAGCGGGACCGCAAGACACGGTTCCGCCTCCCCACGCCGGCACGCTCGGGTGCCTTGCCCCTGGCCGTCCAGGGCGTCCAGGTCTCCTACGGTGCGAAGAAGGTGCTCCTCAACATCGACTTCGTGGTGGGGCGCGGTGACCGGGTGGTGGTGATCGGCCGGAACGGGGCGGGCAAGAGCAGCCTGCTCCGGTGCCTGGCCGCGGTCCAGGAACCGACCCAGGGCGCGGTGGAGGTCGGGCACAACGTCTCGCTGGGCTACTTCGCGCAGGAGCACGAACAACTCGACCCCGCCCTCTGTGCGTTGGAGCAGATCGACGACACCGTGCTGCGGACGGTGTCCGAGCGCCGGGCGCTCCTGGGCTCGTTCGGGCTCACCGGCGCCACGGCCGAGCAGCTGCCGGCGTCGCTCTCGGGGGGAGAGCGGGCCAAGCTCAGCTTGGCCATGCTGTCGGCGGGCCGCGCCAACCTCCTGGTGCTGGACGAGCCCACCAACAACCTGGACCCGGCGTCGGTCGAGGCCGTCGGTGCGATGCTCAGCACCTGGCCCGGCACGGTCGTGGCCGTGAGCCACGACCGGCCCTTCGTCGACGCCCTGCGTCCGACCCATGCGCTGCACCTGCCCGAGGAGCGCTACGAATTGTGGCGCGAGGAATACCTCGAGGACGTGGAGATGCGGTGACCCCACCCCTGGGCTCACCCGACCGAAAGGAGACACCGTGGCCGACGTAACCGATCTCGCCACGTCGCAGACCGAGATCCGGCGCCGGGTGGCGGCCATCGCCCCCGGGCAGTGGGACCTCGTGACGCCGTGCGCGGGCTGGACCGTCACAGACCTGGTGGTGCACCTGATCGAGGGAAGCCACATGACGGTCCTATTGCTCGGCGGGGCATCAGCAGACGAGAGCCGCTCGGCGTTCGGTGTCGAGCACGGAACGGACCTCCCGGCCGAGCTCGACGCGGCGATGGCCGACGAGCTCGCCGCCTTCGGGGCGCCCGACGCGTTCGAGACGACCGTGCATCACCCCGCCGCCGGTGACGTCCCGGGGGCGACCCTGTTCGGATTCCGGACCGGGGACTATCTCCTCCACAGTTGGGACGTGGCCCGGTCCACCGGCGGTGACGAACGACTGGACCCCGACCTGGTCGTCACCACCTGGAACGCCATGCAGCCCATGGCCCCGTTCATCGGTCAGATCGGCGTGTTCGGGACGGGCCCGAGCGGGGACGTCGCCGAGAACGCCCCCCTGCAACAGCGGTTGTTGGACTTCACGGGACGAAGGCCGTGATGAGCCCGCCGTGACGGCGTACGCAGCGATGCTGAGGGGGATCAACGTCGGTGGCCACAACAAGGTGTCCATGCCGGAGCTGCGCGACAGCTTCGTCGCCATGGGCTTCGACGACGCCCGCACCTACATCCAGAGCGGCAACGTGGTGTTCAGCGCGTCGGGGTCGGCCGCCCACCTTCGTTCGGTCATCGAACAAGGGCTCGAGGCCCGGTTCGGCCTCGGCATCAACGTCGTCCTGCGCACCGGCGCCCAGCTCGCCGACGTCATCGATGGCAACCCCCTCGCCGGTGGGGGGCGCGACCCCGCCAAGCTGCACGTGACCTTCTTGGCTTCTCGACCGCCGTCCTCGCGCGTCACGCCCCTCGACACCGAGGCCTTCCTCCCCGACGAGTTCCGGGTGGTTCGCAGCGAGGTCTTCGTGCACTGCCCCCGGGGCTATGGCACCACCAAGATCAACAACGCCTTCATCGAGCGTCGCTTGGGCGTGACCGCGACCACACGCACCCTCAAGACCGTGACGACGCTGGCGCGCCTGGCGGGCTGAGCACGTCGGCCCCGGGGCTATCCTCGGCCGCGCCCGCTGATTGTCAAGAAGTCGTGCAGAGCGCCCGATCGATGGGCTCGAGGGCCGAGTTCGGAGCGTCAGCCTCCCCCGTCCACCGCTATCACCTGGCCGGTCACGTAGCCGGCCTCGTCCGAGCACAGGAACCGCACGACGCCGGCCACGTCTTCGGGCCGACACACCCGCCCGAAGGCGGCGCCGGCGTCCATAGTGGCGATGTCTTCGACCCCCATGGCTCGGACCAGGCGACGACCCATCTCGGTGACGACAAGGCCGGGGGCGACCACGTTCACGTGGATCCCATGACGGCGCTCCTCCTTGGCGAGGGTCACGGCCAGGGCCTCGAGCGCGGCCTTGCCCATGTTGTACGGGGCGCTGTTGGGGGCGAGCATCCGGGCTGCGACGCTCGAGACGAAGACGACGTCGCCGCGCGGCCGCGTCCGCATCGACGGGAGCGCGAGCCGGCACAGGTGGTGCGCCCCGAAGGCGTGGACGGCCACGACGCGCTCGAGCTCGGCCGGGTCGGTCTCGGCCACGGTGTGGCCGCGGCTGGCGATGCCCGCCGAGTGCACGAGGGCGTCGATGGCGCCGAAGTCCTCGAGCACCGCCTCCACCATGGACTGGTCCTCGGCCGCGGACTCGACCGAGGCCGGGTAGCTCTTGGCGCAAGCGCCCAGCGCCTCGATGGCCGCCACCGTGTCGGCGGCCGCCTCGGCGTCGCGCCGGTAGTTGACGGCCACGTCGAAGCCGTCGCCGGCCAGGGCCAAGGCGCACGCCCGGCCGATCCCCCGGCTCCCCCCGGTGACCAGCGCGACCCTGCCCCCCGAACGCTGCATCGCCGGGTCCGCTACGCCGCGGGACGGAACATGGGCACGTGGTACCCGTCGCCGATGTCGGTGAACTCCACGCGCAGCGCCATGCCCACGGCGAGGTCGTCGATCTCGCACCCGACGACGTTGGTCATCATCCGGGGGCCCTCGGCCAGGTCGACCACCGCGGCCACGTAGGGCACCCGCTCGTTGAAGGGCGGAAGGTCGTTCTGGTACACGACCGACCACGTGTAGAGCGTGGCGTCACCGCTCGCCTCCTCCCACGACACCGTGTCGGCGCCGCAACGGGGGCAGAAGGGCCGGGGGTAGTAGTGCGCCTCGGCCGCAGGTGGAGCAGCGCATGAGCAGGAGACGGCCCTCGCCGACCGCGTCCCACCACGCCTGGGTGAAATCGTCGGGGGTGGGGAGATCGAACCGGGTCCTCGCCATGGGTTTCTGCCTCGTTCACGCTCAGGAATGTCGTCGTCGCCGGTCCCGGCAGGGGCCGCTTCCGGGCGTGCGGCCATGTTGACCCTGGCTCGCACCATCGGCCATGCTGCCCGGGTTCCAGATCCGACGTCAACGTGGCGCAGGACCCGGCGGCGGGCGTCGGGCCCGAGGCTGTGAAGCAGAAGCAGGAGGACACCTGATGGGCATGCTCGAGGGAAAGACCGCCATCGTCAGCGGCGCCGGACGAGGGATCGGGCGCGCCGAGGCCCTCCTGCTGGCGGCCGAAGGTGCCAAGGTCATCGTGAACGACGTCGGCGCCTCGCGTGCGGGCGAAGGCAGCGACGTGCACCCCGCCGAGCAGACCGTGCAGGACATCAAGTCGGCCGGAGGCGAAGCCCTGCTCAACAGCTGCGACGTGAGCTCGTGGGCCGGGGCCGAGGCGCTGGTGGCCCAGGCGGTGGACGCCTGGGGCAAGCTCGACATCCTCGTCAACAACGCCGGCATCCTTCGGGACAAGATGAGCTTCAACATGGACGAGTCCGACTGGGACGACGTCATCCGCGTCCACCTGAAGGGCCACTTCGCCACTGTCGCACTTCGCCGCGGTCCACTGGCGCAACCGCGCCAAGGCGGGCGAGGACGTCTCGGGCCGCATCATCAACACGGCGTCGGAGGCCGGGCTCTTCGGCAACGCCGGGCAGGCCAACTACGGCGCCGCCAAGGCCGGCATCGCGGCCATGACCATCATCCTCGGGCCGCGAGCTGGAGCGCTACGGCGTGACCGTCAACGCCATCTCGCCGCGGGCCCGCACCCGCATGACCGAGGACCTCTTCGGCGACATGGCCAAGGCCGAGGAGGGCAAGTTCGACGCCTTCGCCCCCGAGAACGTGGCCCCGCTGGTGGTGTTCCTGGCCTCGGACGAGGCCGCCGACGTGAACGGGCAGAACTTCGTCGTGTACGGCGGGTCGGTCTGGGTCATGCAGGGGTGGCAGCCGGCCGGCCAGCTCAAGCGGGACACGGGGTGGACACCGAAGGAGCTGGCCGACAACAAGGCGACGCTCTTCGCCACCCGCGGCCTCGGGCCTGCCTCCCTTCACCTTCTGATCCGCTCCGCCTCCTCCGACCTTCCGGGGCGGTCGGCTCGGGGCCGGAGGGCCCCCGGCAGCGGATCGGCACGTCCCTGACGAGAATGTCAGGTACGGCGCCGGGGATCCGGTTAACCTCTGGCAGCCCAAGGGGAAGCGGCGCACCGATTCAAGGGGAGGCCCACACCATGCTCGGACTACTCAGCACCACCACGGCGGACGGCACGAGGCACCGCGGCCGACGCCGCACACCGCGTGTCATAGCGGTCGCCGTCATGGCCGGGCTCACCCTCGGTGCGGCCGCTTGCAGCAGCACCCCCTCGGCGACGACCACCACCAAGGCGACCACCACCACCGTCGCCATCGACCCCACCACGGCCCAGGCCGACATCGCCACCACCTACAACACGCTGTTCAACCTCGCGAACCCGGACCTGGCCAGCAAGGTGGCCGTCATCCAGGACGGGCAGTCGATCACCGCCGCGATGCAGCAGGCGCTGTCGTCGTCCGAGGCGAGCGCGTCGCAAGGGTCGAAGATCGACAGCGTCAGCATCCTGACCGCGAGCCAGTGCACCGCGCAGCACCTGCCGGTCGCAGTGCGCCAAGGTCGTCTACGACATCCTCGGCACGGGGGGAACGGCCATCCTGCCCAACAACAACGGCTACGCCGTGTTCACCGACGGCCACTGGCTCGTGGCCAAGATGACGATCTGCACGCTGCTCGGGCTCTTCTACTCGGCCGAAGGCAAGACCGGGAGCCCGCCGGGCTGCTGAGTCACACGCGGCGCCGGCCCCGGGTCGGGCCGCGAGTCCGGTCCATTTCGAACCCAGCACCAGGTCCTGAGCGAGCGCCCCCGGGGGCGCCGCCTCAGGCCTTGCTGGGCAGCACCGCCGTGGCCTCGCCCACGACCTTCACCTCGCCGTCGCCGTTGGCGAGGCTGCACTCGAGGTCGACCAGGTTGCGGCCGTCCTCGACGCGCTTGCCCGTCACCACGATCTTGGTGGTGAGCTCCTCCCCGGGCCAGGTCTGGCGGGAGAAGCGCACCTTGTAGTGGGTGAGGTTGCCGGGCCCGACGTAGTCGGTGAGGGCCGTGCCGAGCAGGCCCATGGAGAACATCCCGTGGCCGAACACGCTGGGCTGGCCGGCCGCGGTGGCGAGGATCTCGTCGTGGTGCATGGGGTTGTAGTCCCCCGAGGCGCCGGCATAGCGCACCAGATCGGTCCGGGTCAGGGTGTGGCTCGACGGCCGGCGCCTCGTCGCCCTCTTTGACGTCCTCGTAGTACCGCGTGGCCTCAGCCATGTCCCTCCGTCCCTTCTCGCCCGGTCGCCGCAGCTTGGGCGTCGGTGTCCGTCACCGTGTCAAAACCGTTCCTGTGCTCACACCCCGGTGACGCTCAGCTCCCGGGCTCGGGGTCGCGGGGCAGGCCCAGGATGCGCTCCCCGATCACGTTGCGCTGCACCTCGCTCGTGCCCCCGGCGATGGTCAGACACCGGGCCGAGAGAAAGCCCTGGCTCCACCGGCCCGCGTCGCCCTCGGTGGTGGCGCTCGCGGGCACCGAGCTGCACGAGCCCGAACTCCTGGAGGCGTTGCTCGTGCTCGGCGCCGAGCAGCTTGCGCACGCTCGCCTCGGGACCGGGCTCGACGCCCGACACCGACCGCAGCGTGGTCCGGGCGCCGAGCAGCGCCAGCGACTGGGCCTCGGCCAGCAGGCTCCCGACACCGTCGAGGACGACGGCGTCTTCGAGCCGCGGTGTCTTCGGAGCCGGCCTGGATGCCCTTGAGGATCCCCTCGATCCCGAATCCCCACGTGGCCCCCGAGGCCATGGACACCCGCTCGTTGGCCAGGGTGGTGCGGGCCAGGCGCCATCCCCCGTTGACCTGCCCCACCACGCAGTCGTCGGGCACGAAGACGTCGGTGAAGAACACCTCGTTGAACATCGCCGCCCCGGTGATCTCGCGCAGCGGCCGCACCTCGATGCCCTCGGTGTGCATGTCGACGATGAAGTAGGTGATGCCCTCGTGCTTGGCGGCGTCGGGGTCGCTGCGGGCCAGGCAGATCCCCCAGTCGGCGCGCATGGCGATCGAGGTCCACACCTTCTGGCCGTTGAGCACCCAGCCGCCGTCGTGGCGCGTGGCCCGCATCGCCAGGGCGGCGAGGTCGCTGCCGGCCCCGGGCTCGCTGAACAGCTGGCACCACACGAGCTCGCCCCGCATGGTGGGACCCACCCAGCGCTCCTGCTGCTCGAGCGGTCCCGTGGGCGATGATGGTGGGCAGCGCCCACGCGCCCACGGCCAGATGGGGCCGGTGCACGCGGGCGGCGGCGAGCTCCTCGTCGATCACGAGCTGCTCGACCGGGCCCGCACCCCGTCCCCACGGCACCGGCCAGTGCGGGGTGAGAAGCCCGGCGTCGACCAGCCGCCGACGTCGCTCGTCGTGGTCGGGCGCGGCGGCCACCTCGGCCACCACCGGCGCGGACCTGCTCCCGGATGCGCTCGGCTTCCTCGGGGAGATCCAGCACGAGCCGGCGCCGGCTGCCGTCGAGGGCGGCGCGCGTGCGCCTCGACCCGCAGGCGCCGAGCTCGGGCCCACCAGCTGGCGCAGCGACAGCGCCCGGCGCAGGTACAGGTGGGCGTCGTGCTCCCAGGTGAAGCCCATCCCCCCCAGGATCTGGATGCAGCCCTTGGCGCACTCGACGAGGCGTCGAGGGCGAAGGCCCCGGCCAGCACGGCCGACAGCTGGGCCTGGGCGGCGTCGCCGGCGTCGGCGGCCTGGGCGGTGTCCCACGCCAGCGCGGTGACCTGCTCGACCGCCACCAGCATGTCGGCCAGGCGGTGCTTGATGGCCTGGAACTGCCCGATGGGGCGGCCGAACTGGCGCCGCTCGATGGCGTAGGCCGTCCCGACGTCGAGACACCAGCGCGCCCCGCCGGCGCACTCGGCGGCGGCGAGCACGAGGGCCAGGTCTCGCACCGTGGTGCTCGACACCGCCGGCAGCTGGCGTTCGGGCTCGACCACGAGGCCCTCCACGCGCACCGTTCCCACCCGGCGGGTCGGGTCGAGGCTGGCCGAGCGGAGCGGCGCTGACCCCGGCGCCGTCGAGGTCGATGACGCACCACACGACGGCGGCCACCCTCGACGCCGCCACCCTCGACGGCCACGGGGGCGAGGAGCCGCCTGGCCAGGGTGGCGCCGAGCACGGGCCCCACCGCACCATCGACGTCGAGCGAGCCGTCGCCGGCGCGCCGGGCCGTCGAGGGTCCCGGCGCCGGGCAGGACCACGGCGGTGGGGACGGTGCCGTCGACCATGGCCGGCAGCAGCGCCTTGCGCTGGGGGTCGTCGGCCCCGGCCGCCACCACGGCGGCGCCGAGCATGGTGGGCAGGGCCGGCCCGGGCATCACGGCCCGGGCCATCTCCTCGACGACCACGGCGAGCTCGAGCATGCCGAAGCCCTGGCCGCCGTACTCCTCGGCCACGTGGATGCCCGAGCCAACCCTGGCGCGGCCAACTCGTCCCAGAACGGCGGCATGGTCTCGGTCTCGGCGTCGAGCAGGGCGCGGGCCACCGCGGGCGGGCAGCGCGCCTCGAGCCAGCGCCGCACGGTGCGGCGCAGCTCCTCGTGGTCCTCCCCGATGCCGATGGGCATGCCCGACTCCCTGTCCGCTGTCCGTGTTGCCCGGTGTTGCTGCGTTGCCGGTGCTGCTGCGTCCGGCGGTCCGTCAGAACCAACCGATGAGGTGGTCGATGGACCACACCTGCCAGCCGTGGGTCCCCAGGATCACCGCCGCGGCCAGGACCATCATGGCGTTCTGCCCTTGCTCCGCCCAGTCATGGATCATGAGGACGAAGTACAAGAGGTTGAGGGCGATGCTGGCGAAGGCGGCGACGGGGGTGAGGAACCCGAAGGTCAGCCCGATCCCGAGCGACAGCTCGCTCATGAGGATGACCCAGGTCATGGCCTTGGGATGGGGCTTCACCACGGCGTCGAAGCCCGTGCCGACGAGTTTCCACCGGTGCTTGGCGGCGATGTCGGCGGCCCAGTTGATCCCCGCCTGGCGCTTGATCCAGGCCTCGAGGTTCTTGTGCCGGAAGCTCTCGAGCCACCACAGCCCGAGCCCGATGCGCAGGACCGCCGCCCACTGCGGCCCCGGTGAGCAGAGACGTCTTCACGCCGGGGGTCGGGTCAGCCGCGGTGGATGAGGTTGAAGCGCGACGTGACCACGGGCTCCGACGTCGCCTCGTCCCGCCACACCGTCTCGGTCACGAGGAAGGTCATGGTCGTGCCCTTGGACTCCTTGGCGTAGGCGTCGGTGACGTGGCCCTCCCCCACGAGCACGTCCCCCACCACCACGGGCCGGTGGTAGATGAACTCCTGCTCGCCGTGGAGGATGATGCCGCCCTTGGCCATGAGCGGGCCGATGACCTCGCCCATGGGATTGCCCTTGGGCTTGTCGGTGGGCTGCGCCTCGGGGAACTCGCCCCAGGTCTGCATGACGAAGGGGAACGTCGGCGGCACCGGGATGGCGTCGAAGCCGGCCTCGGCGGCGGCCCGGGGGTCGCGATAGACGGGGTTGGCGTCGCACACGGCGGTGGCGAAGTTGGCGACCGGTCCGCGTTCGACGACGACCCGGGACTTGCTCATGGGCTTGCCGATGATCTTGCTCAGCTCGTCGTCCGACATCGTGCTCCTCCCCTGGCCGTGACCGGTGCGACCGGTCTTCCCCATAGGCGCCGAGCCCCATCGGCGCCGTGACACTGTGCCGCCAATGGAGGCCACACCGCCAATGCGGGCCACGCCCGCTCGGGGCGCAATAGGGACTTTGGTCCCTAGTGGGGGCGAGCGGCCATGGCTCAAGATGTCGGGAGCTTCGTCGCCCGCTGCTTTTCCCGGTCGGAGGCGAGCACCGGGCCGGTGCCGAACATGCCCCCGGCCACCACCCGGAGCTGTACGGACCGCCGGGCCTGTCCGATCGAGCAGCCCCCAGAGTGATCGGACAGGCCCCGGCGTGCCCACCGCTTCTCGCCCCTGCTACCGTGCCCGCGGCCCGCCCGAGACGCCGGACGCCTCCGGCGGTCCCGACGACCACGGCGAGGAAGCGATGCCCGAGTTCGAGACGCTCGGCTACGAGGAGTCCGAGGGCGTGGCGTGGGTCACCCTGAACCGGCCCGACGTCATGAACGCCTTCAACACCACCATGCAGCGCGAGCTGCGCAGCGTGTGGCGCTGGCTCCGGCGCCACGACGACGTCCGGGTGGTGGTCCTGACCGGGGCCGGGGACAAGGCCTTCTGCACCGGCATCGACCGCTCCGAGGCGCTGGCCGACGGGCCCCGACCGGGACGGTCGGGGGCACCGGGGTCGGGCGCTTCTGGATCGGGCAGCCCCGCGTCGGGCCCCGCCGAGGACGAGCCCGTGCACATCGGGTCGGGCTCGACGCCGTTCATGTTCGACGACCCCGGGGAGAACCTCGGCCCCAAGGCCAACGACCTGTGGAAGCCGGTCATCGCGGCGATCAACGGCATCGCCTGCGGGGGCGCCTTCTACATGCTGGGCGAGGTCGACTTCATGATCGCGGCCGACCACGCCACCTTCTTCGACCCCCATCTCACCTTCAACATGGCGGCCGCCTTCGAGCCCCTCCAGATGACCGATCGCATGCCCTTCGGTGACCTCGTCCGGCTCACCCTGCTCGGGAGCGCGGAGCGCATGAGCGCCCAGCGGGCCCTCCAGATCGGCCTCGTCACCGAGGTGGTGCCGGCCGACGAGCTCCGGGACCGGGCCCAGTGGGCGGCGGCGGAGATCGCCAAGGCCCATCCGGTGGCGGTCCAGGGGACCCTGCGGGCCCTGTGGGCGGGGCGCGAGCTGTCTCGCAGCCAGGCGCTCGGGCTGGGGTGGGCGTTCGTGGGCCTCGGCAACGACCCCGCCGCCCTGGCGGAGGGTCAGGCCCGTTTCGCCTCGGGGGAACGGGTGACGTGGCGCCTGCGGTGACCCGGCGCCCTCAGCCCGACAGCAGGCCGATGGCGAGGGCCCGGAAGGCCCGGGCCCGGTGCGAGCGAGTGTTCTTCTCGGTGCTCGGCATCTCGGCGTAGGTCCGCCCGTCCCCGCCGTCGGGGATGAACACGGGGTCGTAGCCGAAGCCGCCCGTCCCCCGCCGCTCGGGCGAGATCGTCCCCTCCACCACACCGTGGGCCGCCACCTCGCGCCCGCCCGGGAAGCAGGCCATGGCCACGGTCCGGAACCGGGCCCGGCGGGCCTCGGGAGCGTGGGCGCCGGCCGCGTCGAGCTCGGCGAGGAGCTTGGTCACGTTGTCGTCGTAGGTGGCGTGCTCGCCCGAGTAGCGCGACGAGCGCACACCCGGCCCGCCTCCGAGCGCCTCGACCTCGAGCCCGGTGTCATCGGCGATAGCGGGCAACCCCGTCGCCTTCACGAGCGCCACCGCCTTGAGCCGGGCGTTGTCCTCGAGAGTGTCGCCGGTCTCCTCCACCTCGCCGACCGACGGGGGCCGGGCCACGAGCTCGACCCGGTCCCCCACCGTGTCGGACACGAGCGCCACGATCTCGGCCGCCTTGTCGGGGTTGGCGGTGGCGAGCACCATGCGGAGCCTCCCGGTGGCGCCCACGCCGTTGCCGTCGCCCCCGCCGGTGGTCACCGAGGAGGGGGCGGCTCGGCGAGGACGGCGCGTTGCTCGTCGAGCAGCACCCCGATGCCCTTTTCGGCCAGGCCCACCAGCTCGTCGAGCTCGCCGCGGGTGAAGGCCATCCCCTCGGCGGTGCCCTGGACCTCCACGAACCGGCCCGACCCCGTCATGACGACGTTCATGTCCACCTCGGCCCGCGAGTCCTCGGAGTAGTCGAGGTCCAACAGGCAGGCGCCGTCGACGACGCCCACCGACACCGCCGCGCAGGCGTCGGTGAGGGGGTGCGACGACAGCACCCGTGTATGGACCAGGCGCGTGAAGCAGTCGTGCAACGCCACGTAGGCGCCGCAGATCGAGGCGGTGCGCGTCCCGCCGTCGGCCTGCAAGGCGTCGCAGTCCACCGTCACCGACAGCTCGCCCATGGCGACGAGGTCGGTCACGGCCCGCAGCGACCGGCCGATGAGGCGCTGGATCTCATGCGTCCGGCCCGACTGCTTGCCCTTGGCCGCCTCGCGGCCCACCCGCTCGGCCGACGAACCCGGCAGCAGCGAGTACTCGGCGGTGACCCAGCCCTTGCCGCCGCCGCGCAACCAGGGCGGGACGCGGTCCTCGACCGACGCCGTGCACAGGACCTTGGTCTTGCCCATCGACACCAGGACCGAGCCGTTGGCGAACTCGGTGAAGTCGCGCTCGAACGTCACCGGGCGCAGCTCGGCCACGTCCCGGCCGTCGGCCCGCAAGGCGCGCCGGTCGGTCACAGCGAGTAGCCCCGGCCCACGGCGGCCTGCTCGACCCGGCCCCCGAAGGCGTCGGTGGCCTCGGCCAGGACCTCGGCCGCGTCGGCGGTGGGCCAGCGATGGGTGATCACGAGGCGCCGGGCACGCGCCCCCCGGGCGTTGGAACCTGCTTCTGCACCACTCATGTGGATGGGGGGGCCTTTGCGGTCGGAGGTATAGGTGGCCTCGCACAGGGCGAGGTCGAGCCCGGGGCCGAGGGCGGACAGCGACCAGTCGGGCCCGGAGTCCGCAGAGTATCCCAGCGCGCCCGACGGTCCCTCGAGCCGCGTCGCCAGGGTGACGGGCGGGTGGTCGGTGCGGCTGAAGGCCAGGCGCAGATCACCGACGTCGACGCCATCACCGTCGCCCACCTCGTGCCAATCGAGGATCCCCTCCACCTCCTGGGTCAGACGCCCGAGCACCCCGGGCGCGGCGTAGACGGGAACGGGGTCGCGCTCGAACGGGTACACCCAGCGCGCCGCGGTGATGAAGTCCTCGACGTCGCTGCAGTGGTCGTGGTGCTCGTGGGTGAGCACCACGGCCGAGAGCTCGAGCGGATCGGTGAAGCGCTGGAGGTTGGCGAAGGTCCCGGGACCGGCGTCCATCCACACCGACGTCCCCGAGGCCCACGACCGCACCAGGTAGCCGCTGGCGGCCCCGCCCGCGGCCTGATGGCTGCCGTCACAGCCGAGGACGGTGAGGGTCAGCACCCGCTCAGCCGGCGCCGCGCTCGCCGACCACCGCGCCCCCGTGGCCGGCGTCGGCCACGGGAGGCGGGTCGGGCCACGACAGCCCCCCCACCTCGCCGAGCTCCTCACCGAAGAGCCTGCTCCCCACGGTGCGGAACCACCCCACGTCCCCCGACGAGTACACCCGCAGCGTGCCCGGCTTGTCGTCTTCGCCCCGCCCCACGGCTCCCCCGGCCTGCTCGGCGCCACCGAGGATGGCCCGCACCTCGAAGGCGGTCTCGTCGGCCGAGGACACGAGCACGACGTCGCGCCCCATCACATCGGCGATGGTCCGGGCCAGGAACGGGTAGTGGGTGCACCCCAGCAGCAGCGCGTCGACGCCGGCGTCGCGCACCGGCGCCAGGAGGCGCTCGGCCAGCACGGCCACCTGGTCAGAGCGCGTCTCGCCCCGTTCCACGAACTCCACGAAACCCGGGCACGAGGCGGGCACGAGCTCGAGGGGGACGGCCAGCTCCCCGATGGCGCGCTGGTAGGCGCCCGACCGGATGGTGCCGACGGTCCCCACCACGCCCACCCGACGGTTGCGAGTGGCCCGGGCCAGGGCGCGCACCCCGGGGTCGATGACCCCCACGATGGGCACCGGCACCAGGGCGCGCAGGGTGTCGAGCGCGGCGGCCGAGGCGGTGTTGCAGGCAACCACGATGAGCTTGACGTCGATCTCGTCGATCAACCAGCGGGCGATCTGCACCGCGAACGACCGCACCTCGTCGAGCTGGCGCGGCCCGTAGGGGTAGCGGCCGGTGTCGCCCACGTAGACGAGCTCCTCGTGGGGGGCGAGGTCGATCAGCGCCCGAGCCACGGTCAGCCCACCGAACCCGCTGTCGAACATGCCGATGGGACGGCTGTCCATGCCCCGAAGGCTACGGCACCCGACCGGGCGCCGAGGGCGACGCTGGCGTACCGCCGGTGCTTTAGGTGAGGGGGAGCCGGGGCGCGTCGGCCAGCGAGGCCTGGCCCGTCCGCCGCCCTCCCACCGGGAAGACCTGCTCGGGGAGGAACGACCGCATCCGGTCCTCCCCGGGTCGGCCCCCGATGACCTCGACCGACTCGGCCCCGTTGCGTTCGTTCCGGACGTAGCCGAGGAACCGCCACACCGCCCCCCGCAGCACCGGGCCCTCGATCTCGACGGGATCGCCGCGTCGCAGCCCGTTCCACCGCTCGCTGCGGTGGAGGTGCTCGGGAAGCGCCCGCACCTTCTCCTTGGGCTTCGCCGACCTCGGGGTCACCGCCGCGCCCACCGGGCCGGGCCGGGTGGGACCACGACGGCGGGGCGGAGGTCGGCCATGGTCGAAACCTATACCGTGTCCCGTGGACCCGAGGAGTACCGGGGGGCGCGCCGGGTATGGCCCCCCGACCGGCGACAGGAGCACGACATGGCGAGCGAAGGGCTGCACGAGTCCGCTGACCTCCTCGACGAGGAGACCATCGACCACCACCGGGCCGTCACCTCGCTGTGCGAGGAGCTCGAGGCCGTCGACTGGTACGACCAGCGCGTGAAGGCCACGTCCGACCCCAGCCTGGCCGATGTCCTCGCCCACAACCGCGACGAGGAGAAGGAGCACGCCTCGATGACCCTCGAGTGGCTCCGGCGCCGCGACCCCACCCTCGACCGCCACCTCCGCACCTACCTGTTCACGACGGGGTCGATCCTCGAGATCGAAGCCGAGGCCGAATCGGGCTCGGGACCGGAAGAACCGGCCGGGGCGGCGGGCGAGAGCTCGGGATCGCTCGGGATCGGGAGCCTGAAGGGACGGCAATCATGAACCACCTCCACCGCCAGCTCGCCCCCATCGCCGACGCGGGATGGCAGGCCATCGAAGACGAGATCAAGCCCCGCCTCGAGACCTACCTGGCGGCCCGCAAGCTCGTCGACTTCGAGGGGCCCCTGGGCTGGACCCATTCGGCCACCACCCTGGGGCGCACGGCGCCGATCGCCGGCCCCCTCCCCGACGTCACCGGCGCCCAACGCCAGGTGCTCCCGCTGGTGGAGCTGCGCGCCCCCTTCGTGGTCAGCCGCTCCGAGGTCGACGCGGCCGAGCGGGGCGCCACCGACCTCGACCTGCCCGGCCTCGAGGAGGCGGGTCGGCGCATCGCCCTGGCCGAGAACACCGCCGTCTTCCACGGCTACGGGGCCGGTCAGATCAGGGGCATCACCGAGAACACCTCCCACACCGCGCTCACGCTCTCGGCCGACGCCGAGCACTACCCCACCGCCGTGGCCGAGGCCGTCGACGTGCTCCGGGGGGCGGGGATCGGCGGCCCCTACGGACTGGCCCTGTCGCCGGGGATCTACACCGAGATCGTCCACACCGCCGAGCACGGCGGCCACCTGCTCCTCGACCACCTCCGTCAGATCCTGGGCGGCCCCCTGGTGTGGGCGCCCGGGGTCGAGTGCGGCATCGTCCTCAGCCTGCGGGGCGGGGACTTCGTCCTCGAGTCGGGCCAGGACATCTCCATCGGCTACGCCTCGCACGACGCCGAGGTCGTGGCGCTCTACCTCGAAGAGAGCTTCAGCTTCCGTGTCCTCGAGCCGGACGCGGCCGTGCAGCTGCGCACCAAGGCCAAGAAGTAGCCCCGATCAGAAGTAGATGGTGTGCTCGGCGCGCTCGACGACGGCGTCGAGATCGTCGGTCCACGCTCCGGTGGACAGGTACTTCCAACCACCGTCGGCCGACACCACCACGATCACCCCGGACCCGATGCCGAGCGCGCACTTCGCCGCGCCGGCCATGGCCGCCCCCGAGGAGATCCCCGCGAACACGCCCACCTCGGCCAATCGCCGGGTCCACTCCACCGACGCCCGGGGCCCCACCATGGTCTTCCGGTCGAGCAACTCGGCGCCGTGGAGGTCGGTGAAGATGGGAGGGATGTAGCCGTCGTCGAGATTGCGCAGTCCGTCGACCATCTCCCCGGCGGGAGGCTCGACGGCCCACACCTCGATGGCGGGATTGCGCTCCTTGAGGAACCGGCCCGCCCCGAGCAACGTCCCCGACGTGCCGAGCCCGGCGACGAAGTGGGTCACCTCGGGACAGTCCCGCCAGATCTCGGGACCGGTCCCCTCGTAGTGCGCCTTGGGGTTGGCGGAGTTGGCGTACTGGTAGAGGAAGACCCATTCGGGGTGCTCGTCGTGGATGCGCTGGGCCAACCGCACCGCCCCGTTCGATCCCTCCGTGCCCGGTGACTCGATGACCTCGGCCCCCCACACCTCGAGGAGCTGGCGACGCTCGACCGACACGTTGGAGGGCAGCACCACCTTGAGGTGGTACCCCTTGACCCGCGCCACCAGGGCGAGGCCGATGCCGGTGTTCCCCGAGGACGGCTCGAGAAGGGTGTCACCGGGCGAGAGCCGACCGTCCTTCTCCGCTTCCTCCACCATCGACAGCGCGATGCGGTCCTTCACCGACCCACCCGGGTTCTGGCCCTCGAGCTTGATGAGGATGCGCGCCGCGGGATTGGGGCTGAGCGAGCTCACGTCCACCAGCGGGGTGTTCCCGATGAGGTCGAGCACGCTCGAGACCTGGGCCATGGGCTGTCGTCTTCGCGTCGCGCCGGTGAGGGGCGAGCCCTCAGCCGCCGGCCACGGCGGGGAGGATCGACACCGTGACGCCGTCGGCCACCTTGGTGTCGAGCTGATCGAGGTAGCGGACGTCGTCGTCGTCGACGTAGACGTTCACGAACCGGTGCAGCGACCCGTCCTCGGTGAGGACCTGGCCCTTCATGCCCGGGTAGCTGCGCACGAGATCATTGAGCACCTCACCGATGGTCGAACCCTCGGCGATCACCGCCGCTCTCCCACCGGCGTGCTGGCGCAAGACGGTGGGGAGCCTCACTTCGACGGCCACGATGCCCTCCCGGGTCGGAGGCCGCCGCGCCCCGGGGACACGGACCGGCCCGACGAATGTCGACGACTTCGGTCAGCATTCTACCGGGTCACCGGTCACCGGGGCTCGACCACGACCGGCTCCTCGTCGACCACCTCCCCGTGGATCCGGTACGACCGCAAGGTGGGATAGGTGTCGCGCAGTGACACGAGCACGTAGTGCCACCCCGGATCGGGGGCCTGGGCGACGTCGGTGGGCGACGGATAAGCGTCGGTGTGGGTGTGGGAGTGGAACACGCCGATGATCTCGAAGCCACGCGCCTCGGCGTCGCGATCGGCTCGGAGGTGCTCAAGGGGGTCGACGGTATAAAGCTTGGCCGAGGCGGCCAGGTTGCGGGTCGGGTAGCACCGCACCGCGTCCCCGGTGGCGGGGTCGCCACCGATCAACCCGCACGCCTCGTCGGGGAGCCCGCCCAGGCAGTGCCCGACGATCTCGGCGTACACGGGGGCGGGCAACCGGAGCATCCTCCGAGGGTACCGGGGGTCTCCCCCGGCCGGCACGGACGGACTGGGGGCACCGCCGGGTACCGTTCCGCGCGATGGCAGCGGCGAAGGGTCCGGGACGTCGAGCGTCGCGCCGCGTGCCCGACGACGGCACGGACCGCATCAAGACGGTGGCCCGGAACCGTCGGGCCCGTCACGACTACGACATTCTCGAGACCTACGAATGCGGACTGGCCCTCCAGGGAAGCGAGGTGAAATCCCTCCGGGCGGGCCGGGTCACCCTGGCCGACGCCTACGCGCGCGTGGAAGAGGGCGAGGCCTGGTTGCTCGGGGTCCACATCCCCCCCTACGAGCACGCGGCGGGCTTCGGTGCCCACGATCCCGAGCGGAGGCGGAAGCTCCTCCTGCACCGCGACCAGATCGACGAGCTCATGGGCCAGACCCAGCAGAAGGCCCTGACCCTCGTACCGCTCTCGATCTATTTCAAAGACGGACGGGCCAAAGTGGAATTGGCCCTGGCCAAGGGCCGGCGCCTCTACGACAAGCGCCACGCCATCGCCACCCGCGACGCCGAGCGCGACGCCGAGCGCGAGGCGCGCTTCGCGGCGGGCAAGAGCGTGGGACGGGGGGCCCGCAAGGAATACGACTGAATCCTCGCCCGACGACCTAGGCACCGCCCCGGGGTAGGATGGAGTGCACACAAGTACACGGGGGTGATCGGTTTCGACTTTGGTCGTCAATTCGGGAGAAGCGAGCCGTGGTCTCCGGAACCACGTTAAAGAGCCGGAACAAAAAACAAATGCCGAGCCTCAGCTCGCGCTGGCTGCTTAATAAGTAGCCCGTCCGTCCGGTCTCAGCCCTGCAGGCCGGTAGCGGGCGTCATTCAGCGGGGCTTACCCGAGCGGTTCCACCGATTGGCCGCCGGGGACACCAAAGGTCGGTTGGGGGCCCTCGAATTCGCCGGCGGCGGCGAGGGCCCCGAGATCTAGCTGCCGGCTGCGCTCGGAGAAGGCCCGATGAGAAGCCGAAGGACGCGGGTTCGATTCCCGCCACCTCCACTCGTGGGTGTTCATGAAATGAAGCCCGGAGTGTTCATGAAACCCATTGTTGGAGGTGGCGATGAGTCTTTGACTCTCCGCCACCCCTCGAAATGAAGAAACCGCCGGCCCGAGGGCCGGCGGTTTCTGTTCGGAACGGATCAGATTCGCGTGTCCGGGCGCGCAGAAATCCCGCGGGACGGGTTTCCTGTTGCTGCTGGAGCTGACGCAGCTAGTCCGGTGGCCCCGTCGCACTGGGCGGGACGACATCGGCATCTCTCGAGATGCAGTCGTTCCACGTACCCAACCGTCGTTTGGCTCTCCGGACGGGCTTGGCCTCTTCTTCAGCCTTCTTGGCCCTGAAGCTGCGGACGCGGTCGAGGTTGTAGGCAGCCAGGGTGAATCCGAGCAGTACGGAGATCTTGGTCTGACCGAAGACCCGGAAGAATCCTCGTGACAGGTCAGCGAATGCACCCTTGAGCGCGGAGTTGGCCGATTCGACGACCTGACGTCGGTACATCGAGATTCGCCAGGCGGTGGTGCCGAACGGGATCTTCTGGGTGATGGGAAGTTCCGCGGGCGGGGCGGACAAGATGCCAGAGCAGCACTGCGTCACGCCTTCGGGGATCTCCACCATGGGTGCTTGGCGAGAGCGTCGCATGGTTCTCGGGAACCGACGACTCCGGAGGAGCCCCGCACAGAACGGACAGCGCCAGCGTGTGACACCATCTGCATCGGGAGCGGCGTGGCGCACCAGGCGCCACCTGGCCCGTCGATTGAACTTCTCCTCATAGGCGCGCCGATAGGCCCCGGTCGCGAACCGTGGCGGGGCCGCCAGGTCACGGAGCTCGGCCGGCAACAACGGGGAATAGAGCTGGCCGTCGAGCAGAAGCGCCTCCCCGGCAAAGGGACGGATGCCCCGTTGGTGGGTCACGAGCTCCAGAGTCTGCTCGATCCCAGCCTGGGCGAGAGGGTATGAGGTGGTGCCAGGCTGACACAACGAGTAGCCCGGGTCCCAGATCACGTCGTCGATGTCACACACGGACTTCTTCGAAGCGATCAAGGCGCCGACGACGGCATCTCCCCGGTGCGATCCGGCCGGCACCAGGTTGCAGGTCGTGATCACGCCGGGGACCTCGGCGCCGAGCGTGGTCTTGTCGATGTGATTGGTCCAGCGCACATCTCGGGTCTGCACGGCGAGATGAAGCTCGTATCCGACATACGGTCCGGCGTTGCGAGAGCCGGTCGACGATCGGTGGCCGGCGCGGGCGTCGGGGTCGGCGGTGTAGCGCTTACGCCCATCGGTACCGATGTTGAATACCTTGGCCGTCTTCACCTTCGTCTTAGCTGACGGCGAAGCGGTTCCCTCATCGATGAGTTGCGTGTCCGCCGCATCACCGTCGAGCTCGACGGTGAACGACGCGCCGCGCAGCGCGCCCCAGGTTTCGACGTCGGTGCCGTCGACCGCCACCGATCGACTCGTCAGCAGTTCCTTCGGAATGGCGGCTCGGGCGAGCTCGTTGGTGAACCCCGTGGAGTCGATGCCGGCCTCGTGAGATTCGAGAACCTGACACAACCTCACGAAGAGCCGTTCCACCCGGTCATAAGTCTCGTCACGGTCCCAGTTCGTGATCGAGAGCGCAGCGCGCTGATCGTCGGTGAGGGCGTTGAGGATCCGAGCCCCCTCGACCAGATGCGCTTGATGGTGGCGGTGCAGGGCATTGAGCTGGAACGCGACCAACAGGGCCTCAAGACCGAGGAGGCGAGGGCGGCCGACCTCGGCATCGATACACGGCGCCAAGATGTCGACGAGGCCGGAGCGCCGGATCACCTGCCGAGCGATGTTCAGCTCGGCTGAGCTCGTCGGTCGTCCCGCGCTCGTGTCGATCGGAGCTCGGGTCACCGTGGGATTCCTCGCAGCATGGCCGTGGACGATGCGACGTCCAGGGGCTCGACCAACTCGAGAAGGTCCGAGACCACGGTGACACCTTCCAAGCCCGCCGCTCGACACAGCTCGGGCAGCCGGGTCCCAGCGCTCAGATGGGTGACGAGCCAGGTCGAGCGCAGTCGCGCCGGTGCCAGTCGAGGATGGCCCGTCGGCACCACCAGCCTCTCGGTGAGGTGCCCGGTTCGACGGATCGAGGTGGAATACCCGCCGACCAGAAACTCATCACCTGCGGTCTCCGCCAAGGCAATGAGCTCCTCTTCCCACTCGGCACGGGCGATCACGGGCCTCCCCATGGGCGCCCCTACTTCCACCACGACCCCCGAACTCGACGCGTGGACGTCACGGGCAGTCACTTGGGTCACCCAGCGACCATCGAGTCCCGTACCGAGACCCAGCGCCAGAAGTGCGCGTGCCGCTCTACGGCGAGCGGCGGTGGGTTGGACGAGGGCGTCCTTGCGAAGAATCAGCACCTCGGGTGCGGTGTAGGGCGGGGCAACCTGGCGGCGCGCCAGCGACGCGGGACGCGGCTCCCACGGCGCACGCTTAGTGAGAAGGGGACCTACCCGGCGGAGCGCAGCTCGGTAGGTGGCTCGGGAACGGTCATTGGCCAGGGCCATCTCGGCGAAGCGATCGACGGTGCTGGGATCGAGGATTACTTCTCGGTCGAGGGCGAGTCCCTCCCCCGTCGCCCATAACGACAGTCGGAGCAGCTGACGACGAGTTCGGTAGTTGGCTGGCGTGTCTTGGTCCAAACCGAGATCCACGGCCAAGGCGCGCACGAAAGATCCAACCGGGGTGTCGAGATCGTCCCCTTCCTTGGAGAGGCTGGACGTACCCCGCGTGGGACTAGGGGGTATTCGGTCCGCGTTTCCCTGGATGCTCGCGCTGGCGCACGTCGTGTCCGTTTCACGATCGAGTCCACATTGCGGGCGCCAGAGGCACCGATCCGGTCATTCATAGCAAGAGGGTGTATCGCTGCCCGCAATCGACAACTCCCAGGTCGGGGCACTGATAGCTAGATTGCTGTCGATGCCGGCCTTCGATGCAGAGACTGATGGGCGCCTACGGGCAGCCGCCTTCGCCTATCTCGACGGGCTGGCGACGAGGGGACAAGCCTTGGTGCGCCAGGACGACCTCACGCCCTTCAGTTTCGAGGGGTCGCCTCTTCGTCTCATGGCCACCCAGCAAGGGATCTGGAAGCCCCGCCGGCTTCAAGCCGCGCTCAGCTTCCGCACCGTATTCGCGTCGGATCCGAGCCAACGCCCCTACGACGACGAGGTCGGACCCGATGGGTTCATCCGCTATAAGTGGCGGGGCGTCGATCCGACGCATCCCGACAATCGCGCCCTTCGCCTGGCCATGACGCTTGCTCTGCCGCTCATCTGGTTCCAAGGGGTCGCGTCAGGTGTCTACTACCCCATCTATCCGGTTTGGTTGGCTGACGAGGAGTCGTACGCGCAGCAATTTGTGGTCTCTCTTTCCGAGGAGGCCCTCCGAGTCCGTCACGACCTGTTAGACGAGGACCCCGAACTCGTCCGCTCCTACGCCGAACGGGTCGTGAAGGCCCGCCTGCACCAGCCCCTGTTTCGACAACGCGTGCTTCTCGCCTACGAGAACCAATGCTCTATCTGCCGTCTTCGTCACACGCGTCTTCTCGACGCAGCCCACGTCCTGGCCGACGCAGAAGGCGGTCAGCCCATCGTCACCAATGGCATCGCCATGTGCAAGATCCATCACGCCGCCTATGACGCAGACATCTTCGGCATTAACCCCAAGTACGAGGTGGGGGTCCGCCCTGATGTCATGAAAGAACTCGATGGGCCCACGCTTCGGCACACACTGCAGGAGATCGACGGCCAGAGGATCCAGCTCCCCAATCGTAGGGCTGCTCACCCGAATCCGGAGCTCCTTGAGGTTCGTTGGCAGCGTTTTCAAGAAGCCAGCTGACCGAGAACCCGAGAACCCGAAACGCGTGATACCGGATGGCCCATGGACTCCGCATTGGCTTCAATCCATAGCGCCCAAACGACACTCCAGCGCGGTCCAGGTGGATACACGATGCGACCGGGATCCCCGATTACCGTACGGTCAGCAACGCCGTGGCGATGCGACGAGCGGTGTTCCCCAGTGTGTTCCAGCACCAACTACTGACAACTCACATTCGAGGCGCCAGCCGTCACGCTGTTTGCGCCACTGGTCGTGACCGGAATCGTAAACTCGAAGTCGGTTTCCGATCCTCCGAGGATGGGGCTGGTGACCTCTTGGGTCCACGCACCGGTGACGGACCCGTCGGGTGAGTTCACTTGGATCCGGCATGTTGGCGTCCCCGAGGAGCTTCCGAGATTTTTCACCTCGACCCATACCGCGAGCTGGCTATATCCGACCGGGTTGATCTCGTCAATAGTTGCGCTATAGGTGTTTACAACACCACCGAACTCAGCGGTGAAGAAGTAGATCCCAGCGAAGACGACGCCCAGGAGGAGACACGCCAAGGCGACGTGGCGTTTGCCGAACGACGATCTCTCGTTGAGAGGCCGCAGGGATCGTGACTGTGGGTCCCCCCACCGATGGCTGGGTAGCGTTGTTTTCGTCATCGTCACCAGACCCACCTTCCTCGGCCGTCCTCCTAGCGGCCCGCTTCTATGTTGACAACCCAGGGACGGCGGTCACAGGGCCATTAGTCCGAAAACGGGATCGGACCCTGGCGCATAGCTGTCGATGGAGTTCATTGTCCGGCGCCTGTGATGTCAGAAAGACAATGCCGACGAGGTCCGGATCCACCCCCAATGTCGCCCCGTCGCCGGATAGGGAGCCCCAAGGGGAGCCGCCCGGAAATGTTCAGCGACGCAGAAACTGCGTTGTTCGCCAATCGGCCCGGTTACCCGACTTCGGTGCAACCTGTCGGAGGCAGAGGAAGACATCGGGCACGTATACCCCCGAGTACCGTGCGTCCTTAGCCCCGTCGCGGGAGCGATATCCGACCCGTCGGGATCGGCTTCTTCCCGGACGGCTTCCTACGGTCAAGATCAGGGAGCCCCGGGCTCACCTTCTGCAAAGAAGTCGGGGACAAAACTGTGAAAGAGATACCCGATATCTGGAAGTCGCCTCAAAGACTGGCCGCCGTCGACTCCGATGCACTGGCCCGTTACGTAAGACGAGTTTGAACTCAGGAGGAACCCGACACAGCGAGCGATGTCGGCGGGATCGCCCAATCTCCCAAGAGGAATCTCGCCGAGAAACTGTTGCCGGACCACATCGTCTTCGGTCAGTGGTGAGGCTGTCTCGGTCGTGACCAGCCCGGGAAGAACGGCGTTCACTCGGATGCCGTGAGGCCCAAGTTCGTCAGCGGCAACCCGAGTGAGCATGTCCACTCCGGCCTTTGCGGCACCGTATGCCGACTGCCAGCGGCTGACATGGGTGGCAGCCAACGAACTGACGTTCACGATGCTTCCGCCTCCAGCTTCTCGGATAGCTCTGGCCTCGGCCTGGAGAGAGCGATACGTGCCAGTGAGAGTGCTCTCGACCGTCATCGCAAAGAGGTCTGGCGGTGTCGCCAACACACTGCCGACCATGGCCTGATATGCGCAGTTCACTGCCAGGCGGAGGGGTCCGTTGTGTTCGACGGCCGTCTCCACCGCCTTTTTGACCGAATCGTTGTCGGTCACATCGCATTGCACAGCAATGGCCCGCTCACCGATCTCCCGAGCGGCGTCCTGGAGGATGTCCTCTCGGCGCCCGGCGATCGCAACGGTGCCGCCTTGCGCCACGATCTCCTGGGCGCAGGCAAGGCCGATCCCGGTTCCCCCGCCTGTGACAAATGCTGAGAGACCTTCAAGCCCGCCCATGATGCCTCCTCGGAACACGATCGCCGAGCGACACTAGTCCGCTGAGTCTTGTGCCGCTGGGGCCGACGCTGGAGGTAGAGCATCTAATGCTGTGTGAGTTCGGGGACTTGAAGGCTCGTCGCGCGGCAGGCCATCCGAAATCGTTCCGGGGCCGCGAATACTGTTCGGGTTCAGCTCCGGGCCGAGGTGCACAACTCCGGCATCCCTGAGGATGGCCAGATGGGTACACAACGCGCACGGTATCCCCTGCACCGATTACCCAACGGTCCTCGCCGAAGCTCTCAGACCCCGGTCGGGAACGGCCGCACTTCTCGGTCGGTCATGCGACCTTTGACACCATCGACCCAAGCGGCCACCTGGGGGCGACGCTACAGTTCGCCGCGGTGACACTCCAGGGCGGGGAGGCAGACACAGGATGATCCGGACGCGTCTTACCGATCTCGTCGGATGTACGGCGCCCATCCAGCAGGCTCCGATGGGCACGGTTTCATCGCCGAGCCTCGCGGTCGCGGTCGCCGAGGCCGGAGGCATCGGCTCGATCAACACTCTCGGCATGGCGAGGGAAGCCCTTAGGCAGCATCTCGACGACATGCATCAACAGACCGACGGCGTGCTGGCGGTGAGCTTCCTGACCGACGACATCGACGTCGACGCCGTCGCGGATGCCGCAACGCGAGTGCGGGTCATTGACTTCTTCTGGAGCAACCCCCGGCCGGACCTGGTCGACATCGCCCACAGGGGTGGGGCGCTGGTCAACTGGCAGGTCGGATCCGTGGGGGAGGCGCGAGCGGCGGTCCGGGCGGGCGCCGACATGGTTTGCGCCCAGGGTGTCGAGGCTGGGGGCCACTGTCGCGGCGACAGCCCCCTGCTGCCCCTGCTCTGCGAGGTGCTCGACGCCGTCGACGTGCCCGTCCTCGCCGCCGGAGGCATCGCCGATGCCCGCGGTGTCGCCGCCGCTCTTGCTGCAGGAGCCTCGGGCGTGCGGATGGGGACGCGATTCATCGCCACAGAGGAATCGGCAGCGCATTCCGCCTACGTCGCCGCCATCCTCGCGGCAGGCGCAAACAGCACGCGCATCACGGACGCGTTCAATGACTGTCCGCTGTGCGCGTCGTCGCCACGCGCCCGCGTGCTCATCTGCGCGATCGATGCCGTGGAGGCGATCGACGTCGACGTGGTCGGGACGAAGCGGGGCGCCGACGGGGAGATTCCCGTGCCGCGCCGCTCCTGGATACCGCCGACCCAAGACGTCAGCGGACACATCGAGGCGATGTGCATGTATGCAGGGGAATCCGTCGCCCTCGTCAACGCCGTCGCGCCCGCCTCACAGCTCGTGCGTTCCCTTACCGAAGACGCTGGGGCTCTACTTGAGAGGGTGCAACGGAGCTGACTCAGGCCGTGATGCTCGGGGCTGCTTCGAGTGTCCAACCTGCCCGAAACGCTCAGGATCGCTCCGGCCCCACGTTATGGTCCGGATGGCGTCAGGACGGGCCGAGCCACACATTGCGGTCAACGGTTGGCGGCCCTTATCTCGACCGATGTCCAACTCATTGTGGCTCGTTTCTGACGGGCCGGGTCCATCGGAACCCGGCCCGTCAGGCGAGTGCTGCGATCAGGCCAGCTTTGTGTAGAGGGTCTGCTGGGTCGTAGCAGCATCCTCGACGAAGCAGCCCTCGGTGCTGTCGACCAGGGTGAGCCAACCCGGGTCGACGGCCAGCTTGTCCTGCGCCGTCTCGAAGGCAGCTAGGTCCGGGTACGCGCTCAGCCACCCCACGGCGCCGTAAGGCCCGGTGATCGCCCGCATGAACAGCGTCCGCACTCCGGAAATGGCCTCGCCCTTCTGAGCAAGCTCGACGCCGACGGTCATGGCACGAGCGATGTTGCCTCCTGCACACACAGCTTGGACACCGGCAACGTACTGCGCTTCATTCGCCTCTGAAGGGTCAGGCTCCCCGGAGACGGTCTGGAGCAGACCATCGTCGACGATTCCGTCGATGAACGAACCACCATCAGCAGCCAAGGCGTTGAACTTCGCATCGCTTTGCAGCTTGGCCATGGCAGTCTCGAGCGAAGCAAGGTCCGCCCACCACGAGGTCCAACTGACGGTGCCGAATCCGGGCGAGAAGGCATTGGCCCAGAGCTGGGTACCACTTCCGGTCACTTCGTTGACGCGACCAAGGATGCTGGTTGCCCACTCTACGCCTGCCGCATTGCTCAGGTGTGCCCGTCGTGAAAACAGATACATGTTTCCCCCTCTTGGGTTCACGCGCCTCTCGCGTCCGGCTGGAGGCGCGACCGAAGCGTAGCGAGGAACGGGGGAGGATTCCTCTGGACTTCGGGAGCGACGGCCGCGGTGCCCAGCTTGGCACAAGCCGGGTGTTTGGCCGTTGAGAGTGAGAGGGTTGGGATCACCCTGATGGGTGACGCTCCGTCTGCCAGTCCGAGTCAGTCCGAAGGTGACGGACTCGGCTTCGACCTGACCTATCCGCTATCACTCAGCCGACGCGAATACTGCGCGGGTCGCGGTCCCCGGTTACCCGAAGCCGGTACAACCGGTCGGACCCAGATGGGCTCACGGGCAGCGCATACCCCCGCCCATGAGAAGGTCCGGTGTCAAGAGTAGGGCTCCTTGCGGATGGCTACTTCCGCGGCCTCCGCGAGCACGTGGCGCACGGCGGACGGACCGGCCCTGGTGATGTGGCCGTGGTGAACAGTCCGGTCGGAGTTGCGCATGGAGGGGATGATCCCGGCCCACGCACAGAGTTTCCGGGCGGTGGCGAAGCGGGAGATGTCCCCGATCTCAGAAACAAGCGTCATTGCGCTTAGAAGCCCGATGCCGTGGATAGCGGTGAGAGCGTCGATGCGCTTGTCGGGCTTCGCCTGGCGGCGGATCTCGGCCTCGAGCAGCGAGATCCGTGATTGGAGGACATCAATGAGCGCCTGGCAGTCGGTCACCACCCAGCGGTGCATGGGCGAGAGGTCCAAGGAGTCGAGCCAGGTGGCACCCTCTTTGGTCCACAGGCCGTGGCTCGGAGCCGGCACGCCCTCATCGGCGATCTGCGCCCGAATCCGGTTCTTGGCCGTGGTGCGGACGCGCACGAGCCTCGCCCGTTCTCGCAGCAATTATGTGTGACTACAGGGCTTCCGGACCAACAGCCCGATCGCACTTCCGGGGCGCCTTGTCCGTGTGGGAGCGTGGTGGTCCGCTGTTGTCGTCCAGATCCTGCCTATCCTCTTGGCGTTCGTGATGGCGGGTGCCACGGAGATCGGCGAAAGGTGCTGGCGATGCTGGGTTGGCTGCGAAAGAACGTGGTGCTTGCCGTAACGGGGATCACCCTCTCGGGGGCGACGCTCGCAGTGTCTGAGTCCACGGCGTCGGCCTCGGTGCCCACAGCTCCGACCTTCTCGCTCGGAGCGAACGCTGAGACGGTGCCGAGCGGAGTGTGTGCCATCACCTTTGACGTGGTTGGCGGCGAGGGCGGCAACGGCGGAATATCAATGGCGCCCTACGGTCTGGGCGGATTGGGCGGCGTGGTGACTGGCACGGTTGCGGTGACACCCGGTCAGTCCTACTCGGTGTACATCGGCGGTGCGGGAGCCACCGACACTGCCGGGGCGAATACCGGCGGGGCGGGTGGGACCGACGCCGGGGACGGCGGTGGCGGAGGCGGCGCCTCGATCGTCACGATTGGTGGTTCCGCCGCGCCCGTACTGGTCGCTGGTGGCGGAGGCGGCGGCGGCGCGTACGGTCTGGTTGGCGAAGGTGGGGACGGCGGCAACGCTGGTGCCGCGGGAACCAACGGGCCTACCGGGGGTGCCACGCAAGGCCTGGGTGGCGCGCCGGGCACCACGAGCGCGCCAGGCGCCGGCGGTGCCGAGGTCCCCAACATGGGTGGGAGTGGCTCGGCGGGGTCTGGTGAGAACGGTGGTGCTGGTGGTTCCGACTTCGACGGCGGTGGCGGCGGCGGCGGCGGGTACTTCGGCGGTGGCGGCGGCGCGGCCAGCGAAGATGCCAGCGGCGGCGGCGGCGGCGGCGGTTCGAACTACGTGGACCCATCCGTCACCAACTCGACGAACGCTGTCACCACGCAAACTGGGAATGGAACGGCCACGGCCACCTATGCAGCCTGTCCGGTTGCTCCGACACCTGTGATCCCAGCCACCACGGGTGGTTACCTGCTGGTGGGATCGGACGGCGGCGTCTACGCCTTCGGCAATGCCACCTTCCACGGTTCGGTACCGGGACTCGGCATCCACGTCAGTGACATCGTCGGCATCGCCCCGACATCTGATGGCGGTGGTTACCTGCTGGTGGGATCGGACGGCGGCGTCTACGCCTTCGGCAATGCCACCTTCCACGGTTCGGTACCGGGACTCGGCATCCACGTCAGTGACATCGTCGGCATCGCCCCGACATCTGATGGCGGTGGTTACCTGCTGGTGGGATCGGACGGCGGCGTCTACGCCTTCGGCAATGCCACCTTCCACGGTTCGGTACCGGGACTCGGCATCCACGTCAGTGACATCGTCGGCATCGCCCCGACATCTGATGGCGGTGGTTACCTGCTGGTGGGATCGGACGGCGGCGTCTACGCCTTCGGCAATGCCACCTTCCACGGTTCGGTACCGGGACTCGGCATCCACGTCAGTGACATCGTCGGCATCGCCCCGACATCTGATGGCGGTGGTTACCTGCTGGTGGGATCGGACGGCGGCGTCTACGCCTTCGGCAATGCCACCTTCCACGGTTCGGTACCGGGACTCGGCATCCACGTCAGTGACATCGTCGGCATCGCCCCGACATCTGATGGCGGTGGTTACCTGCTGGTGGGATCGGACGGCGGCGTCTACGCCTTCGGCAATGCCACCTTCCACGGTTCGGTACCGGGACTCGGCATCCACGTCAGTGACATCGTCGGCATCACGTAAGTCTGACAATGTTGGCTGCGGTTCCACATTCCGCGGTTGAAGCGAGCGGAGTGAGGGAGTCGCGAATGCTTTACGGCGTGCTCAGACGTTTCAGATATCGCGCTATCACCTACCCGCCGTGTAGGTTCCAGCTGGATGCTGGGCTGGTGCAGTGCATGAAGCCGTCTGCCATCTAACGCCTTGGACGACAGACAAGACCGGTCACGCTGCGCCCCGCCGGATACCGGGCCCTCTACAGAACCAGCATCAGCGTTACAGCAGTGACCGGTATCACCCTGATTACCGGGGCTCGACGGCGACTTCTGAACGGGCGATAGTGCCGGGAGTCGGGCGCACTCCGACCCCCAACGCTCGACCGGTATTGACTAGGTTCAATCGATCGTGGCAACACCGGCTTTCTGGAGCAAATGTACATGCTCATCGAAGGCTTCAGCGGGTGTCTTCCAACCAAGGGTCTTGCGGGGTCGGCTGTTGAGCATGGCTGCAACCGAATCGATCTCTTCGGCGTTCCAGCGCGAGACGTCAGTTCCCTTGGGGAAATATTGGCGCAGGAGTCCGTTGGTGTTCTCGTTGCTGCCGCGTTGCCAGGGGCTGCGAGGGTCGGCGAAGTAGACCGGTATGCCAGTCTCGACTTTGAATGCTGCATGTTGGGAGAGCTCCTTGCCCCTGTCCCAAGTTAGGGAGCGGCGAAGCTGCTCTGGGAGGGCGGTCATCTTGGCGGCGAGCACGTCTTTCATCGTGATCGCTCCATAACCGGCGAGCGCGGGACCGTTCTTGACGGTGTGCTTGTGTCGATAGCCGTCTTCTCGGGGCAGATGGATCAGCACAGTGAACCTCGTGGTCCGCTCCACCAACGTGCCGATCGCCGAGCGTTCCAACCCGATGATGAGGTCGCCTTCCCAGTGGCCGGGGACGGCACGATCGTCGGCCTCGGCGGGTCGCTCACTGATCATCACCTCAGGCGTGACGTGGCCCCAGGCTTTCTGCTGTGACCTGGAACGGGGCACTCGCAAGGCCCGGCCGGTCCGGAGGCAGGCAACCAGCTCCCGCTTGAGTGCTCCTCGGCCTTGGACGTAGAGAGCCTGGTAGATCGCCTCGTGGCTGATCCGCATGGACTCATCATCGGGGAAATCAACCCTGAGGCGCTTGGAGATCTGTTCGGGACTCCAGCCTTTCACCCATCGGCGATCAGCTCGATGGGGTTTGCCCTTCCCGTTCCACTTCGGACCGGGAGGACCGACGAGTCGACCATCAGGGGTGTGCTGGACGCCCGAGAGTCGTTCCTGGACGTAGTCGCGCAGCGAATCGTTGATAGCCAGCATCGCTCACCGCCGTCGCATTGGCGCGTTTCCCCATGGAATAAGCTCAACAGCTGGCTCGGTCGGCCACTCGAAGTTGCCGTCCATCCACCCCTCGTGACCGGGGCGTGGAGGCTCGGCTCCTTAAGCTGTGGTCACTCCCCCGCCGGTTCCGTCTCCACCCTGGTCGCGGGATTTCGAGAACACCCCAAGAGCGTTTTGGCCAACAAGGACCAGGTCAGAACGTTGTTGGAGGTGCACCGATCCCCCGTAGGACACGAATAGGACACAGGAGTTTGTCGTACGATCGCGGAGTCTGAGTTTCGACCGTGTCGCGAGACGCACCGATACCCCGTACCGACTCCACGGCACGTCTGGTTCCGATGGGGACGGCATGCACCCCCGGCACTCTCAGTGAGATTCTCCTTCCGATTTCCTGGGGAACTGCGCGTCGTCGGCCAGGAGCCGTTTCAGCCCCTCCCTGAGGGCTCTCAACCGTCGCAGCGCGTCCTGAAGCTCGCTGACGAGGCTCATGGCTTCCTCCCGGTCCAAGGCGTGGGAGCGAGAACGGCAGTCTGAAGCTGGCGCTGGCTATGGGTTGGAACCTGACCCGGGTGAATGCACGATCTCTGTCCATGTATCACCGTCGGTTGTCCGCCAGAGGCCGTGTCCGCTCCCTGCCCAACCATGAGAAGCATCTGAGAACGAGACGTACGGCGGGCCAGCGGCGTCAACGTTGGGGTCGCTGTAAGCCGAGTGCCAGTTCGACCCGCCGTCCGTCGTGACGAGGAGTCCACCCCAATCCTCCGCAAGCCATGCTCGGTTGGGTTCTGAAGCGAGGACGCTCAGTGGACCGAAATCGCCAATCGGGGAGACCGTCCCCGTTTGTTGGCTGGGGTTGCCAAGGCTCTCCGACGCCTTGAGGGTCCAGTGCACCCCGCCGTCATCTGACCGGTAGACCCACTTGGAGGACATATCGGTTGCCGGTTGCCCGAACTGGACAAGCCAAAGATCATTGGTCGAGAGGGCCACGAGATCGGACCAGTCGGCTTGTCCCGTGCAGCCCTGCGGAAGCGAGAGGGTCTGCCACGTCTTGCCGCCGTCTTCGGTACGCGCCAGGGCACCGGGCTGGGAGCCACTCACGGTGTTCTGCCCACAGCCCAGGACGTACGCCACGTTGGCGCTCACCCGACTGAGGAGTGCCGGACTGGGCACGGGTGTTTGGACGGCCTTTTGCCAGGTGTTCCCGCCGTCGATGGAGGTCTGCAGCACGTCTGATGACGAGATTGCCCAGATGCTCATGCCTATGGGTGACACGGCCTCGTAACCAGTGTCGAGGTTGAGGGAGAACGCCCAGTGCTGTCCCCCATCGTGGGTGACGTCGAGCCCCTCAGAACCCCAGGCGTAACCCTCGGTGGCGTCGATGAAGTCCAATGTGGACGCCCATGACGGAACCACTGTCGATGTGGCCACCTGCCAGGTGGCTCCACCGTCCTCGGTCACAACAAGCTGCTGTTCTGATGACTGTCCCGTCGTGTCGAACTCGACCAGTCCGTACCCATGTGCCGGGGAGACGAACGAAATCGGGCCGACTCGGTACCCCGGCACCGACGTCCCGTCTGCGAGGGGCGGGGAAGGATTCCGAGGAGTCGTCGTGCGCGGCCTAGTAGTCGATGATCCACTTGGAACGGACGTGCTGGTAGCTGTCCCGTGGGGCGAGGAGCACGAAGAGCCCAGCCAAATCAGGATTGCTGTGAGGAATCCCAGAACACCACGCCGTTTGGCCACGGCCCTCCCCGTCATGATGATCTCACGCCCAATGACTCGGCGAGGTTGACACGCTGTCCCTGTTGGAACTCAGGGAAAGAAGCAGGGGTGCACATCTGACTCGCCACCGAGCGCCTCCCCCTTGGCTTCCCCGAAGCCGTCAGCCGCAAGTCGTAGGTCGAGGACGTCGGCTCCTCGGCCTAGCCGCTCAGAACGGTGACGTCGGCTTAGACGGGCTGGGCGTGTTGGTTTACAGACTTCTCATCTGCCGCCTCTGCCATGTCCGGTTCCCCGAGTACCGGATGCCTGGCTGCCATCCCGAATCCGAATGCCGCCACACAGAAGCCGACCAGCGATAACCCGTAGCTGAACAATTGTCGTTGCAGCCCAGAATGATGAAGTTGTCGATCAAGTTCGATGAACTCGTTGATCAGCCCTACATAAGCGACCCCGAGAACCAAACACGCAAGGGCTACGAGTCTGAGAACCGGGCGCATCCCCGTCCTGCCCTCACTTGTGCGAGAAAGAGCGGCCAGCCAGGTCCAGGATGCCCACCCCACGAGGACGTACCCAACCGCCGAGACAATCAAGTAGAAGTCAAAACTATGTGGCGAGAACGAAGAGATCCCAAGCGGACCCAGTTGACCCCCCGCAACAAGAAGGAAGCCCACCAGTACGAGGACCCTTTGCACACCAAGTGTCCTCGGTTTCATGGCCTATAGGCTACACACTGCCGGTTCTGGTCACCCTGACCGGGTCAAGCTCCCAATCGACAGGCCCGACGAGAACACCGTTACCGGACGTCTGCCTCGGTGGCTTGCGCGCCGACTCTTCTCTTCCCAAACCCGTACAACATGGTGGAGTCATACGACGGTCGTCTCTGACGTCGACTCGACTACCGGACGGCTCCTCCCTGCCCTGAGCCGATCTGCGACCCGGCCGGGATCTGGCGACACCACTGCCAGCAAACGTCGGTCAGACGGCGTAGACCCCGCCGAGGAAGTAAAGGAGACTGCCTGTGGCAAGGACAAACAACTCCGACGGCCCCGTGTAGTTGCCGGTGATGTGAATCTCTGCCGACTGCACCCTGGCGGTCAACTGTATTGGCTTGCCACCAACGGTCCCTCGGACGAGGCCACTATCTAAGGTGCTCGCGATGGTGGCATACAGGGAGAAGAGTGTCCCGGCGAACGAGCCGTCCACATTGACCGAGGAACTGCTCTCGCCGGGAGCACTGGACGCCTTGGCACGGACTGTCCGTCCACCTGCGGTACCGGTCACGGTCCCTGAGTCAAAGAGAAAGTTGGGTTTGAGATGAAAGACGGCGCTCAGTGAAAGGGACTGATTGGCGAGCTTGCCGTGAACCGTGACAGGTACGACCTTCTGCGTTGAAGGGCCGTCATAGGTGATTTGCCAGCTTGCATCGAGTGGATGCCCCGACAAGGCTCCCGCCACCGTCCCAGATTCCGCCGGGACCTTGCTCGACAGGTTCACGGGTTGGCCAGCAAGCAAACCGGTGAGTCGGCCATCCTTGGTGAAGGTCAGGTCTACTGCGGTTTCGTCGGTTGTCGTGGTGGACGAGCATGCGGCGAGCAAGGACGCCAAGACTCCACATCCGACGACAATCGCCTCTCGTCTCCCGACCGGGTGCTGCCCGTGCCTCATAGTGCGCTCCCAACGGTCGACTTGGAAAAGCTACTTGACCGGCGAAGAGAGGGCCGGTCCCAACGGCTCAGGCAAGGCAGAGAGTGGGTTAGTGGACGGCCTACATTCCTTGGCACAGCCTCCAACGACCTACCCTTGGCCCCGTGGCCGTCGTCCTGATTGTTCTCGGTGCCGTGCTCCTCGTGTTTACTTTCCTTCTGGCCTTCACGATCTTCGGTGAGCTATCCGCCGTTCTCGGGATAGCGTGCATCGTTGCGGACTTGTTGAGGCTAGGTCGCCGCTCGACCAGACGGGCCATAGACCAGTAGCGACGGGTCCCGAATGGTCCAATCTCGACAGCCTCAGGCACCGAGCCCGCGCACCACCACTAGAACAATCCCCCTTCGTAGACATGGGACCTGATCAGCCGTCCTGCTCCGTTTCCCACGCCTCCTTGGGATGTCTTGTGCACCAGCCTGGACAAGTAGGTCACCACTTCAGCCGATGCTCGGTGGGACCGATATTGAGTCGGTGGCTGAAATGACGCAACAGAGCGGTGTGGTCTCCCAAAGGGCATCCGATGCCGACCGCGATGCGGCGATTGCCATCTTGAACAACGCGGTCGCGATCGGGGAGCTTAAGGCCGATGAGCATGAGCAGCGCCTTCAGGCTGCCCTTGACGCAACCACCGTTGAATCGCTCCACAACCTGACTGAAGATCTAACGGCACCGGCACGCCACATTCCGTGGCGGTCTCGACAGCGGCACCTCCTAGCTGCAGCGACCGCCGCTCTGACCATCGTTGTGATCACCATCGCATTGGTCAGTCACGGTACTCCGGAGCACGTCACTGGATCATCGCACCGGTCGCTGTCTACCGCCCCGTCATCCTCGACCGTACCAAGTGCCGCAACGTCGACGACACCGCGCGTGTCACCGTCTTCCATTGTGCCGAGTACATCTGGCGTTCGTCCCTCACCTGCCTCAGTTCCGGTGAACGGATTGGAGATTCAGGTTGTCCCGCCGGGTGGGTTCGCCGAACATGACCCAGCTGATGAGCTGTGGCGCATTTGGTGCTGCATACACAGGTGGAGGTGCCAACTGCTATCTCGTGGTCGAGTTCACTAACACTCATTCCTCGCCCGTGAGTTTCACCCCCGTGGATCTACGGATGGTGGATCAGACAGGGGACACATACTCGGTTGGCCCCGTCGCACCGTCGTGCTACGACACCATTGATGTGAACGCGGAAGCAACTCTCGACCCTCATGGACACATCATGGTCCAACTCTGTTACGCGGTGATGACTGGAGCCCTTCCGAATACCCTGGCAGGAACCCGCTCCCTTAGTGGACTTAGTCTCACGGTTCCATCGAACTCCTACGTTGGAACTTGGGGCGGGGCGTGAGTCCAATGCCAATCTTCTATCCGACCTGAACTCCCGGTAGGGCGGCACGAAGGTCTGCCAACTCCTCTTCGGTGAGTGGCATGTCCTGAAGGTCGAGCCGAGAAAGGTGCGGAAGCTCTCGGACGAATGCCAGCGAAGCTGTCGATAGCGTCTCTTCCTCTAAGTACAGGCTCTCGAGGTTCTGAAGGGTCGCAAGTTGCTGGGCTCCAGCGTCTGTGAAGGAGTTGTCGAACGTCTGGAGATGCGTTAGTCCTGTGAGCTTGGCCACATGGTCGAGCGCTTGGTCAGTCAGCCCGGCGTGACCTAAGTACAAGCGTCGTAGACCCGGCGCCAGATGCGCGACGAATCTGAAGGACGCAGGGACAATGCCAGGACCGATCTTGAGGGACTCGACGCTGTCGGAGGGCAATCCGGTCAAGAACTGAAGATCCAGTGGAGTAGTCCCGCCTCTCATCGACCACCCATCCCCTGACGGCTCCACAGAATCGATCCGATGCACATCGAGGGAAATCCGTTTATCGACTGGAGCGTCGACGTTGCCAGTGGCCAAGACCGGGCCGCGCTCTTGGCTATAAGAGCCGACCCATTCCAGTGTGCCTACGACCTCATCGGCGGGAAAGGAGAGGACTCGCATGGGCGAGGCGGATCCTGCCCTCTGCGGCGGGAACGGTGGTAGCTCTTTCTCGTATCCACACTTGCTGCACGCCAGCAATCCTCCTGGGCCACCCTCCTTGACAATTCGTCCGCCGCACTGCGGGCAACTCGTAACGCTGTACGCCTTGATGGCGAGACGGGACGTTGGGTTTCCGAAGGGAATGGATATTGGGTCGTCTCCCTCGACTGTCACTTGCGTCGCCCGGTATCGGTACCCGTCTTCTTCCGATGTTTCGTATTCAAACTCGACGCCTTGACCGGCGGTGAGTTCACGGTAACCCGAAAGCGCCAGCTGCAAGAACCCGACCAAACAGCCGTCCGGCGTCTCGTCCGAGATAATCACGCCTCGACGTTCCAACGCGTCCCACTCCTGGACGACACCCCTAGCCATCGTTCATGATCGTGCCACTACGGAGACGGTGGCGCCACGCTACGACCTCGCTCCTGCCTGACGTGCCAGGAGCACGACCATGTGACCACAAGAGCGTCGCCGCACCCCATCTCGATTGGCACGTTCCTATTCATGTCCATCGGACTGTGCCGTCCCGGGTGGGGACGAGCTTCATCCCGCTAGCTTGAGCCAGAGCGGCGGCATCAACCTGAGTACCTGGGATTCGCGTCGACGCGCCGTCGGCATAGTCCAGTTCGTACCAGTCGGGCCGGTACGGATACCAGACAATGCTGACGATCTGTCGCTCGGTGTTCATCGGGGCGAGGTCGACGTAGATACCTTAAACCTGCGCCGATGGGGAAGCCGCAGGGTCCTTCACCCAATGGGCAGTGGCGGCCGATGAGTCGAGGATCCTCAGTCCGGCGTCCTGTGCCATGTCCAGGGCGAAGACGAGATCCCCCGTTAGGTGCTCACGGTCGCCTTCGGCGTAGGTGAGGAAGACGTGGAGGCCGAATCGCCGCCACACAACGTCGACCAGCTCGCGGTCAGTTTCGGCCTCGGCATGCTCCGACACAGAATCAAATGATGAGGGCAAGCAGGAATCGGGACCAGGGTCCTTTGTCACAAAGGCGCTCCTCGGAGGGAACGTTGCGGCACCGGAGCGCGAGCCCACGGCAGGCAAAGTACTCAGGTGCCTGCTCATCTGGCTTGGGACATGACATGAACCGGAACCCGGCACCAGCTACAGCAGCGGGGGGGCCTACGGTGGAGTGCGGTGACCTTGCGGCGCCGTGCGATCCTGTGCGACTTCGACGGCTGCTGGAGCGCCCTGGTGGTTTCCAGCCCCATCGAGAGGTCCCTGCCGCCCGTGGACGACATCATCCAACACCGGGCGTGGGTGAAGGGCTGGACGACCGATCCGGAGGGCCAGGACTTCTGTTCTAGACATGCGGTCAGGGTGGCAGACCGACGTTAAAGGCGACGGGGTGCAGATTCGCTGTCGAACGCCCCGCCAATGGCCGTTCGATGGGTCGCCTGCACCCCGTCAGCCGATCCCGAACCGTGGGGGTACGCCTTGGGATCGGCCAAGAGTGACGCTACCCCCAGCGTGATCCCGCTCCCAGGGTCCTTCGTCCCGAACGCCACGAGGGCGCAGGAACTGGGCTAAGCGTCCCTGCCCCCCATCGCGGCGGCTGCCCCCGTCCACCTCGACACCAACGGTATGCCCAGAGGTTGGGCGTGTCCACGGCGGCAATGAAGGCGAGACGACGAATCGACAGGGTGATGACGCCGTTGACCCGACGTCCCGCGCCGCACGCTCACTTCCCAGGAAAACGCAACATGGGACAATGGATAGCGCTGGTCGCCAAAGCATGACACTCCCAACCGGCGACGAGGGGGCAGGGGCACACTCCCAAGCTCGGCCCAGACCCTGCCGAGTGCCGCACCCTGACACTTGGCCGATAGGGCTGTTCAGCCGTCATCGTGGCGTGGCTCGCACCCAGCAAACGTCGTCAGACGACAGATCGGGCCTCGCTCAAGCTCGTTGTGACCTACCAGGAAGGTAGTTGTGGATCTCAAAGAACTCGACTGAAGAATCAGCGGGAAGGCCAAGTTCGCCGACGATCTGAGCCCGTCTTCGCTCCGCGTTGCTCTCAAATGCTTCCCGTGATTCCCACACTTCAACGATGCAGATGCCATCTTCCGTGGTGGTGACCCAGTGGGATAGAGCATCCGTCGGGAGCGGTCCACCGGGAAGGAATCCGGCATTCGCAATGACCTCGTCGTACCACTCCAGCGTGGCACCGGGGAGATCGATCCGCACTCCGATTGGCATTGACAACCCCGTCTCATGAACACGACATGCGCCACGACAAAGCTACCAGGGAGAGGTGCGCCAGACTCAGGGAACTTTGCCTGGCCTCGGCCTGTTGTGCTCCTCGGGTGACAAATCATGCCTGTAACGTCACGACCTCGCCGCCACCCTACGAGCCAGCAACTCGACCAACGCTGGTGTGATGGTCTTGTCGATCGACGCACCCTGAACACTGACAAAGTCAACTCGGTCGTCCTGGCGCCATCCGATGGTGTAATCACGTAAGTCGGTATCAATACCGGAGTCGACCAACCATGCTTCGTCACCCATCCCAGAGACCGAGTGGCCCTCGACTCCAGGGAGCGGGTACCCCCGAGCGCCGACTTTGTGCATGTTGAAATACTTCCGAGCTTGAGAGACGCTGACACAGGACACCGCAACGCTGATGATGGTGTGCAAATACGGTCTGCTGATGTTGGTATTCAAAGACGGTTTCGTCAAGTTCGAAGACGACAGCTGCAGCGGTCTTGCAGGGCGCGGCGCGCAGATACGCTTCCGATGCGGACTCAGACGGGTTGTATTTCACCCCCAGGTAGCTCGGGATGTCGGACTTAGTGAGCACGCCCGGGGTTGGAGAGCTACCGCAGGCCGACAGGATCACTGCCGCAGTGAGGGCGACGATCAGCCATGCCACGGGCCGGAAGCTACGAACCGTCAACGGCCTTTCTCGCAAGTTCTTCGGCCACGGCACGATTGATGCGACTGTCGTCTGGTGGCCCCGCAACGCTGACGATGCCGAGATCCTGACCGGCACGCCAGTAGATGGCGTCGGTTCGCCCGAATGCATTCTTGAAGGAAATGAGACGAGCGTCGTCACCTATCCCAGGAATGTTCGACACGAACTCGCTCGGCACTGGTCGTGACCCGCCAGTGATCTGGTCGAAGACACGGTTGGCATTTGCCTTGCTTCCGCAGGCTGATTCCGACGAGTTGACCTCCCGGTAGGGAGTCCGGATGGAGGCGCTCAAGGCGAAGTACGGCTTGCCAGGAGGTGCGAACAGAACCAAGTCAGGGCCGTGACAGCCAAATGGTCCCTGGGCCATGGTCGACATCAAGGACCGAGGGACGGTCGCAGTTGTCCTCTGAAGACCCCAGCTAGAGGGGAGATCCGAACTGGACACCACGCCAGGAGCCCCTGTGGAGCAGCCTGAGATCAGGGCTGAGACGAGAAGGAACAGCGTTACTGAGGAACCCCAACGGACCACGATCCAAGCATTTCACAACGGGCTAGGGCTGACCCGATGCCGTGTTGCTCGATCTCGGTGGCTCCGAACCCGGGCAGTCGCCTCTGAATCGATCGGGGAGATATTTCCATTTGCGACCCACGGTCGCACTTCACGCTTGGAGCGCTCGACCTAGCCCGGGGTAGGTCAATCCAGAAGACGGTGCCGCGCCTCTCGTAGCTGCCCGATGACGCATATTCTTGGTGTTGGTGCCAAGCGATCGCCCGACCAACGACTGGGGAGCCTCCGAGGTACACGACTGGGGCGTGCCACCACCTTCGGATTCCGCCTGGGATCCGTTCGGACCGAAGTATGAATCAGGCGATGTGACCTACGACCTCGGTTCCTGGACAGAAGAACAACGCGAGACGCTCATGATCGCTCTCAATGAGAACGGCATCCCGTACGACTTTGACGGGCGTCTTCTCACGGTTGCCCAGGATGATGAAATGGATGTCGACGCCTTGGTGGCCGGGGAGGAGCTTCCCAACGAGGATGACTTCCCCGATGAAACCAACGCCGTGGACGTTGCGAAATCCGGACTACTGATGGCGATAGAGGTGCTGGCCGAGAACCTTTGACTCTGACGACGGTAGGAATGGCCTGAATGAGAGACGGAGGGTATGGGCTCGGCAGGCCGTCGCAGTCTCCGGACCAAGGCTCGTAGGACAAGCACTCCACCTCACACCTCGCAGGCTGCGAGCCCCCAGGAGAAAGTTTTGCTTCCTCCTGAAGGATTGATCGAGGACTTGGTCGCCTCGCCGACGGGTCCGGCACACGCAGTCGAATCACGGGACCACGCTCGTGGTGGAAGCAGGTGGGTCGCGGGGTCACACGAAAGTTGTGGTGACCCGGCACCCGCTCGGGTTCGGATCGCCTCGCCAGAGCAAGGGCACTCAACTCCGCACCGGTCGGGAACACCCGACTTGGTCGCCCCGTCTGAGCCGGCCATAGGACGCGAGATCCCCCGAGTGTGCGTGGCCGGCATGGTCCTTGGTTGTGCTCAAGTGGTCGGGTCGACCGGGACCAGGCCGTAGCACTTCCCGCATGGCCACCTTGCGGTTAACCGGCTGCTGGTGCCGGGACGCACCTCAGATCGTGGGTGATCGACGTTCCCGAACGGATCGTTGTCGCTTGAGAGCAGTTTCGGATCCCAACCGCTGCCAGGTCGTAGTTACCTGACGGCTCGTTGAAATGAAACTGTTGATGCGGTTGGACTGGCTCGCTCGCCACAACACGATAACCCGACCTCAGTTCCACCGTCACAGTAACGCCTGGGACTTGCCATCCCGCCTGTGGACTTTCGACCAATACGGACCCAACGATGGAGCCCGACCCGTTTCCACAGGCCAATAAGAACAGCCCCCCGCAACCCGCGGTCAGAACTCTGCGCGCCACAGCGCCCAGTCGCATACGTCAGTATGTGAGTCCTCCATCGGAACATCAACCGCTCCCTGCCGTACAGTTGACGGTGCTGCACGAGGCCGGGATGGCCACCCAGGTCGGTCGGAATCAGCCCGGTCCCCCTCTGCGAGTTGATCAGTCTGGCTCGGCTTTTGATGCTTCGTCCAACGCTGCCGCAATGGCGCAGCCCGAACGATGACCACTCCCGAAAGGGGGCGCCGCTCCCGAGCATTCGGGGCAACATCCGTTGGAACCTGTTGGCGTCAGTCCACCCCACTGGTGCTTCTTCAGGAGGCGACGAAGCTCGGCGTTCTCGCTTCGGATTCGGTCTTCGGTCTCGTTCATCTGATGCTCCTTCAACTGAGAGGCGAAGGACGGCCTAAGCGTACGTCCCTTGGCACGACAAACAACGCCCACCAGCCCTGACCGAAGGCCAAACAATCGGCAGGGTTGGCGGCCATCGCACCCCGGGCGCCATAACCGGTATCGGCACATTGTCCCCGGGTGACGGGACCACGCGTCTCGATCGGAGTCGCCAAGCGTTGCACTTTCACGTCAGTACGGATCTTCAGGCTGGAGTCTGAGAGTACCGATCGCAGAGTTCGATGACGGAATACATCCTTCTGGAAGCTCCTCCAATCGCTCCCATCCCCCGTCCCAGGCCCGAACGATGTAGCAGCCCACATGAGGGCAAATGACTCAGCCCTCGCCGGTCCTGAGAACCAACGGGGGGAATGATCAACTCCACCTTGCCGTAGGGCCGTAGCTCATGCGCCTGGGGACGACAACGGGACTCGTAACCGTCCGGAACGGGGTTGGTCGGGGCCAGGAGCACGCCAATCCAGCAGGTTGGGCAACGGCTGTGGAGCGGCTTCGCCCGCTGGCGAAGACGGCGGGACCATCGCCAACGCTGGAACATGGCCATAGGGTACGCCCGTCATCAGACATTTTCCACGGGCGCGACAACCGCATTGGCACCTTGCGCCTGAGCCAGAGATGAGCGCCGACGGGTTACATGGATTCGATGAGAGTCCGCAAGTGATCGAGATCCTTACGGTTGGCTCGCTTCATCGCCATGGCCATGAAGGGTGCGGACAGCTTGGAGAATCCTGACGGCTCTCCTCGATTTCGTAGGGTCATGCGGGTCGATCCCTCGACGGAGGACCAGGTGTAGGTGGTCTCCATCGGGAATGGCCCTTCAGCGGTCCGCATGACAAGGCGTTCTTTGGGGACAAGATCAACGATTTCGTAGGTGTAAGCGAGTTCCCGCCTAAGGAAGTGAGCGACGAATGCCACCCTGGATCCCACCCGCAGAGGCGGTTCGGTCTTCCACTCGATGCACTTGATGTTCTCGTACCAGGAGGGTGCATTAGACGGGTCACCGGCATACGAGGCCACAACGTCGACTGCTCGTCCGATCAAGACCTCCGTTGTCACATCGACCATCATCGTCACCTCCCGTTGCCCTCAGCCGCACCGAGAATCGTAACTAGTGTCCGGCGGCTACCGGCATCACCTTGGTTCGGCCGCCGGGCGGAGCCGGTGGGGCGCACGAGATCCCGACTACCGGGGCGGCTACGCCCTCACCGTTGAGCCGAACCCTGTCGGCGAACCATCTATCGGATACCCGACGTTGAACCTGTCACGCAGGAGGGTTACCGTTTCGCATGGCCGAGCATCCGCGGTTGTCGGTAGTAGGCGAGGGGGCGGTCGTTGGGGTTCCCGACCGTTGCATCGTCCACGCAACCCTGAACGTGATGGCAGACACCGTGGCGGATGCGCTTTCCCGTGTTGGCATTCTCTCGGCGCAGGTTGCTGAATCGTTGAAAGCGACGGGTCTAGCCCCCGCCGATCTACAAACGACCGGCCTCAACGTGCAGGACTTCTTCGATCACAGCAAGCAGATGGTGACGGCCAGAGTGGCCAGTTACCAGCTCGAGATCACCATTCGACAGGTGACCAAGTTGGACGACCATGTCGCGGGCCTCGTCTCCGTGGCAGGTGATGGCCTTCAGATTCGGGCCATCCTTCTCACCATCGCCGATCCCACACCCCTGAAGCGGGAAGCACGAGTTGCTGCGATGGAAGACGCTCGCACCAGGGCGACTGAGCTTGCAGAAGCAGCGGGAGGTCGCTTGGGGCGGACCCTTTCCATCGATGAGGGATCCTTACCGAAAGACCCTTCGTATCTCGGCTTTGCAACTAGAGCGTCTGGTTCCGCCGCCACGCACCTTCAGGTCGAGCCTGGCAGCCTGACCGTGAGTTGCAGGGTCGCAGTCACCTACGAACTCTCAGAATGACTCTGATTGGGAACGGTTTCGATGCCCGACCTTCCAACATCTCCTGCAATGCCGAAACGTTGGTGCCCTCGGGCTACGCGGGATCACCCTGACTCAAGCGCCGGTCCGAGTCGGTCTGGCGCACGAGATGCCCGACTCTGTAGCTGTTTGGGACGGGCCCAACCTTCAGGCCGACCTCCATCCGAATCGGCATGTACCGTGCGGCAGCGGGTGGTGGCACACTGACTGCTCAGGAGGTCAGCCATGAGGGTCGTCCTGCCCCGACTCGGACTCATAGCAACGGTGTTCGGCCTCCTGCTCCTGGGCTGCGGAGAATCCAGTCCCAGGCCAATGACTGGCGCCTCCTCGACCACAGAACAACCTGGGGTCATTGTCGAGCATCCGTCTCTCCCTCCAACGAGCGTTGACATCAACTCCATCAACTCATGGACTCGGACGGTCGAGGCGCAGAGCGTCAGAGTGTGGGCCGGGTCGGAGCCCGCCATTCTGGCGACCGGTCACGTTGGAGATTCCAATCTGACCGAGGTCTACGAGTCCGTCCAGCCAGCGACGAACATTTTCGCAACTGGTGACGTACTCGGCGGGGAGGATGGGGCGCTTAGGATTGCCTCGTTTTCCGGGAACATCCTCCAGCTAACTGCGTCGGACCAAGCGAGGTATTCCTACAATGTGGCCTCCGAGACGCTCAAGCGACTGGGAGGACCGAGTCCCCCAGCCAGGCACCCCACGTTGCTGAGTTACGGCATCGGTTCAGTGATGTTCGGCGAGGTTGAGAACGACGCCATCTCGACGCTCAACGATCTCCTTGGCGCTCCGATGGTCGCATCGGCCATGAGCGGGATCGGCGAATGCCAGATCGACCACTACGTCAACTGGGCATCCGCTACGGCCTACTTTTCAAACCAAATGTTCGTCGGCTATAGCTCACCTCCTCACGGTCCTCAAGCTCCTGCCACAGCCACTCTGGCAACGGCGAATGGCGTGCGGGTTGGCGACACACTGGCACAAGCTCAAAAGAGCTACGGATCGCGCCTTCAGACTTCGCTGGCTCAAGGTGGAAGCTGGATGGTGACGACCTCGGATGGCTACTTCCTGGAGGGATTGCTGACATACGAGCCGAACCAACCGGGTCAGGTGTCGCGGATTGCAACTATCGAGGCGGGGAAGGTCGGATGCCCAGCCGAGACGCCATAGATGCAGGCGGCGTCGAAACCGCACGAACGTGACGGCTACAGGGCACCCCTCAGGATGGTCATCATCGATCACCGGTCCAGGTCGACGGACCGCCGCCGCGAGCGCTGCTACCTGTGACGTCGTAGGGTTCAGCTGTGAACGACAACCTTGAAGGTTGGTTTACGGACCCATACGCTCGGCATGAGGCGCGGTGGATGTCAGACGGCACACCGACTCCACTCGTTCGGGACGGTGAAGTCGAAGGACAAGATCCTGCACCTGACGGGCCGTTCACAGTGGAACCCGTCAGGCTCGGCGAGAACAACGAGGAAAGCTGGGGAGCCGACCTCCGCAATGCAGACGACGTTGAACGGCGAGACCCCCCACCAAAGGCACCAGCAGACGTGGCCTGGTCTGCGATCGAGCGAAACGCGCCAAAGTGATGGACAGGACTTCATTGACGCCGTCCCAAAACCAATATCAGGACCACTGCAGTAGTCGGGATCACCGAGGCTCGGGCGCCCAACGGCGCCGGGATGATGAGAAGTAGCCCCGACTATCGTGCGCTCTCCTCATCGTAGGGAAGATCCTTCGGTCGGCAGTTCCGGTAGTCCGGTTCTGGCTGGAACTGGAACTGCACCGCGGCGATGGCGGAGCGGCCTTCAAGCAGCGCACGGGCGATCCTGTGCATTCCGTCCATCACTCGACCATCGACGCCGAGGATGATTGGGTACGAGGGGTCGACCTCTTGGATGAGCCGGATGTGCTCGACCACCTTCCGAACGGTGGCCACCTCCATGCTTCCCTTGAACCAGTAGTCCGTGTCCACGTCACGAAGGGTATCGAGCGGGACCTCTCGGACCGGGAGTCCCGCACTGCGCCGGATCAGCTTGTCGATGTCCCATGCGTCCAGGCCCTTCTCTCCAGGCCAGAGGTGGTACTGCTTACGCACGGAACCCAGTCTGCCGCACCCAGATCATCGGATCGCAACGAGAGGAACCAGACACCCTGCTAGGCCCGTGTGGGAGGTCGCCGGGTTGCTCGACTGAGGAGGTAACTTCTTGGGAGTGCCGAACACCTTTGGCTCACCTCTCCGACAAGGAGCCGAATCGTGAACATGACCTGCGCCGATTGTGGCTGCGTGGTCGATCGCGGGGTTCGCATGGCTCTATGTGCCGATCCGGAGTGCTGTTGCCGAGACCTGCCGAGTCAGGATTCATCCACCTCAGAATCAAACTGACCCGTGGATGGCCACAAGTCGCCCTTGGTGCCATGCTGGCTCAGTGGCACGCGTCGACTACGACCACGAAGCCGAGCACTACGAAGCCGGGCGTCGGCTTCCCGTCGAGGTTCTTGAGCCCTGGCGCCGCCAGATCGAGCGTTTTGTGCCTCAGAGCGAGAAACCTCTCCTCGATCTGGGCGCTGGGACTGGGATCTGGACCCGTGCGTTCTCCGTTTGGTTCCACGTCCCGGTCCTTGCCGTCGAGCCCTCAACTGGTATGCGGTCAGTGGGGAGGACTGCCGGTCTTCCGGAGAGCGCACACTACCTAGCTGCCCAGGCCGAGGCGTTGCCGCTTGGTGATTCGACCTGCAGGGGAGCTTGGTTGTCGACCGTCGTACACCATCTCACTGACATCGAGCTTTGTGCGCTGGAGCTACGCCGCGTGCTGAGCGACGGTGCCTCTGTCCTGATCCGCAACAACTTTCCAGATCTCCAGGCCGAGGTGGAGCTGTTTCGGCACTTCCCGGCCGCTGCCGCTGTGGCAGCAGCATGGCCAACCGTCGAGGAGGTCGTCGGGACCTTCGCTGGGGCTGGGTTTGCGTACACCGCCCTCGTCCGAGTGTACGAAGACCGTTGGCAGGATCTTCAACCCTTTCGCGAATGGGCCGTAGCAATGCGGCACACCGATTCGGTTCTGGCACCGATTTCGGATGCTGCGTTCGCCGAAGGGCTCGCCCGCCTCGACCGAGCAATCGCCGAGGGTCAGCGACCACAGCCCATGGGCGTGGATCTCCTGGTACTCACTTAGGACGACGAGATACCTCAGAGCGCTGTCCAGACCTCTTGGTCTGTCACGACCTAAGTCTCAACCGAGAAGAGCAGTCTCTCGCACCCATCCGATAACGACGCAGATACTTGGATAGACCGACTCAGATGAGCCGACCGGTACTGCCAGGACTCGGGCGCCGTTCGGGGCCTGGTATGGCGCACGAGATCCCCGAACACAGGGTGTGCAACGCCCGAGGGCATCGGCTGTCCCCGAGAACGTAGACTTCAGCCTGTGGATTCAGGTCGCTTCCAACGATCAAGTCCGCTGGCGCTCGTCGGCCTGTCCCTAGCCGCGCTTGGAAGCCTTGGCCTCGTTGTCGCTGCGGCGTACATCCGTGCGTACACCCAGACGATCAACGGACTGAGTCTCGTACTCGTTCACCAAACGGCGGTCGAGCATTACGGCGTGATCGCACTGGTGCCCGTTTCGCTCCCTCTCGTTGCCGTCCTGACACTCTGGACGGTCGTGCTGTTTGGCCGTCGGGAACACCGGTTCCCTGTCGGCAAACACACCGCCTGACACCGTCCGGAAGTGCCGGGTCAGGGTGTCCCTGGCGGCGGTACAAGGTCCGACCCAGTCGGGAACGGCATCGGCATGGCGCGCTGGGCTAGGTGAGCTTGAGCCAGGTGCGTCCGTCAATGAGTTCGCGGGCAGCATCGAGGTGACCGGCGTGACAAGCGGTCTCAGCGATTACGTGCAACAAAACGGCCCGCAGGTCTGCCAGCCTCCACTCGCCGAAGAAGTCAGGCCACATACTGGGCTCGGCGCCCAGGGGTGTGGACGCAACAATGACGTTGGCTCGTTGAATCTCCTGGCGGTAGGAATCAAGAACGGATGCTGCCGGTGTTTCTGGGGAAACTCTCCACGCAGAAACGGAGCCACTGGTACCTTCGGGCAGCCTCTCACCAGCCACGACTTCACGGAACCAGAACCGCTCCACATCAAGGGCAAGATGGTTGACCAGACCGAGGATGGCCCAACCACTTGGCAACATTGCCCGTTGGAGTTCCTCGTCCGTAAGTCCGTCCAAGATCCCAAGGACGTGGCCACGTTGGCTTTCAAGGCAGTCAAGCAATACCTGTGTTTCGGGGTCCATGGAATCCAATCCTGGCACGGAAGCCGTGCGGGAGCCGTTCCCAGGTGCCCTGACCGGCAAAGGTGCCCACCCATCGGCCCGGTCGCAAGAACCCCATCCCGGTCGACGGACCGCTGCCCCACACACCCGGTCCGGATCGGCATTGTGAGCGTCAACGGAGTCAGAGTCCGAGGGCTGGACACTTTGCGTCAAGTTGCCTGACACGGGTGCCAACGCCACCGTCCCGCTGTATTGCTTCCCCCATTTGCTGGAAGGTCGGATCGCGGGACCGGATTCGCCCATGAACGAATGCGGGCCTGACAAAAGAAAGTGATGGCATCGAACTCAGTCCGGACTGTCTCGCAGATTGAGTGTTCGGCGATTTGTCGGTCCGAAATGCATTGTCCGGCCATCCCAAGACGCGGACTCCGACACGGAATGCCTGCAACAATCTCTCGTGGTGACGATGCACGATGATGAGATCCAGATCTCCGACCAGGGCGCTCAACAGCTGGTGGCGACCCAATTCCCCGAGTGGGCGGACCTACCACTCCGTCGCATCAGGTCGAGCGGCACTGTCAACGCCATCTTCAGAATCGGCGACGAGCTGGCCGCCCGCTTCCCACTTCGGCCACGCAACCCGGGGTCAGAGCGACAGATCCTGGAGATCGAGGCCAAAGCCAGCGCCGAGTTCAACCGACATTCGCCGTTTCCCGGTCCTACTCCGGTGGCCATCGGTAAGCCTGGAGAAGGGTACCCATTGCCTTGGTCGGTTCAGTCCTGGCTACCCGGAACTGTCGCCGAGAATGGAGCTGCCTCCGGAAGCACTTTATTCGCTCATGATCTTGCGACCCTGATCGCCGCCCTCCGACGAGTGGATAAAGGAGGGCGTCGCTTTGAACGTGGTTGGAGGGGCGGTGACCTGCGCACCCACGACGAATGGGTACAACTAAGTCTGCACAAGAGTGGACAGTTCCTTGACGTGCCGAGACTGGCCGCGTTGTGGGGCTATTTCGTTGGGTTGCCACGCACCTCGCCCGATGTTATGTCGCACGGCGACCTCACGCCGAGCAACGTTCTCGTGACCGAGGCCAGGTTGACCGGACTTCTTGACTGCGGCGGCTTCGGTCCGGCTGACCCCGCGTTGGACCTCATTGCCGGCTGGCACCTCCTCGACGACGAACCGCGGGCAGTCTTCAAAGAGGATCTCTCGCCCGACGAGTTGGAGTGGGAACGCAGCAAGGCGTGGGCGTTTGAACAGTCGATGGGAGCCATCTGGTACTACGCACAGACCAACCCTCCGATGAGCACCATGGGTCATCGCACTCTCAACCGCATCCTTGCGAATACACCGACTCCAGCCTGACTCCCACCGCGCTGACCACGGTGGCCCGCCACTTCATGCGGAAGAAGAGCCACGTACTCAACGCAGAGCAACAAGAAGGGACAGCTGGGAGTCGGGCCTCCCGGTCACGGCCGGCTAAGTGAAGCGCCGTTGGCGCCTCGAGTCCCCGAACCTGCGACCCAAACCGTCGTCGTCAGAGAGCAACGCGGGGCACCTTCTGAGAGGTCATGCCGAGGCGTATAGCTGCTTTGTTAGCTGGATCTGGCCGACATGCTCTCGGGCATGTCCGTAGTTGCCGACCAGCCAAGTGAGCCCGGAACGTCGCTCGCCGGGAGGGAGCGTCGGCAGGGACACACGAGCACGGAGACGACGACTGTTGATCTGCGGTCCGATCTCGGTGATCAAGCCGTCGGCCTGATGAAGGGCGTAGGAGGCCTGCGCCAACGATCGCAATGGGTGAAGGAACTCGGCCTCACGGTCTCGGTGATCGGCAATGCCCGCCACCGTTCGGAGCGTCTCGGCTTCGGACCCGACTATATGAGTGATTATCGTGGCAACACTGTTTGCCCCAGGGTCCGGCGTCCAGTTTAGACCGGGATCATCGAGACCCTCGATCTCCTCTCTGATCTGGTCATGGACTTGCCTGAAGAATATGAGCACTGTGGAAGCTACGTCGTTGGAGCCAACGGGGTCTGCTGGGATGGGCATACAGACATTGTGGCGCAATGAAGCGACAAGATGGTCGCCCGCAAATGAACGGCCTATGGCTCTGGCACCCACCAGGTGCCTGCATCTCGCATCCATCGGAACCATCCGCCCAACGTTGGGACGATCGCCAGGCCATGCTCCCGTGCCAGCGTACTTGCGTCCAAGAGCGTCCCTTGGCGGTGCTCCTCCATGCCGTCGGTGTCGGTGATCACGAACCACGTCAGGCGACTGTCGTCGCCTTCAGCGAGACGGCAAGCGATGCTCTCGATCTGGGCTCCCAGGGACACATTGCTTACGATGAAGCTCAAGACGCCTCTGCACCAGGGTCTGATGGCACCTTTCAGGACGAGGCGAGCCCTCCCCATCCTCAGGCCACTCGCGATCACACGGACTTGGGCAGGGGTCGGAGCCGGTATGAGGCACGGATCGCTGTTAGTGCGTGGTCTGGAACGCCGGTCCTCGTCCGCCCAGATCCGAACCATGTGCAAGTCATAACCTTGTCTGCATGAAGCAAGAGGGCCAGTGGTATCTGGCCGAGGCGCTGGCCGATGCCCGGGCAGCGCTTGGTCTCCCCGACGCCGGACTGCGCAGAGAGGGCATCGTTGCTCGCTACACGGGCGCTGTCAGCGCATTTCGTTATCTCGACGAACTCACCGAGAATGAGGAGCGTGATTGGCACAACAGGATGCTCGTCGGGGCATCCCTTGATCCTTGGCCGTCTCCTGGACACGCCCCCTTCGCGCCCAGGGGATTCGGCTGACGGGGTGCAGGCGATCCATCGAACGGCCTTGGCGGGGCGTTCGACAGCGGATCTGCACCCCGTCGCTCTTTCAACCCGACCGGGACTAACCCGTACGAGTCTTTGGACGACAGGTGTGCCAGAGAGCCACAGCGCCACCAAGAAGAACATCGCGGTTGACCTCTACAGACCTCATTCGGCGATCTGTCTTGCGGGATCATGGGGGTGCCGCGCTCCGCGTGTCGAGGCATCGAGTCGATCGGGAGACTGGGACGAAAGCCTCTACTTTCTGCCAGGTTCCGGGTTGATGCTGCCAGGGGGAACTCAGTCAGGTTGGGCAAGGAGGGTGGCAATGTGGAATCACAGGTGGCTGGGAAGGGATTGGGCTCGTCGTTGGCAGCCACGAGGTGGCGCCATCGGACCTGGACACACCCGACCCCGTGTACTCATCGAAGAACCCGACGTCGTCGAGGCCTACGCGTCGTGGCGTCTTCTTGAGGAGCACGGGTATGAGGTGTCATGGTGCCCTGGGCCCGCAGGCTCACGACCACGACGGTGTCCGCTCGTTGCCTGTGGGCTTTGCGATCTCGTCTGCTATGCCGACGTGGTGGTGACCTCGCTCGATCTTGACGACAAGCCTTCGCGGGAGGTCGTCGCCGGGCTCCGGTACCTTCACCCCGAGACCCCGTTTATCATCGAGGCTCCGGCGGAGGAACTTGCACGCTTTGCACCCCTGTTCGAGGGCCGCTGGGGGGCCACCCGGATGCCCGTGACGAACCGAACGCTTCTCGACTCGGTCGAGTTCGCCCTGGAGGCATTGCCCGGAGAGAGTTCCGAGGAGGCTACGGCAGCAAGGTACGTCGCTCCCATTGTCGCGGAGCGCTGATTGGGAACGGTGCAATGCCCGTTCGACGAGCGGCTCTACTGCCGGGACCGTGATGGCCTGAGAGGGCCAGCGGGTCGGGATTGCCCTGACTCGGGCGCCCAGATCGTCCCGTGGAGAACGGGAGTCACGATTTTGCGCGGTTGTCCCGACTGAACCTCGACTCTGGCAAGGGAGCCGATCGCAACCGGCACGTTCAGGATGGGGTGTCGGCTGATTTCGCGTCCGCCTGTCGTCGGGCGTGAATCACGCTCAGACCTTCCTCCACGTCGATGAGATGATGAAGGGAATCATGGAGCGCGTGTTCCAGGAGTCGGCGCACGTCCATACGTGACCCACCAATCGTCAGTCCACGCGACCAAGTCTGAGTCCCCGCGTCGTCGGCGAGCAGAGCCAGACGGGTCGCTTCGCCCTCCAACGTATCGACGACCTGATCCGGGTCGGCGTCGCGATACGACATCGCCCCAGACTGGATCAACGCCTCACCCTCTACAGCTGGAAATCTCGGCTCCTCAGCGGTCAGAGCTTGTTCGACCCCGAAGGCGTGTAAGGCGGTGACATCTCGGCTGTGCGCTACGTACTCGAGCGCACTCCAGACCTCGGGCTCGGGACGAACCCGAAGTGCCCCACCGCAGGTGTCGATGAGCGCACGCCAAGTCGATCCCAAACTGCGGAGCGCCCCAAGCAAGGCAATGTCGTCATAGCTGGCTCCGTCAAAGCCACACGCGCCACAAGTTTCATGGTCCACCGAGCCAAGACTACGCCGGTCCGAATCGGCATGGCGCACAGGGTCCCGAGTCGCTACTGCACCAATCCTTGGCCTTTGCCACCCCCATCGGGGCGCCAATGTCGGCAGCGACACTACGTCGGGGCATATCGGTTGTTCAAGTGGAGCCGTCATCGCCCGCTCAATGGGCTTTTCGACCTCTGTCGGCGGCCGCTCGGTTCTCGGTCTCGCCTGCACTCGCGGCGCCAGAGATATCGGGATGCGCCTGGTTCCGTTCGTCCACGGCGCGCTCGAGGAGAGTCTTCAGGACATCGGCGCTCAGGGCAGCGATCTGGGCAGGGGTTTGATCCCGCTCGAGCATTAGCGTCCTGGTCGTAAACGGCGACAGTTGCACGGTGAATTCCGACGCCAGCGAGTCGGGAGCTTGACCTTTCCCTCCAGCGGCCTGCCAGGCGACCTCGGTGAAGTGCTGGACCGCGTGGCGTCGGAACACGACCTGGGCCTCGATGATCTCCGAAATCGCCGCAGGGAGAGCGGCCCCGGGCCCTTGCAGCAAGTCCCAGATCACCACGCCGAAGATCTGGACGCCTCTCGTGTGCAGCGTCAACGTCAACACCCCTAACCAACCGTCGAGGTCGTCACTGGGTTGCGGCAGGCCGTCGATCGGCCGGTTCCCCGCCTCGAACATGTCCTGTAGCGTGGCCGCGATCAGGGCGCTCTGGCTCTTGTAACGGCGGAAGATGGTCCGGGGGCTCACGCCCGATAACTCAGCAATCTCGAGGACCGTTGCTTCGAACCCACGGCGGGCGACTACCTGCATGGCTGCCTGTCGGATCCGCGACTGAGTGAGCTGGCTGTGCTCCTCAGTCAGGGAAGGTTGAGGCGTTCGCGGCGTGTCGGAAAGCATCCTATTAGTCCCGCCAGTTAGTACCACGAAGGTAGTTGTGCACATCCAAGAACTGGACCGCGAGGGATGTCGGATCCACCCCGATCTCCTCGATGATGGCGGCTTGCGTCTCGGCGAACTCATCGAATAGATCGCGTGAGGCCCACACGTTGACGATGCGGATGCCCGTGTCCGTCTTGGCAACCCAATGAAACAGTCCGCCGACTGGTAGTGGTCCCCCGCGCAAGAACCCGGCGACTTCGATGGCAAGGTCGTACTGTTGGATCGTGACACCCGGTACGTCGATCTGAACTGCAACTGCCATCAGAACTCCCGCCGGGATGGCCAGGGCACGACCGGACCGTCCGAAACTGCTCCGCCCGGGAGTGCAGCCTCTTGGCAGGTTCGCTTCTGGGATTCCCACCCTGGTCCCAATCGACGGACCAGGTCGTTGGCGCGATGCTGGCTCCGAGTCGACCGGTGGGGTTCGGAAGTTCCGGAGGCGCTCGCCGTACCAGCGGATTTCCGGGGCGTCACGTTCAGACACTACCAAGACATTGTCGAGGAGGATCTCGGTTACCTGACCGGCGGCCCGACCCCGACTGGCGTCCTGTTTTGCTGGGCGGCCCAAGACTGAAGATGGGCTCTGCTTGGTCGACGTGTGGGAGACGCAAGAGGTGTTCGAGCTGTTTGTGACCAAAATGCACTTGGTGCGTCCCAAAGACATCCATCTCGCCTGGGCCGGATGGCCAGGAAGTTTCGTGACCATCCCAAAGAAGTCCGCAGTCTTCATGAGAGCCCATTGTTGGATGTGGCGACGAGTCTTTGACTCTCCGCCACCCCTCGAAATGAAGAAACCGCCAACCTTCGGGCCGGCGGTTTCTGTTCAGACCGACTCTATGCAACCTAAACGGGACCCTCGGGGCCAATCGCCGTTTAGCTCGTTTTGAATGTAAGGCCGGTCATGGGGAACGTCTCGTTCCCGTTGGTCGAGCAGATCTCGACGCCGTACTCCAGCTGGGTTGGCGCGTCGCTCGCACTGATGTAGCCCTTCTGCACGAGCCAGTCGTAGGCGGCCAGGATGTCCACGGAACCCGAAGTCACCTGACTCTGTCTGAAGAACATCAGCTCGCCGCCGTTGTCGTAGAACTTGTAGGGCACGCCGCCCAAACTAAGTGAGATCTTCGCCTGGTCCGGCAAATAATCCTGTGTGCCCGACCACTGGTTCCAGATCATTGTCTCGATGCCCCAGTTGTTGAGCCACAAGTCATAGGCGGCGTCCCAGGAGCCAGCGGACGGGTAATCCTCGGAGAACGTCGAACTGATCGAGTTGTACTGCGAAATAGGTTTCGTAGACGGGTTGTTCCGGGCACGGATGTCGTACTCGGTGTCCGGGTACGTCTCGACCGCGCCCCCGTTGTTCGGCTGGTCCGATACGGCGTACCAGCTCGCCTGGTTGCAGACGTGGATAGTCTGCGGTCCATGTGAACCACTCCAGGTATCGTTATTTACCGACCAATACTCACCGTCGTTGACTTTGACGTCATATGTCCATTTGGACTGACTGCTCGACCAAACAGGATGAGTGCAGTTCCCACCAGTCGCGGTGACCAACGCCAGGGTCTCAGAGAAGATGTTCGACCCGTCTTGCACCGTGAACGCATATTCCCCCGGAAGGTCCTTCTTCTTTGGCTTCCCCGACAGCAGTCCGCCAGAATGCAGCCTGATGCCCTTTGGCAACGCCCCGCGCTGGCCGAGTCTGTACGACGAGCCTCCTCCACCGATGAGCCGGACCTCGTACCTCCGACCGAGAGTCGCGGCGGGTAGAGGCCCGGTGACGTCGACGGCGGATATCGCCCCAGACGCTGATGCCGGCGACGGGGACGCGGCCAGTACGCCGAGGGTGAGCGGGAGCCCTGTTGCCACCACGCCCATCACTCCGCTTAGCTTGGCGATCCGAGAGATATTCATGTCGTGGCACCTACCCATCAGGGGAGGAAGGCGAACCTCCGTTCGGGTGTTCGTCGAAAGTTGAGCACAAACCCAGCGAGGGATGCCAAGACCTACGGGTCTGTTCGCGTTGCTGTCACAAAGGGCCAAAATGCTCAGGGGACCCGGCCTGCCGCTTGGACTGCCTCAGGACGCCACCACCGTGCAGGTGCGAGATGGCAAGACCGTGACCCGGGCGTCCGTACCTGAGCGAACGCGTTGGCGGCTATCTCATCCTTGAGGCCGACGACCTCGACGCTGCCATCGACCTGGCAGCGCGGATCCCAGCCGCCCGTCACGGAGGCACGATCGAGATCCGTCCCGTCGCGACCTACTGGTGAGGGAGGGAGAACCGCTCATGGGACGTCTGCCCCGGTGGCTTCCCCACCCTCAGCCGCCAGTGACCATCACCTGCTGACCGCACGGCCTTCGTAGGTGTAACCCATCGGCTTTGGCTCGCCCTTGTAGTAGTAGGTATCGAGCTTCTGGATATCGAAACCGGCACGCCCGATGCCCTCGGCGATGCGCCGGGTGATGTGGCATCCGCCCGCTATGTGCTTCCAGGGTGGTTCGATCCTGGCCTGCCAACGGGCCACCGAGGGGTCAGGCGCGTGACCATGCTCGACGAAATGGAACACGCCACCCGGCTTCAGGACGCGCCTGACCTCTGCCAGTGCGGCGTTCATGTTCGGGATCGTGCACAGTGTCCACGTCGACAGCGCCGCGTCGAACTCCCCGCTCGGGAGGTCGAGATGCTCGCCCGTCAGGCCGCCATACTCGACTGGGATGGGTGACTTGGCGATACGCGGTTCTGCGATCTTCATACACACCTTCGACGGCTCGATGGCGACGAGCTTCGTGATCTTGGGCGTGTAATAGAACGCATTTAGGCCGGTACCGAACCCGATTTCCACCACCGCGCCTTCCAGTCCTTCACAAACGCGGGTACGCGCCTCGTGTAGTCGTTCGACCCCCATCACCCTGTTCTGAACTCTCGGCAGAATTTGGTCGTGGTAGATACCCATGAACACGATTTTGCACCCGTGGAGACGACGCTGCCATCAGGGGGAACTACGACCTGGCTGCCAAGGCGCCTCGGGAACGCAACCGATAGGTCGAGGAGATCGGGTCGGGCGGGTAGCGGGTGCTGGGGATGACGGATCCCGCACGCGCTCCGGCCGCAAGTATCTTGTGAGATCCTCTTCAATAGGCCACCATGGCAGCGGCTCGACGCTCCTCATTGAAAGGAGAAGGCCATGAATCGCTGTTCGGGGTGTGGGACTCCCACCGCCCCCAGTTGGACCTTCTGCCCAAAGTGTGCGGCTCCGCTCCAGGAGGAAACTGAAGGCGACGCCTCTCAGGCCCGTGACCCCGAAAGACCAGTTGATTCAGCCTCCCCTTCAAGTACTCGATCGATTTCTTGGCCAAGATCCGTGTTCGAACGACGCCTCGGGCTGATCTTGATCCTGCTCGCCCTGGATACGGTCCTGGTACTGGTTGCCATCAACGATGTCGTCGTCCGTGGCCAACTGCGAACGGCTCATTCCTCCCTGGTATCGGCAACGACACGGCTGGCTAACAGCCAAGTGTCGCTGCAAATCCTCAACCGACGTTTCCAGGCGACCCAGCGCCAGAACGCAGCGACACAATCGTCCACACTCGCTCAGCAGACACAGTTGCAGGGCGAGTTGCAAGGTGTACTCGATCTACTTCAGCGAGCAACCGGGAACAACGGGACCACCGTTGGCGCTATCTCGACGGTGCAAGGAGTGGGAGCAACACTTGTCTTTACATCGGTGCAGACTCCATCGACCGTATTCCTGACCGCGATCGTCACGGGTGCCAGTCCTGGTCGTACCTACGCCCTGGGGTTGGGTCCCTGCCCAGAAGATGTCTCATCACGGACATTCGCATCCAGTGCTGTCGCTTTACCTGGTGGCTTTGTGATCCTGCCAACGATCCACGTCGATGTTCCTGCCAACGGCGGGGAGTTCTGGCTCCGACTAAACGAGATCACACCTTCCGGCTCGACCGTCCTGGGGGGCTTAGCCGACGCGTATTTCCGTCAAGGTGAATCTCTGGGGAACGGATCACCGGTACCATCCACCAGAGCCGCCTGCTAACCGTGTCGCTGAGGATGATCTCGTCAAGACGAGCGATCTACTTTCCTCCAGCAACGACCCCGGTGCCATGAAGCCGAATGCCGCGATCAACTCGTAATCCCGTGCCTGCCGGCGCTCAGAAATCTGTTATTCCTCGAGGTATCTGAGAACGGCCAGCACCCGACGGTGATCGGTGGAGGTCGCCGGTAGGTTCAGCTTGGAGAAGATGCTGGCCACGTGCTTCTCGACCGCCCCCTCCGAGATCACAAGGCTGGCGGCGATGGCTGAGTTGGTTCGCCCTTCCGCCATGAGTTCCAGGACTTCCCGTTCCCGGCTGCTCAACCCGGCCAGTTTCTCGGTGCGGCGAGAGGCCCCCATCAGCTGCGTGACGACCTCCGGGTCGAGGGCCGTGCCTCCTGACGCCACCCGGATCAAGGCCTCCACGAAGTCGGTGACGTCTGCGACTCTGTCCTTGAGCAGGTAACCGATCCCACCGGCGCCGCCGGCCAGCAACTCGGCGGCATAGCGGGTCTCGATGTATTGGGAGAACAGGAGGATGCCTACGTCTGGATGATTCTGGCGCAGCGCGAGAGCAGCTCGAAGCCCCTCATCGGTGAAGGTGGGTGGCATGCGGATATCGACGACTGCCACATCGGGTGGATTTTCGGCCACAGCTCGCTCAAGGCTGATGCCATCGCTTACGGCCAAAGTCACATTGAAGCCTCGGTCCGTCAGAAGCTGGACCAACCCGTCGCGCAGGATTGCAGAGTCCTCGGCAATGACCACGGTGATGGCGTCGGCTCTGGCCATGCTCAGGAGTACGAAGGCAGGTCGACCGTGACGGCGGTAGGGCCGCCCGGAGGGCTAACGATGCTCAGGTGCCCGTCGACGGCACCGACCCGGTCGGCGAGGCCGGCCAGACCGCTCGAGGACGGGCCGCCCCGGTGAGCGCAGCGCCGCCTCGCCCGTTGTCTCGTACCACGATCCTCAGCCAAGGTCCGTGCTGGGCACAGGTCAGGAGGGCGCGGGATGCGTGGGCGTGCTGGGCGACGTTGGCGAGCAGCTCAGCGGCGCAGAAGTAGCTGATGGCTTCGAGGGCGGGAGTGGGCCGGGCCTGGATCGCCACCGTCACTTCGGTGGGAACCGGGCTGCGTGCGGCAAGGGTGGCGAGGGCGTTTTCCAGCCCGGTGTCGAGTGCCGGCGGGTGGATGCCACGCGCCAGGTCGCGTAGGTCGGTGATGGCCTCCTTCGCGCCCCGGTGGGCTTCGTCCACGAGGCGGCGGACGGCAGCAACGTCGGCCGTTTGGTCCTGGGCGACGACGTCGTCGAGCTTTTCCTTGGCCTGGCCGAGCCGCATCGCCAGAGCCACCAGCTGGGCCTGGGTGCCGTCATGAAGGTCGCGCTCGATACGTCGGAGGGTAGCGGTGGCTGCGTCGAGTGTCTTCGACCTCGACTGCTCGAGACTTCTCAACCTGGACGCTGACGCGCCGGGACCGAGGAGAAGGTGCATCATCCGCCCGTCGACGTAGACCACCAGTCTCATCGTCCAGGGAGCGATGAAAAGCAACACGACCCCGGTCACGAACACGCCGGCCCGTGATGGAACGCCGCCGCCGGGATGGAGGAGGAGTCGGCCGAAGGCACCGAACCTGGCTGAGCCACCCGTCAAGGGCGAGGTGACGCCGAAGAGTGCCTCCACCCATATGCTCAGCGCGAACCAGGCACCGAAAATGGTGAGCGGCACCTTGGCCACGAAATAGCCCACCGCCCGCCAACCGGCCCAGTCACTGAACGACGCGCGCAACCACCCGAAGAGCCCGGGACGGGCGGTGCCGGGGTCGGGCTCGGAGATGTCCTCACCCAGCAACCGCCAGGCGAGCCCCCGCTGCCAACGGCCGAGCCGGCGGGCGGCCCGAAGGCCGCCAGCGAGGATAAGGACGCCGAGGAATACCACTGAGAGGGCGAGTCCGGCGATCCCCAGTGCTCCAAGGGCGGATACCGCCACAAAGGCCAGGACAGAACTGCAGAGGAAGATACCCCAGCTCCGCCCAGCTGCGCCTCTCGAACGGTTGCCTTCCGATGCGAAGGACCAAGTGCTTGGTCTGCTCGGCTCGCTCCTGCGGGATCTGAATCTGCACCCAGCCCCCTCGGTGCTGGCCCGGTTCAGGCGTCTCGCCTCATGAATAGCACCGCACCAGCGGCCACGGCGATCGTGGCGTAGACGGCCATCAGCGACAACCCTATGCCCGGCGAGAGCGGTAGGTGTGGCCCGACTGATCCCTGGTTCACGGTGGACATGATCGAGTTGGTGAGAATGTTGGTCGGTAGGTACCGATCGGCGGACTCGGAGATGGCGTGCATCACGAGCGGGAGCACGAAGACGACGCCGGCGAACGTGGAGATGGCTGCCGCGGTACTCCGGCAGATGAGCCCGAAACCGAAGGACATGAGGGCCAAGAGAGATATGAACAACCCGGTCATGAACACCGCCCGGAGCGCGCCGGGCGACCCCAGGCTCACCGAGGCAACCCCACGGCCGGAGAGAATGGCCTGGCCGAGGAAGAACGAGATGAAGCTGAGCAGCTCGCAGAAGACCAGCGCGGCCGACGCGGTCACGGCGATCTTGGCGGCCAGCAGGATGGGGCGTTTCGAGGTCGCGGCCAGCGTGGCACGGATGGTGCCGCTCGAGTACTCGGCGGTGATGAGCAAGGCTCCGAAGACACCACCGGTCAGGCCGGCGACGATCATGCCGGTCAGCGCGGCCTGGGTGGCGTCGAAGCCGGGACCGCGGGACATGGCATTGTGGGTGACCAGCCCTGTCACCAACAATGCGGCGACGATCGTCACGCCGAGCGTTATCGCGGTCGAGGGCAGGGTCAGGACCTTCAGGATTTCGGACTTGACCACATGCTTGAGGCGGTAGTGCCCCCCGGGGACGGTCTGGATGACCTCAGCCATCTCGATCACTCCTTCGGGCCGATAGCGGCCGCATTGGTCATCGTGGAAGGTCGGTATTCCACTTCGTCTTGGGTCAGTTCCATGAAGGCGTCCTCCAACGACGCCGTGATCGGTGTCAGTTCGTGCACTCGAAGGCCTTCACCCGCGGCCACGTCGCCGATCTGCACCGCTGTCAACCCCTCGATGATCAGAGAGCTGCTGTCTCCGTCGCCGACCTCGGCCCCGGCCGCGGTGAGCGCTGACGTGAACGCGGCTAGATCGGGTGTGACGAGCTTGACGGCGCCGCGGCCGCTCCTGCCCACGAAATCGGCCACGCTGGTGTCCGCGATCAACCGACCCCTACCGATCACGACCAGCCGATCAGCGGTGAGCGCCATCTCGCTGATCAGGTGGCTGGACACGAACACGGTGCGACCCTCCGCAGCGAGATTGCGGAGAAAATGACGAACCCAGCGGATGCCCTCGGGATCGAGGCCGTTGACGGGCTCGTCGAACAGCAATACACCCGGGTCGCCCAGCAGAGTTGCAGCCATACCGAGGCGTTGGCTCATACCGAGCGAGAACTTCCCCGCCCTCCGTCCGGCGACGGAGCTCAACCCGACCTGGTCCAGGACCTCATCGACCCGGCGGAGCGGGATATCGTTGCTTGCGGCCAGCCACCGCAGGTGGTTGCGGGCCGTGCGAGCGGGGTGGAACGCTTTCGCATCCAGTAGTCCGCCGACCTCCCGTAGGGGCCACGCCAACTCGGAGAAAGGCCTGCCTCCGATCAGCGCCGATCCCGAGTCGGGGAGGTCGAGGCCCATGATCATCCGCATCGTCGTCGACTTACCCGATCCGTTCGGCCCCAGGAATCCGGTGACCTCACCGGGTGGGACCTCAAACGTCAGGTTGTCCACAGCTGTCTTTGCGCCATAGCGCTTGGTCAATGAGTGTGCAGTAATCATCAAGTCAACGGTAAGCCGTGACCGGCTACAGGGGAATACCGCTAGTCGGCGTTGTTCGGATCGGGTTAGCCCCCAGTGGCAGGTAGGGCTAACCCCCCGTAGGACGTCCAGAGTCGGGTCCCGACCTCCTCGGCTTGTACTGGGTAGACGGGGTGAAGATCACCGACCGGGCACCATCTCAGTACGAGGCACTCAGCCAGCGATCCCGCGGCCCAACTCCAGTTTCGCTTCGCCCGGATCAGCCGGTTACCTCGCTTGGTACCTCGATCGTGTCGTTCTTTGCGACCGACCCGACACCCACCGTCGACCACCAATGCCGTTGAGGCACGATCGCCGGATCGTTACTCGAGCGACGTCGGGTCCATGCCGACACCGCCTCTGGCGCTGCTTGCGTAGATGGCCAAGGCGAATCGCAGCACATCCACCGCTTCGGCACCGCTCCACAGCATGGGCCCCTCGCCAGTGTGGAGCCACCGGAGCCAGTGGCGACCGGAATCGCGGAAACTGCTGGCCCAGTCGTCATCGAGGGCGTGGTAGGACCGCATCTCCCCATCGGCGTACACCTCGAGGCTGGGCTGTTGGATACCTCGACCGGTGCACCGGTTCACCCGGGCGTAGCCGCGCCGCCCGGTCACTTCCCAGCGTTCGTCATTGGTGTAGTAGTCGGAGCGCAGGTACATGTCGATCGCCAGGGTGATGTCCCACACCCCGCGCACCCCGCTGCCGTGTTCCCACACAATGGTGCTGGGAGCGTCCATCTCGACGCCTGGCACAATCTCCGTGGATCCCACCCATGCTCGCACCTCGCGGATCGGGCCGAAGAGCCAAATGGCGGTGGCCAGCTTGTGCCACCCGTCATCGAAGACGAGGATGCCGCGGCCCGACTGCATCTGCTGAAATTGCCACTGGTAACTGCTCATGGGGACGTCCCAGCCCCCGCGCCCGCTACCCACCATCTTCATGTGGTACCCGGTAATCTCGCCCAGCGCGCCAGAGGCCACCACGTCTTTCAGCCTCACCAGGGGCTCGTAGAAGATGTAGTTCTCCATGACCCGTAACAGTCGGTCATTGTCGCTGGCGGTGGAGAGCATTCTCCCTGCGTCAGCCAGGTCGTTGCACATTGGCTTCTGTAGGTTGACGTGCCACCCATGACGAAGGAGCTCGATCACTCCTTCGGTGTGCAGCGGGATGGGCAGCAACGCCTCGACGGCATCCACCTCGACATCGCTCGCGGCCAGCTCGCCCACCGAGGCGAAGGTTTGCGCACCGGGCCAGTCCGCCTGCCGCTCGGTCCGACGTTCCTCGCTCGGGTCGACGAGGGCGACAACCTCTACGTCGGGATTGTCGACATAGGCGCGCACATTTAGGTCGTAGATGCGGCCCAGCCCGACGAACGCGGCTCGAACGGGCCGGTTGTACGGTGTGAAGCTCACCCCAACCCCATCTCCTTCTCAGTCCAACCGTGTGGCCAACTGGAATGCTTGATCCAATTCTGCACCGTACCCTCAACCCGCACGACCCGGACGCCAGCCCGGGTCCAGTCGGTTCTAAGTCAGGCAGTCTCACCAACGCCAGGGATATCGAGGCGAACCGGGAGCACCGCTGGCGGTGCAGTCCTCGCTCAGCCCCCCGGCGGAGGTGTCTCGCCGGGAACAAAACGGCCCAGCTCGGCCCCAACCTTCTTGCCGATGTTTGCGACGTGGAGGTGGATCTCCTCGAGGAGGTCGGTGTTCGTCTTGATCTGTGCGATCAGGGCGCTGTTCTCTTGGATAAGGGTCTTTGTGTCCTCCGTGTTCTTCTCGGTGTGCAGCGCGATCTCCGATGAAATTGCGTCGGCCCGCTTGGCTGCAATGAGAAGGGCCGCAGCCTGAACACCTGCGAGCATCGAAAGAAACAGGTTCAAGAGGATGTAGGGGTACGCGTCGAATGCCTTGTGATGGATGATGCGCTGGAGCAGGACCGTGTTGATGATCACCCACGCACCCATGACGCCGAAGAAAGAGAACACAAAGGGCCACGATCCCATCATGTTTCGCATGCGATCTGCCGCCCGTTCACCGATCGACAGCTGATCGCCCGATCGCACTCCGGGGTGTCTATGCCAGTGGGTCTCCCAGGCAGGCATACCGACAATCGTCGCGCACGTGGCGCTTACGGAGATGGACCATTCAAGACAAGTCGAAGACCGACCAGCAGATCTCGTTTCGCAACCGCTGATCCTCGAGGACGAGCGCACGGAGGCAATCCGGGAGCTGTTCACGCTGCCAATGGCACTCGAGCCTGCCGGCGCCCTGCGCCTCTCGTCCAGGGGACGCGGCACGCACGGCCTTGATCGCGTACGCCGCCGCACCGAGCTCGTGCGCAGCGACATGCGCCACCACAGCCGCTTGGCCGGCGGCAAATGCCGCGTACCGGGGTGCTCCGCTTAAGACTCGTGCTGCAGCCATGGCATGGCCACCCGCCGCTCGGGACTGAGACATCCGGATTTGGCCATATGCCCATGCCCGAACCTGCTCGATCGCCTCGCGGGGTCTCGGGTCCGAGGGCTGCACCGACTCAAAGTGGTTCAGCACGTGCTCCGCACACACGGCGGCCCACAAAGCCAGGAGCCGATGGTCGGAGTCCGTCAGGGTCCCCCCACGGCGGATGGTAATGAAGCGGGGGTCGCGGACTTTGGGAAGGATCACGGTGCCGGACTCCCATGGCGTGACGTCGTGGGTTCCCAGTTCGGTGGCACCAATTGACCTAGTCCGCGTCTCAGTTCGTCACTTCGGCGAGAGGACCATCTGCGTACATCGGAAGAGCGCCATGCGGCGTCCGGTCGAGTCGTTCGCCACCTCGGCATCCCAGACGTGGGTCTGGCGCCCAATATGAGCGGGTTGGCATCTACACGACACGCGCTCGCCGACACGGGCTGACGAAAGGAAGTTCGACTTCAGCTCGATCGTCGTGAACGACTCGCCTTCAGCAATGTTGTTGCCGCATCCGATTGCTGCGCATGTGTCGGCGAGAGCGATGACGGCAGGCGCAAACAGAAAGCCGGTCCCTGCAATAAGCGCTTCGGTGACATCGATGTGCCCAAGAACCAGATCCTTGGCGGAGTGGTCGAAGACACATCCAAGCTGACCTGGCACGAGGGGACCGAAGAACTCGGTCGCCCAACGTGCTCTCTCGACTGGATCGGCAGGATCTGCGGACGAAGTCACAACCACCGACTCTAGATCTGGTCTGAACGGAATGCTGGCAGCGTCCTGGCGCATCGACGAGAATCGCGGCAGTGTCCAACGTTGCGGAGGGGGCCTCGGTCAGGGAGATGGCGTTATCCGAGGTGGGGTTTCGGATCAGGTACTTCCACGATGCCTCGGATGACTACCTGCTGGCTCTGGGGGTTGACCGCAAGCTGCTGCCCACACCGGAAGCCTGGCGGTCCTTTCACGAGCGGGACTACGGGCGACCCCTGAAGGAACGAGAGCATTACTCGCTTCTGTGGGAGCTCGATGGTCAGGCGATTGGCTTCAGCTCACTCGACCACATCGACTTCGGTGACCAAGCGTTCATGCACCTTCACATTGTCGAGCCGTCGCATCGGCGCCGAGGCCTCGGTACGAGCTTCGTGACGCTGTCCGCGTCGAGATACTTCGAGGTGTTTTCACTAAAACGTCTCTATTGCGAGCCAAATGCACTGAATGTGGCACCGAATCGAACCCTCCAGCGAGCAGGGTTCACCTACCTGTTGAGTCACGAGACCATTCCCGGACCGATCAACTTCCGCCAGGTGACCACGCGCTGGGTCCTGGAGCGGTCCGACTAATCGGTATGGCGCTCTGGTCCTCGCCTACCCTGGTGTCCACGGTTCGATCCGCTGACGCCGAATCTCGAATTACGAACTTGCCCGAGGAGTCCCGTTGCCATGGCCCAACCGCTGACCGCCATGGACGAGCACTTCGTCCACCAGATCCCCGAACCATTGCCGAACGTCCTGCACCACCACCCCCACTGGCGTGAGAGCTACTTCTTCGCAGTCCACCGGCCCGACGCCCTGGGCGACATCCTGTTCCTCACGCTGGCGCATTATCCACAGCTGTCGTCGATGGACTCGCTCCAGATGGGCCGGGTCGGGGGCGTCCAGCTCATCGGCCACCACTCCCGCCCGTACCACGGGGATCCACACACCACCGACGTGGGCGCGGCGCGCGTCCACGTCGTACAGCCCTTCGAGGAGTTGCAGCTGTGGGCCGATCCGGACCGCTGCGAGATCGGTATGGACCTCACCTTCCGAGCTCGGACCAAGCCCTACGGTCTGCGACGCGGCACCATGCGCGCCGGTGACGAGCTCATCTGGGATCAGAGCCATATGCTCCAATCGGGAACCTACCGCGGTACGTACACCGTAGACGGGCTCACTCGTTCGGTAGACGACTGGTGGGGCCAACGCGATCACTCGTGGGGCGTCCGCAACCACGCACGCTGTCCTCTGTGGCTCTGGTTCCAGATCCAGCTGCCCGACGGGTTCCTCGGCGTCTGGCATTGGGAACTGGCCAACGGCACCCGGGTCTTCACCGACGGCTGTTGGGCCGGCGCCGACGGCTCGGAGCCGGTGCCACTCATCGACTTCTCCCACGCCATGGAGTGGGTGGGGGTCGACGGCGCACCGAGCCCGTTCGGCGAGCACGGCGAGTCGGTCGCCGGGCTGCGCGGCCAGTGCGTCTTCACCCTCGAGGGCGGGCGTCGGATCGCAGTCGATGCCGAGGGCACTTTCGATCGTCCCTACGAGCCCTTCCACCGCGGTGGGCTCAACCAGATGCGCGTGCACACCGACGACGGCCGCCACGGCACCGCGATCTACGAGGTCACCGGTGCACACCATCACCGCTACTTCCCCGATACCGTGGTGGAGGGCATCCTCCCGTCATGACCGGTGGCACGCTCCCCATCGCCGACACGCCCGGGGATCTCACCCCGAGCTGGCTCACCGCCGCGCTGACCGTCGCGCGAGTTCTCGATGGTGCCCGCGTGGTGAACGTGACGTTCCACCCCATCGGCACGGGCCAGATGTGTGACTGCGTCCGGCTCGACGTCGACTACGACCGACCGACTGGCGCCCCAAGGTCGATCGTCGCGAAGCTACCCGCTGCCGACGAGACGAGCCGTGCCACCGCCAAGGCACTTCACAGTTACGAAAACGAGGTGCGCTTCTACCAGCAGCTGGCAGCTGAGCTCCCGATCCGGACTCCGCAGGCGTATTACGCGGAGATCGACGTCGAGTCGGCCAGCTTCGTCCTGTTGCTCGAGGACCTCGCCCCGGCCCGACAGGGCGACCAGCTCCGTGGCTGCTCCGTCGGACAGGCGCAGATCGCAATCCAGGAGCTGGTCAAGCTCCACGCGTCGCGGTGGGGTGACCGGACCCTTGCCGATATCGAGTGGCTCCACCGCGACAAGGCTGCCAACCAACAATTTCTCGCCACCCTCCTGCCCGGGCTGTGGGAAGGTTTCCGTGATCGATATGCGACGGATCTCGGCGTCGACGTCATCCAAGCCGGCACGCTCCTCTTCTCCGACATCGAGGCCTACCTGCTGGCCGATCCAGGACCACTGACCGTGGTCCACGGCGACTACCGGCTCGACAACCTGCTCTTCGATCCCGCCCCCGGTGGAGTCCCGGTGGCCGTCGTCGACTGGCAATTGTGCACCGACGGCCCTGGCCTGCATGACGTGGCCTATTTCATCGGCGCCGGGCTGGGCGTCGACGACCGACGATCCGCGGAGGCCGACCTCGTGCGCGGCTACCACGCTGCGCTCACCGCCGCCGGCGTCACCGACTACGCCTGGGACCAGTGCTGGCGGGAGTATCGGCGGGGCACCTGGTCCGGACTCATCATGGCCATCGCCGCCTCCATGCTCGTCGAGCGCACCGCACGCGGAGACCAGATGTTCCTGACGATGGCCGACCGGCATTCCCGCCACGCCCTCGACCTCGACGCGGCCGAGGTGATCTGACTCCTCGGCGCACGACTGGGCTCAGTTCCGTTCGAGTCACCGGCCATAATCCGGATCGAGACCGGGTCCTGTACCCACTCGAGTCGGGATCATTCGAGCCGTTGAACAGGGCGAGTTGCTGTCACATGGGAGCGGGAGAGCGGCACGTTCGATGTCGTCGCGAGGCGACGTGTACGCTCCGGAAATGACCGACGTCGAAGACAGGTACCGGGTGGTGTCGAGCGGCTTCGGTGCCGCCGTGAGGGCGGTTGCCCCTGACCAGTGGGGAGCTCAATCCCCCTGCGAGCAGTGGACAGCACGGGATGTGCTGGCGCACGTTGTCGAGAATCATCGGGGCGTGATCGCCAGTGTCAGGGGTGGGGAGTCGGAACCGCTGGGTGCTGACGAGGACCCGAAGCAAGCCTGGGAGGAGGCCTCTCGCGCGATCGACGAAATCACCGGAGATCCGGAAGCGAGGGCCAAGGAGATGGACGGGCCGACGGGCAAGATGCCTGCAGGTGAGATCATCGGCCAATTCGTGACCATGGACGTGCTAGTCCACACATGGGACCTGGCACGAACGATCGGTGCGGACGAGCGCCTTGACGAAGACTCCGTCCGCCAGGCCTATGGGGCCCTCAAGCCGATGGACGCCATGATCCGCCTGCCGAACGTCTTCGGGCCCAAGTTGGAACCACCCACGGGTGCGGACCTGCAGACCGAGTTCCTCTACTTCCTGGGCCGTCGGGCCTAACCAGACGCGGTCGGCGATGGTCAATCGAGCACGTGAGGTCGAGTGGTGAGCGGAAGTCCGCCCAGCAAGTCGATCAAGATAGCCGTCGGGCTCTGGGCTAGCTCCGCCCAGCATGCGGCGGCTGATGCGTTCGCGAGGCTGCGGAACCCGTTGCTGCCTCCCCGTCACATGCGAATGCACGTGGGCGGCAGTTTCCCGAGGGTTGGCGTCGAGAGCCGTCATCGATTCATCGAACTGGGTGGTTTGAAGCCCAATGAACGCATACTCGACATCGGCTGTGGGGTGGGTCGAATCGCCATCCCGCTCCTGGAGTACCTGGATGAGTCGGCGCGATACGACGGATTCGACGTGGACGCCCAGATGATTGCGTGGGCACAACGAAAGATCACGCGGCGTAGGCCGTCGTTTCGCTTCCAGCACGTTGATCTCGAGACCGACATGTACAACCCGGGCGGCTCCTCATCATCAGAGCACTTCCGCTTCCCCTACGAGGACGCATCTTTTTCATTTGTGATCGCCACCTCAGTCTTTACGCATCTCTATCCTGCGGAGATCCTCAATTACATTCGAGAGTCACACCGAGTCCTTGTACCGGGCGGTCGTTTGTACAGCACCTGGTTCTTGATGCGTGAGGGCGAAACCGATCCGAAGCCAGACCGGGAATTCGTTCCCCGCGATGGATACTGGACGGCGCGGCCTGGCGACGATCGACAGGCCATTGGCATCTCGCTCTCGACTGCTTCAAAGATGATGTCTGACGCCGGCCTGGAGGTCACGGCCGTTCACGATGGGCGATGGTCTGGACGCGTCGGCACGATGGGCGCCCGCCAGGACATCATCGTGGCCCGAGCGAGCTGATCGCCGCGCTCATCGAACCATCGAGGTCGGAGCCGGGCCCTGATCCGTCGGTCTGGGGGACCCAGTCCACCCCGGGTTACTGGCGCGTGAACCCACCCAGGTGGTGAGGCTTCACCGAGACGGGGACCCCTGACCCCGCCGATCGGGCCAACATCTCGAGGATGGCGTCGGCGGGTGTCCCGAATACTTGGATGCCGGTGGTGGATTCGAGCGTCTCCGTGTAGGCGCGCTCGGCCCGCTCGCGCACTACCTCCATACCGGAGCGCCATGGAGTCCGTATCGGGGTGAACCTGCACCACGCTGACCTCGGTTCCTTCGTCATTCGCATATTCGTTGAATGCGATGAGACGGGGTTCGTTGGCCTCCAGGAACTCGCATAGCTCGGGAACCCGCCTCTGCTCATCACCGAATCTGCCCGTCCCGAGTCTGTTGCTGGCGGTCCGGACATGGTTCTCCTTCACCCTGTCCCTTCATCCCACCCACTGCGACCCTGTGGGCTCAGTCAGCGTCGAAGGCCAACACGGCGCGAGAGGCGCCCGAGCTGTCCGCGCACCTGGCGCACCTGCAGGCCCGCCGCGCCGCCGACGGGGGGACGGCCGATGGCGCCTGGCAGCGCCACGGGCGGCTGCGCCCCGACCTTACTCGTGTCGTGCTCCACCCATACGTTGGGCTCCCAATATGCGCCTCGGCCGCCGCGGACGGTGAGTGGCGCCAGACAGCGGGGGAACACGTACGTGCCGTTCGCCGGGAAGGACATGTCCGTCCAGCGCTCCCAATCCTCCACCGTGGCGTTGATGCGGAGCGACCGGGGCTCGGCCCGCAAGATGCGCGCCCCGAGGCGGACGTGCACCCGTAGCCACGAGTCGAAGGGAAGCCCGTCGTCGCGCCGCCAGGCGGCGTAGCGATCGATCGGCATGAGTGGGTAGCGTTCCTTCATCGACGGGCGCGCTGGTACCACCAGTCGGGAGAGCCCCGTCGCCACGGTGGCCATGGCCATGGCCCGTAAGATCAGCTCGCTCAGGCCGAGGCCCTGGTACTCGTCGTCGACCTCGGCGGCGAGGGCGCACACCGCCGTGGGTGGCCGGGACTCGTTGAGGGCCCGCAGGCCGGCGTCGTCGATGCCTCGGGGTAGGGAACGCGGGTTCCCGTCCCAACGAATGCCGATGGTCCGGCCCCGGGAAACGATGCGCTCGGTGCGCTTGTCGAGGAACAGGATCTGGAACGCGGCGTGGGCGGGAAAGGTGGCGGGAAAGTACTTCCACGTATCGCTCCCGTGCAGGTTGTACTCGGGCCAGACGGAGCGAAACAGGTTGTCGGCGAGGGTCCGCTCCCAAAGATCGGGGCGTTCGGCGGCGGTCACGACCTCCAGCCACTCCGGGGCGCCAGGGGGTGCCTGCATCCGATTCATGCTAACCGGGACCGATCGTTTTGCCGTTGACCGCCGTCGTCGCGAGGCCCGTGTTGTCACGCTGACCCCGGGGCCGTCCTCCGTCGCGGCTCGTCCCCGAGGCCGGGTTGGTCCCGACGGAGTGGCTGCGGCAACTCCCCCACCCGGGCTGCGAGGGTCAGCCCACCCGTCGACGCTGCCGATCCTCACCCTCAATGTCTCGGACTTGGCTCCCCACCTTCATCGATCGAGCGCTCGAACGAGCGGTTCGAAGCCGAAGCCATGATCGAACGCAACTCCGCCTCCACCTCGGCGCGCCTGGTGCGGAGCTGCCTCTTGCGCACACGAGGTGGCCTGGATATCGAAATCGATCTTCTTGACGGAAATCTGGATCTCAGCAATGCGTCGAGTCTCAGCACGGGTCAGAGGGCCGATCATGGAATCGAGAAACCGGGACTGATCTCCAGGAAGTTCGAAATCTGCCAGCTCGACTGCTGGTACTCGCTCTGCAGTCGCTGGTCGAAGTTGAGGGCGAAGCTCGGGTGCCCGTTGGCGGTGATTCCGCCCAGAATGAGACCCCCGGTCCACGTCAGATTGTTCGATGATCCGTTGAGCGTGAGGTTCATCCCCGGTGCCCAGAAGACGGCGTTGACCTGTGACGCCCCGAGGCCCTCCGTCCCACTGCCCCACGCATAGATTTCGAGATCGGTCGGATCTCCGATCCTCTCGGTGTTTGCATAGGCGAATGAACCCCGGAATCCTGGGGGCGCATTGTTCAAGAGTTGTGCTCCGGAAGCCGATGCCTTAGCGAATTCTGGGGGGTACCCACACGGAGGGAGTGCACGAGCATGCGTGGAGGGCAGGGTGGACAACGCACCCGTCAGGCGCGCGACGAGTCCTGGCATGGGCGCCTCCCCGCACGAGCAGTGCGACACGCCCAGACGCGCGGGTGGGACCGGCAGTCGCGCCATCGGACCAGGCGCCGGGGTAGCTCCACCGAAGCCGGATTTGTCATGCTCGACGTTCTCATGGCGTCGTCACTGTTCGCGGTAGTGATCTTGGCTGCGGGATCGGGAACGATGGCGTCGACGGTGGCGGCCTCGATCGCTCAACAGAGGTCGGTCGCCTACACCCTTGTCTCTGCTGATGTAGCCGACGTGACATCCCTCCCGTTCGCCGACCTCACGTCAGGCCTGAACCCGAGCGTCGATACCCTCACCAACGATCCGAACATCCACGTGAGCGGATCGACCTACACCCTCACGCTCACGGGAGCGACCCTCGCCACCACAAACGCCAACTCGTCGGAGAGCCCGCTGGTGCCTCACATCACGACGACAACGGTGGGCATCCCCTACAAGGTGTCGACCTATCCCGAGGCGATCTCGAACGGTGTTGTCACCGTCGTCGTGATCGTGACGTGGCCTTCTGCCCTGGGAGGGACCGGGCAAGTCGTGGGTGAGACCGAGGTCGCCACCCCATGACTTCCCCACGGAACCGGCAAGATCCCGAGGCCTTGACCCGTGCCGCCGAGATGCGGAGCCACCTCGGCAGTGACGGCTTCACACTCATCGAACTGATGATGGCGATGACAGTGACGTTGATCCTGTTGCTGATGGTTCCCGTCGCGATCAAGGCCGTCACCGACACGAGCGCCTACTCACAAGGGACCAGCGCCGGTTCGGCCCAGGTGAGGACGGCGATCGAAGATCTTCAGAGTCGAGTGGAATCGGCCAGCCAGATCTGCCTGCCCACCCAAATGACCACGGCGGGACCAACCGTCACATCCGGTTTCGCAGTCCGAGTGCTTTCCGGGGCGTTCGGCACCACGCAATGGGATCAGTGGATGTTGAACACCACGACCCATGTGCTCTCCGAGCAAACGTGGCCGACGAACTGGGTGGTTGGCAACGCCGTCCCCCAATGGATCCCGATCGCCTCCTCGATCGTCAATTCCGCAACGGTCCCGTTCTCTCTCCCCGTGGTCACGACGGGCTCTCCCCAGGAACTCACCTTCAACCTCCAGGCGACCGAGACATACTCGAACACGTCCCAATCGGTCTCCCTCAAGGGTTCGATCTCGGCCTTCGACACCCCCTATTCATCGAATCCGACCGTCTCTTGTGCCACCGCCGTCACACAGGAAGGTTGGACATGACCGCGCCCCGGAGACACGAGTGTGACGATGAGCGCGGCAGTGCCATCGTGATGGTGCTCATGGTGTCCATGCTCCTCATGGGCGCTCTCGTCGTGGCTCTCACGGTCAGCGACTTCTCCGGGTCGCTCTCGACGCAATACGGCACGACCTCACAGTCCTCGCTCGCCGCCCAAAGTGGGCTCGCTGTCGAGCTGAGCGCCATGCGTAACGTGTCGCTCTATACGAGCCTCCCCTGTGGTGCCTTCAATGGCTCACTCACCGCGCCGGGAGCGGTCTCGTCGTACTCGGGGACCGTCACGTACTACCCGAGTGGCGCCAACCCCAGCCCTCTCACGTGCAGTGGATCGACGCTCGGTGGCGTTACCGCCCCCGCGACCGCCACCATTGCCTCGACGGGCACCACTGCGCACGGTTCGTCATCGACCATGCACGAGACCGTCGCCATCGCCACCACGTCAACACCAGCCCAGGCACTTGGATATGCCCTCTTCACCACCAACGCCTTGAAGCTCACCGGCGCAGCCGCCCTCACGAACTCGGGTTCCAACGTCGCCAACGTCTACTCCGGGGGCACGATGACCTGCGGGAATGGTGACACCTCGCCTGGAGCCGTGACGACCTACGGAGCAGTGAACTTCACCGGTAGTTGCAGCATCGGTGGTCTGACCGCTGCTGGGGCCGTAACTCTGGGCAACAGTGCGACGGTCAATGGCAATCTGATCTCCTACGCCGGCCCGCTGACGATGAGCGGTTCGGCCGAGGTCACCGGTACCGCCACCGAGACAAACGGCAACATCTCGTTGGCCGGCTCCGCCAACATCAAGGGCAACACCGCGGCGTCGGGCACCATCACCCTGGCGGGGGGATCAAGCATCAGTCCCGGCACAAAGACGCCCGGTGATCTTGCCCTCTCCAGTCAGACCATGCCGGCGGCGGTGAGCTTCCCGGTGCTCAACCCGAGCGACATCACCTGGCTGGGCCAGGGGTGGAGCGTGGTCGACGTGGCGTCGGCGAGCTGCGCCACCTATTTCAAGAGCAACTCCAGCGGTGCCGCCGACCCGTTCATGACCGCCATCAGCACCGAGGCGAGCAAGACGGTCTACGACGCCACCTCGTGCAACCCTTCGTACTCCCGCGCTCAGACGTTCAGCTTCAACGCTGACACGGTGCTCGAGGTGCAGAGCTTCACAACGGTGGGCTCGGACACCTATTCGTCCACCACGGCGACGGTGCACGACTTCTCGCTTCTGGCCAGCCCGGGTGTCGCGTGCAGTACGTCGGCCGTGGACATCTCGGTCTCGAACTCGTCCACCTTCGCCTCGAGCCTGGTCGTCTTCTTGTACACGCCTGGGGAGGCCTCCTACGCCAACTCACCGTCGATGACGGGGCAGATTGTGGCGTGTGGAGGGATCACCGGGTCGAACTCCTTCGCGCTGACCTTCAATCCGGCGGCATCGGGCGAGATTCCTGGAAGTTCGAGCGCCACAGCGCCGACCGTCTCCGTCCTCAACAAATACGTAGGCTGAGCGTCGTCAATCAAGGCCGAGGTTGCTGGGCACTCGGGATGGGCACCGGAAACGCGCAGTGTGGTCAAGCCACTCGTTGGTCTGGACGGTAATAGTGATCCTGCTCGAGATCGTCGAGCAGGCTGATCCCCGTCGGCTCCCATCCGAGCAACTCCCGGGTAACGGCGGCGGTGGCGGGGCTGTTCAAGGCGACGAAGTGGCCCAGGTGGTCGAAGTGTTCGGCGCTGACGGCTGGCAAGAGACTCGCGGTTGGGATGTCGAGATGCCGGCCCATCACCTCGGCGATCTCGCGAAAAGGGACACCCTCGTCCCCCACTGCGTGCAGGACCGACCCGGCGGGGGCGGACTCGACGGCCAGCCGGGCCAGCCGGGCGGCGTCGGAGCGGTGCACGGCGGGCCAACGGTTGGTTCCATCGCCCACGTATCCGGCCACGCCCCGCCGGCGGGCGATGCTCACGAGCGTGGCCACGAACCCGTGGTCGCCGTCACCGTGAACCGTCGGGGGGAAACGCAGCACCGACGATCGGACGCCTACGCCCCGCAGGGACAGCGTGAGCAGGGCGGTGGCCGACCGACGCCCGGCGGGGTTGGCCCGAACCTCGGCGCTGGGGACGAGCCCGTCGTTCTCGGTAGCGACCCGACCGGATGTCAGCCCGACCATGCCCGAGGCGAGGACGAGCGGCCGATCGGAGTCCGCCAGAGCCGCGCCCATGGCCTCCACGGCCCTACGGTCGGCCGCCCCGGCGGCGGCGAAGTCGCCGCTGAAGGCCACCTCGTGTTGGAACGCCAGGTGGATCACCCCGTCGGAGTCGTTGGCCGCCTTGGCCAGCCCGTCGGGGTCGTCGAGGTTGCCCCGATGAACCAAGGCGCCAGACGCTTCCAACCGTTGGGCCGATTCGTTCGAGCGGGCGAGGCCGACCACCTCATGGCCCGCCCCGAGCAACTCGGGCACGACTGCCGAGCCGATCCAGCCCGATGCGCCGGTGACAAAGATTCTCATGACGGGTACCTCCGGGGAAACAATGATGTCAGTGACTGATATCAGGGTATAGAGGATGTCAGTGACTGTCAACGCTTAGGATGGAAGACATGGGTCGATGGCAGCCGGACAGTCGGGGGAGGCTGCAGGAGGCGGCGCTGGCCCTTTACTCGGAGCGGGGGTTCGACCAGACCACCGCCGCGCAGATCGCCGCCCGAGCCGGGCTGACCGAACGCACCTTCTTCCGGCATTTCGCCGACAAGCGAGAAGTGCTCTTCGGTGGATCTGCCCTGCTCCAGGAGCGGATCGTCACCGGTGTGGTCGAGGCGCCCCTTGAGGACGGGCCGCTCGCCGCCGTCGCCTGCGGTCTCACCGCCGCCGCCGACATGCTCGGCGAGTTCCGCCGCGACCTGTCCCGCCAGCGACATGCTGTCATCGCCGCCAACCCCGAGTTGCGAGAGCGGGAGTTGGCGAAACTTGCCGACTACAGCGCCGCGGTGGCAATGGCTCTGCGGCGAAGAGGCGTGGGGGATCCCCAAGCAAGCTTGGCTGGCGACGCTGGCATGACGGTGTTGCGCGTCGCCTTGGAGCGGTGGTCGAGTGGGGACGAGGACCGGGATCTCGCTGACGTCATGCGGGACGCCATGGCCGAGCTGCGGGCGGTGGCGGGCGGCGGCTGAACGTCATCGGGCTCGTTGGCCAGAGGCAGGCGGGCAAACTACTCGTCGGTGTGGCTCACGATGTTGATCACATTGCCGTCGGGGGCACGGACGAAGAATCGCCGAATACCCCACGCCTCCTCGGTGAGAGGGTGCATGATCTCGTAGCCACGGCGCTGGGCCTCGGCGTACGCCTCGTCAACGTCGGCGCCCACCTGAACGGAGATCACCGAGTCAACGGGAGCCGTGGCATCACGCGTGACGAGCTGGACCGAGGCCCGGCCGTCGGGCGATCGGAAGCGCGCCACCCACCCGAGGTTGAAGTCCTCGACACTCAACCCGAGGTAGTCGGTGTAGAAGTCACGGGCCGCTTCGATGTCGGCAGCCGGAAGGTTCGCAACAATGCCGGTGACTCGCATCGCTTCCTCCTCGTTCAGATCGGATACCGGAACCGCCCTCAGGTGCTCGCGGAGCTGGGGGCCTCGATGCTTCCCTTTTCGGAGGGCCACTGGAAGACGAGACGCTCGCCCGTCCGCAATGCCTGCCACTGTCCGAAGGCCCGATCCAGGACACGGCCGGGCTTTGTCTGCCGACGACCGGTGCTCTTGAAGGTCGCTCCCCTGGCCACGAGTCCCCAGAACCCATGGCCGTACCCGGCCGCCGCCTCGATCACGTACTGGCCGAGATCGTGTGGAATGTCCTTGCCGACGGCCATGGTCGTCCCCGGGACACGTGTTCGCTTGCCTCGAAGGGCCTCCCACCGACAGCGGCACCTGCCCTGGTCCTGGAGCTTGATGAACTCCACGCGGACCGGAAAATGCTACGAGCACCCCCCACCACGCGCCAACGAGCGGTCACATTCCGGGGGCGGCCTGCGTCAATAGGATGTGACCACGAAAGACGTGTCTGAATTCGAAGCCGAGCGGGCCCGGCTGACTGCGATCGCCATCCGGATACTCGGCTCGGAGGCCGATGCGGACGACGTCGTCCAGGAGACCTGGCTGCGGCTGTCTCGCACCGACGACATCGACAACCTGCCCGCCTGGCTGACGACCGTCGTGACCCGGTTGTGCCTCGACCAGCTGCGCAGGCGCGGGACCAGGTCGGTGGCCGAAGCGGCGGCACCAGCCGAGCCCGCCCCGGACGACCCCGAGGGCGACGCATTGCTCGCCGAGAAGATGGGCGATGCCATGCAGGTCGTCCTCGACGCGCTGGCGCCGGCCGAGAGAGCGGCGTTCGTGTTGCACGATGTCTTCGGGTACCCCTTCGAAGACATCAGCGAGATCATGGGGCGCTCGGGTACCGCCGTCCGACAGCTGGCGAGCCGGGCGCGGCGCAAGGTTCAGGGGGTGCCGGAGCCGGTCGGGTCGCAAGCGGCTCGCGCCGAGAGCCACCGCGTCGTGGACGCGTTCCTCACCGCGGCCCGGGGCGGGGATCTCGCCACCCTGCTGACGCTCCTCGCCCCCGACGCCGTCATGCGTGCCGACCTGGTCGGACAGAAGATGGGTACCGATCCCGTCTACGACGGCGCCGCCGCCGTAGCCGGCCGCCTCAACGGCGCCCGGGGGGCAGCGCCGGTCACGATCGACGGCGAGCTCGGCGCCGCCTGGATCCAGGCCGGGAAGGTCAAGGTGGCCTTCGTGTTCCATGTGGGAGCGGGCATGGTGCGCGAGGTCGAGCTGATTGCCGATCCAGACGTGCTGGCGACCATGGACGTGGTCCGGGTTCGGGTGAAATCCTGAGAAGCCGACGGCACCCACCACCCGCATTCGGGCGGTTGAGTCCAAAATGACAGTTCGACACAGCGAAAGGAAGCGAGCCTCATGAAGACCATGACGTGCCAGCAATTGGGTGGCCCCTGCGACTTTGCGCACCACGGCATGACCGCAGACGAGGTCATCAAAGCGCAGGACCGCCATCTCAAGGACATGGTCGCAAAGGGAGATACGACGCACGAACGCGCTTTGAAAGAGATGAAGGGCCGTTGGAGGAATCCCATCAAAGGGATGGGGTGGTACAAGAAGGCCAAGCGTGATTTTGCTGCGTTTCCCGAAGCCTGATCAGCGATCACCGCTCCTCCCACTGGCATCATTGGGGTCAGCGACACGCTGAGCAAGAGCCGCCCTCGTCCGGGAATGCCGTCGCGGTTTGGGTCTTAGGCACGGTGGTCGGGGCCCCAGGCGCGGGTACCGCCAAGGGGTGGCAGCACCACACGAAGGGGCAGGTAGGCGCCCTTGTCAGCATCCACGAAGACGTGGGTCAATGAGAGCCATCACACCTGGAGGCTCGTATGACCCAAACCGAATTCCTCGATGGCCAGTAGGTTCACGCAGCAGGTTGGCAGGGGACGAAGCCTGATCATTGTGGCGGCCATAGAGGTGGTGCTCTTCGTCATCGCCAACGTCACCTACGGGAGTGGCAACGACAAGCACGGGGCGATGCGAACGCTTTCCAATGTCGTTTGGGCGATCTTCTTGGTTGGATTCGTCGTGCTGATCGTCGTTGCGATTGCGAGCCTGATCCGAGTCATCGCTCGACGAGGGCGTCAAGGTCACGAAAGCATGTGACGACCGACAAGCGATGGGGGTCGTCGACAGAGGGATGCCCCTGATCAGTGCGACTGAATTCCTGGGAAGGACTCACCTTGACGGCCATCACTCATGGCTATCCATGGTCCCAGATGCGATCTCCCGGAAGGCGGGCAGCGACGACGCTGACCACCTCGCCTGAACGCCGACATGGGAGGTTTGCTCCGTGAACAGTCGGGTGGTGGACAGGCCATGAAGAGTCGATGCGTCAGCTTCTTTGTGGAAGACGAGTTGGTCGCCGATGTTGTTCGTCGCGTGGAGCGGGACGTACTTCCGCGATTCTCGCAGCTACCGCATTTCCTTGGATTCGTGGCCCTCCGAAGTGAGTCGGGCCCGCGCCCAGAGGTTGTGACCATGTCCTTCTGGGATGATGGGTTGGAGGCATCCGAGGCGTTCTCGGAGGACTTTCGCAATGAGATCGAAGCCGTAACCGGATCGGCCCCCGCCCGCACGGCATTCGACATTCTCAGAGTGATGGTGCGTGACACACACGGCGACGTCTGTCTGGACTCGCCCTAACGTGACGGGAACGACCGGGCAACCACGTCGAGTCGAGCGCTCAGGAAGCTGCCATGCCGAGTATCACCCGCCCATAGCTTCCAGTTCCCGTTCAGAAGATCCGGGCCAGGGCGTCTAGTCAGAGGACGTGCGTCGACCGACGGTTCTCGGTGTGCCCGTGGGGATATCTCACGCGTCCCTGGTCATCATTCGCCACGCACCAAGGATCGACCATCCGACCAACCAAGCGACGATCACGCAAACGGCCACCGTCGTCGATTCCGGCAGCAAAGCGGGATTCCCGGAGCCGCCCCCGGGGCCCCCTCCCCCACCGCCGAGCACGGGGAGCCCTCCCGGCGCCAGGTGGGCCGTGGCCAGACCCACCACGGCTCGCTGCAGATTCGACAGATGAGGAAGGTGCGCTCGCGAGAAGATCGGTGTCAGGATCACCTCGAGGACGATCATCAGGATCACGGCCACCGTTCTCTGGCCGATCAGCGATCCCAGCCCGAGGCCGACGATGAACCCCACGACCGCTTCGAGCTCGAGCCACAGGCCGGTCTTGATCATCAGTGAGTCGGACGGATACAGGAAAATTCGGGCGTAGTCGGAATAGTTCATCTGCGCGATCAGACGGGCGGCGTTCTCGATCTGGGCCTGGGAAGGTTGCGGCGTTGTGATCTGGGAACCGGGAGGACCCTGGACGACCGCTCGGCCCGGGCCGGAGCCGCCCGGGCCGTTGCCGCACGGGACGGCGCTGGCGACCGGGGCGATCGGAGAGTTTGGTCCGATCCGGAAGCCGAAGTCGCAGATGACCTGGTTGGTGTGGTCGGCGGCCCAGGTCTCGAGGCCGGCGCGCGACAGGCCGGTGGGGACGGTGGTGCCTTGGAAGCTGAGCTTGGTGGGTGCCGCGAAGACGCACACCGCGCACACGATGGTGAAGCCCACCGCCACCAGGGGGACGATGATGGCCAGGCCGGCGGGGATGCGGGCCAGGTAGAGGCTGAGGCGGGAGCGACCCGTCACCACCAGGTGGCGGAACATGCCCTCGGTGAGGTCGATCGACCCCGCCGTGGCCCCCAAGGTGGCGGCCACGATGAACCCGAAGACGTAGAGCACCCCGGCCACGAGGCCGGTGAAGATGTCGTAGCCGCCGGCCGGGCCGTAGGAGTGGGGGGCGATGGCGTGCAGGAGGAGGCGGATGAGGAGGAACACCGCCGGGATGCCGATGGTGACGAGGACGAGGGTGATCATGAGCCCCCGGCGCTTGCGCAGCTCCATGAGGCGCGTCCCGATCATGGCCGGGGTGGGGACCCACGAGCCCCGGTGGTCGGGCCCGGTCCGGCGGGGTGCGGTGGTGGCGGCGCGAGCCTCGGACATCGTCGTCATTCGCTGGCCCCCAGTCGGCTCGTGACCTGCAAGAACCACGATTCGAGGGAGGCCTGGACCTGCTGGAGGCGGTAGACCGAGATCCCCCCCTCCACGAGGAGGCGGTTGATCTCGGCGATGACGTCGCGCGGCGTCCCCGCCGGCAGGGTGATCCCCAGTCCCAGCTGGCCGAGCTCGATCGCGGCGCCGAAGGCCGTGGCCTGGAGCAGGCCCTGGGCCCGGTCGGGCTCGGAGCATTCGACGTGGAGGACCACCGAGGCCCCCGCCAAGAGCTCGGAGATGGGCCCCTGGCGGATGATGTGTCCCCGGTCCACGATGGCCACCGCGTCGCAGGTGCGCTCGACCTCGTCGAGGAGGTGCGAGGACAGCACCACGGTGCGGCCCTCGGCCACGAGGGACAGGATCATGTCGCGCATCTCGTGCATGCCGGCTGGATCGAGCCCGTTCATGGGCTCGTCGAGGATGAGGAGCTGGGGGTCGCCCAACAGACACGCGGCGACCCCCAGGCGCTGGCGCATGCCCATCGAGTACTTCGCCACCCGGTCGTCGGCGCGATGGAGGATCCCGACCCGTTCGAGGGCGGGGCCGATGCGGTCCTTGGCCGCCGGCTCGCGTGCCGCGGCGAGGAGCTGGAGGTTCTGGCGCCCCGTGAGGTGGCCGTGGAAGCGGGGCTCGTCGACGATGGCCCCCACCCGGGCCAGCGCCGCGGCGCGTCGTTTGGGCACGGGGTAGCCGAGCAGCGACATCGTCCCCGCGTCGGCGTGGGTCAGGCCCAGCAGGACCCGGATGAGGGTGGTCTTGCCCGCCCCGTTGGGGCCGAGGTAGCCGAAGGCACAGCCCCGGGGGATGAGCAGCTCCACGCCGTTCACGGCGATGGTGTCCCCGAAGCGCTTGGTCAGCCCGTGGGTCTCGACGGCCCAGTGGCTTCCCGTTTCAGGCACGGGGGACGTGTCGGGGAGGGTGGTGGTGGTCATTCTGCTTGGTGCTCTTCCTTTGACGAGGTCCCTTGCAGTGCACGATAGCAAACGGTACCTTGTGGTGCATGGGAAATGCAGAGGGGCGCCGGAGCCAGCTCCTTCGGGGCGTCCTCGACCTCTGCTTGCTGGCGGTGATGGGAGACGGGCCGGCGTACGGCTACGAGATGACCAAGCGGCTCCGGGGCCGCGGCCTCTCCATCGTCGGGGAAGGGTCGATCTACCCCGTCCTGGGCAGGCTGGAGCGCGATGGCCTCGTCGAGACCCATCGGGCGGCGAGCAACGGGGGTCCGCCCCGGAAGTACTACAGCCTCTCGTCCGAGGGCAAGCGGGCCCTCGAGGCGGGTGTCGACGAATGGCAGGCGGCGCGTGACGCCGTCGATGGCGCTCTCGGTCTGGTCAAAGCGGAGGTAATGCCGTGAACAATTTCGTCGATGAGTGCCGGCGGGAGTGGCGGAGGCTCGGAGTCCCGGATCCCGTCGCCAACGAGATGGCGGCCGACCTCACCGCTGATCTCGAGGAAGCCGAGGCCGAGGGAGGCTCGCCCGAAGACGTGCTCGGAAACAGCGCGTTCGATCCACGGCGCTTTGCGGCGGCCTGGGCCGCAGCGCGAGGTGTGACGGGTGCCCCGGCCCCCGACCGTCCGTCCTTTTGGCGGCCACCCCTCGCGATCGCCCTCGGGGTCCTCCTGAGCGTGCTCACCCTGGGCGCGGGATTGGCACTTGTGAGCGGGCGCAGCAGCAGCTCCATCGCGTTCGCCACTCGTCGGATCGCCGTCGTGCCCGGGCCCATCCGGCGGCTCGTGATCCCCCGTCCGATGGGCCCGGTCGTGGGGACGCAGATCGCCGGCGTCGACCTCCATCCGCTTGCCCTGTTGGTGTTCATCGTCGGCGTGGTGGGCGTTGGTCTCGTTGCCGCCTGGTACTGGTCGCCTTGGTCCGGCCCGGGCCGGAACCGAGGACGGGGCCAACCCCGAACGCCGCGCTGGAACTGACTCCCCGCTCGGCCGTCCCCGTCATCGAGGACCGAAGCGCTGGCGGCTGAGGACACCGCTCCTGGTCTCTGAGGGCCACTCGACCGTGTGGCCGCACGCGACGTAGTTTCAGTCCCGTGAGCCGATGCTCCACGACGCTCCGATCGTGAGCCGTGTCCTCGGAAGCCTGTCCGTGCCGATTGTCCAAGCACCGATGGCGGGCGGGCCATCCACCCCCGCGCTTGCCGCGGCGGTAGACCGTGCCGGCGGACTCGGATTCCTCGCCGCCGGCTACCTCACGCCGGAGCAGATGCAACACGACATCGCCACCGTCCGAGCCCAAATCGACCGTTTCGGAGTCAACGTCTTCGTCGGAGGTGGTACCCCCGCAGATCCCGGAGCGGTGCGGGCCTACGCCACCATCCTGGGTGCCGAGGCCGAGCGGGCCGGAGTGGAACTCGGACAACCCCGGTTCGACGACGACTGGTTCGAGGAAAAGGTCGACGTCCTACAGCGAGAACCGGTGGCGGTCGTGTCGTTCACCTTCGGCGTACCTCCGAAACAGGCCATCGAACACCTTCGAGCGGCCGGATCGGAGGTGTGGCTGACTGTCACCTCGCCTAACGAGGCCCGCCAAGCATCTTCGGCCGGGGCCGACGCGCTGATCGTGCAGGGAGTCGAGGCCGGGGGGCACCGCGGTGTGTTCGTCGATGACGACGCACAGTCGGACTTGACGCTGCTGGCGGCTCTCCAGCTCGTGCGGGCCGAGGTGGATCGGCCGCTCATCGCGGCCGGCTCGATCATGACCGGCGCCGCGCTCGCGGCCGTGCTCGTCGCCGGCGCCAGCGCTGCCCAGATCGGCACCGCCTACCTGCGAGCTCCCGAGGCCGGCACCTCGGACGCCCAGCGCATGGCCACCGCGACCGACGGGCCGACGGTCCTGACACGAGCGTTCAGCGGCCGCCTGGCCCGCGGCATCTCGAACCGGCTTCACGGCGAGTACGGCAAGGACGCGCCGCGGGCCTATCCCGAGGTGAATCACCTCACGGCGCCCCTCCGCGCCCACGGTCGCGGCGTCGGCGACCCCGATCTCATCAATCTGTGGGCAGGGGAAGCGCACGCCCTCGCCGAGTCCCTGCCGGCCGAGGAGATCACATCGCGCCTTGCCAAGGGCGCCCGGGACGCACTCGCCGAGTGGGCGGTGCGGTTGCGCTGAACCACCGCCGGACGCGCCCGCCTCCGGGACGGGATCAACCCTTCACGAAGCGGAGACGATGACGCTGTTGTTCCCAATCGCTGGCGTTCCAAAAGCCGGTCGCCATCGACTGGGTCTCGGTGACGATTGCCTGCAACCGGACAGCCCCCGCCGCTGCGAGCCGTTCTTCCGCCTCGTGGATCAAGTGCCTCCCGAGACCATGGCGACGATGAGAGGGAGCCACGACCAGCCGGTAGATCGACCCCCTCCACCCATCCCAGGCGGCAATCACCGAGCCGACGAGACGGCCACCGTCCTCGGCAACGATCAGTGCCAAAGGGTCGTGGGTGATCAGTCGTCCGAGACTGTCGGCATCGTCGGTGTGGGTGGGCTCAGCCTCGCTTTCCAACCAGAGCCGGAGTACGAGCTCGACATCTGAATGTTCACACGATCGGATGGTCCAATCCATCTCCGCAGAATACGAGGCTGCGTCTCGTCTGCCGATCCGAGGTTCTGCGAGAATCTCCCGATGATCGTGAGGCCTGCCACGACGAGCGATGCTGATGCGATTGCGGCGCCGCTGAACGCGCATTTGGCGACGACCACGTTCGAGTGGACCGAGACACCGCAGACGCGGGGCAGCATCTTGGAATGGTTGGATCAACACGAGACGGTTCTGGTCGCCGATGGGCAGGGCGAGGTCGTCGGCGTCGCCGCCTACGGGTGGTTCCGCGACGCCGTGAAGCGGCCCGGCTACCGGTTCACCGTCGAGAATACGATCCACGTCCGAGAGGACCGGTGGGCCACCGGTGTTGGGAGAAGCCTCATGGAGACTCTGATCAACGAGGCGCGGGAACGCGGCAAGCACACGATGATTGCCGCCATCGATAGTACGAACGAGGCCTCCCTGCGATTCCATCGCCGTCTGGGCTTCGTCGAGGTCGCCAGGATGCCCGGGATCGGCGCCAAGTTCGGTCGGTGGCTCGATCTCGTCTTGCTCCAGCTCCGTCTCGAGGACCGAACGGCACCGCGTGAGGACTAGAGGCCCGCTCGTCTGGCCGCCAGCCTGGCCCCGTCTCCACGTCCGGTGGCACGGAGCCGACGAGATCGCGCCCACCCCTCCGACCCGGGAGTTCTGAGCCTTCGATGCGGATCGACACTGCCCCCACCCTCGAGAGGAACGTGGACAACGCACTGGCATGACCTCGACCTCTGCGCGACGATGACCGGGATTGGCTGGCCTCGGGTCGCAGGGAGGAGACGTGGCACTCTCCGAACACGAGGAGTACCCGCTCCCACGGGCGCTCGAGCGGCAGGATTCGGGATTCTCCGGCGCGCATGCACTCACACCGTCGAACCTGACGGCCCCGCATCTCGCCAGAGAGTCCAAGTGGACCGTGGGGATCCACCTGATCAGTGCCACCGGGCTTGCACTCTTCGTCACGGTCGTCTTGGTCTTGCACAGCCTTCGAGGAGACTTGAACCCTGCGGAGCACACGATCAGCGAATACTCGCTTGGCAGGTTCGGCTGGCTGATGCGAGCCGCTTTTGCCGCTCTGGGCTTTGGCGTCCTGACCACGGCAGCGAGCCTGTTCAATCGATTCGGGCTATCTCGGCTGTGGGGTCCCGGGCTCTTCTTTCTCGTTGGTACCGCCGTCGGCTTGTTTCTCGACGCCGGGTACAACACGGATCATCCTCATGTTCTCGAGACCGCCGACGGCAGGGTCCACGGCATCGGCATGCTCATCGTCTGCCTCACGTTGCCCGCGGCCAGCCTTCTCCTCGGTTGTGCGTTCGCCCAACGAGCTCAAATCGCGCCGCGGGCGCGCCAGGCTCAGGTCCTTGCCGCCGCCCAGATCGTTGCGATCGTGGGATTTGAGATGAGCCCGGCGGCTGTGCGCGGCGTCCTGGAGCGTGTCGCCATTACGTTGGCCATCTTCACGTTGGCTGCCTTGGGATCGGTCGCCCGTGGCGACACCGATGTGGGGAAGGCTGCGCAATACCAGCGCATGGATGCCTGTGCATGATGGGTCCTTGGGTAGGCCCCGACCGCCTACTGCCCGAGGGCTATCAGGGTCCCATTGGTGAGCGGCACGTAGACGACGCCGTTCGAGACAATGGTCTCGCCTTCCACGGCGGCCTTCGGTGAATAGGTGAACACGATGTTGCCGTTGGTGCTGTTTATGAAGATGACCTTGCCCACGGCGCCGTAGCCCATGATCAGCATCCCCGGCACCTCGGTGATGCCCGACGTCATGCTGCCTTGCACGCAGTCTCGCCAGATGAAGGCTCCGGTCGCCGGATTGAGGGCGGAGATGTTCTCGTAGCAGCTCGTGCCGTTGATGATCGTGTTGCCTCCTCCCACGTACAGCGTCGTGCCATCCCACGAGGCCGAGACGATGGAGAGGGGACCGCCGGCGGGATCCGCGATCCGCGTCTGCCACACCGGGCCGGCGGCGAGATCGTTCCGGTTCCAAGCGTAGAAGAGGCCGTTCTTGTTGATGGCGCCGACCAGCTGCTGCTGCTGACCGTTGATGGTGGCCGTGAAGAGGGTCGGGGTGGAGCCGAAGTCCGGATCGTCGTAGAGCTCGGATGGGGGTATGGTCCAGCTTGACAAGATGTCCAGGTTGCTAGCTGACAGTTGGATGATGGCGGGAGACAATTCGGGTGTGCCGCACCCGTTGGGCGTCCCTGTCGTGACGTAGATGGTGCCGTTGCTCGTGTCGAGGGTCGGGGAAGACCAGATCCCCCCGCCGATGCAGCCGTTCGGCACCATGTCGGCCACGTGCTCGATGGTTCCGGTGTTTCGCGTTCATCTCCACCAATTGACCCTGCACGAGCGGGCAGTCACCAAAAGAAGCGAGTCCCTCGTAGACGTTCCCGTTGTAGAGCAGGGGCGAGGACCAGAGCATGTCCCCCAGCGACGGCGAGCCAAGGCTCGTCTGCCAGATGACGGCTCCCGTGAGTGCATTCAGCGCATAGAAGGTGTCAGCCCCTCCCGGCACGTACAGCACCGGGGTGGCACCCATCATGGCAGCCGTGGCCGCGCCGCTCGGCCCCGCCTGGCTGGGGTTGCACCCGTTGGGGAAGATGCCGACGAACGTCGTCCAGGCGTCCGTGCCCGAGAGATTGGTCCCGTGTTCGTAGCCGTTCCAGTCGCCCCAGTACACCATGTTGTTGGCCACGATCGGCTGGCCATACGAGCCCACACTGCCGCTGCTGTCCGTCCAGTGCAGCTTGAGGTTGGGCGCGTTGGCGGTCGTGACCCCCGTCTGGGACGGGTAGTAGCCACTTCGGCCGAGGTCGCCGCGGTAGGTGGCGACCATGGTCGGTGGGGGTGTGCCCGTGCTGTAGGTGAACTGGTCGGCGGAGGTCGTAGCGCTCGTGCCACCCGAGGTGGTGACGGTCACGTCCACCGTGCCCGATCCCGCCGGCGCGGTGGCGGTGATGCTGGTGGGACTGTTGACCGTGAACGTCGTGGCCGGGTTGCTCGGCCCGAAGTCGACGGCGCTGGTACCGGTGAAGTTCGTGCCCGTCACGACCACCGAGTACGTGGCGAACCCTGAGTTCGGATTCAGCCCCGACACGGTCGGCGCAGGCGGCACGGTGTAGGTGTACTGGTCGGCGGGGTTGCTGGTGCTCGGGCCTCCGGGGGTGAGGACGATCACGTCCACCGTGCCCGTCCCCGCCGGGACGGTGGCATAGATGGTCGTCGAGCTGCTCACAGTGAAGGTCGTGGCAAAGCTCGGCCCGAAGTCGACGGCGCTGGCCCCCGTGAAGTTCGTCCCGGTGATCGTGACGGCCGTGCCGTTCGGCCCCGACCCCGGGCTCACCCCCGTGACGGTCGGAGCCTGCGGCGCCGTATAGGTGTACTGGTCGGCGGCACTGGTGGCGCTGGTGCCCCCCGGGGTGGTCACCGTGACGTCGACCGTGGTGCCCAGCGATCCGGCCGGGGCGGTAGCGGTGATGCTGATGTCGCTGTTGACGGTATAGACGGCGGACGGGTTGCCCGACCCGAAGTCGACGGCGCTGGCGTCGGTGAAGCCGGTGCCGCTGATCGTGACCGTGGTCCCGCCCGTGCTCGGCCCGGTATTCGGGCTGACTCCCGACACGGTGGGCACAGGCGGCGTCGTGTAGGTGTACTCGTCGGCGGTGACAGGGGTGCTGTTGCCCGACGGATTGGCGACCTGGATGTCAAAGGTACCGAGCTGGCCTACGGGCGCCGTGGCGACGATGGTGGTGAAGTTGACGATGGTCCACTGCGTCGCCACGTTGGATGTTCCGAATGTCACGGCAGTGGCGTCGGTGAAGCCGGTGCCGCTGACCGTGACCGTGGTCCCGCCCGACACCGGTCCCGAGGCTGGGCTCACGGCCGTGATGACGGGCGGACCGGAGATATAGATGAACTGATCGGCGGGACTGGTGGCGCTCGTGCCGCCGGGGGCGGTGACCGTGACGTCGACGGTGCCCGTGCCACTGGGGCTCGTGGCGATGATGGTCGTCGGACTGGTGATGGCGTAGGTGTCGACCGGGTTGTTGGCCCCGAAGTTGATCTCGGTGACCCCGGAGAGATTCGTGCCGGTGATGGTGACCGAGGAGTCGCCCGAGCTCGGCCCGGCGTCGGGGCTGATGCCGGTCACGGTGGGCGCCGGTGGTGGATAGCCGGTGGCGGTGATTTGGACGTTCTGGACCTCGTGGATGTCGTTGAAGCCTCCGGTCCCTCCCGTGAACCCGAGCAGCACATAGGGCGGCAGGTCGGTGTCCGCGTAGCTGAGTACCTGGGTGCCGTCCATAGCCACGGTGATGCCTGTGAGGTCGTCGTCACGACGAAGTGGTGCGTGGCGTTCCGCAGAGCCGGGATCGAGGTGTTGGTGGCCACGTAGTTCAACTCGTTCGAAGCGCCAGGTATCGGGCCGTTGGCGATGCCCACGAAGTTGTTCGACGGGTTGACAGAGTTCTGCCACGTGTCGAGGGACACGGCGATCCCGTTGATCCCCGAGAAGCCCTCACCCCCGCCGTTCACGCCGAGGGCAGTGGGCTGGGTGGAACCCGCCGTCTGCCAAGGTGAAGGTGAGCCCGTCGGCGCCGGAGCCCGATCCGATGAAGGCGTCGAAGGAGGCGGTGATGCCCACCGCACCCACCGGGATGGGATCGAAGGCTGAGCCGGCCTGATAGTTGGTCGCCGACGTCAGCTCCAGGTTGGGAGGCGACCCGGTGCTGTTGAGCTGGGCGGTGCCGTTCAGCTGCCATCCCCCCGCCATGGGCGACGGGGCCACGTACGGGGAAGGCCCCGTCGTGTAGGTGAACTGGTCGGCCGTGCTCGTGGCGCTCGTGCCCGCGGCGGTGGTGACCGTCACGTCGACGGTGCCGGTGCCGGCCGGGGCGGTGGCGGTGATGGTGGTCGAGCTGTTGACGGTGAAGTGTCGCGGGGTTGCCCGACCCGAAGTCGACGGCGGTGACCCCGCTGAAGTTCGCACCGCTCACCGTGACCAAGGTCCCGGTCGGCCCGTTCGTCGGGGCGACGAGGGTGACGGTGGGTCGAGGAGGTGGTCCCGCCAGGTAGGTGTACTGGTCGGCGGCGCTGGTGGCGCTCGTGCCGCCCGGAGTGGTGACGGTGACGTCGACGGTGCCCGTGCCGCCCGGGGCGGTGGCGGTGATGGTGGTGGCGCTCATCGACGCGAAGGTCGTGGCCGGGTTGCTCGACCCGAAGTCGACGGCGGTGACGCCGGTGAAGTTGGTGCCGGTGATCGTCACGGACGTGCCGTTGTACCCGGTTGACGGGCTCAGGCCGATCACCATGGGTGGGGGCGGTCCGGTGTAGGTGTACTGATCGCCGATGCTGGTCGCGCTCGTCCCGCCCGGGGTCGTGACGGTGACGTCGACGGCCGCGCCCGCCCCGTCGGGGCAGTGGCAGTGATGGAGGTGGGGCTGTTGACGGTGAACGTGGTGGCCGGGTTGGCGGGCCCGAAGTCGACGGCGGTGGCACCGGTGAAGTTCGTGCCGGTGATGATGACCGGTCCCACCCGCGCTCGGCCCCGTGGACGGGCTGACGCCGGTCACCGTGGGCGGAGGCGGCGGGTTGTATGTGAACTGGTCGCTGGTGTTGGTGGCGCTGGTCCCGCCTCCGGTGGTGACCGTCACGTCGACGGCGCCGGGCGTCCCGGCCGGGGCGGTGGCGGTGATGGAGCCCGGGTTGTTCACGGTGAAGGCGGTGGCAGGCTTCCCCGACCCGAAGTCAACGGTCGTGGCACCGGTGAAGCTGGTGCCGGTGATGGTGACGGTGGTCCCGCCCGTGCTCGGCCCGGACGAGGGGCTGACACCGGTCACGGTGGGCGCCGGCGGTGGCGGCGCGGTCGTGATGGAGACGTTCTGGACCTGGTGGACGTCGTTGAACCCTCCGGTCGCCCCCGTGAACCCGACGAGCACCGAGGGCGGCAGGCTGGTCGTGTAGGTCGAGCACCTGGGTGCCGTCCATGGTCACGGTGATGCCCGGTCGAGGTGGTCGTCACCACGAAGTGGTGCACGGTGTTGCGCAGCGACGGGATCGAGGTGTTGGTGGCCACGTAGTTCAGCGACTGCATGGCGGAGTTCGTGGTGGCGATGCCGACGAAGTTGTTCGACGGGTCGACGGTGTCCTGCCAGGTGTCGAGGGACACGGCGATCCCGGTGATCCCCGAGAACCCTTCACCGCCCCCGTTGACGCCGAGGGCGGTGGGCTGGGTGACGCTGGCGTCGGCCAGGGTGAAGGTCATCCCGTCGGCGCCCGAGCCCGATCCGATGAAGGCGTCGAAGGCGGCCGAGATGCCCACCCCGGGCACCGGCGTCGGGATAGAAGGCCGAGCCCACCTGCCAGTTGGTGGCCGGCGTCAGCTGCAGGTTGGCGGGCGACGCGGTCGTGTTGAGCTGAGCCGTGCCGTTGAGCTGCCATCCCCCCGGCACCGGCGACGGGATCGTGTTGGGGGGAGGCCCTGCCGTGTAGGTGAACTGGTCGGCGCGCGCTGGTGGCGCTCGTGCCCCCGCCGGCGACGACGGTCACGTCGACGGTGCCCGTGCCGGCCGGGGCCGTGGCGGTGATCGATCCGACGTTGTTGACGGTGAAGAGGGCGGCGGGGTTGCCCGAGCCGAAGTCGACGGCGGTGACCCCGGTGAAGTTGGTGCCGGTGATGGTGACGGAGGTGCCCCCCGGTCGGCCCCGACGTCGGGGTGATGCCGGTGACGGTGGGCGGCGCCAGGTAGGTGAACTGGTCGGCGCGCGCTGGTGGCGCTCGTGCCCCCGCCGGTGGCGACGGTCACGTCGACGGTGCCCGTGCCGGCCGGGGCGGTGGCGGTGATCGTCCGACGTTGTTGACGGTGAAGGTGGCGGCGGGGTTGCCCGAGCCGAAGTCGACGGCGGTGGCCCCGGTGAAGTTGGTGCCGGTGATGGTGACCGAGGTGCCCCCCGCCGTCGACCCCGAGGTCGGGCTGATGCCGGTCACGGTGGGCGGCGCCGAGGTAGGTGAACTTGTCGGCGCGCGCTGGTGGCGCTCGTGCCCCCGCCGGCGGCGACGGTCACGTCGACGGTGCCCGTCCCGGCCGGGGCCGTGGCGGTGATCGATCCGACGTTGTTGACGGTGAAGATGGCGGCGGGGTTGCCCGAGCCGAAGTCGACGGCGGTGGCCCCGGTGAAGTTGGTGCCGGTGATGGTGACCGAGGTGCCCCCCGCCGTCGGCCCCGAGGTCGGGGTGATGCCGGTGACGGTGGGCGGCGCCAGGTAGGTGAACTTGTCGGCCGTGCTGGTGGCGCTCGTGCCCCCGCCGGCGTCGACGGTCACGTCGACGGTGCCCGTCCCGGCCGGGGCGGTGGCGGTGATCGATCCGGCGTTGTTGACGGTGAAGATGGCGGCGGGGTTGCCCGAGCCGAAGTCGACGGCGGTGGCCCCGGTGAAGTTGGTGCCGGTGATGGTGACCGAGGTGCCCCCCGCCGTCGACCCCGAGGTCGGGCTGATGCCGGTCACGGTGGGCGGCGCCAGGTAGGTGAACTTGTCGCTCGTGCTGGTGGCGCTCGTGCCCCCGCCGGCGACGACGGTCACGTCGACGGTGCCCGTGCCGGCCGGGGCCGTGGCGGTGATCGATCCGACGTTGTTGACGGTGAAGAGGGCGGCGGGGTTGCCCGAGCCGAAGTCGACGGCGGTGGCCCCGGTGAAGTTGGTGCCGGTGATGGCGACGGAGGTGCCCCCCGCCGTCGACCCCGAGGTCGGGGTGATGCCGGTCACGGTGGGCGGCGCCAGGTAGGTGAACTTGTCGCTCGTGTTGGTGGCGCTCGTGCCCCCGCCGGCGACGACGGTCACGTCGACGGTGCCCGTCCCGACCGGGGCGGTGGCGGTGATCGATCCGACGTTGTTGACGGTGAAGAGGGCGGCGGGGTTGCCCGAGCCGAAGTCGACGGCGGTGGCCCCGGTGAAGTTGGTGCCGGTGATGGCGACGGAGGTGCCCCCCGCCGTCGACCCCGAGGTCGGGGTGATGCCGGTCACGGTGGGCGGCGCCAGGTAGGTGAACTTGTCGCTCGTGCTGGTGGCGCTCGTGCCCCCGCCGGCGACGACGGTCACGTCGACGGTGCCCGTCCCGACCGGGGCCGTGGCGGTGATCGATCCGACGTTGTTGACGGTGAAGAGGGCGGCGGGGTTGCCCGAGCCGAAGTCGACGGCGGTGACCCCGGTGAAGTTGGTGCCGGTGATGGCGACGGAGGTGCCCCCCGCCGTCGACCCCGAGGTCGGGGTGATGCCGGTCACGGTGGGCGGCGCCAGGTAGGTGAACTTGTCGCTCGTGTTGGTGGCGCTCGTGCCCCCGCCGGCGACGACGGTCACGTCGACGGTGCCCGTCCCGACCGGGGCGGTGGCGGTGATCGATCCGACGTTGTTGACGGTGAAGAGGGCGGCGGGGTTGCCCGAGCCGAAGTCGACGGCGGTGACCCCGGTGAAGTTGGTGCCGGTGATGGCGACGGAGGTGCCCCCCGCCGTCGACCCCGAGGTCGGGGTGATGCCGGTCACGGTGGGCGGCGCCAGGTAGGTGAACTTGTCGCTCGTGTTGGTGGCGCTCGTGCCCCCGCCGGCGACGACGGTCACGTCGACGGTGCCCGTCCCGACCGGGGCGGTGGCGGTGATCGATCCGACGTTGTTGACGGTGAAGAGGGCGGCGGGGTTGCCCGAGCCGAAGTCGACGGCGGTGACCCCGGTGAAGTTGGTGCCGGTGATGGCGACGGAGGTGCCCCCCGCCGTCGACCCCGAGGTCGGGGTGATGCCGGTCACGGTGGGCGGCGGCGGCGGAGCACCGTTGCTCGCGATCAGAAGCGCACCGATCGAAGATGAGGTCGACGCCGGTGACTGGGTGCCGGTGGGCGCCACGGCCCCGGTGACGTTGGTGTCAAAGGCGACGAGGTTGCCCTCGCTGGTGACGTCGTACGTGAAGGCCGCCGTGCTCCCCCCGGTGGCCACGTTGCCGGGGACCGAGTAGCCGAAGTAGAGCTCACCGGATCCGCTCGGGGTGAGGCTCGGGAACGGCACCGATGTCGACGAGGCGCCGTTGATGGTGCCGGTCTTGTCGAGGGCCCATACCGTCGACGCCCCCAACCCGGCGGTGAATTCCTGGGCGCCGTATTCCTCGGTGTGGCCCGTGACACTGGCGGACCAGGTGAAGGTGACGGTGGACGAACCGGTCGAGGTGACCTTGCCGTACCAGATCTCCTCGTCGGCTCCCACCGAGCCGGCGAACTGCACAGCTTTGGTCCAGGCGGTCACCCCCCCGCCCGATATCGACGTGAGAGTCCCGCTCACCCGCTGGCCGAAGACCACGAGAACGTCACCGACGTTCTGCGGGGACACCGCCAGCGTGCTCAGGCCGGTCCCGACGTTCGAGGTGAAGCTTCCCACCGCAGTGATGGACGACACCGGCACGACGAAGGTGAAGTGGTCGGCCGGGGCGTTGACGGCCGAGGTGCCCCCCGCCGCCGTGACGCTCACGTCGACGGTGCCCGCCGACTCTGCCGGCGAGGTGACGGTGATCGAGGTCGTCGAGTTGACCACGACGCCGGTGCCAGCCACGGTGCCGAACTTCACGCCCGTGACCCCGGTGAACCCGGTCCCGGTGATGGCCACGGAGGTGCCCCCGCCCGTGGACCCCGAGGTCGGGCTCAGCCCGGTCACGGTGGGCACCGGCGGGGCGGTGAAGGTGAAGTGGTCGGCCGGGGCGTTGACGGCCGAGGTGCCCCCCGCCGCGGTGACGCTCACGTCGACGGTGCCCGCCGACTCTGCTGGCGAGGTGACGGTGATCGAGGTCGTCGAGTTGACCACGACGCCGGTGCCGGCCACGGTGCCGAACTTCACGCCCGTGACCCCGGTGAACCCGGTCCCGGCGATGGCCACGGAGGTGCCCCCGACCGTGGACCCCGAGGTCGGGGTGAGGCCGGTCACGGTGGGCACCGGCGGGGCGGTGAAGGTGAAGTGGTCGGCCGGGGCGTTGACGGCCGAGGTGCCCCCCGCCGCGGTGACGCTCACGTCGACGGTGCCCGCCGACTCTGCTGGCGAGGTGACGGTGATCGAGGTCGTCGAGTTGACCACGACGCCGGTGCCGGCCACGGTGCCGAACTTCACGCCCGTGACCCCGCTGAACCCGGTCCCGGCGATGGCCACGGAGGTGCCCCCGACCGTGGACCCCGAGGTCGGGGTGATGCCGGTCACGGTGGGCACCGGCGGCGGAGCACCGTTGCTCGCGATCAGAAGCGCACCGATCGAAGATGAGGTCGACGCCGGTGACTGGGTGCCGGTGGGCGCCACGGCCCCGGTGACGTTGGTGTCAAAGGCGACGAGGTTGCCCTCGCTGGTGACGTCGTACGTGAAGGCTGCCGTGCTCCCCCCGGTGGCCACGTTGCCGGGGACCGAGTAGCCGAAGTAGAGCTCACCGGATCCGCTCGGGGTGAGGCTCGGGAACGGCACCGATGTCGACGAAGCGCCGTTGATGGTGCCGGTCTTGTCGAGGGCCCATACCGTCGACGCCCCCAACCCGGCGGTGAATTCCTCGGCGCCGTATTCCTCGGTGTGGCCCGTGACACTGGCGGACCAGGTGAAGGTGACGGTGGACGAACCGGTCGAGGTGACCTTGCCGTACCAGATCTCCTCGTCGGCTCCCACCGAGCCGGCGAACTGCACAGCTTTGGTCCAGGCGGTCACCCCCCCGCCCGATATCGACGTGAGAGTCCCGCTCACCCGCTGGCCGAAGACCACTAGCACGTCACCGACGTTCTGCGGGGACACCGCCAGCGTCGAGAGGCCCTTCCCAAAGTTGGCGGTGAAGCTTCCCACCGCGGTGATGCTGCCGGCCGGGGCCGCCGTTGAATAGCTCGGCAGGATTCCGACGACCACCGACATGGCCGCCAAGACCAGCGCAGTCCGGAACCAGCGCCGGGACGACGACCTCATCGGATGCAGTGAGCTCATCACGCGCTCGCGAGCAGGTGGTGTTTCGTCAGGGCGTTTCGCACGACGCTGCTCGCCATCTCTCCTCCGGTTGACGATTCGGTATTTCCGTCACACGGCGGGGGGTGGCCCGAACTCGTGCGTCTCCCTTCGATGCGCATCAGCAGAAAAACGCCGAAGACGTACGCCCGCATCGGCGCGTCTCGATCTTTGGATTCTCGAGCGACGTTGTCGCCACTTCACCTGCCCCCCACCACCACCTCCGCTCAGAGAGTTACCCTGGGTGACGAAGCCGGTACTGCTGCGCATTTTGGACAACGACAGTCACCACTCGCTCAAATTTTGCCCAACACAGCGTCAATAAGCAGCGAACGGACCCCTCTGCGTGGTCGATGAGGGTCCAGCGCCATCACATCGCCCTTCCGTCGAAGGCACGGCTTCGGCCGACGGAGGCCTGGGCAAGCCGTCGCCGTGGTCCGAGCCGAACAAAGCGACGATCGCGCTCCGAGATGTTGCCGCCCTTGTCTCGGACCTACGACAAGATCAGGGACCGTTCCTTCTTGTCACGAAATAGTTGTGCACCGCGAAGAAGGTCGTCTCGGGCGGATCCGACACGCCGATCTTTCGGAAGATGGGAGCAATCTCTTCCTCTTGGAATGCCTGGAGTGCCTCGCGTGACTCCCACACGTCGAGAACGCGAATTCCGTCCACAGTCTCCGTCACGCAATGAAAAATGACTCCCGACGGCGGAGGGCCACCGGGGAGAAGACCCAGAATCTCTACGACCTCGTCGTACTGCTCGAGCGACACGTCCCGGTAGTCAATCTGCACACCGACTGCCATGGCTGGATCTCCTAGCCGTTGGTGCTTCGCGGAACCGGCAGCCAGTATCGCGCCGTGGGGCGGTCACCACAGCGTCGGGTTCCGCCGACCCTCTGGACCCCGTCCCGGACAACCCAATCTCACCCACACACGCCGAAGGGCTTAGCGTGGGCCTTCACCGCCCGCACCTCAGCGGGGTGCTCACGACGCGGGAGCGTGAGAAGGAGGCGGTGCAGGCCCCACTGTCACCGAGGGTTGGGGCGGTCCACGTTCCAGTGCCTCGACACCGAGGCGATCCATCCGTCATCGTGGCGAGGGAGCAGAGAGAACCGGGTGATGACGCGCTGCCTGCCCTGGTGGTCGCCGTAGAGCAGGTCCACAAAGATTCTCTCTGGGTCCGTGATCCGCCCCCGCAAGAGGGCGAACTCGGGCTCGGATGGATCCCGGAATGCACCCTGCCAGAACCCCACATCCCCGGCTGCGATGTAGAGATCTCGGGACAGGCGACGAAAGGCCTCGAGCGGGGGCCGGTCGAGTCGGGCGATCCGATCCATATCGCGTTCGAACTCGATCCGCCATCCGTGCAGGACGGCGATGCCGCTCCCGACGTTGCGCACTGAGATCGTGAGGTAGATGGCGTCGTCGACCACCTCTGCCGTTCCCCCACCACTCGGGGTCATCACGAAATGATTGTCGGCGAAGCCGACCTTGAGCGGAGGATCTTCGGCACGCGACGGCATGAGCAGGGGCTGGGTCCCGGCCAGCAGCGAGTCCTCGGCAACCCGCGCCGCACGGTTGGCCGAACGCACCGATGAGAACGTCGCGACTGCCAGCACGAGGGTGCCACCAGCAGTCGCCAGCGAGGAGATCGTCACCCAGGAGATCATCGCTACAGGGTAAGGCCCATGAGGCCACGATGCCTGTTGGCGATGTTGGGGACCGCTCTACCACTCAGGTGAGTGACACCGGCTCGAAGGGCCGAGCCGGCACTCCGCCTCCACTGGAGCGACCAGAAGTCAGGGAGCCTGACCCGAGATCAGTTACACGCTGTCTGCTGAATGCCCGACTCCCCATCGGGGGGTGACGGGTCAGGGTTGCCGACCCCGGCGAACCGATCGGCGATCCAATGTTCGACGTCCCCCATGGACGAGCTCACGATGTCGTTGTGGTCGAGCCCGGGGTACTCCCACAGCAGCGTGTCCTGGCCCAGGGCACACAAGTGGGCATCGAGAAACCACGTGCCGAGGGGAGTGTCGGTGGTGTCCGCTGATCCTTGGACGAGGAGCACCGGGGTGGTGGTCGCCTGCGGAATGAACCAGGGGTCGTTGGTCGCCAGGAGGATGGCGAAATAGAGCGTGGGCGTCGTCGTGGTGAAGATCTGACCCTCTTGGTATGAGCTCATCGCTGACGCCAGCGTGTCGTAGCAGTCGTAGTTGAGATCGTTGTAGAAGCGCATCCCGAGAGGAGTCAGGTTCAAGGGTACGACCGCGCTCCCGTAGGTGGCGTTGTAACCGGCTACGTACATCAAGGTGAACGGCGACGCAGGGTCGGTGGGCGACCCGTAAAAATCCTCGAGTATGCCGGAGGGCGGTGCCGTGGCCACGACACCTTCCAGATTCAATTGCGGAGCGTAGGTGGCGGCCAGGGTGGCGACAAAGGTCGCCGCCGCCGCCCCTTGTGAGTAACCCCACACCACATACTGTGTGCTGGCATGGGCGTCCGGCAGCTGCAATGCGGCACGGACAATGTCGATGACATTGCGCGCCGTGGGGATGTTCACTCCATGCGGCTGTAGGCCGCCGGCCGATGCAAGGGCTTGATTGTCCTCGCCCTGGTAATCCGAGGCGACAACCTCCCAGCCGCGCTTGAGCATGTCGTTGACGTCGGGCACATCGGTCGACGGGTCCAACGACGGGGCACACGACGATGCCATGCCGTCGGTGGGATGTCCGTAGCTCACGACGGGCCAGCCTCCGGCCGGAGGCGATCCGTACGGAACGAACACCACGCCCGTCACATCGACGGCCGCGTCTTGCTGGGACATGGACCAATAGCTGACCAGGTAGGCCTTCCCGTTGACCCCAGGTGCCGCCACGGGTTGGTCGCTGATCAGGGTGCCCGGAGCCTGGGACTGCGACAGTGGCGCGGCACCGTTGGCCCGGACTGTGCCCGCGAACAGCGCCACCAGGAAGACCAAGGCCACCGGGACCGCGGTCCTCCGATTCCTCACCCTGGCCGTCGCCCCCCGCCACCGGCGGCGTGGTGCCTCCCGACCTGGCCCGTCCTGACCTGGTCGGGAGGGGCGATCGCTGGCTTTGCGCATCGGTGGCTACGTGTCCGAACTGGCCGGTGCCGAACGGCGGGCCCTCTTGTCCCCAACGTAACTTCGGCCCCCCGGACCAGCATCGACAAAATTGACGGATTCGCTCCCTCGACCCCGCCTACCCCGCGATTTGGCCGAGATCGCACGGATCCCACGGCCGCCAGCTCAGCACGAGGCGGCGTTCACGTCGGGTGGCCCCCAAGCCAGCCCAGGCTCGGTGGTCAAACGTCTACATGCCGTCGCCAGCGCCGGGCTGCCCCCTCGGGCCAGGCGGCGCCTCAGCGAGTGATCAGGCTGGCGTTCGTGGTCCGAGGCGGACGACCACGGCCAACACGATCAGGCCGAAAGCGACGGACGCTAGAAGGGTGATCAAGCTGGCCGTGGAGCTCATGGTTCCTCCATCGAAACTGGTCGGTGGCTTCTCCAACTTCTACGACAATTCTGCACATTGGACCCATCGACCGGGCATGTCAAGAATCACTCCTCGTCGAGCGAACGCATCACCCGACGATTGTGCCGTACATGTCGTTGAGGGGGTACGAGAGCAGCTCGAGACGCTCGCCGTCGGGTCCGGGAAAGTAGACCGACGTGCCGTTCACGATGAACGTTTCGACGCCGGCCGCTTCGAGCTTCGCCACGAGGCGCTCCCACTGTTCGGGAGTGACGGAAATGGCGATGTGATGGAGGCCCCCGAGTACCTCTCGGTATTCGCCCAAATCCAGGCCAGGGAAGTCGAAGTAGGCAAGATAGTTTCCATTGCCGACATCGAAGAAGAAGTGGGTCGATCCGCGGTAGTCCCGGTTCTCGAAGAGTTCGACCAGGGGAAACTCCAGCAGGTCCTGGTAAAACGCAATTGTTCGATCGACATCACTGCACAGCACGGCGAAGTGATGCAGACCCCGAGCCGAGGAAGTGGGTCGGTCGCCCAATGGCCGGAGGTGGCGGGCTTTCAGGGACTCCCATTCCGCCGTCCGGTCGATGTCGCTCCCGTGCGTGGTCATCGCGTTCCGTCCATACCGAGAACTGTACCGGCGTGTCGGAACGCGAGCCCGCGATCAAAGGGAACTCAATGCTCGGTCGGTTCGAGCCTTCCGACCTCCTGGACCATCCACCCAGTTCCGTCGGGATCGCTGAAGGCGCAGAAGGTGCCGTAGTCGGCTCGTTGCGGATCCGGCCCGGAGACCTGAACGCCGTCTTGGAAGTGGAAGAGCTCACTGACACCGACACCCCGTTCCACCAGGGACGAACGCGCCGCGTCGATGTCGGAGACGACGAGATGAAGGCCCTGGACCGAGCCCGCCGCTTCGGGATTCCTCATGAGAGCGATCGAGCACGGCGAACCAGGCGGCGTCAGCTGGACGACGCGGAAATCACCAGCGCGGTGGTCTACGACCAGGTCGAATCCGGCCTTCTCCATGTAGAAGGCCTTGGACCGGTCCTGATCGGCCACGGGAACGACGACGAGCTCGAGCTTCCAGTCCACGGGACCTCCAATCTTGGGATGATTCTTGCAGCACTGGGGCTGATCGCCCCTTACTCTCCCACCGTTCCGTCGATCGCCTCGCGAAGCAGGTCGGCGTGGCCGGCGTGCCGGGCCGTTTCCTCGATCAGGTGCAGCAGCACCCACCGGAGAGTGAAGTGCCTTCCGTCACGGAGCGTCATCGCCGAAATCTGATGGGGGCCCGCAGCTGCCGAGACGACTTGACCGGATCCG
>CAWCEP010000009.1:0-395563 GCA_963794615.1 uncultured Acidimicrobiales bacterium | reverse complement strand
TGAGTCTTCGAGGTGGCACATCGGGGGTGTCCGGCCGACGCCACCGGACCATCACCCCCGCAGGCCTACGTGCCCCCGGCAGGAGTCGAACCCGCAACCTGGTGGGTAGAAGCCACCCGCTCTATCCAGTTGAGCTACGGAGGCGATGACTCAGGTCAGCTGAGTTTGCGGCTCGCCCACGAAAGACCAGCGTACTCCGTGTATCGTTACAATCCTGCGTTGTCCGGCGTGTAGCTGGACCTGCATGGTGGCCGTAGCTCAGTTGGTTAGAGCGCCAGGTTGTGGCCCTGGAGGTCGGGGGTTCAAGTCCCCTCGGTCACCCCGAAAGCGTCGCGCACCGCTCCCCGGTTCCGGGCGCGGTCGCCTACACTCAGCCGACGCGCCTCTAGCTCAATGGCAGAGCAACGGACTCTTAATCCGCAGGTTCCGGGTTCGAATCCCGGGGGGCGCACCACCAGGCGCACCACCAGGCCTAGACCCCGTTTGGCGGTCCAAGCTTATGAGAGTTTGGTCGTGAGCTACCTGGAGGTAGTCCATGCCCAAGCGTTATGCGAGAGCGTTCCGGCGGACGATCTGTGACCGCCTCGTAGCCGGCGAACGGGTCACCGAACTCTCACGAGAGACTGGTGTCTCACCGGCAACCTTGCACCTGTGGAAGCGGCAGGCCCTGATCGATGCTGGCCTGAGGCCGGGCACGAAGAGCACCGAGGTCGACGAGCTCGCCCAGGCACACCGCACCATTGAGGAGCTCGAGGCCGAGCTAGCGGCCGTCAAGGCGGCGAGCGCCCTGTTCAACGGGGAGGAGCCTGTGAGCCCAAAAGGCGGTGCCAGGTTGCCAAGGGCCTGAGCAACCTGGGCTACTCCGAGCGTGTGGCCTGTCGACTCGCCGGGGTCTCACGATCGTGCTTCTATGAGCACAAGTACCACTTGCCCTCCGACCGCTAGATCCGGCGCCTGTTGTTGAAGGACCTGATCGCGGACGTTCACGAACGGTCTCGTGGGACCTACGGGATGCTGCGGATCCGAGCGGCGCTCAACCGTGAGCGAGGCATGGTCGTCAACAAGAAGCTGATCTTGCCAATCATGCGCGAGCTCGGCATCAAGGGCCTACCAGGCCCGAAGCGACGCATGAAGAACCTTGTGAACATGGCCACCGAAGAAGATCTGGTGCAGCGAAATTTCACCGTCGATCGGCCGAACGTCCTGTGGCTTACCGAGATCACTGAGCATCCCACGAGGGAAGGCAAGGTCTACTGCTGCGTCGTACTCGACGCTTTCAGTCGCCGGGTCGTCGGCTGGGCAATCGACCGGCGTTGCGAAACACCGCTAGTGAACGACGCCCTGAGCATGGCGAGCCAATCGCGAGCCACAAGCACAACGTCTGTGATTCATTCGGACCACGGCAGCCAGTTCACGTCGTGGGGCTTCAGCGAAGTAGTCCGCAAATACCACCATCTCGGCTCGATGGGAACCATCGGTGATTGCTACGACAACGCTCCAACGGAATCGTTTTGGGGCCCGATGCAGATCGAGCTTCCCAAGCGGAAGAAGTGGCGGAGAAGATCGAGCTGTCGATCGCCATCGCCGAGTGGATCGAGCATTTCTACAACCCCGAGCGCCTGCACAGCTCGCTTGGCTACGTCCCTCCCGTGGAGTTCGAAGCCCTACACTCAGCATCAGCAGCATCAATCCAGATCTAACTCTCTTACAACCGTGGTCCGGAAAATGGGGCTCAAGTCAACCTGAGTGCACCACCTGAGTGCGCACTTACTGGGGCCCCAGACACTCCCCCGGATCCACATTCAGTTGCAGCTTGGCGGTGCGCGTGATGTATGGGTGTGTAGCTACTTAGCAGAACAAACTACAACGAGTCTCTTGTTCCAAAGCCTCTTGCTCAGGAAGCGGTTCACTAGCTCGTTTGCTGGCCGCAGACGAGCGGACAGTTCTGAGCAGGTCGGCTCGGACGTTGTGACGGGCAATGTATTCGACATTCTCCGGATCAGCTTTCTAGCGACCTTTGCCACCGCCCACCTCAGGCGGAGAGGAACGCCTGAGGAGAGCAAGAACGAATGCGTGCTTGGGATTGGCTCACCTAGCGTCGTAACCTGTTCGGCGCGCAGTCCAGCCGTCTCTACGAGGCGAACGAGCGTAGTAGGGGTGTACTGCCAAAGATGCTGATCGGGCCGAAGGTCTTCCCAGTCGCGCCCGGACACAAGCCGTTGGATGGAGTGCCAGTTCGGTACCTCGATGAGGAGATGACCCCCTTCGGCAAGAAAGGCTTGTATCGAACACAGGGCCTCAACCGGATCGTCCAGATGTTCCAGGGTGTGGTGCATTGTGACTAAGTCAAAGCGCATCGATCGGTCGAGAGACTGCAGATATGGAACCACGTCGAATCCAAGATCTGCAATCTGCTTCTGGCCGAATTGAGAGATCTCCACTCCGACCACTGGTTTCCAGCCCAATCGGCGAGCAATCCGCATGAACGATCCCAACGCCGCTCCGATATCGAGAAGGCTCCCCTTGGAACTGTCGAAGGCCTTGAGTTCAGGAACAAACCGAGCTTCGTCGTACTTGGCTTCCTGCAGAGAGCTGAAATCCCTGTGGCCTGGGTTGCCGTCGTCGCCGAGAAAGTAATCGCTTTCGTACTTCTCCTCCACCGGGACAGAGAGTCCCACGAGTCCACAAGATGAGCATTTGCTATAGACATCGTAGCAACGAAGGGTGAACCAGTCTTGGCCATGGCAGATCGGACAAATCTTCATGTTGTCGACCGTCGCCGTCGGACACCGTGTTCGTGATGCTGGCCAACCGCCTCCTCAAACCAGGCTGCAAGCGGCGGCCCGGTGACGAGCATGCAATCGCCGACGACGTAAAGGACTCGGCGACGACCGAAGTACCACGTACGTCTTCCTGACCTGGTCGCAGCTCGTATGGGGTCACCTTGATCCTCGGCCCTCGTCACCCAAGGAAGCACCCCGCTAACCCTACAAGACAGAGCCAGGTATAGCGTCGGCTGTGCTTGTGTGGTGGACCGACGACGTAATGCTCCTGCCGGAACTATGCGGGCATCTCGAGGACCAAGATGGGAGGTGGACCTGCGGAGTCCAGACGCAAGGCCCCGAGGGGCGCCACCACGTGCCGAAGGAACGATTGCTGGCTTGCTCAAGCGATCGCCTGGATGCGAAGTCGCGAACGCTCCACATCAATTGGGCGAGGGACTCGCTCACGAGCTAAGCCACGCACCTGACCTGTATGAGGTCTGTCGGCAGACGCTTCATCTGCCACAGTCACCCCGAGGTGACGAGGACCTGTTTGAGGATCTCGAACCCCTCGAGGCACTGACCGGCGCCGATGGCGACGCAGCTCAGCGGGTCGCTTGCCAAACGATCAGCATGCCCGTCTCCGCCTGCAAACGGGCGCCTAGCCCGTGGAGCAGTGCCCCACCGCCGGTGAGCACGATCCCTGTCTCCATGATGTGGGCGGCGAGCTCAGGTGGCGGCTTATCAAGCGCGATGAGGCCGGTCCTTTGCCGGAGTAGCGCAGGTCCTCGGGCTCAACAACGCCTGCGTGGCGAGCGCGGCCTTCAACCGAGCGCGCAGGAGGCGCCCGAAGGTCCAACAGGAATGGCTACCCAGCCGCGAGATGATGGGACTCGACGCTGTGGCATCGCGTGTCCGTCAGCGCGACGACCTCAGAGTCGAGGAGGTCATCCGACGGTTGCATGGAGTGAAGCAGCAACACAAGACACTCTTCGTTGCCTGGGCTGGCTAAGGCAAACGCTCGTGAGATTCAGGTTGCCCAACATGGCCCTCGGTCACGAGATGGTGAGGTCGATGAGAGCGTCCTAAAACCGAGTCAGTCGATCGCTCACATTCGTGGTCTCTCCTCACGATTCTCGTCTGCTCGCCGCCGCCTCGGGGCGGCTGTCGATCCACTCGAGCAGTGCTGGCAGGCCACGATCCAGAGGCCACTCCGGGTGCCAGGAAAGCTGCGCCACAGCCGCCTCGATGTCACAGCTGGACGCGCGCACGTCCCCGTCGCGGAACCTGCGGACCACGGTCGGCTCGGGAGCGTCGCAGAGGGCAGCCATTCGGCAGGCGAGGTCATGAATGGTGGTTGCGGTCCCGGAGCCGATGTCGAGGAGGCGTGGCTTCGGCGCCGGTCTTTCCACGGCGGCGGCCAGCGCTTCGACGACGTCCTCGATGAAGACAAAGTCCCGCACGATCCGCCCGTCCTCGTACACCTCGAGAGGGCGTCGTGCTCGGGCCAGCCGCCCGAAAAGGGACACGATTCCGGAGTAAGGGTTGGTCAGCGACTGGCCCGGGCCGTAGACGTTCTGGAGGCGTAGGACGCTGAGAGCACTGCCTCGAGCCGCCGTCCATGCCAGTAGCATGTGCTCCTGGGCGAGCTTGGTGGCGGCGTAAATGTTGGTCGGGCGGGCCTCCGTCCGGCCTGACGAACTGGGAAGCGGTACGGCCGCTCCGCCGTCAGGCCCCTCGGGATCCCAAAGACCGGCGACGAGCCGCGCATGCGTGCGCGGGCCGGGGTAAAAGACTTCCTCGCGGCTGCGCCAGGCACCCTCGCCGTAGACGGCCCGTGACGATGCCAGCACCAGCTGGCGGGGACCAATCCGGCGCGGGTCAGGGCGTCGAGAAGCTGCGCCGTGCCCACGACGTTGACGGAGCCGTGCCTCGTGGCCTCGGCGAGCGACTGTCCAGTCCCCGTCTCCGCCGCCAGGTGGACAACCTGCGCTGGCGTGACTAGCCGCAGCACCGCCTCCCAGTCAGGCGCATGGGTGACGTCCCCGGTGAGCAGCAAGACCGACGCCGGAAGATCGTGGGGACGCCCGGGTCTAGTGTGGACCTGGGGGTGGAGGGCATCCATCACGGCGACCTCGTAGCCGGCCGTGACGAGGCGACGTGCGAGAGCGCAGCCGATAAACCCTGCTCCGCCTGTGATGAGAACCGACGTTGACAAAGAGGCGAAACCCCGAAATGATCGACGGAGGACTGGTCGAATCAACGTCGGCCCGTGCACTCCAGGTGTAGTCCCAGGACCATGCTAGCAGACGGCGGGCGCCTTCGCCCGTCTCCAGAATCTTTAGCCGGACAACGCCGGCATGCGGTGGCTACCGCGAGGGTCGGGGACCCATATGTCCACGGATCGCGTCAGTCAGTCCCTGTATGTAAGCCCGCGCAATACTCAGGTCTTCCCGACACACAGTGTTCTCCATGCGTTGTAGCCCCGTATACCGCCAGGAGGCCGCCAACGTGTGAAATTCTTCGTAGCATCCCTTCGGTCTCAAGGGCGAACCGCAATGGATTGCGAGCGAGATAATACGCCATGTTTTCCGAGAGGCCCAAACTCCCTCGACGACCGCTACTCGCACTAACGGCGTGCTCGCAAAGAACTTCGCCCGACGTACCGACATCTCCAGCCGGCAGCTCGGGCTCGCTGGCACCATTCCGTCTCCTCATAGTACATGAAGTAGTCCGCTCGAAACGGCCCAACTGATCGCCAGGCCGCCGACGAAAGCAAGGCACAGCATAGTGACACATAGCCCGTCTCGGAGCTGGGCGGTAGGCTGGTCGCGGGCTGGCGTAGACCTCGGTGGCCGCGGGAAAGCGAACCAGTCGCTCACCTCGCCGCCCGCGAACCAGAGCACATCTGGCCGATGAGCGAAGGTCACAGCCGGGCCCACCATAGCCACGCGCTCCCCAGCTGTCGCCTCGTCCATGCACCGATCCAGACAATGTGGGTCGACCGTGGCGTCGTTATTCAGAAACAGCGTCCAATCGGCATCATGCGCAAGCGCATATTCCATTCCCACGTTATTGGCGGTCGCCACACCCGTATTCTCGGCAAGTTCAATCAAGACCGTGTCTCTCGACACGCCCGTTCGCAACTCAGCCACGTGTTCGGCGGAGGACCCATTGTCCACGCAGACGATCAAATCGGGCCGCGTTCTCATGGACGCGAGACTGCGCAACGCCGCCAGCGTGTCCTTTGGCGACCCCCAGTTAACAGTTACACTTGCCGTCTTCACCTTGTCCCGCGATGAGATCTCCGCCACTTTGCCACGCAACCCAAACTTGAAATCTAGCCTCTTGCATTGACCCCGGGATTTCTGGGCACCTCAACGCTTGGCGAGACCATGTCTCGTCTGGCAGAAATGCGTCCGCCACGTCTTGGAGAGTCCGACCCCCGTATCTGGCCGGGACCCGCACCGAGATGGTCCCGTCTCCTCCGCCAGGGCGGGGTGTCAATCAAGCGTGGGGCCACCGGAGGTAAGCTGCTCGGAGCAGACGCTTTGCGCCTAGGTGCTCCAGGCCGATCGATACGACGGCGTGCACACCGACGGGCCCTCGGCGATGAGTGGGCCCAGCTCGTTCAACTCCGCCTACGGGTGCGCGTTCTCGAGGAGAAGAAGGAGATCCTGAAGAGCGACGCATTCAGAACCCATAGCGGGATTCGAGTTCGTCAAAGCGAACTGGGCCGACTACCCGGTGGCCATCATGTGCCAGCGCCTCGGCGTTTCGACGAGCGGCTACTACTGCTGGCGCGATCGGGCCGCGTCGACTTGGGCCTTGCCCTGGGGGCTTCGTAAAGATCGCCGGGAGTGACCCGCAGGCGCGTCCGCTCTCGCGGCTTCAACTCACCCGAGCCAAGTTTGGAGGACGCCGCCGGCGGATCCCGGAGCGGCAGATCAGAGTCGACATCTCTCGTCACCTCTTCGACGGGCGAATGATCGCGAGCCGCCTGGCGGCGTTCTTGGCCAGTTCTCGTTGTGTCGTAAGGGTCTCCTCGCCCGATCCGAGGAACCCATGTGTGAACGGTCTATGTCGCTCTTGAACCTCGAGGATCCGGCCGGAGGTCGAGCGGACTAGGGCACCAACCGGGTGTCGGAGGCTGAATCTGCCTTGGGAAGGCTCAACCTGGGCTAAAGGCGTCAAAGAAGGCCGCCGATCTACAAAGGGGACATCGCGTCGAACGGAGACTCGCATGGAGGCGTACGGCTGGGCGCCCGACCCCTCTGTCACGCACAAGACTCGTAACTTCAGTCAGGGCCGGCCGACCAGTCTGGTCCCTGCCGAATCGGCCCACACGTTCGACGAGCCACCCGAGGAACTGGGCCAGCCACCGGCCCCTTCCTATTGGTCGCCACCGGTGGCTCCCGGCTTTGGAGCCAATTTGGAGCGGGGCCCGGGTGATAACAAGCCTTCGCCAAGACCGGGACTCGGCGGGTCCCCGGGGTTAGTCGGACCGGCGGAAACCTTCATCGGCATGTCCGCCTCGACGGTAAGTCGTCGCCCGAGGAGACGACTGGTCCCCAGCCTTACCGTGCTCCTTGTTGCGGCGATCGCCGGAAGCCATCTCTTCGTGCTCGGTCATGGCAAGAGTAACAATGCGGCGATCCTCCGCCCGGACAATGCCACGACGCTGGATTCAACACCTCACGTCAGCAAGAACCTCATCATGGACACCCCGTCCGCGACCGTGAGCGGCACAGGAACCCAGACAAGCGAATTCAGCCCTAGCCCAACTCCAAGGCCGAATCCAACTCGAACGTCAACGCCGACTTCAACGCGAACGTCAACGTCAACGCCGACGTCCGATCAAACCCCAACTGCTATAGCGTCACCCGCACCAACGGTAAGCCTGAGTTCCGGATTCGTAACACGGAGTGGTACGACACTGATGCTAAGCGGACAGCCGTACCGCTTCACCGGCATCAACATCTACATGGCAGCGAGCGGTGGAACGCCATCGAGTTGTGGCGGGGAGCTTTACCCTGACGTCAGCGTGCCACTCTCCCAACTCCCCCGTGGAACCGTCTTCCGGATGTGGGCCTTCCAGAACTTCTTCGTGTCCGATGGGGCATTCAACTGGACCAACTTGGATCGAGTCCTCGCGATCGCTGCATCGTACGGCGACAAGGTCATCCCAGTGCTCGCGAATCAGTACAGCTACTGTGACACAGGAAAGACCCTCGCCTGGTATCAGAGCGGCTACCGCCAAACACAGTAGAGCCCGGAGACGTCGATACTTATCGAGCGTACGTGGCGACCGTGGTGAGTCGATACGTCAACAACCCGACCGTGGCTATGTGGCAATTGGTCAACGAGGGCGAGGCCGTGAACAGTGACGGGACTTGCAACGAGCCGGCCGCGTTGAGCGCCATGCTCGCATTCTCGAATGATGTCGGTAGCCTGGCTCATGGTCTCGATCCCAACCACCTGGTAAGCCTAGGCGCCCTAGCGGGATGGTCAGGTGGTGGTGCAGGACAATGGTGCGGGACAGCCAATAGCGACTACCAGGCGCTGATGGCGTCGTCCGGCAATGACATATGCGACTATCACGACTACGGGTATCCAGCTGATCCGATGGGCATTCCGTTCGCCCCTGACCTCACAACCGCCATTCAGATGTGCCATGCCGACGGCAAGCCGGTGATGGTTGCCGAAACAGGCATCTACGCCGATAGCTCTGCCGGGTTGGCCCCGCGAGCAGCGGAGTTCGGTGCCAAGTTCTCAGCCCAGTTCCAGGCAGGGGTGGTCGGCGAACTGATGTGGGCCTGGACACCCAAAGCTATCTACACGATCCCTGACAATGATGCCGACTATGGGATCTTTCCTGGCGACCCGTCGCTCGGAGTGCTCGGGACTTTTTGACCAGTGTCACGAACGCCAATTTCGTTCCGGTGACGAAACGAAATCAGATCCGTACAAGCACGTCCAACTCGCGGGCCCATGTGCCGGGCGCCCCGTGTGCCCTGCGACGACCATCTCCTTCTTGTGGCACATTTGCAATCACGGCTGAGGCAAGTCTCCCATCAAGTTGCCCAACTCGCGAAAGGCTACGGGCCACGACAGTTTCTCCGCGACAGCCAACGACTGCTTACTCTTGACACTCCATGAGTTTTCCCTTGAAAACTCAGCTACGACATCGAGGAAGTTGTCAGCATGATAATAGACTGAGGAGGGTCCCAGGATCTCATCCTTGCGCCAGACGGGAGTCAGAACCGGCAAGCCGTATGAAGCGTATTCAAGGTGCTTCGAAGAAAAGCTGCTGCGTCGCAACAGGTCATCAGTTATCGTGATAAGACCGAACTGATAATCTGCCATAACGTCCAGATCGGCAGCGTAACCCCGATAGTTCAGACCCGCATTCGGTCCTGGGTCTGGTCCGCCCCACACATCCAATTCGGGACAAATGCGGCACAGCTCCTTGAGCAACGGCACATTTACCCAATAGCCGTCAAGATTGCCGAGAAAAATGATCCGCGGGGGCAAAGCAAACTTCGCTCTCTCATTCTTCTTGGACACACCGTATGTGCAATCTAGCCAGTTGTCACCATGATAATCGTTGCGTTTGACATAGTCTGCGTAGCTGCACCAGTGAAAAGAGAGCCTGTCCGCAGCGGCATAGCAATCTCGTTGCAGTGTCGACAGCGTTCTATAAGTTGCATCAGTGAGCTGCCCGCCGTAATAAAGTTCATCAACCCATGGCACAGGAAGATCGAGAATTTGGAGATCAGCTATTCGTCGCCCCAAGAAGACTGCTTGGTCTATCGAGCTTTCACAGATTACTGCGTGGTAGCCCCCAGAGGCCAGCTGGGTCGCAACTACAGAGCCTCTTAGGCGGATGATGCGGCTCAGCAGGTGCCCTTGAGTGGAGCGAAGAGCCTTCAGAGTCGCGGATCGAAGAGCAGCTCTAACGAAGGCCCAGAGGAGTTCATACAAATAGAGAACGATGGCATCCCGAGAGAACCGTGGAACGGGAACACCGAGAGCTTGAACGACATAGCGGCCCACGCCCAGAGAATCGCATTCGTCAACCTGATAACCCCGGCTAACCAAGAACTCCTTCATGTTTCGAGGCTTGACAGAATTGGCGTACAGATCCGTTCTGGTAATCATAACAACTCGTCGATTTGCAGAATCCATTCCTCTAGTCGCCTTTCCATCGCCTGAGAGAACATCAAAAATGAACCAGCAGAGCTAGTGTCTTCGGCTTGGAGGTCCTAGCACTAACTTACGAGCTGTTCGATCAGCTCCCCGTAAAGTGCGACGGTCCGATCCCAGGAGTGGGGGTCTCGATAGCGTCGTCCACGCAGTTCGGGAAGTCGGCCAATAGCGATTCGCAGCGCTATTGGGTCGTGCGGGGGAACCAGGATGGCTCCCCCGTAGTCTGCGACGGCCGCTGGTAGGCCACCGACGGCCGTGATGACCAACGGTAGACCGTTGCTCATCGCGAACGTGGGCCGGGGAACTGGCTGACGAACGATGATACGGCAACACGACTGCGTCGGCGCCAGCAAAGTGCGCGATGACCTCGTCATCTTCTACGAAACGGTTGACTAATGTGATCCGTGCTCGGTGACGGCTGCTCTGAATCAGCCTGATGGGCAAGTCCCAGCCCTCCCAGGTCTCACCGACGACCGTCAGCCAATAGCACTTCACCTCTTCGTCGTCGAGAGTATCGAATGCCCGGACGAGATCTTCGAGTCCTTTGTAGGGACGAATGATGCCGAAGAACAAGAGATTCAGTGTGTCGGGAGGGGCTGTACGAAGAGTGACTGGTGCTGAGCCATCGCTCGGCTCTTTGGACGCGTGGTGATCGTGAGGCCCAAGCGGTATGAGAACACAAGGCCGCCCTCGGAGCCGGTACCGCCTCTCGAGCGGTCCTCGGTCGGCATCGGAGTGGATGACAAAGGCCGATGCCAGCCGGAAGAACGGCCGCCCCAATGCCCACACCCATCCTCGCGCCAGAGGGATCCGCTCCTCGCCACTGTCGAGCACCTCGTGAAACTCAACGATCAAGGAGGCTCCTAGAACCCTGGCCACCAGGGCAATGGCGAGGTAGGTGTGAAGCACTGTTCCCGTCCACCACTCGAAGATGACGACGTCAGGCCTCCACCTTCTTAGGTCGTTCAGGTCCCGGAAAAGGTTCGGTATCCAGTACCAGTCGATGCCTTGCAGCACCTCGACAGAACGGTCGTAGTCCAGCCAGGTGGTCGTGGAACCGACCCGTGAGCGTCCGGGATATAGGAATGTGGGAATGAGCTGGCGCATGGGGATAACGGCGACCGCGAAACGCTCGGCCAGGGCGTTGGTGAGTCGGATAGTGTAATAGCTCATGGCGCTAAGAAAGCGCGTACCGGCGCCGACGACCAGCACTCGCGGCGACCCTTGGTAACCCTTCACCTCTTCGTAACCCTTCAACGTCGTGCGGGCACCCGAGGGATAACACAACGACGGCCGTTCAAGGTTTAATGCCATTCGACACGCTCTCGCGGCTCCGTTGTAGGTCATTTCCGGGGCGCATACGCAGAGCAGCTATCACTGAGAATGTAACAGTGACACTTCCGAGCACGATTGCGAGCGACTCTCGGGAGAGCCCTACCGGCATCGCCGCGAGCAGCACCGTCACACATACGGCCATCGCGAGACTCATGCTCACACTGGCGAGTAAACGTTCGACGGTGGAGAGTTGCCGCTCGGGAAGAACGGCGGAGACCAGCAGCGAATCCGGGTAGAACAAACACCATCAGCACCCCAAATGGGATCCGCACCGCTTGAGGGAGTGCGATATTCGCCGTCGCCACAATCAGAACGCCGACGAGACACGAGCAGACAATCAGAGCCAGGCGTTCCCGCTTCATCCGGGCGCCTCGTTATCTCGGATGGTGCTGGTCGGCACTGGCACGCAGGACCCGTTTTCGATTCGCGAGACATCGAAGATCTGGATAGGTCCGGAATCGTAGACCAAATGGCTGCAGGCGGTGGAGGTAAACTTCTGCAGTGCGGCTGCCGGGAAGCGCTGCCTGTACTGCCCGGCACCCGGCTCCTGAGGACTGAAGTAGTAGCCCGGGGTCGCCGGTACTCCCTTTGTCATTCGCCAGTCCACGAAGAGGTAACGCACTCCTGTCGCTCTGATGCTGCGCACGATGGTGCTATTCAATGACCTGAGCGAAGAAGATCGGCCACACGCTGTCTTCCGCCATCGTGTTCTGCCCTCCGTAGGTGGCGAGTGCCGATGCGTCAATCGCATTCGCGCCGAAATGCTGATTGATCCCCAGGTGTTGGCGCGCCCATTTGGAGGCACTGACTACATCTGGTGCACCGACCATGGATAACCTTGCGGGTGTGATGACTCCGGTAGCCGTTGGTAGAAGGCCGTGCCGATGGTGACGTTACCGATGAATACCAACGTCACTAAGCCGGTGGCTATTGCAGTCCTGCGCCATCCAACGAGCGTAGCTCGTGAACTCCGACGCAGATGCTGGCCCTGTCGCCGCCCGACCACGACCACATCACCAGTAGCGACGGTGCCGAGGACGTCGCGACGTCGGTTACGGTGAGCCTGAGCTTTCGACAGGATCCATAAACGCGGACGAACGTCATTGGCAAGCAGCGCTAGAACGCACGCTAGTCCGGCGAAGATGTACTCGGACGACCGGCCCGATATCGCAACACCGTCGGGAACGAGTCGCGGCAACAGGCTCAACGGAAACGCAGCAGCCACACCAATGGCAACGGCCATCGGTCCACGATCCCGGCGGCGCCAAGCCAAATAGAGGGCCGGAGGTAGAGCCAACAGCAGCAGGCCTACAGCGGCGAAACCGGCAAGGGTCTCCCACTCGGGCGAGGTATAGCCACCGCTGGCATACAAGTGCCGTGGCGCGGTGTGACCGAGGAGGAGAGAGCCCGTCTGCTGCAGAGCAGGAAGGAGGTTGTGAGCGAAGAGATAGGAGGCTGCTGGTCGCGCTGACAAAGAGGAACCACGCCAGGGTTGTGGTACCGGCCACGAGGGTCATGAGCCCGAGACCGCGCCGTGCCGCAGTGGGCCGTTGGGCGAGGCGCTCGACCAACCACCATGCACCCAATAGGGCCGTGAGGGCGAACCCGACGACATGGTGGGTGACGGTCACAGCGACAATCGCGATGGCTGCGATGGTTAGTGCCGGAAGACCTGCCCCATGACGTGTGCGCCCAAGCCACCAGACGACAAACGCCGCGAGCGGGAGCGCCAGATTCTCATAGGAGAATGCGGCGCTCCAGAATAGAAACATCGGGTTGGCGGCATAGATGAGGCTGGCCCCAGCCGCTGCCCGACCAGATCCTGTCACCCTCTCGGCAACCAAGAAGAAGCAGGCGGAGAAGAGAACACGTGCCACCCCGATGATGAGAACGCCCGACGCGAAGGGACTGAGGCCGGTGAGGTCTACAAGACCCGCCGTGACCGCGCCCAGCCCTGGGTAGTAGGCAGCCGTTGGCAGCAGCGGGTTGAATCCAAACAAGTGATGAGTGCGAAGGATATCCTGGGTACTCCGCAGATGGATGTACTCGTCGCCAAATGTGAACGCGTCCGGAGAAGCTAAGACCTTGACGAGATAAAGGGCGAAGCCGAGAACGATGACAAGAGTCAGCCGTTCCTGTCGATCGGTGCCTGGCATGAGTACACGGACAGCAATGGGAACGAAGATGAGAAGCAGACCGAGCCAGAAGAACACCGAGGCCTTGCTGTACGCGTACCCGTGACGGCTAGCCGCGTCAGCAACTGCGACAGAAGCAAGGCCTAGAGCGGTGCATAGCGCGACGACAGACATCCATCGGCGGTCGAAGTGAACGTCTTTGTGTACCGTCGGACCCGCGGATGATCGCGTCGTCGAAGCAGAGATCTGACCTTCAGGCTCCCAGGCCTCCGGGGACTGCCAATGTGAGGTTCATCGAAACAGGGTGCGGACCTTGAGGCTCCCAGGCCTCCGGGGACTGCACGTGTGAGGCCAGATGTCGACGGGACGGCAGGGAATGGCGACCCATCGCGCCGATCAGCCGCTCCAAGTCGGTTCTGCTGCCCCGCACGGGAGACCCAACACGGCCACTGCTCCGGTTCGCGGCTCGCTGGTCCGCAGGAGTTCAGTGAAGACACCCCCTGCCTGTCGCCAGCGACCCTCCGAGCGCATGCCCCTGCGCGATCTGTGCCTCATCGCGTTGTCGAGATGGATATCGATGGTTCGACGCCGCCAAGGCTGCCAACACATCCGAGTTGACCACGTCGCGAGCCTCGACGGCGACGGCTTGCAGGTAGCGCCGAGCGATCCGGAGCGGTGTCGAACCAGCTCCGACGTCGTCACCTGGCGGGCGTATCGGCGCCAGTGACCAAGGACGCGCGGCGACCGGACGAACGTTCCCGTGGTTGCCAGTCGAAGCCAGGTGGGATGGTCGACGTAGGGAATGCCGCTGGGCTGGACAAAAGCCGCCGATCCGCTCCAGGGCGCAGACGGCGAACCATCGTGGTAGCTGCAACAATGAAGTTAACGCGGACCAAGGCGGGGAGGATGGTCCCGACTGGATCGCTATTATCGACCCTTCCGCGAGGCGCGTGCCAGTAGCGAGCGTAGCTGCAGCCCCTCTGGTCCATGAGTCTCGCCGCGCCGTAAGAGAGAACCACGGCCGGGTCCTCGAACAAGGGGGGTTGCTCCTCGAGCTTCGCGGGCCATGTGTCATCACCTTCGAGAGTGGCTACAAGCCGGGTACTTGCCAGTCGCCGCCTCCGACACGTCGCAACGCGGCCGAACCGCCACCAATACTTCAAATCGCGTCGGTGCACGCACGATCCACAGATTCAGCCCGCAATGTGATCCGCCTCCGGCATCGACCCCGCAATCCAGCATGGGCAGAACCAGATCCTTACCGGAATACATGCCGACCTCCGGCGATGACGGGCTCAGCGGAGTGGCTATGACTTCCCGGTAGACCCGCTCAATCTGCGGCACCACCACATTCGCAGAATAGCCGGCCACGCGCTGACGACCGGCCCGCCCCATGCGGGCACGTTGTCCGGGCTCGGCGAGCAACTGCACGATGCCTGCCCGGAGTGCCGACACGTCGCCTGGTGGCACGAGCACGCCGGTCGTACCGTCCAGCACGAGGTCCGGGAGTCCACCTACTGCAGACGCGAGCACCGGTCGACCAGCTGCCATCGCCTCGAGTGCGACGAGCGGGCAGGGGTCCGGCCAACGCGACGGCACGACAGCGATGGCGCAATGCGTCCAGGCCGCGCAGTACGTCGTCGTGTGGAACGTTCTCCGCGACAATCACGCCGTCAGGAAAACTTGAGCGGCGTATCGTGGCGACGCAGCCCAACGAGCACTAGCGGGATCGCGGAATCAAGTCCCCGCCACGCCTCCAGTAGAACGTCGACTCCCTTGTGAGGGCCGAGCGCCCCGGCGAACATAATGTAGTCACCGGTAGCGGGAACGAACGCAGGTCTGGCCGTGTCCGACCGGCCAAACACTGTCATCGGACAGAAACGGAGGGATCACATCAATGAGTCGTTGATCACCAGCCGTCAGCGACGTGCAGGCTTGCGCCACCGGGGTGCTCACTGCAATGTAACGGTCCACGCGGCGCTAGGAACGTCGCGTCACCGTCAGCCCTGTCGTGAGGGCGGCTGCGCGCATCGCTCCGTACTGGCCCCTTGCACAAGCGACGCACTTGCGCAAACTCCGGACCATCGCACACACCGTCCCGATGAACCAATGTGGTCTTTGGACACACCAGGCCATAGTCATGCATGGTGACCACAAGACGCGTCTGCCGGGAAGGGAGAAGGGGTAGAAGGGAATGAAGAATCCACGAGTGTGAGTGCACCACCTGTGGCCGGTGCTGCCGTATTAGATCGCGAAGCGCATGGACCATCCCCGGGTCAGGGATCGTTGGGTGCCATGGCCGCTGAGGATCGGCATAAAAGCGGCTGAGTGCCCGACTCCAGCCGGCAATCCGATGCACCTGAATTTTCCCATCCATCTCCGTACGAGCGCCATCCGCTCCCGCGAGCGTGACGACTCCGACGTCGTGACCACGCCGAACAAGTTCATGCGCCAGCATGCGGACGTGGAGATCGCGCCCACCGACAAGAGGCGGGGGGTAACAGTCAGTGGCCTGCAAGATCCGCATCAGACCGTAACCTCCTTCCTACCGAGCGCTCTCTCTAGCACGGGCCAGACTTGAGGACCTCCGAAGGTCGAGTACCACGAACAGCGCACCCGCACAGTTGCATCGCGAGAAACGCCCATCCGACCGCGTCGATGCCAAGCACAGGCAGAAGAGCCCAGGACAGCGCCACGACCCGACGCCCATGCTCACACTGAGTCACAGCGGCCGCGACAAGCCTCCCTCGTACACGCAACACAGCGATGTACACGTTGATGATGGCGTCAGGATCGAGGCAAGCAACACGATCCGCAGCAATCCGACGCCGTGATGCTCGTAGGCGCTACCGAATGCGGACAGCAGGATTCCGCCCATCGCAAAAACGCCCACCACGCATGGCGCCAGTATTGCGCCAATGAAGCCTAATGCCGAACGAGCCTTCACAAGCAGTTCGTGCGGGTTGTGCACACCCTCGGCGAACAGGGATTGCGATACTGCGGGCGCGATGATCAAGAAGATCCCCGCCATCATCCAGGTCGTGTAGAAGTACGCGTTTTCAGTTAACGAGAGGCGCGCTGTCACCAGCAACGGAAGCAGGTACGGCAACAGCGCTCCTCCGATCCCTATGAGTTGGTTGCCCGCGAGACGGGAGCGAAGTCCTAGAGCCGTCCTTGTGAGGGCCGACGCCCGTGGTGGCCGCTGGAGCTTCACCCGCCGGGTCAGGAGACCTATGCCGAGACCGAGCCCGACGACAGAAGCCGCTGCCCAGGCACCAAGCAGATCGAGCGCGCTGGTGCCGGCCACCAAGGTGAAGACAACGACCATGAGCACCTTGCCGGCAGCGACGACCGAGTTACGGCCGAACATGTTTCCAGCCACTCGCTCGGCGATGAAGACGGAGTCGAAGATCGCGCCGGCGGTAATGGCCACCGTTCCGACAGCAAAGACCGTCGCGTACGCCGCGCTATGGAGCGAAGCCAGCTCTCTGGAAATGAGCGGCAACAAGACGAGTGCGGCACACCCGACTGCCAGACTCGTTCCGACGGCGGTCGCCATCCCCGCCCAGAAAGTGAGCGACCATCCGGACGGCTTTTCCTGCTCGGGAAGAGACTGGATGAGCGTGCCGCCGACTCCGACACTGGCCAGGAGGACGACGATCGTGCTAGCGGAAACGATCGCGGCAGTTAGGCCTACAGCCTGCGCCGTGAAGAGGCGCGCTGCCAGGAGCCAGAACACGAAGCCAAAAGCCGAGTTCACGACCATGGTCAACATAATGAACACGCTGTTTCGCAGGAGCGAGTCACGGCGGACACGACCTATCAGCGCCCGTGGAGACTGCCATGCCCGGGATCGGCGACTTTCGCTTATGCGAACAGTCGAAGCAGCCGACCGGCCACGTCGTCTCTTCCAGTTCATCCGCGAACGAATGCGTGATGGCATTGATGTTGCGGGTCGCGCCGCATAGCTTCCGATGGATACCGCCCGCCCCCACCGAGTGGTCTGTCGAGACTCCATAGCGTGCTAGCCGCGATCAGCAGGGTCGAAGGGAGAAGGCATGAAGGGTGACACCCAGCCCAGCCAGTGCTTCGCCGACCGCTCACGCAGGGCGCTGTGCGCACGAGTCCCAGAAGCGAGTCGGCACGGAACGGCAGGTGTAGGCGGAGCAACTCGGCCGGCCCGCAGCATGGCGTAAACCAACCGCCAAGGAACAGGAACGAGTCGGCACCGTCGACCTTCTTGTGCTGCGAACGCTCTACAACAGATCCGGAAGCAAGACAGGGATTGGATATGCGACAGAGATCGTCTTGGTCCGCAGTGTCTCGCCCGCGGCCAGGGCCGCAATGACCGTCATCAGGTCGTCTTCACGCACGGTGTACTGGCGGGCCCCACCAGCGATCACCGGAACGATCGGCAGGCGGGTGAGCTTCCGAAGTGCGGCTGGCCATCCCACCTGGCCGCTCACCGTACACGAGGCCGGGTCGTACGACACAACCGCCCAACGCTGCTGTCATTGCCTCGATGTCAAGCTTGGCTCGCCCGTAAAGCTGTGTTGTCCCTTCGAATGCGGACATGCTTGACAAGACGATGATGCGGCGCATCCGGGCGTCGGCGGCCGCTTCCAGCAGGCGATGTGTTCCATCGACATTCACTCGCCAGATATCGGCGGGGCGTGTCACTGAAAGATCGTAGGCTGCGTGCACGAGGACGTCTGCCGAGTGCAGAAGCCCCCTCACCTCGGGGCTGACCGGCGTAGCGAGGTCGTACACGCATGCTCGTCCGTGACTCCTGCTCGGATACCGGACGAGATTGACGACCTGCCACCCTTTTCGACTCCAAGGTCGCGCAGATCCGTGACCCGAGATAACCTGACGCTCCAGTGACGGCGGCTATTGGTGCTGGTGAGGTCATGAGGCGAGCTCGAGAGTCTCCGATGCGATCCGGTCCGCGTTTGCCATGATCGTCAGAGTAAAGGTCATCGCCGGCACATTGGGGAAGACGGACGCATCCACTACGTGAATCCGCTGCCACGGTCCTACGCGTCCCAGTCGGTCACTGCCGAAGATCGTCGACTTGTCAGTTGCGTGGGGAAAGCTTCCTCCCCAACTGATAGCTCTTCCCGCCCGCAGCCAGCCGCAACATTGGCAGTACCGGGTATAAGTCGAGGAGGCGAGCCGACCGGCCCAGTCTCGTGAGCACACTACGCAGCATCCGAATTGCGGCCAATAGGTGCAGTGGCCCTGGAGATGTGAAAGTCGGGAACATCGGCGCCATTCGAAGCAGGTCGCACACGCACAAGGAGCCGAGGTGACCTCCACGATGGCAGGTAACCCAGGGCGACGGTCAGTCGACGCAGCAGTTGCACCTGAGCCCGCTCCGCCAAACGACCTCGAAGTGGTGAGGGCAGGGCTTTGCTGAATGCGGGGTTGAATGTGTAGAAGTGAAGCTGGGAGATGTCGACGGAGCATCCGTCGAGGGCCACGATCATGTTGAACTGGTTCAGAGTGAAGTCAGGCTCTCGTCGAGGATCTGGGGACGCGTGCAGGGAGAGCATCGGCAAGACGAACTGCTGCGATTCGAGCATGGATATCTCGACGTCAAATAAGCCTAGTGAATTGGCGACAAGACTTGTACTACCCATTGCTCCGCACACGACATCGACGCGATCCGCCTCAAAACGCTGCGTCCGACCAGTCGCGAGCTCCTTGGCGACGACGACGGCACTGTTAGCCTCTTCTGCGACTTTGAGAACCATAAGGCCGCTATGGTATGAGACTCGGTTAGAGCGACGTAGTGCGTCGAACGTCTGAGCGGCCGAATAGATCAGTCCATACGGACAACCAGTCATACACATGCGACATCAAACGCAATTTCCCGCGTCGAATGCCAAGCGGGCCTTTCCGATGGTGATTCCGCGATCGTTCAGCACCGAACGGTGCCGGCCATAGGCGTCCAGTACCACCCGACTTCTGGGAGATAGTTGAGGAAGTCGAGCAGGTTGACGCATCAGTGGGAAGATGCCTGCAAGATCATCCTCCTCGCCGGCAAACGGAATTTCATCGAGCACCGCCTCGTAGTGAGGCCGGATGTCCGCAGCGGTGACAGGCCAACTCTCGAATGTCGATGCTGTGAACGGCATCAACTGGGAGCCCCAAACATTACTGAAGCCGCCGTACGCTGCCGAAATGACCGAGCTGGTCGCATTCTCCGCTGCGGTCAAGTCCGTCAAGTTGTCCGACGTTCCGGAAGGGATAGTCCGATCCGTATACGCGTTTCCCGGGACGCCACGCGTCTTTGAATCGACCGGTTGTTCCGAGATGCTTTCGACCAAAGGAGCGTCCCACACGGCAAGCATCGGAGGAGGCAAGAAGGTCGACGTGCCTGCTGGCGCTCGGTTTCGAGCCGAAGCCCAATGTCGATGACGGTGATCTTGAGATCCTCACGACGGCTCAGCGCAAGAGCAGCACCTGCTGCCGCCGGTCCAGAACCGATAATGAGGGCCGTGGTCACAGCGTCACCGGGATCGAGGCGATCTATTCGATCGGTTCGAATCGCGCGAAGAACACGGCCGATGGGACCATCCAGGAAGAGGCGAACCACTCCTTATCCAGTTCTCGGCGCAGACAGTCGATGGCCCGGTATTCGTTGTCCCAATTCGATTTGTCGTTGCGGTCAAGGTACTGCATCATCCCCCAGGGCGTCTCGCGCGTCTCCTCCGGAGCTCGGTGGGCACTGCAAATCGCCGATGTGAGCTCTTGCACTTCACGGCGTCACATTCGCCATGCTTGGCCACCTCTAGAGATGGGTCACCGTCAACGGACCGCTGCTGTCGTGAATTCCGATCTCGGCGAGGACGAAGAGGTGTCCGCCAGCATCGATCTGGCGCAAGCCGGTACGCACATATGTGGTCACGGGAGGCTCTTCTTTGTTCGAGCAGGCGCCGTGCCACAAACGTCGGGGGTCGGCGCCGGAGAGCGCCTCCGCCATCGTTGGCGCTCGGTTCGGATGATTCGCAGCACTCGAAGCCCGTCGGAGACGGCGTTGAGATTGCTGGTCCCGTACACACGGTCCCGCTCGAAGCTAGGGACCTCCACTACCTCAAGTCCTGCCTTGGCGATCCGGACGTTGATCAGGGTCTCCACCTCGAAGCCGTCACCCCACTGCATGGTGGCGTCCTCGATGCCCTCAACTCCGAGGTATCGAGGTCCAGGAATTCGAGGCAGTCGCGCCAGAAGGCGTTGTAGCCGTAGCAGAGGTCGCTGTAGTCGGTTCCGAGATGACATTGACCATCTCGGTCAGCAGTCGTTGCCCGAGCTCGCGCAGGCGGCTGATGTCGGCGCTTCCGCCGCCCGTGGCAGAAACGAGTGCCCTTGGCAAAGTCGGCGCCGGCAACAGGGCGGCGACGAACCGGGGGATCTCGGCGGGGTCGGCCGAACCGTCGGCGTCGAGCATTACGATGATGTCGCCCGTGGCAGCCGGAAGCCGCAGGCCAGGGCGTTGCCCTTGCCCTTTCGTGTCTGGTGGACGATGTCGATGTCATGTCGGAGACCGCGAGCGATTGCCACTGTGTCGTCCGTCGACGGCCATCCACCAGGATCACCTGGTGGAGATCTGGAGGGAGGTCAGCGAAGACGTGTGGAAGGTTCTCCGCTTCATTGATCGCCGGGATCACTACGGAAACCGTGGGGTGACTGGACTCCGTCTCCGGACCGCCTTTGGATGGCCTGAGCGACACGTCGAAGGACATGTTTTCTACCCGCCTGGGTGGTCGGCAACACAGCACAAGACCCGCTTGAGTTGTCGGCCACCTCTGCCGATAGGGATGCAGTGAAGGTCATCCCCAGCCGTCGATATGTTGGTGCTCCCACAAATTCGAACGTGCGCTTGAAGGTGCGCTGGGGCATCTGCCACCGGTGCGGCTGGCGCCGACCGGTTTCTCGTGTTACTCGTGCCGATCAGCGACACCTCACTATAGGGCACGACTACGGCCGACTCTGTGACGAGTGTCGGCGTGATCTTGCCGCACCTCCAGACGCCGACATACGGACCGAGGTCAAGGTCCACCCCGACACCTGGACGGGTCAGGGACCTGAGTGACACTAGGTTCCGGCGCGGTAGCGCAGCCGAGACGAAAAGGCGGCGATCGGAGGAGGCTCCGGTGAGGTTGGGTCCTGCCGCCCGCGACATATAGGCAGGCGGTTAAGCGGCGTGCCGGACTCAGCCTGCCGCTGGATCGGAAATTATCACAGCTACCTCTCATTCGGCCCACCACCAGAACCAGGACCCTATGCCCACTCAGAGTCTCAGTAAAGCCTTACGTGAACAGCCCATCGTGAATGGACAGATGAATTAGCCCCACGTGCATCGGTGACTTGACGATCCGTGGAAACAACAATCGTCACTTTGCCCTCACCTGCATTCAGGCTGTTCCTTCTGGACGCAAGGTTGAATGCCTGGCGCGATCCCGGCCGCGACGCAGAAGGTCCGGGGAAACACCCCGTACCGCCCGCCCTATGAAGTGGACCACGGCGGAACAGGGGCCGGAGTGGCACCGCCCACGGTGTCTGAACTCGGGCTCCGTTCGAAGCACGACCAGGGCTGAGCGACGCCGAACATACAAGCTGCTCGCCCGTAGTTGAACACGATGGAACCCGACGTGAGTTCGAACGTAACCAGCGGGGATTCTCGCACCGGCCTCTGCGGTCAGCTTGCACCTTGTGCCGAAGCCCATGGCCATCCTCGACGCTGCTACCGACCCAGCAACAAGGTCAGGCGGAGCCCTTGGATCATCACCGCCCCAGACGCTGTTCGACGTCGAGGCTCACTCGATGGCGGACTTGCCCGCTGCCATCGAGTAAGGATCCGCCTAAGAATGGGAAATCGGTCTACGCGCCTCCCCCGATCGCGTGTACCAAGCGCTGGGGCTCTGAGCGATTCATCGAAGCGGTCGGTCGCAACGAAGCACTTGATCAGAGAACCCGCCCTACGGGCGCGGCAAAGGATCGGGGGCCCTGGGCGTAGAGCTGGTTTCACCCGGGGCTCGCCGCCCCCGGTACCCGTCGTCGCGCCGCGTCATCTCGTAGAGCTTGCGGTGGACGGGGCGAAGCCTCAGGAACGATCTGATCACCACCTGGTCACGCCAACTGCGCCCCAGAATGATGAAGTAGGAGGCGATGCGGCGCCGATCGGGGTACAACCGGCTGATCATCTCGTTCCCCGCCCACGTGCACGAGTCGAGGAGGGCGGCGTCGGTCTCGTCTTGGAAGTGGCGCATGACCTCGGTGTGCAGGATCAGCCCGGGCGAGAATCGGGCGAAATCCTCGTCATAGCTCCATTTGAACTGGAAGAGACTGTCACCCCCCCGGATCCAGGCGATCATGGCGACCGTCTTGTTGCCGTCACTGAGGGAGGGGAGATGCAGCCGTCCTGCGGCTGAGAAGCGTTCGCACATCTCTCGGAAGAACTCGGGCTCCCCGGCACGGTCACCATGGCCACCCCGGCGTCGGCCTTGTACCCGGCCGCCTCGAGTCTGACGTAGTCGTCGATGGCCTCGGGGTCGTTGCCGCGATCGACGACCTCGACCTCCCCCCCAGCACCTTTCCCAGATTGCGCTGCTTGCGGCGAAGGTTGCGAAACGTCCTGGGGCTGTGCGCACGTGAATACCCGGAGGGTTCACGCGCCGCAGCAAGCCACGTTCGAAGGACTCGAACACGAAGAGGGGAAGGTCCATCGCCGAGGCCGCGTCCCGGAAGATCTCGGCCACCACACCGTCGGTGAGTTCCTGCAGCGCCAGCACCGCGACTTGCCGGCCCCGCGCTCTTGCACCAATGCCTCGAGGAGAGCCTTGGCCGCCTCGATCCCCCGTTCGGCGTCGATGAGCGGCGTGCCCTGGTAGATCATGCGACGCACCTGGGTGGTCACGATGGGATACCGCAATTTTTGCCATCGCGACACGTGGCGGATCGGGAGTACCCCATAGAAGCGGCCCCCATCCTCGGCCACGACGAGCTGGATCTCGGCACCGAAAGACTGATGGCGGGCGGCGGGAATGAGACAGTCGGGCTCGTAGAACGGATTGGGCTCGACGGCCCGTTGCGCCGATCGCGCCATGCCTCTTCGTCCGAGGGCGACAGGTGGGCCACGTCGATGATCCGGCCTCGCACCACGCCCCAAGAGGATGGCCCCGGTGCTGGTCGACGATCCTCAGGAGGCTCGATGCCGACGACACCGTCGACGGCGAGGTCGAACTCGGACTGGTTCATCGCCGACCCCGAGACGATCGACCACCGACGACCCGGGAGGTCGGGCGCGGCCGGTGCGCTGAGCCCGTCATCCCTCGACCGTCACCCACCAAAACCAGAGCCTCTCTTGCCGTCCAAGACCACACCGTCGCGTCCTGGTCGCCCATCGTGAGGGAGGGAATCCCACTCCCAATGTTAGCGGTGGTCGGCAAGTTGGACGAAGGGCTTCTGCCACGTTTCGCGTGGAATCCGACAAATTGTGAAACAAATTGTGAGCAAAACGCCGTGGATGCCCGTAGGGAGTATCTCCGGTCGAATGTCACGACCCGACCGCGGCAGGTGCCGGGCGTGGCGACGGGCGTTCCCCGACCTTTCTGGGAATCGTCTGAGTTTCTTCGCCACGATGGGACCCGGCCATCGCCAGGGTGCCCGGATGGCACCGTCGTCGTCATGCGACCGGACACTCAGGATCTGCCGTTGCCCGCGGCGTTGCGGGATGCGTCGGTGGCGACCGCAGAAGGTGGGCGAGAGCCGATGCTGATCATGTCGTGGAACGCCAATCCGAATTCATGTTCCGGGCCCCAGGTCCGCATCTGCTCGTCGACGCGCAGGCCCCGCGCCGCGGCTCGCGAGGCGAAGAGCTTGGGTGACATCGCCATGCGATCGCCGCCGGGGCGCCAGCGCCCCTGAGCCAAGCGGTGTTGGAGCACCCGTCCCGGCCGGCCGGCAAGGGCGGTGATCGGAACGAGTCGGAGACTCCACTCCGGCCATCCGGCGTGGTGCACGACGAAGCGACCCCCGGGGCGCAGTACCCGCCGGAACTCGCCCAGATAGGCGTCGGTGTCGCGCTGTTCGAAGTGGACGAAGCTCCCGAAGGACCAGATCACGTCGACCGACGACTCCGGCACGGGAAGCGAGCGCCCGTCGTTGACGATGAACGACACGTCGTTGCGGCGGCCGAACCGGTCTCGACAGATGTCGATGCACGTGGCGTTCAGATCGACCAGCGTCACCGACCGGGCACGACCCATCATGTACTCGGTCCATCGGCCGTGTCCGGGGCCGATCTCGAGGATGTCGATCTCCGGGCCCAGGAACGGGTCCAGGAATTGCTGGACGAGACTGCTTTTCCACCCCTCGTAGGACTGGCCGCAAGCATCGGCGTGGAATGCCCAATTGTTGCCGTGGCGCTCCCACTCTTCGGGATTGCCCCACTTCTCCCGGTTCCACTGCACAGAGCCCAAGCGCCGGGCACGACTTGCGATGAATGTTGGGGCAATAGGCATTTTGTGTGCCTCACTGGACTCGATAATCAAATTTATCAAGAATCGCAGTCAATTTCCTCAGCACCTCCCAGAAACCACAATCGCCCCATGTACCTCGGGTGCACGCTTGCGGATGCGAGTTTTGGGAACCGTAACGTGAAGATGTCCAAATCGTCACCAAAACGATGCGAATACAATTGTGGTTGGGCATCGACCCCTCCTACATTGTGATGGGTGCTCTCGAGACCGTGGTGGCGTCCCGTTGGTCAACACTCCCGGAATACGGCGCACGTACGCGCCGCCCCGGCCGCCACGTCAAGACGAGCCGGAGCCGCCTGGGGTATCTGACGATGCGGAAGGTCCGCGACCACCGCCGGACACCGGCGGCGGCGGTCCTCGTCGTATGCGCCGTGCTCGCTGGCATTGCCATCGCCGCGCCCCGGCCGTCGGCGGGAGCCGCCGCGCAAACCTTGGCCTCGGGGTCGAGTCTGACCGTGGGCTGCGCCGGAACGAGCCTGACTTCGAACCAGTTGTCGGCCACCGACGTTCGCGCTGTCGTGCACCGACAATGCCCCTGAGGCCATCCAACAGGTGGGCGCGGCGACCAGCTTCGCGTCGGGGAGCAGCAGTACCCCTACGACGTCGGCCCCCGACGGCGTGACGAGCGGAGACGTGCTTGTGAGCTACATCGAGACCTACTCCTTCTCGTCGATCACCTGTTCCATCGGCTGGACCCAGGTCTTCGACATCGACAACACCTACGGGATGCGATTGGCCGCCTGCGTCACGGTGGCAGGAGCCAACGAAGCCGCGCCCAGCGTGGCGGTGAACCCGGCGACCCAGGTGTCGATGGTGACCATGGCCTTCTCCGGCGTCGACCCCACCAATCCGGTCGACGCGTCGGCAGACCAGATCGGATTGCTGTCGCCGGGCGTCACCACCGATACCCCCGGTGCCATGCTCGTCTTCGGGGAGGGATCCGAAGGATGGAACACGACACCCCCGGCGCCCAATGGCACCATGCTCGGCGCGACCGTCAACGACTCTGGCAACTCGCAGGTCGCCATCGCCACCAAGCCGGATCCCGGATCGGGGCCGAGCGACGGCGCCTTCTGGCCCATCCTGGCATCCTCGGCGGCCGGCACCGTGGCGTTGCGACCGGCGACCGGCTCGTCGGTGTCGTCGTCCCCGGGGACCGCGTCGAGTGGGACCGAGACGATGGTGGTCGACACCACGCTGACATTCGGCTGCGCCGGCACGTCGCTGCAGGCCGCGGCGGTCACGCCCACGACCGTCACCCTGTCGTGTGTGTCGGGCCAGCCGGTGACCCAGGTCGGACAGGCGACGACGTTCTCATCGGGCAGCAGCTTCTCCCCCACCACGGCCCTCCCCGACGGCGTCGTGGCCGGCGACTTCCTCGTCAGCTATGTGGAGACGTTCTCCTTTGCTTCGATCAGCTGTGCTCCCGGTTGGAACCAGTGGTTCGATATCGCCAACGGCAGCGGGGCCGTGTTGTCGGTCTGCACCACGGTGGCCGGGCCCCATGAAGCCGCCCCGACCGCAAGCGTGAACCCCGGCACCCAGGTGTCGATGGTGACCATGGCCTTCTCAGGCGTCGACCCGGCCAATCCCGTCGACGCGTCGGCCAGCGACCCGGGCTCGATCTCCCCCAGCGTGACCACCGATTCAGCCGGCGTGGTGCTCGTCCTCGGCGAGGGGAGCCAGGGGTGGCAGATCGTGCCCAGTGCGCCCCCGGGATCCACGCTGGCGGCCACGGTCAACGACGGGGGCAACTCCCAGGTGGCGGCCGCCCTCGAACCGGCCCCGACGGCCGGGACCACGGCCGACGCTCCATGGAGCGTCCCGCAGTCCGGCGCGGCCCCCGTCGGCGCCACCCTGGCCCTGCGCCCGGCCAGCCCCTCGAGCCCCCCCGTGACCCCCCCGACCTCCACGGCACCGACGACCACCACGGCACCGACGACGACCACCACCACCGCACCCACGACGACCACGACGACACCACCCACCACCCCGACGCCGCCGCCTCCGCCTCCCGGGTCACCGGCGCACCCACGGTCGCCCCGGCACTCATCTGCAATAACGCCACCGTGCTGACCGGGCCGCTGTTGCCGCCGTCGGGTGCGGTCGTGGTGCCGGCCGGCGATGACAGCGGCATGAACCTCGACCAGAGCAACACCTACTGGTTCGCTCCCGGTGTGCACACCATCGGATCGAGTGCGGGCTCGCAGATCATCCCGGCGAACAACGCCACCTATATCGGAGCCCCCGGGGCGGTCATCGACGGCCAGCACGTCAACGGGTCGCTGTTCGCCCAGCACGCCACCGGGGTGACCATCGAGTACCTGACGATCGAGAACTTCGCCACCGCCACCAACGAGGCGGTGGTCAACCACGACTCGGGCTCGAACTGGACGATCACCAACAACACCATCGAGAACAACGGTGGCGCTGCGGTCATGGTGGGACCGGGCGAGGTGCTGAGCTACAACTGCCTGACCAACAATGCCCAGCTGGGCTTCAATGCCTGGGCGCCCAACGGCGTGACGGGCGCCACCGTGGACCACAACGAGGTCAGTGCCAACGGTTCATGGAGCCAGAACAACTCCTGTGGCTGCGACGGGGGCGGGAAGTTCTTCTACACGACCAATTCGTCCTTCACCGACAACTACATCCACAACAACGCGGCCAGTGGGCTGTGGGGTGACACCGACAACGCTGGCATCACCATCACCGGCAACTACATCGCCAACAATTACAGCCACGGCATCTTCTACGAGATCAGCTACAACGCCTTGATCCAGGACAACACCCTGGTCGACAACGGCTGGGGCGAGGGCCCGACGAGCGCCGACTTCCCCGAGGGCGCCATCTACATCTCCAACAGCGGCGGTGACAGTCGAGTCGATGGCGGTCGGTTCTCGACGTTGACCATCTCCGACAACGTCTTGACCAACAACTGGGGTGGCGTGGTGGAGTGGGAAGACTCCAACCGCTACTGCGGCTCGAGCGACGGGGGGAGCAGCAACTGCACGCTGGGCGACCCTGCCGTGGCCAACCTGACCGACAATGGGCAGCTGTGCGGCATCACATCGGACTGCGCCGCGGTCACCACCAACACCTGCGCATCGCCGTCGAGCACCTCCCCGCTCTACTGGGACTGCCGGTGGCGGACCCAGAACGTCTCGGTGACCGACAACCTCTTCACCCTGACGCCTGCCCTGATCCCGGGTTGTGCGGCGGGAACGCCCGCCAACAGCACGGGCAGCCAGTGCGGGTACTCGGGCACCTTCGCCCAATTCGGGGGTGCTCCCTATGCCGGCACCGTCATCGAACAGGCCATCGCCTTCGGCCAGCACAACGTCTTCGCCGCCAACGCCTACATAGGGCCGTGGAGCTTCGAAGCCCCCGAACAGAACCAGTCCGACAGCCTGACCTTCGCCCAGTGGCAGGCGGCGCCCTATCACCAGGACGTCACCAGCACCATCGGCGGGGGCTGACCCGCCTGCGGCGTCACCGCTCGATAGTGCCGTGCTCGATCAACACGGACCACCAAACTCTCGAACAGCGCCGAATGAACACGCTTGAACCAAGTCGCAGATCAAGGTCCTGCTGTCTGACCTTGTGGGTTTCTAGTGTCGCGCGTCTGAAGTTCCTTGACGGATGGCGTGCGGCAGGATCTGGTCGGCGGTTTTGGTCCAGACAAAGGGTGCGCACCGTTCGTTCCAGCCCTCGATAAACCGGCTGATGGCGCCCACGAGGTCTTTGACGCTTCTGAAGGTGCCTCGCCGGATGGCTTGTCGGGTGATGATCGAGAAGAACACCTCGACGAGATTGAGCCACGACCCCGAGGTCGGCGTGAAGTGCAGCGTGATCCGGGGGTTCTTCTTCAGCCACGCCTGGACCTCGGGATGCTTGTGCGTGCGGTAGTTGTCCACCACGACGTGCAGCTCACGACGGGGATAGCTCCGTGCCACCTTCTTCAAGAAATGTAGGAACTCTTCATGACGATGCCGGTCGTAGCAGCCGTCGATGACCTTCCCGGTAGCCACCTCGAGTGCGGCGAACAAGGTGGTGGTGCCGTGGCGCACGTAGTCGTGGGTTGCTTTCTCGGGGAGTCCCGGTCGCAGCGGGAGGATGGGGGCGGTGCGATCGAGGGCCTGGATCTGGCTTTTCTCATCCACGCACAGCACGATCGCCTTCTCCGGGGGATCCAAGTAGAGGCCGACGACATCGTGCACCTTGGCTTCGAGCTCGGGATCGGTGGAGAACTTGAACGTCTCTCGACGCCAGGGCTTCACCCCGTAGCGGCGCCAGGCCCTCGCCACGGTGGCGTCGGCCACACCGATCTCTGCGGCTAGCAGCCGGGTCGACCAGTGCGTGACCCCCAGGCGTTTGGGGGGAGGCTTCAGCGTGCGGGCGATGATTCGGGCGTCGTCGACGGTCTTGGGCCGGCCCGAACGCGCAGAATCAAGAAGCCCGTCGAGACCGTCTGTCTGATACCGATCCCGCCACTGGATCACCGTCGGTCGCGATACACCGAGCCGGCGCGCGATGGCAGATGTTCCCTCACCGGCCCCTGCCCACAACACGATCTTGGCCCTGGTGACCAGCCCGGCCCGCACCGACGTGGAGCGCGTCCACTGCTCGAGCGTCAGCCGGTCCTCGTCGTGGATCTGCACGCACCCAGTACACAGCGTCATGCCCCATCTTGGCTGTCACAACCCACAGTGTCAAGGAACTAATGACGCACTACACTAGAAGCCGACAATGGCAGTGCCCAGCGCCGCGACAGTCCTGCTGCCGGGCTGCGATGGCTCCCAACGTCGCAGGTGGATCATTACTACTAATCAGTGGCACCGTGGCGGGCCGCTCCTTCCTACTGGGGCGCCGGCCGCACGATCAGCGCCACCCACTGACCGCCTGTGGCGGCAGGGTCGGGTGACCGAGGCCTCGTTTTCGCTCGATCGCCCTACCTGAGCCGGGATGTGGCCCGTATGAGGCGGGCCACATCCGATCGAGATTCCCCGCCCGTCTGTTCGCGCGATCTCCTGTCAAGAATTTGCCGGGGGTGCCGACAATGACCACGTAGAGCGCCAGGTATCGGGACTCTCCGTAGTCGATCGGAGCTCCGTGCGGATACTGCACGAATACCCACGGATATTGTTGCTCGCCGCTCGCGGTTTGTACCGCCTTCTCCGCTGCGGTCACGCTGCCCCGGTCTTCAGCGGTTGCGAACGGCCCGAAGGCGGGTCGGGGCCCCGAGCAGGCCACGCTCCTTGCTCCGGCACGGGATTCGCCGCCCCGGGGGACCAGCGCCTCCACCGCCACCACAGGCACGGCTGCCCCTACGTCGATCACCACAACTTCTGGGCCATCGAACTCACGGTCCGGAACGCCGCAGGGGACTGGATCCGGTTCGGGATCCCGGTCAGGCTCTCGCTCCGGATCGGGATTCCGATCCGGGCTCCGGACTCCGGCTCCGGTGCGGGTTCGGGTGCGGGCTCGGGTTCGAGCACCGGCGCACCCACGGTCGCCCCGGCACTCATCTGCAATAACGCCACCGTGCTGACCGGGCCGCTGTTGCCGCCGTCGGGTGCGGTCGTGGTGCCGGCCGGCGATGACAGCGGCATGAACCTCGACCAGAGCAACACCTACTGGTTCGCTCCCGGTGTGCACACCATCGGATCGAGTGCGGGCTCGCAGATCATCCCGGCGAACAACGCCACCTATATCGGAGCCCCCGGGGCGGTCATCGACGGCCAGCACGTCAACGGGTCGCTGTTCACCCAGCACGCCACCGGGGTGACCATCGAGTACCTGACCATCGAGAACTTCGCCACCGCCACCAACGAGGCGGTGGTCAACCACGACTCGGGCTCGAACTGGACGATCACCAACAACACCATCGAGAACAACGGTGGCGCTGCGGTCATGGTGGGACCGGGCGAGGTGCTGAGCTACAACTGCCTGACCAACAATGCCCAGCTGGGCTTCAATGCCTGGGCGCCCAACGGCGTGACGGGCGCCACCGTGGACCACAACGAGGTCAGTGCCAACGGTTCATGGAGCCAGAACAACTCCTGTGGCTGCGACGGGGGCGGGAAGTTCTTCTACACGACCAATTCGTCCTTCACCGACAACTACATCCACAACAACGCGGCCAGTGGGCTGTGGGGTGACACCGACAACGCTGGCATCACCATCACCGGCAACTACATCGCCAACAATTACAGCCACGGCATCTTCTACGAGATCAGCTACAACGCCTTGATCCAGGACAACACCCTGGTCGACAACGGCTGGGGCGAGGGCCCGACGAGCGCCGACTTCCCTGAGGGCGCCATCTACATCTCCAACAGCGGCGGTGACAGTCGAGTCGATGGCGGTCGGTTCTCGACGTTGACCATCTCCGACAACGTCTTGACCAACAACTGGGGTGGCGTGGTGGAGTGGGAAGACTCCAACCGCTACTGCGGCTCGAGCGACGGGGGGAGCAGCAACTGCACGCTGGGCGACCCTGCCGTGGCCAACCTGACCGACAATGGGCAGCTGTGCGGCATCACATCGGACTGCGCCGCGGTCACCACCAACACCTGCGCATCGCCGTCGAGCACCTCCCCGCTCTACTGGGACTGCCGGTGGCGGACCCAGAACGTCTCGGTGACCGACAACCTCTTCACCCTGACGCCCGCCCTGATCCCGGGTTGTGCGGCGGGAACGCCCGCCAACAACACCGGCAGCCAGTGCGGGTACTCGGGCACCTTCGCCCAGTACGGGGGCGCTCCCTATGCCGGCACCGTCATCGAACAGGCCATCGCCTTCGGCCAGCACAACGTCTTCGCCGCCAACGCCTACATCGGGCCGTGGAGCTTCGAAGCCCCCGAACAGAACCAGTCCGACAGCCTGACCTTCGCCCAGTGGCAGGCGGCGCCCTATCACCAGGACGTCACCAGCACCATCGGCGGGGGCTGACCGGGGGGCTGTTCCGGGCTCCCGGGTCACCCCGTCCCGTGGGACCTGGGCCTCATTTTGCCCCCGTAGAGTGGTCACTTGATCACTTGAAATGCTACCGTTGACCTGCGGAGCCACCGGTTTCCGGGTTTCGGGGCCACCCGGCTTCCTCGCCCCCCAGGTGGAACTCTGACGGGATTGAACTGACCACTGGGAGCAGTGGAGGCGGAGGGTTTCGTGGGAAACGGTGCGCGTCGGCGATTGCGGCCGGTCGTGATCGCCACCCTCCTTCGTGAGGAGGGGGCGACCGGGGTCCAGACCCACATCCGTGAGGTCAAGGCCTATTTCACCTCCGAGGGCAACCCGCCCCGGGTGGTGACCCCGATGTCGTGGGGGGGCCCGCTCTCGGTGCCTGCCTTCGGTCCCCGCCTGCTCCTCGACCACCTCAATCGGGCCGCCGGCGTGGCGTGGTACCGGTTCTGGCACTTCCGCTTCCTCCGGAGGGCCCTGCGCCACGGGCTCCCCGCGGTGAGCGACGCCGTGATCTACGCCCAGTGCCCCTTGTCGGCGCGGGCTGCGCTCGAGGCTCGGCGCGATGCGTCGCAGCGCGTCGTCATGGCGGTGCACTTCACCGGCTCGCAGGCCGAGGAGTGGGTCGACGCCGGGAAGATCCGTCGGGGCGGGATCGTGTACCGCGCCATCCAGAAGACCGAACGCCAGGTCATCCCCATGGTCGACGGGCTCCTCTACGTGTCGGAGTCGGCCAAGATCGAGCTCGAGCACACCTTCCCGGCCGCAGCCGACGTGCCCGCCATGGTGGTCCCCAACTTCATCGCCAGCCGTCGGATCGGCGCGGACGTCTCCACCGGGACCGATTTGATGGCCGACCTCGTCACCATCGGCGGACTGCTCAAGATCAAGAACCACTGGTTCTTGCTCGAGATCCTGGCCCACGCCAACCGACTCGGGCGGCGCTACACCCTCGACGTGATGGGTGAGGGCCCCATGGCACGCTTCCTCGAAACCCGGGCCCGGTCGCTGAACGTCCACGACCAGGTGAGGTTCTTGGGCCATCGCGACGACGTCCGCACCTTGTTGCCACGTCATCGCCTCTACGTGCACGCCTCGAGCCGCGAGAGCCTCTGCATCGCCATCATCGAGGCGATGGCGGCGGGGCTCCCGGTCGTGGCCACGCCCACCAAGGGCATGATGGAATTGTCGAACCGGGGATCGAAGGACTCCTGTGGAGCCTCGACGACCCCGAGGCCGCGGCCCGCCTGCTGATCAGCCTCATGGAAGACGAGGGCCTTCGGGCCGACATGGCCAAGGCGGCACGGATTCGCTTCGATCTGACGTTCGATTCCGGTGTGGTGGGCCCCGTCATGGAGCAGTTCCTCATGTCCGGCACCTCCGGTCCCCGCGACGAAGTGACCGGGGAGCTGACGTCATGAGCCCCGTCACCGGGTCGGGGTCGGGGGCCGGCCCGTCGCGTCTCGCCGCCGTCGGCGCCCGGCTGGGCATGAGCCCCGAGGCGGCCCGGCGGGCTTCGGTGACGATGACCGACCAGTGCTTCGCATCGGGCACCAACTTCGTGGTGGGTGTGGCCGTCGCCCGCCTCGCCGGCCCCGCCGGGCTCGGCGCCTTCGCGTTGGCCTATGCGGGCTGGATCCTTCTGACGAACCTTCATCGGTCCCTGATCACCGACCCGATGGCCATCACCCAGGACGCGGCGCCGAAGAGGCGGCGCAACGGCTCAGGAACGGGTTCGGGGCCGAGGTGTTCCTGGGGCTCGGCGCGACCTTCGTCTTCGCGCTCTTGGGCGTGGTGCTCTTGGTCTCGGGACAGCCGACCTTCGGTCAGGGCATGTTGGCGGTCGCGCCGTGGCTCGTCTTGCTCGATCTCCAGGACTACTGGCGGTGGATCGGCTTCATGCAGGGAAGGCCCGGGAAGGCGCTCGCCAATGACGTGGTCTTCGCCGTGGCGCAGGCGATCGCGTTCGGGGTCGTCTACGTGACTCATGTCCACTCGGTGTTCGCCGTGGTCTCGGCCTGGGGAATCGGCGCCACCGCCGGCGGCCTGTACGGGCTGGTCCAGTTCTCGGTCCGACCGGGCCTCAAGGGCGGCTACGCGCTGCTGCGAGAGCGCTGGCACATGAGCAAGTGGCTGGCAGGATCGTCGGTGACGAACTGGGGTGCGGGCCAGCTCTACCTGATCGTGGCCGGCGCCATCCTGGGGGCACCGGCGCTCGGTGGGCTCAAATCGGCGCAGGCCCTCGTGACGGGCCCCTCGTCAGTAGTGATCCACGCTGGGGGCAGCTTCGGGCTTCCCGAGGCCAGCCGGGCCCTGGCCGACAAAGGTTGGGCGGGCCTACGCCGCGTCTCGTGGTGGATCTCGGGAGCCGGCCTCCTGAGCGTGGGCGTCTTCGGAGTGGTGGTCCTCTTCTGGGGCGGGACCCTGCTGCGGGTGATCTACGGGCCCGCCTTCGCCCATTTCGAGCCGGCCGCCCGGCTCATGGCGGTGGCGTTCGTGATCAGCGCGTTCGGACTCGGCCCCATCCTGGTCCTGAAGGCCACCAAGCACACGCGGTGGCTGTTCAACGTCCAGGCCATCACGCTGGCGGTGTCGATCCCCGCCGTCGCCGTGCTGGCTGTGGTCGACGGCGTGACCGGCGCGGCGGCGTCGGTGCTGTTCTCGACCGCGGCCGGGCAAGCGGCTTTGATGTTCTATCAGCGCGCCGCGTGCCGTGGTCACGAAGCAAGCGGCTCGGTTCCGGTGGCGGCCGGGGCGGTCACTGGCCCGTCCCCGCTGGACAAGGCGTCGGCCTCGTGACCGGCGACACCGTCGTGCCCACCGATACCGCGCCGGCAACCGGCGCTGCCGCCAGCCCGACGCGACCACGCGCCATCCTCCTCGCCTACTCGTGCGGGCCCGGCGCGGGCTCGGAGTCCGGCGTCGGATGGACCTGGACCAGAGCGGCGGCCGAATTCGCCGATGTGATCCTCATCACCCACTCGACGCGGTTCCGACCGGGCATCGAGTCCACCATCGCCGAGCTCGAGCTTCCCATCACCGCCGAATTCGTCGACGTGCCCAAATGGCTCGTCGCGGTGCTCAGGGGAAAGCTGCTGGGGATGGTGAAGTACTGCATCTGGCAGGCCCGGGCGGCACGCGTGCTGCGGCGCTACGAAGCGCGCCAGCGCATCGACGTCGTCCATCACGTCACCTGGGCGACGGACTCGCTGCCGTCGGCGCTGTTGGCGTCGCGCGCCCCGGTGCGGGTGTGGGGCCCCATCGGCGGATCCACCCGGACCAGACCCGGCCTGTACCGGTACCTGACCATCCGCGGCAAGGTCGGAGAGCTCTTCCGGGATTTCATGAACGGCACGCTGCGCGCCATCAGCGGTGCCCGTCTGGCCCGCCACGCCACGCTCCTGGTCGCGCTCAACCCCGACGTCCAAGCGCGATGGAAAGCCGGTCCGACTCCGATCGTCATGGCGTCCAACATCGCCCTCGACAAGACGGAGCTGGCCCTAGGCGCGCCGACAGCGACAGGACGTGGCGACCACGGGCCGCGCCTGGCCCTGTTCGTCGGACGGCTGATCCCGTGGAAGGGGCTGCTGCTCGCCGTCCAGAGTCTTCGCTACGCACCCAGTTGGAAGCTCGTCGTGCTGGGTGAGGGTCCGGACCGGGCCCGAGCTGAGGCACTCGCGATCCGTCTCGGTGTCGAGGACCGCCTCGAGTTCCGCGGCCTCGTGCCCCGCCCCGAGGTGCTCGACATCTTCCGCTGTGCCGATGCCGTGCTGTTCCCGAGCTTCCACGACTCGGCCTCCTGGGCGGTGGGCGAAGCCAGCTCGTTGGGGTGCCCCGTCGTCTGTCTCGACGTTGGTGGCCCTGCCATCCAGGCCGGCCGCAATGCCCATGTCGTCCCGGTCACGCCCGGAGCCACGCTCCCCCAGCGCCTCGGCGCGCGCCTCGAGGAGCTCACCGGGCGGGGGGAACCCCACGACGACCTCCGCTCCGATCGGATCTCCGGGGTGCTGCGAACCTGGTACGCCGGAACCGTTTCGCATGCCGATGGCTCGCATGCCGATGGCTCGCATGCCGATGGCTCGGGTGCCGATGGTTCGGGTGCCGATGGTTCGGGTGCAGGGCGCGCCGGTCCCGCGCTCGACGCCCGCGACAGCTGAACGCCCCGCCCTTACACCGGGTTGTCGTGGGCGAAACGGTAGATCTCGAGCAACCGGTCCAGGTTCTGAGCGGGGTCGAACCGGCTGAGGTAACGGAGACGAGCCGCGGCACCGAGTGCCGCGAACCGGTCGGGGTGGGCATCGACGTCATCGAGCACCCGGCCCAGCGCGGCCGGGTCCCCGGCCGCGAAGAGCACGCCGACCTCACCGTCGGCGATGAGCTCGGGGAACGACCCGTGGTCCGACGCCACCGGCGCCACGCCGGCCGCCATCGCCTCGACGGCCACCAGACCGAACGTCTCCTCCCACTGGGAAGGCAGGATCACGGCGCGCGCCCGCGCCAACAATGCGCGGCACTCGGCGGGGCTCAGCATGCCGACGACATCGACGTCGCCCCGGGTGCGTGCCCACGCCGTCACCGCCGGAGCCAGGGGCCCGTCCCCGGCGACCACGAGTCGCAGTCCCTGGGGTGCTCCCGCCGTGCCGAACCGGTCCCAGGCGCGGCATGAGGAGCGGGATCCCTTTGGCGTCGTCCAGCCGGCCGAGGTAGGCGACCTGGTGGTCGGGCTCGAGGTCGGGCGGCGGAGAGATCGACGGCACGAGGTTGTGCTTGACGAAGACCCGGTCGGGGGGGAGGTCGAGCGATCCGCACACCTGGCGCTGCGCCTCGGAGATGAAGACGTAGGCCGACACGAGGCTCCGCCACGCCCGGCGGTTGAGGGCCATACCGATCACGACGGGCGCGGTGGCCACACGAGACGCTCGATAACACCCGTGACGCAAGGCGGGCATCGCCACGCGCCGGTCCACGCAGTCGTGGCAGGTGCTCCCGTCGCGGAAGAGATCGCCCGACGCGCACAGCAGCTTGTAGTTGTGGATGGTGACGACACTGGCGACACCCTCTTGTCGGCACGCTTGGAGCACCGACGGGCTCACAATGGGAAACGTGTTGTGCACGTGCACCACATCGGGCCGGACCCGGCGGATGGTGGCGGCCAGCGATCGCCGGGTCTCGCCGTTGTGCACGACCTTCACCGGGAGCAGGGCCCGCTCGAGGGCCGACCACTGCACGATGTCGTCGCTCAGCCGTTCGAAGTGCTCGACGTCGTGGCCGGCGGCCCGGAGGGCGTCGGTCTCCTGGTCCACCACCCGGTTCTCGCCGCTCGGGGCGGCGGAGCGGTACCGGTTGTGGACGACCAGAATCCTCACGGGGACAGGGCGGGGACGCGCTTTCGGCGGGTTGCCGGGTACATGAGCAGCGAGGCGGCGACGGTGAGGTCGAGGAGGTACGTCGACGCGTCGCCCAGTCCGACCTCGGTGTACGAGGCGAAGATGCAGTACGTCAACAGGAACAGGGCGAGGGCACGAGGGGCCCCCCGGGGTCGCGTCAACGCCGTGAAGAGGAGCCCGATCAGGAACAGGCCCGCCAGGGCGTCGCCGACCAGTCCTTGGTTCTGGTAGATCGCCAGCCAGCTGTCGTCGATGGACAAGCCCTGGAAGGAGTCATTGGAGAGCCCGGTGCCGAAGGCCATCTGGACCTTTGTGCGGGGAGCGTTCACGAGGTCGTGCCAGACCACGGTGCGGCCGCTCAAATGGGTGAACAGGGTGGTCGATTCGCCCCGGAGCAACCAGTGCGACACCAGCGGGAAGGCCGCGGCGCCACCGATCACCACCACGGCCAGGCCGATGACGAGGGTCTTTCTGACCCGACGGCGGGCGAAGAAGAGGCTGGCGGAGGCCACGAGGACGGCCACGATCAACGCCAGCAAGGCGGTGCGGGTGTGGGTGAGGACGACGACAAGCACTCCGAAGCCGACCAGCCCGATGGCCACATTGCGGCGGAGCAGCCCCGACATCCACAGGATCGCCCCGATGCCGGTGGCGATCGCCGCGTAGTGCGCCAACTGGGTGGCCGGGATCGGCCACACCACGCCCCCGAGGCGACCGGCCGTGAACGCCTTGGAGGGAGCGATGATCGCGCCCACCACGGCCAGGCCCAGGACCCCCATCAGGCAACGCAGGTGACAGCGCACGAGCAAGAGGTCACGGCGCCCGAACCACGGCGTGAGGAGCCACAAGGTGGCGAGGAACCCGATGAGCCGGACGCCGCGGTACGCCGTGCCGAGATGGAGGGACTCGAGACTCACGATGAGCGACATGATCCCCAGTGCCGTGCCCAGGAACAGGTAGAGGTTGGGGCGGATCATCCCGCGTCGGTTCACCATCAGGGCCAGGAGCAGGGCCAGCCACAGCGCACCCTGGGTGATGAGCTTGCCCAACACCGAGGGGATCGGCACGACCATGGGCAGTTTGGCGTACGACAAGACGTTGAGGAACAGCAGCGCCCAGATCCATGCGATGCGCCGACGGACCGAGCCGTCCACGCTCGGATCCGCACTGAGGTGCAGATCGAGATCGGTGGTGCTCACGACTGATGCCAGGACTTCACCGGCTCGGCGGACAGGTCGCGCAGACGGTGGTCCGACATCGGCCAGGTCGTCCAGCTCCGCCGGCCCAGGCTGTAGTCGTCGGGATCGGCTCCGACGAGGACCGCGGAGTCCAACCGCAGCCCCGCGGCGCGCAAGAGCTCGGCGTTGGCTCGCACCTTGTCGGGGCGAGAACGCCCGGCGGTCACCACCGCCACCGCCTGGTGCGCCCAGGGCAGGAGATGCTCGGCGCCGAGCACGGGGTCCAACGTGGCCAGGACGAGCACGAAGCCGCCCCGAGGAGCACTTGCCTCGGACCAGCCGTCGGCGCTGGGCCCGTAGACGCGCACGGCCGACTTGCCGTTGTCGTCGGGGGACGCGGGGCGGGGACCTCCCCGAAGCCCGAGGATCCTCGACAACAGACCATCGGAGCTCAGGTCGACCACGAGGACCTCTCTCCCCTCGCGCGTCAACTCGTGGGCGCAATACGCCACCGCCAGCGACGCCGCCTCCACGCTGTCGATCGGGACGACGGCCAGGCTCGACTGGCTGCCACCCATCTTGGCCCGGAGATGGCGGGCGAGGACCACGGTGTCGTCACGGGGTCGATCGACGCGACGCCGGAGCCGGCGCACGGCGTCGATGCGGGGACGGTGGAACGGAGCCAGATTGAGCTCGACGGGAGCTCCGAGGGCGTCGACGAAGTCCTCACGGCGGCGGACCCGATCAGTCACCGCCGCCCACAGCACCACGACGACGATGCCCACCCCCCCGCCGACGAGGAGGCCCAAGAGGGCGTCGGTGAGCAACTTCCTCACATGGGAGTGGGGGTTCACCACGGCCGGCGCGAGGACGCTCGAGGCCTGGATCTCGGTGGTGGTGTTGAGGTTGTCGCTCTGGATGTCCTGCTCGATCTGCGCTTGTTGGGCGATGGCCTGGTTCTGCTCCGACTGCAGCGTCGCCAGCGAGGCCGTGCCCGCCGCGGAGGCCGAGCCCGACGGGGCCTGGGCGATCTCGGTCGTCAGCTGGTTGATCTCGGCGGTGAGGCTCTGCTGCTGGGTGTCGAGGGCGGACACCGCCGCCTGGTTCTGACGGTTGTACTGCTCGGCCCGGAAGGTCAGGAAGACGCTGGCGAGCGCATTGGCCCGGTGCACGGCCTCGGAGCCTGACGGCGCCGACACCGTGATCACCGCGATCTGGGTGCTGAGCGACGTCGCCGTGTACTGGGACAGGAAGGACTGGACCGATTGGTGGAGGTGCAGTCGGTTGATGACCTGCTGCGCGACCTCCTCGGTCTGCAGCAGGGCCACGTCGGTCGACATGGCGTCGGCGGAACTGACTTGTCCGGCGTGAGAGAGAAGGAGCTTGGTCGTCGCCGAATTGGCCGGCGTCTTCACGTAGCCGAGCCCCAGGCCTGCCACCAGCCCCACAGCCATCAACGTCATCCACATGCGGTAGCTCCGTCGCACCGCCCCGAACAGCACGCGCAGACTGACGAATTGCCCCGCGAATTCCGTCGATGCCGGCGCCTCTGCGGACGCTTCTTGCGTCGCCGCGCTGGGGGGATTCGAGTGTTCGACCGTCATCGCGTGACCCCTTGGACCTTGCCGTTGACGTGCCCGTTCGCGAAAGGCCCGGCTTCGACCGTCGGGGTGGGAAAGCGACCCGTGGTGGGGTCGGCGTGGTCCGCGTTCACGACCACGATGCCCGAGATGGTCTGCGTGCTGTCTGCCGCCGCGACCGACACCCGGGCCAGGTCCGCGGCGGTGGCGAACCCCGATGACACCGCCAGCCACGTGGTGGTCGAACGACTCGTGAGGGGCCACAGCGGGTCGCGCGGATCAAGGACCACCGCGTTGACGACGAGGCCCGTCGAGGGTGACGCCGGGGGCTGTTCGGCGCTGAACACCTTGAGCCCGGCCCGCGTCGGGCCTGCCTCCGAGGCGAGGACCGCCGTGGCCCTGCGTAGGCTCAGGCTCGACTCGTGCTCGCTGTCCTCCACGAACGTGGTGGGGATCCCGAGCGCGGCGGCACTCGCGGCCAGATGGGGGGCCACCGCCAGGGCGGCCTGGTCCCAGGCGAGCGCCACCACGGTGACATCGGACACCGACGCGGCGTCGCCCGATCGACGCAGCATCTTGCGCGTGGTCCAGCCGTCTTCGACGGTCGGCTCCCACCGCACGAGCAGATCGACCCACTGCACGCTCTGGTCGAGGGGCCTCAACGACAGGGAGGCGAGGACGGGCGCTCCCACCACCTCGGCCATGTCGTCGCGCCGGCGCAGCCTGCGATCGCCGCGGATGGCCCGCATCGCCCCCAGTCCGCCGACGAGGATGCCGGCCAACAGCCCGAGGATGCCGTAGAGGACCGGACGCAGATGCGACGGTGGTGTGCCGGATGCGGCCTTGTCGAGAATGGCGGTCCCGGTCCCACCGCCGGCCGCGTTCAACTTGGCCTGGGCGATCTGGCTGTTCACGCTGTCGAGTTGCAGGTTTGCGCTCTGCTGCTGCTGCTCGAGCGTCGAGAGGAGCGCGATCTGGCTCTGCGCCTTGGTCGACGTGGCTCCGTCGCTGTGGATCGTCGCCGTCGTGGTGTTGATCTCCTGCTGGAGGTCGGAGATCTGGCGTTGGATCTGGGCGGCCTCGTTGCGCAGTGCGGCGGTGACACCCGGGATGGCGGCTGCCGTCTGGGTGGTGTAGGCGACGAAGGCGGTGGCGACACCGTTGGCCAACTGCTGAGCCTGGCGGCCGGTGACGCCCTTGGCCGTGATCTGGAGGATGTCACTGGTCAGGCCCGTGACCACGATCCGATGCTGGAGCACCGCGAACCCCAGGGGCGGCCTCAGTTGTTCGCCGGCCTGGTCGACGATGCCGGGGCTCATGGCGATCTGCGCCTGGGTGCCGATATCCCTCGTGGGCTGGCCGTTGGAGTTGAGCGACGAGGGCGGGAGCAGGACGAGCGCCTTCGACGTGTAGAGCCCGGGGACGGCGACGGCATAACCGACGCCGGCGCAGACGCCCACGAGGACGAAGGTCAGGATGATGAATTTGTGGCGGAAGAGGGCGCTCAGCCACTCCCGCGCGTTGAGTGCCTGCTCCTCCACCCCATCTCCTCCGAACCAGCGACCGTTCCTGTTGGCGCTGGCACCATCGACTTCGGGTGCCCGCAGCGTTCGCGCGGGTACCCACACCGTTCGCGCAGCCAGTAGTCAGGCTACCACGACCTGCTATTCCAACTGGGGGTCGGAATCCCAACATTCTCCGATTGATTTCGGCCCTCGGACCCCGAAGTGCGGGCCCGGGGGCCGGTCACCGGAGAGGGAGCCCGGGACCGAAATCGAGCGTGGTGCGCAGCTCCAGCTCGCCCGGCTCGCATTGCCCGGCACCCACCAGCGTCGTGGCGGGCTCCTTCACCCCGAAGCGGTCGGAGTACCAGCCCAGCACGGGGTGGGACTCCCCCCGGTGGGCCACCCAGGACAAGCCCTCGGCCAAGGCCAGGGTGGCCCCGGCCTCGCCGGCCGGGGCCGGCCACCGGAGCCGGGCCACCGCCCCCTCGAGATCGACCTGGACGGTGGGCCCCAGGTGCCAGGCCATCCGGACCCGGTGACGGCCGGTGGTGGCGATGCGGTCGATGATCTCGATGCGACGCGCTTCCCCGTCGAGATGCACCCGGCGTTGGTGCACGACGGGGGGGTCGAGCACCGAGTAGCCGTGGTGCTCGGCCGACCAGGTGTCGGGCGCAGCGCCGGCGCACCGCCCCCCGCACCGTCCGCCCCTCCGTCCGAGACCTGGACGCCGGCACCGTGGGCGTGGCGGAGCCAGAGGAAGGGCCCGCCGGACTGGGACTGGTCCTGGCCCCCCACTTCCACGGTGTTGTGTCCCAGGGTGGAGCGGAAGTACTGCCGCCACTGCGGTTCGCCGTGGTAGCAGTACGTGCCCGGGTCGGCGAGGACGTCCACCCCGCCCAGCCTCACCTCGACCGACAGGGCGTCGGCGTGGGCGTGGCCGGCGATCGACAGGAACCCGTGCGGTCCCCCGTCGCACCGGCACCAGATCTCGGGCTCGGTCCCCGGTGCGGTGCGAAGGATGGTGAGACCGGCGTCGGCAAAATGCGACGGCCGCCGCGACGGCCGCGGCGCGGCCAGAGGTCGGCGGCCGACGAGGGCTCCCACCACCGTGCTCGTGACGCCGGCGGACGGGGGTGGCCACCACGGTTGCGACCCGAAGAGGGCAGCGCCCGTGCCGAGCACGGTGTCCCAGCGGTTGGCGTCGGGAGGGTCGAGGACGACGGCCCGGCCCTCGTCGCTGTCACCTTGGCGCGGGGCGCGTCGCGTCTCGTCGAGGATGGCGGCGGCGGCGTCGACCATCGAGCCCAGCCTCTCCCAGGCGGGCGCACTGAGGGGATGCCCGGCGGCGGCGGCCTCGGCGCCGGCGATCAGACCGAGCTCGGTGACAAAGGCGTGATAGTCGCTGGCCTGTTCCCGGTTCAGGCCGGTGCCGAAGGTATTGCGCGCCAATTCCTCCTCGAGCAGCGCCGTGGCCTGACGGCGCCAGCGGGCGCTCGACGCGAACCACGGAAAGGCGCAACTGGCCACCACCTGTCCCGCCGCTTCGGCGATCACGTGGTTGTTGGCCGACGATCCCCGGCTGCGCAGCGCGGCGAGGTACTGCTGGTGCCACGAGACCTGGGCCACGGCCACCGGGTTGTCCTCGAACAGGACGGCGGCCCCCGGCCACCCCTCGAGCAGGCGCCGGGCCCACACCCAGGTGATGAGCCGCAGCCCGACCTCGATCCCGCTCGTCCAGTGGACCCCGGACAGAAACGGGTTCTCCCGCCACCACGACTCGAGCTGGGTGGCGGCGGCCTCGGCATAGGCGTCGTCGCCGGTCACGAAACGGGCTCCCGCCAACACCGTGACGTGCTGGAGGCGCGACAGCTCCCACAGTTGCTTCACGTTCCCGGTCTCGGTGGCGGAGCGATGATCGATCCGGAACGCGTAACGGTCCTGCGGGGCCCGCCGGCCCGTGACGGGATCGGCGAACCAGTCCGGCGCGGCCAGGTCGGAACGCATCACCCCCAGGATCTCCCCCCGTCCCTGCACCAACCGATCGGCCGCCTCGACCAGAGCGAGCGAGACCGGAGCGGGTATGGCCTGCGCCGTCCCCGCCGGCAGCACGTTCGAAAAGCCCGGGCCCACGCGACGCGCCGCGGTCGCGAACGACTCCCCGGGGCGCACCTGGCGTCGGGACCATCCCCAGTGCAGGGCTTTGTCGTGCGCACGCCAGGCCACCTCCTGCGCAGACATGGCGCGCAGACGCCGCAGGTACCACTGCGGCCGGGCGAGGTTCACAACGTTTCGGGTCGGCCGCTCGAGACGCTGCGCGTGACCGCCAAGGTGGCGTTGGTCGTGTCGAGCAGCGAGCCGAGGGCGATGGGCATGGGACCCCCCGTGCGCACGGCCGTCAGGAAGGCGCCGATCTGGTGGCTCTGGCCCTTGTCGACCGCCCCGCGGGCCCGGCGCACGGACCGGCGTCGCCCGCTCCACAACGACGTCTGCCGGAAATTGTCCAAGCGGGCGCTGCGCCCCCCGAGGCGGCATCGAAGATCTCCTTCGGGTAGCGGGCGTTGCCCACCGTCACGTACGAGATGGTGGCGATCGACGCGTCGTCGAACCGGATGGTGACCTGGAGGTCCGACGGGTCGCGCCCCGCCATGGCCGACACCTCGGTGGGGCGGGCGTCGAGCCACCAGCTCACCGTGTCGATGAAGTGGCCGCCCTCGCCGGTGAAGCGCGAGCCCTCGAGCTTCTCGTCCGCGTACCAGCTCCGTCCGCCGAGCTCGCCGGCGTTGACCGAGTACCGGAGCATCGCTCCACCGCCGGGGGGGCCGAAGCGCTGGCGGAGATCGACCAGCAGGGGCGCGAAGCGGCGATTGAACCCCACCGTGAGGCGGTCGTTCCCCGTTTCGCGCACGACCTCGACCACACGGGCCAGCTCGTCGGACGACAACGCCAGGGGCTTCTCCACGAACACCGCCTTGCCCGCGGCGAGGGCCCGACACGTCAGATCGGCGTGCGAGTGATGACGGGTCACGACGAAGACGGCGTCGACCGTTTCGTCGGCGAAGACGGCCTCGGCGTCGGTGCTCATCGTCGTGAACCCGAATCGACGCTGGGCGTTGACGGCGGTGAGAGACCGGGTGGTGGCGACGTGACGAAGCTCGATGTCCTCGTCGGCGGCGAGGTGCGGGAGCAGCGATCGACGACGCATAGTTGCCCGCGCCCACGAAGCCCAGTCGCACCTTGGCGCCCGGGAGTCGGGGTGGGGTGCCGGTGCTGGGGTCCGCGGCGCGCTGACCACCGACGCGCCACGGTCGTCGGATGGGTGCGGCGTCGTCGGCGCGCCGTCGGTGCCATGGGGGTACTCGAAGAGGAAGCCCACGCCGGGCAGCGACCCCGAGCTCAGGCGGTCGTAGACGGACACGGCGTCCTCGACGGGGAAGGTGCCCGACACGAGGGACCCGATGGTGAGGGAGCCGCGGGCCACGAGATCGACGAAGCACGCCAGATTGCGGCGTTCGGTCCAGCGGACATAGCCCACCGGGTAGTCGATGCCCTCGAGCTCGTAGCGGTCGTCGTAGCGCCCGGGACCGTAAGACCGGGAGAACCGGACGTCGAGCTCCTTGTCGTAATAGGCGTTCCAGGGCAGGTCCAATCGCAGCTTGCCGATGTCGACGACTCGAGCCCGGTCCCGGGCCAGGCGGGCCGCGGCCTCGACAGGCCCGTTGGACGACCCCCCGGCTGCCAGCAGGATGTGGTCTGCGCCCGCCCCACCCGCGACCCCGCGCAGCACCCGCTCGATCCGGTCGAGCCCCTCGGCGTCGGGGGCGTCACAGGCGAGGGCCCCCGCATTGCTCCGCCAGCCGGCACCGCTCCTCCACGGTGTCGAGACCCACCACGACCGCACCCGACGCCACCAGGAGCTGGACCACGAGCTGGCCCACCAGACCGAGCCCGACCACGCAGGCCGTACTCACCCAGCTGCACCTCGGCGCGCCGCACCCCGTGCATGGCGATGGCACCCACGGTGGCGAAGGCCGCCTCTTGCGGGGCCACACCCTCGGGGACGGCCACACAGAGGTTGACCGGGACCCAGTTGACCTCGGCGTGCAGGGCGTGCTCGTTGCCGGCACACGCCACCACCTGGCCCACGGCGAACTCCTCGGCGCCGGCTCCCACGTCGATGACCACGCCGCACAGCGAGTAGCCGAGCGGCGTGTAGGAGTCGAGCCGGTTCATGACCTTCTTGTAGGTGGCGACCGGTCCCTGCTGGGCGACGGTGTCGAGGACCTGGCGGACCTGCTCGGGCCGGGCCCGGGCCTTGCCGGCCAGCGACAGTTTGGCCTCCTGGACCTTCATCACCTCGGTGCCGGTCGAGATGAGCGAGTACAGCGACCGCACGAGGACACCCCTGGGGCGGCACACCGGCGCCGGCACGTCGAGCACCGTGAGCTCGCCGGACTTGTAGTTCTGGGCAACCTGTTTCATCGCACTCCGCTCAACTCGCGGTACACCCTGCGGCCTCGGCGTTGCGAAGCCATAGTTCCATGGTGAGCAACTGCCAGATCTGCTTGGACCTGTCCTCGCGACCGGTCCGCTCGTCGTCGACGAGCCGTCGCACGGCGTCGCGGCGGAGAAACCCCGAGTTCACCATCTCGCCCGAGACAAGCAGTCATCCACCACCTCGCGCAGGTCGTGGGCCATCCAGGCCCGCAGGGGGGCGCTGAACGACGCCTTGGGCCGGTGCACGATCTCCTGAGGGAGCCACGCCTCGGCCGCCTCCTTCAAGGCCACCTTGCCCTTGCGCCCGTGCACTTTGGCCGACCCCGGGAGCGAAAAAGCGGCCCGCACGACCTCGGGGTCGACGAAGGGGACGCGGACCTCGGTGGAGGCCGCCATGCTGGCGCGGTCGGTGTAGGTCAGGTTGAGCCCGGGGAGGAACAGGCGCGCGTCGGCCAGGCACATTCGGTTCACGTGATCGGGCATGGCGTTGTCCTCGTAGACCTGGCGGTGCTCCTCGACGATGGCGTCGACGTCGTCCTCGCAGTCGCTGCTCACGAGGCCGGCCAGCTCGTCGCGGTCATAGAGCGTGTAGCTGCGCCGGAAGGCGGCCTCCTCGGGGAGGGCCGGCGAAGGTGAGGAACCGCTTGGCCCAACGGGCGTAGCGCAGCCCGCGCCCCCCGGCGGTCACCGGCAGGCGTCCGACGGTGTGGCGGGCGGCGGCGGTCACGGGGCCGGGCAGCTGCTGGTACCGGCCCGCCATGACACAGGCCAGGTGCTTGCGGTACCCACCGAAGAGCTCGTCGGCCCCCATGCCCGACAGCAGGACCTTCACCCCCGCCCGGCGCGCCGCCTCGCACATGAGCAGGGTGTTGATGGCGGCGGGATCGCCGATGGGCTCGTCGAGGATGTCGACGATGCGGGGCAGGAGGTCGACGATCTGCGGGGCGATCTCGATCTCGTGCAGCGTGATCCCGAACTGCGTGGCCACCTTGCGGGCGTACACGGCATCGTCGGGCATGGCCTCGAGACGCTGGTCCTCGGCCCGGAACCTGATCGTGTAGGCGTCGATGTCGCGATTCGTCCCGTTTGGCCAGGACCGTGACGATGCTCGAGTCGAGGCCACCGCTCAGGAAGCTCGACACCGGCACGTCGGCGACGAGGTGGGCGGCGACCGACTGTTCGACGACGGGCCCGAGGGCGACCGGTCCCGACGACGCCGCCTCGGCGGCGACCTCGGCGAGACGCCAGTAGGGGCTGGACCACCACGTCTCCCCGCGGCCGCGACCTCGGCCCAGGTCCCGGGGGGCAGCTTCTCCACGCCCTTGATCGAGCACCGTTGGTCGGGCACCCAGTAGTAGAGGATGGACGCCACCATCGACGCCCTGTCGACCTCGAGCTCCTTGCCCACCGCGGCGACGACGGCCTTGAGCTCGGAGGCGAACACGAGCCCCGCTCCTCGGCGCAGGTAGTACAGCGGCTTGATGCCCATCTGGTCGCGCGCCAGCACCAGGCGGGCACTGCGTTCGTCGAACAGGGCGAAGGCGAACATGCCTCGAAAGCGCGTGCAGCGCGTCAGGGCCCCAGCGACGCCACGCCTCGAGCACGACCTCGGTGTCCGACGCGGTGATGAACGTCACCCCGGCCGCCATCAGCTCGGCGCGCAGCTCCCGGTAGTTGTAGAGCTCACCGTTATAGGTGAGGACGAGCCCGTCCTTGGAGAACGGCTGATCGGCGGCGGCACTGAGGTCGATGATCGACAAGCGACGATGGGCGAGCTCGACCGTGAGCTGACCCGGCGCGAACCGGTACAACCCCTCGGCGTCGGGGCCGCGGTGAGCGATGCGGTCGCTCATGACCCTCGCCAGGGCCTCGCCGTCGGGCTGCTGGTAGCAGCCCGCGATGCCGCACACCGGCCTCAGGCCTCGGGCCCGCGGGCCACAACGGCGTCGTCGGCTCGCGACCCATCGGCGACGAGGTCTCGATAGACCCCGACATAGGCCCGACGCGAATGGCTCCAGGCCAGCTCGTCCTCGACGCGGGCCCGAGCCAGCACCCCCATCTCGGCGCGGCGCGTCTCGTCGTCGAGGAGGTCCACGACGGCCCGGGCGAAGCCCTCCACCCCGTTGGGCTCCGCGTAGACCGCCGCGTCGGCGGCCGACACCCGCGTCTCGACGAGGTCGAAGGCCACCACCGGGATGCCGAATGCCATGTACTCCATGGTCTTGTTCATCGTCGACACGTCGTTGAGCGGGTTCTTGGGATCCGGCGACAGACCGAGGTCGGAAGTCGAGAGGATGGAGCCGACCAGCTCGTCGGGCGCCCGCCCGGTGAACTCGACGGCGTCCCCCAAGCCGAGCTCGTCGCGCAGCGCCACCAGCTCGTCGAAGCAGTCACCGGAGCCGATCAAGGTGAAGGCGATGTCGTCTCGTTTCCAGGTGTGCACGATGGTGTGCGCCGCTCTGACCACGATGTCGACACCGTCTTGGGGCCCCATCACGCCCAGGTAGGCGACGAGGAACTTCCGGCCGCGTCGTAGCGACGGTTCGGCCTCTCCACGCCGGAGTCGTTGCGGGTCGGGGCCGGTACGGACCACGACCACCTGGGCCGGGTCCTTGCCACTGCGTTCGATGGCGATGCGCCGATAGGACTCGTTGGTGGAGATCACGCGGTCGGCGCTGCGATGCGTGGCCAACTCGAGCAGTCGCAGCCCCCGGTACGGGAGGCGGTTGGCCTCGGGGAAGCGCGACTCGTAGAGCTCCGGGCACAGGTCGTGATGGTCGAAGACGAAGCGGGTGCCGCTCACGGCGCGCAGGAGCAAGCCGAGAGGCCAGAAGATGTCGGGGGGGTTGCACGCCTGGAGCACGGTGATGCGGCGCCGGCGTTGCACTTTGGCGACCAACCACGCCGTGGCCAGGAAGGAATACACGTACTCGAGGAGGAAGCCGACCATCCCCGCGCCCCCCGGGTAGGGACGGTACTTATAGAGGCGCACGCCGTCGAGCACCTCCTCGTCGGGGTCGCCCGGGCCCTTGGGACACACCACCGACACGTCGAAACCCTCGTCGGTGAGCGCCCCGCACTCGAGCCAGACCCGACGGTCGAAGGGGACAGGCAGGTTCTGGACGATGATCAGGACGTGGCGCCCCGCCGAGGCGCGTCTCACGGGGAACACCGGACGTCGGGCCTGACCTTCGGGCGCCCGCGTCCATCACCGAGGTCAACGAGCGGGAATCTCACGAAACGGTTCTCCGAGGTCAGGAGGCTATAAATTCTCAAAAATAGCACAGAAAGAACGGAATTGACCACCCTGAGCGGCCACGATTGAATACATGTGCGGGCAGAGAGAGACAGTGTGGGTGCGCACGGTGAAGACGACGGATCAGCTCCGTGTGGAGCGGGCCACGTGACGCCTCGCTTATCGGGTGGGGACATCGCAGCCGAGCAGTCGGCAGGCGTTGGCGCGGTAGACGTGCTCGAGCAGGCCCGGCTCGAGCGCCAGTCCCGAGATCGCCCAGCGCCCCGTCGGCGCCACCGCGTCGGGTGCCCCCGAGTACGGGAAGTACTCGTCGTCGGACTCGAGCAGCTGGAAGTAGCGGGCGTACTCGCGCGCGTCGACGGGGAACACGTCGGCCCCGAAGAGCACCCGGTCGCGATGCGCGGCCACGAGCCGGGCCGCGGCCCTGGGTTGGCGTCCGAGCTCGGCACGCGCCGCGATGTCGATCCAGAAATTCGGGTAGCGGTCGAGCATGCCCGACACCCACGTCAGGTTCTCGGCGTAGCAGCCCACGTGGGCTCCGATGAAGTTCGTTCCCGGGTGGGCGGCCACGAGGTTCTCGAGCGCTTGGATGAGCCGGTTGAAGGTGGAGACGCCGTGCTGCGCCCACGAGATCGACGGGTGGCGGAGGATCTCCTCGAGCCGTTCGTTGTGGCGGTCGACAGGCTCGAAGAACGCCACGGGGTCGGCGACGTGGATGAGGACGGGCACGCCCAGCGCTCCGGCGGTTTCCCATACGGGGGACAACATCGGGTCGTCGGGCATGAGGAGACGACCTCCGACCCGCACCGTGAGACCGAGGTCCCTCCACACCTTGACGCCGCGTGCGCCCATTTGCACCGAGTGCTCGAGCGAGCGGACGAGCTCGGACGCGCCACCACCGCCGTCGAGCACAGCCCAGTCGAGGTGGCAGAACGTCAGGAAACGACCCGGGTGGGCCCGGTCGTAGCGGGCCAGATTCGATTCCAGCTCGTCGCCCCAGCGGCCGTCGAGGTTGACCAGCATGGCGAGGTTGCACTCGTCCATGGTGGCCAGGAGCGCGCCCACGTCCGGTGCCATCCACGACCCGTCGGCGGTCAACCATCGCCCGAGATGGGTGTGGACGTCGACGACGGGGATGCTCGCCGCCGGTGTGGGATGCTCAGGTCTCCTGAGCATGCACGTCGGTTCGTAGCGGGTGAGCCGGGGCCCGCGTCGGCGCGCCGCGCGCACCTTGCGGGCCAACGGCAGAATGGCCCGCACCGCTCGGCTCCGTCGGTACGGGGCAGGCAGTGGTGGCGAGGGCTCGGACATGACTCTCAATTCGGCGCGCGGTCACGATGACACGACGGAAGCGAGGCTCTCGGTCGAGCGCCAGGTTGTGCCAAGGATACGGTGCCGAGGGCCCGAATCGTTCGACCGGTCCTCACGTGACGGCGCGTGGGGGCAGTGCCGTAGCGCTCGAGCCCCGGGAGGGATGACGGCATGCCGGCGACGCCAGTGTGGTTCGGCCCCGCCGACCGTCCCTTGTTCGGGTGGTTCCACCAACCCGATGACGGCCGGGCCGCAGGCGGCGTGGTGCTGTGCCCGCCGCTCGGTCGGGATCATCTCCAGTCCCACTACGCCATGCGCCGCCTCGCCGTCCGGCTGCAGGCGATGGGGTTGTGCGTGCTGCGCTTCGAGTACGACGGCACCGGGGACTCGGCCGGTGCGAGCACCGATCCCGGTCGCGTCGAAGCGTGGGTCGGGAGCGTGACGGCGGCCATCGCTGTCGTGCGGGAATCCGGGGTGTCGCACGTCGCCCTCGTCGGGATGCGCATCGGCGCCACGCTGGCGGCCGAAGCGGCGCGCCGCGACGGCAGGGTCGACGAGCTCGTGTTGTGGGACCCCACCGTCTCGGGTCGCGCCTTTCTGAGCGAGCAGCGGATCCTCGCCGCGCTCTGGGTCGGCGCCGCCGAGGAACGTCAGGACGGTTCGGTCGAGATCCCCGGGCTGGTGCTCCAAGCCGAAACCGTGGCCGCCTTGCGCGCTTTGCGCATCGACGGCTCGGCGCGCCCGCTCGCATCCGAGATCCTGGTCCTGACGAGGACGGGGGAGGTCGACGCCCGCCTCAACGACTCGCTCGGCGCCGCGTCCGTCGAGTGGGCCCAGGCCACCGGACAAGAGGCGCTCATCGACGCCGAGTCCCCGCACCAAGTGCTCCCCGACGTCGCCATCGATCGCATCGCCACCTGGCTGGCCCGGCGCGCCGGGCCCGACGCCACGACGATCTCGGCCCCCGACCACGGTGGGCCGGTGACGATGGGCACCTCCGGCCGTGCGGTCGTGGAACGGCCCGTGTTCCTGGGACCGCTCGGCCTGTTCGGGTTCGAGACCGAAGCGCCGACACCGCCACCGTCGGGACGGCCCACCATCGTCTTCTTGAGCGTCGCCAACGAGCATCACATCGGCCCCAACCGCTTGTGGGTGGAGTTGTCACGGCGTCTGGCTCTGCAGGGACTGCGCACCGTGCGCGTCGACCTGAGCGGCTTGGGCGACAGCCCGGTGCGCCCCGGCCAACCGGAATTCGTGTCCCGGACACCCCTGGCCTTCGATGACGTCGTCGACGTGGCCGCGGCGCTCTCACCCGGTGATCCGTCCGACATCGTGCTGGTGGGCCTGTGCTCCGCCGCCTACCAGGCTCTCGACAGTGCCCTCGCCCTTCGTCCCCGGGGCGTGGTGGCCATCAATCCGGTCCTGTCGTTCCAGCCTCCCGAGGTGCTGGCCGGGGGCACGTTGGACGGGCGCCGACGCGTGGCGTTGCCCCGGTCCACCGTGGTGCAGGCCTTCCACCACGAGGGTCCCCTGTCACCCCTGCGCCGTCGTTTCCCCAACCTCGGGTGGCGGCTCCGGACACTCATGGCCCCGAAGCGGCGGCCTTCGGTGTGGCTCAAGGAGTTGGTGTCGTCCAACGTGGGCCTCCTGCTCGTGTGCGGCGACCGCGAGGCGCGCCCCATCCACCAGGGAGCCTCGGCGAGGACCCTTCGCAGGCTGGCGGACACGGGCCGGTTCCGCTTCGAGTTCATCCCCGGTCTCGATCACGGCCTGTTGCGCGCCGATCACCGCGACCGAGTCTCGGACATGCTCACCAGTCACCTCGTTGAACGGTTCACGGCCGACGTGGAGCGATCGGCGGAACAGGCCCTGCTCCGCCCGTGACCGAGACGCCGATCCACCCCGACACCCGGAGGCCTTCGTCGTCGGTGGCCGCCTTTCTCCGTCCGGTCCGCCGTAGGCTCGTGGTGGCGGGAGCACTGCTCGGCATCGTGATCCTCGGCGGGATCTACATCGCCTTCGGCCCCACCGAGAACGTTCTCGACCGCTTCGGCTACGCGGTGATCCCGGACCAGTGGGACCAGCCCTTCTGGCAACACGCGTCGGTGCTCGGCGATCCGATCGTGGCGGTGGTGGGCGCCCTCGTCGCCGTGGTGTGGGTATGGCGGCGTGACCGGTCCCAGGCCGTTACCTGCGTGATCGTCCCCCTGTTGTCGATCGCGCTGTGCGAGCTCGTCATCAAGCCGCTCGTGGGACGACAGCTGGGGGGGATCTACACCTACCCGTCGGGCCACGTCACGACGGCGGCGGCGATGCTGGCCGACCTCGTCCTGGTGACACCGAGACAGTGGCGATGGCTCACGGGTCTCGCCGCTGTGTGCGGTGCCGGGCTGGTCACATTGGCTGTCATCGCCTCGCGCCAGCACTACCCGAGCGACGCCGTGGCGGCGCTCCTCCTCGTTCCCGCCGTCATGATCGCCGTCGACAGTCTGAACAGACCGGGGCTCGCCGCCGCGGTGCGATCAATCGGACGGAGAAGGACGACCGCCCGCCCCTGAGCGGCGACCCCTACCCCGCCTTGACGCGAGCCCTCGACACGGCGTTGAGCGCCCTCACCTCACCCCGGGGTGGGCCCGTAGCGCCGGCACGCTCGAGGACCACGACCCGACAGGCACCCGGTGCGAGGTGGAACCACGAGTCGTCGGGCCGGTAGCCGGGGACCTCCACGACCACCCACTGGGCGAACCGCCGCGTCGAGATCTCGAGCTGCCAACGGTCGGCCGGGCCGGCGGTCAACCGGGTCTCGAGCCCGAGATCGGGCTCCACGCTTCGGTTGATCCCCCCGGGGAGATGCACCGCCTCGGCCAGCGTCTCACCGTCGGGGCCGACGAGCGTGACGGCCACCACGTCATGGGCGGGAGGGGTGAACCGGTAGGCCCAGTTCAAGTCGTGGAAGGCGTCGAAGAGAGTGGCGGCGTCAACGGCCACTCCGCCCCGGGCCGGCACCAGGACCGGGCGCTCCCCCGTCTCGACATGCAATTCCCCCGGACGAAGAGCTCGATGCGCACGACCCCGTCGACCTCGGTGTCGGTGTCGTTGACGAGGTGAACGCGCAGGCCGTTGAGACCTTCGTCGGTGAGCAGGACCGCCACGGGACGCATGACGCGGCGCAACGCGAACCACGGGGCCTTGGGACGGCCGAGCGCGTCGATGACACCCCATCCCGCCCCAGGCCGAAGGTCGCGCAGCGCCAGGACGAGCGCACCTGCGCACGTGGACTCGGGCCGTCGCCATTCCGACAGCACCCTCTCCATGAGCGTGACGACCGTGGCCCGCCCGAGGTCGAGGGCGCGCTCGGCGTCGCGGTAACGCAGGAGCACGGGATCGGTCTCGAACAGCTCACGAAGGTAGATGCCCTGCATGTCCTCGAGGTCCCAGGACCGTCCCGCGTCGTGGTGCACGGCGAGTTTCCAGGCCGGATCGTGGCCGGCTCGTGTCGGTCCCCCGCACGCGTCGTCGATGGTGCTTCGCTCCGGTGGAGTCGCGAACGCCAAGCACTCGGCGGCGAAACGCACACCGGCGCGCCGGGCGTCCTCGACGGGCCGCAGGTATCCCCCGACGCCGAAGTAGTGGCTCACCCCGGTGTCCATCCGGCTGGGTTCGTAGCCCCCCGTCGGGTTCGACGTCACATAGGGCACGCCGGGAAGCAGCCGCTGCACCAGGTCGGGGATGAGATCCTCGAGCACGGGGAAGCCCCATCGGGCCCGGGGCACCGACAGCATCGAGGCCTGCTCCTCGGTCTCCTGGCCACCGCACACGACGGCCAACGCCGGTCGACCCCCCAGCGACGAGAAGACCTCGGTGAGCTCCTGTTCCATCTCGGCCAAGAACTCGGGGGTGTCGGGGGGGTCGCCGAAGGCGAGCATGCAGTCCTGCCAGACGAGGAGTCCCAGTTCGTCGCACCGGTCCCAGAATGCGTCGTCCTGGTACACGCCGGTGCCGGGGAGCCGCACCATGTTCAGGTGGGCGCGGCGGGCGAGATCGAGCGTGTCATCGACGGCGCGTGCCTCGGGTGCCAGCGACACGGGGTCGACGGGCATCCACACCGCGCCCGCGGCAGAAGACGGGGACGCCGTTCACGACCACCTCGAAGGCGCCTCCTTCCCGCTGTACCTCGATGGTGCGGAACCCCACCTTGCCGAGGTCGAGGACCTCGCCGGCGACTGCGACAGTGACGCCGTACAGAGGCTGGGGCCCGTGGGTGTGGGGCCACCACCGCTGCACCCCGGCGATACGGACCGTGCCACGCAGGACTGTCGTGCCGTCCTGGACGTGCGCGTCGAGCGGCGCCGTCTCGTCGCCCACCCGGAGCACGGCGTCGGCGACGCCGGCCCCCTCGATGCTCAGGTCGAGCTGGACCAACCCGTCGGCGCCGTCGCAGGTGGCGACCAACCGGCGAGACGTGATCGAGAGCGCGGGTTTGCCCGTCAGGGTCACGGGGCGCCACGGCCCGACCGGAGCCGGGGTGGCGGCCCAGCCCGACAGTCGCCCCAGGAGCGAGGTCCGGAACCAACGCAGGTTCTGGTGGTCGAAGAGCGAGGTCTTCCAGCGCGGTCGAGGTCGCCGTTGCGCCAACGCGGCGCCGAGCGATCCACAGCGCACGACGAGCTCGTTCTCGTCGTCGAGGCGGCCGACCTCGACCGCGTGCGAGCGGAACATGTTCTCGCTGTGGAGAAGGTGCCGTCCGTTCAACCACACATCGGCCAGCGTGGCCAGGCCCCCCAGGTCGAGCGACCACGGCCCGTCGCCCGGGTCTCGGGGGAAGGTGCACCGGAACCACCAGTCCGAGCCGTCGTAGTCGCGCCGGTCGGCGTCCTCGGCACCGGCCGCCCGCAGTGCCCCCGCCGCCGTCCCCGGCACCGTCGCCGGCCACCACGCCGCCGCGTGCGAGGCGAGCTGGGCGGGGTCCTCGACCGCTCCCGGGGGCGTGGCGCACACGTGCCACGGCACCGGGGCGAGGAGATCACCCTCCATAGCGCTCGGCCAGACCCGCCATGGCCTCGTCCCAATCAGCGGCCATCGGGTCGAGGCATTCGTCGAGGTCGAAACGCCGGCCGCGGGCGGCGCGGGCCAACCCGATCTGCAGGCCCTTGGCCGCCGCCGAGATGGCACGGAATCGTTCCGCCACCAGCCCCAGACCACCGCCGTCGTGCGCGTCGAGCCAGTCGACGAACGTCGCCGCCAGCTCGGCGTTGGAGCCGCACTGGCGACACGTGCCGAAGGCGTAGCGATGGAAGGTGTCGAAGTCCTGGGCCCCCAACCACGGCAAGTCGTCGGAGAGCCGTTTCTTCATGCGCAGCATGGGGTTGGTGGCCGGCCGCCGCGCCAGATGGTCCCGGGTGAGGATGCGGACCGTGTCGAGGAGCTCGTCGTCGCGCCCCATGCCTTCGAGCTTCACGACCTCGACGTAAGGAGGGAGCACCGAGGGCGGGTCCGTCGTAGGTGCCCACGCGCACGATCCCGTCGAAATCGTCGCCGTCGAGCTCGAAGTAGCCGGCGTTGTGGAAGTACCCGAGGCGCCGTTGTTCCACGTCCAGCATCTGGGGGGCGATGGTCGTCTTCTGGTGCGCCGACGCCGGTAGGTCACACCCTCGGTGTCGGGCAGGAACCAGGCGTCGACGTCGACGGTCAGGAGGCGGCCGAGTCCGAGCTGCTCGGCCACGTGGTCGACGAGGGGTCTCCATACGTTGAGCTCGGCCACCTCGAGCCCGAATAGGAGGCGGAGGTCAGAGGTGGGGTACTTGAACATCGCCCACTGGTCACCCTCGAAGTCGCGTGCTGAGGCGTGAAGGCGGCGGCGGCAACGGGATCGAGGCCCAGCGCGTTGAGCACCTCGATCCACAGGTCCACGTAACAGTTGGTCTCGGACCATTCCCTCTTGTCGGTGTGCAAAGGGTGCGGCACGTACGTCGCCGCGTCGATCCCGAGCACCTCGACCCTCATGGCCAGAGCCGGCTCCGGACGGTGGGAGCCCAGCGGTCGGCATCGAGACCGTGTTCGTGCAACAACGCCAGCGTGACGCGGTCGACCCCGAAGGCGACGCACGCGCTGTGGGCAGGAACTCCGTCGGCGGTGGTCGATGTCGAACGGGGTGGCCGAAATGGTCCCGGTGGCAGTTGGCCGACATGATGGCGGTCGGGTGCTCGGTGGAGCACACCGGGGTCACGATCTCCATCTTCAGGGCCTCGTCGAGCTGATTGGCGGCCAGCATGCCGCCCAGGCGCCCGAAGAACGGGTCGTTGGCCGGGATCGCCTCGACCTTGAGACCCGAGCCGGCGAGCACCTCGAGCCCGCGTTCGAGACCGCGGTCGCGGTGACGCTGCGCCTCGTCGGGCTCGCCGACGTAGACGTACTCGTGCATCCGGAAGGCCTGCATCCGGCTCGGGTCGATACTGGGTTCACAGCGGAAGCAGTACCCGTTGACCTCGAAGCGCCGGCCTCCGTCGGGAAGACGGCCCGAGCACAAGGGGTACACGGGATGGCAGGTGGCCGAGCACAGCACCACCTCGGCCGGGACGAGCGCCTGCGGCCCAGTCCCCACCGTCGTCCACCAGCCCGATGAGCTTGGCATGGTCGCGATCGGTGCCCCGGAAGGTGTGCACCGAGCCCATCAGGTCGGGGAACGACTTCAGATAGTCGGTCTTGTCGAAAACCCAACGGGCCATGACCGGAGGGAAGAACACCGCCTCGACGGGGCGGTCCACCATCGAGCCTGTGACGAGCCGGTCGATGCCGGCCACGATGGACTCGTAGCGCGCCGACCGCCCGTAGAGCCCGTCGACACCGGTGTCGACCAGGAGACCGGCGTCGAACAGCTCGGCGCGGAACGACTGGTAGGGATCGCTGTCGGTCATGCGTCGTCCCAGGGCACGAGGAGCATCTGGGCGTTGTTGGCCAGGATGCGGTCGTTGTTGACCATCAGTGCGGCGCCGTGCGCGTCACGCAGCAGGCGACCGAGGCTCAACGGCGAGTCGTGTCGGTACCCGGCCATCCCGCAGATGGTGAGCGCGCCGGTGACGATGTCGACGACAAGCCGCGACGCGGAGACCTTGAGCGAGTTCATGCTCACCGCGAAGTTCATGGCCATGAGCGCCTCGGGATTGTCGTAGCGGGATTCGTACTCGCGCACCGCCCCGCCCACCAGGTCCTTGAGCTGCTGGTGCTGGAGCATGAGCTCGGCCAGGCGCAGTGCCGACGGGGGCGCCGTGCCGGGCTGCTTGCGGGCCTCGCCCCGCACGTAACGACCGGCCTTCTCGACCGCGGCGGCGGCGATGCCGAGCCACACCGAGCTCCACAGCACGTGCGAGATGGGCAGCATGGTGCGGGACGAGATCTGGGCGAAGGGGTCGTCGAGGACGGCGGACTCCTCGCCCTCGGCGATCAGACGGAATCCGAGGCTGCAGGTGCCCCGGAACCCGAGCGTGTCCCAACCGCTGACAGGCTCCAGCTTGAGGCCTTCGCGGCGGCACAGCACCAGGACCTGATCGTTGGGTGCGCTGTCGGGGTTGCGACGGGCGGTCACGAGCACGGCATCGGCCTGCTCCCCGTAGGAGATCACGGGAGCCTGCTTCTCGAGACGGAAGTGCCCGTCACTGCGCTCCACCGCGCACAGGCTGGTTCTGATGTCCCCACCAACACCGATCTCGGTGGTGGCCGAGGCCAGGAGGAGCTGTCCAGTGCTGAGCTCGCGGAGGTAGTCACGGTGGGCCGCCGAGCGCCCGTGGCGCACCAGGCAGGCCAGCTGCATGAGGTGCATGGCGTAGATCATCGCCGTCGAGGCGCAGTGGCGGCCCAGGGCCGACACGGCGCCGGCCACGGCATCGACCGACGCGCCCCTTCCCCCGAGCTCGGTCGGAACCAGAGCGTCCATGAAGCCTTCGGCGCGAAGTGCGTCCACCGCCTCGGACGGGAAGCGGGCCAGCCGGTCGACGTCGTCGGCGGCGGGGCCTGCAACCTCTACGCCAATGCGTTGGGCCTTGCGGGCGAGCTCGACTGCGACTTCGGGATCGGAAGCCACGTCAGGGGGCAGGCGATCCGACGAGCTCCATGACCGCGCCCCGGATCGCGGAGACGGATTCGAAGGTGCTCCTGCGGAGCATGCGTTGGGGGAACTCGATGTCGAAGGCCTCTTCGAGGGCGAGGACCACGTTGACACTGGCGTGCGACGTCATCCCGGCGTCGAAGATGTCGTCGTCGTCGCTGAGGGTCGAGACGTCGACGGCGAGCTTGGCGAACTCGGCCAACACGCTACGAATCGAGTCGTCGATCTCCATGGTCTCGCTCCGTTCCCTGCCGTCGACCCGGTCTGGTGCTCGGTGTCCGTGCACGTCGTGCCCTCAGGGGCGCGACCACCTCAACGCCCAGTTCTCCCGTGCGAGCGGCTCAACAACTGCTTTCTTCGGTCAATTCTGCCAAAGGCGTTTCTTCTACAGGTGCGGATGGGCGCATATTCCTGAGGAATTCCATCGATCCGCACCGTCGACGAGATCCCGAAGTCGCCTTTCCCGCAAAGTCAATAGGCTCCGCGACTTCTTAGGACCGACGCCGGTGTGTGCCAGAGGATCCTGAGGTCCCACCACATCGACCACGACGCGACGTAGAGGTAGTCGAGCTGGCGGAGCTCGTCGAAGCTGAGGTGGTTCCGCCCTGAGATCTGCCACAGGCCGGTGAGCCCGGGGCGGACCTCGAACCGGCGGGCCGCCCAACCGTGGATGTGCTCGGATTCCGACGCGATGAACGGCCTGGGGCCGACGAGTGCCATGTCACCGCGCAGCACGTTGTAGAGCTGCGGGATCTCGTCGAGGCTGGTGCGGCGCAAGAACCCGCCGAAGGGGAAGATCCGGGGATCCCGACGCATCTTGAAGGTCGGCCCGTCGACCTCGTTGAAGACGGTCAGGCTGTCGCGCTCGCTCTCGGCGCCGACCTTCATGGTCCGGAACTTGTACATGGTGAACCCGCGCCCGTCGCGACCGACCCGCTGTTGGCGGAAGAGCAGAGGCCCGGGCGAGCTGAGCTTGACGCCGACGGCGATGATCACAGCCACCGGCGCCAGCAGCAGCAGACCGACCAAGGCTCCCACCACGTCGAGGGCCCGCTTGATGAACCCCGCCGCCGGGCTCAACTGCGCGGGCGCCACGTCGATGACGGGCAACCCGCAGATGTCGTCGACCTGGGATCGCCACGACAACAGCTCGAAATACCGGGGCACGATGGAGATGGCCACGCTGCCCTGCAGGTTCCGCAACTGCTCGAGGGTCTCAGAGGGATGGGTCTGGGAGAAGCCGATCAGCACCCGGTCGATGTCGAGCTCCACGCACAGACGCGACACATCCGCGATCGAACCGATCGACGAGGAACCCGGCACCGGGTTGTCGTCGACCGAGCCCACCAATTCGATTCCCGAGTCGTCGGCGAAGTAGTTCCGGATGCGCTCGACCATCATGCCGCTGCCGACGACGAGGACACGGCTCCCCCGCCGTTTGCCGTCGCGGCTACGGCCGGTTCGCAGCCACCACCACAGCGCCCGCCCGGCGGGAACGGTGGCGACGGCACACAGCGCCATGGTGAAGAGGGGGGCGGGAGAGATCTCGGCCGACCCGGTGAGCCGGTGTTGGAGCGCGCTGATCCCCAGCGTGATGATGCCGCCGACCGCCATGGCGTTGACGAGGCTCCCGAGGTCCCCGAACGACCCGTGCCGCATACGGCGGTAGCGCTGCCGATAGAGCCCGTACACCCCCAGCATCGCCAGGGCGACGAAGGGGAAGTCGATGTCCTGGACCACGTTGCGCCAGAACCGGTTCAACGAGTTCCCCGAGACGTGCGAGATCACGGCCAGGACGAGCAGCGCCAGGACGAGGCTGCCGACGAGCGAGACCAGGTCCACCACCACGATGGGCCACGCCCGGCGGAAGGACCGGCGCCCGGCCGGATCCGATCCGAGAGCCGGGTGGAGGTCCGGGGACAGGATCGCTTCCGCCGACCGACGCAGCGTCGACGGCGCGACCGACGGACCGAAAGCCTGGGACTGGCCTCGTGCGTCGGAGCGCGTCGACTGTTCGTCGGTGCGGATGGTCATGCCCTACCTTTTTCTGTCTTCCTTTTCCGTGGCCCCGCCGTCGAGAAAAGGCTGCTCAGTGGGCTGACCGTTGCGCCCTAGACCGCGATTGCCGCGTGGAAGGACATTTGCCATTCGGCGTGGCTCCGACATCCCGCTTCCCGTCTCCCAGCTGTCCAGGACTTTACCACGGCATGTGAATCCCTCCCACTCAGAGTCATCAATATTTGACCAATCCTCCTAGCCCTCCGATCTCTTTCCAGAGCAGGTCAGGGCATGTGTGACAGGAACGTGACGATCTCCTTAACGAATCGGAACACCGTTATCAGCGGGGGTCCGGGCCAAATCGGAAGAGCCCCACCCCGCTGAGCAGCTACGACGCGTCAGTGCGTCGGTGCGCGGCCCCGAGACCCATGCTTGATGATGGCAATCGTGGCAAACAGGGCGCGGTGGTCACTGCCGATCCCCTCTTCGGTACGGATCGTGGTCGTGGCCAGGCCCGACCCGGTGAGGACGTGGTCGATCCGGATCAACGGGGGCAACGGCGCCATGAGCTGCGACCACGTCATGGCGAGGGCCTGGCCCCGGGCGGCCGCCCCGTCGACGAGCCCCGTGGACAGGATGGCCCGAAAGCCTCGATTGCCCCACGTGGCGTTGAAGTCCCCCACCACGAGCGTCCCCTGCGGATGCAGCGCCCGCAGGAGCCGGTCGAGGCCATCGAGCTCGTCGTTCCAGTCCCTGACCCCGGGTGCGACAGGTGCGGTCGTATGGACGACCCACAGCCGCAGCGGATGGAGGGGGATGTCCACGACAGTACGGACCAGGTAGGGCTGCCCGTCGGAAGACCCCACCTCGGTGGCGCCCAGAGGGTACCGACTGGCGATGACCGTCGATCGGGGGCCGAAGCCGCCGTTCCAGTAGCGATGGCGCAAGCGATCGAGCGCGCCCCGGGCCGAAAGGCGGTCCAGGTCGAGCAGAGACCCTTCCTCGAGGGTGACGAGGTCGGGGCGATCACGCCCGATCTCTCGTGCGTACCCGGCCATGCTCGGATTGTTGGCATAGACGTTGGCGTCGAGGACGCGCAGGATGGTGGCGCCGTGCAGGTCACCAGGGAGAGGACGGGCTGCCGACAACTCGGGCGAGACGAGAATGATCTGCGTCGCCATCATCACCACGCTCGCCGCCGCCAGCCCCCACCGTCGCCGCCATAGCGCCACGGCCGCGATCGGCCACGCCGGAAGGAACAGGACAAGCGTCGACGCGTCGAGACAGGCGAAGACCTCCCACGTGTCCCACGACAGCACCCTGGCGATCGCCACCGAGAAGAGCAAGGCGATGAAGACCCATGCCACGCCGACGACGACACCGTTCAATACACGGTGCCAGCGGGCCACGATGCTTCAGCTTAGGGCCGAGGCCCGCCTGTCAAGACAACGTTCCCACACATCAGCGAAACCCGGCGTTCCAGAAACAACGCCCCGCCGCGGGTCACACAACGTCGACACAACAGCCCCGGGTACCGCGGTGCCCACGGTTACGATTTTTGACGGTGGGGGCACCGGGCCGCATCGCGCGGCCGTCGTCGCTGACCAGTGAACGCCGTTCTGGCCCAGCCGACGACGGACCGAATGTGACGTCGCACACCGTCGCGCCCGCGGTGCCGTCGACCGTGATCGCCTCGGATTCACCCGAACCCCACGTCGGCGCGCCGGTCCGACGGATGCGGAACCTGCGCGACCTCTTCGGCGCCGACCACGACCCCGAGGAAACCGAACGTCCGCTCGGTGCCCTGGAAGAAGTGCGCGTGCAGTCGGCGCGGATCGGCGTGGCGTCGACGGTGGCGGTCTTGCTCGTCCTGCTTCTCTATGCCCTGCTTCCCGGGCACTACCCGATCTCGCGCGGCGCCCTTCTTCGCCCTCATCGGCGTCGCCATCGTCGGCACGATCCCCTTCTCTCTGCTGCCGTGGAACACCCTCACCCAGCGGGGCCTGGTCCTGCCCGTGCTCTACACGTGGTCGCTGTTCGACATCGCGCTGGTGTCCTACGGCATCGACCTGACCGGCGGGATCCATTCCGACCTCTATCTCGTCTACCTGTTGCAGTGCGTGTTCATGGCGAATGTGTCGTACCCGCGCCGGGGACGCATCACCCTGACCGCCTTGACCGTCGGGGCCTACCTGGCCGCCCTGGGAGGCGCCGGATGGGGCGCCGGGGCCGCCACCGTGGTCCTGCGGGTGGGCATGATCCTGGCCACCGCCGGGGCCGCCGACCTGATCTCGGTGCAGCTCACGGGCCAGCTCGTCTTTCGCGAGCGCGCCACCGCCGAGCACGAGCACCGGGCCAGCCTGTGGAGCCGGGTGGCCGGTCTGGGCCGGCAGTTGGACTCGCTCGACGAGGACTCCATCCTGGCCGGGGCCGTCGACGCCGTCATGGAGCTCGGGTTCGAGGCCGCCAACGTGTGCGAGCTCCTCGAGGACCGCCGCACCTACCGGGTCGTCCATGCCCGGGGGCTTCCCGGTTCCTACGTCGAAGGGGTCCACAGCTCGGACCGGGGCATGGTGGGCCTCGTCGCCGAGCAACGCCGGACCGTCGTCGTCGACGACTACCTCGAACGGACCGGCGGCCACCCCGAGCTGCGCGCCGACGGCTTTCGCACCGTGATCGCCACCCCGGTGTGGGTCGAGGGCGAGCTGTGCGCCACCCTCGTGGGCGGGACCCGGGTCCGGCGCACCGTGGAGGACCACGAGGTCGCTGCGTTCGAGCTCCTGGCTGCGCACGCCGGGCACGGCCTCGAGAGCGCCCGTCGCCTCGAGCACCAGCGGCGCGACGCCGCCCACTTCCGGTCGCTCATCGAGTCGGCCCCCGACGCCATGATCGTCACGAGCACCGACGGGGTCATCCTCGAGGCCAACAACCAGGTCGGCCGGCTCTTCGGGTACGAGCCCGACGAACTGGAGGGCCGCAGTGTCGAGACGCTCACCACCCCCAGGGTCCAGAGCGTCCTGCGGGACTACTACGAGGATTTCATCCGCAACCCGCGCACGCTCGTCATCGGCGACGTGGCGGACGTCTCGGGGGTGCGCAAGGACGGCATGGAGTTCCCCATGGAGATCGTCCTGGGCCCGATCGAGACCCCCGAGGGTCTCGTGATCACCGCCACGGCCCGCAACGTCACCGAGCGCCGCGAGTTCGAGCGCCGCCTCGAGCACCAGGCCACCCACGACCACCTGACGGGGCTGCCCAACCGGGCCCTGTTCGCCGAGCAACTGGCCGGGACCCTGGCCCGGGCCCAGCTCCCGGGACCGCCACTGGCGGTGTGCTTCCTCGACGTCGACCACTTCAAGTACGTGAACGACAGCCGTGGTCACACCACCGGCGACGAGTTGGTGGTCGAAGTGGCCCGACGCATCGCGGCCACGGCGCGCACCGACGATCTCGTGGCGCGCTTCGGGGGGGACGAGTTCGCCGTCCTCGTCGAGGGGATCACCGACCGCAAAGGGGCCGTCGCCTACGCGTGGCGGTTGCTGACCGCGTTCGACCGGCCTTTCATGCTCGAAGGGGTCGAATGCTTCGTGTCCGCCAGCGTGGGCGTCGCCTTCGGGATGCGTGGCGACGATCCCATGGACGTGCTCCGCCAGGCCGACGCGGCCATGTACCACGCCAAGCAGAGTGGCCGGGCCCGGGTCGAGGTGTTCGACGAGACCCTCACGGCCCGGGCCGCCGAGCGCATCGAGATCGAGTCCGCACTGCACCAGGCCCTGCTCGGCGACCAGCTCTCGATCGCGTACCAACCCGTCGTCGCCATCGAGACCGGCACGACGGTGGGGGTCGAGGCCCTGGTGCGTTGGCGGCACCCCGAGCGGGGCCTGGTCCCGCCGCTGGAATTCATCCCCATCGCCGAAGAGTCGGGCCTCATCCTGCAGATCGGTCGGTGGGTGCTGGCACGCGCCTGCAGCCAGGCCGCCCAGTGGGTGAACACCATCGGGGATTCCTCGGGCTTCTCGGTGAGCGTGAACGTCTCGAGCCGTCAGCTCGAGCACGACCGGTTGATCGCCGAGGTGGCGGCCGCGCTCGACGAGAGCGGCCTTCCCCCTCACTGCCTCGTGCTCGAGATCACCGAGAGCTTCTTCATCCGCGACCTCCAGGCCGCCGTGCGCCGGCTGCAGGCCCTCCGGCGCCTCGGGCTTCGCATCGCCATCGACGACTTCGGCACGGGGTTCTCGTCGCTCAACTCCCTGGCCCGTCTGCCCATCGACGTCGTCAAGATCGACAAGTCGTTCATCGACGCCCTCGGGACCCGCTACGACGCCGTGATCGGCGCCGTCGTGGACGTGGCCGCCGCCTTCGACCTGACCGTGGTGGCCGAGGGCATCGAACGCGAGGAGCAGCGCGACCGCCTCATCGACCTCGGGTGCCCCTACGCCCAGGGCTATCTGTTCGGCAGGCCGGCCGCCCCCGACGACCTCGGGCATCTCTTCGTCCCCGCCACCGCGACGTCGGGGTCGGGCGCAGCCGCCCTGACCGCCGGACTCAGCGGGGGCTGATGCCCCAGCGGCCGCCCCACGACGCGCCGGGCTCGAGGCGCACGAGGTCCACCCCGGAGCGAAGCGCGTCGGGCGGGCACGACATGGGCTCCACGGCGATCGAGGTCCGGCGCCGGCTGACCGGTTCGAGCGTGTCGCCGGTGAACACCATGACGTAGCCGAAGTGCTCGTCCATCCACACCGTGATCCCGCCGCCGCCGGCGGTGTCGTCGAGCTCGACGCGGGCCATGCCCGTCGGGGTCGCGGCGGAAGTCGGTGAAGGCGGTGTCGAGGACGGTGTCGCCGATCCAACGGGGTGCGGTGAAGTCGAACTCGGATCCGGTCACCGAGCTGGTGGTGGTGGGCAGGCCCCGTTCGTCGGTGACGAGCCGACGTCGGGCCGGGATGGCCAGTGAGGTCGAGTCGATCGGCGTCGAGAGCGTCAGGTAGGGGTGGAAGCCGATGCCGAAGGGCGCCGGGGCGCGGTCGAGATTGGTCGCGCTCGTCGACACCGTGAGCCCGTCGCGCCCCAATCGGTACTCGATCGACGAGCTCGAGCCGCCACGGGTACCCCGGTTGGGGGTGCAGCGTGCACCCGAGGGTGAGCACGTTCTGGGCGCGCGACACCACGTGCCACGGCATCCACCGCACCAGACCGTGGATGGCGTTGTGCCGGGCCGGTTCGTCGAGCGCGGCGAGCCCGTCGCGTCCTTCGAAGCTGGTAGCGGCCGTCACCGAGCCGGTTGGGCCACGGAGCGAGGACCTGGCCCCGTCCCGAGTCGCACATCTCGTCGACACCGAACCCGTCGAGCACCGCCCTGCCCCCCACGGTGTAGGAGCGGAGGGTGGCCGCCGACTTCGGTGACGACCACCTGGTGCCGTCCGTGCCCGATGTCGTACTGCACCCCCGAGGGTGCCGGCGTTCCGGTTGCGGTGACAGGCAAGGGGGTGGCTCGTGTCCGGTCGTCGGCGGCGTACGGGGCTGGGGCGGAGTCGTATGGTAGACGGAGGAACCCACGTCGGCGCGGGAGGTCCCGCCGGCGCCGCGTGGCGGTCCACCCCTCGGAGGTTCTGTGCGGATACTGGTCACCAACGACGACGGCGTGCGCGCCCCGGGCATCGCCGCGCTGGCCCTCGTGGCCGCCTCCACCGGCCACGACGTCGTCGTCGTCGCCCCCCTCATCGACTACAGCGGGTCGGGCGCGGCGGTGGGCCCGGTCCACTCCCGGGCCGGCGTCGACTACGAGGCGCACGCCATCGAGGGCCTCGGTGACATGCCCACCTACGGCATCGACGGCCCCCCCGCCCTGGCGGTGATCCTGGCCTGCGTGGGCGGGTTCGGCCCCCGCCCCGACATCGTCCTGTCGGGGATCAACCACGGCATCAACGTGGGTCGCTCGGCGATGCACTCGGGCACGGTGGGAGCGGCGCTCACCGCGGCCCACTTCGGGCTGCGCTGCCTGGCGGTGTCGATCCGATGGGGCGACGACCCCGTGCCCTGGGAGACGCCCTCGGCCGTTGGCGGCCGCGCTGGTGCCCGTCCTCGAGACGGCGCCGGCGGGAACGACGCTCAACCTGAACGTGCCCAATGTCCCCCTGGGCGCCCTGCGGGGTCTGCGCCACGGCCGCCTGGGACGGGGGGGCACCATCCGCTCCGCCGTCCACGACAGCGGCGACGACACCACGCCCCTCCCCCACGTGGCCCTCCCGCCCGGGCAGACCGGCACCCTTCGTCTCGATCTCAGCGCCCCGGGGAGCAGCACTCGGGTGCAGCCCGACACCGACGCCGGGCTCCTGGCTCGCGACTATGCGTCGCTGACCGCGCTCGTCGGGGTGCGGGAGGCGGGCGCCGAGAGCGACGACGTGGTCGACAGCGCCCTCGAGGCTCTCTATGCCGTGGCCGGCGTCACGCCGGGGCTTGACCCCGACGACGAGCCGGCGCATCCCTGAACCCGATCAGTCCTCGACCGGGATTCGTCCCCCGTCGGGCGTCGGTCTCTGACCGCGATCAGTAGGGACCGTCACAGCAGGAGTCGCGCCAGCCGCAGCTCGGGCACCGGTAGTGCGCGTGTTCGGGCCGCATCGGCTCGCCACACACCAAGCACCGCGTCGACAGGTCGGTGGGGTGTTCGTTCTCGGTCACAGAGGGTCCTGCCGGCGCGCGCGGGGGTGGCGGCTGTCATAGGACCGAAACGCTACCGACGAGGGCGCTGCCGGGCCGCGGACCCGATTTCCCGCTGAAATCTGACAGGGCGTCGAGACCCCCACCGGGCGTGTCAAATCGGGGGGAAAGCCCCTGCTCAGCGGCGATATCCGCTGGTCACGACGGCGTTCGCCCGACCGGCGCCGAACCCCGGGGGGACCGGATGAGCTTGTGCGCCGACGCGCAAGCGCTTACATTCGTTCCCACTCAAGCCATCGGCAGAGTCCATGCGACAGCAGCGGAGGCTGTCGCCCGGGCCCCAGAGGCCCTGCTCATGTGGACCGCCCCGGAACCGCTTCTTCCCCTGGCGCCGACCGCGCGCCCGGGGCCCCGGTCTTCGCGCTGTTCGGCGCCCCTGCCTTCACTGTCGATCGTCGACGCCCACATCAGAGGAGGAAGTGCCTAACGCCAGAACCCCGGGTCGCTCCGTCAGCACCTCGTTCGGACCGCAGTCAGTCCAGGGCCGCCCGCCCTTCCCGGCGCCGGCTCCGCGAGACGAATGCACCAGAAGACGGGCCACCCGCATTCCCAAGCCCACCTGGAGCCCTACGGGGATCCCGTGAACTTCAAGGAGGCACAAGATGCGGAATCACCGACTCTTTGGCGTTGTCACCGCCGTGCTGCTCGGCACGAGCCTTTTGCACTCGTCGCCGAGTTCTCCTCACCATGACCATCACCAGATCGCCGGTTCCCACCTCGGTGGCACCGGTACCCAGCTCGCCTCGGCGACCTTGACCGCCGATCCCGAGACCACGGTCCTCGCCTTCGGCGAGCAGTCCCCCATCGGCCTGCTCCGGCTGGCCTGGACCGATCGCACCCCCGACGCCATCCACCTGGTGTCGGCGGCGAGTCCTTCGCCGCCCTCCGCCGGTGTCGTCGGCCGCCGACGACGCCCCCGTCGGCCTGTTGCGTCCGGCCGGGACGCGCTTCGTGAAGATGCTCGCCGTCTGGACCGCCTATCAACAGGCACACGCACCGCCGCCGCCTCCGGCTCCGGCCCCCACGCCGGTCCCGGCACCCACGCCCGTGGCGGCGGTCGGCCCATCCCGCCACCACCGCGGCTCGGCCCGTAGCGCCGGCCACGAGTGCGGCCAGTGGTGGGGTGTGGGCCGCGGCTGCGCCAATGCGAGTCGGGCGGCAACTACGCCGACGACACCGGGCAACGGCTACTACGGCGCCTACCAGTTCGCCGCCGGGACATGGCACGGACTGGGCTACGCGGGGCTTCCGTCGGCGGCTCCCCCCGCCGTGCAGGACCAGGCCGCCCAGCAGCTTCAGGCCCGAAGCGGTTGGGGCCAGTGGCCGGCGTGCTCACGCCGACTCGGGCTGCTCTGAGTCGAGGAGACAGAAGAAGTGCGGGCCCGAATCGGCCCCGGGTAACGTCGACGGCGTGGTGACCGTGGGGGCCGGGCCAGCGGGTTCGACGACTTCTCGGGGGGCTCGAGGTGGCACCCGTCGCCACCCCCGCCCCGAAGGCGAGCGGGAGGATGCCGACACCGAGGGCTCCGAAGCCGACACCGAGTCGGTGTCGCCCGGGTCGGTGGCCGGCGGTCTCATGGCCCTCGCCCCCATCTCGTGGGTGAGCGGGCTCTTCGAGCGACGGCCCTTCGAGGAGGGCAGCTTCGAGGTCGAGGGGCTGCGCCTGCACTACGAACGCCACGGCGAGGGCTCGCGCGTCCTCGTGTTCCTCCACGGTCTGTTGCTCGACAACCAGCTCAGCCGGCGCCTGGCCGCCGATCTCGCCGAGCGGGGGTTCCAGGTCGTCCTCCTCGACCTGCCCGGCCACGGGGGGTCGGACAAGCCCCGCCACGCGTCGGCCCACCGCATGGACTCCTACGCCCGCTACGTGGTGGCGCTGCTCGACGAGCTCGGCATCGACGAAGCCGTCGTCGGGGGGGTCTCCCTGGGGGCCAACGTGAGCCTCCAGGTGGCGGTCCAGGCCCCGGAGAGGGTGCGGGGACTCCTCATCGAGATGCCCGTCCTCGAGTGGGCCGTGCCCGGCGCCGCCGTCGTGTTCCTTCCGATGCTCCTCGGCGTCCACTACGCGGCGCCGCTGGTGCGCGTGGTGGCGTCGCTGGCACGGCGCCTGCCCCGGACCACCGTCGCCCCCCTCGACAGCGTGGTGACGATGATCAGCGCCGAGCCCGAGGAGATCGCGGCGGTGCTCCACGGCATGCTCGTCGGGCCAGTCACCCCGACCTACGAGGCGCGCCAGGCCATCGACGGTGCCGACGCTCGTCATCGGGCACAAGATCGACTTCATCCACCCTTTCACCGACGCCGATCACCTCACCCGGCAGCTCCAGCACGCCCGCTCATCGAGGCTCGATCGATCCTCGAGCTCCGGCTGGCGCCCGACAGGCTGACGACGGAGATCGCCGAGTTCCTCGACGACACCTGGGGTGACGGCACCGAGCCGCAGGCCTTGGGCGAGTCGGCCTGAACCTCGCCGTCACCTCGCCCGCGCCAGTGGGGGCGCCGTCGTCGTGGTTCAGCGGCGCGGGGCCCAGGCGTCGGGGTCCTCGGTCAGCTTGGCGACCGATCTCGGCAGGCGACCGGCCACCACGTCTTCGAGGTTCACCCGTTCGAGCACGTTGCGGAGGCTGGCGCGCACCGCCACCCACACCTCTTGAAGATGCTCGGCGGCTCCGTCGTAGTGCGCCGCTTCGGGGCGCAGCCCCCGTACCTCGGCCAGCGGCCCGTCGAGGGCGCGCATGACGTCCGCCACGCTGATCTCCTTGGCCGGCCGGGCCAGTCGGTAGCCGCCCTCCGAGCCCCGCTGGCTGGACACGATGCCGGCTCGTCGCAGCTCGATGAGGATCGCCCCGAGAAACCGCCCCGGGAGGCGCTGAGCGTCGGCGAGGGCTTCAGCCGTGGCCGGTTCCTTGCGATCGGCGAGCGCCAGGAGGGCCCGCATGCCGTAGTCAACCTTGGCGGGAATGTGCACGGTCCGGATTCTGCCCCTCCCCAGGACCTCCCGCCCAGCCTCAGCACGGAAAGAGCCGTCCCGCCCGTCCCGGGCCCGCGCTGACCGCCGCCGTGGCCGCCCGTCGGCCCCGCCGTCCGAGCCCCCGGCTCTCGCCCCGGCCCGTCGGGCCGGCTGGACGGCCCCGATCCTCCAGCCTAGTATTTCTATCAAATCTATGTATTAACTTGGATGGGTGCGTGAGGGGGTCTCTTCACGCCGTGAGAGGAGAACCCGTGCACCGAGGTGCGGATCCACGAGCCCGAGACAACCACGCCGGCGGCGCCTCGCGCCCATGCCGCGCCCGCGGGTCGACGCTGGTGGTGTCGCTCGGGGTGGTGGCAGTCGTCGCGGCGGCGTGCAGCTCGACGCCCACGGCGAAGAAGTCCACCACGCACGACGACGGCGTCGACCACGACGACCGGCCGCGGCCCCCACCACCTCGGCGGTGGCGGCGACACCGACGTCAACGGCCGCCGCGGCGGCGCATGTCTCCCCCACGACGGTGCCCAAGGCCTCGAGCTCGGCGTGCTCGACGACCGGAGGTCCGCTCAGCGCGACGTGTGACACCCAGTCACCGTCGTTCAAGGCCTCGGGGGCGGGCGCGAACTCGATCCAGCCCTTCTTCACCCGCGTCTTCTACTACTACAGCCAGGCCAACAAGGGCGTGAGCGTCAACTACTCCCCGGCCGGCAGCAGCGTGGGCGTGACCGACATCGAGCAGAACACCGTGAACTTCGGCGACTCGGAGATCCCCATCAAGACGCCGGCATCGGGCACGGGGGGCAACATCCTGCAGGTGCCCGTCGACCTCGGGGGCGTCGCCGTCAGCTACAACCTGCCCGGCGTGGCGGGAGGGCTCAAGCTCGACGGCCCCACCTTGGCGGGGATCTATCTCGGCAAGATCACCAAGTGGAACGACTCGGCCATCGCCGCGCTCAACCCGGGCCTGAACCTCCCCTCCACCACCATCGTGCCGGTGCGCCGGGCCGACTCGTCGGGTCCGGGCTACGACCTCGACCAGTACCTCATCGACACGGGTGGATCGACGTGGACGGGATCGGCAGCAGGGACGGCGGCGTCGACCAAATGGCCCATCACCAACATCGGGGTGGGCGAGCAGCTCAACACGGGGGTGGCGGGCTTCATCCAGCAGACCCCGGGGGCCATCGGGTACGTCGAATACGCGTACTCGCTCCAGGCCGGATTCACCAACGCGGCGCTCAAGAACGCGGCGGGAAGCTACGTGAAGCCGTCGCAGTCGTCCATCGCGGCGGCGGGGGCCCAGGCCTCGTCGTTGAGCGCGACCAACTTCACCATCGTCAACGGAGGCGGGGCGGGCACCTACCCACTGGCCAACTTCAGTTGGACGCTGCTCTACCAGAAGCAGTCCAACACCACCCAGGGGGTCGTGCTCGGCAAGCTCATCGACTGGGTCACGACGACGGGCCAGCAGCAGGCCAACGCGCTCGGGCTACTCGCCCCTGCCCGCCAACGTGGTCGCGCTCGCGCACCAGACCTTGCTGACACTCGAGAACTCGGCGGGCAAGCCCCTGTTCACCTCGTAGGCACCGGGTCAGGAGCTCGGGCAACCCCATGAGTACGACGCTGCTCGAAGAGGTCCCGCCGCCGCGCCTCAGCCCGGTCCCGGGCGTCAAGGAGGGTTTGCAGCGACGGTGGGCCCGGCCCGGGGGCCGCGCCTACGCCGTGTTGCGGTGGACGGGGTCCACGATCTTCGCCGTCATCGTGATCGGCCTCGTGGTCAGCCTGGTGGCCTCGGCGAGCCAGGCCTTCGGCCACTCGGGGTTGAGCTTTCTGTGGTCGGGGACCTACGACGCCACCAAAGACATCTACCCGACGGGCATCTACATCATCGGGACGCTCATCACCACCGCGGTGGCGATCATCCTCGCCGTGCCGATCGGCGTGGGCACCGCCGCCTTTCTCTCCGAGCTCGCCCCCAGGTGGCTGGCCGGGCCGCTGTCGGTGCTCATCGACCTGATCGCGGCGGTGCCGAGCATCGTGGTGGGCCTGTGGGGGCTGCTCGTGCTGTCGCCGCTCTTCGCCCGCCACGTCGAGCCGTTCCTGAAGAAGATCCCCGTCCTGGAGTGGTTCTTCCATGGCCCCGCCTACGGGCCGAGCATGCTCCTCGCCGGCACGGTGTTGGCCGTCATGATCCTGCCCACCATCGTGGCGCTGTCGCGCACCGCGCTCTCGAGTGTGGCCAACGAGGACCGCGAAGCGGCCCGGGCGCTCGGCGCCACGCGCTGGCAGGTGGTCCGGACCGCCGTGGTGCCCGGGGCCCGCACGGGTATCGAGGCGGCGGTCATCCTCGCCATGGGCCGTGCCCTCGGTGAGACCATCGCCGTGGCGCTGGTCATCGGGAACAACAACGCCCTCCCCCACTCGTTGCTGGCCCCAGGGGCCACACTCGGGTCCGCCATCATCAACAACTTCGGCGAGGCCAATCCCGGGCTCGACAAGAGCTCGGTCATCGGCCTCGTGGTGGTGTTGCTCGCCATCACCGCCCTGGTCAACATCGGAGGCCAGCTCCTGTTGCGCCGGCGGTTGCGGGCCGCGGGAGCCGCGGCGTGAGCCTGACCGTCCTCCCCGCCGAGTCCGACGACTTCGCCGACGCCATCGGCTCCCGACGCGAGCTCGTGCGCGAGTCGGCGCGGCGCTCGTTGGCCCGACGGCGCGTCGTCGGGCGCATCGCCATCGCCTTGTGCATGGTGGCGGTGGCGATCTCATTGGCTCCCCTCGTCGCTCTCGTCGCCTACACCACCAGCCGCGGCATCAAGGTCGTGTCGTGGAGCTTCCTCACCCACATCCCCACCCCGCCGGGCATACCCGGCGGCGGTATCTCGAGCGCCATCGTGGGGTCGGTGATCATCGTCGGCTTGGCCGCCGCCATCGCCGTCCCCGTGGGGACCATGTGCGCGCTGTTCCTCGTCGAGCGGCGCGGACGGCTGGCCGGAGCCGTTCGCTTCGGCGCCGACGTGCTCACCGGGGTGCCGTCGATCGCCCTCGGCATCTTCGCCTACGCCGTGCTCATCGGACCCGGCTCGCTCATCGGGCACTTCTCGGGGCTGGCGGGCAGCTTCGCCCTGGCCGTGCTCATGCTGCCCATCATCATCCGGGCCAGCGAAGCCGCCATGCGGTCGGTGCCACGCGACCTGTGGGAAGCCGGCCTCGCCCTCGGGGTGCGCCGGTCGCGGGTGGTGCGCTCGGTGGTGCTGCGCGGTGCGCTGCCCGGGCTCGTGACCGGCAACCTGCTGGCGGTGGCGAGGGCCGTGGGCGAGACAGCTCCGCTGTTCGTGACGGTGCTCGGGGCCTCGGCGCTGGTGACGAACCCCCTTCAGCCCATGGGTGCGCTGTCGCTCACCATCTTCAACAACGCCAACCAGGCGCTTCCGGCCGCCCAGCAGCTGGCGTGGGGCACGGCCTTCGTCCTCCTCGCCCTGGTGCTCGTGCTCAGTGTGGTGGCCCGCCTCGTTTCGGCCGGCCTCAACCGCCAAGCGCGACGATGAGGCCGCGTAGGATGGCGACGCCCATCGGAGCCAGGAGATGACGATCGACATCACCACCACGGTCGGGCCTTCGTCGGGGACGAGTCCCGAAGACCGGGCCCCGGGCCACTCGACCGACGCCCGCCGCGGCGGTGTCGCTGCGCGGCGTCAACGTCTCGTTCGGCAAGCACCAGGTGGTGCGCGACGTCACCCTCGATCTCGTCCGCAACCGGGTCACCGCTTTGGTGGGGCCGTCGGGATGTGGCAAGACCACGATTCTGAGGGCGATCAACCGTCTCCATGACGACACGGGCGGCAAGGTGACCGGGCGGGTCCTCGTGGGCGACCTCGACGTCTACGCCCGGGACACCCAGGCCGAGCTCGTCCGTAGTCGGGTGGGGATGGTCTTCCAGCGTCCGAACCCGTTCCCCACCATGAGCATCTTCGACAACGTGGTGGCCGGCCTCCGGCTCAACGGGGTGCGCTCGAAGACCGTGCTGCGCGAGGCCGCCGAGGCGGCGCTGCATCACGCGGCGCTGTGGGATCTGGTCAAGGACCGCCTGAGCTCACCGGCCGTGAAGCTGTCGGGGGGCCAGCAGCAGCGGCTGTGCATCGCACGCGCCTTGGCGGTCGAGCCCGAGGTGCTGCTCATGGACGAGCCCTGCTCGTCGCTCGATCCCATCGCCACCGCCAAGATCGAGGAGCTGATCACCCACCTGGCCACCGACGTCACGATCGGCCTCGTGACCCACAACATGTTCCAGGCCACGCGGGTGTCGGACTACACCGCCTTCTTCCTCCTCGGCGAGGACCGGTCCACCGGCGAGCTCGTCGAGTACGGGCCGACCAAGATGATCTTCGAGTCGCCGCGCGACCCCCGCACCAGGGCGTACGTGTCGGGCGAGGTGGGCTGAGGTTCCCGACGGCTCGACCCCTCAGGGCGTGACGGCCAGACCCACGATCGAGACCGGCGCCACCAGCGTGACACCGCCGGCGGCGAGCTCGGCGGGGACCGACCCGAAGTAGGCGGCGTCGCCGAAGGTGAACACGCCGCCGTCGGCACCCACGAGCCAGTAGCCCTTGGCGTCGGGGGTGGCCGCCATGCCGACCACCGGCGAGCTGGGCACGACACCGGTGGTCAGGGTGGACCCGAAGAACCCGGCGTCACCGAAGCGCGACACGGCGCCGTCGTTCTGGACGACCCAATACCCTCCGCCGTCGGGGGTGGCGGCGATCCCGACGATGGGTGACGGGGCGGGCGCCCCGAGGAGGGCGGGGACGTTGCCGAAGTAGCCGGCGTCGCCGAAGGCGAACACGCCGCCGTCGGCCCCCACGAGCCAGTAGCCCTTGCCGGTGGGCGTGGGGGCGATGCCCACGATGGGAGCGGCCGGCGTCACGTGCAGGGCTTGGAGAGAACCGAAGTAGCCGGCGTCCCCGAAACCGAACACGCCGCCGTCGGCACCGACGAGCCAATAACCCTTGGCGTCCGACGTCGGCGCCACCCCGACGATCGGCGCGACGAGCTTCTTGGTGGTGACAGCCGGGACCGAGCCGAAGTAGCCGGCATCGCCGTAGGTGAAGATGCCGCCATCGGCACCCACGAGCCAGTAGCCCTTGCCCGTCGACGTCTCGGCGATGCCGATGACCGGTGCGTCCAGGGCCGTCCCCGACGCGGCCGGGGACCCGTACAGGGGGGCCCCGCCGAACCCGAACACGCCGCCGTTGGCCCCGACGACGTAGTAGCCCGTCGGGGTGGGCGTGGCCGCCGCCGCCGGCGTGGCGCCGGCTGCGGTCAGGCCTGCGGCCGCGGCCATGACGGCGACCCCCGCCAGCCACCGCCGTGCCCTCCTCGGGCCGGAGCGAGGCGGCGTGGCGGCGGGACCGTCGTATTGCTCGGCAGGACCGTTGGCCGGCACCGGCAACTCCTCTTCGTTCGGGGCGGTTCGTCTCGGCGAGACTTTAGCGACTAAATCACCTGTATTTCTAGATTTAATGTGAAATGGGTGTCAAGACGGCGCCCGGTCCCGGCCCGGAGCGGGTAAGGACAGGTGTCCCTCCTTTGGGACGCCCCGGATCCCCCGGGACAGAAAGCCCTTGCGCAGCGGCCCCGCTGGCTCGATGCTGGACCTACGAGGCGATCGCAACCCAGCCCGGACCGCGCTTGCCGGCCCAGGCGGACTCGGCGAGGAGGGATCCTGGCCCATGAGACTGGCTGAGAGGCACCCTGAGGCGGCCGAGAACCACTACACCGAAGGGGAGCTCGACCTCGAGCCCCCCGAGGAGCTGGCCATCGGGGAGCTCGACGACGAGGCCATCCTCGAAGAGGAGCTCGACAACGAGGACCTCCTCGAGCAGGACGTGGAGGAGGACACCCTCGAGGCGTCTCTCGAAGACCTCGTCCACGGGGGCGAGGACGAGGACGAGGACGACGCCACGCTCCGACACCGTCCCCGTCACGTTCGCCACTCCCCCGGAGTCCCCGTGGAACGAGTCTCGGTGACGTCGCCGGCGACGAGGACGTCGAGGCGAGCCTCGATCTCGTCCTTCTCGACCGCATGGCCCTGCTCGACGACGGCAGGGCCGAGGCGGAAGCCGAGCTCGAAGACGGTGTCGTCGTGCGCAGCCTCCTCCTCCAGGTGCTCACCGACGGCGTCGAGCTCGCCGAGGTGGCGCCGTGCGGGGCGGACGAATTCGTGTGCCGGTCGTGCTTCTTGGTGCGCAGGCGGGTCCAGCTCGCCGATGCGGTGACGATGGCCTGCCTCGACTGCTCGACCTGAGCTCCTCCAACGTCCCGAGAGGCGCACCCGGCGCCCGTCGACTACAACGTGCCGCCATGGACAGCAGCGCTCGGCCCGAGGTGACCCACGCCCCCCGCCACAGCCGCACCATCGCCGTCACCGGATCCGGCTCGGGGATCGGCGCTGCGGTCCGCAAGCGATTCGAGCGCAGCGGTCTTCGTGTCATCGGCGTCGACGTCCACGACGCCCAGGTCATCGCCGACCTGTCGGGCGCCGACCGGTCGGGCCCAGGCGGTCGCGGCGGTGACCGAGCTGTCGGGAGCCCGCCTCGACGGGTCTGGTCGTGTGCGCCGGACTCGGGCCCCAGACGGTGCCCACCGACATGATCGCCCGCGTCAACTTCTTCGGGGCCGTCGACGTGCTCGACGGCATGCTGCCCCTCCTCGCCGAGGGCGAGGCGTCCGCCGCCGTGGTCATCTCCTCGAACTCGGCCAGCCTCACTCCCGTTCACGAGGAGCTGCTCGGCCTGCTGCTCGACGCCGACGAGGACAAGGCGTGCGCCTGCGCAGCCGGCGTCGACGGTGCGACGGTCTACGGCATGAGCAAGCTGGCGCTGACGCGTGCCGTGCGACGCCGCGCCGGCGCCTGGGGAAAGGCCGGGGTCCGGCTCAACGCCGTGGCGCCCGGACCGGTGGACACCCCGCTGCTGGCGGGTGGGCTCGAGGACCCGGTGCTCGGCCCGCTCATCGAGGCGCTGCCCGTGCCGGTGGGGCGCCGTGCCAATGCGACCGAGATCGCCGCGGCCATCGGATTCCTCCTCGACCCGGCCAACAGCTACATCCACGGCTCTGTGCTCTTCGTCGACGGCGGGAGCGATGCGCTGCTGCGACCCGACATCCTCTGAGCGACCGAGCCCGACCGTCGTTCAGTCGTCGTCGGCGGGTCGAGCCCGGTCGCGCTTGCGGGCCGATTGGCGACGCTTGTCGTTCAGACGCCGGGCCCGGGCCGATTTCGAGGGTCTGGTCGCCACGCGCGGGTGTCTGCACCCGGAGCCCGTCGGCGAGTCGCGCCGCGAGCCTCTGCAGCGCCATCTCCCGGTTGCGCATCTGGGATCGCTCGTCGCCGGCGGCGGCGCGCACCGTCGGCCCCAGCCGCTCGAGGAGCCGGGCCCGCTGGCGGGGGCCGAGGGACTTGGACTCCGCCACGTCGAACGACACCTCGGCGCGGGTGCTCGCCTTGTTGGCGTGCTGACCACCGGGACCGCCGCTGGTGGTGAACCGCCATTCGAGCTCGTCGGCGGGGATGACGACGCTGCGCGTCACGCGCAGGGAGCCGGGAGGAGGGGGCGTTCGGTCAGGAGTCGGGCTCGTCGACAACGTGGTTCTCGAGTGTCCCGACCCGTTCGATCTCGATGCGGACGACGTCGCCGTCGACGAGCCACCGCGGCGGGTCGAAGCCCATGCCCACCCCGGCCGGGGTCCCGGTCGAGATGATGTCCCCGGGCTCGAGGGTGAACACGGTGGACAGGTACTCGATCTGCTCCCAGCACGAGAAGATCATGTCGTCGGTCGACGCGTCCTGACGCAGGTCGCCGTTGACCCACGTCCGGAGGCGGAGGCGATGGGGGTCCCCGACCTCGTCCCCGGTCACGATCCACGGTCCGATCGGCCCGTGGGTGTCGAAGGACTTCCCCATCGTCCACGTCGGGGTCCGCCACTGCCAGTCGCGCACCGTCACGTCGTTCATGACGGTGAAGCCGGCCACCACCGAGGCGGCGTCGGCGGCGGGCACGTGGCGGCAGCGGCGCCCGATGACCAAGGCGAGCTCGCCCTCGTAGTCGACCTGGGGCGAGACGCGCGGGATCTCGATGGCGTCGCCGGGCCCGATCACGCAGGTGCGCTGCTTGTTGAACCACACCTGGTGCTCGGGGCGCGACGCGCCGGTCTCGGCCACGTGGGCGCCGTAGTTGAGCCCGATGCCGAGCACCTTGACGGGATGGGGCACCGGCGGGCGCAGACGCACGTGGTCGAGAGCCAACCGACGGGCGTCCGACGTGGTCGGCGTCGGCGGCCCGCTCCATGGCGCCGGCGCCGGCGACCAGGAACTCGGTCATGTCGCCGGGCAGCCCCACCGACGGATCGGTGAGGTCCACCACCTCGTCGTCGACCACCACGCCGGTGCGGACCACGAGAGGGGCGTCGGGTTCCACGAAGCTCACGAGCCGCATGCCGCCACCGTACCGACAACCTGGTAAGAGAACAGCAACAGCATCGAGCAGTCCGGGCGGCGCCGACCGAGACGAGGGAGACGCACGATGCCGGGAAGCCTCCAGGGCAAGGTCGCCCTCGTGACGGGGTCGTCGAGCGGCATCGGGGCGGCCACGGCCCGGGCCCTGGCCGGGGAGGGGGCCGTCGTCGTCGTGAACTCGGCGTCGTCGGTCGAGGCGGGCCAGGCGCTCGCGGCCGAGCTCCCCGGGGCCAGCTACGTCCAGGCCGACATCGCCGACGCCGACCAGGCCCGGCACGCTCGTGGCCCAGGCCGTCGGAACCACGGGCGGCTCGACATCCTCGTGAACAACGCCGGGACCACCGCAGGTCATCCCGCACCCCGATCTCGAGGCGGCCACGCCCGAGGTGTGGCGGCGCATCTTCGACGTGAACGTCATCGGCACGTGGCAGGTGACGGTGGCCGCCGTTCCCCATCTGCGCGCCAGCGGCGAGGGGGTCGATCGTGAACGTCTCGTCGGTGGCGGGCCACACCACCCGGGGAAGCTCGATCCCCTACGCCACCTCCAAGGCGGCGGTGAGCCACATGACCGTGCTCCTCGCCAACGTGCTCGGGCCCGAGATCCGGGTCAACGCCGTGGCCCCCGGTCTGGTGGACACCCCGTGGACGGCGGATTGGGACGTCGTGCGGGAGTTCGTGCGGGCCATGGCGCCGCTGCAGCGCTCGGGCACGCCCGAGGACATCGCCGACGTGATCCTCGGCCTGGTGGGCGCCCGCTATGTCACCGGCGAGATCGTGATGGTCGACGGCGGGCTCCACCTGCGGTGACGAGCTCCGGGTCGCGCATCGGTGGCTCTGGGCCCGACGCTCTTGTCATGATGGCGGGATGCCGCACTACCGACAGCCGACGTCGTCCGACAAGATCTTCAACGCCGCCGTGGCCGGGCCTCACGCGCCTGGGTGTCAGCGTGTGGGGCTCGCGGGTGCTGCGGGTGCGGGGCCGGAAGTCGGGCCAGTGGCGCAGCAACCCGGTCAACGTCCTCACCATCGACGACCGCCGCTACCTGGTGGCGCCCCGGGGCGAGACCGAATGGGTGCGCAACTTCAGGGTGGCCGGTGAAGGCGAGCTCGTCGTGGGCCGCGGGTGGAGCCGTTCACGCGCCGAGGAGCTCGGCGACGACGACAAGGTCGACGTCCTGCGGGCCTATCTCCGGCGCTGGAAGTTCGAGGTGGGAAGGTTCTTCGACGGCGTGTCGGCCGACTCCTCCGACGACGAGCTGCGGCGCATCGCCCCGGAGCACCCCGTCTTCCGGATCACGACACCCGACCCGCGTAGCAGTCATGGACTTCGACATCTGGTTGCCGACCGCCAATCCGTTCGCCACGCCGGAGTTCCTGGCCGCGGTGGGCGCGAAGCCGAGGCGCGTGCCGTGCACGGCATCTGGGTGGGAGAGCACGTGGTGACCTTCGAGCACTACGCCTCGAGGTATCCCTACGCCGACGACGGCCAGGCGCCCATCCCGCCCGGATCGGGCCTGCTCGAGCCCTTCACCACCCTGGCCTTCCTGGCCGCCGTCACGACGTCGGTCCGACTGGGCACCGCCATGTGCCTGCTGCCCCAGCGCAACCCGGTCTACACGGCCAAGGAGGTGGCCACCGTCGACTGGCTGTCGAACGGGCGCGTCGACCTCGGTGTCGGCGTGGGTTGGCTGACGCGAGGAGTTCGAGGCGGTCGACGTGCGCCTGGGAACGACGCGGGGAGCGCACCGACGACTACCTCGCAGGTCCTGCACGCCTTGTGGTGCGACGACCCGTCGTCGTTCTCGGGCGACGTACTACACGCTGCCGGCGTGCAACCTGCATCCCAAGCCCGTCCAGGACCCCCACCCTCCCATCCACATCGGCGGCGAGAGCGACGCCGCCCTGCGACGCGTCGCCCGGGCCGGGCAGGGCTGGCACACCTTCAACCGTGCCCCGGCTGACCTCCCCGACGCCGTGGCGCAGCTCGACGAGCTGCTCGACGAGCACGGGCGCGGCCCGCGGCCGAGATCACGGTGACGGTGTGCCCGTACTTCAAGCCGCTCGATGCCCGATCACCGAGCAGTACGCCGCGGCCGGCGCCGACGCCGTGTCCGCGCTGCTCTTCGCCATGTCGGCCGACGACGTCCCGGCTGCCTTCGAGGCCCTCGACCCGTGCATCGAGCGGGCCCGGGCGTGCTGAGGCGCACCGACGAACTCGGCGCCGGCAGCTCCGGCCGGCCCGGTTCCCTCACCGGGACGCTTCCGGTCCGGGATCCAGGTCTCGAAGTGACAGTAATGTAGTTTTGCGTTCACTGCCGGTGACGACTAAACGGGGGAAGTGCCATGCAGGACCTGGACGACGATCCACGCCTCGGTCGCAGACGGCTCTCCGCCATCCAGGGTGAGCGAGGAACTCCCGCCGTGACCACCGAGGACGCCGCGGTGGTCTCCGGCGCAGCGGCTCCTCAAGGTGGCCACCGCCCTGTCCGACGGCGCCACCAAGCTGCACGCCCAGCTCCGCCACCTCGAACCCGCCGACCGGGACGCCATCTTGGACCTCGTGGCCGAGCAGGTCACCGAGATCGTCACCTGTGGGCCGACCTCGTGCGCGGCGTGGTGTCGAGCGGCGACGCCCCGCCGGCGGCTCCCGTCGACCCGCCGCGGGCGAGCCCTCGAGACCCGTCACCGTTCGCGGCCCAGCGACAAAGTCGAGGCGCCGGGCGATCATCCCGCCCGGGTGTCGGCTCCCGAGACGGCCCTCGCCGCGGCGCCGGCCCGTCCGGTGCCCAAGGTCGGTACCCGTGCCCGCGCCTCCCCCGAGCCCGTGTCGACGCCACTCCTGCGCCACGTCCCTCCCGATGCAGGGCGAGACTCTGACCGGCTCACTCGCGACGAGCTGACCGGCGTGCTCAACCGCCAAGCGGGCTTCGCCGCCCTCGGTCGCGAGATCGATCGGTGCCGGCGCGGCGGAGAGCAGTTCGTCCTCGGATACCTGAACGTCGACAGGATGAAGGTGGTGAACGACGCCCGGGGCTCGCGAGCCGGGGACGAGATCCTGCGCAAGGTCACCGCCGCCCTCCGGGCCACGCTGCGGTCCTACGACGTGATCGCCCGGCTCGGTGGTGACGAGTTCCTCTTCTCCCTGCCCGGTTCGGACATGGCCACGGCCGAACTTCGCTTCAAGGAGTTCGCCGTCATCCTCTCCGAGGAGGCGCCGGGTTCGACCGCCAGCGTGGGATTCGCCGATCTCCACGAACACGACACACTCGACGACCTCATCGCCGCGGCCGAGACCGCCATGCTCAAGGGCCGCCGCGCCCGACGGCGCGGGCGGGGGTAGTCCCGACAACCGTTGGCGTCGAGACGATCTCGGGACGAGCCCGCGTCGCCCGACGCGGGCAACGACGGTGCCCCCGGCGCCGGGGGCGACGTCTCCGTGGACCACGACGGAGACGTGGCCGTCGTCACCCTGCGACGGCCTCCGCACAACCTGCTCACCGAGCCGGTGCTGCGCAGGTTGGCCGACGCCGTTGCCGGTCTCGACGGCGTCGCCCGGGCCGCGGTGGTGTGCTCCGAAGGGCGGTCGTTCTGCGCCGGTGCCGACTTCCGTTCCGGCGATGCCCCCGACCCCACCGCCCAGGGTGGCTTCGAGGCGACCGACGGCCGCGTTCTACCAGCAGGCGGTGCGGATCTTCGATGCTCCCGTGCCGCTCGTGGCGGCCGTCCAGGGCGCGGCCATCGGCGCCGGGTTCGGACTGGCGCTCGCCTGTGACCTGTGCGTGGTCGGGGAGCTCGGCTGGTTCCAGGCCAACTTCGTGCGTCTCGGCATCCACCCCGGCTTCGCGCTGAGCACCGCCCTTCCCGCCGTGGTGGGGTCCGGCCGGGCGTCGGAGCTGCTCCTCACGGGACGGCGGGTGGTCGCCGCCGAGGCGGGCAGGATCGGTATCGCCCAGCGGGTGGTCCCGGCCGGCGACGAGGGAGCCGTGGCGCTCGAGCTGGCCAGACAGATCGCGGCGGGGGCGCCCCTGGCGGTGTCGTCGACGAGGGCCACGCTGCGCGCCGGCGTCGCCGATGGGGCGCGCCAGGCCATGCGCCACGAGCTCGCCGAACAGGTCGCCCTGGCGGGGACGGCCGACGCCGTCGAAGGCGTGCGGGCCATGCTCGAAGGCCGGGAACCGCGTTTCGAAGGTCGCTGACCGCCGACGCTCAGCCGGCGCCGAACTCCGGCATGACCGTCGTCACGAACTCCTCGACGCGTGCACTTCCCTCACCGGGCCACCCGCACACGAGATAGCCGATACCGACGTCGCGCATGGCCGCCACCGCACGCCGGACGTCGTCCCAGGGCTCGGACAACGACAGCGACGATGCCCGCAGGATCGCACGCCGGGTCGCGCCCCGCCGCCTCCGCCAGGCGGTCGACCTCCGTGCCCAACGCGGCGAGCTGGTCGGGGCTGCCGTAGGTGTGCCACACGTCCGCCCACTGCGCGGCCAGAGGGAGCGTTCGCCGGCGCCCCGAGCCTCCGATCCAGATCGGCGGGTGCGGTCGCTGCACGGGCACCGGCCGCATCTGGGCATTGTCCAAGGTGAACTCGCGCCCCCTGGTACGACACGACCTCTCCCGTGAACAGCCTGGTCAGCATCTCCAGCTCGTCTTCGAGCATGTCGAAACGACGTCCCGTCGGTGGGAACTCCAGTCCCAGCTGCCGGTGCTCAGGCTCGAACCACGCCGCCCCGAGAGCGAGCTCGAGCCGGCCCCCACTGGCGTGGTCGACCGTCACCGCCTCGGCGGCGAGGATCGAAGGATGGCGGTACGTCACGCCGGTGACGAGCAGGCCCAGGCGGATGGTGCTCGTGGCCGCGGCCAGCGCCGCCAGCGTGGTCATTCCCTCGAAGCAGTTGCCGGGGCCTTCCCCGTACATGGGGACGAAGTGGTCGAATCCCCACGCCCCGTCGAAGCCGAGGTCCTCGCCGAAGCGCACCCGTTCGACGATCTCGGCGAACTCGGCCCGCTGCTGGGCCACGTCGATCCCGAATCGCATGGCCCGACGTTATCGGCGGCGGCGAGGCGGCGGCGCCTCAGACGGGCTTGGCGTAATTGGCCATGCCGGCGAAGTCCACCACCACGCAAGGCTCGTCACCGATGGTCCAGCCGTCATGGCCGGCCGGAATGGAGACGACGTCACCGGCGCCGATCTCAAGTTGGGTGCCGTCGTCCATGAGGATCACCTGGCGGCCGGACAGGACGTACCCGACGTGCGCCGCTTGGCAGCTGTCTGTCCCGACGATCGGCTTCACATGGTCGGACCACTTCCAGCCCGGCTCGAACGTGGCCAGGCCGACGACACCGTCACCCATGTTGACGATCCTTACCTGACCCTTGTCTCGAAACGATCGGGTCTCGTCGGCGTTGTCGAACCGCTTGCGCTCCAGTCCAGCCATGACCAGTCCTCCTTCTCGTGCCCTGGTTTCGACGATGTCGTTTATAGACCAGGGGATGCCTCGGTGCACGGCGCACGGGGTCGACCCAAGGTGCCTGAGCCGCCCCGATCGAATCAGGAGCCCTCATGACCGGCGCACCTCCGAGCGACTTGGCTGTCAACGGACCGGGCTCGCACGCCTCGACCTGAGGAGCGCCGATGTTGCTCAGCTAGCCCCGACACGTCTGGCAGCAGTCATCGGACCGGCTACAACGCCTTTTCGAACCAATAGCTTGCGTAGGGGTTGTCGTTGTAGTCGTTGATCTCGGTGTAGCCGGAGGAGCGAAAGAGGCACACCGCGGCGGGCTGGTTGGCGCCTGTGTCCAAGCGCACGATGCTGTAGCCCGCGTGACGGGCACCGTCCTCGAGGGCTTCGAGCAGGTCGTGGGCGAGACCCAGGTTCCGCGCCGGGGGCGCAACATAGAGGCGCTTGAGCTCTGCCACCGTCTCCGAAAGCCGTTTGATCCCGCCGCACCCCACGGGTTGATCATCTGCGTAGGCGACGAGAAAAAGCCCGTCGGGAGGACTGAGCTCCTCCGCCGTGGCAGAAGGCCCGGTCTCCGCGGTCCATCCCGGGTAGAGCGTTGCGATCTCCTCGGCGAAGCCGGCCAGCAGGGAGCGCCCGGCGGGCCCGTCGGGAGATTCGAGACGAAGGATCGTCACCCGCCCATCATGGCGGCATGGCTCGCAGCAGTCCGACCGGTGGTTTGCGGTTGCCGCTCGACCGGGTGAAATCGCCTCCGTTCAAGAATCCTGTCGGGTAGGCCGATGATCCGGGCATGGACCTGTCCGGGACGGGGACAGAGTGGTGACGCACGAACGCCCTCGGCGGCGGCTCGTGGTCGTGGCATTGCTCGGAGTCGTTGTGCTCGCGTTGGTGGGCGTGAACGCCTGGGCCTTCGCCGGTCACCACACGCCTCGGGTCGTCTCCTCCCCGACCCTCGGGTCGTCCCGCTCGACAACGACGGTCGAGCCGATCTCGACGACGACGGTCTTGGCCCGACAACGGTGCCTTCGGCGACGACGATCCCGCCTCGGTACGTCCCGCCGACCACCGTGCCGACGACAACTCCGGCAACGGTGCCTCCGACGACGGCAGCCCCCACGACCACCGCGGTGGCGAAGCCGGTCAGCCTGCGCATCACCCCGTCCACGGGGGATTTTCCCTCGACTCCTCCCCCGTATTCGCCCATGCCGATCGTGCCCGTCACCGTCACCAACACCGGTGGCGTCGCGGTCAGTTCCATCGTCGTCCACCCGGTCGGCGTCTACAGCATTCCGTCGAGCACGTGTACGACGACCTTGATGCCCGGACAGAGCTGCGGCGCCCAGGTCCAATTCTGCCCATCCTCGCCGGGGCACTATCTCGACGCGCTGGTGGTCACGGGCAAGGACGCCGTCACCGGTGCACCACTCCAACTCAGCATCACGTTGGACGGGACCGCAACCTGAGACACGGCAGGGACCGGGGCACAGCGGGTTCCCCGGCCGAGCGCATCGTCTTCCGCCTCGTCGACTACTCCCCCCTCAGAAGCAGGGAGGTGGGCGTCCGGGCCGCGATGCGCTCAGGGACAGCCGCCACGATGTTGGCGAAGACCAAGGCGCCGAGTGCGATGAGCACCATCGACACGATCGGCACGGTTGGATCAGGAACCGCCGAGATCCCGTGGGCGAACAGCGTCCAGAGCCATCGCCCGAGCGCGATGCCGAGGGGCATGCCGAACAGGACCCCGATGGCCACCGACACCGATGACTGCCACGCCACCGATGCCGCCAGCTGACCCTGGGTGAATCCCAGGGTCTTGAGAAGGGCGAACTCACCCCGACGACGCCGGACCGAGGCGACCAGGGTCAGTCCCAACGCCGCCAATGCACCCGCCGCCAGAACGCCGGCGAGCACGGACGGGGTGGCGCCCACCGAGCGATAGTTGGCAATTTCAGCTGGCCGAAGGGCCGTTACCACACCACTTGCTGGAGCATCCTGGGTCGATGGCTGGCTCAAGGCCCGGTCGATCCGATCGAGCGAGCGCAGAGCAGCTGCCTTGTTCACCCCGGGGCGGATGCTGATCAGTACCGCATTGGGTCCAGGGAGGGCGCTCCCCTGCTGGTTGAGGTCGGTGGCGGAGAACAATGACGACGAGAGGACCGCTCCCGTCCCCATCTGGAGCTGCGGCTGCCCCGAGCTCCCGACGGTGGGCATGGTCGCCGTTCCCACGATACGGAGGCGATGCGACGGCCCTCCGGTATCGGCGACGACCGTGTCACCGACGTGTTTGTGCAGCTGAGCCAGCGTCAGGGGACCGAGCACCACCTGCCCGGCGGTCTGCAATCGTCGCCCGGACAGCGGGGACGGCCCGACGGCGGCCTTCGGCGTGGTGGCGAGGGCGGGCACGGCGTGGCCGTCGAGCTGCACGGTCTCGAAATACACCCCTGCCCAATGGGCCACGGCCGGGTCGTGGTTCGACAATTGGGCCGTTTGGGCGGCGGGGAGGTCCTCGGCGGCCGGAGAAACCCGCGAGCAGCGTGTAGTCCCAACTCCAACCGTAGAGTGCGGGGCGAGAGACCAAGGCGCTGAGGCTGGCGCCGAACGTGATCGACGTGACCACCACGGCCACGGCGAGCACCGCGCCGAGGACGGCGGAGCGCACCGGTGCGGCATCGCGCCCCGAGCTGGCGCCGAGCGCCGAGCGAATACCGGTGACGGCGGCGGGCGGCAGGCCGGAGGCGGCGGCGCGTCGGGCCAAGCCCGAGTGTCGCACGGCGCGTCGGCGCGACAGGTCGGCAATGCGGTGCGGCGAGATTCGGTACGCCATCAGGAGGGCCGCCGAGCCGAGCACCACCACGAAGACGGCGAACCCGAGGCCCAGCACCGTCCAGTCGAAGGCGATACCAGGGTAGGGATAGACCGATCGGACCGCCCCGATCGGAGCCAACGGGGACAACCCGGCGGCGACGGCGACCGCCAGCAGGGCCCCGCCCAAGACCGCGCCCATGACACCGAGGAGCGCGTCCGCCGTCGTCATGGTTGGATCGGCACCCAAGGCCCGAAGGACATCTCCGTCGTCCCCCGTCCGCCGTATCAGCCGGGCCACGACCTGACCGCAGATCAGGAGGGCGGCGAGCGCGGCGACGAGCCCGAACACCGCAAAGGCGATCGCCTCGGGCCGAACCACCCTCTCTGCTTTCGCCACCATGGGGGCGTTGGTCATGCTCCCCCCCGCGCCACCGAGGTGGGGCACGATCCTGTTGACAGCGGTGTCCACCGCCGCCCTGTGCCCGCCGCCGCCCTCGATCGTCAGACCGACGTACGAGTAGTAGGCGCAACACGTTGCCACCTTCCGGGTGAGCGCCGGGGTGATCACCGCAACCTGGTCGCCGAGGGCGGCGTCATCGTCCTGGATGACCTGGAAACTGGTCTTGATGATGCCGACCAACTTGAGGTTGATCGACAGGTACGGCTTGTCGGTAGGGAATCCGGCGAACGTCGGTGAGCTTGTCTGGGCGTCGGTGAAGAAGCCGATCGGCAGGGTGGACCCGATGTGCAACCCGTCCTCCGCCGCACCTCCGGCCGAGATCACGAACTCGTCGGGACGATTGGGGTCGGCCATCCGCCCGCGCACGAGGGTGACCCGATCCGTCGTCAGGTACTCGCCGTTCAGGCTGCCCTCGACCGCCGGTGGCGCCTCGCCCGGAACGGCGTGGTTGGGAAGCGGCCCGAGGACCTGCAGCGTGCCGTCGAACCCGATCCCATCGACGGAGTGCTCGACGTACGGGATTCGGGCAATGGCGCGATCGACCCTCGACGAGTACCCGATGTTCGAGATGGGAGCGAATCCCGTGAAGTACTGAATGTCCGAAGGGTGTGTGCTGGCCAGGTAGACGGGGAAGGCGGACTGGGTGCGCCGGGCCCCGGCGATCGCGCCCATGGCCACCCCACCCACCAGCCCCAGGAGGACGATCAGGCCGAGATAGCCACCCCACCGACGGCCAAAGGTGGCGTGGAACCGATAGGTCGCGAACCGAAGGACTTTCTGGGTCACGGCATCCCACCGTCCAGCGGTTGTGTGCTCATGCCCCCTCTCTCTCTGCCGCCGGCATGGTCGGGATCGCCCAAGAGGCCAGTGTGGTCGAGGCGGGCCTGAGATCCAAGGAGGTCAGCCAGTCGATCGAACCTCGTGCCAGCACCATGTCGCGGTCATCCCGGGGCAGCTACGCGCCACCCATGGCCGGCTCGTCCAGTCGGCTGGCCAGCCAGGCCTCGACCCCATCCAGCGCCGCCGCGGCCATGGAGGTCGGGTGGGAGGTGAAGCCGTGCATCGCCTCCGGGAACACCCGGAGATCGACCTCGTTGCCGGCGGCAGACAGTCGGGCGGCCATGGCGAGGTTGTCCTCCAGCAGGACGTCGCGCGTGCCGACGAGCAGCATGGTCGGCGGCAGGCCGCGAAGGTCGCCGTACAGAGGAGAGAGGTCGGGGACAGTCCGATCTGACACGTGGCCGGCGTACGCCTGGATGAACCACTCGTCGGCATACAGCCGGCCACCTGGAGACTGCCCGCTCAGGTCGTAGGAGCCGAACTGCAGGACGGCGCCGACCACGAGGTGGACGAGATCCCGATCCCGCAGCCGAAGCATCGTCGTCGTGGCCAACGTGGCTCCGGCCGATGCGCCGCCGATCAGCATCCGCTCCGTGCCGAACACGGTGCGGCCCTCTTCTACCAGCCACAGGGCAGCCGTCTCACAGTCTTCGGGCGCCGCCGGCCAGGGATGCTCGGGCGCCAACCGATACTCGACGCTCACCACCGTCACCCCCAGCGCATCGGCCAGTCGGGCATTTCGGGCGTCGCTTCGGCTCGCCGAGTCCATGAAGAAGCCGCCGCCGTGAATGTCGAGGTAGGTGGCCCGAGACTCGGCAGAGGTGGGGCTCGTTACTCTCACCGGGACCTGGCCCGCGCCGGCGCGGGCCATGCGCTCCACCGTGCGCAGGTCGGCGGGTCTGGCCGGCAGGCTGCGACGGGCCTCTTGCAACTCTTCGTAGTTGGTCGGGCCCTGCTGACCACCCGCTGCCTGTTTGGCGCCATAGAACGCTCGGCTCTCTCCAACGTGATCGACCGAACCCTCGTCGATGAGATTCGCAAGCCCGATGTCCACGACGCTCCTTCCGAGTCCGAGGTGGCGCGGCGCGCGGTGTCAAGGGTCGCGCCTCGAGCAGTCTGCGACGAGGCATCCCCCGTCAGCAGGGTTTGGGCGGCTCAGTTGGACCAAAACCGGAACGGGCAAAGGTCGCGGGGCGCAGCCTCAGGGATCCGGCCCGGCGCCGATGGCGTCATCCTTACGTCTGAGGTAGGCGGGGTTGGCGACCGCCAGCTTGTCCGCCACCGTGGCCCGTACCGCGGCGCGCACCTCGACGGCACGAGCATCGAGCGCGCCGGAGCGGATGGCGGCGGCGAGCTCGGCGTCGTTACGCACGCCCAGCGCCGCGAGGCGCGCCTCGTGGGCGGCAGCCAGGCCGGGGCCGAGCACGAGCTCCCGGGCCACCATGGCGACCGCGTTGGCGGCCACCCGGGCGTGGAAGCGCACCCTCCCCTCGGTGGCGGGCATCACGTCGGACTCGAGGAACTCGCGGACCGCGTCGAGCAGCCCGGCCGCCGAGGGGATGTCGTGGGGGACCCATCCCCCCTCGACGTCCGTGGGCCCGGCGTCGGTGCGCCCGGCGTCGGGGTGGGCGGGATCGGGCGGCGGCTCGGGCAGACCGGCACCCCCGGTCACGGCAGGAGCTCCAGCAGATCCCACTCGACCTCGCACACGCGGCGGCCGATGGCGGCGAGCTCGACCGATCGGACCGTCCCGGTGGTGTGGGTGAGGGCCTGGACGATGCAGATGATCCCCCACCGCAAGGTGCCCAGCACCTGCCACCAGTGCAGGGCGGCGGGGTCGACGGCTGTCCCGCCGGCACCCTCGTAGGCCGTCACCAGCTGCTCGACGGTGCCGAACCCGCCGACGGGCAACGACGATCCGAAGCGCCACGCCTTCACACACAGCCAGCCGAGGTCTTCGAGGGGGTCGCCGCGGTGGGCGAGCTCCCAATCGAGGACGGCCCGGATGCCGTCGGCGCCGATGATCAGGTTGCCGTTGCGGAAGTCGCCGTGCACGACCGTCTCGGCCGAGCGCGGCCGGCCGCGACTCGGCCAGCCACCGGAGCCCGAGCTCGAATGCCGGATGGGGCTGGCCCAAGCGGTCGAGCAGGCCGCGGAGCTGCTCGAGCGGGTCGCCACCGGCCAGCCCGGGAATCTCGACGGCGGGAATGCGATGGATCGCCGCCAGGGCCCGACCGCACTGGGCGGCGAGGACGGGGCGCACCTCGGCGAAGCGATCGTCACGCAGGATGCGGCGGGGGATGGTCTCGCCCTCGACGAACTCCATGACCATGAAGGTGGCGTCGAGCCCGGCGCTCTCGTCCCCCGCCACGACGACCCGGGGGACAGGCACACCGGCGCGTCGCCGCGGCCGGCAGCAGTGCCGCCTCGAGTCGGAGCCCCGACACCGGCGCCCCGGGCGGATCCCGGCGCAACACCAGCTCGCTCGACGTGCCGTCGGCGGCGCGTACCGAGAAGCTCCATGTCTCTCGAGAGGCGCCACCGGGCAGCCGGGCCAGGTCCGTCGACGTCCACCGGCCGGCCGAGTGCGGCACCGAGGACGGCACTCAGTTTCCCGGCGAGGTCGGTGGCGGCCACGGACCGGACACTAACCCCGCGCCACCGACTCGCCACTAGGGTGGCCCCATCGGCGTCCGCCTCGATCCCGCAGACGAGTACATGCACGAGTTGGGCCCCGAGCCCAACTTCAACGAGTCCATGTACTTCAACGTCTACGACCCCGACGCCGACCTGGGTGGGTTCTTCCGGCTGGGGAACCGGGCCAACGAGGGAAGCGGCGAGATGACGATGTGCCTCTACCTCCCCGATGGCCGCGTCGCCTTCATGTTCCGCCGCCCCCACGTCACCACCAACGACGCCTTCGACGCGGCGGGGATGCGGTTCGAGGTGGTGGAGCCTTTCACCGAGCTCAACGTCTCCTACGACGGCACCGCCGTCCTGCTCGATGATCCGTTGCAGATGGCCGACCCCGCGCCGGCCTTCGCTGACGAACCCCCACACCCGGTGTGCCGTCGAACTCCGCTACCGGGGCGCCTCGGCCATGTTCGGCGGCGAGCCCGACCAGCCCGTCGAGCGCCCCGGCGAGGAGTTCGCCCGCGGCCACTACGAACAGCTGGTCGGGGCGAGCGGCACGGTCCACGTCGGCGACGACCAGTGGGAGCTCCACGGTTTCGGGCTGCGCGACCACAGCTGGGGACCCCGGTACTGGCAGGCACCGTGGTACTACCGCTGGCTCACCGGCAACTTCGGGCGACGGCTTCGGCTTCATGGGCTCACGCATCGCCCGGCGCGACGGGCCCGGCACCCGGGGTGGGTTCGTGTGGGACGGCCAGACGTTGCAGGTGTGCCACGACTTCCGCATCCGCACGGCGTGGGACGGCGACGCCCGGTACCACCGGAGCATCGACGCCGAGCTCGTCACCGATGACCGCACGTGGCGGTGCACGGGTCGGTGCTGCGCCTCATCCCCCTGCGCAACCGCCGCACCGACGACCTGACGGCAACCAGACTGGTGACGCGCATCTCCGAGGGGCTCACCGCAGTGGACGCTCGACGACGGACGCGTCGGCTACGGGCTGTCGGAGTACCTCGATCAGATCGTCGACGGGCACCGGTGGGCCTGGCCGAGTAGCACGAGCCGAGCTGACCGTGGAACGGGCCACCGTCGACATCTACGAGGAGCGGGGTGGTGAATGGGCCGCGAACCACCCGCCGGTGCAGCGCGACGCCGCCCACAGCCTTCGATCGAAAGGTCCCGACCGGCGACGTTGCGCGTCGACCTCGGATGCGGTGCCGGGCGCTACACCTCGGACCTGGGGACGCCGGTCATCGGCCTCGACGCGGCCCGGGCCATGCTCGAGCGGTGTCGGCGCGCCGCTCCGACGTCGCTGCTCGTCCAGGGCGACCTCGAGGCGCTGCCCTTCGGGCCGGCCACGGTGCACGGTGGCTGGGCGCACATGAGCTACCTCCACGTCCCGAGCACCCGGATGCCGGGTGCCCTGGCCGATCTGCACCGCACCCTCGTCGTCGGCGCCCCCGTGGAGATCCAGGTCCTCGTGGGCGACTACGAGGGTGACGCCCTGCCCGACGACCGCATCGGGGGGCGGTTCTTCGCGGCGTGGACACCCGAGCGACTGTCGGACGTTCTCGCCGGCGCCGGGTTCGACGTCGGGACCCTCGCCGTCGAGGGTGACGACGTGCGGGCCGATGCCGTCCGGGCCCGGACGTTGCCCGACATCGTCGGACCGGGGATGCGGCTGCTCGTCGTCGGCCTCAACCCGAGCCTCTACGCCGCCGACGTCGGCGTGGGATACGCCCGGCCCGGAAACCGCTTCTGGCCGGCGGCACGGCGCGCCGGGCTCGTGACACGCGACCGCGACCCGGCCCACGCCCTGCGCGTCCACGGCATCGGCATGACCGACCTCGTCAAGCGAGCCACGTCGAACGCCACGTCGTTGCGATCCGAGGAGTACCGCGCCGGCATGGCCCGCGTCGAACGCCTGGTGCGATGGCTCGGGCCCGGGGCGGTGTGCTTCGTCGGCCTGACCGGGTGGCGCCAGGCCGTGGACCGCCACGCCGAGGCAGGACCACAACGTCGACACATCGGTGGTCGACCGGTCTACGTCATGCCGTCGACGAGCGGCGCCAACGCCCACGCGCGCCTCGACGACCTCACCCGACATCTCGCCGCCGCCATCTCACTCGGTGCGGAGACGTGACGACGTAGCGCTGCAGACGGAATGGGGAATCGTGGCATTCGTCGCTGCGAACGACCACAACCAGCGTCACATCGCACGCGTCGCGTCAGTCGCACCGTGACGATCCACCATCTTCCATGATTCGCCCGGTAGCGTCGTGCGACGTGGTGACCGGCCGCGACGTACACGGCGGCGTCGGCGCCGAGGGGGACATGACCAACGGCGCATCCTCGTCACCGCCTCGGCGGCGCGACCCCCGGCCCTCGTCGTCGCCACCGGCCGCGCTGGCCACGCTGCCCCTGCTGCGCCGTGGATCGGACGACGACGACGAGCTGTCGACGTCGGTCTATGCGCAGCACTTCGACCCCATCTTCGGGCGACGCTTCGCGGAACGGGTCCTCGACTCGCTCGTCGTCGTTCGGGGGCGCGCGTCCTCGACGTCGCGTGCGGGACCGGGATCTTCGCCCGCATGGCCGCCCACGTCGTGGGCCCGGGAGGAAAGGTCGTCGGGATCGATCCCTCCCCCGCCACCGTCAATTCGGCCCGACGCATCGACGTCACCAGCATCGTCGAGTGGTGGGACTGGGAAGGATCACGGCTCCCCTTCGACGACAAGTCATTCGACGTCGTCGCCTGTCAGCACGCGCTGCACCGCTTCAACACGCCCGCGGCGGTGCTCGAAGACATGCGGCGCGTCCTCGCCCCCGGCGGCCGCCTGGGCGTCATGACGTGGGGTCCGATCGAGGAGAACCCCGCCTTCGCCGTCGAGCTCGACGCCATCGTCAAATCCGGCCTCGACCAGTCCGGGGTCGTCGAGGTCCTCTTGGACGCCTTCGCCTTCCACCGTCTGGAGGACCTGCGCCAGCTGGTGCACGACGCCGGGTTCACCGACGTGTCGTGCCGGACCGTCCGCATGCTGGCGGCCCTGCCCGGCGTCGCCCAGTGGGTACGCGTGTACCCGTCGCTGCCGCCGCTGTCGCACGCCTGGCGGGACTGCACACAGCAGGCCCGCATCCAGTTCCTGGCCCGCGCCTCGGAGCTGTTGCGACCCTTCGAGCACGAGGGGGTGCTGCGCGTGCAGGCCTCGTCGCGCCTCGTCGTGGCCCGGGCGCCTCTCGGTTGACGCCCCTACCGGGCTCGGTTCGCACCGCGACCCGCACCGGAACCGGGGTGGGCGGGGCATAGTCTGAGCGGGTGCCGGACGACCCGAACGGACCCTCCGACCAGGACTCGCCGTCCGAAGCGCCCCCGCTGAGGCCGTCGGCGCCACCTCCCCCCGCCCCGGGGCCCCCGGCCGGCCCGTCGTGGGGTGCTCCCCCCCACCCCGGCTTCGCTCCCCCCGGACAAGGGCCCCCGGCCGGCGGCCCGGCCGGGTTCGCCCCCGAGCCTCCTGTCGCCACCGCGGCGCGCCCCCCACGCACGAGGCGGATCGCCGTGGCGGTGGGCCTGGCCGTCGTCGTGCTCGTTGGCGTCGGCGTGGCGTTGATCGCCACCTCGACGTCCCCCAAGCCGGCGTCGAACGCCCCCGAGGCCCGGCGCATCGTGCGGGCCGCGTTGAAGTCGACGATCGAAGGGGGCTCGTTCCATTACGTATCGCAGTTCACGTCCCAGGGTGTCACCCAGATCACCAACGGCGATGCCGGGCCCGCGTCGGGCAAGCAGGTCATCACCATCGGCTCTGACACCTTCACCGTGCTCGTGGTCGGATCGTCCTGTTACTTCCAGGGCAACGCCCGACAGATGGTGGATCAACTGGGCCTCCCCATGGCCATCGCCACCACACACGCCGGCCAGTGGATCTCCCTCGCTCCGGGCGACCTGCCGTACCAATCCGTGTACGTGGCGGTCACCACACGCTCGGCACTGAGTGCCAACGTCGCCTTCGCGCCCCACCACGAGGGGGGAAGGTCGCGACGCGCCGGGTACTGGGTGCTCCCCATCACCGGCCCCATGACCAACGAGGTCGTCAGCGGGCAGACGCAACAGGCCCAGGGGACGGCGGTCCTCTACGTCACCACGTCGCGCCCCCACCTCCCCGTCCAGTACACCGAGAACGGCAAGATCAACAAGATCGACAGCAAACTGGTGATGACGTTCAGCAAATGGGGCGAGGTCGTCTCCGTCACCGCCCCCCAGGGAGCCGTCAGCTATTCGTCGCTGGGTGTCGGCAACGGCTCGACCCCGACCACGCAACCCCCGGTCCTGACCGCCGCGGCGTGAAGGACCCGGCCCTCGCGCCGGCCCGGGCACTCGTATCCGTTGGGCTCGTGGCGCCTCAGCGCCGGGATCGCAGCACGGCGACCTCGGGCATCTCCTCGGGCGGGCCGAAGCCGTGTTCGACCAGCCAGTGGACGTTGCAGAGGCATCGCAACGACCACCAGGCGCGGATGAGGTCGCGGTCGACGTCGGTGCCGTAGCCGGCGACGACGTCGCCCAGGTGCTCCTCGTGTCCGAGCGTGAGGGTGGCCAGATCGAAGAGGGCGTCGCCCTGGGCCGCCTCGGACCAGTCGACGACGCCGGTGATCTCGTCACCGGCCACGAAGACATGGTCGACCTGCAGGTCGCCGTGGATGAACACTGGCGTCCACGGCCGGAGCGCCGTCTCGGCGAGACGGCGGTTGGGCGTGACGACCTCGGCGGGAAGAACGTCATTGGCGACGAGCCATTCGCACTCGCCGGCGAGCTGCGATGCGAGCTCGCCGAGGCTCCGACCGGGCCACGGCGGCAGCGGCGCGTCGTGCAGCGTGCGGGCGGCGGCACCCGCCGCGGCCCACGCCGCCGACGACGCGGTGGACGGCTCGCCGAGGTGGCCGAGTGCCGTCCCCGGGAGCGCAGCGAGCGCGAGCACGGGCGGCTTCCGCCACCGGATCTCCGGAGTCGGGACCGGCGCCATCGCCATGGCCTCGACCTCGACGTCGGTGCGGGTCTGATCAGCGTCGATCTTCAGGAAGACGTCGCCGACGCGCAGGGTGGCGCGCTCGGTATGGGCGACCACAACCTCGATCTCCTCCACGTCGGCGATCCCGCGTGACTAGGTACTGCGCCGGTAGCGCCACACCGCCAGCGGGGCGAAGACCGCCATGAGCCCGATGCACCACGCCAAGGCGGGGAGGACGTATCCCGCCGTGCTCCCGGGCACGTGCGCGGTGCCCAGCATGAGGGAGCGTTGGGCGTTGATGAGCACGCCGATGGGCTGGTTGTTGGCGAAGACCCGGAGCCAACCGGGCATCTGGCTGATCGGGACGAACGCCGGCGAGGCGAAGATCAAGGGGAAGAGGATCGGGAACGCCATGACCTGTGCCGTCTCGCTGTTCGATGCCACGAGCCCGATGACGGCGAAGCCCCACAACAACGCGTAGGCGAAGAGGAGGACCAGCGCGCACGCCGCGATGAAGCCGAGCGCACCGTTGGGGAAGTTGAACCCCACCAACGCCCCCACGCCGGTCATGAGCAGGAGCACGAAGACGTTGCGCACGAGGTCGGCCGTGGTCCGGCCGGCCAGCACCGCCGAACGGGCCATGGGAAGCGCCCGGAACCGCTCGATGAGCCCCTTCTGGAGGTCCTCGGCCAGCCCCACGGCGGTGCCGATCCCGCCGAAGCCCACGCTCTGGATGAAGATCCCTGCCAACAGGAAGTCGATGTAGCTGAGACCGTTGCCGGCATGGATGGCGCCCCCGAACACGTACCGGAACAGCAGCACGAACATGATGGGCTGCAGGGTCGAGAAGAACAGCGACTCGGGGATGCGGGTGTAGGCGATCAGGTTCCGCTTGGTGATGGTCAGCGTGTCGGCGATGGCCCATTTGAGGCGCGATCCGCCCCCGGGCAGCGCCGGGCGCAGCGGGGCGGCGATGCCGGCCCCGGTCGTGATCGTCGTCGTGGTCATCGGGAACCTCCGTCACTGGTCGCCGCGGCAGGGGCCCGGCGGCGGCGGCGCTTGCCGTCGGCTTGGCCATCGGCCGCCTCGTCGTCGTCGGCCTCGGTCCGTTTGCCGGTCAGGGCCAGGAACACGTCGTCCAGGCTGGGCTCGCGGATGCGGAACGTGGTGGGCACCATGGATTGCTGGTCGAGGAGGCGCAGGACCTCCATAGCGACCCGGGGGCCGTCGTCGACGGGGAGCTCGACCATGTTCCCCACGACGGTGGGAGCCTTGGCACCCACCGAGTCCAACAGGGCCGCGGCCTGGCGGGCCAGATCGGAGGAGGCCAGCCCGACGTCGAGGACGGTGGCGCCCAGATCCGCCTTCAACTGGGCCGGCGTCCCCTCGGCGATGACGTGGCCGTGGTCGACCACCGCGATGCGGTGCGCCAGGGTATCGGCCTCCTCGAGGTACTGGGTCGTGAGGAGCACGCTCGTCCCTTCGCCCACGAGTTGGTCGATCATGCCCCATACGTCCACCCGGCTCTGGGGGTCGAGCCCGGTGGTGGGCTCGTCGAGGAACAGCACCTTCGGTCGCGCCACCAGGGCGGCGGCGACATCCAGGCGGCGCCGCATGCCACCGGAGTAGGTCTTGAGCGGCCTGTCACCGGCGTCGGTGAGACCGAATTGGTCGAGGAGCTCGATGGCACGCGCCGTCACCACAGCCCGCTCGAGGTGGTTCAGGCGCCCGATCATCGTGAGGTTCTCGCGGCCCGTCAGGTTCTCGTCCACGGCCGCGTACTGGCCGGCCAGTCCGATAAGGGTCCGGACCTGCTCGGCTTGCGTCACGACGTCGTACCCGAGGACCAGCCCTCGCCCCGCGTCGGGGGCCAGGATCGTGGTCAGGATGCGGACCGCGGTGGTCTTGCCGGCGCCGTTGGGACCGAGCAGACCGAAGATGGTGCCCTCCTCGACGGCGAAGCTCACGCCGTCGAGGGCGCGCACCTCCTCACCGAAGGTCTTGCGCAGATCGTGCGCCTCGATGGCATTGGTCATAGGGGGGTTTCTCTCCTGGGATGCGAGGTGTGGAGGTCCTGCCGGTTCCGAGACGGTGGGCGACGCCGACGGCACCTCACCCGTGACCTTTGCGAGCTTACGGGGCCACCGGCGCCGTCCCGACCACGCTCTGACGGGTGGGCGATGACCTGCTTAGAGCGTGACCACGGCGCCGGCGACGGCACTGCGGCGGGCCGCCTCGAGCACCTCGAGGGCGCGCACCGCGTCGCTCGGGTCGACCGGAGGGGGCGCCCCGTCGCGCCGGGCACCCACCACACCGGCATAGAACGCTGACCACCCTCCCCGCTCACTCGGCACGGGCTGCTGCTCGTCACCGCGGACCAACCGTCCCCACCGCTGCGGTGGCTCGACCCCGAATCCGGGTTCGTCGGGTCGGTGCCCGGCGCGCAGGGCGTCCTCCTGGCCGTCGAGATGCTCGACGACGTATGCCCCGGCGCTGCCGAGGACGCGCAGGCGCGGCCCGGGCGCGGCGGCCACGGCGCTGCACCACAGGTGCGAGCGCGCCCCGGAGACGTGGTACAGAGCCATGAAGGCGTCGTCGTCGGACCCGCCCCGACGCGCCGCCACCTCGGCGTAGACCTGGGAGACCGGCCCCAACAACGTCAGGGCCTGGTCGACGAGGTGCACGCCCAGGTCGAGCAGCACTCCTCCCCCCTCGTCGGTGGAGAGCTCCTCTCGCCAGGCGCCGGGAACACGTTCGGGGCGCCACCGCTCGAAGCGCGACTCGAAGCGGTGCACGTCGCCGAGCGCCTCCTCGGCGACGAGCCGTCGCACCGTGAGGAACTCGGCGTCCCAACGTCGGTTGTGGAAGACCGTCAGCATGACCCCGGCCCCGTCGGCGTGCGCCACCAGGGCACGGGCCGGGGCCGCCCGAGGCGCCAGCGGCTTCTCGACCACGACGGCCAGGCCGGCGTCCACCGCCGCGGTGGCCAATGCCGCGTGGGTCCCGGTCGTGCTCGCCACGACGACGAGATCGTGCTCGTCGGCCCGGGCCCACACGTCGTCGGGGCTACGGACCACGCGGGCGTCGGGATGGTCGAGCCGGGCCCGCCCCTGGCGGTCAGGGTCGGCGGTGACGATCGTGGTGAGCTCGAGCCCCGGTGTCGCCGCGAGCAGGGGGGCATGGAACACCCGGCCCGCCAGGCCGTAGCCGATCAGTCCCACCCGGAGGGCCGACACCGGATCGGTCGAGCGCAGTCGGAACCGCGGCGTCAGCGGCTGGCGGCGCCGCCGATGGTGCTGCCCCGCCGCGACAGGGCGTCGATGGTCACCGCCCCGATGAGCACGCCTCCGGTCACGATGAACTCCCACTGCACGGCGAGGCCCAGGAGGTACATGCCGTTGTAGATGGCACCGATGACCAAGCCGCCCAGGACGCCGTGGACGGCCTTGCCCCGGCCTCCGAACAACGAGGTGCCCCCGATGACCGCGGCGGCGACCGCATACAGCACGAGCTGCCCGCCGTTGACGTTGTTGGACAACCCGCCCAGGTACGACGCGTAGAGCAGCCCGGCGATCCCGCCCGTGACCGCGCACAGGACGAAGGCCCAGGTGCGGATGGAGCCGACCTTGACACCGGCGCGCCGTGCCGCCTCGGGGTTGCCGCCGATGGCATAGATGTAACGCCCGTAGCGGGTGCGGTGGAGCAGGAGCGTCCACGCGCCGAGGACGCCCAGGACGATGAAGATCGCCCAGGGGACCCCTTCCAGCTTCCCGACCGCGGCGCGGTTGACGTTGCACACGGCCACGACGGCGCTGCCCACGATCGCCATGAGGACGATCTTCGCGACGGTGAGTCCGACCGGAGGCGCCACCAGGCCGCTGCGGCGCCGACGCGAATCTCGAAACCAGAGGTTCAGGCCCATCGCACCCACGATGACGGCCAAGGCGATCCAGCCTGCGGCGGGGGTGATGTGACCCCACATCAAGTTGTAGAGGGCGTGCAGGTTGGGCGACGGGCCGGTCAGCGTCGGGTATCCGGAGAAGGGTCCGAAGCCGAGCACGATGAGCAGGACCCCGTTGAAGATGAGCAGACCGGCCAGGGTCACGATGAACGAGGGAAGCCGGAGCCGCGTGATCAACGTGCCCTGGGCCGCCCCGATCAGCGCGCACGCCAGGAGCGAGGCGATGATCGCCGCCCACCACGGCCAGTTGGTCGTCACCGGCTGCACGAGCTGGACGGCGATGGCCGCCCCCACGACGCCGACGTAGCCGATGGACAGATCGATCTCGCCCAGGAGCAGGGCGAAGGTCTCGGCCATGGCCAGCACCATGAACACCGCACTCTGCTGGAAGAGGTTCACGATGTTGCCCGCCGAGAGGAAGATGTGATGCGGGCTGACACTTTGGAAGACGACGGCGGTGATGATCAGCCCCAGGACGACGGGGAGCATGCCGCTCTCTCCGCCTTTGATGCGGAGCCACGCCCCGTGGATGTACTCCCGCATCGTCTGGGCGACGATCTCGGGCGGTACGAGGGCGGCGTCACCCGCCCGGGCCGCGGTGGGGTCGACGATCCCCTCTGCCGGGTTCCCGGTGTCCGGCGCCAGGGGCGCCTCGGCGGGACGGGGGGGACCGGGGTCAGTCGTGGCCATGCTCGACAGCTCCTGCGTCGGCGAGCGGGCCGTTGGTCTGGACGCCCAGGCCCCCGGTGGTCATGTACTCCACGACACTCTGCCGGTCGAAGTTCGACGTCTTGTCTTCTTTCACGATGGTGCCCAGATACATCACGGCGATGCGGTCGGCCACACTGAAGACGTCGTTGAGGTTGTGCGAGATCATCAACACGGCCAGGCCGTGGTCACGCAGGCGGCGTACGAGGTTGAGCACCATCGCCGTCTGAGTCACGCCGAGGGCGGCGGTCGGCTCGTCCATGATGACCAGCTTGGAGTTCCACATGACCGCCTTGGCGACGGCAACGGACTGTCGCTGGCCCCCCGACAGCGACCCCACCGGCTGGCGGATGGACCGGATGGTCGTCACCCCCAGGCCGGCCAGGGTCTCCGCCGCGGCCCGCTCCATGGCGTCCTCGTCGAGCAAGCGGTGACGGAGCCGCTCCCGTCCCAGGAACATGTTCTGGACGATGTCGAGGTTGTCGGCCAGGGCGAGGTCCTGGTAGACGGTCTCGATCCCGAGCGCCGCGGAGTCATGCGCACTGCGGATCCGGACCGGCTTCCCCTCCCATTGCAGATGGCCCCGGTCGGGTTCGAGGATGCCGGAGATGCACTTGATGAGGACCGATTTTCCAGCGCCGTTGTCGCCCGACAGCGACGTCACCTGTCCCGCCGGCACGTCGAGGTTGACGTCGGTCAGCGCCTGAACGGCACCGAAGCTCTTGTAGAGGCCCCGCACTTTGAGAAGGGGCTCGTCCACGCTCGCCTCGATCATCTCGTCACTTTCGTCGCGACACAGATTACGTCATGGTTCGACCAGACGCGGGACCGTCGCCGCCCGAGGCGGCGACGGTCCCTCACTACACGTCCGGTTTCCTCTGGTTACGGCGTGATGCCGGCGCTACTGCACACGCTGTTGCCCACGGCGGTGCACAGCGTCGATGCCGAGATGAACTGGTCCTTGATCACCGTCGACGCCATGTTGGTGGTGTCCACCCACGTCGGGGTGAGCAACGACGCCGGCTGTGCCGACCCGGTCACACCATGGGGAGGCGTGGTGGTCGAGTTCACCAGGGACGAAGGCGGGGTCTTGCCGGCCCGCAGGATCGTGGCCAGGGAGACGGCGTCCTGGGCCTCCTGGTAGATCGGCTTGTACACCGATCCGCACTGGTAGCCCTGGAGGATGTTCTCCATGCCCTGCAGCGTGGCGTCCTGACCGGTGGTCGGGATCTTCTTGGCTCCGACACCCTTGTTCTTCAGGTCCGTGATCACGGCCTCGGCGAGGCCGTCATTGGCCTCGACGGTGGCGTTGATCGTCGGGTGCGCCGTGAACTGCTGCGTGAAGATCGTCGCACCGGTGGCGTTCACCCAACCGGGGGTGATCTGGTCGCCGATGAGGGTGTAGCCCTTGCTGTTGGTGAGGCCCGCCTTCAACGGTGTGGTGGTGGAGTTCCAGATCACCGAGTTGTAGCCCTGAGCGAACGACACTGCGTTGGGGTCGGTGTCCTCACCGCCGTCGAGCTCGAACACCTTGGGGCTGCTGATACCCCAAGAGGACACGCACGTCTCGAAACCCTGTCCGATGAGCTTGCCCACCTGGTTGTTGTCGAAGCTCACGTAGTAGGTGTTGGTGCCCGTGAACGTGGCCCGGTCGTAGCTGATCACGGCGACGCCGTGGGTCGACGCGTACGACTGGACCTCGGCCCCGACGGTGCTGTCGATCGGGTCGAAGACGAGGACCTTGGCCCCGAGAGACACGTCGGCCTGGGCGTCGGCGAGCTCGGTGGCGTCCACGCCCTGGGCGTTGTCGATCTTGAAGTCGGACGAGCTGTAGCCGGCCATCTGGAACGCCTTGGTCAGGTACGGGGCGTCGAAGTTGACGTATCTCGTCGACGAGGTGGTGTCGGGGAGGATGACGCCCACGAGACCCGTGCCCGACGCGGCCAGCGGCTTCAATTTCGCCATCTCGGTGAAGTTCACGTTGAACGACGACACACCCAGGCCGGACGGCACGCTGGCCGACGCCTTCGTCGTCGTCGTGGTCGCCGCCTTGGGAGTGCTGCTACACGCCGTGAACACCATGCCCACGACGACGGCCAGGGAGATCCCCGCCAGCCGACTCAACCCACGGATTCGCATTGTTCGCTCTCCTGCTTTCTTTTGAGTGCTCTCGATGACCCGCTGATCTTGGAAGCTTGTTCAGAAGTGCCGAAACCACAACAGGGCCAAACGTCCCTGACAACAGAGCACTTGCTGTCGCCTCAAGTGTGTGTCCATGCCTCCGATCGACAACTGCGTGAGCAACATACCCTTCAGTTTCGTCACGCGCTTGCAATACTCTTGTTCAGTCGATCACAAGGGTGGCCCGAACGGGGAGATGGTCGGACTCGGTGATCGGGAGGACCTCGCCGGCCTCCGCCTCGACACCCCGGACGAGGATGTGGTCGGGCTGCGCGATGGGCCGCCACAGCCATGTCGGCCACGTGCGCCCCCGCACGGCCCGTGACCAGCCCGGCAGCAGGGTGACGAGGGGCGGTCCCCACAGGTTCATGTCGCCCGCCAACACGCAAGGTACCGGTGTCATGGCGTTGAGCGTTCGCCGGAGCGCGGCGATGTGACGGGGCGACCCCTGGCTGAGATGAGCGAGATGGGTGCCCACCACGCGCAGGGACACACCGGACGCGCTGGCGACATCGATATCCATGACGATCGCCCCCCGGCGCGCGTGGTCGGTCGGGAGCTTGCCCAGATCGATGGTGTGCGAGCCCCGCACCGGCAGCCTCGACAGCACCGCGATGGACCACGAGCCGCGCTCGGAGGTGGGAGTCCGAGCGGCCGACCGGGCCCGCTCGGCCATCTTCCGACGAGGGCGGTCGAGCGACAGTCCGTGCACGCTCCCGGTCAGCAGGCGTGGGCCCCACCGCTTGTGGGGACGGGCCGGAGGGCCCGTGATCCGGCCCCGGGCGAACGCCAGCTCGACCGACGTGTATCCCAGTGCGGTGGCGACGCGGTCCGCCATCGAGACGCCGCCGTCGGGGAACCAGCATTCCTGGAGCATGAGGACGTCGGCGCCGATGCGGCGGCAGGCGTCGACGACGTCGAAGGGCCGACCCCACCCGTCCACGCCGCCGTGCACGTTGAAGCTGGCGACGACCACCCGGGGCATGACACCGGCAGGCTACCGAGCGGCCCGGGCCCGCTGGTCGATCCGGGCGCGGCCCGAACGCTCTCGGCCGACGCTCCTCGCGGTCGGTCCAGCCTGGTGGGGCCCCCGCCACGGCCAGTCGTAGGCACGCTCCGTGAGCCGGCTCAACCCCGGGCCCGGCGTGCCGATATGAATTGGGATGACGTTGTTCCCGAGCGCCCTGCGCAGCGACCGCCTCACGGCGACGGGCACCGCCGTCCGCCCCCTGCACCGCCTCTGGAACCTCGTCTCCGGGATGATCGCGGCGCGCCGGTCGGCCATCGCCATCCGTCGGTCGGCCGCCGCGCCGGTGCTGGCGCTCGTGTCCTCTTCGCCCGGCGGCGCGACGACCGTCGAGCGGGCCGAGCCGATGCTGCGGTGGAACGATCCTCACCACGCTCCCGCCGGCGACTTCACGGCGTCGGCGATCCCCAACGCCGAGCTCGACATCACCGCCGTCCCCCGTCGGGGCGAGTCATGGGACGCGGTGTCGGACTTCGCGCTCTCCTACGACGGCTACGCGTACTGGGAGGACCTGTCCACGTTGGCCGGCCGCGTCCTGCAACGCTGGACGCGCCGTCGGTCGTTGCCCGCCACGCTCGACGAGTTGCGGGGATGCCTCTTCTACGAGCAGCGGCGGTGGAACCATTTCGGCGAAGAGCCCACCGGTCGGTCGGCCGAGTACATGTGGGCGATGGTCGAAGCCATCGGTGCCATGGCGGCCCCGATCACTCCTGCCACCCCCGCCGTGTCCCCGATCCCCGATCCCCGACGCGCCGTCGCGCCCGAAGCGCACGTGAAGCTCGTCGCCAACCGCGCCGTGGCGTTGCGACCGGTCCCCTCGCCCCCGCTCATCGTCCGCCCCTTGACGGCACGGGCCGGGCGGCTCACACCGGTACCGGCGGTGGAGGCCCATGTCCGGCTCGTCTCCGCCATCGAAGGCGAGACGGGTGCAACGTCGAGACACCCCTCGGGGTACGCGGCGAGGCGCTCCTCGGGCCACCTGTCGGGAAGCCCCGCCGACCACCCTGCCAGGCGCGGTTCGGGGCGCGACCTCAGGCCCATGCCCTCGGCCGATCCCCTGCCCAAGCCGCCCGTGATCATCCGTCGCGCCCGTCGCGCCGGGTCGGTCGGCCCCAACCGCCCCGGCGCCGCGGTGCAATCGTCGCGCCCCTCGCCCGAGCCGTGGGCGACGAACGGGTCGCGGTGGAAGCTCGACAACGAGGACCGAGACTCGGACGAGACCACCGCGGTCGCCGAGATCACGCCCCTGTGCCACGAGTTCTTCACCGACGATGCCGGCTACGGGACGTGGATGGCCGGCCATCCCGGGGGTTTCGTCTTGAACCAACCCCGCTCGGCGCCATCGAAGGCACCCACGCTGCACCGGGTGGGCTGCGCCGTGGTCGCACCCAGGGACGCCGACACGAACACGAACGCGGTCAGGGTGTGCGGGCCGAGCGCCGACGCGCTCAGGACATGGAGCCTGGCGCGCGGGAGCGGCGAGCCCACGCCGTGCCGACGCTGCTGTCCGTAGCGAAGACCCCGACTCCCGAACCCACTCACGCGCCGCCGGGAACGGTGGGAGGCTGACCGCCGTACAGTGAGGCAATGCTCCTCGTGGCGGGGTCTCCCGAGCTCGACCGCCACGACGTCGGGCCCCGACATCCCGAGCGCCCCGCCCGCGTGCCGGCCGCCCTGGCCGGCATCGACGAGGCCGGCCTGCACGACGCCGTCATCCATCTCGAGCCCCGCCGGGCCACGACCGAGGAGCTGACCCTCGTCCACCCCGTGTCGTATCTCGACGCGCTGCGCGCCTTCTGCGACGCCGGCGGTGGGGCGATCGACCCCGACACCATCACGTCGTCGGGATCGTGGGACACCGCACTGTTGGCGGCGGGGGCGGCCCTCGCCGTGGTCGACGCCCTCGAGCGCGGTGACGGCGACGTCGCCTTCGTGGCGGCCCGTCCCCCCGGCCACCACGCCCTGGCCACCGAGCCCATGGGCTTCTGCCTGCTCAACAACGTGGCCGTGGCGGCCGCCACCTTGGCCGAGCGGGGCGAGCGTGTCCTCATCGTGGACTGGGACGTCCATCACGGCAACGGGACCCAGGCCATCTTCTGGGACGACCCCAGGGTGCTCTATGTCTCCACCCACCAATGGCCGCTGTATCCCGGCACGGGCCGGGTGGCGGAGACCGGCGGCCCCGGCGCGCCGGGGCTGACCGTCAACGTGCCGCTGCCGCCGCGCGCCACCGGGGACGTGGTCCTCGAAGCCCTCGACGACGTGGTGGCACCGGTGGTGGAGCAGTTCGCCCCCACGTGGGTCCTGGCGTCGGCGGGATACGACGCGCACCGCGCCGACCCCATGGCCGGCCTCATGCTCACGTCGGGTGACTTCGCCGACATCGCCCGGCGGGTGAAGGCCTTCGCGCCCCGGACCGGTCGCCTCGCCCTCCTCCTCGAAGGTGGCTACGACCTCGACGCCCTGCGCCTGTCGGTCGGCGCCAGCCTGGCGTCGGTGCTCGACGTCGAGTTCCGACCCGAGCCGGCGTCGAGTGGTGGGCCCGGTGACGATGCCGTGGACGCGGCCCGTCGGGCGCACAGCCGCGACCTGAGCAGGGGCGACGGAGCCGGCGCTCCCAACACGCCATCGGCCACCCCTGGGCACGGCGCGATCCTACGGTGGTATGACCATGCCGTGACCTCGACGAACCACGACCACCCCCGCGCCGGCGACCTCCCGCCGCCTCGGACCGAGCAGGTGGCCGAGGGCGTCTACGCCTACATCCAGCCCGACGGGGGCTGGTGGATCAACAACACCGGCTTCGTCCTCGGCGAGCACGCCGTGCTGTGCATCGACAGCTGCGCCACCGAACGGCGTACGCGCGCCTTTCTCGCCGCCGTCGACGCCGTCCAGCGCGAGCTCGGAGGCCGGGCCCACGGCGCCCGCATGCTCGTGAACACCCATCACCACGGCGACCACACCAACGGCAACTACCTCCTCCCCGACGCCACCATCATCGGGCACCGGCGTTGTCGCGAAGCCATCCAGGCGGCGGGGATCCTGCGTCCCGACGGACTGTGGGAGCCCGTGGAATGGGGCGATCTCGTGCCCGCGCCGCCGTTCGTCACCATGGAGCGTCGCCTCGACGTGTACGTCGACGACCTTCTCGTCGAGCTCCATCACTTCGGCACCGCCGCCCACACCACCAACGACGTGGTGGCGTGGATCCCCGAGCACCGGGTGCTGTTCACCGGCGATCTCGTCTTCAACGGGGGCACCCCCTTCGTCGTCATGGGATCGGTGGCGGGGTCCTTCGTGGCGCTCGACTGCCTCATGGAGCTCGACCCCGCCGTCGTCGTCCCCGGTCACGGTGACGTGTGCGGCCCCGAGGTCATGGACGTGGCCGGCGAGTACCTCCGCTTCCTGCAACAGGTCACCGACGAGGCCAAGACGGCCGGGCTCACCCCCCTCGAGGCGGCCCGGCGCGCCGACCTCGGGCCCTTCGCCACCCTCACCCATCCCGAGAGGCTCGTCGGCAACCTGCACCGTGCCTTCGCCGAGTGCGAGGGGGCGCGTCCCGGCGACCCCATCGACGTCGCCGCCGCCCTGCTCGACATGGTCACCTTCAACGGCGGCAGGCCGTTGACGTGCCTGGCGTGAGGCGACCCCGGGCCTGACGACTCGACGGCACCGCCGACCCTGGGGCGGGGGCGTTGACCGATTGTTGAGGCTGGATAGAGGATCCGGTGAGCACGGCGTGGGAGGGTGGGCCCACGAAGCGCCTGCCACGAGGCGGCCGCGTCCAGTGCCGGGGGGGCCATGTCCGTCGTCGACGACCGCATGCACGTCGTAGCAGAGAAGGCCCGTCGCGAGCGGTTGTGGCAGACGACCGACGCCACTGCCGATCGTGACCCCCATCCGAGCCGGAGCGACGACGGCACCGGGCCATGCCGGCCAACCCAGCCATGGCGGCCACCCCAGCCAACAGGACCAGGATCGGGCGCCCGACCTCATCGCCCGCGCCAGCGCCGGAGCCGACGATCAGATGTGGCAGACCCGGATCGACCTGGTGGTGTCGTCGGGACTGTCGGGAGACGCCGCCCGCAAGGCGCAGGCCGACGCCCAGCGCGACCACGACGAGACCGCCTTCGACGCGCTGTGCGAGTTGTGCCGCCACGAGTTGCGGCCCGTACTCGACTGCAGCGCCGACATGCTCGGCGAATGGGGCCTGACGGCGCGCGTGAACGAGAGGCTCAGAGACGAGCCGGCGCGCGTGCCCCGCAGCTTCGAGCTCTCCCTGGCAATCGACCGCTTCGACGACCGGGGGCCGGGCAAGCTCACCATCACCGCCACCGAGGGATGCGACTTCGTGCGGGTCAAGCTGGCAGTGGGACCGACCAAGATGGGTGGCGACGTCAGCGAGCACGTGGGCACCACCATTGCGCGCGACCTCTCGGACGCGCTGGCGGGAGGCCTCGTGGCCACCCTCGTGGAGCAGATCTTCAGCTTGTGACCGACAGGCGCTGCGCCAGGAAGGCGAGCGCCAGCGGGTAGCGCCAGGCGATGCCGCCGTGGGTGGCGTCGAAGAGCTCGAAACGGATGTCGCGCACCCCCACCGCCTCCAGCGCGTTGCGGAAGGCGACCGCCCCGAGGTCCAGGTACCACTCGTCGCGCGTCCCGGCGTCCACCCAGATGGCCCCCAGTCCCCGCATGGCCTCGGCGTGGTCGGGGACCATGCGCACGGGGTCCCACGCCAGCCAGCGCGCCCACACCTCGTCGCGCAGGCGCCCCGTGTCGGGATCGAAGGGCAGCACGGGCGTGCCGTCGGGGGCGGCGGAGAAGCAGGCCGTGACCCCGAGCATCATGAGGAGCTGGTGGTCCTCGGCCCGGGTGAAGGCCGGCCGGTGCCCGAAGTCCTCCCACCACGCCCCGATGTCGCCGTCCCAGGGCCGCAGCGCTCGCACCGCCTTCGGGAACTCCGGGATGTAACAGCACTCGTAGAGCGCGTCCCCGGCGTGGGTGGCGAGCCCGCCGAAGAGGTCGGGGCGGAGCATGGGCGTGATCATGGCCCCGAAGCCGCCGCTCGACTTCCCCTGGATGCCGCGGTGGGCGGGGGCGTCGAGGGTGCGGTAGCGCGCGTCGACGAACGGCACCACCTCGTCACAGAGATAGGTGTGGTAGTTGCCGGTCCCCGGCGAATCGACGAACTGCGACCCCCCGTAGGCGGTCCAGGCGTCCACCCACACCACGATGCACGGCGGTGCCTTTCCCGAGGCGAACACGGCGTCGGCGGTCTCGGGGTAGGGCTGGTGGAAGGCGTCGCGGTTGGCCCACATGGTGAGGTAGCCCGTGTAGCCCTGGATGACGTAGATCGAGGGCAGGGGGTCCCCGCCGTCGTCGTAGCCGGGCGGGACGTACACCCACAGGGGCCGTTCGACGGGGTCGCCGAGATGGTTGCCGGCCAGCACGGCCGATGTGATCACGTGCTCGTCGACCCGTCCGGCGAGCTGTCCACTCCACGGCAGCGGCACGACACCAGGATGACACGACTGGGTCGTGGGTCGACGGCGACCGCCGCCGGTGCGGCGTGGTCGGCGGCGGCGCGTCCTCAGACGGCGTGGGTGGAGGGCTGGGGCGCCCTCGACAGCCATCCCCGCAGCTGGTCGGCGGGCATGGGCCGGGCCAGCAGGAAGCCCTGGGCGAGGTCGCATCCCGCCTCCCGTAGCGTGGCGAAGACGGCGTCGGTCTCCACCCCTTCCCCCACTACCTGGAGCGACAGGTTGTGGCCAAGGTCCACGATGGACCGCACGATCGCGGCGTGGGCCGGGTTGGCCATCATGTCCATGACGAAGCTCTTGTCGATCTTGAGCTCGTGGACGGGCAGCGACGACAGATAGCCGAGCGAGGTCTGGCCGATGCCGAAGTCGTCGAGGCTCACCCGCACGCCGTTGGCGTTGAGCTGGGCCAGCACGGCCGAGGCGCGGGGCGGGTCGGTGAGCAGGGCGGTCTCGGTGATCTCGATGATGAGGCGCTCGGGCGCCACCTCCAGTTCGGCCAGCACCGCGAGGACCTGGTCGGCGAAGCGGCCCCGGCCCAGGGTCCGGGCCGACACGTTGACCGACACCGCCATGGTGCCGAGGTCACGGACGTCGGTCAGCGCCGTGCGCATCACCCAGGTGGTGAGCCGGTCGATGAGGTCGGTCTGCTCGCACATGGGGATGAACCGGTCCGGGTACAACAGGCCGAGGGTGGGGTGCTGCCAGCGCACCAGCGCTTCGACGGCCTCGACGTGCCCGTCCTGGAGGGCGGCCTTGGGCTGGTAGTGCACGACCAGCTCGCCGGCGTCGATGGCCCGGCGCAGCTCGGCGATGAGCCCGAGGTTGGCCGCGTCGTAGTGGTCGTGCTCGGCGTCGTAGCGCACCACCCCGGTGTGCTGGGCCTTGGCGACGTACATGGCCACATCGGCGTGCTGGAGGAGGTCGTCCACGTCGATGCCGTCGTCGGGCGAGATGACGAAGCCGATGCTCGACTCGACCGAGAGGGGGAGGCCGCTCACCTCGACCTCGTGCTCGATGATGGCGCGCAGCCGGCGGAGCACCTCCTCGGCGTCGCCGACCTCGGACAGGACGACCCCGAACTCGTCCCCGCCCAGGCGGGCCACGGCGTCCTGGGGCCGGATGTGATCGGCGAGGCGCTGGGCGAGCTGGGTGAGCAGCTGGTCACCACTGTCGTGGCCCAGGGTGTCGTTGACCTCTTTGAACCGGTCCAGGTCGATGATGGCGATGGCGGCCCGTGAGTCGCTGCGCACGGCGTGGACCACGGCGTCCCGGGCCCGCTGGTGGAACAACGAGCGGTTGGGGAGGTCCGTGAGCGGGTCGTGCTCGGCCAGGAACTTGTTCTCCTTGACCTGGAGCCGCAGTCGTCGGCTCACCGACACCGAGATGATGAAGAGGGCCACGTACAGGGCCCCGAGGCCCACGAGGAGGTCGCGGTAGAGGGAGTGGAGGCCCGCGTCCACATCGGCGGCGATGGGCGCGTAGGGCAGGTACACCTCGAACACGCCCACCACGTGCTCGGGCGACCCGGCGGTGAGCGGCAGGTAGACCTCGACCGCCTCGGGCCCGATGGGCCCGATGTCGTTGCTGTCGGAGTTCAGATGGGTGACATCGGCGAAGACCTTGCCGTGGGCGGCGGCGAGCGCCTCGTCCTCGGGTTTCTCGTGGAAACCGGACCCGTCGTCGGAGTAGACGACGTTGCCGGCCAGGTCCCGGAGCCGGAGGCGCAGGACGTTGTGGTCCCCCACGGCCCGCTTCACGATGAGGTTCATGTCGGAGATCTCGGTCGGGCTCAGCCCCTTGCTCAGGGGGCGGCCGTCGAGGACGGGCTCCACCGCGGTCTGGGCCACGAGGGTGGCCTCGGACCGACCCACGTCGACGCCCCGGTCCCTGGCCTCGGACCGGTAGCTGGCCGCCAGCACGAGGCCCAGCAGCACCACGGGCACGGCCGTGATCAGTGCGTAGGTGATGAACAGCCGCGCCAACGAGTGCGCTCGGGGCGCCGGAGACCTCACAACCCTCAATTTCGGAGAATTTTGCCCGGAACTTGATCGTCGCCCGAGGACCACGACTTTCTCCTCCCATTGGCCGCTCAACGAGAAGCCCGAAGCCGTCGATACCACCACCGTGCGTAGTGACGGCCTGCTCGACCCCAAGATCGTGGACGCGGCCCTTTCGACACTGCTCGCACGCCATGCCGAGGCGGCGCTGTGCGCGCTCGGCCCCGACGGCCTCATGGTGGCCATGCCGGAGTCGGTCCCCCGGGGGGACCACCGGGTCGTCGAGGCCCGATCGGCGCTGAACCTCGTCATCGCCGCCGACCGGGTCGTGGTCATCAACGCCTGGGAGCGGGCCCGGGCCGTGGGCGCCTCGCGCGCGCCCGTGCGCCTGGCGTCGGACCCGGCCCGACCCGTGGTGGTGCACCTGATCGACGCCCGCCGGAGCCACGGCGTCTACCTGGGGGTGGTGGTGGCGGCGGTCGGTGACGACGCGACGGTGTTCGACCCCGAGACGCCCGGCGTGGCGCCCCGCTTCGTCCGCCCCGGCCCGAGCGTGCTCGAGGCCACCGCCGAGGTGCTGCGGGCCCGCCACCAGGTCATGACGGTGGTGGCCGATGCGGCGCCGATCGGCGTGCTGCACGTCGACACCATGCGGCGCATCGTGTTCAGCAACGACCGCCTCCACGACATCCTGGGATGCCCGCGTGCCGCCACCCTCGACGAGCAGTTGTCCACGGTCTTGGATCGTGATCGTCTCCTCGTGGGGTCCGTGATCGACACCGTGTTGGGGGACGGGATCGATGACGACATCGATGTCGTCATCCGACCCTCGTGGGCCGATGAGACGGAGCTGCGCCGATGCACCGTCGGTGTCCACGCCCTCACCGATGACGCGCGGCGAGGTCACGGGCGCGCTCCTGTGCGTGTCCGACGTCACCGCCGGGACCAGCCGGCGCGACGGCGTGCACCTGCGGGCCACCTTCGACGTGCTCACCCGGTGCCACAACCGCGCCTCGACGCTCGGCGCTCTCGAAGCGATGCTGGCCGGGGCCGGCGACGGGTCGAGCCCGGCCGCCATCCTCGTCGACCTCTACCACTTCAAGGAGATCAACGAGGGCCGGGGCCACGACGCCGGCGACGAGTTCCTCGGCGTGGTGGCGCGGCGCCTGCACGGGGCGGTGCGCGAGGACGACGTGGTGGGACGCATCGGCGGGGACCAGTTCCTGGTCATCTGTCCCGGCATCGCCACCTCGGCCGAGGCGGTGCGCACCGCCATCAGGGTGGCCGAGACCCTCGGCCACGAGATCCAGCTCAAGGACATCCGCGTCGGGTCGGCCGCCAGCATCGGCGTGGCGTGGTCGAGCGGGTCCGAGGTCGACGCCGACACGCTGCTGGCGCGGGCCGACGTCGCCATGCGCGAAGCGAAACGGCGGGGCGGGGGACGACCCGTGCTCTTCTCCCCGTCCTTGCCGGTCGCGCCCCCCCAGGCTGGCTGAGGTCCCCGTCGACGCCTTCAGGGCTCGACGATCTCGGCCACCGGGTCACCCACCTGGTACGTCACGCCGGGCGCGGCCAGGTGGCGCAGCCGTCCCGACGCGGGGGCCTCGATCTCGTTGGTGACCTTGTCGGTCTCCATCTCGTAGAGCGCCTGGCCCTTGGCGACCACGGTCCCGTCTTCGACCAGCCAGGTGGCCAGGACGGCCTCGGTCATCTCCATGCCGAGCTTGGGGAGTCGCAGGAGCACGGGCCGCGTTGCCCTCAGCCCGGGTAGGCCATGACCCACTCGATGGCTTCGAGCAGGCGATCGGGACCGGGGAGGGCGAGGCGCTCGAGCCCTCGGGCGTAGGGCAACGGGGCCGCCAACGCCCCCACGCGCAAGACAGGCGCCTCCAAGCGCCCGAACAGCGCCTCGGAGATCCCCGCCGCCAGCTCGGCACCGAAGCCACCCGTCACCACCGCTTCGTGGAGGACGACGGCTCGGCGGGTGCGCCCCACCGACTCGAGCACGGCGGCCTCGTCCAGGGGCACCAGGGAACGCAGGTCGAGCACCTCGACCTCGATCCCCTTCGGCGCCAGGCTCTCGGCCAGGGCCACGGCGTCGTGGACCTGGCGGCCGTAGGTCACGACGGTGACGTCGGACCCCGGTCGTTTCACCTCGGCCACGCCCAGGGGGACGGGGGTGTCGTCGACGGGGCCCTTGCGCGACAGCAGCAGCACCTGCTCGATGAAGACACAGGGGTCCTCGTCGGCGATGCACGACGCCAGCAGGCCGCGGGCGTCGGACGGCGTGCTCGGGACGACCACCTTCAGGCCCGGGACATGGGCCAGCCAGGCCTCGAGCATCTGGGAGTGCTGGGCGCCCACCTGCAGACCGCCGCCCACCGCCGTGCGCAGCACCATCGGCACCGGCGTCAGTCCGCCCGACATGTAGCGGAGCTTGGCGGCGTGGTTGGCGAGCTGGTCGAGGCACAGCCCGAGAAAGTCCATGAACATGATCTCGGCCACCGGCCGCAGCCCACCCAGGGCGGCGCCCACCGCCGCGCCCACGATGGCCTGTTCCGAGATGGGCGTGTCGCGCACCCGGTCGGCGCCGTGTTTGGCGGCGAGCCCCTTGGTCACGCCGAACACCCCGTTGTCGGCGATGTCCTCGCCGAGGAGCACGACCCGGGGGTCGGTCGACAGGGCTTCGTCGAGGGCGAGGGTGATGGCGGACCGGACGCTCATCTCCTGGGGCGGCTGCGACGGCCTCGTCGGCACCCGCGCTGCGGCCGGCGCCACGACGTCTCGGAGCACCTCGTCGGCATCGGGCTCGGGGAGCTCGAGCACCTCGGCCAGGCGGGCCGCGGCGGTCGCCGCGCAGCGCGCCTCGATCGCCGCCGCGTCGGCGTCGGAGAGCACGGCGCGCTCGACCAGGGTGGAACGGAAGCGGGCCACGGGCTCGCCTCGCCACGCCGCCTCGAGCTCGGCGGGGTCGACGTAGGTCATGCGGTCGCCGAAGACGTGGCCGAAGAGCCGGTAGGTCACCGCTTCGACGAGCGTGGGTCCTCCCCCGCCCCGGGCGCGGGCCGCCGCGTCGGCGACCGCGGCGGCGACGGCGACGGGGTCGTTGCCGTCCACGGTCACCCCGGGCATGCCGTAGGCGGCGGCCCGTTGCGCGACGTGCTCGACCCGGAGATGGTCGGCGAAGGCGGTGTGCTCCCCGTAGCCGTTGTTCTGGCACAGGAAGATCACCGGGAGCTGCCACACCGCGGCCAGGTTGCAGGCTTCGTGGAAGGCACCGATGTTGGTGGCCCCGTCGCCGAACGAGGCCACCGTGACGCGACCGTCGCCGCCAGCGGCGCCCTGGCGCGACGCCGCCCACGCCAGTCCGGTCGCGATGGGCAGCCCCGAGCCCACCACCCCCGTGGTCAGCATGAGACCGACGTCGGGCCACGACACGTGCATGGGGCCGCCCTTCCCCTTCCCCGTGCCCGCGACGCGTCCGAGCATCTCGGCCAGCAGCGGACGTAGGGGGACACCCTTGGCGATCTGGTCGTGGAGGCCGCGGTAGGTCGTCACGAGATAGTCGTCGGGCCGCAGGGCGGCGGCGAAGCCGGCCGCCACGGCTTCCTGGCCGCGGGGCGAGTAGTAGGCGAGGGTGGCGCTTCCCGCTGAGATGGCGCTGCGCAGTGCGTCGTCGACGGCGGCGATGAGCGCCATCGTCTCGAACATCCCCACCAGGGTGGCGTCGTCGGTCAGGGTCATCGCCCTCCACCGTATTCCGCCCCCAGACCGAGCGTCAGGTGGTCACCGGTGCCGAAAAGATCGGGGCTCTGGCGGGTCGCCGACACGCACACCTGTGACCTTTGACCCTGTCGAGGCTCGCATGCAGGGAGGAACATGGGCGCTATGGAGACGGATGAGCCACGTACCGAGGCATACGAATCACCGCTAGAGGGCTTGCGTGCTACCGGGGCCAGCACCGGTGAGCGGGATATCGTCGAGTGGATCGCCCGTCATGCCAAAGAGGAAGGGGTGTTGCTGGAGCGCTACGAAGACCTGGCACGAAAGTCCACCTCTCCGGCGGCGCGGTATCTGGTGGAGCTCATCATGGAAGACGAACGTCGTCATCACCGCGTGCTGGCCCAGATCGCCCACACCATCGCCTGGGGCAGCTTCATGGATCCAGACTTGGCCGTGCCCCGGTTGACCGACGGGGCCGCCGACACTGAGCTGGTCGAGGAAGCCAAGAAGCTCCTGGCCTCGGAGAAAAGGGACCGGACCGAATTGCGGCGCTTGCGACGGCGCCTGCGCACCTACAGCGGGACGATCTGGCCTCTCCTGATCGACATCATGCTCCTCGACACGAAGAAGCACATGCGGATCCTGCGCCATGTCGTGACCTACCGCCCGGGCTGACCCGCTGAGAGCGGGCGTCAGCCCGCGTCAGGGGGGCTCAGCGGGCGCCGCGCACGAGGACACCGGGGCGTGCCCCGGTGTCGTTTCCGTTTTGGAAGGTGGTCGCTCCCGATTTGATCGTGGCGACATAGCCGATGGCGTCCTGCACGAGCCGGCGTCCCCCCGCGGGCAGGTCCGTGACCACCCTGGGCGTGCCCAGCTGCAGGTGCTCGTAGTCGATGATGTTGACGTCGCCGAGCATGCCGGGCTCGAGGGTGCCCCGGTCACCGAGGCCGTAGAGACGGGCCGTGTCGAGCGTCTGCTTCTTCACCACCCATTCGAGGGGCAGGAGCTCGCCCCGGGTGCGGTCCCGGGTCCAGTGCGACAGCATGAACGTGGGTTGCGGTGAGTCACAGATGACGCCGCAGTGGGCGCCGCCGTCACCCAGACCGGCCACGGCCCGGGGATGCAGCAGCATCTCGCGCACGGGCTCGAGGCTCATCGACGCGTAGTTGAGGATGGGGAAGTAGAGGAGCCCGTGGCCGTCGGATTCGAGCATGACCTCGTAGGCGACCTCGAGGGGATGGCGGCCCGTCACCGCCGCGATGGACGCCAGCGAGTGCTCCGGGCCGGGCTCGTAATCGGGCGGCGAGCCGAGGACGAAGGTGACCGCATAGGCGCGCTCCAGCGCGGCGCGGTGATCGGGCTCGGGCTCGAACCCCACGATGGCGTCGCGCACCGACGGGTCGCCCAGCGCGTGGAGCAGCTCCTTGTCGGTGAGGTTGCGGGCTTTGAGCGCCTGATAGGCGGGGATGGAGTCGAACATGCAGTACGACGTGTGCAGTCCCGTGAGCAGTCCCGTGGCGCGCGCCGCCACCTGGGGCCACAGCTGGGCTCCTTCCTCGGCGGCCCGCAACGATTCGTCCATGAGCTCGCGCCACAGATCGGGCGCGTCGGCGATCTGGAGGAGGGCGAAGGTGACGGGCCGGCCGATGGCGACCGACAGTCGCCGCATCCAGTCGACCTCCTTGACCGGAGCGATGACGTCCTCGCCCGCCACGCCGGCGGGGGCGAGCTCGAAGATGCCGGTTCCGAGATCACCGAGGGCGGCGCCGATGCCGAACAATTCGTCCTCGGCCGCGTAGGTGCCGGGCACGGGCTCACCGTCGATGGCGCGATGGGCGATCGTGCGCGACGTCGAGAAGCCGAGCGCCCCCGCCTCGATGGCCTCCCGGACGATGTCTCGCATGGCTTCGATGTCGGGCGCGTCGGCGGGCTCGTTGCGCGCCCCGCGTTCGCCCATGACGTAGGCCCGGACCGCGCCGTGGGCGATCTGGGTGCCGACGTCGACGGTGAACCGTCGACGCCCCAGTGCGTCGAGGTACTCGGGGAAGCTCTCCCAGTCCCACGTCATGCCCTCGGCGAGGGCCGTGCCGGGGATGTCCTCGACACCCTCCATCAACCCGATGAGCCAGTCGTGGCGGTCGGGGCGCGCCGGGGCGAAGCCGACCCCGCAGTTGCCGGTCACGATGGTCGTGACCCCGTGCCAGGAGCTCGGGGCCAGGACCTCGTCCCACGTCGCCTGGCCGTCGTAGTGGGTGTGGATGTCGACCCAGCCCGGCGTCACGAGGGCGCCGTCGGCGTCGATGGTGTGCCGGGCGGCGACGCCGTTGAGCGCGCCCACGGCGGTGATGCGCCCGTCGTCCACCGCCACGTCGGCGGTTCGGGGCGGTGCCCCCGTGCCGTCGACGACGGTTCCGGCTCGAACGACGAGGTCGTGCACGGGCTACCCCCTAGTCAGGCCTTCATGGTGGCATCGGCCCATCACGGGCACAAGCTTCCGGGGGTGCCGACCGCTCGCTCGGGGACGGAACGGCTCAGGAGGGTGCTGTCGCCTTCGGCGTGCCCAGCCGGGTGGGAATGGACTGGGCGAAGTGGAACACGTCGTCGGGGTCGTGCGCCGCCTTCACCGACACCAGGCGGGGGAAATTCGCCCCGTAATAGGCGGTCTGCCAATCGACGAGCGTGGGGTCGATGTAGTTCTGATACGCGGCGCCGTCGACGTAGTCCGCCACGGATGCCGCCACATGTGCCAACCAGGACCGGCCCAGGGTCACCGACGACGGGCTCGTCCCCGTCGCCACGCTGGTCTGGATCCCGGTGATGGCGTTGCGGTGGACGAAGGCGGTGGCGGCGGGGTCCACGGCATTGATGGCACCGCCCAGCGCGTCGAAGACGATCCCGCCCCCGGTCCCCGGCAGCGTGCGGGCGAGATCGTCCACGGCGCCGACGAACGCCTCGATGCCGGCGGAGGGCGGGAGCACCGAGAGGTACGCCGAGGACGCCACCGATGCGACCCGGTCGAGGGTCCCCGCCGGGTCGTGCGTCGTCAGATGGCACTGGGCGATGTCCAGGCTCTCGCAGCCGGCCTCGACGAGCATGGCGTGGAGGTACTGCTCGGGGCCGACGAACCGGTAGGTGGGTGGGGCCCCCACCGCAGCGACGAGCGACGCCACCAGTGCGGTGAGCGTCGCCGCCGTGCCGACGAGCATCCCGGCCGTCCGCACCTGGGGGGTGGCGGCGCCGTTGGACAGGAGCTGGCAGTTCGACCACAGCTCGTCGGGCCCGGCCTGTTGCCATCGCAACCACGATCCCAGGACGTCGGCCGCCGCCGACCACGGCCAGTCGAGGGTGAACAGGGCCAGCTCGGGGACGGGGGCGGCCCGGAACGTGAACGAGGTGACCACGCCGAAGTTCCCACCGCCCCCACCGCGACACGCCCAGTAGAGGTCGGTATTGGTTTCGGCGTCGCAGGTGAGGACGCGCCCGTCGGCGGTGACGAGCTGGACCGATTCGATGGCGTCGCACGTGAGCCCGTACTTCCGCCCCACCACGCCGACCCCGCCGCCCAGGGCCAGGCCCGAGATCCCGACGCTGGGGCACGAGCCCCCCGGGACGAGGACGCCGGACTGTGCCAATTGGTCGTAGAGGTCGACGAGGAGGGTCCCGGCACCGACCACCGCCCGGGTCGAGGAGGAACCGGCCGGGCTCGACACCGTCACGGTGCTCATGGGCGTGACGTCGATGACCAAGCCCGGGCCGCTCGAGTAGCCGGCGTAGCTGTGGCCCCCGCAGCGGGGGGTGGGCCCGATGCCATGGGTGCGGGAGAAGTCGATGCAGCGTTGGACGTCGGTCGGCGACGCGCAGTAGGCGACGGCGGCCGGGGTGATGTCGTCGAAGCGGGGGTCGTAGAGCAGGCGCGCCGTGGCGTAGGCCGGGCTCGACGGCAGCACCAGGCGTCCCGACAGCGACGCGGCCAGCGTCGACCATGCCGCCGCGTCGAGGGCCAGGGTCGTCGTCGACGACGGGGCGTTCGACGGCGACGAGGAGGAAGACGACGGTCTCCCCGGCGCGTCGGGCGCGCAGCCGAACAGCGCCGCCGACACCGCACCGGCCGCCACCGCGCCACCGCCGTGGAGGAACCGGCGCCGGCTGTAGGTCCGGTTCGGGCCGGTGCGGCGAGAGTCCCCCACGCGCCGGGCCTCAGCGGCGCGCCACGAGCTGGTCCCGGACCACGTGCTTCTGGACCTTCCCCGACGCGGTGCGGGGCAGCTCGTCGACGAACACGAATCGGCGGGGCACCTTGAACGCGGCGAGGCGCTCCCGGAGGAACGCCTCGAGGGCGGCGGGGTCCGGGGCCGACTCCTCCTCCTCGGAGAGGGCGGGGACGACGACGGCCACCGCCGCCTCACCCCACCGCTCGTCGGGCACCCCCACCACGGCCACCTGGGCCACGTCGGGATGGTCGAGGAGGGCATGCTCGATCTCCACCGGGAAGATGTTCTCGCCTCCCGAGACGATCATCTCCTTGAGTCGCCCCGTCATGCGCAGGTAGCCGCGGTCGTCCATGGTGACGAGGTCGCCGGTGCGCAACCACCCTCCCGGGTCGCGTCGCCGCCGCGGTCTCGTCGGGCAACTCGTGGTAGCCCGCCATGACGTTGGGGCCCCGCACCTCGAGCTCGCCCACCTCGCCGCGGGCCACGACCGTGGCCGTGCTCGGGGTCGACGACGCGAGCGGCCACGCCCGGCAACGGGATCCCGAGGGTGGCTCCCTTGTCCTCGGCGCTGTCGTCGAGTTGGGTCTGGGAGATGAATCCCGACGCCTCGGTCTGCCCGAAGACCACCGTGAACTGCACCCCCAAGGTGGCCTCGATGTCGGCCACGAGCTCGGCCGGCACGACGGCCCCTCCCCCGCTCACCGAGCGCAACGACGACAGGTCGCGCCGGGGGAAGTCGGGATGCCCCACCAGGGCGAGCAGCATGGTGGGCACGCCACAGGTCAGCGTGGCCACCTCGGACTCGATCAGCTCCAGGACGAGACCCGGCTCGAACGCCGGCACCAGCACGGCGGTGGCCGACTGCTGGCACAGCTGGAACGACACCACCTGGCCGCCGACGTGGAACAGCGGCATGGTCTGGACGTAGACGTCGCCGGGTCGCATCCCGAAGCGCATCGCCCCGAAGCGCGCCGCGTTGGTCATGCCCCGGTGGGTGAGCAGCGCCCCCTTGGGTGACCCCGTCGTCCCCGACGTGTAGACGAGCTGGGCCACGTCGTCCGGTGACACCGCCCTCGCCCGCTCGACCATGTCATGGTCCACGTCTGTCGGGGGTGGCGCGGTGACACAGAACTCGTCCCACCGGTCGAAGACCACGACGTCGCGCAGGGCGGGCAGGTCGGGACGGAGGTCGTCCACGGTGGCGGCGAGGTCGTGGCCCCGGTACTCGGGGACGACGAAGACTCCCGCCGAGCCCGACTGGCCGAGGACGTGGCGGAGCTCGCCGGCCGCGCAGCGCCGGGTTCACCGGGACGAGGACCACCCCGGCCAACGCCGCCCCGTAGGTGAGGACGAGCGACTCGGGGATGCTCGTCGCCACCACCGCCACGCGTTCGCCGGGTGCGAAGCGCGCCGCCAGCGCGGCGGCGGCGCGCTCGGCATCGGCGAGAAGCTCGGCGTAGGTCCAGCGCCGGCGCGCGCGGGGTCGGGGGTACCGGCCACTAGGGCGGTGGTGTGCGGCGTGCGGCGCGCCGCGTCGCGCAGGATCGACCCCACCGTGGTGTCGAGCACGGGCTCGGAGTCGTCGGCGGCCCACACCGACTCGGCGGCCGGCACCGCTCAATCCCCCAGGTATTCGCCGAGGGTGGCGTGGAAATGGCGGATACGGCTCTCCTGGTAGCGCGCCAGGGTCACCTCGGGCCCCGCCGCCGACTCGAGGCCGCGCTGGACCCGGGCCAGGGTGGCGGTGTCCTGGTCGAGGATGCGACCCGAGGTACCCGAGCTCGGGGGCGTCGGCCCAGCGCTGGCCGGGGTCGAGATGGCGGGTGGGCACGGCCGGCGGGCGCGGCCCCGACACGGGGACGGGCTCGAGCAACATGACGTCCATCACGGTGGCGGCGTGGTCGTCGCCGTGGGGCCGGAACCGGTAGACGAGAGGGGTCGTGTACCCCGCCCACGGCACGAAGTTGGGGAACACGAAGTACTCGATGGCGTCGAGCGCCTCGCAGTCGGTGATCGACGAGTAGTCACCCCCGGTCCGCTCCGCCAGCTGGCGACGGGTGCGCTCGGCCAGGACCTGGCGGGCGGTGGTCCCCTCGGGCAGCACCGTCTGGTCGTCCTTGGTGAGGAACATGGCGTCGAGGATGTCCTGCTCCCCCACCGCCTCGACGTGCTCGCTGGCGATCCCCACCGGGGTGATCATGCGGTTGACGTGGCGCACGCCCTCGTACACGTCGTACTGCGTCTGGGTGTCGCCGCTGGTCTTGAGCAACTGGGGATGGACGGCGACGGTGTGGTAGCTCTCGATGAAGGCTTCGAGTGCCACCTTCCAGTTGCACGGGACGACGCGCACGACGTGGGCGGCTGAGGTAGCGCGCCCCGAGGTCCCACGCCGCGAAGTGCTCGGGAAGGATCTCGAGGTACTCCTCCAGGCTCAGTGCGTCCGGGTCGGTGTTGACGAACACGAACCCGCCCCACGCCCCACGCCCGCCTCGGGCAGGCAGAAGGTGGTCGCATCGACGTGGGGGAAGTCCCACGGGCACGGCATGCCCGCGAACGTGCCGTCGAGGTTCCAGGTGAAGCCGTGGAAGGGACAACGCAGCTCGTCGACGCGACCGGGCTGGGTGCGCAGGCGCGTGCCCCGGTGCAGACACGAGTTGTGGAAGGCGCGGATCTCGTCGGGGCCGCTGCGCACCACGATCGAGCGACATCCCCGGCGCGTCGTAGACGACGGTGTCGCCCACGTCGGGGATCTGCTCCTCGCGACACGCCATCTGCCACACCCGGCGCCACACCGTGTCGACCTCGCGCTCGTGCACGGCGCGACTGGTGTAGCGCGCCCGGGGGACCGACGACGGTGCCCAGCGTGGCGTCACCGACCGCCCGCAGGACGGCGGGGACGGGCCGGGTGTCGTGGTCGAGCAGCTCCTGCATGAGGCGCGCCCCGTGGCGGAGCTCGCCGCCGTCGACGATTCCCGCTGCTCATGGGTCCCCCGCCGCCGCTTCGCCGGCGCGGAAGCCGAAGACGAGGGCCGGCCCGAGCGTGGCACCCCCCGCCGCCGTGGCGGTGCCGAACGGGCTGGCCGCGGCGTTGCCGGCCGCATAGAGCCCGGCCGACCGCGCCTCGGCGCGACGACAGCACCCGGCCCCGGTCGTCGGTGCGGGGCCCGCCCTTGGTCCCCATGCAGCCGAGGTGGACGGCCAGGGCGTAGAAGGGGGCCTCGCACAGCGGTGCCAACGTGGGGTGGGCGGCGCTCGGGTCTCCGATCCAGCGGTCATAGGGAAACGAGCCCCGCCCGAAGTCGGGGTCCTGGCCGCGCGCCGCGCCGGCGTTGAACCGAGCCACCGAGTCAGCGAAGGTGGGCGTGTCGACGCCGAGCATCGTCGCCAAGCGCGTCGAGGTCGCCGGCGGTGTCAGCCAAGCCGGGTCGGGCGTGGCCGGCTCGAGCGGCCCGACCGGGTAGCGGCGGCGGTAGGCGGCGTCGAACACCAGCCAGCACGGGGTGGCCAGACCACCGGCGGCGGCGCGCATGGCCCGGCCCACGTCGCCGTAGTTCTGGGCCTCGTCGACGAAGCGCCGCCCGGCTGCCGTCCACCATGATCGCCCCGGGTTGGGCGCGCTCGCTGTGGAGGGGCCGGTAGTGGGCCACGCCGTCGACCTCCTCGCCCGGCACGTGCATGGCCGGCATCCACCACCCCTCGGTCGTGTTGCCCAGCACTGCGCGTCGACGGCCATCGCCATGCGCAGGCCGTCACCGCGCACACCCGCCCGGCCCCATGGGGGCGACGGGTGACCCCGCCAGGCAGCTCGCCCACCAGTGCGGCGTCGTGTTGGAAGCCGCCCGAGGCCAGCACCACGCGGCCCCGTTCGAGGCGCCCGTCGACCACCACCCCTACGACCGTCGCCGCCCTCGACCACGAGCTCGGTGGCGCGCGCCCCGGTGCGGATCTCGACCCCGGCGTCGAGCGAGCGCGGCTGAGCAGACCGCCCACCAGGGCCCGGCCCCGGACGTGGCCGCGCAGGACCACCCCGTCGTTGGCCGGGACGGCATCGGGGTCGGCGCGTGGTCGGCGAGGGCTGGTCGAAGGCGGCCTGGACGCGGCGCTCGACCTCGTGGCCAGGCGTAGCGACCGGGGCCACAGCGACCGCCACCGCTCCTGGCGCCGGGGAGCTCGCCCCGGTAGTCGGGCCAGTGCTCGAGCACCTCCCACTCGATGGGCGTGCGCAGCTCGATCTCGTCGGCCACGCGTCGGGCGTCGGACGACGAAAGCCCGCGACGAGACCGAGGTCGACATCGCCCTGCGCGGCGGCCGCGCCGAGATAGGCGAGAGCGCCTTGTCGAGGCTGTCGTGGTCGGGGCTGCCGCAGTCGGGCCGCTGCGCCCCAGCCGGCCGTGGGCCGGCATCCACACCACACCGCCGGACATCGCCGTGGTGCCGCCGACGGACGGGGCCGCTCGACCACGAGCACGTCCGCGCCCGCGCCCGACGCGGCCAGGGCGGCCGCCAGACCGGCCGCCCCGGAACCCACGACGACGACCGACCGGGTGTCGGGCACCGGCCCAGGGTACGTTCCCGCCTCCTCCGTTGTCGGGAAGATCGTACGATCGGGCCATGGCACTGCCTCCCCCCTCACCCACGTCCACCGCCCTCGTCACCGGCGCGTCCTCGGGCATCGGCGCCGACCTGGCCCGGGAGCTCGCCAAGCGCGGGCCACGGCGTCACCCTGCTGGCCCGGCGCGAGGAGCGGCTCGCCGAGCTGGCCGCCGAGCTCGCGACACGCCCACGGCGTGCGCAGCGAGGTGGTCGCGCTCGACCTCACCGACGCCGCGGCGCGCGCCGGGCTCCCGGCCACGCTGGCCGAGCGCGGCCTGACCGTCGACGTGCTCGTCAACAACGCCGGGTTCAGCACCACGGGCCCGGTGTACCGCAGCGACCGTCGAGCGCGAGATGGCGATGATCCGCACCGACGTCGAGGCCGTCGTCGACCTGTGCAGCATCTTCGTGCCGGGGATGGTCGAGCGCGGGCGCGGGCGCGGTGCTCAACGTGGCCTCCACCGCCGCCTTCCAACCGCTGCCCGGCCAGGCCGGCTACGGGGCGTCGCAAGGCGTTCGTGCTCTCCTACAGCCGCGTCGCTCCGCGCCGAGCTGCGCGGCACGGGCGTCACGGTCACCGCCCTGTGCCCGGGCCCGGTCAAGACCGAGTTCGCCGAGTCGGCGGGGTTCACGCCGGAGGAGTCGGAGAACTCGCTGCCCAAGTTCATGTGGCTCGCCGGCCGCCGAGGTGGCCCGTCATCGCCGTGGCTGGGCCTGGAGCAGGGCAAGGGGGTGGTCGATCCCCGGCCTCGCCAACCGGGTCGGCGCCCAATTCGCACGGGCCATGCCGCCCCAGGCGCTCGCCGCCTTCCTCGCCCGCCAGCACCCCGCCCTCAAGTAGCCGGCGTCGAGACGGCGCCGGTGCAACACCCCGTCGTCCTCATCATCACCGGCCCGCCCGGGTCGGGGAAATCCACCACGGCCCGGCTCGTGGCGCAGCGCTTCGAGCTCGCCGTCTGTCTCGCCTCCGACTGGTTCTGGACCACCATCGTCAAGGGGTTCGTACCGCCCTGGCGGCTCGACGCCGATGCGCAGAACCGAGCCGTGCTGCGTGCCGTCGCCGAGTCCGCCGCCGCGCTGGCCACGTCGGGCTACGCCGTGGTCGTCGACGGGGTCGTCGGACCCTGGTATCTCGATCTCGTCACCGAGCCCCTCGTCCGTCACGGCATCGAGACCCACTATCTGGTCCTGCGGCCCGGGCTCGCCGTGACCCTGGAGCGCGTGGCGGTGCGGGATCGGGCCGAGCACGTCTCGGGACTCCTGGCAACGGCGTTCTCGAAGGAGGAGCCCGCCGCCCACATGTGGGAGCAGTTCTCGGACCTCGGCGAGCTCGAGCGCCATGTCCTCGACAACAGCCGGCTCGATGCGAGGCGGACCGCCGATCTCGTATGGTCCAGGTACTGCCAGGGTAGCGACCGGCTGGTGCCGAGGACGGACCCCGAGCACTGACGCCGAGCGCACGCGAGGAGGCTGGCATGGACGGAGACGTGGTGACGGTAGAGAAGGTCATCCCGGCCCCGGCCGACGCGATCTTCGCCCTCCTCGCCGACCCGGCGCGCCATCCCGACATCGACGGCTCGGGGGCGGTGAAGCAGGCCAAGGCCGACGCACCCCAGCGCCTCGCCCTGGGTTCCACGTTCGGCATGTCGATGCGGCTCGGGATCCCGTACTCGATGGTGAACACCGTCATCGAGTTCGAGGACAACCGTCGCATCGCGTGGCAGGCGCGCCCACCGGGCTTCGTGGGGCGTTTCTCGGCCGGACGTATCTGGCGCTACGAGCTCGAGCCCGTCGAGGGTGGGCACGCGCGTGAAGGAGAGCTGGGACCTCTCCGAGGACAAGCAGCGCATGCTGCTGCGGCTCGGGGGCCTCCCCGACAAGACCCGGCACAACATGGAGAAGACGCTCGAGCGCATCCAGAAGCTGACCACGGCCCCAAGCTGACCGCCGCCCCCTGAGCTAGCGTGGCGCCATGGCACGGATCTCTTTTCCCGAGCGGGGTTACGGCGAACACGTGGACTGGGCGCTCATGCGCCCGGCCATGGCGGCGGGCATGGGCGCGCTGTCCGAAGCCGTCTACACGAACAGCAAGCTCGCCTGTGCGCGAGCGCGAGGCGGCGCGCTGGACGATCGCTCTCATCAACGACTGCGCCGTGTGCCAGGACACCCGGGCCCGCGACGGCGAGGCGGCCGGTGTCGACGAGGGCTTCTACGGCGAGGTCGCCAACTGGCGCTCGAGCCCGGCCCTGAGCGACCGCGAGCGGCTGGCGGCGGAGTTCGCCCAGCATTTCGCCCTCGACCACCTCAACATGGGCGACGAGCTGTGGGGCCGGCTCCGGGTCGCCTACGCCGACGACGAGCTCGCCGACCTCACCATGTGCTGCGGGATGATGCTCGGGCTGGGCCGGACCCTGGCCGTCCTCGGGGTCCGCGCCCCGGACGAGCGCATCCTGGTCTGACGCCCTGGGGCGGCCGGTGCGGGACCCGGCCGCTGATCAGAAGTGGCCCAGGACGGGGTGGGGAACGTAGAGCTCCTCGAGCGCGGTGACCTCGTCGGCGTTGAGCTCGAGCTTCTCGGCCGCCAGGGCGTCGGTGAGGTGGCTCAACTTGGTCGACCCCACGATGGGCGCGGTCACGCCGGGGCGCTGGAGCAGCCATGCCAGTGCGATCTGGGCGGGCGGCACGTCGCGCTTGGCGGCGACCTCCGCCACGCGCTCCACGATGGCGAAGTCCGACGGCTGGCTGTAGAGGTAGTCGGTGAAGGGGTCGGTGCTCGACCGCGTCGTCCGCCGCTCGTCCCCCGTGCCCCGGTTGCCGGTGAGCACGCCGCGCGCCAACGGGCTCCACGGGATGACCCCGATGCCCTGGTCGATGCACTGCGGGATCATCTCGCGCTCCTCCTCCCGGTAGAGGAGGTTGTAATGGGGCTGCATCGACACGAAGCGCGTCCACCCGTTTCGTTCGGCCACGTGCTGGGCCTTGGCGAACTGCCACGAGAACATGCTGCTGGCCCCGATGTAGCGGGCCTTGCCGGCGCGTACCACGTCGTGCAGCGCCCCCATCGTCTCCTCGATCGGGGTGCGGGGGTCCCATCGGTGGATCTGGTAGAGGTCGACGTAGTCCATCCCGAGGCGCGTCAGCGAGGCGTCGATCCCCGACAGGATGTGCTTGCGGGACAGCCCTCCCCCGTTCTCGCCCGGGGTCATGGGCATGAACACCTTGGTGGCGATCACCATCTCGTCACGGGTGAGCATCTTGCCCACCAGGCGGCCCGTGGCCACCTCGCTGGCACCACCGGAGTAGGTGTCGGCGGTGTCGAAGAACGTGATCCCCCCCTCCACGGCGGCGCGCACGATGGGCTCCGCCGCGTCCTCGTCGAGTGCCCACTCCCGCTCGCTGTTGTTGCCGAAGCTCATCATCCCGAGACAGACGCGAGATACCCGCAGGCCCGTCTTGCCCAGGTTCACGTACTCCATCGACACCTCACCAGGGTTCGCCCGGGCCGGTCCGCCGGGTCCGGGACCACCTTACGCGCGGTGGTCGCGGGCTCGAACCCGCGGGGCATGAGGAAACGCGGTGGCGCGCCGGAGGTCAGTACAGCCTCGCCGTGGCCAGGTCGGCACCGGCCCGCAGGGCGCCGAGCTTCTCCCACACCACCGAGGGGGCGATGTCGCCGATCCCGGCCGAGGTGTCGAACCCACAGTCGGTCCCGGCGATGACGCGCCGGGGATCCCCCACCGCTGGACACGACGCGAGCCAGGCGATCGGCCACGACCTCGGGGTGCTCGACGTAGTTGCTGGTCGTGTCGATGACGCCGGCCACGAGGACCGTGTCAGCGGGCAATGGGTGGCGGTCGAAGCACCGGTACTCGTGGGCGTGGCGGGGGTTGGCCATCGAGACCACGAAGGCGCCCACGTTGGCCTGGTAGAGAAGCGGCAGGATGGCCTCGAGCGGGACGTCGAGGGTGTGGGGCCCCTCGTAGTTGCCCCAGCACACGTGCAGCCGTACCCGACCGGGGTCGATCCCGCGCAGGGCGCCGTTGATCGCCCCGACGACGAGCTCCACCCAGGCCAGGAAATCGCCGAGGGGCCGATCGGCGAAGAGGGTGTGACGCTCGAGGGCGAGGTCGGGAGCGTCGATCTGGAGCACCATGCCGCGATCGACGATGGTCTCGTACTCGAAGCGGAGCGCGTCGGCCACGGCGAGGACGTAGTCCGGCATCGAGGCGTAGTGCCGGTTCTCCATGGCCGACGCCACGATGCCGGGGGACGCGGCGGTCATGAACGTCTCGGCGAAGGGAGCCGAGGCGACGAGGGCGCACTCGGCGTCGACCTCGCTCGTGTCGCGGTAGCGCACCTCGCTCACCGCCGCGGGCGCGGCCATGAGGTTCACCTGCCGGCGCAGGTGGCGCGGCACGACGAGGTCCAGGAAGTCGGGATGATCGAGCAGATCGGCCATGAGGGGGCGTTGGCTCGTGTCGCCGAACCCGGTCATCCGGTGTTGGACGTAGGTCACGAAGCTCTCGCGCGCCTGTTCCCCGTCGTTGCCCACGTCGATCCCGGCGTCGAGCTGTGCGGCCACGACGGCCTCGGTGGCGGCGCCCACCGCTTGCTGCAACTCGGCGAGGTCGACGTCCTCCCCGCGGCTGCGCCGGCCGTGGAGCTCGGCCAGGGCGCGGGGGCGGGGCAGGCTCCCGGCATGCGTGGTGAGGATGCCGGTCTCGCTGCGCAGCACCGTCGGTCTATCCCGCCGCCACGCCCACGAACTCGATGCGAGTCCCGTCGGGATCGCACAGCGACGCCATGGCCACCGGGCCCGATGGTCCGGGCTGGCTGAGGCGTCGGGCCGGGCCGAACCCGAGGGCGGCCAGCCGTGAGAGCACTTCGTCGACGTCCACGTAGAACGACAGGAGGAAGAACCCCGGGCTCGTCGTCGCGACGGGCGTCGGGGAGGCCGACGTGTCACCACCGAAGCTCACCAGCTCGACGATCCCGGCGTCGGGGTGGCGGGGGTCACCGAGAAAGATGGACCGCAGCGTGGTCGACGGGGCGTCGAACAGGGCGGGCCAGTCGCCCTCGAACACGTGGTCCATGAGCACCTCCAGCCCGATGCCGTCCCGGTAGAAGCGGAGGCTGGCGTCGATGTCGCGGACGTGGATGGCGCTGTGATGGACCCGGGGTGTGGTCACGGGCCCATGCTCTCGGCAGGATCGATCGGGCTCCACAGCGACACCCCACCGTCGGCGGCCAGCACCTGGCCGGTCACCCAGTCCAGTTCCAACAGCGCGGTGACGGCCCGGGCCACGCCGTCGGGGGTCCCGACTTCACCCAAGGCGGCGCGCTCGGCGACGCGTTCGCGATAGCCCCGCAGACGCTTCGTCGACGCGAACATCGGGGTGTCGGTGGTGCCGGGGGCCACCGCGTTCACCCGGATACCGAAGGGACCGAGCTCTCGCGCCGCCACCCGGACCAGCTCGGCGACGCCGGCCTTGGACACGCTGTAGTGGCCCATCATCCGGTCGGCGAGGAAACCCGAGATCGAGCTGACCGCCACGATGGCCCCGCCACGACCACCCGCCACCATGGCCCGGCCCACTTCGCGCAGGCACAAGAACGTGCCCCGGAGGTTGATGCCGAGGACGCGGTCCCACTCCGCGCTCGACAGCTCCAACAACGCGCCGAAACCACCCACGCCGGCGTTGAGCACGGCCACGTCCAGACCGCCGAGGGCGTCGTGGACCTGACCGACGGCCGCCACGACCTCCTCCTCCACCGAGATGTCGCACCGGACATAGAGCTCGGCGGCCACCGAACCCTGCTGGACGTCGAGCACCGCCACCCGTGCCCCGGCGCCCCGCAACAGCTCCACCGTGGCGGCACCGATCCCACTCGCCCCACCTGTCACGACCGCCGACGTCCCCGCTAGTTCCACTGGCCTCTCTCAGTCCGCTCCGACGAGGAAGCCTTCCACCTCGCCGGCGATCTCGGGGTGTTCGAGGGCGAGGCAGTGACCGGCGCCCGGTATCTCGATCACCCTCGCCCCCGGCAGGGTGGCCCATATCCGGACGGCCGCCTCGGGGACGAGTCGGTCGGAGAAGCCGGCAACGACGAGGGCGCGTCCCTTTACACGGCCCAGGCGCTCGGTCAGCTTCCGGTTCTGGAAATGGGGGGCTTTCCACCCCAGGCGGGCCGCCCCGGCCAGACCGGCGAACCACAGCAGCTGGTGCTCGGTCGTCATGACATCGGGAAGTGCCCCCGTCGCGGCGGTGCCGTCGGGATCGGCGAACAACAGGCGCCGGGCCTCCCCCGCACCGCCGATGCCCCGGGGCGCCACCGCACCGAAGAACGGGGGCACGTCGACGCCGTGCACGTGCACGCCGAGGGGGGCGAGGAGCACCAGGCGTCTCACGAGCTCGGGGTGCCGCAGGGCGAGCTCGGTGGCGAACCACCCCCCCAGGCTGTGCCCGACGACGTCGACGGGGCCGAGCCCCAGGGCCTGGCACAGGTCGACGAGGTGCCACACGTAGTCCTCGACGTCGTCGAGGTCCTCGAGCCCCGTGCTGTCGTTGTAGCCGGGGAGGGCGGGGGCGACGACGTCGAAGCGCGTCGCCAACCGGGCGAGCATCGGTGTCCACACGTCGCCGAGCGAGACGGCGTGGATGTCACACAGCCCGTGCAGGTACAGCAGGGGCGCGCCCGTGCCGCCCCGCACCACGGTCACGGCCCGGCCCGAGACCGACACCGTGGCCCGGGTGGGACCGGCGCGCCGGTCGACGACGGTCATGCCCACCCCTGGGTGGCGAAGTGCTTGTCGGCGTGCTCGCGCACATAGGGCACCACCTCGGTGGCATACAGGTGCGTCGAGCGCGCCGTGAGGTCGGCGGGGAGCGACCCGAACTGCAACAGCGCCAGGACCGTCCCGAGCCCCAGCTCGTTGACGTAGGTGAGCAGCCGCTCCCGGACCGTGGCCGGGCTCCCGATCAGCGGCGAACGCTTCCACACCGCGGCGGCGGCATCGGAAGGCCTCGGCCCTTGCACCATCCCCCGCAGGTCGGCCAGGAACTGCACGAGGGCGGGCGGGTCGATGTACCCGGGCGGCATCCACACCTTGCCGGGACCGACGAATCCCGCCGCCAGGGTCCCCTGGAAGTAGGCGAGATGCGTCGCTGCTTCCGCCACAGCCTGCTCGTCGGTCTCGGCCACGTACACGGTGGTGAGCCAGCCGAGCAGTTCGGGATCGAATGGCCGTCCCGACACCGCCACCGCGTCGCGATACGCCACGGCTTGGCGGGCGAAGGTCTCGGGCGGCGCGTAGTACGCGACCCCCATGTAGCCGAAGCCGTGCTCGACGCAGTAGGTGATCGTGCTGGGCGAGCCGAGACCGGGAATCCACACCGGCGGATGGGGCTGCTGGAGAGGGCGGGGCCACGGGTTCACGTACGGCAGTTGGTAGAACTCACCGTCGAACGCGAACGGGCCGGGGCGCGTCCAGGCCTGGATGACGAGGTCGACGGCCTCCCGGAAGCGGGGGCGAGCGTCGGTGGGGTTCACATTGGTCGAGTAGTACTCCGGGCCGCCCCCCACCACGAGCCCGGCGATGAGGCGACCGCCGCTCATGACGTCGAGCATGGCCATCTCCTCGGCCACCCGGGTCGGGGGGTTGTACAGGGGCAGCGCATTGCCGAGGACGCAGATCTTCACCCGAGACGTCTCGCGAGTGAGAGCGGCGGCCACCAGGTTCGGCGACGGCATCAACCCGTAGGCGTTCTGGTGGTGCTCGTTGACGACGACGCCGTCGAGTCCGAGCTCCTCGGCCGCCACCAGCTCCGAGATGTAGCGGTCGTAGAGCTCCTTGCCGCGAGCGGGGTCGTAGTTGGCGTTCGACAGCGTCACCCACGCCGCCTCGTTGGCCGCCAGGAACTCACGGGGGCCCGCCAGGTACGGCCACGGCATGAGGTGGAACGAGAAGAAATTCACCGGTCACCCGCCCTAGTAGCGGCCCCCGGAAGCGGCGCCGCCGCTCCGTTCCCGGCGGGGACCGCGGCCCGGACCGGGGCTGGCACCGGGGCGAGGCCGGGGGCCGCCCCCGCGGCGGCGTCGTGGTCGGCGGCTCCGGGATCTTGGGCCACCGAGTCGTGCAGCGGCGCGTCCTTGAGCAGCAGCGCACACACGAAGGCCAGCCCGGCCAGGGGGATCCCGACCATGAACACCACGTGCAACGAGCGCACGAAGGAGTCGACGACCCCGGCTCGCACCGCCGGGTGCAGGGCCCGCAGGGCATCGGGGGTGATCGTGAAGGACTGCGACAGGTTCAACCCGCTGTGGGGAGGGACGAGACGGGGCAGCCAATACCCCAGGCGGCTCACGAGCACGGTGCCGAGCAAGGCGGTCCCGGACGCGGCACCGATGTTGCGGAAGAAGCTCACCGCCGAGGTGGCGCTCCCGATGTCGCGGCGTTCCACGGCGTTCTGCACGGCCACCACCACGATCTGGAGCGTCATGCCCATGCCGATGCCGAAGACGACCATGTAGGCGCTGGCGGTGCCGAGCGAGGTGTGCACCCCGAGATGGGTGAACAACCACATGCCCACCGTCATGAGGGCCGTCCCGCACAGGGGATAGACCTTGTAGCGGCCGAAGCGTGTCACGAGGCGACCCGAGGTGATCGACGTGGTGAGCATTCCTCCCATGAGGGGCAGCAGCAGCACGCCCGAGCGGGTGGCCGACTCGCCGTCGACGAGCTGTAGGTAGACGGGGATGTAGATGATCGCCGCGAACATCGTCCCCGTCACGAAGAACGTCATGCCCAGTCCGGACCGGACGATCGAGTTGGCGAACACGCGTGGGGGGAAGATGGGCTCGCGGGCACGTCGCTCCCACCACACCACGGCGCCGATCATCGCCAACGACACCACGACGAGCGCGACGATGGTGGGCGACGTCCACGGGAACGTCCGGCCGCCCCACACAGTCACGAGGATCAGCGGGGTCACGGCGGCGACGATGAGACCGGCCCCGGTGTAGTCGATCGACACCGACGTGCGCGTAGGGACCGGCAACCGCAGCACGGCGCTCGTGATGATCAGGGCCAGGATGCCGACCGGGATGTTGATGTAGAAGATCCAGCGCCAGGTGAGGTGGTCGGTCAGGAACCCGCCGGCGAGAGGGCCCCCGATGCTGGCCAGGGCGAACACCCCGCCGAAGTAGCCCTGGTACCGGCCCCGTTCGCGCGGGCTCACGATGTCACCGACGATGGCCATGGCCAGCGCCATGAGCCCGCCACCCCCGAGTCCCTGCAAGGCCCGGAAGGCGATGAGCTCGTCCATGTTCCGGCTCAGACCCGACAGTGCCGAGCCGATGAGGAAGATCACGATGGCGAACTGGAAGACCTTCTTGCGCCCGTGGAGGTCGGAGATCTTGCCGTACAACGGCGTCGAAAGCGTGGTGGTGAGCAGGTACGCCGTTACCACCCACGACAGATGGTTGAGCCCGTGGAGGTCGCCCACGATCGTCGGGAGCGCGGTCGCCACGATCGTCTGGTCCAGCGCCGCCAGCAGCATGCCCAGCATGAGCCCGCTCAGGACGATCAAGACCTGGCGGTGGGTGAGACCGCCACCGGTCTGGTCCTCGGGAATGGCGCGGCGCGTCTCGGACATGACGGGGCCGAGGCTAATGCCGGAGGCACCACCCCCGACACGGCCTCGTGACCTTCACGTGAACCGGACGTCAAGAAATGCTGATGGTCACGAGCCGAGCGATGCGAAGAGGTCGCCCATGGCCTCGACCCGGCCCAAGACATCGTCGGGGCTGAAGCCGAGCAGCTTCTCCCCGCCGCGCTCGGCCCCCTCCTCGACCTCGTCCCACGTGAGCGGGGTCGACACCGACGGTCGGTCGAGCGCCCGCAGGGAGTAGGGCGACACCGTCGTCTTCGCCATGTTGTTCTGGCTCCAGTCGATGAGCACCTTGCCCTCCCGCAGCGACTTCGCCATACGGGACACCGCCAGGTCGGGCGCGGCTTGCTCGAGCTCCTCGGCCAGGGTGTGGGCGTAGGTGTTCGTGCGCTCCTCGGGCCAGCGCTTGGCCGAGACCCGGGCGTAGAGCTGCATGCCCTTCGAACCACTGGTCTTCGGGATCAGGTCGATGTCGTCCTGACCGGCCCGGTCCCGCAACAGGAGTGCGACCCGGCAGCACTCCGAGATGGTCGCCGGGGCGCCAGGATCGAGGTCGAAGACGAGGAGATCCGGAGGACGGGGTTTGTCGTTGGGCCCCAGCCGCCACATCGGGGTGTGGAACTCGATCGACGCCAGGTTGACGAGCCACATCAGGGCGGCGAGCTCGTCCACGACGACGAATTCCGTCGTGTCCCGGTCGTTGTCCTTGGGTGTCTCCTTCCCCCATCGTCCGGTGCCCTTGCGAGGAAGCGTGACCCTCGTGATCCAGTCGGGCGCATGTTTGGGGGCGTTCTTCTCGATGAAGCCCTTGTGCTCGACACCTTGGGGGAACCGCTTCACCGTCACGGGGCGGCGGGAGAGCTGCGCGAGCATCACCGGGGCGATCCGGGCGTAGTAGTCGAGCATGTCGCCCTTGGTGAACCCCGTCGGGAACAGCGGCTTGTCCAGATTGGAGAGCTGCAGCTCACGCGGCGCCGACACTGACGGTCACGCGCTGACCCTCAGGGCTCACGACGCACCTCCTCGGGTGCCTTGTCGTCACGGACGCCCCGCCACGAGGGTTGGCGGAGGCGGCCGTCCTTGGTCCACTCGCTGAAGCTCACCTCTCCGACCAGTGTCGGTTCCACCCAAGTGGCCACGTGCTCGTAGCGAGGCGGAACGGTGGTGACGAAGGGGTTGCGGTCCGATCGCCGAACCTCGAGTCGCTGCACCAGGTCGTCGAGGATCGAGGCGCTGAACCCCGTGCCGACCTGGCCGATGTAGCGCAGCCCATCTCCCTCGGGGAGGCCGAGCAGGAGTGAGCCCAACCGGCCCTGGCGATTGCCCTCGCCGGGTGTCCAGCCCCCCACGATGACCTCCTGGGTGCGGAGGTTCTTGATCTTCGTCCAACTCGGAGAGCGCTTGCCGGGCAGATACGGCGAGTCGCGGCGCTTGGCCACGATCCCCTCGAGGTCCTGCTTCTTGCTCGCCTCGAAGACATCGGCGCCGGGCCCCGGGAACCGCGGGCTGATGGTCCAGTGTTCGGTGCTCTTGGTCACGAGCCCGAGGCCCTCGAGCCGCTCGGCGCCGCTCGACGTAGGGCTTGGACAGGAGCGGCGCCCCGTCGACGTAGAGGACGTCGAAGATGACGTAGACGACGGGTTGGTCGGCCGCCAGGCGCTTGGCCTTGGCGGCATCGGAGGCGTGGATGCGGGGTTGCAGGAGTTGGAAGCGAGGGCGGCCGGCCTCGTCGAAGGCGACGATCTCACCGTCGAGAATCACACGTCGGGACCCCAACTGCTCGCCGAGGGCTCGGAGCTCGGGGAAGGACGTAGTGAGGTCGTTGCCATTGCGCGACTCGAGATGGATACGACCACCGTCGACATACGCCAGGGCGCGGATGCCGTCCCACTTGAACTCGTACGCCCAGGCATCGTCGTCGGTGGGCAGGGTGCCCAGCGTGGCCAGCATGGGACGGATGTCGTGCGGCATGGGCTCGTAGCCCTCGGGGTCGTCGTCCATCCGGTGCACCATCCACGATCGACCATCTCCCGTGGCACCACGGCTTCCCTTGGCACCGCGGCGTCCGCCGTCGGTGGCGAACAAGACGTAGGTCCCCTGTACCCGCTGGCCGTGCAGCACCACCATCACTTCACGATCGGACCATTTCAATTCGTCATAGGTGCCGTGGTCCCAGACCGATGACCGAGCCGCCGCCGTACTCCCCTTCGGGGATCGTCCCCGCGAACGAGGCGTATTCCATGGGATGGTCCTCGGTGTGCACGGCCAGGTGGTTGGTCTTCTTGTCCACGGGGAGACCCTTGGGGACGGCCCAGCTCACGAGGACCCCGTCGTGTTCGAGACGAAAGTCCCAGTGCAGCGCCCGGGCGTGGTGCTCCTGGATCACGAAGATCGGGAGGCTTGCCCGGCGGCTCGGCGGCCGCCTCTGCCCCGTGGGCGTGGCGCGTCCGGGACGGGCTCGGGCGTGACCTTCGGATCTCGCCGCCTCCGGTAGTCAGCGAGCTTGTCGCTCCCCTTGGTCGGGCGCGACCGCCGAGCCGGGGCGGGCCGCTCCGGCGTCACGGGGCAGGCTCGCGTCTCGATGAGCGGGGGGCGGCGTCAGGCGCTGGCTTCGGCCGGGCTCGCCGATCCCCTTCAGCAGGCGAGAAGGACGGGAGCAGCCGCTTCGCGCTCGTCGAGGAACGCCCACCACGCCGCGGCGGCGGCGTCGGCAGCGTCACGCACCTCGTCGGGGTTCGAAGCGAGCCCGGCCAGGGCGTCCACGATCCAGTCGCCGTGGACCTCGTCGGCCCCGGCGTGGACGTCCCAGAAACGCGTCCCGGCGTCGGACATGCCGTAGCGGGCCCGCAGCCCGTCCGCCTTCGAGGCCGCGATCTCCGACGCCTGGACCTCGTAGGCCGCCAATGCCGCCAGTGCCGCCACGGGTGACTCGTCTGCCACGGACGTGTACAGGTCCACCAGTGCCGCCGAAGCGGGGGCGGCATCGGCGTGGGCCGGCGCGCCGGCGGCGGCGGCGAAACCCTCGAACAAGTTCGAGATGGGGTGCAGGGACCCCGAGCTCGTCCTCGAGGTTGGCGACCACGAGGTCACGCGCCGTGGGATCGTCGATGCCGCGCCGACGACCCGCTCGAGCACGTCGGGGAGCACGGCCTCGAAATGGCGGTACTGCCCTGCGTAGGCGGCCAGCTCGGCGCGGTCGAGCGTTCCCGCCTCCCACCGGCGGTAGAAGGGATGGGCGAGGAGCCGGCGGTCCCGGAGCACCTCGGCGAGGATGGCGTCGACTCTGTTCGGAGCATGCCGGGATCGTACCCGCTCTCCGGTGGCGTGGCCCGTACCACCCCCGAGACGTCGAAACCGTGCCGTCGAAGCCGTGCGACGCGAGGCGTGCGACGAATGCTGTCGTCGACATCGTGGTGCCGAACCATGTCGTCAACAATGACGAACTCCACGGCGCGCGTCATCCAGATGACCGGTGGGCACCGAAGACCTGTCGATCCCGGGACACGAACCGTGAACCCGGAACACACCGATCGATTCCGAGTGTCTGGCGCACGGGCCCTGGTGGCGTCGGGCCGCGAGGCCACTCCGGAGTGGAGGTTCCGACATGGCGGGAGTGAGCAGGCGAACGTTCCTGGGCCGGGGCTCGATGGCGGTGGCAGCCGCAGGAGTGCTGTCGTCGGTCCCGGGGCTCTCGGGCCTTCTCACTGCCGGGGAGACCGAAGCACCGGCTGCCGATGCTTCGTCGCCGGTGCCGACGCCGGCGCCGCCAATCTCTCGGAGCCTCTCGTGGCCCATGTCCGCGACCTCTCGACCGGCGAGATCAGCCTCTTCAACGGCACGAAAGAAGTGATCGTGCGCAACCCCCAACTCGCCAGCCAGCTGGCTCGCGCCGTCCGCTGACGGCGACAGCACGCCAACACCGATCTTTCCGACACGTCAAGCAGCCCCTACGAACAACTGGAGTGAGCCATGTCATCGCACCGTGAAGCGCCCGAGATCTCGAAGGACCCGGTCGCCGACAGCACCGACCTGTACGCGTTCGTGAGCCCCGACGAGCCCGACACCGTGACGATCATCGCCAACTACGTCCCTCTCGAGGGACCTGACGGCGGTCCGAACTTCTACGAGTTCGGCAACGACGTGCTCTACGCCATCAGCATCGACAACGACAACGACGGCGATGCCGACATCGTCTTCGAATTCCAGTTCCAGACCCAGGTGACCGACCCCGAACACGTTCCTCTACAACACTGGGCCGATCCAATCACTCACCGACCCGAACTGGAACCGGCGCCAGACCTACTCCGTGACGCGTGTCGACAACAGCCGCGGCGGGTCCCGGAACACGGTCCTGGGCACCGGGCTGGCCTGCCCGCCGTGCAACATCGGTCCGCTGTCGACTCCCGACTACGACGTGCTGGCCGGCGCCGCGGTGCACACCCTGCCCAACGACGTCCGCGTCTTCGCGGGCCAGCGCGCCGAGGGCTTCTACGTCGACCTCGGAGCCATCTTCGACCTGGGCATCCTGCGCCCCTTCGAGGAGGCACACGCCACCTTCGGGCTCAAGAACACAGGCCTGGGCCAGATGGCAGCCGGGGTCAACTCGACCAAGGGCCTCAACGTCCACAGCATCGCCATTCAACTGCCCATGAGCGCGCTCGGAAGCAACTGGGGCAGGAACCGGTCGTCGTCGAACTCGGTCATCGGCGTATGGACCTCGGCCTACCGCCAGAAGGTCCGCGTGCGCGGGGACGTCGGCGAGCATTTCTGCACCGGCCCCTACGTCCAGGTGTCCCGTCTGGGCAACCCGCTCGTGAACGAGGTGCTGATCCCGATGGGCAAGAAGGACTACTGGAACTCGCAGGCTCCCGCCGGCGACAGCCAGTTCGCGTCCTTCTACTCCAACCCGCAGCTGGCCCAGCTCCTTCCCGTCCTGTACCCCGGGGTCTTCCCGAACCTGGCGACGTACAACGCGGGGCCACCGGCCCCCAACCGCGCCGACCTCGTCGCCATCCTCCTCACCGGCATCCCGCCCGGGCTCATCACCGGGTTCCAGAACTTCACGGGGACGACGCAGGCCGACATGCTCCGCCTCAACATGGCGATCCCCCCGTCGAAGAGCCCGGAGAACACGGGGCTGCTCGGCAACGACATCGCCGGCTTCCCCAACGGCCGGCGGGTGTTCGACGACGTGGTCACCATCGAGCTGCGCTGTCTGGCCGGGGCGGTCCTGAAGCTGGTGGACCCGTCGTTCTCGCCCGACGGCGCCGCCAGCGCCATCAACGAGGGACTCACCACGAACGCCACCGACCTCAGCGCCATGGGCACCGAGAACTACCTCTCCTCGTTCCCGTACCTCGGCGTGCCCCACAGCGGCTTCTTGGTCCCGGCGAGTTGACGGTGGCCCCGGGCCCCGATCACCACGCCCCCGGCGCAGGGAGCGAAGGGCCCCTGGGCCCGAGCGGCACGGCCACCGTGGTGCTCGACATCGGCCCCCATGCCGGCGCCGTGGTGCTGTACACGAACGAGGGCCTGGCCGGGGCGGAGATCGAGATCCGCCCCGGCGACGGGCCCTGGCTCGGGGTGCACACGGCGGTACGCGAGCGACACGTCGGGGGCCGCGTGCTCTACGCCGGGGTCTTCGGTTCTCTGGCCCCCGGCGCCTACGAAGTCCGCCGCAGAGGGGGCGAAACGGGTTCGTTCGCGCTGGCCCTCGAGGTCCAGGCCGGTCGCGTCACCGAGGCCGTGATCCCTGCCGGGGTGGGCAATGGGGACGGGCGCTCCGTCCCTCGGGCACCGCTCTCGGAGGTGCCGCTCGGCTAAGACCAGCGGGGCGGGCACAATAGGAGGTACACCGGTCCGAACCTGGCGCGCCCGAGCACGAGCTGAAGGTCGCCACCCTCTCCTCGGACGGAGACGACAACGCAGCCGCTGCCCGAGCCCCGTCAGGAGGGTCGTTGAGCGAGACCTTCGACCCCGACGCCGGCTCGGAACCACCCGGGCATGGTCCTGTCCCGGCGTCCCCGTCGGGATCCCCGGGTCCCTCGGCGCCACCCCCACCCCCGCCGCCTCCACCCCCACCCCCGCCACCACCACCGGGCCCACCCGGATTCGGCTATCCCGACCCATGGGCCACCCAACCCACCGAGGGGGCCGGCGGGTCGCGGGGCGGTGACGGTGGCGTCGGTCCCGGGTCCTTGGGTCCGTGGGCCACCTCGCCCCTCCCGCAGCCCTGGGACGGGAGCGGGCAGTGGGCACCGGGGCAATGGGGCGGCCCACCCATCTGGCTGCCCCCGCGCCAACCCACCCGCAACCGCCCGCTCCACGTCCTGGGCGTCGCCGCCCTCGTCACCCTCGTCGCCCTCCTCGGCGTGTTCGTGGGACGCACCATGCACGACGCGGGGTCGGGCTCACCCCTCGTCACCCTGCCTCCCCCGGGCGCCGCGGACACCGGCACCATCGCGTCCAAGGTGGACCCCGGGGTCGTCGACATCACCACACGGCTCGGCTATCAGGGGGGCGAGGCGGCGGGCACCGGCGTGGTCCTCGACCCCTCGGGTGACGTCCTCACCAACAATCACGTCGTCGACGGCGCCACGAACATCAACGCCACCGACGTCGGCAACGGGGACACCTACACGGCAACCGTGGTGGGCACCGACAAGACCCAGGACATCGCGGTGCTGAAGCTCGAGGGCGCGTCGGGGTTGAGGACGGTGAACCTCGGGGACTCCTCTTCGCTGGCCGTCGGTGCCGCCGTGACGGCGATCGGGAATGCCGGGGGCGTGGGAGGCACACCCAGTGTGGCCACGGGCCACGTGACGAACCTCGACCAGGCCATCACCGCCAGCGATTCGTCCGACAACAGCACCGAAGAGCTCACGGGGTTGATCCAGACCGACGCCGCCCTCAGACCCGGGGACTCGGGCGGACCCCTCGTCAACACCCAGGGCGTGGTGATGGGCATCGACACCGCGGCGTCGAGCGGGTTCCAATTCCAAGCCGGCACGGAGGGTTTCGCCATCCCGATCAACCAGGCGCTGTCCATCGCCAGGCAGATCATGGCCGGACAGGCGTCGGACACGGTGCACATCGGCGCGGCCGCACTCATCGGCGTCGTGGTCGACAACGCCTCGTCCAACGCGGGCGCGGGCGTCCTCACCGTCGAGACGGGCACCCCCGCCGACAGTGCGGGCCTGGTACCCGGCGACGTGATCAATTCGCTGGCCGGTCAGAGCGTGCACAGCGCCACGGGCCTGACCGATCTGGTCCAGCGACACCACCCCGGACAGAAGGTGGCCCTGGGTTGGGTCGACACATCGGGGAAACAACAGAACGCCACCATCGAATTCGCCTCCGGGCCGGCGGGGTGACGGCCAAGACACGAAGGCGTGGCGTGGCCGGCCTCGTGCTCGCTCCGGGGGCGAGCGCCGGTCGTGATCAACCCGCGCTGGTCGCCATCGACGAGACACTGTCGGCATCGGGTGTGCGCGTCGAACGCATCGACTTCCCCTACCGACGGGCGGGCCGGCGCGCCCCCGACAAACCGGCCGTGCTCGTGGCCACCGTGGCCGACGCCGCCACCGCCCTGGCCCGCATCCTGCACGTGGCGCCGCGCCGGATCGCGCTGGGAGGACGGTCCATGGGCGGGCGCATGGGATCGATGGCGGTCGCCGACGGCCTGGCGGCGGCGGCCCTCGTCCTCGTCAGCTACCCCCTCCACCCCCCGGGCAAGCCCGACCGGCTGCGCACCGAGCATTTCGGGGCGCTCGAGGTGCCCTGCCTGTTCGTCTCCGGGACCAGGGACGCCTTCGGTTCCCCCGAGGAGCTCGAGTCCGCCACCGCGGCGATTCCCGGGCCCGTGACCCACGTCTGGATCGAAGGCGGAGACCACGGCCTGCGGGGCAAGGACTCCCAGGTGGCAGGGGTGGTCGGGGATTGGCTCCTGGCTCGGTGACGGGGGGCTTCACCGCACGGCGCTCGACGCCGATGCAATTCGGATGCGTCGACGTGAGTTTGGCTTCACCGCGTCCCCGGGGCGATCCCACCCTGCCCGCCGCCCTCGCCACACCCGCTCCCGGCTCCGGAGACGCACCGCCGTCCTGATCGGTGTCGTCGCCACCGCGCTGCTCCTCACGCTGGGCCTGGCCGGGTCGGGGAGCGCCGACGCCGCCTTGGCGGCCACGACGACGGTGCGGCCCGGTGACACGCTGAGCGCCATCGCGGCGCGCTACGGCACCACCGTCGCCGCGCTCGCGGCGGTCAACGGGATCACCAACCCGAACCAGATCTTCGCCGGCGCCACCATCGAGATCCCCGGCCCAGCCCCCGCGGCGGCACCGAGCCCGGCGCCCAACGCGGCGGCTCCCTCCGGCGCGTTCGTGGTGGTGCACAACGGCGACACGCTCACCTCTATCGCGGCGCGCTACCGCACGACGGTGTCCGACCTCGTGTCGGTCAACAAGATCACCAATCCCGATCTCGTCTTCGCCGGGGCCCATCTCGTGCTGCCCGGCACGGCACTCCCACCGGGTTGGGGCCCGGGGGGCCCGCTCCCGGCCTCGCTCCTGGCCCATCCGGATCGCCTGTCGCTGCGCCCCGCCTTCTTGAGCGCGGCCACGGCGTCGAACGTGGCGCCGAGCCTGCTCGAGGCGCTGTGCTGGTGGGAATCGGGGTGGCAGGCCAACACGACCTCGTCGACGGGCGCCATCGGGGTGTGCCAGCTCGAGCCGTCCACAGTCACCTACGCGCGCACGACGCTGTTGCACAACGCCACCCTCGACCCCCGGGTGCCGTCGGACAACATCGCCATGGCCGCCGCCTACCTCCACGACCTGACCGTGCGCGACGGCGGCAACCTCCGCCTCGCCGTGGCCGCGTACTACCAGGGTCTGAGCTCGGTCCAGGGCAAGGGGCAGATGGCTTCCACCCAGAACTACGTCACCGGCATCTTCAACTACGCGGCGATCTTCGCCCGGGCAGGCTGACACCGGGGCCGAGGCGCTGACACCGAGGATCGATCGGGCGACGGCACCCACCGGCGGCGCTCTATATCCTCGGCCCATGCACCGCGACGGGGACGTGGCCCCGATCGATGCCGCCGGGCTCGACGCCGCCCTGCGACCCTTCGGCGAGAGCCGGCTCCTGCCTCGGGCCGCCTACGTCGAGTCGGCGGTGTTCGACTGGGAGATGCGCCATTTCTTCGGGGGCGGTTGGATGGCGGTGGCCCGCAGCGACGAGGTGGCGAAGGTCGGCGACCAACGCGCCGAGTCGGTGGGAGGGGCCGGGGTGCTGTTGGTACGGGGTGAGGACGGCGCGTTGCGCGCCTTCGCCAACGTGTGCCGGCACCGGGGCCACGAACTGCTGCCGTGCGGTGACGCCCGCAGTCTGCCCATCATCGTGTGCCCGTACCACTCGTGGTCGTATCGCCTCGACGGGTCGTTGCACCACGCCCCCCGCTTCGACCAGTGGGACGGCTTCGCGCCCGAGGAGAACGGGCTCGTCGAGCTCCCCACCGAGGAGTGGCTGGGGCTGGTCTTCGTCGCGACGCGCCCCGCCGTGACGCCGCTCCACGCTCATTTCGCCGAGCTCGAGGACTTCGTCGCCGCCTACGAGACCGAGCGGCTGGGCGTGGGCGCCCGTCACGACTACGTGGTGCACGCCAATTGGAAGGTCCTCGTCGAGAACTACCAGGAGTGCTACCACTGCCCCACCATCCACCCCCAGCTCTGTGCCGTGAGCCCGCCCCGCAGCGGGGAGAACTACACGGTGGCCGGCGCCCGGGCCTGGATCGGGGGCTGGATGGCCCTGCGCGACGGGGTGGAGACGATGTCGATCAGCGGGAAGAGCGACGGCACCGTGCTGCGCGGCCTCGACCCGTCGGGGAGACGCGAGGTGCTCTATCTCGTGCTGTTCCCGAACGTGCTGCTGAGCCTGCACCCCGACTACGTCATGGCCCACCTCCTCACCCCCCTCGGGCCCGATCGCACCGCGGTGAGCTGCAGCTGGTCGTTCTCCCCCGAGGACCTCGAGCGGGCCGGTTTCGACCCGGCGTATGCCGTCGACTTCTGGGACATCACCAACCGCCAAGACTTCTCGGCGTGCGAGTCCGTCCAGCGGGGACTGGGCTCCGAGCACTGGGTGCCCGGCGTCCTCGCCCCCGACGAGGACGGGGTCTACCAATTCGTCACCATGGTGGCGCGCGCCTATCGGGGCGGGGCCGTGGCGGCCGACCCGGGTTCGTCGGCGACGGCCACCACCGGGATCCGAGGAGGCAACCGATGACACACGAAGTGCGAGGCGTCGTGGCGCTGTCCAAAGGTGCGCCGCTGTCGCTCGAGACGGTGCTCGTCCCCGACCCCGGCCCGGGGGAGGCGCTCGTGGCCGTCCAAGCGTGCGGCGTGTGCCACACCGACCTGCACTACCGGGAGGGGGGCATCAACGACGACTTCCCCTTCCTCCTCGGCCACGAGGCGGCCGGGGTGGTGGAGTCGGTGGGCGCCGGTGTCACGTCGGTGGCCCCGGGGGACTTCGTCATCCTGAACTGGCGGGCCGTGTGCGGTGAGTGCCGGGCCTGTCGCCGGGGGCGCCCGTGGTACTGCTTCGCCACCCACAACGCCACGCAGAAGATGACGCTCGCCGACGGCACCGTGCTCTCCCCCGCCCTCGGCATCGGCGCCTTCGCCAAGAAGACCCTCGTGGCCGCCGGGCAGTGCACCAAGGTCGACCCCCGGGCCCGGCCCGAGGCGGCCGGCCTGCTCGGCTGCGGCGTGATGGCCGGTCTCGGGGCGGCCATGTTCACGGGCGAGGTCGGCCTCGGGGACTCCGTGGCGGTGTTCGGATGCGGCGGGGTGGGGTGCGCGGCGGTGGCGGGCTCGGTCCTGGCCGGCGCGTCGCGGGTCATCGCCGTCGACCTCGATCCGAAGAAGCTCGAGTTGGCGGTGCGCTTCGGCGCCACCGCCACCGTCGACGCCTCGGACGGCGACCCGGTGGAGAAGGTGCGCGCCCTGACCGGGGGCAACGGGGCCGACGTGTGCATCGAGGCGGTGGGCAACCCCACGGTGATGGAGCAGGCGTTCTTCGCCCGCGACCTCGCCGGCACGCTGGTGCAGGTGGGGGTGCCCACCCCCGACATGCGCATCGATCTGCCCATGATCGAATTCTTCGGCCGGGGGGGCCGGCTCAAGCCCAGCTGGTACGGGGACTGCCTCCCCTCGAGGGACTTCCCCGTGCTCATCGACCTCTACCTCCAGGGACGACTCGACCTCGACGGCTTCGTGTCCGAGACGATCCCCCTCTCCGGCGTGGAAGACGCCTTCCATCGGATGGAGCGCGGCGAGGTGCTGCGCTCGGTCGTGGTCATCGACTCCTGATGGCGCTCTCGACCCCCCTGCGCATCGACCTGGTCCGGACGAGCGGGATCTTCTCCCTCGATGGCGAGGACGTCGAGGTCGAGAACAACGTGTGGCTGGTGGGCAACGACGACCAGGTCATCGTCGTCGACGCCGCCCACGACGACGGCCCCATCCGCGACGCCCTCGGGGACCGCGCCCTCCTGCTGATCGTGTTGACCCACGGGCACAACGACCACATCAACGCGGCCGAGGAGCTCTCACAGCGCACCGGCGCCCCCGTGGCGCTGCACCCCGACGACAATGCGCTGTGGGACCGCGTCTATCCCCGGCGCCGGCCCGACCGCACCTTGTCCGACGGGGAGCTGCTGCCGGTGGGCGAGCACCGGCTGACCGTGATCCACACGCCGGGGCATTCGCCCGGCGGCGTCTGTCTCTACGACGCCCGCTCCGGAGTGCTGTTCTCCGGCGACACCGTCTTCCAAGGGGGCCCCGGCGCCACCGGGCGGTCGTTCTCGAGCTTCCCCACCATCATCGAGTCGATCCGCACCCGACTGCTCCCGCTTCCCGAAGCGACCACGGTGCATCCCGGACACGGCGCCGACACCACCATCGGCGCCGAGGCACCGCATCTCGACGAGTGGATCGCACGGGGATACTGAGTGGACGGGCCCCAGGGAGCCAGGCGGATCAGAGAGGCGGGACGGTTCACGGCGCCCGAGCCGGGGCGCACGCACTGGGTCGAGCACCTCCGCAGCGCCCATCTCAGTGTGGGCACGTACTCGATGGCACCGGGGGGACCCGACGACCAGGTCCCCCACACCGAGGACGAGGTCTACGTCATCGCCACCGGGCGGGGTCGCCTGGTGACGTCGGCGGGGCACATCTGGGTGGCGCCCGGCCACACCGTCTACGTCCCGGCCGGCGAGCCCCACACCTTCGTCGACATCACCGAGGACTTCGCCGCCGTCGTGGTGTTCGCCCCGCCCGAGGTCGAGCCCTCGTAGAGGCCGGTGCGGTGCGGGGAGGCGGGGTGGAGCATGATCGGGCCATGCGAATCGGACTCCAGATCCCCAACTTCACCATCGGCGTTCCCGACGACCAGCTCTTCGAGGCGGTGGTCCAGCAGGCCGTGGCCGCCGAGGAGTCGGGCTTCGAGTCGCTGTGGGTGATGGACCACTTCTACCAACTCCCCGCCTTGGGCGGCCCCACCCAACCCATGCTGGAGTCCTACACGCTGCTCGGCGGCCTCGCCGCGCGCACCAACCGCATCAGGCTGGGCACCATGGTGACCGGGGTCACCTACCGCAACCCGGCCGTGCTGGCCAAGATCGTCACGACGCTCGACGTCATCAGCGCGGGGCGGGCCATGCTCGGGATCGGCGCGGCCTGGTACGACGTCGAGCACGACGGCCTCGGGGTCGAGTTCCCCCCCGCCGGCGAGCGTCTCGACCGGCTCGAGGAGGCCGTGCAGATCTGCCGGGCGATGTTCCGCGACGAGGTCGTCACCTTCGACGGTCGGTACTACTCGGTGCACGAGGCTCGGAACCTGCCCCGCCCCGTCCAGCCCGGCGGGCCGCCCATCCTCATCGGCGGGGGCGGAGAGAAGCGCACGCTGCGCCTGGTAGCGCAGTACGCCGACTACTGCAACATCGTCGGTGACGCCGCGACCATCGAACACAAGGTGGCCGTCCTGCGCGCCCACTGCGAGGACGTGGGGCGCGACCCGGCCTCGATCACCGTCAGCCGGTTGTCCACGCTCGTCATCACCGACACCGCCGAGGAGTCGAGAGGGACCCTGGAGCTGCTGGGCAGCATCGAAGGGATGGAGCCCGGCGCCTTCAACGTGGGGACCGGAGACGAGATCGTGGCCCAGCTCGAGGAGCTGGCCGGGGCGGGGGTCGAGTACTTCATCTTCAACATGCCGACGTCCGGCATCGACGCCGTGCGCCGGGCCGGAGGACTGTTGGCGTCGCGCTGACCCCCGGCGGGGCTCAGCCGGGGAGGAAGCGCGTGTAGTCGTCGAGGACGCGCACCATCTCGGGCTCGGGCCCCGACGGGACGCGCAGCACGACCTCGGAGCACCCGATCGACGCGTAGTGGGCGAGCTTGCCCTCGTCGGGAACGGTGCCGAAGGGGACCACCTCGAGGCGCTCGGGATCGCGTCCCGCCCCGACGAAGGCGGCGCGCAGGTCGTCGAGGGCGGCGCCGATGCCCGCCCCGCCGATGGGCATCCACCCGTCCGCGTACTCGGCGATGGCCGCGAACAGAAGTGGCCCCGCCCCCCCGCCCACGAGCGTGCGGACGCGCGGCTGCTGCACCGGCTTGGGCCACGAGAACGACGGGGGCAGCGACACGTGCACCCCGTCGAACTCGGCCTCGTCCTGTGACCACAGCGCCTGCATGCACAGGACCTTCTCCCGGGCCACGGCTCGTCGGTGCGCGAAGTCGACGCCGTGGTCGGCCGCCTCGGCGCGGTTCCAGCCGTATCCCATCCCGAGCACGAAACGCCCTCCCGACAGCCGGTCGAGGGTGGCGATCTGTTTGGCGAGGACGATGGGATCGTGCTGGGCCACGAGCGTCACGCCGGTGCCGAGCAGGATGCGGTCGGTCACCGCCGCGGCCGCCGCCAACGACACGAAGGGGTCGAGGCTGCGCTTGTAGTCGTCGAGGTGCACGCCCTTCACCAGTGCCGGCGGCGAGGCGAGGGCCACCGGCAGGTGCGTGTGCTCGGGCAGGTAGAGCGAGTCGTACCCGCGCCCTTCGACGGCGCGGGCGAAGTCGTCGGCCCGCATGGACCGGTCGGTCAGAAAGGCGGTGACACCGACGCGCACAGAGGTCCGGCCGGGCTATGCGTCGTCGTCGCCGGGCTCGCCCGACCACCATTGTGGCGCGTCGCTGGCGGGGAAGGACTCGTCGCCGGCCTCGTCGATCTCCTCTTCACTGCCGTGCTCCACCCGGCCGGGGGCGTCGGGGCCGGCCGGCTCGGTGTCGTCGGCGTCGTTCCCCGGGCTGCGGTCGTCGGGTGAGGCTGCAGGCGTGTCGGTCACGTCGCCGACCCTACCCCTCCGCCCAGCTCCGCCCACCGGGGGCACGACACGACGTGGTCGTTCACGAGCCCCGCCGTCTGCATTGTCGAATAGCACGTCACGGGGCCCACGAACCGGAAACCGCGGCGCCGCAACGCCACGCTCATGGCCTTCGACACCGGGGTCGCCGAGGGGAGCTCGCCGAGCTCCGTCCACGCATTGTGCAGGGTCTCGCCGGAGACGAAGGACCACAACAGCTCGGCCAAGGTCTCGCCGGCGCGGTGCATCTCGGCGATGACGCGGGCGTTGGACACGGTGGACTCGATCTTCTGGCGGTTGCGCACGATGGAGGCGTCGCCGACCAACCGTTCCACATCGGCGTCGTCGAAGGCGGCCACGAGGTCGGGGGCGAAGCCGGCGAAGGCACGGCGGTAGCCCTCGCGCTTGGCCAGGATCAGGGACCACGACAATCCGGCCTGGGCGCCCTCGAGGGTGAGGCGCTCGAACAGGGTCGGCTCGTCGCGCACCGGGACCCCCCACTCGAGGTCGTGATAGGCGAGCATGGCCGGGCTGCTCGTGGCCCAGGCACACCGTCCGTTGCGGTCCGGAGAGGGAAGCTCCACACGACAGTTCTAGTGGCGCCGCCCGACGGGGAGGATCGGCCCTCAGTGGGTACTGTCGATGACAGATGGCCCACTACAAGATCCTCGTCCCCCCGCCCCGACGCCATCGAACCGGGCGGATCGTCCTGGTCGTGACCGCCACCGTCGTCGTGGTCGGCGCCGGCGCCTTCCTGGTGGGACGCCACATCCACGACAAAGCCCCCCGGGCGCGCTCGACCGGTGGGGCCGGGACGGGCACGGTGGCGGCCAGGGCGCTCACCGTGGTGTCCACGACCCCGGCGACGGGGGCCACCAGCGTGCCGTCGAACCAGGTGGTCTCGGTCCACCTGTCGTTGCCGGTGACGGGCCCGTCGGGCATGCCCGCCTTCACGCCCCCGGTGAGCGGGACGTGGGCCAAGACCGGCGCGCAGACGCTGTCGTTCCACGCCAGCGCGCCCTTCATCCCCACGACCACCGAGACCCTCGTGATCCCGGCCGGAGCCCAGGGCCCCACCAGCACCGACGGAAAGGTGCTGGGGGCGCCGGTCTCGGTGACCTTTACCGTCGCCCAGGCCAGCACCGAGCGCCTCCAACAGCTCCTGGCCGAGCTGAACTACCTCCCCCTGTCCTTCGCCCCCACCGGCCCGCCGAGCTCGGGTGCCGACGCCATGACGGCGCAGGCGGGCACGTTCTCGTGGCGCTGGGCCAACGCGCCGTCGTCCCTCATGGCGCTGTGGTCCGAAGGCTACGAGAACGTCATCACCAAGGGCGCGCTGATGGACTTCGAGCACCAGAACGGCCTGGCCGTCGATGGCCTGGCCGGGCCCCGGGTGTGGTCCATGCTCCTCGCCGACGTGGCGGCGACGAAGGTCGACGCCGATCCCTACACGTATGTCTACGTGTCGAAGACCCTGCCCGAGAACCTGACCCTGTACGAGAACGGCGCCCCCGTCCTGACCGACATCGCGGTGAACACGGGGGCACCCGGCGCCGACACCGTCGACGGCACCTTCCCGGTGTTCGAACACGTGACCGCCTCCCGCATGGTGGGCACCAACCCCGACGGCTCCAAGTACGACGACCCCGACGTCCCGTGGGCCAGCTACTTCAACGGCGGCGACGCCCTGCACGGCTTCATCCGGGCCACCTACGGGTCGCCCCAGAGCAACGGCTGCGTCGAGATGCGGATCGCGGACGCCGCCAAGGTGTGGCCGTTGTCGCCCATCGGGACCCTCGTGACGGTGGCGGGCCCGGCGTCGTAGCGGCGAGCCGGGCTCGACCCCGGATAGGGCGGCCGTCTCCGGTAGGTTGCAGGTGGTCGTGAGCCGCACTGTGGCCGAGGGGGCAACGTCCATTTCCACGCTTCGTAGGCGCTTCCGCTGCGGCCCCCTCGTCGTCGCCCTCCTCCTGGGCGCGGGCCTGGTCGAAGGCGCGTCGTCTCCGAGCGGGGCGGCGGCACGGGGCGGGACCGCGGCACCGGCCCTGACCCGCGTCGCCCGGCTCGCCCCCGGCGCGCCGCCCTCGGGGTCGGTGGCACTGGGCGCCCTCGACCCCGCGCAGGGGCTCGCGCTCGACGTCGTGCTGGCGCCGTCGGACCCATCCGGGCTGCGCACGTTGTTGACCGACCTCTACGACCCCAGCTCGTCCCAATTCCACCGCTGGCTCGGGCCCGGGCAATTCCTCTCCCGGTTCGGGCCGACCCCGTCGCAGGTCTCGACCGTGACCCGCTGGCTGCGCGCCGCGGGGCTGACGGTGACCTCGGTGTCGGGCCTGTCGGTGGGGGTGAAGGCGAGCGCCCGGCGCGTCTCGGCCGCGCTCGGGGTCGGCTTCACGCGCTACCGCACCCGGTCGGGCGGGCGCGGCTACCGGGCCGGTGCCGCCCCCCTCGTCCCCGCCACCGCCGGCGGCGCCATCGAGAGCATCCTCGGCCTCGACACCCTGGCCCCCCTCGTCCCCGCCGATGCCCCTGCCCTCGGCGCGCCGGGCGCCCGTTCCCACCCGGCGTTGTCAGGGCGCGCCGACGGGCTCACGCCGTGCAACGCGGCCGTCACCGAGGCGGGGTCAAACTTCTACACCCTCGATCAGCTCGGATCGGCGTACGGCCTCGGGGCGCTGCTGTCCCAGGGGCTCAACGGCCACGGCGAGACCATCGGCGTGTACGAGGTGGCGCCCCACTCGGTCTCCGACGTGGCCACCTACGAGACCTGCTTCGGCCTCTCCAACCCGGTCTCGACGGTGGCGGTGGACGGAGGATCGGCGCCCAGCGCAGGTGGGACGGTGGAGGCCGACGCCGACATCGAGCAGGAGGCGACCCAGGCCCCCGGTGCGGCCATCCTCTCCTACGAAGGCCCCAACACCACCCAGGGCCAGTTCGACACCTGGTCCAAGATCGTCACCGACGACCGCGCCAGCGTGGTCTCCACCAGCTGGGGGGAATGCGAGGCGCTGGCCGAGTCCGACGGGACCGAGGGTGCGTACACGTCGTTGTTCGCCATGGCGGCGACCCAGGGCCAGACGATCGTCGCCGCCTCGGGAGACTCGGGCACCGAGGGCTGTTACCCCTCCACCAATTCCACCCAGGAGCAGGTCGTCTACCCGGCGTCGGACCCGGCCCTCACGGCGGTGGGCGGCACCACGCTGCTCGGGACGGGCGACGAGGTGGCGTGGAACGTCTGTCAGAACCAGGAACAGAGCACGACGTGCGCCATCGACGCCGGCAAGGAGGGGGCCGGGGGCGGAGGCCTGTCACGCTACGAGGCCAAGCCCACCTTCCAGCCCGAGGTCGTGCAGTGGCCGAGCCCCGAGCCGTGCGGCACGGTGTGCCGCCAGGTCCCCGACATCTCGGCCAACGCGGGGGTGGGCATGGTCATCTACGCCGGAGGGGGATGGGCGGCGGTGGGCGGCACGAGCCTGTCGGCCCCGTTCATCGCCGGACTGGTGGCCGACAAGAACGACGGGTGCTCGAGGTTGACAGGGAACCTGGCACCGGCGCTGTACGGGCTTGCCGCCGACGGCGTGTACGGCACGGCCCTCAACGACATCACGTCGGGCAACATCGACCTGACGGGGTCGAACGGTGGGGCCTACCAGTCGGGCGCGGGCTGGGACGCGGCCACCGGTGTCGGCTCCCCCATCGCCGACGGCCTCGCCTGCGCGGGGGTCTCCTCGGTGCAGCCCGACACCGCCGCCGCCGGCTCCGACGTCACCGTGACCGGGCTCGGCCTCGAGTCGGCCACCATCCTCTTCGGGACCACGCCGGCCCACGTCGTGAGCGCGTCGGCCACGTCGGCGACGGTGACCGTGCCGGCGGGGAGCGGTTCGCTCTTCGTGAGCGCCACCGCCGTCCAGGGCGACGGCACCGCCACGGCGGGCTTCGCCTACCCGGGTTCGACGCCGCCTCCCAACCCCCCACCGGCGCCCCCGCCGTCGCCGCCGGCACCACCACCGTCGGGGTACGACCTCGTCGGCTCGGACGGCGGCGTGTTCGTGTTCCCGACGGGACAGAGCGGCGGCTTCTACGGGTCGCTGCCGGGCCTCGGGGTCCACGTCCACGACATCGTGGGCATGGTGCCGTCCTCGGACGACAAGGGCTACTTCCTCGTGGGCTCCGACGGTGGCGTGTTCGCCTTCGGGGACGCCCCCTTCCTCGGGTCCCTGCCGGGGTTGCACGTGGCCGTGCACGACATCAGGGGCATCGTGCCCACCACCGACAACCGGGGCTACTTCCTCGTGGGCTCGGACGGCGGGGTGTTCGCCTTCGGCGACGCCCCCTTCCTCGGGTCCCTGCCCGGTCGCGCTGTGCACGTCACCAACGTGATCGGCATCGCCGCGACCCCCACCGACAACGGGTACTGGGTAGTGACGTCGACGGGAACGGTCTACGCCTTCGGGAACGCGCCCGCCCTGGGCTCGGCCCCGGGCACGCCCTCGCCGGTGGCCGGCATCGACTCCACCCCCGACGGCGCCGGCTACTGGATCGTCACCCAGAACGGCGGCGTCTACCCCTTCGGCGACGCCCGTTCGTTCGGGACGCTGCCCGGCATCGGGGTGACTCCCGCTCGTCCCGTCATCGGGCTGGTCACCACGTCCGACGACCAGGGCTACTGGCTCATCGGGGGTGACGGGGGGATCTTCGCCTTCGGCGACGCCCCCTTCGTGGGCTCGCTGCCCGGGCTCGGCATCCACATCACCGACATCGTCGGCGCCGTGCCCACCACGCCCTGACGCCCCCGGTGGGATCCGCTCGGCGGGGGCCCGGGTCTCGGCTCGCTCGGGCGCCGGGGCGGATGGGATCATCGCTTCGTGCGCGTCCGCCGGACCTTCGCCTTCCTCGACCTGTCGGGCTTCACCGCCCTCACCGAGACCGAGGGCGACGAACGCGCCGTGGCCGTGCTCGGGGTGTTCCGAGCCGCCCTGCGTGACATCTGCTCCCGTCGGGCCGTGCGGATCGCCAAGTGGCTCGGGGACGGCGCCATGCTCGTGAGCGTCGACACCATGCCGCTCGTGGCCGCCACGTTGGAGATGAAGGCCGCCATCGACGTCGCCCAAGACCCGGTCACGATCAAGTGCGGGGTCACGACGGGGACGGTCATCCTGCTCGAGGGGGACGACTACATCGGCCACGCCGTCAACGTGGCGGCCCGCCTGTGCGACCTCGCCGTCGGCCACGAGGTGCTGGCGGTGGCGTCGGTGGTCCCCGAGCTCCCGCCCTGGGCCACGGTCGAGACGGCGCACGAGATCGCGGTGCGGGGCCTCGAACAGCCCATCGAGGTGGTGCGCGTCGGCCTTCCCAAGCCCGGGCCCGACTCCCAGCCCGACCCCGTCTGCCGCATCCCCCTCACCCATGCCACCGCGGTGGCACGGCGCTACGACGGGGCCGGCCGGGAGGTGCTGTTCTGCGCCGAGAGCTGCGCCGAGATGTGGGAACAGCGCCGGCGGGGGCAATCGGACATGGAGACGGGCAGCATCCGTGAGGTCTGGATGCGCTGAGGGGAGGGAGCGATGGAAACCGACTACCTCGTGATCGGGGCGGGTGCACTGGGGATGGGTTTCGTCGACACGTTGGTCGAGCACTCCGACGCCGAGGTCGTCATGGTCGACCGCCGCCACGGCCCCGGTGGCCACTGGCGCGACGCATACCCCTTCGTCCAGCTGCACCAGCCCTCGATGAACTACGGGGTGAATTCCACGCCCCTCGGACACAATCGGGTCGAGCTCGACGGGCGCGACGCCGGGTTCTACGAACGAGCCAGCGGACCCGAGATCTGCGGCTACTACGACGACGTCATGCGCCACCGATTCCTGGCCTCGGGCCGGGTGCGGTTCTTCCCCATGTGCGATTACCTCGGGGGTCGTCGATTCCGGTCCCGGCTGACCGGCGTCGAGACGGAGGTCACCGTGCGACGGCGCGTCGTCGACGCCACCTACATGGCTTCTCGCGTCCCCGGCACCGATGCGCCACCCTTCGCCGTGGCCGACGGGGCCAGGTGCGTCGCTGTCGGCGAGCTGACGAGGGCAACGGCACCTCCCGACGGGTACGTGATCATCGGCGCCGGCAAGACGGCCATGGACGCCGTGGGCTGGTTGCTGGACAACGGGACACCGCCCGATGCCATCCGGTGGGTCCGTCCTCGCGAACCGTGGATGCTCAACCGTGCCTTCTTCCAACCTGGTGACGGGATCGTGCGGACGTTCGCGGGGATCGTCTCGGAGTTGGAAGCCGTCGCCGAGTCCGAGTCGATCGAGCAGGTATTCGACCAGCTCGAACGGCGCGACGTCGTGGTCCGGCTCGATCCCTCGATCGAGGCGTCCATGCTCAAGGGCGCGACCGTGAGTCTCGGTGAGCTCGACCAGTTGCGACGCGTCACGGGGGTGGTCCGATTGGGCCATGTCACCCAGATCGGCTCGGACCGCATCATCCTCGAGCAAGGTTCGGTCCCGACCGGCCCGACACAGCTGCACGTGCACTGCGCGTCCCCCGGCCTGAGCGACAATCCACCCCGGCCGATCTTCACCGACGACACGATCCTGCTCCAGCCGATCACGCGTGTGAGTCTCAGCCTCTCGGCCGGGCTCCTCGGTGTCGTCGAAGCGTCGGGACGCCCCACGGCGGAGAAGAACCGGCTCTGCCCTCCGAACATGTGGTTCGACACGCCCTTCGACTGGATGCGGCACCTGTTGACCGGGATGAGAACCGAGCTGGGGTGGCAAGAGGCCCCTGACGTCCAAGCGTGGCTGGAAACCTCACGCTTGAATCTGATGAAGGGCCTCGATCAGAACCCGGACAGTGCCACGGTGGCCGATCTGCAGGGCAGGTTCCTGACGGCGCTGTTCCCGGCCCTCGAACGACTCGAGGCGTGGACGACGACCGCTACACCGGCCGAGCGGGCCCGGATCTTCGAGACGGTGTAGTCGTCAGAGACGGTGTAGTCGTCAGGAGCGCGTCACCGATTGGTGCCGGGGTGGCGGGTGAGGTCGGTGGCCTTGGTCATCTTGGGGCCGCCGGCGCGGTTGCCGGGGCGCGGCGTCACGTCGACGTCGACGGCCTGGGCCCGCAACGCCCCCACCGTGCACTGCTCCTTGGGGCGATGGGCGAAGGGGTCGAAGCGGTAGTGGCGCATGGCGTTTCGGTGGGTGAACTTCTCGATCTCCTCGTCGGGGACCCCGTCGAGCGACTTCATGAGCATCTCCGGGGACTGGGGCCAGGTCGAGTCCGAGTGGGGGTAGTCCGCCTCCCAGCACATGGAGTCGATGCCGACCCGGTGACGCAGCTCCAGCCCGGCGGGATCGTCGATGAAGCACGTGACGACCTGCTCGGCGAAGACCTGGCTGGGCAGCTTGGTCCCGAAGTCCTGTCCCGTCCAGCCGTGGTGGCGCGTGTAGATCCAGTCCATCCGGTCGAGGAAGTACGGGATCCAGCCGATCCCGCCCTTCCGACAGCGCCACCCGCAGGTCGGGGAACTTGCGCAGCACCGGGGACCACAGCAGGTCGGCGGCGGCCTGGACGATGTTGACGGGCTGCAACCCGATAAGGACGTCGATGGGTGCGTCGGGTGCCGTCACCACCAGGGACGACGACGACCCGATGTGGAGGCACACGATCGTCCCCTCGTCGCTGCACGCCGACCAGAACGGGTCCCAGTGGTCGCTGTGGAAGCTCGGCAGCTTGAGCTTGGCGGGGTTCTCCGAGAACGACACGGCGTGACACCCCTTGGCCGCCACCCGCCGCACTTCGTCGGCCATGGCGGCCGGGATCCCAGAGCGGCGGCAGCGACAGGGGGATGAACCGGCCCGGATAGGTGCCGCACCACTCGTCGATGTGCCAGTCGTTGTAGGCCCGCAGCACGGCCAGCCCGAGCTCGGGGTCCGACGCCTTGGCGAAGAGCTGGCCGCACAGCTGGGGGAACGACGGGAAGCACATCGAGGCGATGACCCCGTTGGCGTCCATGTCACGCACGCGGTCGTGGATGTCGTAGCAGCCCGAGCGGATCTCGGCGAACGACGTGGGCTCGATGCCGTACTCCTCGACGGGCCGGCCCGCCACGGCGTTGAGCCCGATGTTGGTGGCCTCCTTCCCGTCGAAGCGCCAGATCTCGGTGCCGTCGTCGCGCACGTCGACGCGCGGCGCCTGCTCGGCGAAGCGGGCCGGCAGGCGACCCTCGAACATGTCCGGAGGCTCGACGACGTGGTCGTCCACGCTGACGAGCACCAGGTCCTCGAGCTGCATGGGCCCTCCCGTCCCCCGCCGAGACGCCGCGACCGGCATCGGGCCGGCGCGCCGTTCCCTGACACGCGTGTCGGAGATCACTGTATCGTCGGCGCCGTGACGCCACAGGACCGGGGGGGCCGGGGCGGGCCCGCCATGGCGCTCGAGGGGCTACGCATCCTCGACTTCACCCGCCTGGGCTTCGGGGCCCAGGCCACGCTGATCTGCGGGTGCCTGGGGGCCGAGGTCATCCGGGTCGAGAGCACCCGCTTCCCCGACGCCATCCGGGTCATGCCGCCCTTCGTCCCCGAACCCGGCGAACGCGGCGAGGCCTTCGGGGCCGCCACCCTCGCCAACGCCACCGGGGCGGCGAGCCCGAACCGGGGCGGCATCTTCTACAAGTACAACACCGGGGGAAAGAAGAGCATCACCGTCGACGCCCGCCATCCCCGAGGGCCTCGAGCCCTGTTGAAGGACCTCGTGGCGCGCTCCGACGTGGTGACCGAGAGCTTCGCGGCGGGCACCCTCGCCCGCTGGGGCCTCGCCTACGACGTCATGCGCGGGATCCGGCCCGACATCATCTACGTCTCGATGTGCGGGTTCGGCCACGAGGGCCCCGACACCGCCCACGTCACCATGGGCCCCACGGCCCAGGCCCTGACCGGGCTCACCTTCATGGTGGGCCTGCCCGACCGGCCCCCGGCGGGGTGGTCGTTCTCCTACCTCGACCACGTGGGCGGCTACCTCGGCGCCATCGCCATCCTGGCCGGCGCCTCCACCGCCGTCGCACCGGAGAGGGACAGCACATCGACGTCTCCCAGCTCGAGCCGGCCACCGCCCTGTCCGGCGCCCTCCTGCTCGACGCCGCTGGTCAACAACCGGCCCAGCCGCCGCCCCGGCTTCCCCACCGGCAACCGCCGGGCCCATCCCCCCGCCGGCCCGTCGGGCGCCTACCGCGCCCGGGGCGACGACAAGTGGGTGGTCATCTCGTGCCGCACCGAGGCCCAGTGGGAGGCGCTGGTCGAGGCCATGGGCCGCCCCGGCGTGGGCCGCCGACCCCCGCTTCGCCACCGTGGCCGGGCGCGCCGAGCACGCCGACGACCTCGACGCCCATGTCCAGTCGTGGACGTCGGAGCGCGACCGCTACGACGTCATGGACGCTGCTCCAGGCGGCCGGCGTCCCGGCCGGCGCCGTCCAGGACGCCGCCGACCGCCTCGAGCGCGACCCGCAGCTCGCGGCGCGCGGCCACTACACCATGCTCGGCAACGCCGAGGTGGCGCCGCTGCCCCTCGAAGGCGTCCCCTTCCGCATGTCGGCCACGCCGCCCCACACCGGGGGCGCTCTGCACCGGGGCCCGCCCTGCCTCGGCGAGGACAACGCCGCCGTGCTGAGCGAGGTGCTGGGCCTGAGCGCCGACGACGTCGCCGCCCTCGGCGGCCGACGGGGCGCTGTCGTGACGGCGCGCCCCTCGACGGTCGGTGCGCGTCCTCGAGCTCACCGACGAGTCGGCCGACTACTGCGGGCGGCTCCTCGCCGGGCTCGGCGCCGACGTGGTGAAGGTCGAGCCCCCCGACGGCGCGCCGTCGCGCGCCATCGGGCCGTTCCTCGACGACGAGCCCGGGCCCGACCGCAGCCTGGCCTTCTGGGCCGACAACGTGGGCAAGCGCTCGGTCGTGGTGGACGACGACGCCGAGGCCTGGTGGCTCTGTGCGGCGCCGCCGATGTCCTCGTCCACACCCTGCGCCCGGCCGAGGCCGAGACCCGGGGCCTCGACTACGACGCCCTCCGGCGCTGGCGCCGGACCTCATCGTCTGCGCCGTCACGCCCTTCGGCCAGGACGGGCCGTGGGCCGACTACCTGGCCGACGACCTCGTGCTCATGGCCCTCGGGCGGGTCCATGGCGGCGTGCGGCTACGGGCCCGGCCCCGACGGCGTCTACGACACCCCCCCGCTGGCCAGCCACGGCGACCAGGCCTGGCGCACGGCCTCCACCTACGCCGCCATCGCCGTCCTGGGCGCGCTGGCGTGGCGAGCGACGTCGGGCGGCGGGACAGTTCATCGACGTCTCGGCCCACGAGTGCTCGGCGTCGCATGACCGAGTGGCACCTCATGACCTACCTGTGCTCGGGCGGCGTGCACCGGCGCGGGCCCCCACCCCACCCTGACCGCGGCCGACGGCCGCCAGGTGGCCGCCCTCAACCCCGACTTCCTCGGGCCCCACGTGTTCGCCGGCATGCTCGAGATGCTCGAGGCGCGAAGGCGTGGCCGGGCCCGTTGTCGGACCCCGCCTTCGCCGACCCCGGCCACCGGGCCGCCAACTACGGCGAGGTGTGGCGGGCGCTCAAGCGGCTGGCCGACAAGCACGACGGCGAGACCCTCTACCGAGCTGGGCCAGCGGGCAGGCCTGCCCTGGGGGGTCATCCGGTCGCCCGAGGAGGTCCTCGACGACCGCCACCTGCGCGGCCCGGGGCCACTTCGTCGAGCTCGACCATCCCGAGCTCGGCCGGTCGGTGACCTACCCCGGCGCCCCCTTCCTGGCCCACGGCTCGCCGTGGGTCATGGAGCGCCGACCCCCGCTGCTCGGCGAGCACACCGACGAGGTCCGCGCCCAGTGGGCGACGTCGCGTGAGCGCGGCTCGGCGCCGCGCCTGCCTGGTCGGGGTGGGCGAGACCCGCTACGCCAAGTGGGGCGGGATCACCGACACGAGCGAGTACCAGCTGGCCGTCGAGGCCATCCTGGCCGCCGTCGCCGACGCCGGGCATGACCACCGACGACGTCGACGGCCTGGCCTCGTTCGCCGAGGACCGCAACGAGGCCACCTTCATGGCCGCCGACCTGGGACTGCCCGAGCTGCGCTACGCCACCTGTCGTGGCTCCCCGGCGGCGGCGGGGCCTGCGCGGCGGTGGCCAACGCGGCCATGGCCGTGGAGACCGGCGCGGCCGAGGTGGTCGTCGTCTACCGGTCGCTGTGCCAGGGCCAGTTCCGCCGCTTCGGCCAGGGACCGGGGAACATCCCGGCCGCGCGGCGGGCCCGCCCCGCATCCCGCACGTGCGCAAGGCCGCGCAGCCTGCTCGAGGCCCACGTGGCCTTCACCATGCCCTTCGGCATGTTCAGCCCCCCCATCGCCTACGCCATGGTGCTGCGCCGGCACATGCACCGCTTCGGCACCACCGTCGAGCAGATGGGGCAGGTGGCCGTCACCACCCGGGCCCACGCGGCCCGCAACCCCCGCGCCGTGATGGGCGACCGGCCCATGACGATGGACGACTACCTGGCGTCGCGACTGGTCTCCGAGCCCTTCCGCCTCTTCGACTGCTGTCTCGAGAACGACGGGGCCTGCGCCGTGGTCGTCACCACCGCCGAGCGGGCCGCCGACACCGCCCAGGCCCCGGTGGCCGTGCTCGGCGCGCGCCCAGGGGACGCTGCGGGGCTTCGGCCACGGCCAGTACTCCAACGTCGGCATGCCCGACGACGACTACGCCAGCGCCGGGGCCCGGGCGGTGGCCGCCCGCCTGTGGGCCGCGGCCGGCGTCGGGCCCGGCGACATCGACGTGGCCCAGATCTACGACCACTTCACCGGCCTCGTGCTGCTCAGCCTGGAGGACTTCGGTTTCTGCGGCCGCGGCGAGGGTGGGCCCTTCGCCGCGTCGGGGGCGCTGGCGTGGCCCGACGGGGCCCTGCCCACCAACACCCACGGCGGCAGCCTGTCCGAGGCCTACATCCACGGGCTCAACCACGTCGTGGAGGGGGTCCGCCAGCTGCGGGGCGAGTCCACCTGCCAGGTCGAGGGGGCCGAGACCTGCCTCGTCACCAGCGCGGCCGGCGTCCCCACCAGCGCCCTGGTGCTGGGACGGCCATGACCGAGCGCTGGTTCCCCGACGAGATGCCCGTGCCCGGCGGCGAACGCCGAGACCGATGGGCTGGTGGGAGGCGGCCGCCGAGCACCGGCTGGTGGTGCAGCGCTGCACGGCCTGCGGCCAGACCCGCCATCCCCCGGGACCGGTGTGCCCCCGCTGTCGCAGCACGGCGTCGGAGTGGTCGCGACTGCCGGCACCGGCACGGTCTACACCTACACGGTCGTGCGCCAGGCCTTCATCCCGTCGCTGGCGACCAGCTCCCCTACGTCGTGATCGTGGTGGAGCTCGACGGGGCGGACGGGGCGCGCATGGTGTCGAACCTGGTCGACGTCGAACCGGAAGAGGTGGCCGTGGGCATGCCCGTCGAGGTGGTGTGGGAGGACATGGGACCGGAGCTGGCCGTCCCCCGCTTCCGATCGGCACCGGGAGCGCCGTCGATGAGCACCCGGCACCGGGGCCGGCGGGCCGTCATCGCCGGCGTGGCCACGTCCGACTACCCCCATCTCCCCGACCTGTCCGAGCACGCCGTGCACGGCCAGGCCGCCGACCGGGCCCTGGCCGACGCCGGGCTGACCTTCGCCGACGTCGACGGCTTCGCCACCACCGGCTTCTTCCCCATGTACGCCACCGGGGTGGCCGAGTACCTCGGGCTCCACCCCATCTACTTCGACGAGACCAACTCCGGCGGGTCGTCGTTCGAGGTGCTCGTGGAGCACGCCGCCTACGCGGTCGAGTGCGGGCGCGGCCGAGGTCGTGCTCGTCACCTACGGCAGCGTCCAGCTCTCCCAGATGGGGCGCCGACTGGGCACCGGGGGCGGGGGCGGTGGCGGGTTCACCCCGGGGCCCGCCATCTACGACGCCCTGTGGGGCAACACGCTGGTGGGCAACTACGCCATGGCGGCCCGCCGCCACATGCACCAGTTCGGCACCACCCCCGAGCAGCTGGCCGCGGTGGCGGTGACCATGCGCCAGCACGCGGCGAGCAATCCCCAGGCCCAGGAGCGCGAGCCGATCACCGTCGAGGACGTCGTGTCGTCGCGGCTGGTGGCCGACCCGCTGCACAAGCTCGACTGCTGCGTCATCTCCGACGGCGGCGGGGCCTGCGTGGTCACCACGGCCGAGCGCGCCGCCGATCTGCCCCGCGACCCCGTCTACATCCTCGGCGCCGCCCACGCCACCACCCACCACCTGAACCTGTCGGCCATGCCCGACCTGACCGTCTCCCCCGCCGCCCAGTGCGGGCCCGTCGCCTTCGCCCGGGCCGGGATCACCCCGGCCGACGTCGACGTGGCCCAGCTCTACGACTCCTTCACCATCACCGTCGTCCTCACCGTCGAGGACCTCGGCTTCTGCGCCAAGGGCGAGGGGGGTGCCTTCGTCGAGAACGGCGGCCTCGAGGTCGGCGGCCGGCTGCCCACCAACACCGACGGCGGCGGTCTGTCGGCCTGTCATCCCGGCATGCGGGGCATGTTCCTCATCGTCGAGGCCGTCCGCCAGCTGCGCGGCGAAGGCGGCGCCACCCAGGTCCCCGGCGCCGCGCATCGCCGTGGCCCACGGCACCGGCGGCATGCTCTCGACCGGCGCCACCCTCGTCCTCGGACGGGAGGCCCCATGACCGATCGCACGCCCGGCCACTCGCCGACGAGCGGCCCGCCCAAACCCCGCCCGGCGCCGATCCCGGACCACGACTCGGCGCCGTACTGGACGGCGGCCCACGACGGGCGCCTCGTCGTCCAGCGCTGCACCGACTGCGGCGCGCGCCAGCTCTATCCCCGCGACCGCTGCCTGGTGTGCCGGGGGCCGGTGGCATGGGTCGAGGCGAGCGGACGGGGCACCGTCTACAGCTTCACCGTGATCCGCCAGAATTACGCCCGTCCCTTCCGGGACTGGATCCCCTACGTGGTCGCCCTCGTCGACCTGGAAGAAGGCCCCCGGGTCATGACCAACATCGTCGACTGCGACCCCGAAGACGTCCGGATCGGGATGGCGGTGCGGGCCCGGTTCGAGGCCGTGTCCGACGAGGCCGGGATCGCGCTCTTCTCCCCCGCCGAGTGAGGGGGCGCCCGGCGACGGCTTGCCCACCGGTGCTGGGCATGGGATCGTTCCCGATGGGCCCTCCGGCGCGAGAAGGCCACGGGGTGTGCCCCGAGCCACCCGGGAGAGGAGTCACCATGTCGGACAAGCCCAGCTACCTCGGCCTGCTGAACGCCGATCGCGGTGAACGAGGCCCGTGCCCATCAGTACCTCCAGGTGTGGATCGACAAGACGACCGACCCCGACGTGAAGGCGGTCCTGCGCACCGTGGCGTGGCGCGAGGGCGAGCACGGCATGAGCTTCGCCAAACGGGTCAACGAGTTGGGCTACGAGCTGCGCGACCGGGACGACCTCGACCTCGCCGACCGGCTGGAGGTGGCCGGTTCGGACCGCACCGACCTCGAGAAGATGGAGTACTTCGGCCAGGACCGCCTCGACGACGTCCTCGGCGCCTTCGACACCATCTTCTCGGACCACACCATCGACATCCGGACCGGTGAGCTGCTCGGGCGCTACGTGGCCGAGGAGTTCGACACGGCCCGGCTGCTGCGCTGCTGCTACCAGGAGCTCAAGGCGCGCCAAGGTGCCACCGCGTCGGCCTCACCTTCGGTGTCGGCGTCACCATCGGCCGAGCTGGCCGCCCTCAACGACAAGGTGGACGCGTTGTGCCGTGCCGTCGACGAGCTCCGCCAGATCGTGTGCGCCCAGACCATGCCGACGAAGGCCTCCTGAGCACCACGCGGTCGTGACCATCGGCGAGACGGCGCCCGACGTGGTGGTGGGCGTCGGTGTCCCGGTGCGAGAAGGACTGTTCACCGACTCCGACCCGCCCCGCCTGCTCGGGAGCCGGTGCGAGGTGTGCGGGCGCCATCACTTCCCCCGCCACGACACCTGCCCCTACTGCGCCGCCGACGGGGCCCGTCCCGTCGAGCTGTCGGGCCACGGCCGCCTGTGGAGCTGGACGGCGGTGACCACCGCACCCCCGGGCTACGACGGCGACGTCCCCTACGGCTTCGGGGTGGTGGAGCTGCCCGAGGGGCTGCGGGTGGTGAGGCGCCTCACCGAGTCCGACCCGGCCCGCCTCGACGGCGGGCCAGCCCATGGCGCTCGTCGTGATCCCGGTCGGCGTCGACGACGAGGGGGGTCGACCCGTGGTCACCTACGCCTTCGCCCCTCGGGACCGACGGTGAGCGGCGTGGAGGTAGCCGGGGTGGGGATCCACCGCTTCGGCCGCTTCGAGGACCGGACCATCACCGACATGGGCGTGACGGCGGTGCGGGGCGCGTTGGCCGAGGCCGGCCTGGACAAGGGCGGGTTCCAGGCCGCCTTCTGCGCCACCGCCTACGGCGGGGTGGCGTCGGGCCACAAGGTGCTGTCGCGCCTCGGCATGACGGGGATGCCCATCGTCGACGTCGAGGCGGGATGCGCCAGCGGCGGCGCCGCGCTCATGCTGGGGGCGGGAGCGATCCGGGCCGGCGCCTACGACACCGTGCTCGTCTTCGGGGTGGAGAAGATGCCCAAGGGGATGATCCGGTCCTCGTTCTTCGAGCCCTGGCAGGAGGCGTCGGGCCTGGCCGCCACGCCCGCCTACTTCGCCCTGCGGGCCCAGCGGCTCATGCAGGACTCGGGGGTGACCAAGGACCACCTGGCCCAGGTGGTGGTGAAGAACCGCCGCCACGGGGTGCACAACCCCGACGCCATGTTCCGCGCCGAGGTGGACGCCGCCGCGGTCCTCGCCTCGCGCCTGGTGTGCGAGCCCCTCCACCTGTGGATGCTGTGCACGCCCAACGAGGGGGCGGCCGCCGTGGTGCTGCGGCGCGCCGGCGCCGGTGGCGACGGCCGCACCGTCTCCGACCCGGTTCGCCCCGTGCATCTCGGCGCCGCGGTCCTGCGCTCGCACCTGCCCGGGTCGGTGCTCAACGAGTCGACGCCCATGTCGGGGCTCGTCGACGAATCGGTGCCGGCCCCGAGCACCCTGGCGGCGACGGCCGCCTACGAGGAGGCCGGGATCGGCCCCGAGGACCTCGACGTGGTCGAGTGCCAGGACACCGACGCGGCCCGCGAGCTGCTGTCGTACGAAGAGCTCGGATTGTGCGCCCCGGGCGGGGCCGCCGCCCTGGCCGACGAGGGGGCGACGGCGCTCGGTGGGCGCATCCCGGTCAACCCGAGCGGTGGGCTGTTGTCGAAGGGTGAGCCGCTGGGCGCGTCCGCGCTCGGGCAGGTGGTCACGCTCGTGCACCAGCTGCGGGGCGACGCCGGACCCAATCAGGTCGAAGGGGCACGCGTGGCGCTGGCCCACACCGTGGGACGCGGCGCCAACGCCAGTGTCGTCGTCCTCACCCGCTGACGATCGCCCGAAGGGGGCCCATGTCCGATCCGCCCAGCACGACGGCACCCATCCTGGTGGGCGTCCTCTACGACTACCCCCAGGCCGACAACGGGGCGCTGTTCGAGGACGCCGTGCGCGTCGGCATCGACGAGGTGGCCGCCACCGGTCGCCTCGACCGCGCCTTCGAGTTGCTGCCCCGCCATGCCCATGGGCTCCCGGGCGGCTCGGCCTTCCACGTCGAGCAGACCTTTGCCGAGCTCGTCGACGCCGGCGCCCTCATCATCCTCGGCCCCACCATCAGTGACAACGGGCTCATCGTGGGGCCGCTGGCCGATGCCGCCGGGGTGCCGTGCATCAACTACACGGGCGGGGAACGGACCCGGGGTGAGTTCATGTTCCACTACCAGGTCGGCTCGCTCGAAGAAGAGCCCGCCGTGCTGGCCCGCTACGTCGCCAGCCAGGGCCGCGCCAGCGTGGCCGTGGCCCACGACCACTCCCCCGTGGGACGGCGCTACGCCGAGTTCTTCTCCGAGGCGTGCGGCGCCCTGGGCATCGACATCACCGGGATGGCGGCCATCGCACCGCTGGCCGAGGATGTCTCGCCCGTGGTGGCGCGGCTGAAATCGGGCGCGCCGGACGGGCTCGTCTACCTCGGGTTGGGCGTGGCGGCCCGGGCCGTGGCGTTGGCGGTCGAAGTCCGAGAAGTGGGACGTGCCGGTGGTGGCCAACTCGGCGCTCATGTTCGCCTACGGTCGGCGCGATTGGCGGGCGGGGTGGGACGGCTGGGTCTACGTCGACACCGTGGCCGACGACAACCGGAGCCGGGCCGCGCTGCGCGAGCGCTCACCGCGCAGTTCGGCCGGCCCCATCGGCGTGGCCGCCTACGACATGGGCCGGCTCGTGGCCGAGTCCGTGGCCCGCGCCGCCCATCTCACCCGGGTCGGCATCAAGGACGGGCTCGAGCGCGTCAAGCAGCTCCCGGCCTCGAGTGGCATGGACGGCACCACCATGGGCTTCGGGCACTACGACCACGGCGCCCTGAAGGGCCGCTACCTGGTGCTGCGGCAGTGGCTCGACGGCAAGACGGTGCAGGTCGCCGAGCAGTAACGCGTCGGCGACGAGCACGACGCCGGCGGCCGGTCACGGCAGGGCGGGAACCTCGCCCAGACCGCTGGATGTAGATGGTGATGCGGGCGATGCGGTCCTCGGGGTCGAGATCGAAGACGAGGGCCTCGGGCGTCTCGAGGGGCGAGCCGCCCATGTCGACGATCTCGGTGAGCTCCACCAGCACGGTGCGCCCCATACCGAGCACGCGGTCGATGCGCATCGAGTAGCCGGGCAGTGCCGGCATCAACTCCGCGAGGAAGGCCACGTAGGAGTCCTTCGGGGTGTAGGTGTCGCCGAACGGCCCCACGCGCACGACGTCGTCGGCCAGGCACGCCGCCATGGCCTCCCAGTCGTGGGCGACGAGGCGCTCGAGATAGCGCCGCACGACGGCGCCGGCGCCACCGCTCGAGGTTGCGTCGGTCTTGGCGTCGTTCACCATGTCTCCTCCTGTCGCGTCGATCTCAATGCAACGTCACGAACATGTGCTTCACCCCGGCGTGCTTGTTGGTCCGGAACCGCTCGATGGGCCCGTCGAGCGAAAGCCGCTCGAACCGGACCAGGAGCTCCTCGAGCATGATGCGGATCTCGAGCCGCGCCAGGTTCGCCCCCAGACAGAAGTGGCTGCGGTGGCCGAACGCCACGTGGGGGTTGGGGGTGCGGCGGACGTCGAACCCGAACGGGTCGTCGAACACCTCCTCGTCCCGGTTGCCCGATGCCCACCACAACGTGACCTTGTCCCCGGTGCGGATCTTCTCCCCCGCCACCTCGACGTCGCCCGTGGCGGTGCGCCGGTTGTAGAGCGTCGGGCTCGACCACCGCAGGACCTCCTCCACCGCGCCGGGCAGCGCCGACGGGTCCCGACGGAGGAGCTCCCACTGCTCGGGATGCTCGATGAGGGCGGCCATCCCCAGGGCGATGGCGTTGCGCGTCGTCTCGCTTCCGGCCGCGATGAGAAGGTTGAAGAACATGAGCAGCTCGAGGTCCGACAACGGTTCCTGCTCGCCGTCGTCGTTCTCGACGGTGGCGCCGGCCACGGTGGCGACGATGTCGTCGCCACCCTCGGCGCGCCGCTGTCCGATCAGGGCGGTGCCGTAGGCGGCCATCGCCGCGGCGGCCTGCTCGGAGCCCTCGCTGCGGGTCCCCAGCTCGCGGTCGTCGTAGGTCAACGTGGCGTTGGTCCACGTCATGAGGTCGTGGCGGTCCTCGTCGGGGATGCCCATCAGCATGGCGATGGCCTGCAGGGGCAGCTCCACCGCCACGTCGACCAGGAAGTCACAGTGCCCCCGGGCGGCCACCGCATCGAGGATGGCCGCGGTGCGGGCTCGGAGCTCTCCTTCGAGCAGCGCCAGCGCCCGTGGCGCCAGCGCCGGTGTGATCAGACGCCGGATGCGGTGATGACGGGGGTCGTCCATCATGTTGAGCAGGACCCCGGCCGCGAACCCGTAGGGCAGGTCCTCGATCAGGGTCCCGCCACCGGGCGCGCCGGGGCGCGCTCCGAGGAGAACGTCTCGGCGTCGGCCCCGATCGCCTGCATGTCGGCGTGGCGACTGATCACCCAGAAGCCCGTCCCGTCCGGGGTGTGGCCGGTGGGCTCGTGCCACCACACGGGCGCCTCCCGGCGCAGGCGCGGCGAAGGCGGCGTCGGGGAAACCCGCCGGCGAACATCCCCAGGTCGGTCAGGTCGATCTCGGCGAGGCGCAGCACCGGCTCCCTTCGAGTCGGGTCCCTTCGAGCCCGGTGCCGACGATCGACCCGGCCCTGGCGTGGATGTCCCCGGCCGAGAATAGAACACGTTCCAGGCTGCGGTCAGCTCGTCGTGATGATCAGGGAATCGTCACCGCGATCGTCGCCTGGGTCGTGGTGGGAGCAACGGTCGTGGTGGGAGCAACGGTGGTGGTGGGAGCAACGGTGGTGGTGGTGACCGGAGGGCGCGTCGTGGTGGTCGGAGGCCGGGTCGTGGTGGTCGACCGGGGGGGACGGGTGGTCGTGACGGGGGGGCGCGTCGTGGTGGTCGACCGCGGCGGTCGGGTGGTCGTGGTGGTGGGCGCTCGTGTCGTCGTCGGCGAGCTGCCCGACGTGGGCGGGCTGCCCGTGGTGGGTGCGTTGCCGGTGGTAGGTGCGTTTCCGGTGGTACCGGAGGGGGAATTGTCGGTCGAGGTGCCGGCGGCCGCCGTGGTGGGCTTCGCTGTCCCCGCCTTCTTCTTCGAATGCTTGGACCCCGCCTTGGTCGACGTCGTGACCCCCGCCGTGGTGCCGCTCGACGCGGCCAGCGCCGGCGTGACCGCTGCCGACGAGGAGCTCGTGCCCGGTGCCTGGCTCGAGGACGTGTCTCCGGGTTGGTCCGACCCCGGCGGGTTCGGCGCGGTCGTGCCCTGGGCCGGGTCGGCGTCGGACGTCGTCGTGGTGGTGGCGCTCGTGGCCACGCCCGCGATCGACGCCACTACCACCGTCACGACGAGGACCACCGCCACCACCAGCGCCGAGCGGAGCCGGGTCGAGGCGGCGTTGAGGAGAAAGGCGGGGCGGGCCCGCAGTCGCTCCCCGCGTACCGGCGGCTCGCCTCGGAGAATCGCCGCAGCGCCGGCTCCCGGGTCACGCGCAGGCTGGCCCGGAGGGGGTGGCCGACCGGCGCGAAGGCCCCGAGCATGGCGATGGTCTCGGTGGGCAGGTCCTGGCTGGGGAGGAGGATGCGCACCGGCCAGCCGTTGACGATCACGTCCAGCGCCGTCGCCGGTCGCCCGTCGGGCGTCCTTCCGGCGCCCCGGACGACCTCGAGGCCACCGATGACCGGCCACGACCACTGCCGCTCGACGGTGGGCTCGTCGACGTCGGTCAGGGTCCAACCGGTGGGGTCCACGTTGAGGTCGAACGGGGCGAGATTTCTGCTCGCGTCCCCGAATCCGCCTTCGACCACCCAAACGTTTGCCAGTTTCACGCTCTGTGCAATTCTCTAACCGTCACCGCGACATCGCCCTCCACGGTCTCCGATGCTAAGAGCTATGCCCGTTGTATGGAAATCCAACCACGACCCGTAATAGCCACCTCACGCATCGTTGAAATGCGTTCTAGCAGAACACGCGCGAAGGGTTGCGGATAGTCGTCGCGTGGCGCGTTACGGGCCCAAGACGTCGGGCGCGACGAGCAGATGACGACTGACGTCGCCAACGAGATCGGACGTGAACCTCCGCTCCGCGAAACACCACGTGTCGTGGCGACACTTGAACACGTCGTGGTAACGACCCGCCACGATGGGCTGCAGCACCATGTCCGGCAGCGCCTGGAACACCGTCACGTACGAGTGCGCCACCGCCGTCACCGACTCGTCGTCGACCTCGATGCGGATGTTGGTCGTCACGTGTTTGGTGTGGGGCGTTCCGTCTTCGTACACCCGCACCATGGCGCGAAAGACCTTCTCCACCGGCTCCCGGCCCCGCACCACCATGTCACCCTGCCCACCGAAGACCCCGTCGGCGAACAGCTCGCCCAGACCGGCGAAATCGCCGGCGTCGACCAGCGCGGCATAGGTGGCGATGAGGTTCTCGATGGCCCGGGCGCTGTCCTCACGGTCGGGAACCCCCACGAGCCCGACCGTAGCCGTGGCCTCAGCGCAGGACGCGCATCCACCGAGGTCGTGGAACCCGGGTCCCCAGGCTCATCGCGGGCGGGGCGATCGGCATGCTCACCCCGGCAGACACATGAGCTCGATCCGGGTCCCGTCGGGGTCGGTGCAGTAGACGAAGTCGAGGGCGCCGGAGGATCCGAACGTCGTCCGCGTGGTCGTCACGACCACGCCGCCCAGGGACTCGATGACCAGCGCGACGGCGTCGAGATCGGTGACCCGGAGCGACAGGTGGGTCAGGCCCAACTGGTTCATGGGCCGCCGTACCGGCTCGCCCGAATGTCCGGGCGAGTCGAAGTGCAGCAGCTCCAGCGAGACACCGTCGCGACGGACGAAACGTGACTGCAAGACGACGTCGTCGATCTCCATGAGCGCCCCGAACTCCGGGCCCACGGTATGGGCCTGCACGAGCTCGAAGCCCAGTCCGTCGCAATAGAAGCGCACCGACCGCTCGAGATCGCTGACGCAGATCCCCACGTGAGAGAACGTCACCTCCACAGCCCCTCCGTTCCGCGCCACCGTCGCCACCCCAGCATGGCCGGTGCGATCGCCGCGGTCAGATCCTGCGCTCGGGACGGCCTTGACTCGGCCCGCCTTGACTCAGGACGGTCGAGACGGGAACCTCGGCGGGTGGCACCGACCGACGACCTCGACGCCGACGTCGATGACGTCGGCGACTACGAGATCCCGAGGATCCCGGCGTCGGCGGGAGCCCTCGTCTTCGACGGCGCCGGGCGGCTGCTGGTGTTGAAACCCACGTACAAGAGCGGATGGACCATCCCCGGGGGTCAGATGGAGGCGGACGGCGAGACGCCGTGGGAGGCCTGCCGGCGCGAAGTGCTCGAGGAGAGCGGCCTGGTCGTCGAGACGGGCCGCCTCGTGTGCGTCGACTTCCTCCGGCCCCGCCCCGACCGGCCGGGCGGGATGCGCTTTCTCTTCGACTGCGGCGTCCTCGGCGACGAGGCGCTCTCCGGCATCGTGGTCCAGCGGGAAGAGATCTCCGAGTACCGGATGGAGGACTTGGACACTGCCCTGGCCCTCCTGAGCGGCCCGCTGCGCCGGCGCGTGCGGGCCGGGGCGGCAGCGGCGCAGACGGTGTATCTCGAGGATGGCCGCCGCGTCGACGCCGTCGTCGAGGGACCTCGCTGAGGGGCGGGCCTCAGCTGCGCAGCAGCTTGCCGGGGCGGGAGTCGAGACCGTCGGGCACGGGCTCACCGTCGACGCGGATCGGCACCCCGTTCACGAGGACGTGGGTCATCCCCACGGGCCGGTCGGCAGTCAGCCGCTCCCCGTCAGCGGGGAAGTCGTAGACCCGGCGCAGCGGACCGGGGGCGACGGTGGCCGGGTCGAAGACGCACACGTCGGCGGCCTTGCCGACCTCGACGCTGCCCCGGTCGGTAAGCCCGTACACCCCGGCGGGCTCGGCGGTCAGCTTGTGCACGGCGCGTTCGAGGGACATGACGCCGCGGTCGCGCACCCAATTGCCGAGGAGGTCGGTGGCGAAACAGGCGTCACAGAGCTGCGACACATGGGCGCCGGAGTCGGCCAACCCGAGCAGGACGTTGTCACGGGGAAGCAGCCAGGCGATGGCGTCGGGATCGTTGTTGGCCAGCACCGACCAGAACCGGGCCTTGAGGTCGTCGTCGAGGGAGATGTCGAGGATGGCGTCGAGCGGCGTGCAACCCCGTTCGTCGGCGATGTCGACGAGACTGCGGTCGACGAGGTCGGGATGCGAGGCCGACTCGGCCACCGAGATCGACGGCCAGTTGAAGGGGAGGCCACCGCCCCCACCGCTGCCGCCCGACAGCTCCTCCCACGTCGCGGCGCGCCACGCCGGATCGCGGTAGGCCGCCTTGCGCTGCTCGTGGTCGAGTCCCATGAGCTGGGAGAAGCTCGTCCGGATGTTCAAGGTGAACGGCTCGGCCAGGTTCATCTGGAACACCAGAGGGCGGCACGAGACCTGGGGCCACACCTGCACCCCTTCCTCCCACGCCGCGTCGTTCTCGGCCACCACCTTCTCGTGATACGGGTAGCCCTTGACCGTCAGCAGGGCGGTCCACGTGATGGGGCGGCCCACCCCGCGCTGGAGGTCGAAGAGCTCGCGGTTGGGGATCACGCCACCGGGGAGCAACGCCACGACTCCCTTGCGAGAGTCGTGCACGGGTACGAGCAAGGCGCGGAGCTCGTCGAGGTCGGCGACGCGCGACGGCACCGGGCGTCCGCCGTCCCCGTTGTGGGTCGGCGACGCGCTCGATGCGAACCCCATGGCACCGGCGGCCATGGACTCGGCCACCACCACCTGCATGCGGGCCAGCTCTTCGGGGGTGGCGGCCCGTTCGTAGGACTCCTCGCCCATGACGTACATCCGCACCGCGGTGTGGCCCACGTAACACCCGTAGTTCAGCGCCGTCCCCCGACGCTCCACTGCGTCGAGATACTGCGGGAAGGTCTCGAACTCGTCCCACGGCACGCCGACCGCGAGGGTGTCGAAGCTCATGTCCTCCACGTGCTGCAGCGTGCGGGCGAGCAACGAGACCAGGTCCGGTCGGATGGGGGCGATGGAGAAGCCGCAATTGCCGGCGACGACACTGGTCACGCCGTGGAAGGACGAGGGGGTGAGCCACGGGTCCCAGAACACCTGGGCGTCGTAGTGGGTGTGGATGTCGATGAACCCGGGGGCGACGACCTGGCCCGAGGCGTCGAGCTCACGCTCGCCCCGGAGGCCCTTCCCGACGCCGACGATGCGTCCTTCGGACACCGCCACGTCGGCGGCCCGAGCGGGCCCTCCGCTCCCGTCGATCAGCGAACCTCCACGGATCACGATGTCGCCGTCCACGGTGGCCTCCTTCGGTTGCACTCCCGGCCGTCACGAGGCGACCGTCGCCATGTGCATCGTCGCAGACCCAGCGAGGCGGTGCCCAGGCGGGGCCCGGCGCTGCACCCTGCCCCCAGGTCACGGCACGAGGCCCCACCGGTCTCGTCGGGTGGACTGCGTCGTTCTCCCGTGTTCGCTCAACCCGCCACGGCGAAGAGTTTCCAGCTCCCCGGGACGCCACGAAGGGTGTGCTCCCCGTGTTCTGCGAAGCTGATCCCGGACCCGACGACGAGGTCCTTGATGGTCGAAGAGACGAGGATCTGGCTGGGGGCGGCGAGGGCGTTGACCCGAGCGGCGATGTGCACGGCCAACCCTCCGATGTCGTCGCCCCTCAGCTCGCATTCGCCCGTATGGAGGCCGATCCTCACCTCGATCCCGAGCGCTTTCACATCTTCACTGATGGCGGTGGCACATCGGATGGCACGGGCCGGCCCGTCGAAGGAGACGAGGAACCCGTCTCCCGTGTTCTTGACCTCTCGGCCTCGAAATCGACGGAGGTGTTCCCGGGTGACACGGTCATGGGCATCCAACAGGGCCCGCCAGCTCTCGTCTCCCAAGGCTGCGGCCCGTTCGGTCGATCCGACGATGTCGGTGAAGAGGATCGTCGTGAGGACGCGCTCAACCTCGAACGACGGGCGCTCGCCCGTGAGGAACTCGGCGATCTCCGGGACGGCGTTGGGCCCAAAGGGAGGAGTCATGTCGCCGCCCGGCATGGGGACGAACGTTGCGCCGGGAATGTGGTCGGCGAGGTACTGCCCGTGGGCGAGGAGGGTGAAGGGGCTGTCGGTGACCTGGAGCACCAAGGTCGGGGTCTGCACCAACGGCAGGAACGGTCGCACGTCCATGCTGCCCAAGAAGTACCGCATCTGAGCGGCGGCCGTGCTCGGCGTCGCTGACGCCCGGTTCATGCGGGCCGCAGCTTTGATGAACTCTCGATCATCGACTCGTGTCGGGTTCGTGGCGGCGGCGAACGCGTCGCTGCCCCAGCTTGCTGTCAGCAGATCGAAGATCGTGCCCAGGGCTGCAGGGGCTACCCCGATCGGGTAGTCCGGCGCCTCCATGTACCGCGCCGCGGTGTTGATGAGGATGACCGAACCCACGCGCTCGGGGTGCATGGCCGCGAACAGGACGGCGATCGGGCCGACCTCGTTGATCCCGAGGAGATCCGCCCGCTCGGACTCGGCGGCATCCAGGACCCCAATGATGTCCTCGGCCAGCTCTTCCCACGTCGGGATGGCCTTCAGCGTCACCGCGTCGGAAGCGCCCGAGCCCCTCCGGTCCATGTGCAGGACTCGTTTGATGGTGGAGAGCTTCTGGAAGAATTCCGCGGCCTGGGGAATCTGCCAGATCAGATCGACATGCCCGCCGAGGGAGTTACAGAACAGGAGGTCGCCCGGGCCTTCGCCGAGGACCTGATAGGCGACATCTCCGTCGCCGATGCTCACGTACTTCGTCTCGGGAGGCTCCATGGTGATGACAGTATTGCCGTTGCCTTCGACCAGCGAGCCTTTCCCATGAGCGCCCTCGCTACCCGGAGTCGGCGGGTGCCGCCGCCAGTAGGGTCGGTTCGTGGTCGTCGGACACCCACTTCTCGAGTCGAACGTCAAGAGCGCCGTTGAAGGCGCAGCATCGCGTCATCTCGGACGCCGATGGGTCATCCACGCGTTCACCGACCTGAACGACCGGGCATCCCATCCGTGCGGTGTGCTGCACGGCCAGCCCTTCTCGGTGTTCGCGAAGCTCGACATCGGCGACAACGCCGAGGAGAAGCTCCGAGCCGAACTGAGCGGCCTGAACCTCCTGCGAGATCGGGCCGGGATCGCCATCCCGACGCCGATCGGAACCGGTCTCCTCCGATTGGATGGCGGCGTCCTTCTGTTGACCGAAGCACTGTCCGAGCGTCCTCCTGAGGATCGAACCCCCGGCGACTGGAGAGCGATTGGTCACACCCTGGCCACCTTGCATCACGTGCACGACGGACGGTTCGGACTCGACGATTTCAATGGTTTCTTCGGCCCCTTGCCTCAAGACAACCAGCCTGTCACCTCCAACCACTGGGTCGACTTCTATATCGAACGGCGTGTCGTTCCATCACTCAGATCTGCCGTTGACTCGGGGCATCTACCGATCGATCTTGCGGCTTGCACGGAGCGCCTCGTGCAACGACTGCCGTCGCTCTGCGGTCCAGAGCCACAACCGACGTTGCTTCACGGGGACGCGCAACAACACAACTTCGTCAGCACCGAAGACGGCGCCGTGGTCGCCGATGCCGCTCCCTACTTCGGACACCCCGAGATCGACTTGACGCTCGTCGACTACTTCCAGCCGGTGCCCGACGACGTCTTTCACGGCTATCGTGAGTTCCTACCGATCGACCCTGGCTTCCCGCAACGTCGCGATCTATGGCGCATCTTCGTGGACCTGGCGTGCATCTCCGTTGCCGCCTCCCCGTTTGATGGCTACGCCGTCACTCGTCTAACCGAGACAGGTCGTACCTACCTGTAAATGCCTCCAGCGGGGCCGCTCACGTCCTTGGGCGCCGAGTGGTCCGGGTGAAGCGATGCCTCCGCCGAAATAGGCGATGTCGCAATCCTCGAAGTTGTGGCGCTTCGTCCACTGCGTGACTCCGGCGACATGACCCGGGTCGTCTTGAACCCGAACGATCCGGATGATACCTGCGTGCTCAAGGTATGAATGTCTCATGGACGGGGAACTCCTCGACGCTCGGGGCTCCCTGAGGAGCTACACCGGCTGTTTCCATCGCCTTCTGAATCACCGGCATTGCCGCGTCGTAGTCCTGACGTGATTCCCAGAAGTCGATCACAACCCAGCCACCCTCACTCGGTGCTGACGAGTGAAAGAGGAGACCCTTCGGCGGCGCGCCAGCCGTGATGATCTTGTGCACGGCGTCGAATTGCTCCCGACTGACGCCGGGAAGATTGGTATGGATACGGACCGTCACGGTGAACCCTTCCTCTCGGAGATCGTCGAACTGTACGACTATCCCGACCTCCCGGCTCGCTGGCCGGCCCTCCCAGGCGCATCAGCTCAGCCCTTCGGCACTACATCACCGAATGGTTAGGGCGGCAGCGCGCCCAGTCCGTGGGTACGACGGGTCGTTCCGACCTGCCGATGCCCCTCGAACTCTGCCGTGGTCTCGTTACCACGGCATTCGGCGGCCAGGTGGGTTAGCCTTCGGGCCAGCCACAACTCGGCTGCCTGGGCGCGGGGGCGCGGCGCATCAGGTGGACCGATGACGGGGACGGGGGACCATGACCGATCTCATCGAACACGCCGACACCGAGCCTGCTGACGGCGCGGACAGGGCGACCGAAGGGGCGCAGGGTGGGCCCGTCGCCCCCAAGCGACGCGGCCTCGCCAGCGCCATGCGCGGGCCGCGCGCCGTCATTGTGGCCATCTGCGTGGTGGTGGTCGCCGGCACGCTGGGCACGGTGGCGATGGCGACCACGTCGGGGGCGGGCAAGATCAAGACGACGACGACGAACTCGCTGATCTCGACCGTGTCGGTGGCCTCGCCCCGGTACACGCCCCAGGCGGCCGTGGGGGCGACCGATGACTATCACTGCAGCTTGGTCAACCCCCACATCACGAAGAACTCGTACGTCATCTCGAGCCAGTTCCGTCCGGGAAGTCCCGAGGTCCACCACGCCGTGCTCTCCCTGGTGCCCCCGGCCATGACGGCCCAGGCCATCGCGGCCAACGCCGCCACCGGCGGCAAAGGGTGGACGTGCTTCGGCGCGCCGTCGCTGCCCAACGCGTCCCTCGCCGCCTTCTTGAGCACTCCCTTCCTGAGCGTGTGGGCTCCGGGACACGGCGCCGACGTGCTCCCCAAAGGCACGGGGATCTCGCTTCCCGAGGGGAGCCTGGTCATCGAGCAGGTGCACTACAACCTGCTGGTAGGCGACAAGCCGGTCACGAACGGACTCGTGCTCAACACCGTGCCCGTGTCCACACCGCTGCTGCCGATGCAGTCCCAGTACCTGGTGGCCCCGCCCAACATCCCGTGCCCGGCCGGCGTGACCGGCCCCTATTGCAGCTACCAGGGGTCGCTCAGCTACCTGCAGCAGCGCTTCGGCGCCGGCGGCGTCCAGATGACCAAACTCATCGACCTGGCATGTGGCGAAAACGCGGACAACCCGCCCGCCGGTGACACCGCCACGTGCACGTGGCGGATCGGATCGGACGGCTACATCGTCAGGATCCAGCCCCACATGCACCTGTTGGGGGTCGGGTTCACGATGGTGCTCAATCCGGGGACCTCACAGGCCAAGACCATCCTCAACGTCCCGAACTACAACTTCGACTACCAGAAGGCGTACAACGTACCGCCCATCACCGTGAGTCGAGGTGACCGGATACAGATCAACTGCACCTACAATCCCACGCTGGCGCAGCAACTGCCTATCCTCCGCAAGGCGCCGCCACACTTCGTCACGTTCGGCGACGGATCATCCGATGAGATGTGCGTGGGGGTCACATGGGAAACGTCGTCGGTGCCCAACGCGCACGATTCGCTCTGAGCGACCTGGCCCGCTCTCGACGGAACCAGAGAGGGCCGGGGCGTCCCCGACCCGCACCGACGAGACGGTTCAACACGATCGATTGTCCGCTCGTCACTCCCGATCGACCCTCCTGAGTCCTCGCTCAGGCGTCCACGACTCAACGACAAGCCGGGTGGCTTCGGCGTCGAGTCCGGTGATGACGACCTCAGTGATGTCAGCGATGAACATCTCCCCGTCAGGTTGCTCGCTGCCGTCGGCCGCGGTCACGGGGACGGCGGCGATGGCTCGACCGGCGATCTTCGCCTCACCGGGCCAGTCCTTCTCCTGACCCTCCTCAGGGTGGAACGTCGGGCCGTGCAAGGCGAAGCGGGCATCCCGCTTGAGGTCAGCCCCTTTGCGCGCGCCGGTCATTGAGCCGAACCGAAGATTGCCGTCCACAATTTCAGCCTCGATACCAGAGATGCGCGGCGAGCCGTCGGCGCGCAGCGTCGCGATGGTCTTGTGGCGACCGGCGTCGAAAAGCTTCCGCACCCGGCCGGCGAACTCGGGTTCCGCTTGCTCAAACGCCTTCCACTCTGGCACGGTCGCGCAGCGTACTTGGATGTCCGATCTGTCCAGCGAATCCGCAGGAGAGCGGATGTCCCAGGGGGCACCTTGGCCTGCCCGAAGGCCCGTCCTGGTTCGGTGATCTGACCACCGCCCCGACGCACCGGACCCCCGACTACACGACGCGTGTGTCCCAACTGTTTGTCCGACACGACCACTGGCTGCGGTGACGCCGCCAGGGCCAATCACGTCTCACTCAACGGGCCCCCTCGGATCCATTTCGAGTGTTCTATCGAACAAGCGCAGATCAAATGAGTGGTGGTATACCGACCATCTCGCGGAACTCGTCTGTCGAGTTCGTTACGGGGAAGGGCGCAGTGGGAATCGGTAGCTCGAGCCGCTCGCAGATCGGTTCCCATCCGTCTCCGAGGTTCCACTCGAGCAGCCGACTCGCGGGTACCTCATTGCGTACCGCGTTGTTGTGGCGAACATACGCATCCATCATCGCAGCTGGGTCATCCAACTGATCACTAAACCGGTTTCGAAGGAGTTCACGCACCGCCATCATCCAAGGTGCAAGCTCCGGAGGAACACGGTCGAACGACAAGAAGATGGTATTCGACGCACTCCGATACCACTCTGCAGGGTCACGCACCGATAGCAGCACGAGCGCGTCGGGGTTTGCTTGTGATAACTCACGCCAGAATGAAGCACCCGGCCAGTCCACGATGGCCTGATAGCGCCTTAGCATGACCGCCCAGTCGACGGAGCGTCCTTCAATTGCCTGGATCCATGCCGGAGCCTGGCTTGGATCTCCGAGTATCTCCAGCATGTGGTGGCAGGGCGCACCGAGGAGCTGTTCCAGTGCAATCTTGAGTGAGTGCGTTCCGGTCCGGCCGACTCCAGCACCAACGACTTTGAGTTCCATCTCTCCCCGTAACAACTCTTGCATCCATCGATGACAAACCCCTGGGGGCGATCCGCATTAGCCAGCTGTAACCGTGATGATCCTGCCATAGATCGGGCTGAGGGTCCCCTTCACCCGCTATTTGCCGGTGGAGGTAACGCTGGATGCGGAGAGGCTGGATCTCGAAAACATGCTCCGGCGTCGATTGTGGGCGTTGTGAACTCAACGCCGGATTACCGGCATCGAAGCACCTATCGGATAGGTCCAGGTTTTGACAGGCGGCGCACCGGATGCCCGCCAGCGCTAGAAAGTAGCCATGCCGAACGCTGACATGGTCGATTACTGGAACGGACGCCCCGCCGATGTCTGGGTGAAAGAGGCCGAGCACTTCGACACCATGCTCGCCCCCTTCGGCCGCCGGCTCCTGACGGCCGCCGTCCTCAAACCGGGCGAGGTGGTCTTGGACGTCGGATGCGGCAACGGTGCCATCAGCCTGGAGGCGGCCCGATCCGTAGGGCCCGGTAGGCGGGTGACCGGCCTCGATCTCTCGGCGCCCATGCTGGGGGTGGCCCGGCGGCGGGCCGAGGAACAAAGGATCGACGTCGACTTCGTCCAGGGTGACGCCCAGACCGCCTCCTTCGACCAACCATTCGACGTTGTCGTGAGCCGGTTCGGCGTCATGTTCTTCGACGACCCGGAGGGCGCCTTCGCCAACTTGGCAATGGCAGCTCGCCCGGGTGGCCGCCTGTGCTTCGTGTGCTGGCAGGAGATGTTCGCCAACGAGTGGATCACGGTGCCCGCCATGGCGATCGTGGCCCATGTGGGCATTCCCGAGCTGCCCGAACCTGGCACCCCCGGACCCTTCGCCCTAGCGGACCCCCAGCGGACCAGGGGCCTGCTTGAGTCCGCCGGGTGGTCAGAGGTCACCGTCGAGGCGCACAAGGCCGGGATGCTCATGGGACGCGACCCCGAAGACGTCGTCGCCTTCATGCTTTCTGATGAGATCGGACGCCGGCTGGTGGAGGCCAAGGACCCCCAGGCGGTGCAGGCCGGGACCGAGGCGACCATAGAAGCGCTGCAACCGTACGCCACGCCCGAGGGTGTCGTGCTGGGCGGCGCATGCTGGCTCGTCACCGCCCGCAAGCCGTAGTGGGCGTCGAGCATTATCGCCTGGATTGAGCCTCGTTAGTCGACCAAGTGCCGTAGCGCAGACCGCACGGATCGCCCGAGCCATGGCGATACGCGAGCAACCGGGATCCCCGAACATCGCACCGCCATCGCCTGTACTAGCAAGACCTCTCGGTCCGATCGGGGGTCGACATTCATTGCCCGCCGCCCCTGCGCCAACGTCGCCGATCATCTGGCTTACGACCCCCGGATGAGCCTGATCCCACCAGCCGAACCGGTTGGCCACAAGCCAGAACCATGGAAGACCACGTAGATGTCCCGAGTAGTTGTCGCATTGGCTCGCACCACGACGATGCCGTCGACAAAGCTCGGCTTTGGTCCACCGCCCACCGCGAGGACGTAACGACCGGGAGCCAAGGACATGCGGTAGGAGCCGCTCCGACTGACGCTGCTTCCCGCAACACGGTCTTCCTCTGTGATCGGACCCCAGATGAGGGGTGTTTCACCCGCCTGGTGGTTGCCGAGTGAGGCAACGACCTTCGGGTAGATCGAGTGGACATTCGGCGGCACGTCCGAGACGAAGTGCACCGTGCCACTGACTGTGCCCGTTGGAGGCGTCGAGCCGCCGCACGCAGCCAACGTGGCGGACATCATTGCGATCCCCAGGCCCGTCGGCCAGAACCTCAGCACTCGCCATATACGCTCCATGCTGCCTCCGTGAGCGCAATCACACGAAATAATCCACCGAGCGCGGACGTGCAGTCAATAGTCCTCGACTCGGTGCCATGGAATCCCAGCAGGCACTCACGGGGGCGTACCGCCACTGCAAGGGTTGCGTCGACGAGCTTGATGAGGCCGGTGTGTGCCGATGAGCGGACGGGGTGCCAGCACGAGGCTCTCCGTGCCTGGTAGCCACCTTGGCCATCGCCACGTCGTAGGTGACACTCGAAGGAGGAGGGCTGCGTGTGGGGGCTGTGAGGTTCGTAGTGCGCGCCGAGTTCCGTCACCGGTGGAGGAGCTGGCTCGCTCTCGCCGGGCTGGTGGCGGTCGTCGGCGGGCTGGTGTTGAGCGCGGCGTCAGCGGGCCGACGGACCGCCTCGGCCTTCCCGGCATACGCCAAGGCGTACGGCTTTGACTCGTTCATCTACAGCGGGGGGCCTCTTCCCAAGTTGGCCAAGCTGCCCGAGGTGGCCTCTGTCGTCCAGATCGGATTGCCCGCCAACGGGGCTCCGACCTGCACGTGCACACATCTCCTGACCGCCAATACGTTCAGCGTCTTCGAGGTGAGCGCAGCGTCGCTGCCGCATTTCGCCAAGCTGGTGGCCGGGAAGTTGCCCGACCAGTCTGCCGCCGATCAGGTGCTCGCGTCGTACAGCCTCCAACAGGACTTTGGCGTGCACGTTGGCTCCGTGATCCATGTCCCGTTCTACACGCCGGCGCAGTCCAACGCTCCGACACCCCCACTCCATCCGCACGGGCCGACCGTCGCATTGCGCGTGGTGGGGATCGAAGCGAACGAAGGTGATTTCCCTTCGGTGGGGACTCCGGCGTACGAGGTCATCGCCACCCGGGCATTCGATCGGGCGGTGAATCCGCAAACCGGCGTGTACGCGGGCTACGCAGTACGACTTCGCCGCGGCGCCGACCTTGTGCGCTTCGACAGTGACGCGACCGCGGTGGGGGCGTTCGGGATGGGGGACCAGGAGGCGACGGCCACCATCACCGCCGCCATCCACCCGCAGGCGCAAGGGTGGTGGCTGCTGGCCGCCCTGACGGCGCTGGCCGGCCTGGCGACGGTGGCGCAGGCGCTCAGCCGGCAGGCATCGGTGGAGAGCCAGGACTACCGCACTCTGGCGTCCATCGGGCTCGGGCCGGGAAAGCTCGTGGCGCTGGGTATGGTGCGTGCCCTCGTCGTGGGAACGGCCGGAGCCATCGGCGCGGTGGCGCTGGCCTTCGCTCTGTCTCCGCTCACCCCTGTGGGTGAAGCCCGCATCGCCGAGCCGACGACGGGCTTCGACTTCGACGCCTTGGTCCTCGGCCTGGGGGCGCTGGCCGTCCTGGCCGCCGTGCTCGTCCTGAGCATCTGGCCGGCGCTGCGTGCCGGCCGGATGCAGCTTGCTCAGGACATCGCCCCGGCGGCGCGCCCCTCGCCCATCGCCAATCGGCTGGCCTCGGCCGGGGCACCGCCGAGCACCGTGATCGGGGTGCGGCGGGCTCTCGAAAGGGGACACGGTCGCAACGCTGTGCCCGTCGGGAGCGCGCTTGCCGGCACCGTCCTGGCGGTGGCGGCGTTGTGCGGCACCACCGTGTTCGGAGCAAGCCTAAGACACCTCACGGCCACCCCCACCCTCTACGGACAGGCCTTTCAGATGTGGTTCAACGGATTCAACCCCGGTCCATCGAGCGTCGACCCGGTGCTTTCGAAGGCGCGGGCCGACACCGCCGTCACGGGAATCACACTGGGCACGTCAGGCTCGGTCACGGTCAATGGCGTAGCCACCGACGCCATCGCCGGCCGACCGCTGCGGGGAAGGTTGCTGGTCTCGCTCGTGAACGGACGACTTCCTACCGGCGCGCAGGAAATCGCCCTGGGGAACAAGACCCTTCACCAGGCCGGCGCGCACGTGGGTTCTGAGGTACGGGTGACGGTGCCACTTCCCAGGGGAGGCCTCAATACATCCGAGTTCCACGTCGTGGGCACAGCGTCATTCCCCCCCGACTTCGGCGTGGTGGGGCTCAACAGTGGCGCCATCTTCAGCCTCGCCGGCTTCGTCGACGCACGCTGCGCACCGGGTCCCTCTGAGCCGCGGTGTCGCGCCACCGTCGCCGACAATCTCACCTACGTCCTGCTGGTGGGCGTGACGAATGGAGCCAGTGGCCGGTCCACGGTGGCGCAGTTGGACCGCGCATTCCCCTATCAGTCCCAGGAACTGGTGACCCCGACCAACCTCGTCAACTTCGGAGAAGCCGTGAACTTCCCCCTCATCCTCGGCGTCGTCCTCGTCCTATTCGGGGCGGCCACCTTGGTGCATGTCCTGGTGGTGAGCGTTGCTCGCCGGCGCCGGGAACTGGGCTTGTTGAAAGCACTTGGATTCGTCCGTCACCAAGTGCTTTCCGTGGTGTGTTGGCAGGCGACAACCGTGGCGCTGGTCGGGGTTGTGATTGGTGTTCCCCTCGGTGTCGCTCTCGGTCATCTGGCGTGGAACGCGTTCGCCACCAACCTGGGTGTCGTGCCGGTGGCGTTGACCCAGGTTTGGGTCATCGCTGCGCTTACAGTCGGCGTGCTCGTCGTGGCGAACGTGCTCGCCATCGGCCCCGCCCTCGTTTCTGCTCGCCAGCACCCGAGCCCGCTGTTGCGTAGCGAGTAGCTCCGCTCATTGGCTGTCATCGCCACCCTCGTCTGGGGGAACTGGGATTCCGCTGCTGAGCTTGATGAACTGGCCTGTGACGGCTACGGCGCTCTCTTTGGTGACTGCCACCCTCAGACACTCAGAGCCAGGCTCGCATACGCCATGGACGTAGGACTACTTGGGCGCTTCTCCGAGGCCAATGATCTCCTGGCCACATTGGAGTCAGACGCTAAGCGTGCGCTGACTCTGGCTCCCCTCGACGTGAATACTGCGCAGGTCGCACGTACCGGCCTGTTTGCCGATCCGGCGCAACCCGATCTGATACGCATTGAGCAAGCCACGCCGGAGCGCATAACGCCAATTACCGACCCCCCACCGCCGTCACCCGTCCTACCAACTCGCCGGTCGGGAGCGGCACTTACACCGCGGTCCCATTGGATACACATTCCAGTCGGAATCTGAAGGTGCGGCCGCCGCCCGGGAGAGGACGGGTCCACGAAACGGCCGGTCAGAAAGCCATCGAGCATTTCGGTCATTTGGCGGCGCATAGATACATCGCTTGCACCGCGGGCCCGATGGTTTGCCGGGCGGCCCGCCTCCTTCTTGCTCTAGCCATGCCCCCTTTCCGATCCTGGGAAAGGACCTTGGACCCTGCCAGCCTCAATTGGATAGCTGTCAAGCTGAAATCGAGCAGATCGGAGTCCGTACGTGCATCGAATCGTCGTCTTGGGCGGGGGAACGGGCGGGACCCTGACCGCCAACCGCCTGCGAAGGGCTTATGGGCTCGGCGAGGCGTCCATCACGGTGGTCGATCAGAACGACCGCCATGTCTACCAGCCGGGACTGCTGTTCGTTCCCTTCGGGCTCACCCACCCCGAGGACATCGTTCGCCCCCGTGGACGTCAGCTCCACCCCGGCATTGACTATCGAACCACGGCCGTCGACCACGTCGATCTCGACACACAGGCAGTGCACCTGGCGGACTCGAGCAAACTCGCCTTTGACGTCCTGGTGGTGGCAACCGGTTGCGTCCTGGCACCCGAGGAGACCGAAGGCCTCACGGGGCCGGGGTGGATGGAGAAGGTCTTCACGTTTTACACACCGGAAGGGGCAGCAGCACTCGAAGAATCGTTGGCCACATTCGACGGTGGTCGTCTCGTAGTCAACGTCGTCGAGATGCCCATCAAATGCCCAGTGGCACCACTCGAATTCTGTTTCCTGGCTGACTGGTACTTCCGTGAGCGTGGCATTCGCAACCGCGTGGAGCTGACCTACGTCACTTCTCTCGATGGCGCCTTCACGAAGCCGGTGGCGTCGAAGGCGCTGGGCGGGATGCTCGCCGAACGCGGCATCGAGCTCGTGACCGAGTTCAACACCGGCTCGGTCGACGGAGAGGCAGGGAAGCTGGTTTCGTGGGATGACCGCGAGGTTCCCTTCGACCTGGCCGTGGTCATCCCCGTCCACAACGGGGCGCCGTACGTGGCCGCCTCCCCGGGCCTCGGCGACGAACTCGACTTCGTGCCGGTCGACGAGCACACGCTTCAGTCCAAAGCCCGGCCCAACGTGTTCGCCGTGGGAGATGCCGCGGCTCTGCCTATCTCCAAGGCGGGGTCGGTCACCCACTTCGAGGGAGAGGTCCTCGTCGAGAACATCCGCCGGTTCCTCGCCGGTGAGCCCCTTGATGCTTCCTACGACGGGCACGCCAACTGCTTCATCGAGACCGGGTTCTCCAAGGCGATGCTCATCGACTTCAACTACGAGACCGAGCCCCTGCCCGGGCATTTCCCGGGCCGGGTTGGGCTCCCGCTCCTCAAAGAGTCCCATCTGAATCACCTGGGCAAGCTGATGTTCCAGTGGCTGTATTGGCACAGCCTGCTGCCCGGTCGGGACATTCCGGGCATCACGAGCGCCATGCCAAGCCATGGGAAGCAGCACCCGGTGACCACCCTCAAGGAGGCAAGCACACTATGACGCTCACCACATTGGCTGGTGTCGACGTCGAGCTCAACGACGAGGGGTTCCTCGTGGAACCCGACCAATGGACCGAGGACGTGGCAGTTGAGCTCGCTCGCAACGAGGGCATCGACCCGCTCACGGAGCTGCACTGGCAGGTCATCAGGTTCATGCGCTCCGAGTACTTCGCCAAGGGGACCGGACCCACTGTCCGGGTGCTCGGTAAGACCTCGGGAGTCTCCATCAAGGAGCTCTATCAGCTGTTCCCGAAGGGGCCGGCCAAGATCGCCGCCAAGATCGCCGGCATCCCGAAACCCCGCGGTTGCATCTAATGGAGCGCCAAAAGGAGCACAGGCATGGGTGACACGATCGAGAAGGTGTCCATCATCATCTCCAAGGGCTCGCTCGAAGGCATCTACCCCGGGCTGATCATGGCCAACGGGGCCAGAGCGGAGGGGATCGAGGCCAACCTCTTTTTCACCTTCTTCGGCCTCGACGCCATCCACAAGAAGCGCTTTGAGCACATCAAGGTGGCGACGGTGGGCAACCCGGGGATGCACATCGCCACGATGCTCGGTGGGCTACCCGGCATGTCGGCCATCGCCACCCACATGCTCGAGAAGAAGATGGAGGACTTTGACATCCCTTCGATACCCGAGTTCGTCGAGATGATCGCCGATACCGGGTGCGGCATGTTCGCCTGCAAGGCGTCGGTCGATCTGTTCGGGTTCACCAAAGACGACTTCATCGAACAGGTCTCGGACATCATTACCGTCGGCGAGTTCTACGAAAGGGCCGCGGGCGGTGAGATCATCTTCACATGACCACTGATGGGTGTTCGCGGGATGACCGATCACCCCTGGAGTGCAGTGGAGTCCGCAAGCGAAGGGTGCGATCATGCGCGTAATCGAGGTGTACGCAGACGTCTGCTGCCCATTCACCCACGTGGGACTGCACATGGTTGTTCAGAGGCGGGATCAGCTGGGACGTGACGATGTCGTCCTCCGGGTTCGAGCCTGGCCGCTCGAACTGGTCAACGGGCAGCCGCTCGACCCTCTGGCCACGGCTGAGCACGTGGATGCCCTGCGATCGCAAGTGGCCCCCGACCTCTTCACTCAGTTTGACCACAGTCGCCTCCCACGTACCTCTCTGCCCGCACTGGCTCTTGCCGCCGCCGCCTACCGCCACGGTGACCGCATAGGCGAAGCCGTGAGTCTCGCGCTGCGTGATTCCCTATTCGAGGCGGCACACGACATTTCTCGCCAAGAGGTCCTCGTCGGGGTGGCCAACGCACATGGCGTCGTCGATGTCGGCGCCCAAGACCATGAAAAGGTGAGGGAGGACTGGCGTGAAGGCCAGTCTCGCGGGGTCTTAGGTTCGCCGCACTTCTTCTGTGGAGACATTGAAGCCTTTTGCCCATCTCTAGACATCTCAAGAGATACTGGAGGCCATATCCACCTTCGCCGTAACGCCGATGCACTCGACTTGTTCCTTACAGAGTGCTTCAAGACCTGAGTTTGGTAAGGGTTGGCAAGCGCCCAGCACCTCGAGGATTGCACCCATCCGCATATACCTCGAAGCGCCGGATCGCGCATCCCTGCCGAGCCTCCCGACAACTGAACCCCGGCCGGTAACGTTCCGAGCCGCGACCAGGGTGCAGTCGGGACCACTCATCCGTTCGCCGGGATCCGGCGCGCTTCGAGTGGTGACTTCGATAAATGGGCCAGGCGGGTACCCCGATTCTGCGCTATGGCCAACCCTCTCCGTTGAGGCCGCCCGCAGTCGTGAACGGCACGTACCGCCCGGGCCACTTTGCTACCACCCTGAGCGTCGGATGCCAGAACGGAACGCCTGGTGACTCATGGTTATGGCTTCAACGTCAGGAGGTGGTAGACGAGGAATGCTGGCCACACCGTGGACTTCATAATGGCCAAGAGCACCAGCCAGAACGTCCCCGAGTGAGTGTGGATGTAGTAAACGAGTGCCCCGATGAAGCCGAGAAACCAGATTCCCCCGACACCACCCGCCGCACTCCTCTTCCCGTTGTCGGCCACGACCACATCCTTCCTCGGGGCAGAGTGATCGAGCTAGGGTCATTGGTCACATCAACGCCGCTCGGCGTCGAAGTACGAGCATGGTCTGCCGCTCACGATGCTCTGGCCAGCCGGGCCACGCGGTATCGCTCGGCGGTGGTGATCCCCGATCGGGTCACCCTGTGGCCGGGCCACCCGAATCCGGTGCAACCGTCGGACGCAGAGGGGACACCGAGATCGCATCTGAACAGGACGCCGGCGACCGGTCGCCTTCTGGCACAAGACCCCGCTCGCAATTCAGGACGGCCCCGGTGTCCCGACCGAACAGGCGACATCCGCACTCGGAATGCAGGACGTCTGGGTCCCAGGAGAAGATGGCGGTGGAGCCTTGGGGGAGTCTGGGATGCCAGGGCCGGGTAGGTTCAAGGTCTGAGTCGAAACGCCGGTCGCAGTCGAGACGATCGCAGCGGTGATGCTTTCGCTCCCTGGCCACCAGGCAATGAACACTCCGTTGCCGCTGGTCGCCGCCACCTTGCTCCCATTCCCGAGGACAAGGTTCACACCGGTGACCCCATTCCCGGTGCGACCTTCCACCAAGGTGTACGGCTCACTGTCGCGGGCCAAGATGCTGATCTGGTCCACCGCGATGGCGCCGGTGCTCACAGGTGCGCCCGACTGCATCAGCCAGCGCAATGCCGAGTTGCCATCCGGGGTGGTGATGCACAACAGGGCACCGCTCCCAGTGCCATCGCCGAACACGGTGACCGTGTAGGGACCCCGAACGTCGCTCAGCTCGGGCGCCAAGGATGCGGCGCCGGAGCCCTTGTTGGAGGAAGGTGGGACCTGGGCGAGATGCGCCTGGCAACCGGCATCGGCGGAGGTGAGCTGGCCGCGAGCGGGCGGCGTCGGGGAAGGGGACCAACCAGCGAATGCAGACTGTTCGCTTCCGCCGACAAGGACGAGGCTCGAGACGGTAGCGGCCGCAGCTGTCGCACCGGCGAGGGCCACCCACTTGAGCGGCCTGCGCCGCCTCTGAGAGAGAATGCTGATGAGCGCGGTCTGGTGCGAAGTGATCCACTCCTCGCTGAGTTCGGGCACAGGTGCGGGTTGCAAGTCGATCATGAAGACTCCTTTAGGACGGCATGTGCAGGGGTGCTGAGCGCAATCTGGAGCTTGGTTCGGGCCCGCGAGAGACGTGATCGCACGGTGCCGACTGGAATCGCCAGCGTCGTGGCCGCCTCCTCGTAGGACAGGCCGCTCCACAAGACCAACATGACCACCTCCTGCTCCCGTTCAGGGAGTGCCGCGATGGTGTCGAGTGCGTGTCGTAACCCGGCCTCGGTCGCGGAGCGAGCGATCGCTTGGTCTTCGGCCGGAGGGACCACCGGCGGGGCAGGAAGCCGCTCCAAGACTTCTTTGTATCGGCGCTGCCCCCGCCTGGCGTTCCGCACCACGTTGTTCGATACACCGAGAAGCCAAGGGAGGGCACTGCCGACGTCTTCCGATGGCGCCCTGTCCCGACAACGCCAAGCCTCGAGGAAGGTAACGGAGGTGAGGTCCTCTGCCCAGGCCAGGTCGGCCGTTCGACGCGCACAGAAGGTGTAGACGGCCTGGGCGTGACGACCGAAGAGTTGGCCGAAGGCGACCGCATCCGACGACTCGGCGGCGGAGGTGGCGCCGGTCGCCTTGGTGTGTCTCACACCTAATAATGTCCGCGGAGCCACGATTGGTTCCCGTCAGGGCAGGACCACCCGCAAGTGTCAGTGCTGCGTGCCTGGGCTGGCCGGGTCTCAGGGCCACCACACCAGGCGGGATCACCCGTGAACGGGGGGTAGGCCGGGCGCAGTAAACGTCTGCCCGAACGCGCTTACGGACCCGACAGCCCCAACATCTCTGTCACACCGTGATCGCGGCCCGCGGTGTAGCCGCCGTCGACCACCAGAGCATGGCCCGTGATGAACGAAGCATCCGCGGAGAGGAGGAATGCCGCCGCGGCGGCGATCTCGTCGGGCTGGCCGAATCTACCCAGCTTGTGTTCGGCGACGATCTCCCGGCGGGCGCGCTCCATGCCCTCGCCGAAGATGGCCTTGGTCATCGGGGTGTCGATGAAGCCCGGGCACACCGTGTTGACGCGGATGCCGCGGCCCGCGTAGTCGATGGCCATGTTCTTGGTGAGGATCACGACGCCACCCTTCGACGCGCTGTAGGCGCTGCCGCCGGCGGTGCCCTCGATGCCCTCGATGCTGGCGATCGTGACCACCGCACCCCGGGCTCCTTCCACGAGCGCCTGGTCGAGCATGCGGGCGATGGCGTGCTTGGCCGTGAGGAAGGTGCCGTAGAGGTTCACCCCCACGACGCGGTTCCATTCGGCGGTGTCGACCATGTGGACCGCACCGCCTCCGGCCACACCGGCCGCGTTCACGAGCCCGTCGACGCGCCCAAAGGCACGGGCGGCTTCGTCCACGAGGTGCACGACCGAGGCCTCGTCGGTGACGTCGACCGGCGTGAAGGCCCACGCTCCCTGGCCTGCCGGCGCCGCCGGCGCGTCCGGGGGCGGAGCCAGATCGCCACCCATGACGCTGGCGCCCTCCTCGAGAAGGCGCGCCGCGCACGCCCGGCCGATCCCCGACGCCGCCCCGGTGACGATCACGTTCTTGCCGGCCAGCCCACGCATGGGACCCCTTCCCTGTCTCGCCCCCCCGGCGGTTTGTCGGCGGGTGGGCTGGATGATAGGACCCTGCACCGTGCAATTCGCTTTGTTCTACGAGATCCCCGTTCCCCAACCGTGGGGCCCCGACAGCGAGTACACGGCCTACAAGAACGTCCTCGCCCAAGCCGTGGCGGGCGAGCGCTACGGGTGGGACGCCTTTTGGACCGTGGAGCACCACTTCCTCCCCGAGTTCTCGCACTGCTCGAATCCCGAGGTCCTGTACGGGGCCGTGGCCGCGCTGACCGAGCGGATCCGGATCGGCTACGGCGTGCGGCTCATGCCCCAGCCCTACAACCATCCCGTGCGGACGGCGGAATCGGTGGCCGTGCTCGACCTCCTCTCCGATGGTCGCGTGGACCTCGGCACGGGACGATCCTCGACCCGAGCAGAGCTGGAGGGCTTCGGGGTCGACCCCGCCGAGACACGCGCCATGTGGCAGGAGGCCATCGGCCACGTGGTGGGGTGCTGGACCAACGAGGAGTACGAGCTCGACGGCAAGTACTGGCAGATGCCGAAGCGACGGGTCCAACCCAAGCCCCGCCAGAGCCCCCACCCGCCCATCTGGGGGGCCACGAGCAGCGAGGACGGGCACCGCCAGGTCGGCTCGCTCGGCCTGGGCCTGTGCTCGTTCGCCGTCGGGGTGTCACCCCAAGAGGTGAAGGCCAAGGTCGACATCTACCGCCAAGCCGTGGCCGACTGCACCTCGCCGATCGGCGCCTTCGTGAACAACCAGGCCGCCACCTTCACCATGGCCCTGTGCGATCGGGACCGTGCCGCCGCCCACGACGCCGCTCGGGAGTCCTTCGAGTGGTACCCGAAGACCGGCGCCCGGCACATCGCGTCGATGACCGACTGGATGATCGAGCGCCAGCAGGACCTGGGCTCGTATGCCTACGCCGCCGACATGAAGAGGATCGATGACGAAGGCGCGCTCGACCTGCTCTCGCTCGAGTACCTCGTCGAGGCGAACGCCTGTGTGCTCGGCACCCCCGAGGACTGCATCGAGACGGTCAAGCTCTACGAGGAAGCCGGGATCGACCTGCTGCTGTGCCTGGTGAACCCGTACAAGATCTCCCACGAAGCGGTCATGCAGACGATCGAGCTCATGGGGACCGAGGTCATCCCACACTTCCGTCGTTGACGGGCCGACGATGACGACGACACTCCCGCCTCTCGATCCCGAGCTCGCCCTCGTCATGGCGGGGTTCCCCGCCGGCGTCGACCCCGGAGAAAACCTCCGGGACATGAACGTCGTGCGGATGATGCGCTCGACGCTCGACCTGCTCGGAATCCTGGGGGGCAGTCTCCCGACCGACGAGCGCGTGACGGTGGCGGACCGGTCCATTCCCGGGGTCGAGCCCGGGACCGAGATCCCGATCCGGGTCTACGAGCCCGTCACCCGGCCCGCCGGCCCGGCCCCCGCCCTGGTGTTCTTCCACGGCGGCGCCTTCGTCCTCGGCGACCGTTACACCGAGGAGCTCCGTTGTCTGCGCTACGCGGCGGAGGCCGGTTGCGTCGTGGTGTCGGTGGACTACCGCCTCGCCCCCGAACACCCCTTCCCCGCCGGCGTCGACGACTGCGACGCCGGCCTGCGGTGGACGGTGTCCCACGCCGCCGAGCTCGACATCGACCCGAGGCGGGTGGGTGTGGGCGGAAGCAGCGCCGGCGGCGCCTTGGCGGCGGCGGTCGCGCTCAAGGCACGCGACCGGGGCGGCCCCGCCCTGGCGGTGCAGATCCTCAACTACCCCGTCATCGACGACCGGATGCAGACCGCGTCAATGCGCACCTTCGACGCCACGCCCATGTGGACGAGCGGGTCCAACGCCGATATGTGGCAGCACTACCTCGGCGATCCCGAACGCCGCGGTGAGGTATCGCCCTACGCCGCCCCGGGACGAGCCCCGGACCTGACGGGGCTTCCTCCCGCCTACGTCCTCACCGCCGAGCTCGACCCTTTGCGTGACGAGGGCATCGAGTACGCGACCCGGCTCATGGCGGCCGGGGTGCCCACGGAGCTCCACACCGTCGCGGGAGCGTGCCACGGGTTCGACATCATCGCCGCCCAGGGCGCGCTCGGCCAGCGCGCCATCGAGGAGCAGGTGCGCGCCCTCGTGCGGGGACTGCGTCCCGTTAACGACTGACCTTCGGAGCCGGTCGTCCCGACACGAGCCCGTCGAGCAACACCCGGGTCGACCGGGCCACGTCATCGACGGCGCGCTCGAAGGTAGCCCGGTTGGCCTCCGAGGGAGCGCGATACCCGCTCACCTTGCGCACGTACTGCAGGGCGGCAGCCCGGACGTCCTCGTCGGCGACAGCGTCCGGGCTCCGTAGGGTCACGATGCTTCTGCACATACCCACACGGTGCCACAACCGCAAGCGGCGCGTGGCATGGGACCAAAGGCCCTGACCACTGACCACCAACGGCCCTAGGAGCCGGGCATGCGAAAGGCGCATCGTGACAGGACCGGCGCCACGACAGATGAGCGACAATGACCCCAGCCCAGCGGTGTGACGAGATCATCAGGATGATCGACGAGGTCCTTGCCGTATCGACGTCGACGGCGTCATCTGGGAGCTGGCCCCGCTCCCCGGGTATCGCCCTCGCTCCGTCTTCCGCACCGACGGGGCCCGAGGACCGGCCGTGACCGCTCTTCGCATCCACCACCGCGGCTACTCCTTCTTCTGGGACCTGGTCGACCTGTGGCGGTCGGCCCACCGCCACACGGCCCGCTTCCCGATCCCGCTGTCGGGTCGTCGCTAGCCGGGGGCGCTCCTTCGGGAAGCCACGGGCCCGCCACGATGCATATCTCCACAGAGGCATGATGGGGGCGTGGAGATCGGATTCGTCCTCGACAGCCGCGATCCCGAGGCCTTGGCCCCGTTCTGGGCCGCGGCGCTCGGCTACGTCGTCACCGGCTCGGTCGAAAACTACGTGTCGTTGCTCCCCGACGGTGGCGACGGGCCCAAACTCCTGATCCAGCGAGTGCCGGAGGCCAAAGCCGGCAAGAACCGGATGCATCTCGACATCGAGACGCCCGACATCGAAGCCATGGCCGCCGAGCTGGTGGCGCAGGGCGGTTCCCGGCGCAGGGCGGAGGTCTACGAGGAGTACGGCTGCTGCTGGATCGCGATGGCGGACCCCGAAGGCAACGAGTTCTGCTTGTGCTGTCACGAGCGGTGATGACCGGGCCCTGATGGAGAGCGCCGAGATCCTCGCCATCCATGATCTCCTGGCCCGCTACGGCCACGTCGTCGACGATGCCGACTGGCACCGCCTGGCGGAGGTGTTCAGCGACGACGGGGAATTCGACTTGCGGGCCCTCGGCCGGGGCACCGCACGAGGGAGCGAGGAGTTGCGAGCCTGCTTCGCCGAGCTCGACCACCCTCTCGCCCATCACACCACCAATGTGGCGATCGAGGCCGACGGCGACCAACGGGCGCGCATCCGGTGCAAATACCTCGTCGTCTCCGATGACGGACGGGCCCGAACCGGCGAGTACCACGACGACGTCGTGCGCACGCCCGCAGGTTGGCGCATCGAGCGCCGCACCGTGGTGCCGCGTCGAGCGCGCCCGGGACGGGCGTAGACCGGGCTCGACGCGATACGGTCCGGGCTCGTGGGGGCAGACACGGGGGGAACCGTCGAGGTCACGTGGGGGCTCGTCGACCCCGCCGTCCTGGCCCGGGTGGTAGTGGTGTCACCCCACTTCGACGACGCCGTGCTCGGTGCCACCCACCTCATCGCCGGCCATCCCGGCACCACGGTCATCACCGTGCTCGGGGGACGCCCTCCCCAGTACCCCGATGAGCCCACGTCGTGGGACGCGTGTGGGGGCTTTCGCGCCGGGGACGACGTGGTCGCCCTCCGGCGTGAGGAGGACCGCGCCGCCATGGCGTTCCTCGAAGCCACGCCGGTGTGGCTCGACTTCCCCGACCACCAGTACCTGGCCAAGGCCGACCGCCCCCGCCCCGAGGACGTGGCACCGGAGCTCCAAGGGGCCATCGCGGCGTCGTCACCGACCGCTGTCTTCTTGCCGATGGGACTCGCCAACCCCGATCACGTCGTCACCCACGAGGCCGGCCTGCTGGCCCGAGGTGCCCTGGCCGAGTCCGGGGAGACACCGGCCTGGTTCTGCTACGAAGACCACGGCTACAAACACATCCCCGGGATCCTGGCGTGGCGGGTGGCCACGCTGTTCAAGAGCAGCTTGTGGCCCACGCCGGCGGTCGTGCCGATCGAGCCCGACATGGTCCGCAAGCGTGCCGCCATCGAGTTCTACAAGAGCCAGGTAGCGCCCCTGCAACGCGACCACGTGCTCGACGAGCGTCTCGATGCGAACGTTCCCGAGCAGTACTGGCGACTCGAACCTCCCCCACCGGGGTGGGAGGTCCTCGCCGACACGGTGTAGCCGACACCGTGTAGCTGACACCGTGCAACTGCCACGCCGTCGCTGACACCGGTGGCCAAGGAGATAGGACGATGAAGGGACTGCTCTACGGGGTTCGGCCCGACAAGTGGGATGCACCCGATGCGTCCAACCCGTTGTTGGTGGGACTGGCGCGCACCCCCATGAAGCTCGTGGACCTCGACGAGCCGCACCCGACGAGGCCGGGCTGGGTCATGGCCAAGACCCGGATGACCGGGATCTGCGGGTCTGAGGCCAAGCAGGTCTTCATGGACTTCGGCGAGGCCAACGCCGACAGCCCGCTGGCCAATCTCTTCACCTTCCCCACCATCCTCGGCCACGAAGTGGTGGCCAACGTGGCCGACGTCGGGCCGGGCGTACCGGACCTCGAGGTCGGCCAGCGCGTGGTGCTCAACCCGTGGCTGTCGTGCGCTCCTCGGGGTATCGATCCGGTGTGTCCGTCGTGTGAGGCGGGCGACTACAGCTTGTGCTGGCACTTCACCCAAGGCCCCCTCGCGGCCGGCATCCACACCGGCACGTGCAAGGACGCGCCGGGTGGCTTCGCCGACTTCTTCCCCGCCCATCACACCATGCTCTTCCCCGTCCCCGACGGCGTCCCCGACGAACTGGCCGTGTTCGCCGACCCGTTCGCGGTCTCCCTGCATTCGGTCACCCGCCATCCACCACCCCCGGGCGGGCGCGCCCTCGTGTACGGCGCCGGGGCCCTCGGCACCACCGCCACCGCCATCCTGCGCGCCCTGTACCCCGACGTCGAGGTCATGGTCGTGGCGCGCTTTCCCGCCCAAGCCGACCTGGCGCGCCGCCTCGGTGCCACCGTGGTGGCGCCCGAGCCTCGCCACGCGCTCATCGAGCAAGCCGCGGCGTGGTCGGGAGGTGTCCTCCAGCGCGTGGGTGATGCGCTGCCCATGGCGCACCCCGGCCAGATCGACGTCGTCTACGACACCATCGGGAAGCCCGAGACCTTCGAGGTCGGCGTCCGACTCTTGAAGGCACGGGGGACGCTCGTGAAGAGCGGGGTGCACGGCCCGGGGCGCTGGGAATACTCGCCGCTCTACTTCAAAGAGATCACCTGGGTGGGATCCAACGCCTTCGGCATCGAGGAGGTGGATGGGGTGCGCAAGCACGGCATCGCCCACTTCCTGGACATGGCCGCGGCCGGGAAGGTCGACCTCTCGGGGATGCTCACCCACACGTTCCGCCTCGAACAGTGGCGCGAAGCGTTCACCGTCCTCGCCGAACAGGAGAGCAGCGGCGCCATCAAAGTGGCGTTCGATTTCCGCTGAGTCGGGTAGAAACCCGAGATATCCGCACCCCATCCACAGCGCTGTGGATGGGGTGCGTGAACAGCTCGGGACCGGTCGTGCCTGGAGATGAACACGCACTGAACAACGCGTGACAATTTCCTCCGCCGGCCGTTTCCGATCACGGGATCGCAGGACCCCTTCGATTGTGACCGTTCCGTGATGTGACCGTGAACGACGGCCTGGCGCTCAGGCTGCCACCGGGCTCGACGTGGCCTCGGCGGCCACACCGTCGAGTGCGGCCCCGAGGACGTCGTGCACGGTCTCAGCCAGATGGAACGTCATCTCCTCACGCGACGCTCTCGGGCACGTCCTCGAGATCCGGTCCATTGCGCACGGGCAAGACCACCTCGCGGAGCCCGGCCCGGTGTGCGGCCAGGACCTTCTGCTTCACACCGCCGATGGGCAGCACCCGACCCTGGAGCGTGACCTCGCCGGTCATGCCCACCACGGGCCGCACGGCCCGGTCGCTTAGCAGGCTCACGAGCGCGGTCGTCATGGTGACGCCGGCCGAGGGCCCGTCCTTGGGCACGGCACCGGCGGGGACGTGCAGGTGGAATCGCTTCCCCGCGAACGCGCCCGGATCGATGCCGAGCTCGGCCGCGTGCGAGCGCACGAACGACAGTGCAATCTCCGCAGACTCCTTCATGACGTCGCCGAGTTGTCCCGTCAGGGTCAATCCCTCGGGGCCGTCCATGACGGTGGCTTCGACGAACAACACGTCGCCGCCCGTGCCCGTCACGGCGAGGCCCGTGGCCACACCGGGCACGCTGGTCCGATCGGCAGCCTCGAAGAAGAACCGAGGACGACCCAACCACGTGCGCACGTCGTCAGCCTCCACCACGACCGGGGACTGCAGCGCTCCCGACGCCAGCTTCGTGGCGACCTTGCGCAGCAGCCTTCCGATCTCACGCTCGAGGCTCCTCACACCGGCCTCGCGCGTGTAATCGGCGGAGATGACACGCAGTGCCTCATCAGAGACCTCCACCTCCTCGGCCCGAAGTCCGGTCCGCTCCAGTTGCCGGCGCAGCAAGTGATGCCGCGCGATGGTGACCTTCTCGTCCTCGGTGTAGCCGTCGAGGCGGATGACCTCCATGCGATCCAGCAGCGGGCCGGGAATGGTCTCGGCCACGTTGGCCGTCGCCAGGAACAGGACCTTGGACAGGTCGAGCTCGACCTCGAGGTAGTGGTCCCGGAAGGTGTGGTTCTGGGCGGGGTCGAGGACTTCCAGCAGGGCCGACGACGGGTCGCCCCGATAGTCGGCACCCAGCTTGTCGACCTCGTCCAGCACGATCACGGGGTTCATGGTGCCGGCCTCGCGAAGGGCGCGCACCAGCCGTCCGGGCTGCGCGCCGACGTAGGTGCGTCGGTGGCCCCTGATCTCGGCCTCGTCGCGCACGCCCCCCAGGGCCACGCGCACGAACTTGCGGCCCAGGGCGCGCGCCACCGACTCGCCGAGCGAGGTCTTGCCCACGCCCGGAGGACCCACCAGCGCGAGGATCGCGCCCGATCCGCGCGGCCCCGTTGACACGAGCCCGCGGTCGGTCCGCAGTTTCCGCACCGCCAGGTGCTCGAGAATGCGCTCCTTCACGTCCTTCAGCCCGTCGTGGTCCTCGTCGAGGATCCCCGCCGCCGCCGCCACATCGAGGTTGTCCTCGGACTGCACGCCCCACGGCACCTCCAAGACGGTGTCCAGCCACGTCCGGATCCAGCCGTGTTCGGGGCTCTGCTCACTGGTGCGCTCGAGCTTGTCGACCTCGCGCAACACGGCGGTACGCACCGCGTCGGGCAGGTCGCGGCCCTCCACCTTGGAGCGGAAGTCGTCGACACTCCCCTCGTCTGCGGTGCCGTCCAACTCGTTGAGCTCCTTGCGGATGGCTTCGAGCTGACGCCGAAGGAGGAACTCGCGCTGGGTCTTCTCCATGCCCTCTTCGACATTGGTCTTGATCTGCTCGCGCAGCGTCAGGTCGGCCAGTGTCTCGCGGGCCCAACCCAGCACGAGGCGCAGGCGCGCTTCGAGGTCGACGGTCTCGAGGATCTCGACCTTCTGGGCCAGGTTCAGGTCAGGGGAGTACCCCGACAGGTCGGCGATCTGCGAGGCGTCGGTGACATCACGTAGGCGCTCCGCCATGCGGCGCGCTCCTCGCGTCAGGAGGATGTTCTCGAGCACGGCTCGGTATTCGCGCGCCAGCTCGAGTGCTCTCGGGGTCTCGGGTTCGTCGCCGATGGGCTCGACCTGGACCCACAGGGCCCGCCCCGTCCCGGGGACGGCCGTGCCGATGGTGGCCCGGCGCAGGCCGCTCACCACGACGGCCACGGGGCCGCCCGGCAGCTCGCCGGTCTCCAGGATCTTCGAGATCACACCCACCGAGGCGTACTTGCCGTCGATGTGGGGCACGAGCACGAGCTCGCCGCCGACCGATCCCGCCGCCTCGGCGGCCGTCTTGGCCTCGTCGGTCTCGAGGGCCATGGTGAACACCATGCCCGGGAGGATGACTCCCGAGGTCAGGGGTAGCAATGGCAATGTCTGGTTCAGCTCGGTCATGTCTTTCCGGCCCTTCTTCCGCCCCGGTCAGACCTATCCCAGGCCCGCCGGAATCGTTGCAGTAGCAACAACACGCCCGAGGGTACCGGGATTCCCGAACGGGACGTCCGCCGCCGGGACCAGCCGAAAGACCGGCGGACACCGACGGGGTGCCCGTGGGGAGCCGGCCGCCGGCTCTCGACGGGGCGTGGGGCAGGTCAGCCGGAAGACGAGCCGACCCGTGTCACGACGGGTCAATCGGCGGGACGGGGGGCGTCATCGCGGGCCATGTGAGCGGCCACGAAGAGCTTGCCGTCCACCGTGACGGGCTGGAGCCGTCCCGTGATGGGGACGACCTCCCCCTCCGAGGTCTCGGCCTCGGGGTAGAGACCGGGGTCCATCTCGCGGTCCCTCGGCTCGACCAGATAGCCACGGCGGTAGGCCTGGTGTCCCCACCGCTTCTTCGTCGGCACCAGCATCTCGACGAACTCACCGGCGATGTCCGAGCTCTCCATCTTGAACAGCTCCTCGGCCGCCTTGTTCAGCCCCAGCACCACCCCCTGAAAATCCACGATGACTACCGCCCCCTGGTTGGCCCCGTACTCGGGGACCGCGGCGAGCACCTCGTCGGGGATCTCAAGGCTGGGCATCTCGGCAGAGCTCACGGAAGCGCACTCCTCGTCGACCGGTCCTGACTCATGGCGCCGGGTCGACCGGCGCTGGCTGGGGTGTGAGCGTACCCGCACCGACGCGCCCAGAATCAGATCCGAACGCGAGCCGACGTCGGCTCGGTCCGACCGGCCCTGTACGCGACGCCACCGTCGACCTAGGTTCGTCCCGGGTGGGGACCGCACCGGCGACAAGGGACGAGGGTGGCGTGATGGACGACCGAACGACCGAGGTGACCAACGACACCATGATCCGGGAGTTCCTGGCGGCGTGGGAGCGACGCGATACGCCCTACATCCTCGATTGCTTCACCGCCGACGCCGTGTACCACAGCATTCCCCTCACACCCATCGTCGGCAAAGAGGCCATCGAGGAGTTCGTGACCAAATTCGCCGACGTGCCGCCCGGGCGCCTGGAGGTTCGCCATCAGGTCGCCGCCGGCGACATCGTGATGAACGAGCGGGTCGACTACATCACCATCAACGGAACCGCCGTCGTCCTCCCCATCTGCGGCGTGTTCGAGATCGAGGAGGGGCGCATCAAGGCGTGGCGGGAGTACTTCGACCTCGGCCCCGCCCGGGCCGCCTACGGTGTGGGGTGACGCGCCTCGGGCCGGCTTCTCGGGGGGAGCGCCTCGTCTACCGAATCCGTGAACCCGACCAGGTCATGGTCTTCGTTCCCCGGTAGATGACGACACCGACCACCGACCCGAAGAGCACACCCCCGGGCACGAACACCTCCCAGGTCCCGATGACCCCGTAGCCGACCACGACGGCGAAGCCCACGCCGGTGGTGATCCCCCACACGAGTCCGAGCCCGATACCCAGGATGAACGATGCGGCCAGCCGGTTGTCCCGCATCCATCGAGCCCGACGGGGCTCCAGCCTGAAGGCGTGCTTGTCGGACATCACCACCATCATGGCTCCGATGTGGCGCTCGCGCCCGAATACGCAGGGAGGCCGACACCGGGCCAGCCCAAGGCGAGGTAAGCAATGAGCGACGGAAACCAGGGCCCGGGAAGGGGTGGAACGTGTTGGTGCTCGTGACCGGGGCGACCGGGTTCATCGGGTCCCATGCTGTCGCCGCGCTCCGGCGCGACGGCCACGACGTCCGGATCCTGGTGAGAGATCCGGCTCGCATCGCGCCCGCGCTCGACCCGCACGGGGTGCGTGTCTCTGTGGCCGTGGGAGACATGACCGATCCGGTCGCCGTCGCCGCCGCGGTGAAGGGGTGCGACGCCGTCGTCCACGCCGCCGGAGAGGTGGGGGTGGAGGGGGGCACCGGGCCCAAGACCACGGCAAACGTGGACGGGGTCCGCACCGTCATCTCGGCCGCCCTCGACGCGGGCGTCGACCCCGTGCTCTACACCTCCACCATCACCGTGCACCTGCCCACCGAGGAGTCGGTCCTCACGCCCGACAGCCCACTGGCGGAACCGCTCTCGACCTATGGCGCGTCGAAACGAGATGCCGAGCTCCTGGTGCGGAGGTGGCAGAGCGAGGGTGCGCCGGTCACGAGCTTCACCATCGGCGGCGTGTACGGACCGACCTCCCCCCATCTCGACGGCAGCTTCGGGGCCGTGCTCGCCGCGCTCGAGACCTTCATGTTGGTACCCCCGGGCGGACTGGGCGTGGTCGACGTCCGGGACCTGGCCACGATGCTGGCGCGGGCCGTCGAGCCCGGGCGCGGGCCGCGCCACTATCTCGCCGGCGGCCCGTACGTCACCTGGGCGCAGTGGACCGAGGCCCTCGGCGCCGCCGCCGGCGTGGACGTCGCCCACCAGGACGTGAGCGCAGCGGAGATGATCGACCTCGGTCGCCACTTCGACCGGCTCCGGTCGGAGGGCAGGAGCTCGGCGCCGCTGTCGGAAGAAGCGGCCATCATCATGACCAGCGGCGTACCGACCGACGACGAGGCCACTCTCGTCGACCTCGCCTGCCGGTACCGGCCGCTGGCCGAGACCTTCACCGACGCGGTCGACTACCTGCGCGCCATCGGTCGACTGGCGCGATGAGCGGCACAGGAAGAAGGTGCCGTGGGCTCCTCGGTGACGACGAAGCCGAGGAACATGCCCCGAGCGGGGGTCGCCGGAGCCACCGGGTGGGCGGCCCCGGGGGACCGAACCCCCACGGCGATGACAGATGGGGCTGCCATCGCGACACGGTCCGGTGCTCGTCATTGTTGGGGATGACGCCGTGCGGGTTCGCGCGACATCCTCGATGACACCGGGTGCCGGCGCAGCGTCGAACCATCGACCTGCTCACAGCGACGTAGAGCCCGCCGGGCCATACCCCCATGGTCCGGCGGCCTACGCCGCACCCGAGATTCCGTCTCCGGCCGCGAAGTGCAAGGTGGTGCCCACCCCGCTCTGCACGTAGGCGTCGGGTAGGGCGCGGGCCAACGCATGGGTCGCCCGCCATCCCGTGCAGTGTCCGGGCACGATCACGTCGAGCCCGAAGACGCCGAGGGCGTCGATCGTCTCGGCGATGATCGGCTCGAAGAGGATGCCCGACAGATGCAGTCCTCCGACGAAGGCGTGCACCTTGGCCCGGGTCGTGACCCGTCGGGCGTTGCGAAGAACGTTGACGGCGCCGGCGTGGCTGCAGCTCGACAGCACCACCAGGCCCAGCCCGCGCACGTCGACGATGACGGATTGGTCGTCCCACACCCAGGGGTCGGGCTCCCATGCCCCCGTCACGGCCCGCGCCTCTTGGATGGGGAAGCCGCGTTCGAAGGAGGTGGTCCGCTCGGTCTGGCCGCTCACGAGGATGGTGCCGTCGAGCAGCAGCGACGGGCCCCGCTCCTCGACCACCTCGACGCCCTCGGCCTCGAGATCGGAGCGGCTCGGCGGGGGCAGGCGCAGCACTCCCCCCGTCGGGAAGACGACCCGGCGCTGGCGCCAGGCGTCGGGGTGGAGCACGAGCGGCAGCCCGGGGCGACCGAGCCGGCGGACGATCCCCTCGAGACCGGCGTGATGATCGGCATGGCCGTGGGACAAGACGACGGCCCGGAGATCGCCGGCGGAGACCTCGAGCACGTCGAGGTTGTGCACGGCGGTGTCGCGCCCCAACCCGGCGTCGTAGAGCACCGACCGTCGCCGGTCTCCGTCGACGACGGTGACCAACAGGGCGTAGCCGTGCTCGGCGCGCAGCTGCTCACGTTCGAAGAGGTCGGGCACGAGCGGCGGCCGCCGGACGACGTCGCTCCCCGCCATGAGGACGTCGACGAAGCCGTCGACCAGGATCGTGACCTCGACCGAGTCCACCGGCCTCAACTCGGCCCGCTCCAACATCCGGTGCGGCCTACCCGTCGCCGAGCCCGAGGGCGCGGGCGATGTCCCCGAGGACGCGCAGGTGGTCGTCGACCGTCGCCAACCCCGACCCCATGGTGTTCACCGACACGTACGACGCCCCGGCGGCGCGCCAGCGACCGACCTGCTCGACCAGTTTGTCGACCGTCTTGTCGCCCCAGCTGACCCGGCCCTCCATGCCGAGCGCGGCCGGGTCGCGCCCGGCGTCGACGCGCCGCCTGGTCGACGATGGCCCTCGCTTCGTCGAGCTTGGGGCCCGGTGGCACCTGGGGTAGCCAGCCGTCACCGAGGCGGCCGGCCCGTCGGTAGGCGGGCGGCGACTGGGCGCCGAACCACACCGGGATGGGGCGCTGCACCGGCAGGGGGGCCAGCCCGGCGCCGGTCACGTGCTCGTAGGTCCCGTGGAACGTCACCGACCGCTCCGTCCACAGGCGCCGGAGCAGCTCGACCTGCTCCTCGACCCTCTTGCCCCGATCGGAGAACGTCTTTCCCAGCGCCTCGTACTCGACCGCGTTCCAACCCAGCCCGACGCCCAGCCGCAGGCGCCCGCCCGAAAGGACGTCCACGGCGGCCGCCTGCTTGGCCACCAGGGCCGTCTGGCGCTGCGGGAGGATGATGATCCCGGTGGCGAACTCGAGCGACGTGAACCCGGCCATGAAGCCGAACAGCACCAGCGGCTCGTGGAACGTCGAGTCCAGGTTGTAGGGCCCCGACCAGCCGCGATGCACGTCGGGATCGGCCCCGACCACGTGGTCGTAGGCCAGGACGTGGGTGAAGCCGAGGTGTTCCACCTGTTCGGCGTAGGCGCGCACGGCACCCGCGTCGGCTCCGATCTCGGTCTGGGGGAAGACGACGCCGATTCGCATGGCCCCTGTCTACCCGGGGTGTGTCCGGGGCGCTCGCCGCCGAAACCAGGCGCCGCGCCAGCCGTCACACGGAGATGATGGAATGGTCGTGATGCTCGCCATGGACCGGCCCGACGACCCGACCGACGACCTGACCGACGACAGGAGTGGCGCCGCGCCGCGGCAGGGCTTCCACCCCGCCGTCGCCACCTGGTTCGCCCGGCGCTTCCCGGCCGGTCCGTCCGAGCCCCAGGCCCAGGGATGGCCGCTCATCGCAGACGGGCACCGACACCCTGATCGCGGCCCCGACCGGTTCGGGCAAGACCCTGGCCGGATTCCTGGTGGCGATCGACGCCGCCTACCGGGCCGCCGAGCGGGGCGAAGACCTCGGGGGTGCGGTGCGGGTGGTGTACGTCTCGCCCCTCAAGGCCTTGGCCGTCGACATCCACCAGAACCTCGAGCGCCCGCTGGCCGAGATCGCCGAGGTGGCGCGCGAGCTGGGCCTGGCCGTCCCCCCATCACGGTGGCGGTGCGCACCGGCGACACCACGGCGGGGGCGAGGACGGCCATGGTGAAGACGCCGCCGACCATGCTGGTGACGACCCCGGAGAGCCTCTACCTCTTGGTCACCGCCGAGCGCAGCCGGGCCGTGCTCGGCAGCGTGGCCACGGTGATCGTCGACGAGATCCACGCCCTGGCCCGGGACAAGCGGGGCTCGCACCTCGCGGTCACCCTCGAACGCCTCGAGCACCTCCAGCTCGGGCGCGCGACCGCAGCGCATCGGCTTGTCCGCCACCCAGCGACCGATCGAGCACACGGCGCGCCTGCTGAGCGGGGCCGGTGCCACCCGACCCACCGCCATCGTGGACTGCGGGCACGCCCGGCAGCTGGCCGTCCGCATCGAGCTCCCCGAGACCGAGCTGTCGGCGGTGTCGTCGACCGAGCAGCTCGGCGAGGTGATCGACCGCATCGCCGCCCACGTCCTCGAGCACCGCACCACCCTCGTCTTCGTCAACACCCGGCGGATGTCGGAACGCCTCGCCCATCTCCTCGGCGAGCGGCTCGGGCCCGACCAGGTCTCCGCCCACCACGGCAGCCTGTCGAAGGACCGCCGCCTGCGGGTGGAGGACCGCCTGCGGGCCGGGGACCTGCGCGCCCTGGTGGCCACGGCCTCGCTCGAGCTCGGTATCGACATCGGGCCCGTGGAGCTCGTGTGCCAGGTGGGATCGCCGCGCGCCATCGCCACCTTCCTGCAGCGGGTGGGACGCTCGAACCACTCGCGCCGAGGCACGCCCGAAGGGATCCTCTATCCCATGACGCGCGACGAGCTGGTGGAGTGCGCCGCCCTGTTGGCGGCGGTGCGCGCCGGACGGCTCGACACCACCTGTTCGCCCGTCGCTCCGCTCGACATCCTCGCCCAGCAGATCATCGCCGAGGTGGCGGCGGCCGAGGAGTGGACCGAGGACGGGCTCTACGAGTTGATGCGGCGCTCGGCCCCGTACTCGGAGCTCGACCGGGCCGACTTCGACGCCGTCGTCGACCTCGTCTCCGAGGGCATCACCACCGGTCGGGGCAAGCGCATGGCCTACGTGCACCGCGACGGGGTCAACGGGGTGTTGCGACCCCGGCGCGGCGCCAGGCTGGCCGCGCTCACGAGCGGTGGGGCCATCGCCGAGGTCGGCGACTACCGCGTCGTCGCCGAGCCCGACGACACACCGGTGGGAACGGTGAACGAGGACTTCGCCATCGAGTCCATGGTGGGTGACGTCTTCCTCCTCGGGACCCACTCGTGGCGGATCCGGCGCGTCACCCAGGGAGAGGTCCGGGTCACCGACGCCGAGGGAGCGCAGCCCACCATCCCGTTCTGGGTCGGCGAAGCACCGAGCAGGACCGCAGAGCTGTCCGAGGAGGTCTCCGCCCTCCGACGCACCGTGGGCGCGCTCCTCACCGATACCGGCGACGCCGACGGAGCCCCCCGGGGCCCCGAGGTGGCCCGGGACTATGTCGAGCGCACGTGCGGGCTCGAGACCGACGCCGCGGAGCAATTGGTCCAGTACCTGGCGGCGGCCCTGGGCGAGCTGGGCACGCTGCCGACGGCACAGGACATCGTGTTCGAGCGGTTCTTCGACGAAGCGGGCGGCATGCAGATGGTGGTGCACGCGCCGTTGGGCGGGCGGATCAACCGGGGACTCGGCCTGGCGCTGCGCAAGCGCTTCTGCGCCACGTTCGACTTCGAGCTCCAGGCGGCGGCGAGCGACGACTCGGTCGTGCTGTCGCTGGGCCTCCAGCACAGCTTCCCCCTCGACAGCGCCCCCCGGCTGCTGCGGTCGGAGACGGCCGAGGGGGTCCTGCGCCAAGCCGTGCTGGCGTCACCCATGTTCGCGGCGCGCTGGCGATGGAACCTCAACCGCTCCCTGGCCGTGTTGCGGTTCCGGGGCGGGAAGAAGAACCCCCTCCCCATCCAGCGCATGGAGGCCGACGACCTCATGGCCGCGGTCTTCCCCGCCCTCGCCGCCTGCCAGGAGAACGCCCCGGGCGGCCCGGTGGTCATCCCCGACCACGTGCTCGTCCGCCAGACGCTGCTCGACTGCCTGCACGAGGCGATGGACATCGACGGCCTCGTCGCCCTCTTGGAGCACATGGAATCCGGATCGGTGCGCGTCCATTTCGTCGAGTCCACCGAACCGTCGGTCCTGGCGCACGAGATCCTGAACGGCAAGCCCTATACCTTCCTCGACGACGCGCCCCTCGAAGAGCGGCGAACCGCGCGCCGTGCAATTGCGGCGTGGCCTCCCGCTGCACGCCGAAGCCCTGGGACGACTCGACGACGCCGCCCTCGAGCGGGTGCGCGCCGAGGCCGCCCCCGACATCCGCGGCCCCGAGGAGCTCCACGACCTTTTCCTGTCCGCCGTCGTGTGGCGCCCCCAGCCCGACTACGCGGCGTGGTTCGACGCCCTGGCCGCCTCGGGCCGGGCCGCGGCCGCGTCCTTCGCCGACACCCGCACCGGCGAGGGGGCCGGAACCGAGACGCACGCTGTGGTGTGCCACCGAGCGGCGACGATGGGTGGAGGCGGCGTTCCCCGCGGCGCGGTTCCACCCCGATGGCCTCCCCGACCGACGGGCCGGCGCGGACGAGCCCGACCCCGACGAGGTGGCCGCCGAAGCGGTGCGGGGCCACCTCGAGGTGACGGGCCCGGTGACGGTGTCGGAGCTGGCCGCCCGGACCGGGCTGGCGACCACCCGGGTCCAGGTGGGACTGGGACGACTCGAGGCCGAGGGCTTCGCCATGCGGGGATCCTTCGACACCGCCGTCGAGGACGAGCAATGGTGTGCGCGTCGACTGCTGGCCCGCATCCACGCCTATACCCAGCACCGGCTCCGTCGTGAGATCGAGCCCGTCACCGCCCAGGAGCTCGTCCGGTTCCTCCTGCAATGGCAGCACGTCGCCCCCGGCGCCCAGCGCCAGGGGCGGGCCGGGGTGCTGGCCGTCGTGGACCAGCTCCAGGGGTTCGAGATCCCCGCCGGCGCATGGGAGGAGGCCATCCTCCCGGCCCGCGTCGAGGGCTACCAGCACCGCTGGCTCGAAGACCTCTGTCACGCCGGGGACCTCGTGTGGGGCCGCTTCTCCCCCCGCCCCGCCGACGCCGAGGGGACCGTCCGGCGCGGGTCGGCCACGCCGTCGCGGGCGACACCGGTCACCTTCGCCCTGCGCGACGACCTTCCCTGGCTCCTGCGCGCGGCGCGGGGCGACGCCGTGCCGTCCGAGCCCGTCCACGGTGCGGCGCGCGACGTGCTCGACGCACTGCGGACCCGGGGGGCCATGTTCCATTCGGAGCTCCGCACCGCCACCGACCGGTTGCCCGTCGAGGTGGAGGAGGGTCTGTGGGACCTGGTGGCTCGAGGCATCGTGACCGCCGACGGGTTCCAGGCCGTCCGCTCGTTGCTCTCGGCGCGCCAGGCGTGGAAACGGCGCCAGCGTCACGAGCAGCGGCTGGGTGCCGGTGCCCGTCGCGCCCCGACGTGGCGCGAAGGCGGTGAAGGGCGTTGGGCGCTGTTGCCCACGAGCGACCCCGACGACGACACGGACCGGGAGACACTCGCCGAGCACGTGGCCGGGCAACTCCTGGCGCGCTGGGGTGTCGTCTTCTGGGATCTCATGGCTCGGGAGAGCCTGGCCTTGCCGTGGCGCGAGGTGGTGTGGGCGCTACGGCGCCTCGAAGCTCGCGGCGTCGTGCGGGGGGGTCGCTTCGTGACGGGGCCGGCCGGCGAGCAGTACGCGCTCCCCGAAGCCGTCGAGGAATTGCGCCGTGTCCGTCGCAGCGCCCGGAACGGGCAGACCGTGCGGTTGAACGGGGCCGACCCGCTCAACCTGGTGGGGATCATCCTCCCCGGCACCCGCGTCACGGCGGTACGGACGAACTCGATCGCCTACCGCGACGGCTTGCCGGTCGCCGACGACGCCACCACGCCGGACGAAGCCCAGCGGGCCTGGTCGACGCCGACCTCGGCGTGACCGCCGGCACACCCGAGGGCGCCGCGCCTCCCTCGCCGCGCTCCCCGGCGCCGGCCACCTTCGTGGCCGCCATGCGTCTCGAGGCCCTGGCCATCGGCGGGAAGGTGGTCAGGACAGGCATGGGCCACGCGCGCGCCCACACCGCCGCGCTGTCCCTGGCATCAGCGGTCGAGCCCGGTGCCGCCGTCGTGTTGGCCGGGATCTCGGGCGGCCTCGATCCCGCCCTCAGGCCCGGGGAGATCGTGGTGGCCACGTCGGTGCGCGGGCCCGACGGGGACGAGCTCCGCCTCTCGGAGTCCGACGCCGCCGCCGTCGCCGCCGAGCTGCGCCGGGCCGGGCGCAGTGTCCATCTCGGGCCCATCGTGTCGTCGAAGACGCTCGTCCACGGTGAGCGTCGAGCGGAGTTGGCCCGCACCGGGGCCCTGGCGGTGGACATGGAGTCGGCGTGGGTGGCGCGTGCGCTGTCGGGCCACCGGCTCGTGATCGTGCGGCTCGTCGCCGACACCGCCGGCAACTTCGTGGTCGGTCTCATCAAGGGGCTCGCGGCCCTCCGCCAGGTGCGAGCCGCCGTCGACCGCTGGCCCGGTGCCGAGGCCACCGAGGCCTGATCCCTCCGGAGCGGTGAGCCCGTCGACGGCGTGGGCCCTCGCTACGCCTCGACCTCGGCCGTCGTCTCTCCCCCGCCCATGCCCACGGGCGTCCCCACCGATGGCGGGCCGGTGCCTCGGGGGACGACGGAGACGAGCGACGTGACCCCGGGGAGCGCAACCACGATGGTGGTCGTGCCCACCAGCCAGGCCGCGCCGAGATACAGCGCGCCATGGATCCCCAACAGGTGGGCCAGGGTGCCGGCCAGGGCGAACCCCAGGGGCAGAAAGACCATCGACCCGAACCAGTCATAGGCGCTGGCGCGCGACAACACCTCGGGCGGCAGCTGGCTCTGCATGGTCGTGTCCCACAACGGCCCGAAGACGCCTATGGACGCGCCGGAGACGAAGGAGGTCGACGCCACCACCGCGAAGGGGGCACCGGCGGCCAGCGCCACCAGAGGCAGGGCGAAGCCGAACAGCCCGATCTCGGCCACGAGCAACGGCCGGCGGGGCCGGACGCGCAGCATCACGAGGCTGGCGAGCACCGACCCGAGGCCCTGCAAGGCGAGCACCGTGCCCCACGCCGCGGCGCCGCCCAGAGACTGTTTGGCCACCACGGCACCGAGGACGAAGAACGGCGCGAACACGAAGAAGCCGTAGGACGCGAACTGCGCCACGATCGACCACAACCACGTCCGGGATCGAAAGGCGCGCCAGCCCGTGCGCAGCTGGGCGACGAACGGCTCCGTGGCCGCGCTCCCGGACCATCCCACCCGCAGCCCGGCCAGGCAGACGGCGCTCACGAAGTACGTGAAGGCGTCGGCGCCCACCGCCCAACCGGGGCCGGCCGTGGCCACGATCACCCCCGCCAACGCCGGACCGACGAGACGACCCGACCATTCCGCCATGCTGTTGAGGACGTTGGCCTGTTGCAGTGACGCCGCCGGGGCGACCTCGGGGATCAACCCCGTCATGGCGGGCGTGAAGAAGGCGTTCCCCGTCCCGACCACGGCCTGGGTGACGAGAAACCCCCACAAGGGGGGATGGCCGGCGAGGATCCACGCCGCGAGCACGCCTTGAGCCACGGCCCGCACGACGTCGGCGCTCAGCATCACGACCCGCCGGTTGAGCCGGTCGGCGGCGGCACCCCCGATGAGGAGGAACAACACGAGCGGGAGGGTCTCGGCACCGAGCACATACCCGACCTCGGAGGTGGTCCCGTGCCGCGCCAGCACGGCGAAGGCCAGCGCCACGGGCAGCATGCCCGTCCCGATGAACGACGTGAGACGCCCCACCAGGAAGAGACGGAAGTCGCGCGACACGAGGGGGCCCAGCCGGCGGTCGGTGCGCACGGGGCCGAGGCTACGACCTGGCGGTGCGTCGCTCCGTCGGCAGCGACGCGGCGCGAGGTCGGTGCCGCTCGTCGGGTGTGGTAGTCAGGGACGATGCTCGAGTTCGACGGGATCACCCGCCGCTTCGGGGACGTGGTGGCCCTCGACAGCCTCACCTTCACGGTCCCACCCGGCCAGGTCTTCGGCTTTCTCGGTCCCAACGGGGCGGGCAAGACCACGGCCATGCGGGCCGTCTTCGACCTGATCGCGCTCGACGCCGGGGTGGTGCGGTGGAAGGGAGTGCCGGTGACGCAGAAGGACCGCCGTCGCTTCGGTTACATGCCCGAAGAACGCGGCCTGTACCCGGGGATGGTGATCGTCGAGCAGATCCAGTACCTGGCCCAACTGCACGGCGCCGAGGCCACCGATGCCCGCGTCGCCGCGATGGAGTGGCTCGAGAAGCTGGGCGTGGCCGACCGCGCCACCAGCAAGCTCGAGGCGCTGTCACTCGGCAATCAGCAGCGGGTCCAGCTCGCCGCCGCCCTCGTCCACCAGCCCGAGCTCCTCGTGCTCGACGAACCCCTGTCGGGTCTCGACCCCGTCGGGGTCGACGCCATCAGCGCCGTGCTCATCGAGGAAGCCGCGGCCGGACGCGGCGTGTTGTTCTCGAGCCACCAGATCGACCTGGTCGAAGACCTGTGTGAGTCGGTGGCCATCATCAATCACGGTCGCCTCGTCGCCCAGGGCACCGTCGAAGCGTTGACGACGGGCGGGCGCCGCCGTCTCGTGGTCAAGGTCGACGGCGACTTCGCCGGAGCGTGGGCGCGTGACCTCCCCGGTGTCACCGTCTCGCGCGTCGAAGGGGGTGCGGTGCGCCTCGTCCTCGACGAGCACACCGACCCGCAAACGGTGCTGGCCGCCGCCATGCGGGCCGGGCCCGTCGAGCAGTTCGGGTTCGAGCGGCAGCGGCTGTCCGAGGTCTTTCGCGAGGCGCTGGTGTGAAGTACGCCCTCTACGCGGTGATCGTCGCCCTCCTGGGGTTGCGTCTGTGGCGACACCGGCGGGCCCGAGCCCTGGCCGCCGGAGATCCTGGCCGCGCCGCCCCTCCCGCCCCGGGCGCGTGGGGACGGCGCTGGACAGGCTGGGCGGGGACATCGGCCTGGTGGCGCGGCGCGAGGTGCGCGAGCGGGTACGGGGCCGGACGTTCCGGGTCGGCACGGCGATCATCCTGCTGGCGGTGGCCGCGGCGGTCACGATCCCGGTCCTGCGCAAGGGGGGCGAGAACCGGGAGCGGGTCGGCATCGTCGGATCCCTCTCGGCGCCGCTGCGGGCCACGTTCATCACATCGGGACCGGCGCTCGGCACCAAGGTGACGCTCGTCCCCGAGGCGTCGCAGGCCGCCGCCACCCGGGCCCTCAAGGCCGGCCGCCTCGACCTGGTCCTCGTGGGCACCCGCCGGATCCTGGTCAACGAGTCCCTCGACCCCACCGACACATCGACCACGGCCCTCCTGGCGCGCGCCATCGCCGGTCCAGGTGAGCCTGCAAGCCGGGCTCGAGCGGGCCGGCATCTCGTCGGTGCAGGCTCTGCGCCTGGCCAATCCCCCGCCTCTGCCCGTCCACAGCCTCAAACCGCCCCGCCACAACCAGACGGCCCGCACGACGGCGGTGTACGGCCTCATCCTCACCTACGTGCTCCTCACCCAGTTCGGCACCTGGCTTCTCATGGGGGTGGTCGAGGAGAAGTCGTCGCGCGTCATCGAGGTGCTGCTCTCGACGCTGCGAGCGGGTCAGCTGCTCGGCGGCAAGGTCATCGGCATCGGGGCCGTCGCTCTCCTCCAGGCCGCCCTCATCGTGGCCGTCGCCCTCGGGCTCGCCGGGGCGGAGGGATCGACCCTGATTCACGGCACCTCATCACTCGAGATCGTGAGCTCGCTGTTGTGGGTGGTGCTCGGATACGCCCTCTACTGCTGGGTGTTCGCGGCGGGTGGTTCGCTGGCGGACCGCCAGGAGCAGGTCCAGACCCTGGCCTTCCCACTCCAGCTCCCGATCCTCTTCGGCTACATCGTGTCGTTCACAGCCATCGGCTCGGGCCAAGCCTCGGAGCTGGTGAAGGTCCTCGCCTACGTGCCCTTCACCGCTCCCTTCGCCATGCCCGTGTTGGTGGGCCTCGGAGACGTCTCGTGGTGGGAGTTCGTCTTGTCGGTGATCCTGATGCTCGTCGCCATCGCCGCTGTGGCCCGGGTCGCCTCGGTCGTCTACCGGCGCGCCATCTTGCGCACGGGAGGGCGCGTCCACCTCCGACAGCTGTTCGCGTCGAGCACCGCCTAGCTTCCGATCTCACGACCGCAGGATCATGGGCGACAATGGGGGCATGGACCTGTCCGCGGACACCGATGTCACCGGGGACACCGACACCGCACACACGGACAGCGCGGGGTGGGTCCAGTCGGCAGATTTCGTGCCGGTGCACGACGCGCGGCCCGCGTGACGTGGTGTGGCCGGCGATGGCGTGGCCACCTCGCGCCGACACCGTGCTCGGGGGACGGGTCGTCGAGGTGACGCCGCTCGACCCGGACCGGGACGGGGAGAGCGTCTTCCACGCCCTCGATGACGACCGGGTGTGGCAGCACATCCCGTTCCGGCCCGCCGATCCCCACACGTTCGCCGCGCTCCTGGGTAAGCGGATCGCATCGGGGCTGTTCCCGTGGGTGGTGCGCCTCGCCACCGCCTACCGCGACCTCCCCGCCGGTGCCGTGCTCGGCATGTCGAGCTTCCTCGACGTAGCCGTGGCCGACGCTCGGATCGAGATCGGCGCCACCATCTACCGACCCTCGGTATGGGGCACGGCGGTCAACCCCGAGACCAAATTGCTGCTGCTCGGCTTCGCCTTCGACGAGCTCCACGTGGGCCGGGTCCAGCTCAAGACCGACGTCCGCAACACCCGCTCCCAGCGCGCCATCGCCTACATGGGGGCGCGCTACGAGGGGACGTTGGGCCGGTACCAGCGCCGGGCCGACGGCACGGTGCGCGACTCGGTGCTGTTCTCGGTGCTGGCCGAGGATTGGCCGCGGGTCAGGCTGGGACTGCAACGCCGCCTGGACGGCGTCACCACCGGGGTACGGGATCCGGGCTAGGCGTCGGGCATCGGCGCGAACCCCGCCGCCGCGATCCCGGCTTCGCGCGTCGAGCTGTAGAGCTCCGACTCGATGTCCTGCGCATCACTCTCGCCCGTCACGATGGTCTCGCCCGTCACAATGGTCTCGTCCGTCTCGGCCTCGGCGTCGGACTCGGCTTCGGTCGTATCGCCCGGTCCACCGGCCTGATCGACCAATCGGCCCATCTGGCCCTCCTTCCGTGCGGGTACCCGCCTCGGGGGTGAGCGGGATCTCCCCCGAGGAGTCCTACCCTGCGGCGCCGCTCATGAAAAGGGGCCAGGTCGGCCGGTCAGCGCGGTGCGGTCAACCCTTCTTGGGGTAGTGGGTCAGTTTGCCGACCCATCACAGGCCGGAGCCTGTCGGGCCCTACCGGCCCGCAAGATGTTGATGGCCGCGTTCACGTCGGCGTGGGCCTCGTGACCACACGCCTGGCATCGGAACTCGGCCTGGGTCCGCCGGTTCTCCCTGTCGAGGTGCCCGCACGACGAGCACCGCTGGGAGGTGTGGCGGGGGTCCACCGCAATCACGTCGCGACCAGCGTCTTCCGCTTTGTACGCGATGAGCTGCAGGAGCTGTCCCCACCCGGCGTCTGCGATGGAGCGGTTGAGGCCGGCCTTGGCCGCCGCTCCGTTGGGTTCGTAGGTGTCGTCCTCGGCCTTTCGGGGCCGGGGGCGACGAACCATGTTGGCGATCTTGAGGTCCTCGTGGACGATGAGGTCGTAGCGGTTGACGAGCTGGCGAGACAGCTTGTGGACCAGGTCCTTGCGCTGGTTCCGGACCCTGCGATGGGCGGCGGCCACTCGTTCGACGCTGCGTTCCCGGTGACGAGATCCCCGGCGTTTGGTCGCCAGCTCGCGCTGGGCGGCTGCCAGGCGGGCGCCGGCTCGTCGTCCATAGCGACCGTCGACGACCAGCTGACCGTCACTGGTCGCCACCTGGGCACACACCCCGAGGTCGATCCCCACTTGCTCTCCTGTGGCTGGGAGGGGCACGGCGGGGACGTCGGTACAACGCACCGTCACCCACCAGCGCCGCCCTTCACGGGCGACGGTGATGGCCTTGGCGGTGCCCCGGAGCTCGCGGTGGAGGCGGACCTTGACCTCGCCGATGCCGAGCACACGCAGCCGACTTGATTCGGTGTTCAGATGCCAGCCGTTGGTGTCTTCCCACTGGACCGAGTCCCAGCGCCGAGACGACTTAAAGCGCGGGTAGCCCGGCGCCTGTCCCGCTCGGCACCGTCGGTAGAAGGCCCCGAAGGCCCGGTCGAGGCGCTTGAGGGTTCCCCGACAGACCGTCACGCCGTGGTCGAGGATCTCGGGCCGCTGTTCCCGCAGGGTGGTGAGTGTCCGGCTCTGGTCGACGTAGGAAACAGACCGCCGTTCCCACGACCAGGCCCCTCGGCGCTCCTCCAGGGCGGCGTTGTAGAGCTCGCACTGGTTGCGGAGCAGCGCCTCGAAGCGACTCCGCTGGGGGACCGTCGGCTGCAGGAGGTATCGGTAGGAGCGACAACGACCCATCCGTCATGAGGCTATTTCCAGGCTGTAACGCTGACTCCAATGTCTGGGGATCTCAAAATGACCCACTGCCCTTCTTGGCGCCGTGGAAGAGCCCGCCGAGCGCACTGGTCACCAGCGAGAGCGGGATGGCCCTCACCTGCGAGGACGGCGGGACGGTGATGGTGACCGGGGCGTCGTAGCCGGTGAAGTCCACGACGGCGGAGATGCCGACACGGTGCCCCCCGGCGAGGCCCCCACTCATGCGGGCCTGGACGAGCTGGCCCGACGAGTTCGCCCACAGGGTGGCCACGAGGGCCGCACGCTTCACGTGGGCCGTGATCCTGTTCCCGGTCACCGACGTGCCGTCGACGGTCGACGAGCTCAGCGAGTGCACCTTGGCGTGATGGGCCTGCGCGAAGGTGACGATCTCGTTGACGTCACCGAGCGCACCGCCGACGGTCGTGAAGATCCCCGGGATGGCCGAGGTCGCACTCGACGGCAGGGCCACCGATACCCACGGCTCGCCGAGCAGGGTGGCGAGAGACGGAATCTGGGCGTAGATCGTCCCGCCCGACAGCACGACGTTCACGACCTCGGGCCCGGACGAGCCCCCGGGGATCAGCTGTGGCCACCGACGCGGGCAGCGTCACCGACAGCGAGCCGGCGTCGTTGACCAGGTCCACCTGACCGCTTCCACTCAGGTTGATCGTTCCCATTCCCTTGCCGACACCGCTCACGCCCACCGTGAAGGTGAACGACGCCGTGGTGACCGGCGCTGTTGGGGTGGTGGAGACAGCAAGAACATGGTGGTGCCTCGCTCTGGCCGAGGCGCTCGGGGCGATGGAAGCGGCCCCAACGGCCAACGCGGCCACCGTTCCCAACGATGCCAACCACTTCACCCGACGTGTCACAACATCCACCCCCGCTGGTAGACCCCAGTCCGTCACCAAGAGCCCCTGCGACGGTGCCCGGAGCATAGGCGGGGTCGCCGGCGCCGGGTCCGGACGGACCGCGGGTCCACTGTCAAGGTCCCTTAGGCGACGGGGGTGCAGGGAACTGGGGCCTGACTCCCTGCACCGCCGCCACTGCCCCGTAGGTGCCCCCAAGGGCATCCCCCCGGGGAGCGAGACGACGTCTCCTCGGAACCCACCGTGCTCAACGGTACGCCCGAGTCATCCGAAAAGCAGGGGCCGAAAGGCTCTTTCGTCGCACATCGTCCCCGCCTCGGTTGACGACGCCAACGGTCCTTAGGATTTTGGAATGGGCTGGTTGGTCGGAGCGATCCTTCAGAAGCGCCGACTCGGGGTGGTGGGATTCGTCCTCGTCCTGGCGTCCATCGCCGTGCCCTGGGCCGCCGTCCGGGGGAGCCTCGCGGCGCTCGGGGCGGTGCTGATGGTGGCCTCGGGTTTCATCGCGGGCCGAGCCCGTGGGCGGCGCCACGTCCCGTAACGTAAGCTTCCGTTGACGTGAACGGAAAGCAATCGCACCCCACGAGGACGGACGTCGGCGACCGCTACAAGTGGGTGGCGCTCATCAACACCACGATGGGCATGCTGATGGCGACGATCGACGGCTCGATCATGCTCATCTCGCTGCCCGACATCTTCCGGGGCATCCGCCTCGATCCCCTGCAGCCCGGCAACAGCTTCTACCTGCTGTGGATGATCCTGAGCTTCCTCGTGGTGACCAGTGTCCTCGTCGTCAACCTCGGCCGGTTGGGTGACATCTACGGGCGGGTGCGGATGTACAACCTGGGCTTCGCCATCTTCACCTTCTTCTCGCTGCTGCTGACGATCACGTGGATGACCGGCACCGCGGCCGGCCTGTGGCTGATCATCGTGCGTGTCTTCCAGGGCATCGGGGCCGCCTTCCTGGTGGCCAATTCCTCGGCCATCCTGACCGACGCCTTCCCCGAGGATCAGCGGGGCATGGCGCTCGGGATCAACCAGGCCGCCGCCATCAGCGGCACCTTCATCGGGCTCGTCCTCGGAGGAGTGCTGGCCCCGATCAACTGGCGGCTCATCTTCCTGGTCTCGGTCCCCATCGGGCTGTTCGGGACGATCTGGGGCTATCTGCAGCTGCGAGAGGTGGGGAGACGGGTGAAGGCCAGCATCGACTGGCCGGGGAACCTCACCTTCGCGTTCGGCCTCGTCTCGCTCATGATCGGCATCACGTACGGCATCGAACCGCACGGGAACCACACCATGGGCTGGACGTCCCCCGTGGTGCTGAGCGAGCTCGGTGCCGGTGTGGCCCTGCTGATCGCGTTCGCCATCATCGAGACTCGTGTCGCGGACCCGATGTTCCGGCTCCCCCTCTTCCGCATCCGCGCCTTCACCGCCGGCGTCCTCGCCAGCTTCCTGGCCGCGGTGGGCCGGGGCGGCCTCATGTTCATGCTCATCATCTGGTTGCAGGGCATCTGGCTCCCCCTGCACGGCTATGACTTCGCCCGCACTCCCCTGTGGGCGGGGATTGCCATGCTGCCGCTCACCACGGGGTTTCTCATCGCGGGCCCGTTGTCGGGCGTGCTCTCGGACCGCTACGGCGCGCGGCCTTTCGCCACGGGGGGCATGCTCGGCTCCGCCGTCTGCTTCGTGGCCCTCGAGCTCCTCCCCGTCAACTTCTCGTACTGGGTCTTCGGGCTGATCCTGTTGCTGCTCGGTCTCACCATGGGCGCGTTCGGCTCGCCCAACCGGGCCGGCGTGATGAACAGCCTTCCGCCTCAGCATCGTGGCGCGGGATCGGGGATGAACTCCACCTTCCAGAACTCCGCCCAGGTCCTGTCCATCGGGATCTTCTTCACCCTCATGATCGTGGGCTTGTCGTCGTCGCTCCCCGCTGCGATGTACCACGGGTTGGTGGCCCAAGGCGTTCCGCCGGCAGTGTCCGATCGGGTCGCGCACCTGCCCCCGGTGTCGACGTTGTTCGCCGCCTTCCTGGGCTACAACCCCATGCAGCACCTCCTCGGCAACGCCGTGCTCGCCCATCTGCCGGCCAGCCACCGCGCCGTGATCACGGGTCGTAGCTTCTTCCCCACCCTCATCTCGGTGCCGTTCCGGCAAGGGCTGCACGCCGCATTCGACTTCGCCATCGTGGCGTGTCTCGTGGCCGCGGGCGCGTCGTGGATGCGAGGCGGGAAGTACGTCTACGTGGAACCCGTGTCGCCGCCCCACCGCCATCGGGGCGCGACTCCCGAGACCCCGCGCCGGGCCGACCCGGTGCCGGTCCTCGAAAGCGAGCGCGCATGACACCTCGACCCTCGACCACGGACACGCCCGCTCCCGGCGGCTCCGACCACGGTGGTGACGGTGGAACCCCTGCGAACGCCGACGTCGCGGTTGGCACCGGTGACGCCGAGCCCATCCTCCGCATCGGGGAGGTCGCCAAGCTCTGTGGCGTCACCACCCGAACCTTGCGGTACTGGGAGGAGATCGGCCTGGTGGCACCGAGCGAGCAGCGCCACGGAACCGAGCGGGTCTACGCGAGCTCCGAGGTGGAACGGGCCAAGCGCATCCGAGAGCTCCAGTCCATCATGGGATTCTCGTTGGCCGAGATCCGCGTCGTGCTCGAAACCGAGGACGTCCTCGACAAGCTCCGGCACGCCTACCGGGCCCATGCCCGACCCGAGCTCCGGCGTCGACTGCTCACCGATGCCGTGGAGGCCAACGACAAACTCGTCGCCCGCCTCGACGACACCCTCGAGCGCATCAAAGCGTTCCGCGACGAGCGCGTGGCCAAGGCGGCGCGCCTGCGGGTGAAAGAGGCCGAGCTCGACACCGAGATCGCGCACACGCAGACGGACACGACGGATCGAAGACGACGGTGACCGCGGCCTCGCACCGACCCTCCCGGCGGCGGGTGGCTCCCGGGGCCGGGCGGCGTCGGTAGCCTTGCCGACCGAGCCATCATGACTGCCACCAACCTCGACGTCGCCGCCACCGTGACGGCTTCCGACGCCATCGTCCGCACCCACGACCTGACCAAGGTCTACCCCGGAACCGATTTCCGAGCCGTCGACGAGCTGAACCTTTCGGTGGGCATGGGTGAGATCTTCGGGTTGCTCGGTCCGAACGGGGCCGGAAAGACCACCACGGCCGGGATCCTCACGACTCGGGTCATCCCGACCTCGGGACAGGCGTTCATCGCCGACATCGACGTGGTCGCCCATCCGGCCCTGGCCAAGCAGCTCGTGGGCGTCGTCTCGCAGACCAACACCCTCGACCGACAGCTCAACGTCTGGGAGAACTTGTACTACCACGGGCGGCTCTTCGGGATGGCGGCGGCGGAGTCCCGCCAGATCGCCGACGAGCTCCTCGAGAGGTTCCAGCTCGCCAAGTGGGCGAAAGCCTCGGTCTACGCCCTCTCGGGGGGCATGGCCCAACGCCTCATGGTGGCACGGTCCATCTTCCACAGGCCCGCCGTGCTCTTCATGGACGAACCGACGGCCGGTCTCGACCCCCAGAGCCGCCTCTTGCTGTGGGACATCCTGCGCGACCTCAACGCCGAGGGCCAGACCATCCTCCTCACCACCCACTACATGGAGGAGGCGGACCAGCTCTGCGGCCGGGTGGCCATCATGGACCACGGCAAGATCCTCGCCCTCGACACGCCTGCCCGGCTCAAGCAGGGCGTGGGGGCCGACACCATCGTGACGGTGAAGGCGGTCGGCGACCAGCAACGACTGGCCGAGGTGTTGCAACGCGAGATCGAAGAGGTCAGTCGCGTCCGACTGACCGAAGACGGGCTCGAGTTGCACGTGCGGGGTCGAAACCGCCTCCTCCCCCGACTGGTGGCGGCCGCCGAGGCGGGGGGCTTCGAGGTCGCCGACCTGTCGTTGTCCGAGCCCAGCCTCGAGACCGTGTTCATCAACCTCACCGGCAGGGAGCTGCGCGACTGATGACGACAACCGTTCCCAGCCCCGCTCGGGCCACGTCGATCGCCACGAAGCCGGTCCGTTCCGCCGCGTCGGCCAGCCGGATCGCCCTGCGGGCCCTGATCCTGCGCGACGCGGCGGTGTTGTGGAAGCACAAGATCGAGTTCGTGGCCCGTACCGTGGTGCAGCCGTTTCTCTTGTGCTTCGTCTTCCTCTACGTCTTCCCCAAGATCGGCCAAGCCGTCGGCGGGGGGGGTCGCACCAACGCGGCGGCTTCCTCCGCGTTCGCCACGGTGCTCATCCCCGGCGTGGTGGGGATCTCCGTCATGTTCCAGGGCGTCCAGGCCGTGGCGTTGCAGATGTCTCAGGAATTCGGCTTCACCCGGGAGATCGAAGACCGCGTCCAGGCACCGTGTCCCATCTGGCTCGTGGCCGCCGCCAAGGTCCTCTCCGGCGCCATCCAGGGCTTGATCTCGGCCGTCATCGTGCTGCCCATCGCTTCGGTCATCCACGCCGCCGGCGTCGAAGCCCATCTCAACCTGCACTGGTGGATCATCCTCACGCTCGTACCCCTGGCGTGCGTGACCATGGCCTCGTTGGGTCTCCTGCTCGGGACGAGCTTCGAGCCGCGCAACATCGGGCTCATGTTCGGGTTCGTCGTCCTCCCGATCACCTTCCTGGGCGGCACCTACTACGCGTGGACACGCCTCGGACCGGTGAAGATCGGGGCCTGGCACTGGCTCCAGACCATCGTGCTCGTCAACCCGCTCATCTACGTGAACGAGGGCATGCGCGCCGCGTTCACGAACGCGGAGCACATGCACCTCTACGTCATCTATCCCGTGCTGCTCGGGTTCTGCACCCTGTTCCTCCGGATCGGCCTGCGCAACTTCCGGCGCCGCGTCCTGGCCTGATCGATCACTTCGTGCCCTCGGGCCGGGCGGGTGCGACTCGGAGTCACCACCCTCACCATCACCCTGTCGCATCCGGTGTAGCGGCGCGCCCGCTTCGCCGGGCCAAGAGCGAGCCCGCCCTCCGATAGGGATCACTGCGACGCGGCGCCCAGCTCCAGCGTCGGAGCGCGACCACGGTGCCCCCCACGCCCCAGATCGCCATGACGAAGATGTCGTGCCACGCCCAGGGCGACACCGGGACCCCCGCACTGGCCAGGAAGGGGGCGACGGTGGAGGTGATCATGTGGCGCACGGGGAAGAGGGCGGCGAACTGGGCGAGACCGGACCCGCTCTTGATCGGGTAGTAGAGGCCGGACAGGAACAGCAAGATGAAGAACACGATGCTCACCACCGGCCCGGCCGCTTCCTGGTTGGGGATCAACGTGCTCACCGCGATCCCGAGGACGGTGAAGCAGACCACCCCCACGAGCAGCGCCACCACCAGAGGCACGAGGTCGTGGGGAATGGCCACGTGGAATCCGAACCTACCGATCAGGAACAGGATGACCACCTGGAGCAGAGAGATGATCAGGGCGTTGACAACGATCGCCGCCAGCATGACCCAGGTGGGAAGAGGCGACAGGCGGACGCGCTTCAAGAGTCCCATCTCGCGCCTGATCACCAACGAGATCGTCAACTGGTTGAAGCAGGCGGACATGATGCCGTAGGCCGCGAACGACGGCACGTAGTACACGACCACCCTGACGTGCTCGAGATAGGGGATCCGCGACGAGCCCGCCGTCGAAGACAGCAACACGAGGAAGACGACGGAGAAACCGACGGTGAAGATGGCTCCGATCGGGTTCAGCCAGAATCCCAGCTGCTCGTAGTAGACCTGGCGGGCCACGAGACGAAGGTCGTCGGCACCACGAAATGATTTGGACGTCGTCTCGACGCCCTCACCCGTCGCGGCCCGCGCCATCCCGCTCATCGTGCGGGCCCCTCAGCGTCGGCCCCGGCCTCGGCCCCGTACCCCGTGAGCCGCAGATAGACGTCCTCGAGGGTCGACCGCTCCACCGTGAGCCCGACGAGGTCGACTTCTTCTGCCAGTGCCCAATTCGTGAGGCGGGCCAGCACCTCGATCTCGCGGTCGGTCCGGATCTCGACGGCCCCGTTCCCCGAGACCGTGGCGGGGACGGGCAGGTCACCGACACCGGTGCCGGAGAGGAGCCTGAACCGGATCGTCGCCTCCCCGACGTCGCGACCACCCAGGGAGTCGGGCGTGCCCTCGGCGATGATCCGTCCGGCACTGATCACCGCCACTCGATCGGCCAGGGCTTCGGCCTCGTCCATGTAGTGAGTGGTGAGCATCACCGTCGACCCTCCACCGGTCATCGCTCGGATGAGGTCCCAAGCGCCGCGCCGGGCCGTCGGGTCGAACCCGGTGGTGGGTTCGTCCAGCACGAGCAGCTCCGGATTGCCGATGATCCCGAGACCGAGGTCGAGGCGCCGCTGCTGGCCCCCCGACAACGTCTTCACCCGTGCGTTCGCCTTGGTTTCGAGACCGACGAGCTCGAGGACCTCGTCGACGGGGCGGGGCCGGGGGTAGTACCCGGCATTTCGGGTGAGGGCCTGGCGCACCGAGAGGAAGGGCTCGACGGCCAACTCCTGGAGGACCACGCCCAGCCGCTCGCGCAGCTGGCGGCTGGTGGCTCGGTCCGCGGGGTCGTAGCCGAGCACGTCGACCCGGCCGCGGTCGCGGGTACGGAACCCCTCGAGGATCTCGATGGTCGTCGTCTTGCCGGCTCCGTTGGGCCCGAGCAGGGCGAAGACCTCACCCTGCTCCACTTCGAAGCTCACGTCGTGGACAGCGTCGACCTCGCCGTAGCGCTTGCTCAGATGCTCGACGGCGATTGCGGCCACGCGGTCCCCTTCGGGCGCCATTTGCAACATCGGGTTCGAAGCCATGGGTACGCCCGCCGGGCGACGCCGCCGTCGGGTGAAGGGCTTGGGACCACGTTACCGTCGATGGCAGGACCCCCCCGTTCCTCGGTGGCGCCCACGCCGACTCAATAGCATTGCAGCGCAACGCCGGAAACGGCAACGGCACGACGGCAGGGATGGCGCTCGTGAACACGTTCCTCTCCGAGGTAAAAGAGACGGTTTTTCCAGCTCGGGACGCTGCCTTCGGCCCGCTCCCGCCACTGCTCCTCTCCCTGACCGTGGTCACCGGTCTGGTCGATTCCTTCAGCTATCTGGTGCTCGGCCATGTGTTCGTGGCCAACATGACCGGCAACGTCGTCTTCCTGGCTTTTGCGCTGGTCGGCGCACCGGGATTCTCGATACCCGCGTCGCTGGCGGCTCTGTGCGCATTCGGCCTCGGTGCGGTGATCGGGGGCCGGGTGAGCTCCCGCCTGGCACCACACCGGGGACGCTACTTGAGCACGTCCACGACCATCCAGGCGTCGTTCATCGCCGTGTCCGTCGTCCTGGCCGCGTTGCGTGGCACACCGGTGACAACGGGGTTTCGCTATGGCCTGATCGTGGTGCTCGGCATCTCGATGGGCATCCAGAACGCCGCCGCCCGCAAACTCGCCGTCCCCGACCTGACCACGACGGTCCTCACGATGACGATCACGGGGATGACCGCCGACAGCGCTTTCGGGGAGAGGAGCGGGGCCCGAGCGGGACGACGCGGTCTCACGGTGATCGCCATGTTCGTCGGCGCCGTCGTCGGGGCCCTGCTCATCGTGCACGGGCAGATCGTGTACCCCCTCGCCATCGCCCTGGTGGTGACGGCGACCGTCAGCGGCACGACCCGGGTCCTCGGAGCCTCGGATCCCGCCTGGACGTCGGCGGCCCGCTGAGGCCGTCGGAACGGCCTGGGATGCGAGGAGTACTCAGCCCGACGCGGGCGGTATGGGTGGGTTGGCGCGTGGCCGTGTGATCTCGAAGAACCCTGGCTCGGCCGCGATGACCTGCACGGCGTCCCAGAGACGGACGGCGGCGTCCCCGGTGGGAGCCGGCGCCATCACCGGTCCCTTGAATCCGTAGGGCGGATCGGCCCGCACGACGATCGTCGGCGTCTGGGTCTTGGGGCCGCCGAAGGTATAGGCGACCTCCATGGCCTCGATGATCGGGGTGTCCCACTTGTCGTCGTCCGCCGCGGCCACGAGGTCAGCAGGGAGCCCACTGGCCGTCACGCACGCCTCCAACAATTCGTCTGCCGAGAGGCGCTCCTTCCCGAAGAACCGAGAACCCCACGCGGCGAAGAGTGCGTCCACGGCGGGCTCACCGGCGCTGGCCCGAGCGGCCTCGAAGATGCGCAGCATCCGATGCGAGACGGCGTGGCCCGCCAGCGCGGCCTGGCGGAAGTGTTCCGGCACCGTGGGTGCCACGCCATAGTCGTCGCGGATCTCGAGGCAGTAGGAGCGCCACGTCACCACCAGGTCTCGCCGCGGCGCGATCTCGTCGACCCACCGGGATGTGACCCAGGCCCAAGGACAGCTCGGGTCCACGAACACTTCGACGTCGGGCACGCTGCCAGGATAGACGAGGCAATTCGCCGGTTGAGCACGAGAACAGCGCCAGCACGAGCACGAGGGAGACACGAGGGAGAGGAGTCTCCATGGCACGGTCACCGAAGTTCCGACGCCTAACCCCGAGGCCCAGCCCCGACCGCCGGCCTCGAACCGAGAGGGCCCGGCTCTTCCGGGGGACGGGACGCCCGGGAGGGAACACCCTCGGCGTCGGCGGTGTTTCACGAGGGGATGAGCGAATCTTCTGTGTACGCCGATTTCTGGTTCGACCCGTTGTGCCCGTGGGCGTGGATCACGTCGCGGTGGATGCTCGAGGTGGAGCAGGTCAGGCCCGTCCGGACGCGCTGGCACGTGATGTCCCTCGCGTACCTCAACCTGGTCCAGCACGAGGGCGAGGGGCTGAGCGACCAGTATCGGGAGCGGATGGAGCAGGCCTGGGGCCCGATCCGGATCTGCGCCGCAGCAGCGGCCGAGCGGGGAGAGGAGATCCTGCTCCCCATCTACACCGCCCTGGGCACTCGGTTTCACGTCGAGCAGCGCCGGGACGCCACCGCATTGGCCGAGGCGGTCGACGAGTTGGGCTTACCCCCTTCGGTCCTCGATGCCGCCCTCCGAACCGATTTCGACGAGGCCATCAAGGCCTCACACCAGGCCGGCATGGACCTGGTCGGGCTCGACGTCGGCACGCCGATCATCAGTGTCGAGGGCAACGCTTTCTTCGGGCCCGTCGTGACGCCGATCCCTCGGGGCGAAGCCGCTGGCCGTCTGTGGGACGGTGTGCTGGCCGTGACCGCAACCGACGGATTCTTCGAGTTGAAGCGGACCCGGGACCGAAAGCCCACTTTCGATTGAGCCGAAGATACCGACCGTCGTCGATGTGCTGCCTCAGGACGTCGTCGAGGTCGTGGGAATGGTCGTGATGGTGGCACCGGCCGGCAATTGGAAGAGCGATGCGGGCGGCGTCGCCGAGTAGCTCTTGATCTCGAAGCTGGTCGAATCGGCGGCCACCTTGACGTATCCGAGGATGCCCTGGGTCGTCGTGCAGATCGTGCTCGTCCCCGGGACGCCCGGAGCATTGAAATCGACGCACTGCATGCTGAACCCGTTCACCGCCATCGTCGACGACGTGACCTTGTCACCGGCGATGCCGGCCGCCAGCGAAAAGTCCTTCAGGAACGTCGTCCAGTGTGACGGCGTGTAGAAGCCGAAGATCTGGTTCTCGGCGGCGGCACCGGCGGTGCCGAGCTTTTGGCACCTCGGTCCCGACCCTTCCGCGGCCGGCGTGCACGAGTACTCACCGGAGGAATTCACGATGACGTCGACGGTACTGGTACTGGTGCCGGCCGGTGTGTCCACAAAGGTGAGGCCCTTCGGTGGCTGCACTGCGTACACGATGGTGGCGGGCGCGCCGCCCGTGGTCACGTAGGTCGCCTCGAACGTCGTCCCTTCACTCGACTTGATCTGATTGGTGAAGGTGTCGATGGTGGCCTTGTTGCCCTTCACATCGTGCTCGATCTTTCTGGCCGCGTTCACGACCCCGCAGCAGGTGAGCCCAACACTGCTCACTACGAGGGCGACGCCGGTGACTGCCGCACGGTGGCGGCGACCGAGCGTGGCACGACGGTCGTTGTTCCGGTTCATTGCTCCGCCTCCCGAGGGGACCGTGCGGTGAAGAGTGGACGCAGCGACTCCAGAGCCGAGGATACGTCTGGTCCGGCTCCTACGGCTGAATCCCCCATCGTTCCGGAGCGAGGCCAGCGGGATCGGGCTGGCGATGGGGCGTTTTGTAACCCATTTGCAACGGCCATCCCTCTGGCCCCCCATCGGTTCGAGGGTCCATGATGGGAACGGTGTTGATGCGCCGCTCGGATGGAATCCGTCGCCAGTGGTTCGGCGACGCGCGGGACGACGGGCGACGGATGGAGGTCTCCTGGCACCCCGATGAGGGGATCGTCATCATCAGCCTCTGGCACGGTTCGATGTGCCGGGCGACGTTCCGTCTCCCCGTCGAACAGGCTCCCGCCTTGATCCAGACGCTGGCGGACGCGTTGGGTGACGCCGTGCAGTCCGAGGCCCCTGCGTCCCACAGGCGCGGCCGCGGCCGGCCCTCGTCGCTGCTCGACATGGGCCGCGAGCAGCTGAAGAAGCACGTCGCCGAGATCGTCACGCTGGAAGGACGCCCCCGGCCCTGAGAGACGTGTCACGGTGCTCGGCTCGGCGGCACCGGGACATACTGGGACATGGACACGCCATCGGGCCGCGACCCGTACTACCGCGCCGATCTCGCCCTGATCCATCACCTCGGGTTCGGATTCCACGCCGACGCCTGTGCGCCGGGCATCATCGACCTTCTGACCTCCGTTCGTGACCGTGACGGGCTCGTGGTCGAGATCGGGTGCGGGAGTGGTCAGCTCACCCACCACCTCGTCGAGGCCGGACACCGGGTGGTCGCCACCGACGCCTCCCCCGCCATGCTCGACCTGGCGCGCCGGCACGCCCCGGGAGCCGACATCCGCGGGCTGCGGCTCCCCGATGAGCCGATTCCCGAGGCCGATGCCATCGTGTCGGTGGGTCATGTCCTGAGCTACCTCGACGACGAGGCCGGCGTCGACCGGGCCCTCGTGGCGCTGGCCGGCGCCCTTGCGCCCGGCGGCGTGCTCGCCATCGACCTGTGCGACCTGGCCTACGGGCACGCCCGACGGCACGCGCCCGCCCAGGCACGCCGCCATGACCAGTGGGTGCTCGTCACCGAATTCTCGACCCCAGCCCCGAACTGCTTCGTGCGCGAGATGACGACGTTCGTCAAGAACCCCGACGACTCGTGGCGGCGCGACGACGAGCGGCACGAGAACGTCCTGGTCGACACGTCGCGCCTGCCCGGGCTCCTGGCCGAGCACGGCATCGACGCCTCGATCGGGTCCTCGTTCGGGAGCGAGGAGCTGCCAGTCGGCCTCGTGGCTCTGGTGGGGCACCGACCTCGTTCGGGCCGCGCTCCCTACTAGCGCCGCGGGTCGAAGTAGGCCACGATCGCGGCCATGCGCATCCTGTCCCTGCTGCCCTCGGCCACCGAGATCGTCTACGCCCTCGGCCTCGAGGACGACCTCGTCGGGGTGACCCACGAATGTGACTGGCCCCCCGCCGCTCGCGCCAAGCGGTCGGTGTCGTTCTCGTCGCTGCCGCCCGCCGCCGACCCGGCCGAGGTCGATCGGTTGGTGAGCGCCAGCATCGACGGCGGCGAGCCGATCTACCGACTCGACAACGACGCGGTACGAGAGCTCCGACCCGATCTCGTGCTCACCCAGGATCTCTGTGCGGTGTGTGCGGTGCCCTCCGGGCACGTCAACGATGCCCTCGAGCTCCTGGGGTGTCGCGCCGAGGTCCTCTCGATGGATCCGAGCTCGCTCGGCGAGGTGCTCGACTGCGTCCTCCGCGTCGGCACGGTCACCGGCACCGAGCGCACCGCCACCGATCTCGTCGCCGGCCTGCGCGACAGGCTCCGAGCGGTGTCGGAGGCGGTGGCGGGGAGGGAGCGACCCCGCACCTTCGCCCTGGAATGGTCCGATCCCCCCTTCAACGGTGGGCACTGGGTGCCCGAGATGATCGAGCTGGCCGGGGGCGAGCCGGTCCTCGCCAGCCCCGGGACACCGTCGGTGCGGGTGTCCTGGGACCAGATCGTGTCGGCCTCGCCCCAGGTCGTGGTGTTCATGCCCTGCGGGTACGACCTCGACGGCGCGACTGCAGAGGCGGGCGCACTCCTCGATCGTCCCGAGATCGCCGACGCGGCGTTCTTCGCCGTCGATGCCAGTTCCTATTTCTCCCGCCCCGGGCCGCGTCTCGTCGACGGGGTCGAGATCCTGGCGTCGGCTCTCCATCCCGGGATCGCACCCGAGAGCCCTGCCGGCACCGTCGGGCGCCTGCGGTAGTCGCCGGGCGAGACGAGGGACCACGATGGCGACCGAGACCCTTGGTTACGACCCCCTCGATCCCGAGCTGTGGCGCGACCCGTACCCGACGTACGCGCGCCTGCGCGACGAAGACCCTGTCCACTTCGTGGCGAAGCGGGGATTCTGGGTCCTGTCGCGATTCAGGGACGTGATGGCGGCGACGTGCGACACCACCACGTTCTCCTCCGCCCACGGCCTCACCTTCGAAGAGGACGAGATCACGAAACTGGGGCTCATGCCGACGCTGGTGATGATGGACCGGCCCCGTCACACCCTCTTCCGCCGTTTGGTCAACGCCATGTTCACCCCGAGAGCGGTGTCCGAGCGCGAGGGCGCCGTGCGGGCCTTCACGAGGGCTCGCATGGAGCGCGTGGCCGAGATGGGTGAAGCCGATTTCGTCGCCGAGGTCGCCGCTCCCCTGCCGTCGTTCGTCGTGGCCGACTATCTCGGCGTCCCCGACAGCGATCGCGCCGCCTTCGGCACCTGGAGCAGCGCCATCGTGCAGGCCAACGCCAGTGGCAACGTGCTCTCGGCCGGCCGGGCCGTGGGCGAGCTCTACGGGTATTTCACCGAGCTCGCCGCGGCCAAGAAGGGGGGCTCCGGCGTCGACATGATCTCGGTGCTGCTCGAGTCCGAGGTCGACGACCGTCCGGTCAGCATCGAAGAGATCCTCGGGTTCTGCTTCGTGATGGTGGCCGGGGGCAACGACACCGCGGCCGGGCTCATCGGGGGCACCGCCGCGCTCTTGAGCGAGCATCCGGAGCAGCGTCGGCTCCTGGCCTCGGAGCCAGGACGGGTACCGGGGGCCGTGGAAGAGCTTCTCCGCTTCCTCTCGCCCGTGCAGGGCCTCTCGCGCACGACCACCGCAGAGGTGACGCTGGGCCCCCCGGAGCGCCCTGTCATCGTCCCGGCCGCCGTCAAGGTCCATCTCCTGTTCGCCTCGGCCAACCGCGACCCCCGCGAGTTCGGGCCCGATGCGGACACGCTGGATGTCACCCGGACGATGGCGCGCACCCTGGCGTTCAGCTCGGGTCCGCACCATTGCCTGGGGGCCGCCGCGGCTCGGCTCGAGGGGCGCGTCGTCATCGAGGAGTTGCTCCGGGCCATGCCCGATTTCGTGGCCGACGGCGGTGCCGGCCGCTACGCGCCCGGACCCTTCACCCGCCGCTTCGAGTACCTGCCCATTCACGCCCAGGCGTGACACGGCCGCCCCGTCGGGCGGCGCCTGTTCGGAGCCAGCCTCGGGTGCTTCCCGAGCGGGTAGGTCGGGGAGTGGGTGACCCCGTGACCTGGGCCTGGAGCCCAATTTGTCACGATTCGTGTTTACAAACCCACGCAGTGCGGTAAAGAATCGATCGGGAACCTCAATGGCTCGAATCGGGGGTGTTGGATGTTCGAGACCAGGCGTATGGCAAAGGGCCTCACTGGCGTGGCGTTGGCGGTCGCACTCCTCTCGGGGGGTGCGGCATCGGCGACGACCTTGCGGGCCTCGGCCGGACACTCGCCGGGCGACCGCCACCACGGTCGACACCACCCGGTAGTGCCGACAGGGGTGTTCGGGACCGTGGCATCGGTCAACGGATCCAGCGGGGCGGGGGCGTGTGGGGTCGCCGACACCGCCGGCGCCTTCACGCTCAGCGACATCCACGGCACCACCGACACCGTGGACGTGAGCACCACGACGAAATTCGGCCCGCACGGGGTGACCATGCCGTCGTTCGCAACTTTGTGTGTCGGCGAGAAGGTGGGGGCGATCGGCGCCATCTCGAGCGGCACCGTCACGGCCACCGCAGTCTTCGTCATTGTGGGGAGGACGCCACCCCCGCTGCACGACTTCTCGGGGCCCGCCGTGAAGTCAGGGCCACACGGCCCTCCGAACGGCGTCAACGGCGTGCACCCCTTCGGACACCCCACCAATGATCATGGCTTCGGCCTCGGATTCGGTGCAGCGGAGAAGGGACACTCGACCAGTCACTCGTCGGGTCACCACAGCCACTGACCCCGAGCCGCCAGCATCGCCCCACTGGCCACCGCGGCGACGAAGAGCCCGGTCAGTAGGCCTTCGTCCCCGGCTCTTGCGCTCCGGGCTGATCGGACCCCTCAGCGGCGGCGGCCACCGCTTGGTGGAGGACGCCCTGGAGTATGCGAGCACACAGGAGCCCGACTTGCGTCGGTGAGCACCCGAAATCGGCCATGAGCGCCTGCGTGGTGTGGGCCGAAAGGTGCAAGGCGAACGCCAGTGTCACGTCCTCGGGGGGCTCCCCGGCGCCGCCGGCCGAGCGCCAGGCCAGGGCGGCCATGTACTGCATGCCGCGTAGCCGATAACCCCGGCAGAGCTCGGCCACCTCGGCAAGGACCTCCGACCCGGGCCGAGGCGGTGCGTAGATGTCCCAGAAGGCGCTGCCGAACACTTCGGCCATTCGGGTGTGGATGGTGACGGCCAGGGCCTCGAGCCAACGGTCAACGTCGGTCACCCGTTGCGGCAAGCTGTCGATCCAGGCGGCGAGGTCGTCGACGTCGCGGGGTGAGCCCACGTCGGGGTAGCGGCCACACTCCTCGAACATGTCCCGGACTGTCTCCGCGATCAACCGGTCATGGCTGCCGTAGTGCCGGAAGATGGTGCGGGGGCTCACCCCCGAGAGCTCTGCGATCTGATCCACGGTGGCATCGAAGCCGTGCTCGGCGACCGCGGCCATGGCGGCCCGACGGATGCGCTTCTTGGTGAGCTCCTGATGGCCCGCCGTCAAAGACTGCGAACGCTTGTCACCCTCGTCCACGGCCACCGCCCGGCCCGATGCTCGCTCTTGGTCCCGGCTCCCATACCGGGTCCTTCAAGAAATCGTACTGGACCTCGGCTCGTTGAACCCGTGTCCCTTCCCGCTCCCGGCGTGCGGAGCCTTCACATTAGGAACAGCCGCTCGTCGTTCCGCAGCTGGTGCAGAGATAGCACGAGCCGGCCCGCTGCATCACCATGCCGCACTGGTAGCAGAGAGGTGCGTTGCTCTGCTCTGCTCGCGCCGAGGCCGAGCCCGAGCCCGAGGTCGCCTGAGCCGTTGTCGGGGCCCGGTCGAGCCCGGAGGGCGGGACGGAGCTGACCCCGGAATCCTCGATGAGGTCCTGCTCGGGTGTGGCGGCTTCCTCCACACCGGGCAGGGTGGGCTGCATGCGCTCCCCCGTCGACAGCACGCCGAGCTCCTCGCGCTCGTTGAGCGGCAGGTAGTCGACCGCCAACCGCCGGAAGATGTAGTCCACCAGGCTCGTGGCGATGCGCAGGTCCGGGTCGTCGGTGATCCCCGCCGGCTCGAATCGCATGCTCGTGTACTTGCGGACGTAGGTGGCGAGCGGGACGCCGTGCTGGAGACCCAGGCTGACCGAGATCGAGAAGGCGTCCATGATCCCCGCCAGGGTCGAGCCCTGCTTGGAGACCTTCATGAACACTTCGCCGGGCCGGCCGTCGTCGTACTCACCAACGGTCACGTACCCCTCGCAGTCGGCAACCCGGAAGGCGAACGTGCTCGACTTGCGGCGCCGTGGCAGGCGCTCTCGTACCGCTCCCACCACCACGGTGTCGCGCGACCGGTTCTGCGATTGGGCCAGCGCCGCTTCGAGCTCGGCGATCTTCGCCGCCGCGGCGCGGTCGCGGGCTTCGGCCTCGGACCCCGGCGGGGCGAAGTCGCCGCCCTCCCCCACACCGGCCTTCTTGGTGGTGGACAGGGGCTGGCCGACCTTGCAGTTGTCGCGGTAGATGGCCACCGCCTTGATCCCCAGTCGCCAGGCGTCGAGATGCAGCTGCTCGACGTCCTCGACGGAGACGTCCTCAGGGAGGTTGACGGTGTTGTGGTTCACGATCCCGTTGGCGACGAAGGCGTGCGTGTAGGGGACCGAGACGTCGAACACCTCTCGCTCGCCGGCGTCCTCGACGGACTCGACCGGACTGAAGTGGAGCTTGTCGTCGAGCACCTGCTGGAGCCACTCGGGGAGGGATACGCCCTCGAGGCGGCCCACGCGCTCGACTGTCCCCCGGCTCACGTGCTTCGTCCGGCGATCAGCCAGGAAGCTGAACTCGGTCCGCAGCCGGGCGCCGAGCTCGTTGCGCCCGTAGGGGACCAACGCGTAGAGCTCCGCGGGCGTGATCCCCGGTATCACGTCGGCGGCGTTGTGGGTCGTCCTCGTGACGCCGGCCGCCAAGCGGGCCGCCGCCTCCGACTTGTGTGCCTCGAGGAACGGGGCGAGCTCGACCATCCTCTTGGCGTGGACACCGACGGCGTAGACCTCGTCGTAGGTCTTGCCATACTTGGGATTGAACTTGCTGGTGCGGCCGTGGACGACCCCCAGGTTCGTCAGGACGGCCTGCAGGTCGTCGAGGAGTTTGGGCGCATCGAGGCAGATCGCCCACTTCGCCGTGGTCGTCGAGCCGTGGGTGTAGGCATCGAGGGCGAGGCCCTGGAGGAACGAGAGCACGACCTCCCTCGGGGAACGGAGCACGGCATCGGGGATCCGCTTGGACGAGGCGCGCCCGCCGCATCCCAGGTACTCGAGGAATTCGACGATCGTCTTGGACGAGATCTCGACGCTCGGGCAACGGTCGACCGGCCGGCGGATCTTGGCCTCGACGTCGAAGCACTGGCGAGCCGCTTCGGCGATCTCCTCGAGGACGGCATCCTCGGAGTTGGTGATCACGATGGTCCAGGTGGACCGCGACGTGTGACCCTCTGACGCGTAGGCACCGAGGAAGAAGCCCAGCGGCTCGGTCATCTCGTCGGGGATCCGCACCTTCTTCTGCGAGCCGTACGACGACGTCGGGGTGAAATCGTCGAACCGGGCGCCGAGTTCCGACCACAGTTCGTCGCCATACTTGGCGGCGACGTAGTCCCCGGGCTCGGTCTCGTCGAGTCGCTTCCAGTCGAGGCCGGAAGACCCGGCGGTGAGGACCCGGTGGTTCGGGGTACCCGTGACGGTATGGCCCGACCGCAGGACGACGCGACGCACGGGTCGAACACCGCCGTAGTAGAAGGCATCGGTCTTCTGGATGCCGCCGATCGACGCCACCGCGATGATCTCGTCACGGAAACTGTCCGGGCTCTCGCCTTCGTGCAGGCCGCCGATGCGGATGAGGCCGTCGGTCGTGGCGAGGAGGGTGTCTCCCACCACGCACTTGCTGATGGCGCCGCTGATGAACGGTTGGACCGCCCCCATCATCCGGACGTGCCCGGTGTAGTGGATCGTGTTGTCCCCCATCGAGCAGGCGAACACCGCCATGTGCTCCGCCACCAAGTGCGGCGCACCCACGATCGACTTGTGCTCGTCGATGTAGGAGATGATGTCGTCGACCTGCTCGGGCATGTAGCCGAGCCTGGCCAGCGCCCGGGGGACCGTCTGGTTGACGATGGACATCGTCCCGCCACCGACGAGCTTCTTGGTCTTCACCAGACCGAGGTCGGGCTCGACACCGGTGGTGTCGCAGTCGAGCATCAGCGCGATGGTCCCGGTCGGGGCCAGGACACTGGCCTGGGAGTTGCGCACCCCGAACTGCTCGCCGAGCTCGACGGCATCGTCCCAAGCCTCCTGGGCGGCCGAGAGCAGCTCCATGGGCACGAGCTCCTCGTCGATCTTGGCGACCTCGGCCCGGTGCATCTGCAGCACGTTGAGCATCGCGTCGCGATCGGCGTGGAACCCGGCGAAGGGGCCCATCCGGGAGGCGGTGCGGGCGGAGACGGCGTAGGCGTGTCCCGTCATGAGGGCGGTGATCGACGCGGCCCAGGCGCGGCCCTCGTCCGAGTCGTAGGGCAGGCCCTGGGCCATGAGAAGGCGCACCGAGGTTGGCAGTACCCGAGTCCGAGCTCGCGGTACCGCCGGGAGTTCTCGGCGATCTTCTCCGTCGGGTAGTCGGCGTTGCCGACGAGGATCTCCTGGGCCGTGAACACGACGTCCACCGTGGCGTTGAAGCTTTCGGTGTCGAAACTGTCGTCCTCACGCAGGTACTTGAGCAGGTTGATCGACGCCAGATTGCAGGCGCTGTTGTCGAGGTGCATGTATTCGCAGCAAGGGTTACTTCCGTTGATCCGGCCGGCGTTGGGGGCGGTGTGCCAACGGTTGATGGTGGTGTCGAACTGCATCCCGGGGTCCGCGCACTCCCAGGCGGCGTGGGCGATCTGCCGGAACAGGTCGCGTGCCCTGACGGTACGCACCGTCGAACCGTCGTTGCGGGCGGTGAGTGCCCATTCGGCGTCGTCGAGGACGGCCTGCATGAACTCGTCGGTCACCCGCACGGAGTTGTTGGCGTTCTGGTACTGGATCGAGAACGAGTCGGATCCGTCGAGGTCCATGTCGAACCCACCGTCGCGGAGGACTCGCGCCTTGCGCTCCTCGAGCGCCTTGCACCAGATGAAGTCCTCGATGTCGGGGTGGTCGTCGTTGAGGATGACCATCTTGGCGGCCCGACGGGTCTTCCCACCCGACTTGATCGTGCCGGCCGACGCATCGGCGCCACGCATGAACGACACCGGGCCCGATGCCGTCCCACCGCCCTGGAGCCTCTCGACCGAGGCCCGGATGCCCGACAGGTTGACGCCGGCCCCCGAGCCACCCTTGAAGATGATCCCTTCTTCTCGGTACCAGTTGAGGATCGAGTCCATCGAGTCCTCGACGGCGAGGATGAAGCAGTTGTGCACCCGAAGGCCGAGCTCAGGTACTCGCCGCTCTCGGTCTGGATGTCGTAGACGTCCATCTCTCTCGAGTTCTTCGACACGGTCGATCTGGAGCCTTCGTCGACCTGGTGACTGTGACTCTTCGAGCAGCAGGTCTCGCCTCGGTACCGAAGGAGTCGACACGGCACCACTGCAGAGTGTCACCGGGACGCAGCTCGCCGGCCGGGACGAAGCTGCCGTATCGCTCGTCACTGCTCTCTCCACACCAGGTGGTCAGCGGTGACCTCGAGCTCGTGTCCCGCCTTGGTGACGATGCGCAGGACCTTCTTCTTCCCGTTGTGCTTGACGGCCACGATGCGCGTCAATCCGAATGCATCGAAGACCTTCGTCCCGACGGCGTTCTCCTCGACGAGCCGACCGATGGGCACGAGACCGTCGGGGGTGCTCACCAGAGCGTGGTACGGCTGGCACGCGCTCGCCTGCTGCGGCACGCCCTTGACGCCGATGTTGAACCACACCGGGGAGTTGAAGGCGGCGCGCTGGTTCACGATGATGTGCTTGAGCTCATCGCTGAAGGTCTGGGCCTCGGCGTCGTCCTCGAAGTAGCCGTCCTTGATGCCCCAGGCGGTGATGGTGTCCACCACCCGGTCGGCCACCTGCTTCAGCGAGGTCTCGCGCTCGGGGGTGCCCGGGGTGCCGCGGAAGTACTTCTGGGCCAGGATGTTGGTGGCGTTCAGGCTCCACGTGGCAGGGACCTCGACCTCGAGCTGCTCGAAGGCGACGCTGCCGTCGCGGTAGTCGGTGATGCGCGAATCGCGCCGGTCCCATGCGAGCTCGTCGTAGGGGTGGACCCCTTCGGTGGTGAAGTGCCGCCGAATGCCGATAGCGGTCCGCTGCGGGGCGATTGCCATGATCGTTGTTCCACCCTTTCCTTGGTTCCCAGCGTAGGGGCCGAGCCTCAGGAGACGGCAGGGCTCCCCAGCCCTGATCTCCCCCCGACCACAAGATGTTGTGGTCTCCCCTGAGGTAGCCCCCAGATGCAGTGGCCATTACAGCACTGTAGTTACGAGGGTGTCAATGGGTTCCATCCGGCGTCAGCCCTGGTCGCGACCCGTTCGCGAAGGTTTGCACCCGGGCCCCCGCCGGGGGCCGCTCGGGCCCCCACGGGGCCGTGCCTGGGCCGCCCTGATAGGGTCGCCGCCGTGGCCTGCGTGATCGCCATCGATGCGGGGACGACCGGTGTCCGGGCCCTCGCCGTGGACGAGTCCGGGGGCCGTCGTCGACGTCTCGTACCGCGAGCTCACCCAGCACTACCCCCGGCCCGGATGGGTCGAGCACGACCCCGTCGAGATCTGGGATGCCGTGGTCGACACCGTCGCCGAGGTGGCCGGCCGCCGTCACGACGCGGGCGACACCGTGGCCGCCATCGGGATCACCAACCAGCGCGAGACGGTGGTCGCCTGGGACCGGGCCTCGGGCCGCCCCCTGCACCGGGCCATCGTGTGGCAGGACCGGCGCACCGCCGAGCGCTGCGACCAGCTGCGCGCCGAGGGGCATCTCCCCGTCGTGCGGGAGCGGACCGGGCTCGTCCTCGACCCCTACTTCTCGGCCACGAAGATGGAGTGGCTCCTCGGCCCGGGCGGGGTCGAGGTCAGCGACGATCTCGTGCTGGCGACCGTCGACGCCTGGCTCATCTGGAACCTCACCGGCGGCCCCGACGGCGGGCGTCCTCGCCACCGACGCCACCAACGCCTCGCGCACGTTGCTCTACGACATCCGCGAGCGGGCGTGGTCCGACGAGCTGTGCACCATCTTCGGCGTGCCTCGCCGGGTGCTCGCCGACGTGCACCCCTCGTGCGGGCGCTTCGGGGTGGTGCGAGGCGCTCTCGGGGCCGCGGCGCCGACGGTCGCCGGCGTCCCCGTGAGCGGCGTGGCCGGCGACCAGCAGGCCGCCCTGTTCGGCCAGGCCTGTGTGACACCGGGCATGGCCAAGGTGACCTACGGGACGGGAAGCTTCGTCTTGCTCAACGTCGGTGAGCGGTGCCCGCCGCCTTCGGAGGGCCTGCTCACCACGGTGGCGTGGGACCTGGGCGAGCATGGCGGCTCGTCACCGGTCGCCTACGCCCTCGAGGGAGCCGTGTTCGTCACCGGCGCCGCCATCCAGTGGCTGCGCGACGGGCTCGGGCTCATCGATGAGGCGGCGGCAATCGGGCCGCTCGCCGAACAGGTCGCAGACAGCGAGGGCGTCTTCGTCGTCCCCGCCTTCACCGGGCTCGGCAGCCCGTGGTGGGACCCCTACGCGCGCGGCACCATCACCGGCCTCACCCGTGGGGTCGGGGCGCCGCACATCGCCCGGGCCGTGATCGAGGCCATGGCGTACCAGGTGCGCGACGTGGTCGACGCCATGACGAACGCCGGCACCGAGCTCGCCGCCTTGCGCGTCGACGGTGGAGCGGCGGTCCTCGACCTGCTGCTGCAGATCCAGGCCGACCAGCTTCGGGTCCCGGTGTCGCGACCCACCACCACCGAGACCACCGCCTTGGGGGCCGCCACCTTGGCGGGGGTGGCCGAGGGCGTGTGGGGGTCGGTCGAGGACCTCGGGTCGATCTGGTCCCTCGAGGCCCAGTTCGAGGCGCGGGTCTCCGCGGTGGCGGCGGACCGCGTCTATGACGGTTGGCGCCGTGCCGTCGAGCGGTCCCTCGGGTGGGCCCGACCCGAGCGCTGAACCCCCAACACTGAGCACGGCCTCGGTCATCGTCAGATCGACACGCCCTGCCGGGCGGGAGGGCGCGACGTCGTTTTCGGGGCGCTGCTTCGTACCATGGCCTGAGCCGGACGCCGACGGGGCCCCGGAGGGAGGTACGCCGGGTCGTGCTCCTGCTGTATGGCATCGGGTTCGTGGCCGGGATGATCGCCGGCATCTCCCCGTGCATCCTGCCGGTCCTGCCTGTCGTCCTCGTGGCCGGTGCGACGGTCCCGACCGGCGACACCGAGACCGAAGGCCCGACCGACGAGACAACGGGCTCGGTGCCCACTCGCACGCCGGCCGGGACCCGGGGCTCGGGCGACAGCCTGCGCGTCGCGGTCCGACGCGCAAGGGCAAGCACCACCGCGGCGCGCCCGGCGCGGTCGCGCCCGCCGTCGCGCAGCTACCGTGCCTACGCCGTGGTGGCCGGGCTCGTCGTGAGCTTCAGCGTCGTCACCCTCGTGGGGTCGTCGCTGCTGAGCGCCATCGGACTCCCCCAGGACTTCCTCACCGACGCCGGCCTCGTGGTGCTCGGTCTGGTCGCGGCCGGGCTCATCGTCCCGCCCCTCGGCCATCTCCTCGAGCGCCCCTTCGCCCGCATCGCCCAGCGCCAGCCCAACGGCAACGCTGGAGGGTTCGTCCTCGGGCTCGGGCTGGGGGCGCTCTTCGTTCCCTGCGCGGGCCCGGTGCTGACGGCCATCTCCGTGGTCAGCGCCCACCATCGCGTCGGCTTCCCCGCGGTGGTGCTCACCGTCGACTTCGCCCTGGGGGCCTCGGTGCCACTGCTGATCTTCGCCCTCGCCGGCCAACGGGTGGCCGAGCGCGTCTCGGCCTTCCGGTCGCGTGCCGTCCTCGCCCGCCAGATCGGTGGCGTGGTCCTGCTCACCATGACGTTGCTGATCGCCTTCAACGTCACCGACGGCCTGCAACGGGTCGTGCCCGGGTACACGACTGCCCTGCAGAACAACCTCGAGGGCGGCGCCTACGCCAAACAACAACTGGCGGCGCTGACCGGCGCGAAGAAATCGGGGAAGCTCGGCAGTTGTGCGCCCGGGCTGGCGACCCTCGAGGACTGCGGTGCCGCCCCCAACTTCACGGGCATCACGACATGGCTGAACACCCCGGGCGACCGCCCTCTCTCCCTGGCGGCGTTGAAGGGCAAGGTCGTCCTCGTCGACTTCTGGACGTACTCCTGCATCAACTGCCAGCGTTCGCTGCCCCATGTCGAGTCCTGGTACGCCCGCTACCACAACGACGGGTTCGTGGTCGTGGGGGTGCACACCCCGGAGTTCGCCTTCGAGCACGTGGTGTCGAACGTCTCGCGGGCCGCCCAACAGCTGGGCGTCGTCTATCCCATCGCCGTGGACAACGGGTACAAGACGTGGGACGCGTACCAGAACAACTCGTGGCCGGCCGAGTACCTCATCGATGCCACCGGGCAGGTCCGCCACGCTGAATTCGGCGAGGGCGACTACGGCGGGACCGAGTCGCTCATCCGGACCCTGCTCACCGACGCCCACGCCAAGGTGAAGCTGCCCCCGCCCACCGACGTCCCCGACAGGACACCGACCACGCCTCTCACCCCCGAGTCCTATCTCGGCTACGACTACGGGTTGCCCAACTTCGACGGCACTACCATCTCCGAGAACCAGCCCGCCGCGTACCAGTTCCCGAGCTCGCTCCCGCCCGGCGCCCTGGCCTTCGCCGGGACCTGGACGGTGGGCCCGGAGAAGATCACGGCCGGCTCGAACGCGCGGATCGAGCTCGCCTTCACGGCGGACCACGTGTACCTCGTGCTCGGGGGGACGGGCACGGTGAAGGCCACGGTGGGGTCACACACCCAGACGATCGACGTCTCGGGCATCCCCCGGCTCTACACCCTCGTGTCCTCGTCCAGCATCGAGAACGCCACCCTCGTCCTCACCGTCTCCCCCGGCGTGGACGCCTACGACTTCACCTTCGGCTGACGGCCGCGTCCGGAGGCGGCCGGATGACGGCGGGGGCGAGCACACCCGTCTGGTTTGATGGTCAGGCGGTCTGACCCGGAGGTGGCCCCATGGTGCAGGACCTGTCCGATCCCCGTCGCCTCGAGCCGACCTACGTCGCAACGGAGCGGGCCATGCTCGAGGGATGGCTGGAGTTCCACCGCGCCACGTTGCTGCTCAAGTGCGAAGGGATCTCCGACGCCGATCGCAAGGCCAGGCCCATCCCCACCTCGAAGCTGTCGCTCCACGGGCTGGTGCGGCACATGGGGGAGGTGGAACGCAGCTGGTTCCGGCGGGCCCTGCTCAGCGAACCGGACGCGCCCCCGATCTGGTACGACCCGACCATCGACGACAGTGAGCTCGTCCCCCTCGACGATGCCGACTGGGAGAGCGACCTGGCCACCTGGCTCGAGGAATGCGAGCGCAGCCGGGTGGCGGCGGCACCGTTCTCCCTCGACGACACCGGGACCCGAGACGGCCGACCGTGCTCGCTGCGGTAGTCTACACCCACATGGTCGAGGAGTACGCCCGCCACAACGGCCACGCCGACCTCATCCGGGAGATGGTCGACGGCGCCGTGGGCTGGTAGCGGGATCAGTGACAGCTACTGGTCTGGGCCCCGCCCGGCCCGTAGGAGTCGGGGTTGGGTCGCCCCGCGAAGCGATCGGCGATCCAGTGCACGACGTCACCGGCCGAGCCCGTGACGATCGAGTTGTGGTCGAGGCCGGGGTACATCCACTGTACGACGTCCTGCCCGAGATCACACAAGTGGTTGGTCATGGTCTGAGTCTCGTTGGGCGGGTCGGTCGTGTCGTCGAGGCCCTGCACGACGAGCAACGGCGATGCGCTGCGGGTGACCAAGCGGAGAGGGTCGTTGGCGTTGAGGGCGGCGAGGAAATTCGGCGGCACCGTGGTGGTGGTGAAAACCTGGTCGACCCGGTACTGGCCGACCGCCGTCGCCGTCTGGTCGTAGCACTGCCCGCCGAGCTGGGAGTAAAGCCTCCTGCCGGTGGCGGTCAACAGCGACAGCGGCACCTTGTTGCCGTAGGCGGCGTGGTAGCCGGCCACGTACATGAGCGTGAAGGCCGACGCGCCGTCGGTCGGCGCCCCGAAGAAGCCGTCGGCGAGGTCGACCGAGGGCGCACTGGCCACCGCCCCGAGGAGATGCAGATCGGGCGCGTACGAGGCGGCGAGCTCCAGCGAGAAGACCGACGCGCCGCCACCCTGCGAGTGCCCCCACACGACGTAGTTCGAGCTGGGGTCGGCTCCGGGGACGTCGGATGCAGCCCGCACGATGTCAATGATGTTGTGGGCCTCGGCGATGTTCACGCCGTGCGGTTGCAGCCCCCGAGACGTGGGAGCGAGGTGCTGGTTCCCCTCGCCCTGATAGTCCGTCGCCGTCACCTCCCAACCGCTGTCGAGCATGTCGTTGATGGCCGGGACGTCGTTCGACGGGTCCAGGGACGGGGCGCACCCGTTGGCCATGCCGTTGGTGGGATGGGCGTAGCTGACCACGGGCCATCCCCCGACCGGCGGGGTGCCGAACGGGACGTAGACGATCCCAGTCACCGACTGCCGTCGGTTCCGGGCCGACGTCGACCAGTACTTGATGACATGGGCGGTGCCGTCGACACCGGGGGCCGACACGGCCGTCGAGGCGATCATGGTCCCGGACTGCCGGCCGTGGCGCTTGGCCTTGGCGCCACCGGCGCTGGCGATGCCCAACGTGACCGCCGCGATCATGAAGATCGCCACGACGACCTTGACGGTGCGGCCGGCGGTCCACGATCCGCGACCGTCGTGCCCGGCGGGCTCGGGGCGCGCCGCGGCTGCGGGGATGGCGCCACCTGTGCCGCCGCGTTCCATTGGGTCCATCGATCCGGATCGTCCGAACTGCCCCGCCCGACATGGCGGATGCGCTGCACTCCCAATTTAGCCACCACCGGCCGCTCGTGGCATCGGCAGAATTGACGGTTCGCGGCCGCAGCACCCCGCTCACCTGGGCTTTCGCTCTGCCGAGGGGAGGACGGCCGGGGCGGGAAAGCCCGGGACGACGAGACGAAACGCTCAGGCGGCGGGCTCGGAGCTCGCCCCGGCGTGCTCGGGGGTCCGGGACGGGGCCGGAGCCGGAGCGTGGCCGTCACCGTTGGTCGACGTCCGTACGTGGGCGACGTCGGCACCGCCCACGACGTTGTGGCGCTTGGCGTAGCGGTCGACGTAGTCCTGGCCCGACAGGTTCCGGATCTCGAACATCAGCTCGTCGGTGGCCGCCCGCAACGTCATGGGGTCACCGGCGGCCTGTCACCGTCGAAGCGCGACAGGTCGAGCGGGGGCACCGAAGCGCACCGTGACCTTCTTGAAGGGCCGGGGCCGGTTCGACCCCGGCGGTTGGACCGAGGGTCGTCCCGACCAACCCCACCGGGATGACGGGCGCGCCACAGCCGAGGGCGAGACGCGCCGCGCCGGTGTGGCCCCGGTACAGCCGGCCGTCGGGCGAGCGCGTGCCTTCGGGATAGATCCCGAGCACCCGCCCCGACTTGAGCACGTCGCGGGCCGCCGCCAGCGCCCGCTCCGACGCGCTGCCGCCCTCTCGCCGCATGGGGATCTGGCCCGCGGCCCGGAAGAACCACGCCGTCTTCCACGAGTCGAAGTACTCCGCCTTGGCCACGAAGGTCACGCGCCGGCGCAGCACCAACGGGAGGAACATCGAATCGAGGAACGTCACGTGGTTGGGGGCCAGGATCACCGGCCCGGTGGCGGGGACGTGTTCCCGACCCTCGACCTTGATGCGCCACATCAGGTAGAAGAGGGGGCTGAGCAGGACCTTCATCGCCCAGTAGGCCACGCCCCCACGGTAGCGCGCCGCGTCGCGACGGTGAAATGCACGCCGCCTGCACCCCGTTGCCCGACTCGACGTCACAGGTAGCGTTCTGGCCGATGGCACGCCGGTTGACCGCTCGGGGACAGCGGCGCCGGCTCGAGCTGCTCGACTACTCGGCCCGGCAGTTCGCCTCCCAGGGATACCACCCCACGTCGGTCACCGACATCGTCGACGGCCTCGGCGTGGGCAAGGGCGTCTTCTACTGGTACTTCGCCTCCAAAGAAGAGCTCCTGCGCCAGATCCTCACCGACGCGCAACGCGACCTGCGCCGGACCCAGCGCCAGGCCATCGCCGACGAGCCCGATCCCGTCCGCCGCATCGAGGCCGGCATCAGGGCATCGGTGGCAGTGGCTCGACGCCAACCGCCACCTCTTCGTCCTCCTCGAGTTCGCCCGGACCGAGGAACGGTTCGCGCCCCTCATCCGCCAGGGCGAGGAGCAGGCCGTGGCCGACGCCCTCCCCCACGTGAAGGCCGGCATCGCGGCCGAGCATGATCCGGCGCGACGACCCTCTCGTGCTGGCCCACGCCATCCTGGGCGTGACCGACCGCCTGGCCCGAGTGCTGGTGTTGGAGCAGGGCCGGCCCGCCGACGAGGCCGGTGACGCGGCCGGTGGCCTTCTGCCTGGAGGGCATCCTCTCCCCCGCCGCCGCCCAGCGCCGGCTCGGTCGCAACTCCGGCTGAGTCGTTACCCGCAGCCGTCCTGGGGGCAATCCTCCTGGTCCGTCCGCCTGGACCTCCTATTGCGCTATTGCGCCGCGAACCGCGCCAGCGCGTCGAGCTGCGCGGCGGTGCCCACGCCGATGAGGATGTCACCCGCCTCGATGGTGACCTCGGACGACGGGTTGGTGGCGAAGCTGCCATCGGGACGGCGGATGGCGAGGACGAGCGCGCCGGTCCGGTCGTGGAGCTGCACGGCATGCAGCGTGTTGCCCGTCAAGGGGGATCCGGCGGACACCGACAGCTCCTCCAACCGGAATTCGAGCGTGCCGTCGTGCATGACCACGTCCACGAAGTCGACGACATGGGGCTGGGTGACGAACGCCGCCATGCGGTCACCGCCGAGCTGCTGGGGGTTGACCACCCGATTGGCGCCCGGCGCGCAGCAGCTTGGGCTCCGACGACTCGTTGCGGGCCCGGGCGATGATCTGCATGTCGGGGCGCATGGACCGGACCGCCAAGGTGACGTAGAGGTTGTCGGCGTCGGTGTCGAGGGCCGCCACCAACGTCTCGGCCCGCTCCACCCCGGCTTGGATCAGGGTCTGCGTCGTCGGTCACGTCCCCGAGACCCACGGAAACGACACCTCCTCCATGCGCGGGCCGTCGCGGTCCACCACCACGACCTGTGCGCCCGGCGGCGGCAAGGAACCGGGCCACCTCGCGCCCCACCCGTCCCCACCCGCACACCACGACGTGCCCCGACATGCGGGCGATGTTGCGCTCCATGCTCCGCCTCCTCACCAGGTCCCGCATGTGGCCCTCGATCAACAGCTCGAGAACGACCGAGAACGAATAGAGCGCGGTGCCCACGCCCCCGAGGATCAGGAAGATGGTGAACACCTTCCCGGCCAGGTGCAAGGGGTGCGGGAATCCGTATCCCACCGTGGTGATGGTGACCACGGTCTGGTAGACGGCGTCGAGAAAGCCGAAACCCAGCACCATGTAGCCCACCGTGCCGGCCACCAGGACCAGCACCAGGGCCGCCAGGCCGATTCTGCACCCGTCGGAAAGGATCGCTCACGGCGCCATCATGCCCGACGGTCTGGCTCGAACCGTTCCCCGGGCACCCCATGGCACACTGGCGACCCCATGACAGCGACGGCTTCGTTCCGCTTCCGCTACGGCGTGTGGCAGGTATTGCTGTCGGTCCTCGGGATGGGGCCGGGGCTCAGCCACGTCGAGCTCGACGGCGGCACGCTGCGCGTGCGCATGGGTTGGGCATTTCGCGCCGCCATCCCGGTGAGCCACATCACCGCGGTGCGGCCACGGAGCGGGCCGGTGGGCGGCATCGGTGCGCACGGCTGGAGAGGGCGCTGGCTCGTGAACGGCGCCACCACCGGGCTCGTCGTCATCACCGTCGACCCCGATGTGCGGGCATGGGGGACGGGCATTCCCGTCCGGCTCCGCGAGCTCACGCTCAGCCTCGAAGACCCCGACGCATTGGTGGCCGCCCTCGGGCGCTGAGCTCGCCGGTGGCGCGCCCGGCCTCAGTGCAGCTTGATGAGGGCCCGGCGCAGGTTGCGCACGGCCTGGCCGATGCGCTGCTCGTTCTCGATGAGCGCGAACCGCACGTGGCCGTCCCCGCCGGGCCCGAACCCGACGCCCGGTGAGGTGGCCACCTCGGCCTCGGACACCAAGAACGACGAGAATTCGAGCGATCCCATCTCGCGGTACGGCTCGGGGATGGGCGCCCACACGAACATCGTCCCCTTGGGGGGCGTCAGGTCCCACCCGATGCGGTTGAGCCCGTCGCACAGCGCGTCGCGCCGGGCCTGGTAGGTCTCGTTGACCCACTTCGGGTAGTCGGGCACCTCGTTCATGGCCACGATGGCGGCGATCTGGATGGGCTGGAAGGTGCCGTAGTCGAGATAGCTCTTGAGCTTGGTCAGGGCGGCCACGATCTCGGCGTTCCCCACCAGGAAGGCCACGCGCCACCCCGCCATCGAGAACGACTTGGTGAGCGAGTACAGCTCGACCGCGACGTCCTTGGCTCCCGGCACCTCCAGGATCGACGGCGGCCGGTAGCCGTCGAAGGAGATGTCGGCGTAGGCGAAGTCGTGGACGAGGACGATGTCGTGCTCGCGGGCGAAGTCGACGATGCGTTGCATCCAGGCCAGGTCGACACACGCCGTGGTCGGGTTGTGGGGGAAGGAGAGGACGATGACGCGGGGCTTGGGCCACGCCGATCCCCACGACTCCATGAGGTTGTCGAAGAACGCCTCGGACGCGGGCGGGCCCTCGCTGCCCGTCGCCTGCTCCAAGCGCACCTGGCGCACCTCGGCCCCGGCGAACAGCGGCGCGTAGATATGGATGGGGTACGACGGCGACGGCACGAGGGCGCTGTCGCCCGGCCCCAGCAGCACCCACATGAGATGCGAGAGCCCTTCTTTGGCCCCGATCGTGGTCACCACCTCGGTCTCGGGGTCGAGCTCGACGCCGAACCGGCGCAGGTAGAGCGAGGAGATGGCCTGGCGGAGCTTGGGGATGCCCTTGCTCGACGAGTACCGGTGGTTCTTCGGATTGTGGACGGCTTCGGCGAGCTTCTCGACCGCGGCGTCGGGCGAGGGCAGGTCCGGGTTCCCGAATCCGAGGTCGACGACGTCGCGGCCGGCTCGACGGGCCGCCAACTTCAGCGCCTCGATGTGCGCGAAGACGTACGGGGGCAGGCCGTTGATCCGTCGGAACTCCATCGCGAGAGGTTAGTCCCCGTCCTGCCCGCGTCTGGCGCCGCGTCCGGGCCGGTGCCGCTCAGGCGTCGCGCACCAACGCGGCCGCCTCGGCCACGGCCTCGATGGAATCGGGCCACGCGCACACCGCCCATGTCGCCCCGGCGCCGGCCACTTCCTCGAGCCACTGCACGATCTCCGGCACGGCTCGGGCCACCGGGCCGGCCCAGGTCACCTCGCAGCGCGGCTGCAGGGCCGCCACCGCCGCGGGCTGGCCCTCCCACAGGTTGACGGCGGCTTCGAGCTCCACGGCCAGCTCGACGGTGGCGGTCGAGCCGCCCCCCACCCACACCGGGATGCCCGCCGCGAGCGCATGGCGCGGCACACTCGCGCAGCGCCACCCGGCGCGTGTCGGGTGGATCGAAGGGAATCCCGAAGGCGAGGTTCTCGGCCGCGCTCTTGCTGTCGCCGGTCCCGAGCCCGGCGATGAGCCGGCCCGGCGCCATCGCCTCGAGCGACAGCAGCTCCGCCACCAAGATGGCGTCGGGCACCAGCCCGACGCGCGCCACCAGGGGACCGAGGGAGATCCGCCCCGTCGAGGCCGCCACCGCCCCGAGGACGGGGAAGCAGGACAGGGCGGGGCGTTCGGGCGCGCCCACCGGCCACAGGTGGTCGAACACGAAGACACCGTCGAGGCCGAGTCGCTCGACATCCCGGGCCAACTCGATGGCCATGGCGTCGTCGCGGAACGTGGGGAGCGTGACCCCGACCCGCACTACGTCTCCCCCGCCGCGCTCAGGTCAGCTCCGCGCCGTCGTCAGACCACGTCGACCCGGTAGCGGTCGCCGGCGCGCGCCACCAGGGCGGCGCCGATGGCCCCGGCCCGTTCCCCGAGCACGGCGGGCTCGATCGCCACCTCGGGCCGGGAGCGGCGGCCCTCGAGGAGTCCGTCGAAATCGGCGCGCACCTTGGCGCGGACGAGGGTGACCGTCTCCACCAGCCCGCCGCCGTAGACCATGACGGCGGGGTCGAGGACCAGCGCCAGGTTGGAGAGCCCGAGGGCGAGCCACCACCCGAGCTCACCGAGCACGCCCAGGGCACCGGGATCACCCGCCTTGGCCGCCATCGTCACGTGCTCCCCCCTCACCGACCCGGCGTCACCGCCGGCGAGGCTCACCACCTCGTCGAGTCGTCCGGCCTGGGCCGCCTCCCGGGCCAGTCGCCCGAGCCCGCTCCCCGAGGCGAACCGCTCCCAACAGCCCCGCTTGCCGCACGGACAGGGCGGCCCCGTCGGGTCCACCACCATGTGGCCGATCTCGCCCGCGAAGCCCGACGCCCCCCGCACGACGCGGCCGCCGGCGACGACCCCGCCACCGATGCCGGTGCCGAGCGTGACCATCACGGCGTCGGTGGCGCCGGTGGCGGCGCCGAAGGCCCACTCCGCCACCGTGGCGCAGGTGGCGTCGTTGTCGACCACGGTGCGCAAGCCGCCGAGTCGAGCCGACAGACGGCTGGCGATGTCGAGCCCGTTGCCACCGGGCAGGTTCGGCGCGTAGCGCAGCACCCCGGTGTTGTCGACGAGCCCGGGCGCCCCCACGCCGACCGAGGCCACCTCGACGTCGACGGTCGCCCGCAACTGCTCGGTCACCGACGCCAGCGCCTCGATCACAGCCTCGAACCCGTCCGGGGCGGGGCCGGTGTCGTGGCGGGAGCCGGCGGCGGGATACGGCTCGGGACGCGCCGTGCGGCGGCCGGGCGTGGGCACCCGCGCCTCGGCCAGCACGACACCTTCGTCGTCGACGGCCAGGCCGAGCACCTTGGTCCCGCCCATGTCGATCCCGATCGTCACCTGGCCGGCCATGCCGACCTCCTGTGCGGTTGCCCGGTGGTCGGCGGCGGTCCCGCGCTCACGTCGTGAGCGAGGACTCGACGCGTGCCTTGAGCTCCTCGAGGGCGGTGTGCATGATGCGGCTCTGCGCCCGGCGCTTGATGAATCCCGGCAAAGGGACCCGGAGCTCGACCTCGAGGGTATAGGTGACCTCGGTGCCACCGTCGCCGGCCGCGTCGAAGCGGTAGCTCCCGTCGAGCTTGGACGTGAGATCGCCGGCGGTCTGCTTCCAGGCCAGGATGCGGGGGCCCTTCGAGAAATCGTAGGAGAGGGTGTAGCTGGTGGAACGGCCGAAGGCCCCGGCCCGGAAGGTGGCCTCGCGGGGCCGGCCCTCGTCGTCGCGCCGCTCGATGACGACCTGCTTGATATCGGCCGCCCACTCCGGATACCGCTCGATGTCGCTCACCACGGCGAAGCACTGCTCCGGCGTGGCGGTGACGACCATTCGCTCGGTGGCCAGTTCCGCCACAAACACTCCTCTTTCTCGTCGGTCACCGCCGCGGCGGCACCTGTCGCGACCAGGCCTCGGGCGGGGTGGGCGGCGTTCAGCCTTCCACGTCGCGCAATGCCGCGGCCAGCCTATGTGCGAGAAGGTCCCACGCGAAGCCTGTCCGGGCCCGGCGCCGGGCGGCGCGCCCCATGGCCCGCCGCAGGTCCTCGTCGCCCAGCAGCCGGCGCAGGGCGCCGGCCACCCGCCCGGGATCGGCAGGGTCGTCCACGACGAGGCCCGTCTTGCCGTGGAGGACGGCCTCGTCGGCGCCGCCGCTGCGCCCCGCCACCTGGGGCACGCCGCAGGCGGCCGCCTCCAGGAAGACGATGCCGAAACCCTCCTGCTCGAGGCCCGCCCACCGGTCGCGACACGCCATCACGAAGACGTCGGCGACGCCGTAGAGACGGGCCAGCTCGTCGTCGGGGACGGCCCCGACCATCCGCACCGGCGCGCCGCTCGCTCTGACCCGGGCGTCGAGCCGGCCCCGGTCACGCCCGGACCCGGCGATGACGACGGTCAGGGCGGGGAACGACGGCACCAGCGCCGCGGCGGCGTCGATGAGCACGTCCATCCCCTTGCGCGGCACGAGACGGCTCACGCTCACCACCACGGGCCCGTCGAGGGGCAAGCCCAGCTCGGACCGCGCCTTGCGGCGGGCCGCGGCCGTGAGGGGCCGGAGCCGGTCGACGTCGACACCGGGCGGGACCTCGACCACGGGCGGCATGCGGGCACCGGCCACGCGTCTCGCCTCGGTGGCGGGATAGCCACCGGCACACACCGCCAGCACCGATCGGGCCAACACGCTGGCGAGTGCCTGGCGCGACCCGGGGAGGCGGCCCGGCACGGTGACCTCGGCGCCGTGCAGCACCACCGCGTAGGGAAGGTCGCCGAGCGACGGCCCGGCCAGGCCCAGCGGCAGGGCCGGGTCGAGCACGACCAGCGACGCCCCCACGTCGTCCGCCAAGGTGCGGATGCGCCGGACGGTGGCCGGCGTCGGCAACAGCACCCGGCCCGGCACCCGCTCGATGCGGAACCCGAGACCTTTCTGCGCGGCGTCGAAGGCAGCGGCCCCGGGATGCGACGATGCCGTCAACACCGCGAACGTCGACGGGTCGAGACGACGCCACAGCTCCCACAGGTAGGCCTGGATGCCACCGACCTTGGGAGGGAAGTCGTTGGTGACGAGGAGGTGGGTCATCCCCCGCGCCCGATGTCCGCCGTTCCCACCGGCCCCATGCTGGCATGATCGCCGCTCGCCGCCCGCCGGCGAGGAGGCGGGAGCGGGGCCTCAGGCGGTGGCCCAGTCCCGGTCGACGCCCGAATGGCGCAGCTGGGGCACGAGCCCGGCCCGCGACAGCATCCGCATGGCCCGCGCCTCCTCGACGTCGACGACGACGGCGTCATCGGGCTCGCGCCCGAGCACGAAGCTCACGAGGCAGTCCTCGCACGCGCTCGAGCCCTGGAGCTCGCAGTCGTCGCAGCTGATGCTGATCGACGTGGAATTCGAGGTATTCGAGGTCGTGGCATCGGTCACGTGAGGCCCCTTCGGTCCGGCCCGCCCGTCGTTGTCATCGATGACAGCGTCGCGCCGGGGTGTAACGACGGCTCGGTCCCGGCGACGAGCCGGCCGGGGCGTGACGAGAACCCGGGTTCAGGCCGTGGGCTCGCCGGCGCCGGCCGGCGCCGGGTCGTCGGCCTCGAGGACGGCGTCGCCGGTGAGGACCTCGATGGCGCGCCCGTGCCCGCACCACCGGCAGCTGATCTCGATCACGGACTCCGAGATCACCTCCACGTCCTCCACCGCCAATTCGCCCCCCACGCTGTAGTGGTGGAACGCCTTGGCGCGGCGGTCGGTGACGACGTCGAACCGTGTCAGGTTGCCGCACGCCGTACAGCGGTACCGCTCCGGGGCCGGGGTCACGGGGTCACGCTACCGCTGTCCCGCCGCGCCCTGTCCGTGGGGCGCCGCCTCGCCGGCCGGCCGCGCCGCGCACACCCGGTCCGCGTCAGCGAACACCCGCGTGCTTACGATGCGCTCGTGGCGATCGGCGCCCCGTCGCGGTGGGCTCGGTGGGTGGGCATCACCGGTCGGGGCGCGGGCCGGGGTCGCTCGGCGACGGCACGCGACCCCGACGTCGTCGGGTCCGGGGTCGACCGGTACGACGAGCCGGGGTTCGACCTGGGGGCACCGCTGTTCGACGTGTCGTTCGCAGTGCTCGACGTGGAGACGACGGGCGGCTCCCCCACCACGTCGGCCCTGACGGAGATCGCGGCCGCCAAGTACCAGGGCGGCGAGTGCGTGGGCGAGCTCCAGTCGCTGGTGGACCCGGGATGCAGCGTCCCGCCCCTCATCTCGTTGCTGACCGGGATCACCGACGACATGGTGCTCGGTGCTCCCGACGTGTCGAGCGTGCTGCCGTCGCTGCTGGAGTTCGTCCGCGGCTCGGTGGTCGTCGGCCACAACGTCCGCTTCGATCTGTCGTTCCTCGACGCCGCGCTGGTCGCCAACCACTACGAGCCCCTCGGCAACACCACGATCGACACCCTGGCACTGGCGCGCCGGCTCGTCCGGCCCGATGTCCCCAACTGCAAGCTGCGCACGCTGGCGGCTGCCCTCCGCCTGGAGCACCGGCCCTCGCACCGCGCCCTCGACGACGTGCGCGCCACCGCCGACCTGTTGCACCGCTTGATCGAGCACGCGTCGGGCTACGACGTCTTCGTGCTCGGCGACCTGGTGGACCTCATGGCGAAACCGTGCCTGGCCATGGACCCCGCCGCCGAGGTCGGATAACCCGCCGGGTTCCACCGAGGGCGGGTAAACCGCCCGCCTCCCCCAGGCCGCTCCCAGCCTCCTCCCAGCCCGCCCCCGGGGTGGAGGTCAGCGGACGACGGTCGCACGTGGAATCACCCAGGCGCCTCAGGTGATCGCACCGAAGATCACGAACCCCAGAAATGCGACCAATTCGCCTAGGCCCAGTTCACACGACTCGGGGGTGGAAACGTGGCAGTCCGCAGGCGCCGGCGCAGGGCCGATGTCGCCGCCATCGCCATGGCTGCCACCGCCCTCGCCACGGTGGTCACGGGGAGCGCTCTCGGTGGCGGGGTGGCGGGCGCCGTGACGATCCGCGTCCAGAGCCACCACCAGATCACGGGGACGGTGGGGTCGGTCGACGGCTCGAGCGCGGCGGGCGCGTGCGGGACGCCGGGCGCGCCCGGGGACTTCTCCTTGAACCGCCAGGGCACCCCGTTCACGGTCGAGGTGGAGGTCCCGTCGACGACGTTCAAGGACAAGGACGTGAGCGCGCCGTCGTTCGGGAACGTGTGCACGGGCGACCACGTGCACGCCCTCGGCGCCCTGACGAGCGACGACATCGTGACCGCCACCGAGGTCGTGGTGGTCCCGCCCCGGGCCCGGCAGGTGACGGGCACGGTGGCTTCGGTGAACGGGACCACCGCCCCCGGCACGTGCGGGACGGCGGATCAGGCCGGCGACTTCGTCCTGACGGCGAGAAGCGCCAGCTACGACGTCGACGTGTCGGTCCCGTCCACCGTCTTCAAGGAGCACGGGGTGAGCGCGCCGTCGTTCGCGGACGTCTGTGTCGGCGCCAAGACGAACGCCACGGGTGTGATCTCCTCCGATGACGTGGTCAGCCGCGGCCGTGGTCGTCGTGATCCCGCCCCGTCCCCTGGTCTCGGGCGCGGTGACGGCGGTGAACGGCAGCGCCACCCCCGGCGCGTGTGGGACGGCGGGCGACCCCGGCACCTTCGCTTTGGACCAGAAGAGCACCTCGTACACGGTGGAGGTGGCGGTCCCGTCCACGATCTTCAAGGAGAGGGGCGTGACCACGCCGTCGTTCGAGAACGTCTGTGTCGGTGCCCGGGTCCGGGCCGTCGGGGCCGTGTCGAGTGACGACGTCGTCACCGCCAGCCAGGTCGTGGTGATCCCACCCCCGGCCCAACACGTCTCGGGCGCGGTGACGGCGGTGAACGGCATCGCCGCGTCCGGCGCGTGCGGGACGGCGGGCGACCCCGGGACCTTCTCCTTGGACCACGAGGGGACCCCGACCACGGTCGAGGTGCAAGTCCCGTCGACGAGCTTCAAGGAAAAGGGCGTGAACACGCCGTCGTTCGCGAATGTCTGTGTAGGGGCCCAGGTCCGAGTGACGGGAGAGGTGGGGCACAACGGGTTCAGCGCCACCCAGGTGACCGTCGTCCCACCCCGTGTCCGGCAGGTCTCGGGGCCGGTCGTGTCGGTGAACGGCACGAGCACGTGTGGGAAATCGGGCGTGGCCGGTGACTTCGTGATCACGTCGGGCAGCTCCGTCTACACCGTCGACGTCGGGAGCCTGTCGACCACGTTCCAGGAGAACGGGGTGAACACACCGTCGTTTGCTGCGGTCTGCAAGGGCGACAAGGTGCGGGCCCGTGGCACCGTCACCCAGGGAAACGTCCTCAACGCCATCGACGTCGTGGTGATCGTGCCCTCGAAGTAGCCCCACCGCGGCGCAGGTCGAGACCGTCTCCGAACCCTGAGCGGTAGCATCCGGGGGTGCTCCACGCTTTCGTGCTCATCGATGCCGAGCCGGCGCGCATCGCAGCGTTGGGCGAAGAGCTCTCGGCTACCGACGGCATCACCGAGGTGTTCTCCGTCGCCGGGGGTGTGGCCGACCTGATCGCCATCGTGCGGGTGCGTCATCACGACGACCTCGCCGCCGTGGTCACGGGTCGGATCGCCACCATGCCCGGGATCGAGTCGACCACGACGCTCGTCGCCTTCGAGGCCTACAGCCGCCACGACCTCGAGGCCATCTGGGACCTCGGCCCCGCCTGACGCCGGGCGCGCCGGGCGTGTCCGGAGTCAGGAGATAGCCGCGGCGGCCTCGGCCGCCTCGTTCGAGGTGCGCACCAGGTTCTCGAGCACGTCGTGGGCGGCCCCCGTGTCGATGACGGCGCCGGCCCGCTCCACCCCGGCGCCGAGATCGGCGCTCAAGCCCGCCACCACCAGTCCGGCGGCGGCGTTGAGCACGGCGATGTCGCGGTGCGGCCCCTTCTGCCCGGCCAGCACGCGCCGCACCACCTCGGCGTTGGCGGCGGCGTCGCCGCCGCGCAGGTCGTCGAGCGCCGACAGGGCCAACCCGAGGTCGGCCGGGTCGACGGTATAGCGCCGGACCTCGCCGTCGGCACCGGCGTCGAGGACCGTGGACGGCCCCGTGGTCGACAGCTCGTCGAGGCCGTCGGCGCCGTGCACCACCATGGCCCGGCGGGCCCCGTTCGCCACCAGCACCCGCAGCATCTTGTCGGCCATGGCGGGATCGCTCACGCCGACGACCTGCAGGCCGGCCCGGGCCGGGTTCGCCAGTGGGCCCAGGAAGTTGAAGACGGTGGCCACGCCGAGCTCGCGCCGCACCGGGATGGCGAAGCGCATGGCGGGATGGAACCGGGGCGCGAAGCAGAACCCGATGCCCACCTCGGCGATGCACCGGGCCACCCCGTCGGGGCCGAGATCGATGACGACACCGAGCGACTCGAGGACATCGGCCGATCCCGCCGCCGAGGTGGCGGCGCGGCCTCCGTGCTTGCACACCCTCGCCCCCGCCCCCGCCACCACGAGGGCGGCGATGGTCGACACGTTGATCGACCGACTGCGGTCCCCACCGGTGCCGCACGTGTCCACCACGTCCTCGGGACGCGGCACCGGCAACGGCTCGGCATGGGTCAACATGGCCCGCACCAGGCCGGTCATCTCGTCGACGGTCTCGCCCTTGATCCGCAGGGCGGTGACGAACGACGGCGATCTGGGCCGGCGTGGCGGCACCGGCCAGCACCTCGCCGAGGGTGGCGGCGGCTTCGTCGGCGCTGAGGTCCTGGCGGGCCACGAGCCGGCCGAGCACGATCGGCCACCCCCCCAGCGCCGCGAAGGCACCCTCGTCGGCGACGCCGGTTGCGGTCACGTCAGTCCCACCACAGGTCGTGATCGAGCACCCCACGCGCCACCAGCCCGAGCTGGACCTGGCTCGTCCCCTCGACGATGGTGAGCTGCTTGGCGTCGCGGTACCACTGCTCGGTGGGGTGGTCCTCCATGTACCCGGCCGCGCCGAGCAGCTGGACGGCCAGGCCTGACGCCCGCACGGCCAGCTCGGTGGCGTGGTACTTGGCGGCGGACAGATACGGCACCCACTCCTTGGTGAACTTGCCCTGATCCGCCAGCCACGCGGCGCGGTAGGTGAGGAGCCGGGCCGCCTCGAGGTCGACGGCGCACTTGGCGATCTCCCATTGCACGCCCTGGAAGTCGGCGATCGTCTTTCCGAAGGCGGCGCGCTGCTGGACGTATTCGGTGGCGTACATGAGCGCCCCTTCGGCCAGCCCGATACCCCGGGCGGCCACGACGGGGCGCATCGAGTTGAGCCCCAGCATGGCCAGGCGGAAGCCCCCGACCTCGCCGATGACGTTGGTGGCGGGGACCCGGACGTCGCTGAGCAACAGCTCGCCCGTGTCGACGCCCCGCACCCCCATCTTGTGGTCGGTGCGCCCGACGTCGACACCGGGCCAGCTGCGCTCGACGATGAACGCCGTCACCGAGTCGTGGGCGCGGCTGGCCGGGTCGGCCGTCTTGGCGAACACCGTGTACCAGTCCGCCTCGCGTACCCCCGACATCCAGCACTTGGTGCCGTTGAGGACCCAGCCCCCCTCGAGGCCGGGGTCGGGCGTGGCGCGCGTGCGCATCCCCATCACGTCGCTCCCGGCCTGGGGCTCGGACAGCCCGAAGGCGGCCCGGGTGTCACCCGCGGCGATACCGGGGAGGTAGCGGTGTTTCTGCTCCTCGGTCCCGGCGATCATCACCGGCCCGGTGGGCAGGCGGGTCAGCAGGAGCATGAGCGCAGCGGTGTTGGAGTACTTGGCCACCTCCTCGATGGCGACGGTGAGCCCGAGGATCCCTGCTCCCGAGCCTCCGTAGTCCTCGGGGATGCACAGGCCGAGCAGCCCGGCGTGGCGAAAGGCCTCGAAGACGTCGCTCGGGTACGAGCCGCTGCGGTCGATCTCGCGCGCCCGGGGCTTCACCTTGTCCCGCGCCAAGCGGCGTACTGCGGCCTGGAGCTCCGACAGCTCGGGGGAGAGATCGAAATCCATCGTGGGAGGCTACGCCGGGGCACGCGAGCGCGACGATCACCTCGATCTCCACCGCACCCCCCCGGGGCAACGCCGCCACCCCGATGGCGGACCGGGTGTGGCGGCCGTCGTCGCCGAAGACGCGGTGCAGCAACCGGCTCGCCCCGTCGACCACGGCTGGTTGCTCGTGGAAGTCCGGGGTCGACGCGACGAAGCCCGTGACGGTGAGGACGCGGGCCACGCGGTCGAGGCTGCCGAGCTCGTGTTGGAGCACGGCCAGGGCGTTGAGCGCGCACACCTCGGCCGCCTCCGCACCCTGTTCCACCGTGACGTCGTCGCCGAGCGTGCCCACGCAGGTGAGCGCACCGTCGATGCGGGGCAGCTGACCGGAGGTTCGAGCCACATCCCCGTGCACGACCACGGCGTCGAGCGGGTCGTGGGGGGGATGGGGCCCGTGAAGGGTCAGTCCGAGTGTGGTCAGCCGCTGGGCGATCCGTCCGCTCACCGCCGCAGCGTAGGGCGCGGTGCTCAGGCCGACTTGCGACGCTGCCTCAGGATCCGACGGCGCTCGCGCTCGGTGGCTCCACCCCAGACGCCCTCGCGCTCGCGATGCGCCAGCGCGTGCTCGAGGCACGCCTGGCGGACCGGGCATACGGCGCAGATCGCCTTGGCCTCCTCGGCGTCCTCGTCGGACACCGGGTAAAAGGTCTCAGGGTCGATTCCCTGGCAGGCGGCTCTCTTGCGCCACGTGGCGACGGAGGGGGCGGTCATTGGAGTCACTTCCTCAAGCACTCTGTGTGTTTGTATTTTCGCTCATTGTGGGGTTTTCCGCCAATAGCCCAGTGACCAGGGACAATGGTCCCCTCAGAGGAGAATCAGCGGAGCAACAAGTATGGCGCACGCCGATGACGGTGTAAAGAACACCCTGGTCACCCGGCGCCTCGTCGACCGGCCTCGTGCCGTCCACCCCGCGCTCCGAGCCATCCCGTCGGGCGCGAACACGCTGGTGAGGGCCGTTCTCTCAGGGCCGGAGGTCGGTCAGGAGCTCGGTGCGGACAATTTCGGACAAGACGGATTCGGCGCGGTACTCGGGGTGGTCGACCGCGACGGTCACGGGCCCCGCCGCGAACCGCTCCACCTGGTCGGGATCGAGGGTGAAGCGGATGTAGTGCACCGATGCCGTGATCTCGGGCCTGGTGAGGGCTTCTTCGTGGGCGGCCTCGGGCACGGCCCGCACGACAGGAACTCTGCCCCCGTCGGTGCCGCCGGGTCCCTCGGGAAGCCGGAGGATCACGGCGTGCTCGATCCCCACCAGGCGGGGAAGCCAGTCCCGCAGGGCGTCCTCCCCGGTCAGCTCGATGAAGAGGGTGGCCGAGAGCTCGCCGGGCTCGGGGATGAGGGCGTTGTAGACGTCGAGCTCCTTCTGGATCTGCTCGTCGGAGACCATCTTCTCGGCCCGCGCCATCTCCTGGATCTGTGAGCGCATGGTCTCGCGGTTCTCGAAGACGAGCGACACGATGGGTCCCACCGCCACCCGCCGGCGCGCGCTTGAGCTCGATGACCTGGCGCCGGTAGGCATCGCGGTCGCGCTCGTAGGCGCGTAGATCGGCGATGTCGTCGAGGGTGAGCTTGCGGGTGCGGGCGTGCACGGCGGTGGTGCTCCTGTTCTCGATGCATCGGGCCGGGGCCGGGCCGGAACGAACCGGACCGGCCCAGCACCGACGGCACCGGCGCGCGCCGGGTCGGGCGCGCGCCCAGAAGGCAGGGGGTCCTCAGGTCAACGACTTGAGGCCCTCGGTGAAGCGTCCGGCGTGGCTCTTCTCGGCCCGTGCCAGCGTCTCGAGCCAGTCGGCGATGTCCTCGAACCCCTCGTCGCGCGCGGTGCGAGCGAAGCCCGGGTACATCTCGGTGTACTCGTAGGTCTCACCCTCGACCGCCGATTTGAGGTTGTCGGCGGTGGGGCCCACCGGCACGCCGGTCACCGGGTCCCCGACCTCACGGAGGAAGTCGAAGTGCCCGAAGGCATGGCCGGTCTCGCCTTCGGCGACGGAACGGAACAGGGCGGCGACGTCGGGGTAGCCCTCCACGTCGGCCTTCTGGGCGAAGTAGAGGTAGCGGCGATTGGCCTGGCTCTCGCCCGCGAACGCCTCCTTCAGGTTCGCCTCGGTCTGGGATCCCTTCAGTTTGGGCACAGTGTTCCCTTTCTCCTTCTTCGGTTTGTTTTCTTCGGCTCGGTGGTCGGTGTTCAGGGCCCGGCGGTCGCCTTGACCCGGCGCGACGACGGGCGCCGCCCCCGCCGGCAGTCACGACAACGCCCGCGGAACACGACCTCGGCATCGCCCACGTCGAAGCCCTCGTCCGCGCCCGTCGGCACCGTGACGGTGCTGAAGTCGGCGTGGAGGTCGCGCACCTTGCCGCAGCCGCGGCACACGAGATGGTGGTGGACCCCCTCCACATTGGGATCGAAGCGGATCATGCCCGTCCCGAGGTCGAGGGCGGCGATCTCTCCCATGGCGGTGAGCTCGTGCAGGGTCTGGTAGACGGTCTTGAGCGAGATGGTCTCCATCTCGGCCCGGGCCGAGGCGTGGATGGACTCGGCCGTGGGATGGCTCACGTCACCGTGGAGGACACGGAAGATGCACTGGCGTTGGGCCGTGATCTTGCGTCCCTGGGCGCGGAACAGCGCGCTCGAGCTCTTCGGGGGATCGCATGACGCCGCCGACGCTAACACCAACGATTGTTTCTTGACAACCGTTGTCGAAATCTCGCCCTGCGGCGTCCGAACGACGCCCATGGTGGCGGTGCGGGCGCCCGGTCCCCGTTCCCGGCTGTGGCAGGCTGGCCCGGTGCCGTCGGCCCGCGCCTCCGTCTCCCCGGTGCGGGGCCAATTCGACCGCTCCGAGTCCCTGGGCCGCCTCGAGCGCGAGGCCTTCGACGTGCTCGTCATCGGGGGCGGGATCACCGGGGCCGGTGTCGCCCTCGACGCCGCCTCACGGGGCTTGCGCACCGCCCTCGTGGAACGTCACGACTTCGCCTCGGGGACGTCGTCGAAATCCTCGAAGATGGTGCACGGGGGGCTGCGCTATCTCCAGCAGCGCGACTTCCGTCTCGTCTACGAGGCGCTGCACGAACGCCAACGCCTGCTCGAGAACGCGCCGCACCTGGTCGCGCCCCTGCCCTTCCTCATCCCCCTGTTCGGCCGGGACGGGATCGTGAGCAAGGGCGTGGCCCGCACCTACGCCACCGCCCTCACCCTCTACGACCTCACCGGGGGCCTGCGGATCGGCAAGCGCCACCGCCGCATCGACCCGGGCCGAGACCCTGGCCCATCTCCCCACGCTGCGCACCGACCGCCTGGTGGCGGGCTTCATCTACTACGACGCCCGGGCCGACGACGCCCGGCTCACCCTGGCCGTCGCCCGCACCGCCGCGCTCGACCACGGCGCCGTGATGGCCAACTACACCGAGGTGGTGAGCCTCGTCACCGACGCCTCGGGCGCGGTGCGGGGCGCCCGGGTGCGTCCGGCCCTGCCCGGGGTGAGCGCGTCGGCGGACGGGGGCGAGTTCGAGGTGCGGGCGCAGGTCGTGGTGAACGCCACCGGGGTATGGGCCGACGAGGTGCGCGCCCTCGAGGAGCCGTCGCACCCCCATTCGATCCGACCCGCCAAGGGGATCCACGTCACCGTGCCGCGCACCAAGCTGCCCGCCGACATCGCCGCGGTCATCCCCGTGCCGAAGGACCGGCGGTCGATCTTCGTGGTGCCGTGGCCCGACGGCGACGACGTGTACCTGGGGACCACCGACACGGACTGGGAGGGACCGCTCGACGACCCCGCCTGCCTTCCCGACGACGTCGACTACGTCCTCGACGCCGCCAACGGCGTCATCACCGAACCGATCGGGCGCGCCGACGTCACCGCGGTGTGGGCGGGACTGCGCCCGTTGCTCGCTCACGGCGCGGGGCACCACGTGAGCGACCGCACCGCCGACCTGTCGCGCCGCCACACCGTGCGCGTCTCGCCCCACGGCATGGTCACGGTCACCGGCGGCAAGCTCACCACCTACCGCCGGATGGCGGAGGACACCGTGGACGTCGTGGTCAAGAGGCTGGCCTCGGCGGCACCGGCGGGGTCGCACCGGTGCCGCACCAAGCGCCTGGCGTTGCACGGCTCGGCGGGCCTCGACGAGCTGCGCGCCCCGGGGGCGGCGGCGCGCCTCGGCGTCGCGGAGGACGTGCTGGCCTCGTTGGTCGGGCGCCACGGTGGCGAGACTCCGGCCGTGCTCCAGCTGGCTTCGGGACGACCCGAGCTGCTCGAAGCCCTGGTGCCGGGCCTCCCCCACCTGCGCGCCGAAGCGGTGTGGGCGGTGCGCCACGAGATGGCGATGACCGTCGACGACATCCTGTCGCGCCGCACCCGCAGCGTGTTGCGGCGCGCCCGGGCCGCGGCCGAGGCGGCCCCCGCCGTCGCCGATCTGCTGGCCCCCGAATGGGGACGAGACCGCGCCGACGCGGCCCGGGACGCGGCGGCCTTCGCCGACGGCGGCGCGACGCGACCTCGCCCGCCGGCCGGGCTCGACGCCGTGAGCACCGCCTCGTGACGGGCGCACCCACGCCGGTGACGCCCATCGACGCGCCCCCGGCCGAGGTCACCGAGCGCATCCCGGCCCCGCGCGTGCCGGTCGACGACAAGCTGCTCGGCGCGTCTGCGGGCGGTGTGCGCCGACGTGACGGCCGACGACGCGGCCCGGGCCGAGGCAGGACGAGATTGGTGGCCGCTCGCCATCCGCTGGGCCACCCGCGGCGCCGTCCCGGCGCGTCCAGCCGTGGTGGCGCGTCCCACCGACGCCACCCAGGTCGCGGCGGTGCTGGCCGCATGCCACCACGCCCGGGTCCCGGTCACGGCCGTGGCCGGTCGGTCCGGCGTGTGTGGCTCGAGCATCCCGCTCTTCGGCGGCGTGTCGATCGACCTGTGCGGACTGGCCGGCATCGTCGACGTCGACACCACCTCGCTGCTGGCCGATGTCCGGCCCGGGACCTTCGGCCCCGACCTCGAGGCCGGGCTGCGCGCCCACGGTGTGACCCTCGGGCACTGGCCCCAGTCCATGGACCTCTCCACGGTGGGGGGTTGGGTCGCCTGTCGCGGCGCGGGCCAGTACTCGAATCGATACGGAAAGATCGAGGACATGGTCACCGGCCTCGAGGTGGCGCTGGCCGACGGGCGCCTCATCCGCACCGGCGGTGTGGGGCCGCGCGCCGCGCTCGGGCCCGACCTCTCCCAACTGTTCGTCGGGTCGGAAGGGACGCTGGGCGTGATCACCGAGGCCCAGGTGCGCCTGCATCCGGTACCGCCGGCCGAGGGAAGGCGCGCCTACGGATTCGACGGGTTCGCCGAGGGGCTCGAGGTGTGTCGACGGGTGCTGCGGCGGGGCGCCACCCCGGCCGTGCTCCGTCTCTACGACCACACCGAGTCGGCCCGGAACTTCGACGTCGCCGGCCTGAGTGCGCTCGTGGTCCTGGACGAGGCCGACGAAGGCCTGTTGGCGGCGACGCTCGCCGTCGTCGACGCCGAGTGCGCGGCGGCAGGGGCACGACCGCTCGACGAGGCCCTCGTCGAGCGGTGGATGGGCCACCGCAACGACGTCTCGGCGCTGGCGCCGCTGTATCGCGCCGGCATCGTCGTGGACACCATCGAGATCGCGGCCCGCTGGTCGGCACTGCCCCGGCTCTACGACGCCTGCGTGTCGGACCTGCTCGCCATCGACGGCACGGTGGCGGCCTCCGCGCACCAGAGCCACGCCTACGGCGACGGGGCCTGTCTGTACTTCACCTTCGCGGGCCGCATGCCCGACGCGCCGGCCGGAGAGGCCGGAGCAACCGGCGATGCCGAGTCCGATGCGTGGGCCGAGCGCTACTACACCTCGGCGTGGCGCGTCGTCATGGACACGGTGCGGGCCCACGGCGGCGCCATCAGCCACCATCACGGGGTCGGTATCAACCGGGCCCGCTTCCTGGCCGATGCGCTCGGCCCCGCCTTCGACATCCTCGTCGACCTCAAAGAGGCCCTCGACCCGCGGGGGATCCTCAACCCGGGGAAGCTCGGACTGCCGTCGCCGTTCGGTGAGGCCCGGTGGCCGTGACCGGCATCCTCGTGGTGGATGTGGGCACCTCGGGGGTTCGCGCCGCGGTGGTCGAACCCCGACGGCGCCATCGACCACGTCAACTACGTCGAGGTGCTGCCGTCGTCCCCCGCCCCGGGGTTCGTCGAATTCGACGCCGGGGCCATGGCGGCGGCGGTGCTCGAGGTGTCCCGGGCCACACTGGCCGCCAGTGGGGCGGTCCAGGGCGTGGGGATCGCCAACCAGCGGGGCTCGACCATCGTGTGGGACCGCCGCACCGGGGAGCCGGTGGGCCCGGGCATCGGTTGGCAGGACCTCCGTACCGTGGGGACGTGCCTCGTGCTGCGCGACCAGGGCATCAGGGTGGCCCCCAACGAGTCGGCCACCAAGGTCTCGATGCTCCTCGACCTGGCCGATCTCGACCGGGCCCGCGACCTGTGCTTCGGGACCGTCGACACCTGGGTGGCGTGGACCTTGTCGGGGGGCGGGCTCCACGTCACCGACGCCACCAACGCCGGCATCACGGGCCTGCTGACCGGCGACGGCTCGGACTGGGACGACACCATGCTCGAGGCGCTGCGCATTCCCCGGAGCGTGCTCCCGACCATCGTCGACTCGTCGGGGGCGGTGGGCGAGGCGGCCGCCCTCGACGGGGCGCCGCCCATCTGCGGCATCGCCGGGGACCAGCAGGCTTCGCTCGTCGGCCAGGGCTGCACGCGACCGGGGTTGGCCAAGGCCACGTTCGGGACCGGCGGCATGCTCGACCTGTGTGTGGGCGAGCTGCGCCCCGGCTTCGCCCGACGCGGCGGGGCGGGCACGTTCCCGATCGTGGCGTGGCAGCGCGCCGGTCACAAGACCTGGGGGGTCGAAGCCGTGATGCTCTCGGCCGGGATGTGCGTGGAGTGGCTGCGCGACGACCTCGGCATCATCGACAGCGCGGCCGACTCGCACCGCGTCGCCTCGATGTGCGACGACACCGGCGACGTGTGGTTCGTGCCGGCGCTGCTCGGTCTCGGGACACCCGTCTGGGACTTCGGGGCCCGCGCCACGTTCGTCGGGATCACGCGCGGCAGCGGCCGGCCCGAGATGGTCCGCGCCGTGCTCGAGGGCGTGGCCCATCGTGGCGCCGATCTCCTGGAGTCGGCCGAAGCCGACACCGCCATGACGATCGAGACGTTGCGGGTAGACGGCGGCATGTCGGCCAACCCCACCTTCGTGGGCGCGTTGGCGGATGCCCTCGGCAGGCCGGTCGAGATCTCACCGGTCACCGAGGCCACCACCCTCGGCGCCGCCTATCTGGCCGGCATCGCCCTGGGGGTGTGGGCCGACGAGGCCGACGTGGCCGCGGCGTGGATGCCCTCGGCCGTGGTCGAGCCCCGGACCACCGAGGTGAAGCGGGTCTCGACCCGGGCCCGGTGGTTGGCGGCCCGCGACCGGGCCCAGGGCACGGTGCCCGAGCTCAGCGCGCTCGAGTTCTGAGGTGGTCGTCGGGGCCGCCGGCACCGGGCCGGGGCCCGGACGCGGTGCCATCCTCCCTGGTAACGCGTTCAGTTCGGCCGCGAACGTGCCGATAACGTGGACCTGATGGAGCCCGCCCACACCGGGGAGCGCGAGGCGACCACCGACCGCGTCGTCAGCGTGGCCGGGAGCCCGCGCGCGGAGCTGGTGCCCGACATCGACAGGCTCGACAGCCGGGCCGAGAACTCGACCCACGGTGCGCCGCTGTCCATCGAAGCCGCCGTCGCACTGGGTCGCGCCCTGGTCGGCAACCTGAGCAAGGTCCTGCTCGGCACGCCCGGAGCGCTCACGGCCGCCGCCATGGCGGCGTTGTCGGGGGGCCACCTGCTCATCGAGGACGTTCCCGGAGTGGGAAAGACCGTGCTGGCGCGCGCCCTGGCCACATCGCTCGGAGCGGAGCTGTCGCGCGTCCAGGGCCATCCCGACCTGCTGCCGTCGGACGTGACCGGCGTATCGGTGTTCGCGCCCGACACCGGCACCTGGGAATTCCGGCCCGGTCCGGTCTTCGCCCATGTCGTGCTCGTGGACGAGCTCAACCGGACACCGCCGCGCACCCAGGCGGCCCTGCTCGAGACGATGGAGGAGCAGCAGGTGAGCGTGGACGGTGAGTCGTGGCCGCTGCCGCGCCCCCACCTCGTCATCGCCACTCAGAACCCCTTCTCGCAACTCGGGACGTACCCGCTGGTGGAGAGCCAGCTCGACCGCTTCGCGCTGGCCACCGCCATCGGCTACCCCGATGCCGACACCGAGGCCCGGCTCGTCCAGCACGGCGGGGGCAAGTTCGCCCTGGGCGAGCTCCGGCCCGTGTGCAGCACCCAGGAATGGCTCGGCGCCCAGCGCGCCACCGAATCCGTCGACGTGGCATCGAGCGTCGCCGAGTACGCGGTGGCATTGTGCCGCGCCAGTCGCGGTGCTCCCGGCGTGCGCCTCGGCGCCAGCCCGCGCGCGGCGATCTGGCTCATCCGCGCCGCCCAGGCCCACGCCGTGTTGTCGACGAGGACCTTCGTCACCCCCGACGACGTGAAGGCGGTCGCGGTGGCGTGCCTTGCCCATCGGCTCCTCACCGACGAGGGTGTCGAGCAGGGTGTCGCCGTGGTCCGGGCTCTGCTCGACACCACACCTGCGCCCGCGGCCGTGACCGGTCGGGTCGGTCGGGGCAACCCGATCGGCGACGCCGCCCGGAGGCACCGAGTCGTCCGTCCCGTGCGCCCCGTGGTCCCGCTCGTGAGTTGTGCCGGCGTACTCCTGGCGTGGTGGCTCGTGGCCCACAACAGCGGCGCAGGCTGGGTCCAGGCGGTGGGCGACGTGCTCGCCGGCGTCCTCGGGGTGGGGCTGCTCGCACCCGCCGCCGTCGCGGCGCGGGCCGCGGTGGAGGTCGTCGAGGTCCCGAGCGACGCCACGGCGGGCCTCCCCCTCGAGGTGGTGATGCGGGCCGGCACCCGGCTTCGGGTCAAGCCGCTCGTCCCCCCCGGCCCCGAGACCTTCGTCGGCCCGCAGCACGCCGGGGCCACGCCGGACGGGGGCACCGGGCCGGTCACCCTCCTCCCTCGAGTACCGGGGTGTCTACGACCAGGTCGCGCTCGAGCTCGCCACCGCTGCCCCCTTCGGGCTCATGTGGTGGCGCAAGACCGTCGTCGTCGACCTCCCCCGTTCCCTGCACGTCGGGCCCCGTCTGGGTCGCCCCCTCCCCCTGCCCGCCGGGCGCGACGACACGAGCGCCGGTGGCGTCCTGGACTGGTCGGTGCCGATCGGCGAGCCCCGTGGGGTGCGCCCGTACCGCCCCGGGGACCACCGGCGCTGGGTGCACTGGCCGGCGACGGCCCACAGCGGCGAGCTCATGGTGCGCGAGATGGAGGGGCCGACCGCCGAGCCCGTGACGTTGGAGGTCCACCTCCCCGTCGACGCCGACGCCGCCGAGCGCATGGCGGAGCGGGCCATGGCGACGGTCGTCGCCCTCGTCGACCGCGGGCGCCTCGGTGCTCCTCGCCACCACCGAGACGTCGGGGCCGAAGATCGGGGCCGTCGGTGACCGGCGCAGCTGCGGGCCGCCGCCTGGCCCTGCCGCGCCGTCGGCGACGGGCATCGACGCCGGATGAGCCTCTTCGCGGCGGTGAAGCGCGCCAACCGGCCCGGGCCGCCCGAGCACTCGATCACGCTGCGCGTGGCCTGTGCCGGCGCCGTGGTCACGGGCATCGTCGTCGTGCCGGGCCGAGGGCGAGCTGTCGTGGGCCGTCGCCGGCGGCTCGGTCACGCTCGTCGTGGTCGGCATGATCCTGGCGTACCGGACCCGCCAACGACCGCTGCCCTGGATCAAGCCCATCCTCGCCATCAGCGCGGTGGGAGCCTTCGTGTGGTTCTTCCGCCAGCTGACGGGCCAGACCATCTACGACGTCAGCACCGTGGAGAACCCCCTCGCCGTCCTGTTCGTATGGGTACAGGTAGCGCACGCCTTCGACGTCCCGGCCCGGCGCGACCTCGCCTTCTCGCTGGCCGGGTCGGCCAGCCTCATGGCGGTGGCCGCCGCCCAGGCCATCGACCTCGCCTTCGGCGTCTACGTCCTGGTGTGGTTCGCCTTCGGTCTGACGGGGCTCGTGGCGATGTGGAGCTCGGCCAGCGAGGGCGGGCGACTGCGCCCGGGCGGCGTGGTCGCCACGTTGGGGTCCGTCGTCGTGAGTGGCACCGTGGTGCTCGCCCTCCTCCCCGCGCCGCATGTGGCGGGGCGCATCGACTTCCCCTCCGACACCGGACCCGGCTCCACCCTGCCCGTGCCGGGAGGGCTGGCCGGGGACACCAAGGTGGCCCAGCTCGCCAAACCGGGGACGACGGCCGGTCCGACCCGCGTCGGCGGGTACCTGGGCTTCTCCAACCGTCTCGACACAGCCCTGCGGGGCGCCCTCGGCAACACGGTGGTGATGCGGGTCCGCGCCGATCGACCGTCGTACTGGATCGGTGAGACCTTCGATGGCTGGGACGGCGCCAACTGGAGCGCGACGCCCGGCCCCCACAGCTCGGTCCGTCTCGAGGAGAGCTCACCTTTCATCCTCCCCGGCGCCGCGCCGGCGCCGGGCACCGCCCAGGGCGACCTCCAGACGTTCTACGTCGTGCAGTCCTCGCCGAACCTCGTGTTCCACGCCGACACCGCCCACGAAGTGTGGTTCCCGACCCGCGACCTCTTCATCTCCGACCACGACGCCATCGTCTCTCCCATCGCCCTCGGCCCCGGGGCGATCTACACGGTGGAGTCGGACGTGAACACGCCCTCGGCCGACCAGCTGCGCGCCGCGCCGGGGCCCGAACGCCACCCCGGCGTCGATCCGCGGCGACAACATCAAGCTCCCCCACCCCTACCCACCGGTCCAGGCCCTCGCCGACGCGGTGACGGCGCGCAGCGCCACCACCTACGGCAAGGTCGAGAGCCTGATCAGTTGGATCGCCAAGCACACGCGCTACTCGACCGACATCCCCCCCCTCGCGCCCGGCCAGGACACCGTCGACGAATTCCTGTTCGGCGACCGCACGGGCTTCTGCGAGCAGATCTCCACCGCGTTGGCCGTCATGCTGCGCTCGATCGGCATCCCGGCCCGCGAGGCGGTGGGATACGTGCCCGGGCCCTACAACCCCATCACCGACCTCTACGACATCCAGGCCAAAGACGCCCACGCCTGGGTGCAGGTGTGGTTCCCGGGCTACGGGTGGCAGAGCTTCGACCCCACCGCGGTGGTGCCGCTGGCCAACCCGTCACCGGGCTCGACCTTGTGGCACGACGCCACGTCGAGTCTGGCCCGGCTCCCGTGGATCGAGATCGTGCTCGTCCTGGCGCTCGCGTCCGGGACGGCACTGGTCGTCGTGGTGCGTCGCCGCCGTCCTCGCACCTGGGCCGAAAAGGCGGCGAGGAGCATCGAGGCCGCCGGACGTCGCGCCGGGCGGCGGCGCGCCCCCGACGAGACGCTCACCGAGTACGCGGCGGCCATCGACCGCTCCGCGGGCGACCGCTCGGGGACGTGGCAGGCGCTGGCGGCTGTCGTCGAGGCGAGCGCGTACGGAGGACGTCATCCCTCACCCGAGGACGACCACCAGATCCTGGTGTCGATGCGTGCCCTGCGCAGTGAGATCCCACGCGCCGGTGTCCTGGCCGGGACGGGCCCCTTCAGGCGGGGTGATACGCCAGCGCGTCGTCGAAGCGCGCCCCCGCCTCGAGGAGCGGACGGTACCCCATCAGCTGACGGGGACGGCTGAAGCCCAACGCCGCGCTGAGCTTGCCGGCGCGCCCGTACAGCGCCACGAACCGGCGCTCGCCCACCGACCCGTCGACCACCACGACCTCGTCGTCGGGGCGGGGATGTCCGATCATCTGGATCTTGACGTCGTACTGGTCCGACCAGAAGTACGGGACCGGGACATAGGCCCCCGCATCGGCTCGCCCCGCCACGAGGTTGCGGGCCGCGGCCACACCCTGCTCGGCGGCGTTGGTCCAATGCTCGATCCTGACGTGGGCACCGAGACCCTGGTCGAACCAGCGGGCCACGTCCCCCGCCACCACCACGTCTTCGGCGACGTGCAGGGTGGCATCGGCGACGACGCCGTCGGCGATCTCGAGCCCGGAACCCTCCAGCCACGCCGTGGTGGGCACGACACCGATGCCGACGACCACCACGTCGGCGTCGAGCACGGTGCCGTCGTCGAGCTCGACCCCGTCGACGGCACCGGTGCCGGCCGGCCGCAGGGCGGTCACACCGATCCCGGTGCGGAGATCGACATCGTGGTCGAGGTGCAGCGCACCGCACGCCGCGCCCATCTCGGGACCGAGCACCCGCACAAGGGGTTGGGCGAGCGCCTCGACGACGGTCACGTCCGCGCCGAGCCCGCGGCACGTCGCCGCCACCTCCGAGCCGATGAACCCCGCGCCCACCACCACGACCCGGGCGCCGGGGCGCCGCCCGACGTCCCCGATGGCGATGGAATCCTCGAGCGTGCGCAACGGGTGCACGCCCGCCCGCGGCGACGCACCCGGAAGGGACCGGGGATGGGCGCCGGTGGCGAGCACGAGCCCGTCGAAACGCACCGTGCTCCCGTCGTCGAGTTCGAGGGCGTGCCCGTCGACATCGAGCCCACCTGCCACGTGCCCGAGGCGCAGGTCGAGGCCGAGCGCAGTGATCTTCTCCGATGGTCGCAGCAGGACGCGATCGAGTCCCCACGTGCCGGCGAGGAATTGCTTGGAGAGCGGGGGGCGGTCGTAGGGGAGATGGGCCTCGGCGCCGATCACGACGACGGGCCCGGTGTGGCCGTCGGCGCGCAGCGTCTCGGCGGCGCGCAGCCCCGCCAAGGACGCGCCGACGACGACGACGGTGGAACCGGGGTCGAGGGCCATGGGCGGACGAGGTTACTGGTGGGGCGCGCGGCGGCTCACACCGTCACGAACCGAACATCGTCATCCACTGCTCGGGGGTCCGGAGCCGGAAGACGTAGTTCCGCTGGCGTGTCTCTCCCATGGTGGCCGACGGTTCCGGAGAGTACAGATGGCCGGGGTAGAGGATGGTGTCGTCGTCGAACCGGGCCAGTCGGGTCGTGAGCGACTGGTACATCTCCGCGGGGTCGCCCCCGGGGAGGTCGGTACGGCCACAGCCGTCGAGGAACAGGGTGTCGCCCGCCACCAGTCGTCCGTCGACCGAGAAGCACTGGCTGCCGGGGGTGTGGCCCGGCGTGTGGACCAACTCGATGTCGACATCGCCGACCATGACGACGTCGCCGCTGGTGTGCTCGACGAGTTCGCCCCCCGACACCCCCGTGGCGCGAACCACCCATGGGGCCTCGGCCGCCTGGACGTGCACGGGGACCGGCACCGCCTCGAGGAGGTTCGTGATTCCTTCGATCCGGTACCCCATCAGGTCGCCGCCGACGTGGTCGGGATGGAAATGGGTGGCGAGGACACCCACGCACCGCATGTCGTCGGTGGCGAGAACGTCGAGGAGCCCCCCGATGTCATAGGCCGGGTCCACGATGACCGCTTGGCCGGCCTGGCGGTCGCCGATCAGATAGCAGAAGTTCACCATCTGGCTCGCCACCGGGTCGTGCGTGGCGAAATCACGCCCCGAGAGGAGCTGGCGAAAATAGAGGCGGTCGTCGGCCATGGCCCCGATGGTAAGGGCCCCCGGCCCGCTGAGCACACTGCGCCGACCTCGGAGCGACACACCCAGGGGGCGACATACAGTGGTCCGGGCCGCGGCGCCACCCGCGGGCAACCGAAGGGGGATGATGCGGCGTACCAGTGTGGCCACCATGTTCAGGGGCAATGTCGCCGATCACGGCGACAAGCCCATGTTCAGGTTCGAAGGTTCGACCGTGACCTGGGCCCAACACCGGTCGCGCGCCTGTCGCGTTGCCAACGCGCTGCTGGCCGAAGGTGTGGGCACCGGCGACAGGGTCGCCTTCCTCGACCGAAACGGCCTCGAGTACTTCGAGGTGCTCTTCGGAGGGGCGCTGTGCGGCGCCGTCAACGTGGCGGTCAACTGGCGCCTCGCTCCGGCCGAGATGGCGGCGGTGATCGACGACTCGAGGGCCACTCTCCTCGTCGTCCACGCCGACTTCGTGCCGTGTCTGGCGGCGATGGAAAGCGGGCTACCGTCGGTGCGGCGCGTGGTGGTCATCGGGGACCCGAAGGTCGATGCCGACCGGGGTGGCGCGTCGGACCTGGCCCGCCGGGTCGGCTACGAGGACTGGCTCGCCGATCAACCAGCCACGGACCCAGGGTACGAAGGCGGTCCCGACGAAGTATCGATGCAGCTCTACACGTCGGGCACGACCGGGCTGCCCAAGGGCGTGATGCTCGCCAACCGCAATGTGGAGTTCATGCTGGAGCAGGCCGCGGGCGGGGCGTTCGAGATCGCCGAAGGGACCGTCAGCCTGGTGGCGATGCCGTTGTTCCACATCGGCGGGTCGGGGTGGGCGCTGAGCGGAATGTCACGGGGTGGGACCTCGGTCATCCTGCGGGACATGGATCCGGTCGAGCTCCTCCGGTTGGTGGCGGCGGAACGGATCACCCACGCCTTCCTCGTCCCCGCCGTGCTGATGGCGTTGCTGGCCACGCCGGGTATCGCAGCGTCCGATCTGACCAGTCTGGACACCATCTTCTACGGGGCGTCCCCTATCGCCGAGGACGTGCTCGTCCGGTGTTTGAAGGTCTTCGGGTGTCGATTCGCGCAGGTCTACGGCATGACCGAGACGACCGGGGCCATCGTCCGCTTGACGCACGAGGACCACGACCCGCAGGGACCGCGCCGCCATCTCCTGCGGGCGGCTGGACAACCGATTCCGGGCGTCGAATTGCGGATCGTCGACCCCGACAGCGGGGCTGAGGTGCCGACCGGGGCCGTGGGCGAGATCCGGACCCGATCAGGGTTCAACATGCTCGGGTACTGGGACAAACCCGACGACACCGACCGCACCATCGTCGCCGACGGGTGGCTGCGCACCGGCGACGCCGGATACCTCGACGAGGACGGATATCTGTTCCTCCACGATCGCATCAAGGACATGGTGGTGTCGGGGGGCGAGAACATCTATCCCGCCGAGGTGGAGAACGTGCTCCTGGCCATGGCCGGTGTGGCCGACGCGGCGGTGATCGGCGTCCCCGACGACAAATGGGGCGAGACCGTGAAAGCGATCGTCGTGCCGGCACCCGACACCCCGCTGGAGGCGGACGCCATCATCGCCTTCTGCCGGGAGCGGTTGGCCCACTACAAGTGCCCGACCTCGGTCGACTTCGTCCCGGTTCTTCCGCGCAATCCCTCGGGGAAGGTGCTCAAGCGCGAATTGCGCGAGCCCTATTGGCGCGATCGTGCACGTCGGATCCACTGACCGGTGACCGATGCCCGGGCCGACGCGCCTCCGACGCCTATAGCGTCCCACGTCGAGGGGTTCGACGCCGATGCCGAGCTCCTGACCATCCTCGCCACGGCCGAGGGTCGTGCCGACCCCTATCCGCATTACGCCCGGATCCGGGAGCATGCCCCCTTGTTCCGCTCGACGATGGGGAACTGGATCGTCACGCGCTTCGCCCACTGCCAACAGGTGCTGCGTGCGCCCCAGTTCGGCAAGGGTACCGAGCTCGACACCACCGACCGGGGGCGCCTGGCCCGATGGGGAATCCCCGCTGAGGAGGCCGAGGACTTCCTGTCGTTCTTCGGGCGTCGACAGTCGATCCTCACCCTCAACCCGCCCGACCACACCCGTCTCCGTGGTCTCGTGGCCCGGGCCTTCACGCCGAGCACCGTCGAGGCGCTGCGTCCTCACGTCGTCGTGCTGTGCGACGGGCTCCTCGGTACGGTGGCCGAGCTCGCCGCCGGTGGCCGGCCCGTGGACATCATGCACGAGCTCGCCTTCCCCCTCCCCGTCGCCGTCATCGGTGAGCTCCTCGGCGTCCCCGTCCCGGACCGTCTTCAGTTCCAATCGCTCGTGCGCGCCGCCACTCGCATCCTCGAGCCCGTCTCGACCCTCGACGACCTCCGGGGGGCGCGCGCCGCCCGGGTGTCGATGGAGCAGTACTTCGAGACCCTGATCGCCGAGCGGAGACGCCAGCCCGCCGAAGACCTGTTGTCCGAGCTCATCGCCGTCTCCGACGGCTCGGACCGGCTCACCCAGGACGAAGTGGTCTCCACCGCCATCCTGCTCTTCGCAGCTGGTTTCGAGACCACCACGAACCTCATCGGCAACGGGCTGTGGGCGCTGTTGGGCCACCCGGACCAGCTGGCACGGCTACGCGCCTCGGTGAACGACGCCGTCGCGGTGCAACGGGCCGTCGAAGAGCTGTTGCGATGGGACAGCCCGGTTCAGCTCGACGGGCGAATGGCGTTTCGCCCCACCGAGATCGAGGGCCAACCCATCGCGCCCGGCGAGCTCGTGATGACCCTGTTGGGGGCGGCCAACCGCGATCCGCGCCGCTTCCCCGAGCCCGAGGTCCTCGATCTCGGCCGCGACGACGGGCCGCCCATGAGCTTCGGGAGCGGGATCCACTACTGCCTCGGGGCGGCCCTGGCCCGGCTCGAGGGACAGGTCTGTTTCGGACGCCTGCTGTCGCGTTTCAAGGACCTGGAGCTCGGCGAGGACGGTATTGCCCACCGCGACTCGATCACGCTCCGGGGTCTCGTTCGCCTCCCGGTGCAGATGACACCGGCCTGACCGTCGCGAGGAACGTCAGAACGGAAGCGTCTCTCCGTCCGACGATCGGCCTTCGACCGGCGCCATCGACGAGACATCGTCATCGACGGCGTCGTCGGCGTTGTCGTCCTCGATGGTGCCCGAGGCAGCCGTCCGACCCGCCGCCTCGAGCTTCGGGACGAGCTCCTCCACCTGGGCACGCGTGCGTCGGATCCGTCGGTCGAGCTCGTCGACGATGGCGGTGGCGCGTTCCAGCCGTGTCACGAGCTGATCGACGTCGACTTCGCTCTTCTCGAAGAACTCGACGATCTCGTCGAGTTCGCGGCTCGCTGCCATATAGCTCAGCTCCCCCACCGGCTCGTCGTGCGAGGTGGTGTCATCACCTGGCGCGCTCATTGCCGCCCTTCCGTCGGGGACCCGGATTCTGTGCCGTCGACGATCGAGCTCGCCCGTCCGTCCGCGAACCTCGTGATCAGCGCGGATCCGTCATCGAGCTCCGCCACCGAACGCACCAGGCTGCCGTCGGGTCGCGACGTGATGGTGTACCCCCGCTCGAGTTGGCGCTCGATGTCGTAGGCCGCCAGCAGCCGTCGCCACGTCTCATTGCGGTCTTGGTGGCGGTCGAGGACGCTCACGGCGCGCGGGCCGATCCGAGCCGTCCGCCGCTGCACGGAGTCGCCGGCGATGTCGAGCTGCCGGCGCGCGTTGGTGGAGATCTGCGCCCCTCGGCGCTCCAGACGTTCGGTATGCCGTGAAAGCTGATGGCGCGTGGCCGTGCCGAGCCGGCGTCGCGCCGCCGCGTCGCGCGACGACGCAGCCTCCAACGCGCCTGCGGCGCGACGCCCGAGGCGCGCCGCGGAGCTCGCCACCGACTCCCAGTACTCCAGCACCCGACGGACCAGCTCCTGCGCGCACGCCGTGGGGGTCACGAATGCGTTGTTGGCGACGATGTCGGCCACGGAGCGGTCCCCGGTGTGCCCGATCCCGGTCCACAGGGGAATCGGCAAGGAGGCGATGGCACGGGCGACGGGCTCGGCGTCGAAGGCAGCCAGATCACCTTTGGATCCACCGCCACGCACCAGGACGCCGACATCGCAGTTGGATCCGGCCAAGGCGCGCAGGGCCCTGGCAATCGACGCCGGCGCCCCGGCTCCCTGGACATTGGCCTTGAACAGAACCACGGCGAAGGCGACATCAGATCGATGGAGTTGGCCGACGAAGTCGTTGTGGCCCTCGGTGCCCGGGCTGGCGACCAGGCCGATGCGCAGGGGAACGGTGGGTACGGTCAAGGCCTGGTTTTGTCGCAGGAGCCCTTCGGTTTCGAGGGTGTGGAGCAGCGCAGCTCGCCGCGCCGCCAGTCGTCCGAGCAGGGCTGTGACGTCGACGTCGGTGGCGATGAAATTGACCTGGCCCTTCGGAGGGTAGAACTCGACCCTGCCTCGCAGGCACACCACCGCGCCGGGCTCCAGGATGATTCCCTGACGACCGAGCGTCGCCTTGAGTGGTCCCCAGGTCCGCCCCCAGCAATTGACCTTGAGCACCGGGGTGTCCCGACCTCGGACGGCGTCGGGATCGACGAGGTCCATGTAGCAGTGACCGGTGCGGTCGGAGATGCTCTGGATCTCGCCTCGCACCCACTGGAGATGGCCCCGAGGGAATGAGGCTGCTACTGCCGCCTGCACCTGGCGGTAGAGCGCCGCGATGGACAGCGGTTCGGGTTGCTCCACCAGGGCAAGCCGCTCGGGCTGCGGGTCCATGGTGCAAACCCTAGCGAGGGGGGTGGTCGCCCACGGCTCCTCGACGCCAGTCTGACCGTGTCGCTGTGGCCGTCGACCTGCCAAACTGCCAAACTGTTGGGGACGGTGAGTCGGCCGGGTGGTCGCGCCACGGGCTCGTCCTCGGACGGGGACCGTGGCGAGGAAGGTCGGGGCTCCACAGGGCAGGGTGCTGGCTAACGGCCAGTCGGGGCGACCCGAAGGAAAGTGCAACAGAGAGCAGACCGCCGATGGCGGGCGTGAGCCCGCACAGGCAAGGGTGAAACGGTGCGGCAAGAGCGCACCAGCGGCCGGGGTGACTCGGCCGGCTCGGTAAACCCCACCCGGAGCAAGGCCGAACGTGGGACATGGGTAGCCCGCTCGCTCCTCGGAGCAGTCCCCAGGTAGGCCGCTGAGATGGATGGCCACCTCGTCCGAAAGGACGACAGAACCCCGCCTACAGGCCGACTCACCGTCACACACCAGGTCAGAGGGCAGATTCGGGAAAACCGTGTCCGTCCCGTGTCCGTCAGATTCTTCTCGGGTCCCGCCTTGCACTTCAGCCACGCCAACCCGAGCGGCTAACTCTCGACGGGACCCTTACTTCTTGCCCTTCCTGTTGCCGCCTTTGGCTTTCTTCTTAGTGGCGCTAGATCGCATAAGGACACTGCTCGTTGCGCTAGATGACCCGCCAACGTCACTATCAGGTACGTCCCACAGCTTCTCCGCCTCGGCTGCCGCATCAGCGGGAACCGACGCGTCTACATCCACGGACTGCTCGGCGATGCCTCGTTCCTCCCACGCGGCGAACCAGGTCAGAGGACCGGGGGGAGGAAGGGGCCAGAGCCAGTAACCCTGACGCCAGACACTTCCACCGCCTCCACCACCTTGACCGATAAGGCCCGGCTGGTCCGGCTCCTTGTTTCCGCGGATGAACGGCTCGCCAAGCGCTGCGTTTCTTCCGTCGGCGAGCATGACGCCGAAGCGAGGGCCGCCGGCGCCGGGGAACATCATCAGCCCGTGCATCCGACGCATCGGGGAGGCACCTGGCTCCTCCGGTTCCGACCGCATCGTGGTGAACAGCGTGAAGTGCAGCCCCGTAGGGTACGCCTCAAAGTCTCGCAAGACGGCGAAGGCGTCGGGCGCCTTGAAGAGGACGATCCGCCACGGCACCCATCCTCCGATCCAACCGGATTCGGGGCCGTCCCAAGGCTGGTGCTTTGGGGGCCGGAAGCGGGGAGGCTTTGGTCGGGGGAACTCATCGAAGAAGCTCACACCATCAGCATTTCACGGTGGGGTACTCCCGACGCAGCGTTCCGATCGTGACCGCGGGGTGGCAGCATTTCAGACGGCGTTCCGCTTGTGGATTTTACGCTGGCGTGAGAACACAGCCACGCCCCCTATAAGCGCTGCGGATACGGGCAGGAGGAGCGGATATGGAGCCTCGGGGGTCGCGGCTGGAGGTTCACCCAGTCCGGTGATGTCGAAAACATGAAAAACCGGGCCGTTGGCGCTGACTACGAATAATCGGTTGCCCTCGGGGCTAAAGCCGATACCCCTCGGAACAATACTGTCGCTTGAGCTGAACGGATAACTGAGGAGTTCGTTCGACGGGTCATCAAGCGGATAAACGACTAAGGCCGAGAATGCCCTTGAACCACCAGCGAACAGTCCCCCATTACCAGATGTCATTGCCGCAGCAGTCGGAAAGGGATTGGCGGGATAGACCGTTCCGGTGTCTACGAGAGTCGACGCATCTAGTTCGACAAACTCACTTGGAGCGCACCAGCCGGAACGATGTGAGACCCATCTGGCGAAACGGCGACATCTTCTACATTTTCGATCCCCCCTGGATCGAATGCCGATGTTTCGACGGTTGGCGTCAACCTTACGTCGATCCGGTATATAACCAGGGGATCATCGCACTCGTTGTAAGTGAAGATCGTGTCACCGTCGCCGACGAGTCCCACTCCCTCAAGCGGAACTGAAAAATTGGTGACTACGCCGGTGGCAATGTTGATCTGAGCCAGAGACTGCCCGGACACAGTCCATAGGTATCCATTCGCATAGACAAGGTTATAAGGCGTGTCGATGCCGGAAGCGACAGTTCGGTCGATGGTAAGCAGTGACGTGTTCACCTCGTCAATGGTCCCTGCACCGGTATCGTCAATGAAAATCTCACCCTGAGCGTAGACAAGGCTGCTGGTATGGCTGGACGGGCTGTTTTCGCAGTTAGACGACGAGCTGCCGAACCCAGTGATGGTCTTGATGATGTTCCCCGAAAAGTCGAGAACCTCAACGGTGCCGCTGCCAGGGGTGGATACAAAGACGTGATCGTTCACGGGATCAATCGCCATGGAAGAATAGGTCCCTGGCAGTGCCGTCGACGTAGGGGCGGGCGATGCACTGGCGGGCTGCCCGGGGACAAGAACGAAACCGACAAGAGACAGTCTGAATCGCCCGGGGTTTCATGGAGGCTCTGAACCTTTGGAAAGGTTGGAGCCGTGCCAGACAAGAGACCACCGTCCCCGAAGTACCCACCCGAGTTGCGTGAGCGGGCCGTCCGGATGGTCGCTGAGACCATCGCCGAGACCGGGGAGCGCTGGGGTGTCGTGGCCCGCATCGCCCGCCAGCTCGGGATCGGCGAGCAGACGCTTCGGAACTGGGTCCGACAGGCCGAGATCGACGTAGGTTCCCGCCCAGGGGTGACGACCGAAGACAAGGGCCGGATCGCCGAGTTGGAGAAGGAGCTGCGGGAGCTCCGACGGGCGAACGCCATCTTGAAATCGGCGTCGGCTTTTTTCGCGGCGGAGCTCGACCGCCCAGCCAAGTAGTCCGCTACATCACGGCACACCGCCAGGAGTTGGGGGTCGAGCCGATCTGCAGGGTCCTGCAGTTCGCCCCCTCCACTTACTACGCGGCGATCACCCGTCCTCTGTCTGACCGCGCTGTCCGTGACGCCGAGCTCAACCCCGAGATTGTCCGGGTGCACGAGGAGAACTTCGATGTCTATGGCGTCGACAAGGTCTGGACCCAGCTCCAACGTGAAGGTGTCGACGTCGGCCGGGACCGAGTCGGCCGGTTGATGGGCGGCCTGGGGCTACGTGGTGTGCGCCGGGGCAAGTTCAAGCGGACCACCATCACCGATGGTGACGCCGGGTCTCGGCCCGCCGACCTCGTCGAGCGGCAGTTCAACGCCGTGGCCCCCAACCGGCTGTGGCTGGCAGACATCACCTACGTGTCGACGTGGTCGGGGTTCTGCTACGTGGCGTTCATCACGACGCCTTCAGCCGGGCCATCGTCGGCTGGCGAGTTTCGAAGAGCCTGCGAGCCGACCTCGCCCTCGATGCCCTCGAGATGGCCATCTGGGCCCGCTCCGCGGACAACCTCGGTGACTTGGTCCACCACAGCGATCGCGGCGTTCAATACCTCGCTATCCGCTACACCGAGCGCTTGGCGGAAGAGGGCGCGGTCACATCGGTCGGTTCGAAAGGTGATTCCTACGATAACGCCCTGGCCGAGACCGTGAACGGCCTCTACAAGGCCGAGCTCATTTACCGCCGTGGCCCGTGGAAGACGATCGAACAGGTCGAGCTCGCGACGGCCGCCTGGGTCCACTGGTGGAACCAGCGTCGCCTCCATGGCGCCTGCGGGAAGATCCCGCCGGCCGAGTACGAAGCGAACCACTACCGTGCCAAGAGCGAGGACCCTCGGGTCGCGTAATCGCTAACAGAAAAGCCTCTACCGAACCCAGGGCGATTCACCCTCAGGCCCAACCCGACGCTCAGGGGTGGGGAATTTCAGTGATCACATGCGGGGAGATTCAAAAATCGTCGGCAGCGGTGTCACTTGGGACTGACATGGTTCCTCGTCAAAGTCTGAGGCGCACAAAGCATCGTGTATCTGCCGATCCCGACACGTATCGGGGTAGGTCCGGCGACGCCCCTGGGGAGCGCAAATTCGGGGCTATGCGCGGCCCGTATCTTCATCTGCTGTGCTCGATCGGCCTGAGGTTGGTCGGGCTGGCCCCCATCGGGGCGCACAGAACCGGCACTTGCGCGCGCCATGCAGGGCCGGGACGAGGCCGTCTAGCCGTCGTTGGGACTGTTGGCCCTAGCAGCCGGCTCGACGCTCTTCGATGATTGACCGAGGAGACATCGGAAGCAGGAGACGTCATGGGGCCTGGCCTGGTGGCACGATCTGAGACGGCGGCCAACCTTCCGAAGGCGAATGCTTGTGGATAACCCACAGGGGTCATCCCCTCCTTCTCTGGCTGAAGAGCAACGAGACCTCACTCGTGCTCGCATCAGGCAAGCCGCCATGGAGGTGGTCGCCCGACGAGGCTTTGACGCCACGGTCGACGAGATCGCCCAGGTGTCGGGTGTGAGCCCCCGCACCATCTTCCGGCACTACGCCAGTCACGACCAGTTGATTCTGGCCACCGTGAAGGACATGTGCGAGGCCTGCGGTCGCAAACCCATCGAGGGGTTGCCTTCGCCCACCGACGACCTCGAGGGCTGGATCGAGGGTGTGGCGCTGACGATCCACACCCGAAACGCCGAGATCTTCGGGGAGGCGTTCTGGGACATTCACGCTCCGAGCCGCAACGCTTCTCCGGTCCTCTCCGAGGTGAACGCTCTGCGGCACGAGTCCCGAACTCGAGGAATTCAGTTCCTGGCCAGCCTGGCCTGGGAGAGGGCCGGTGGCACCGGTGAGCCTCCGCAGGATCTGGTTTTGGCCTTCGCCCTCAACTTCTCGGCGTTCACGACTCAGGCACTCATGGTGGACTTCGACCAGACGCCCGCCCAGATCGGAAGGCTCACCGCGGACATCTTGAAGGTGGCGCTCCGGCGCGCCGTCGGAGCGCAGGGGTCGGCCGGGGGCACAAGCGAAGACACCACTGATGCCGGCGTGGGCGAACGCTGATCGTTCCGCCTGACGGAGGTCTCGGCATGTAACTATTTGCCGCTGATCTTCGCTTCCAACCCATCGATTCGATCAGCCAGATCCTTGATTCCACCTGCGGTGTGTACGTCGAGCCGGTCGAGGATCATTAGGGTGTCGTCGTACGTGTGCTGAGATCGAACATCGCTCGCCTCGCTCTGCACATTTTGTCCAACCATGATGACGGAAAGCAATACCAATTGAAGGAACGTCTGCGCAATCCACGCGATGATGCCTTCGCCGCCCGGCTTCAGGGCTGGCCGCAATCCGATCAAGGCGATTACTGCGAAGACATAGGCGCACCACATTGATCCAACGATGTTGGTGAGAAAGACGGCAATCTTGGCATTGACTCCATTCGCCTTCGCGACCTCGGCTCTTAGCCCCCGAATACTGATTGCTTGACCGATGTGGTGGCGTGTCTTAACTGGCCTCGGTATTGGACTATCACTCATCCCACTCTCCTTGTTGGGTCCCTAACGAGCATGGCACCGAGCAAACCCCTGGAGGGTGAACTCGATCCGGTCTCGATCGCCTCTTGCCGTCCTTGCGTGCGAGTGGTAGACGACCCAGGCACCAACAAACGACGGTCACTTTTCGTTCTTGGGATCGATCGCAACGTGCCCATGCCGAGCATCCCGACTCCAAGAAGCTGGCCGCGCAATATTCGAGGCTCCGCGTGATACCGCGCAGGACGAGGTCCGGCGGGCCTCGTCCAGAAGTTCCGCAACCCGGACTTATCAAAAGTCTTAGCCGGTGGACCAGACGCCCGGGAGCGGGTGATCCCGACCGGCCCGAAGGTGGGCACCGGGACCCCTTCGGATCACCCTGTACCCGGCACTTGCGGTCGGTCGCCTCATGGTTTCCGCACCGCTTGCAAGCGGCAGCACCGAACGTTCATCCGACGGTGGACTCTTCTACTCAGGTGATCGTGGAGCCTGGGGGTGGATGGTTTCACCTCGGGCCAACATTTCGACAAACTGGCTGATGCGTCTCGAGCGGGTTTCGGGCTTCTTTGCGTTTCCGATCCTGTGGAGAATGGAGTACCGATTCGCACTTGTGAGCATCTCAAACATCGCCTTCGCACGGGGATTGGCATTCAGGGCAGTCACAAGATCGCTGGGCACCTCCATGCTGGCTTGCCCGGCGTAGGCGGTCTGCCATCGACCATCCCCTTTCGCCTCCCGCACCTCGTGTTCGCCGGATTGATGCATTCGGCCGGAGGCAATGAGCCTTTCAGCGATGGCGGTGTTCCGTTGAGACCATGGGCTGCGGACCTTTCGGGGCGTGAAACGCCGTCGAAACGTTGCGGTGTCACGACGCTCTAGCTGACCATCAATCCAGCCAAAGCAGATCGCCTCCTCTAGCGCCTCGTCGTACGAAAGCGTTGTCGGACCAGCCGTTCCCTTCTTGGCCAGGACCAGCCAGACACCTTGAGCATCGGCATGATGGGCGCTCAACCATCTTCGCCATTCGTCAGCGTCCGCGACCAGTACCTCTGGAAGATCCAAGGCTCTCACTGTATCCCCGGGTGCCGGGCGGAGAGCGCGCGACCGAAAACCTCGATCCGCTACCTGTTCGTGGTTGGTCGGCAGCCAGTCAGTGACTGGCGAGCACCTCACGGATCCACTCGCTCGATGCGGCGGCAGCGACGGTCTTGCCCTTAGCGTCGAGATCGGTAGGTCTGGCGCCGTGTTCTAGCAACAACACGATGATTCTGTGCTGCTCCTCTTTGGCGCCATCGGAACCAGAGTTGCTCTTGCCCGTGTTCTGGACCGCCAGGTGGAGGGGTGTCGAACCGCTCTTGTTCATGCGCAGAGGATCGGCGCCCTTGTCAATCAGGGTGCTGACGGCGACCGAGCTTCGATTCCTCACGGCTCGATGAAGCGGCGTCACCCCGCTCTTGTCGATTGCGTCTGGGTCTGCGTCAGCCTCAATGAGGTAGGAAATGATGCCTTGCTGCTGATCTGAGTCACGATACCCAGAGCCGGGGCCTCCATCCGCGGCGTAGTGGAGCGGCTCGGCTCCTCTTCGGTTGCGGGCCCGAACTTCAGCCCCTTTTGCGATGAGCGACTCCGCGATGCCTCGGTGATGGGCGGCGGCGGCAACATGCAGAGCGGTGTCGCCGGCGTAGACGTAATGCCGGATCGGGAGAAGGAAGTAGGGCTTCGGATTCTGGCGGCTCGCACCGCCCCGGAGGGAGCAGCGGGCCAAGTCAGGCCCTTGGCCCAGGATTCGCGTAGCCCCCACCTGATCGCGAGAGGCGATCGCAGCGAAGAGTGCATGCACCGCAGCCTCATCAGGTTCCCCATTGGACTTCGCCACGCTGCACAGATTGCCCGATCTGGCGCTCGGAAGCTCCCGTAGCGAAGCAAGGGCTCCAGGCATCCGCAAGAGGCCGCTCCCGACTGAGGTCAGGACTCGAGGCGAGGGCGGCTTCGGGAGCGCACAATCGGGGCCATGCGCTCCCGGTGTCTTCCTCTTCGTCCGACGGGTTGCACCGGATTCGGATAATCGGGCCGGACAGCGACCCGCGCAGTATTCGCGTCGTTGAGCGATGGCGGCTCAGTCAGGGTCGGAGGTGAGTCAGTCACCTTGGGACCGACTCCGATCTGGCAGACGGAGCGTCGCCGGCCCGACTCAGGATGATATGCGCCCCTGGGTTCCGCGTGTTGGCCCAGCGTATCGTCCAATGGATCCTTGTCCGCCATCGATCTCCCACGAGCAACGTCGGAGTCCGTCAACCGTCGGCGTGTTCGAGCATCTGTCGAATCGGTACCGTTCAGCGGCCTGTCACCATCTCAGGCGTTCGCCGAGGCTGTTGCATCGACCGGTTGAGATCGCAGCCGATATCGCCCAGCGGCGCGTGGACTACGCGAGACGTTCGAGGACGAGCCGGGCGTCGGAACCGACGTAGTCGTACCCGCCGGAGACGGCGGCGTCGAGAGCGGCTTGAGCCATCGTGCGAGCACGGAAATGGTCATCCCCTCGATTGCGGTCGGCGAGCATCGCCGCCCACGCCGCTTGGGTGCAGGCCACGAGGAAGGGCGAGCGAACGCGGTGGTGGATTTCGAGAGCTTCGGTAAACCACCGCTCGGCGTCGTCATACCGGCCCTCGAGATTGTCGAGCCGCCCGAGGTGGTGACAAAGAGCCGCTTCGAAGCCGACGCCGAGCCAGATGATCTGGTCGTGATACGGGACGATCTGGGCTCGCAGATTCGGGGCAGCTTCAACTGAGCCGAGGACGGCGGCCGCTTCCATCCAAGAGCCCATACCGAAGCTCCACGCGACGTCCTTCGGCATCTGAAAGCCATCGGCTCGATCCTCGTCGAGCATGACCCTCGCTTCGGCAACGAGCCCAGCGCGCGCTTTGGCGAGCACGAGCACGGCGCGATAGGCGCGCAGTGCCGGACTCTCGGCGAGGACCTGCTCCACGAGAGGAATCAGCTCGTGCAATCGGCCCTGATGGTGCCGCACATTGCCGAGCTGAACGGCGTAGATCGTGAAGGCGTCGGGTTCACCGTTCTCCGTCCCAAACGAAAAGGCCGCTTCGGCCAGGCGTTCATACTCGGCCAGGTCACCGCGCAGCCCGGCGAGATACGCCCGGTGGAATGTGTGGTTCCATCGGATCGAGGCGTGGGGTATCCGTGTCGCGATCTCGGCTTCGCGACCCAGATGCGTGTCGATGGCAGCGCCATCGCCTCGTTCCAGCGCAAGGCACTCACCTATGTTGTGACACCAGTACTGCACCGCGGCGTCATCGACTTCGTGGACGATTTGGAGCACCTCGTCGAGCCACGCGCCTCGCAGCGCGAGGGTCGACGGATGGGCGATCGAAGCCATGGTTCTTTGCACGGCGAAGGCGAACTTCGCCGGATCACCCACATCGCGGGCGACGGCCACGGCTTCTTCGGCCAGGGCCACCCGCTCGGGGAGATCATCCAGGTACAGACGCTCCGCGGCGGAGAGCGCCAGAAGTTGCGCCCGCTCGGCGGTGGGTGAGTCGCCGACACTTTCGAGTGCTCGGTCGATGAAGGCGATGCGTTCGTGATCGACACCACCGATGACGCTGGCGAAGCCCCGGTTGTTGCTGATCACTGCTCGCACCAACAGGTCGACGTCGTCGATCGTGTCGGCCAGGTGGGCTGCCTCGAGGAGTGTCTCGCGGTGTTCCGCGATGCCGCACTGGCGCTGCGCCTCGCCCAGGCCGACCAGCAGCTCGGCCCGTTGCCGGTCGTCGGGGTGCGCGGCACGGTGGATGAGGTCGAGTGCTTGGGAGTACCAGCGGACGGCCTCGTCGGGGGCGAGCTGGTCCAGGGCCCGGGTGCCGGCCAGTCGCGCATAGAGGATGGCCTTGGTGCTGTCGGCGGGTTGGACGGCGGCGGCCCAGTGGTAGGCGAGTTCGCCGGTGCGCTCGCCGGGATCGGCGCCGAGCTGGGCTTCGAGCGCTTCGCCGACTGCGCTGTGGGCACGGGCGCGGCGGGCCGGGGAGAGGCTGTCGTAGAGGGTGTGCTCGATCAATGCGTGGGCGAACGTGTAGCGATCGGTGTGGTCGGTCGTCTGCAGCACCCGGTTGGCGACGGCTGCGTCGCAGAGGTCGATGAGAGCGTCCACCTCCACGTGGGCCACAGTGGCGAGGAGGGGGAGGTCGAAGTCGCGGCCGATGACAGAGGCCAAGGCCAGGACGCGCTCGGTGTCTGGCCCGAGGCGGGCCAGGCGCCTCCCTACCACCTCCCGCACGCTCACCGGGAGCCCCACGGCGCGCAGATCCGCACTTGCCACCCAGCGGCCGTCGTCGCGCTGATAAATGACACCGGTTTCGGCCAGGTGGCGCACCATCTCACCGACAAAGAACGGGTTCCCGGCTGTCTCGCCCAACAGTGCGTCGCGAAGAGCCACGCCCTCCTCGTCCATCTCGTGACCGGCCACGCTTTCGAGGAGTGCCAGCAGATCGAGGTCGGACAGCCCGCTCAAGGCGATGCGCTCGGCGCCACCCTCGCGGTGCAACCCGGCCAGCAGGTCCGACAGGGGATCCCCGGCCGCGACATCCGAGTCCCGAAACGTCCCGAGCACGCCGACGCGCACGGGCGTCTCGGCGGTGGCCAGGTGGCGCAGGAGCTGGAGACTCGGCCGGTCCGCCCAGTGCAGGTCATCGAGCACCACGAGCACCGGATGCTCGACCGAAGCGCGAGCGAGGAGGTCGGCGACGCAACCGAAGAGCACGAAGCGCTCGCTGTCGGGGTCTTCTGAGGCGGGGACGTCCACCTCCATGCGTTTGGCGAGCTGGGGCACCAGCCTGGCCAGATGTGCGCCGCGATCGGCTACGTGGGACACAACCACCGTCTCGGAGACTCCCTCCACCAGCTGGGCGAGGGCTTCGATCCAGGGTTGATACGGGATGCCGAGATCCTCGTCGCAGCGGCCGTAGAGAACGATGGCGCCTTGTTCGTAGGCCTCCGAGGCAAAGCGAGCCGCCAGGGTGGTCTTGCCGATCCCCGGCTCCCCGGCCAAAAGCATCGGGCGGAGCCCACCGTCGGCCACCACCGTCTTCCAGGTGTCGACCAACCGCTCTGATTCGGCACCTCGACCGACGAAGTTCTCGGAGCGGGCCGCATCCAGGCGGACCGGGAAGGGAGGCCGCTCCGCCATCGGATCCACGGGCGCCCAGACCACCCGGCTCGTCTCTAGCGGGTTGTCGAGACCTTTCAGCTCGAGCCGACCGACCGACTCGAAGGCGAGGCCACTTCGTGTTCCCGACAGTTGGCGCACCACGTCGGCGACGAGGATCTCGCCACCTCCCGCATGAGCGCACAGGCGAGCGGCCTCCACGACCGGGACACCGAAGTAGTCGTCGTCTTCCACGTCGGCATCCCCGAGCGACACTCCCACCCGCACCATGAGTGGTTCGCCCGCCCGGCGGTTGCGGGCAACGAACGCCTGCTGGATCTCGACAGCGCAAGCGGCTCCCTGGGCGGCGCTGTCGGCCACGATCATCAGCCCGTCACCGAGGTTCTTGACCTCCCGGCAGCCGGTCCGGTTGATGGTGTCCCGAAGAATCCCGAAGTGCTCGCGGCGAAGTTCCTCGGCCCGCTCTTCGCCCACGCGAGACAACAGTGCCGTGGAACCGACCAAGTCGGTGAAGACGATCGTGACTGTCTGCGTGTTCGCCACCTCAGCTCCCTTGCCGAGCGGTGCGTAGATCGTAGATGGCGCCTGACGGTGGTGTCACAAAGCGACCTGTTGAGCCGGTGAGCCACGCCTAGGACGACCAGCTGGTAGTCGCGGACGGCATCACGCCCCATCCGCGAAGAGGGCAGCGCACCAGGGCCGGTTCTGTGCGATGTGGGCTTCCACCTCGTCACCGAAACGCCGCCCGCCTAGTGTCGTGGTCGCTGACACCACCGCGCCGGTGAGGGGAAGTCCAATGGATCGAACCGATGTGAACCCTTGGGAGTGGTCCAAGGCGTTCGGCTTCTCGCAGGCAGTAGCAATGAGAGGCGCTGAGCGAATCCTCATCTGCTCCGGGCAGACCGGTATTGGAGAAGACGGGTCGCCACCTTCCTCCGCAGACATGGGCCACCAGGTAACGAAGGCCCTTGAGAATCTCGGCACGGTCCTGGCGGCCGCTGGACTCGCCGCCTCTGACGTTGTCAGGGTCAACTACTACACGACTGACGTCGACGAGTTGATCGCTGTGCTCGGACCACTCGCATCAGATTTTTTCGGTGACAATCTCCCCGCTTCGACGCTTCTCGGCGTAGCCCGACTGGCCTTTCCGCAGCTCAAGATCGAGATCGAAGCCACGGCAGCGCGCTCGAGTCCACTCGACCACGCTCGACAACTGCCGCTCCCGTCCTACCGAACGGCGAGAGGGGCCGCCGACCGCCTTCGTTGCGAATCGGTTACGCTCAGTGGCGCTCCTCCTGAGCGCACTCGTGATCGAAAGGGAGCTGCCACGAAATGCCTGCTCGAATCGCCAAGATCCGACAGTGGCGGGTCGGCGCGTGTGTCCTTGCCGGCATCGCGGCAGCGTCCCTGTTGGCCGCTTGCTCGTCATCCCCGACAGCCCACTCGGCCCGGCTGATCGACAATGCCGCCGTGACCACCCTGTCGATGACATCGCCCACCCCCTATACGCCACAGGCGCAGAACGGGGGCACGGACGACTACCACTGCACGCTCCTGGACCCCCATGTCCAGCAAAATTCGTTCATCGTGGCCAGCCAGTTCTTTCCCGGGACGGGGCCATCGACGGTCGAGGTTCACCATGCGATCCTCTTCTTGGTTCCGCCCGAGCTGGTGAGTGCGGCCGAGACGGCCAACAACGGGGGCACGGGCTGGACCTGCTTCGGCGAGCCACCGGTTCTCGGGCGTGGGCTGGGCCAGTTCCTCGACATGCCGTGGCTCAGCGCGTGGGCACCCGGACATGGCCAGGACGTCCTGCCCCTCACCACCGGTACACCGCTGGCCAAGGGCAGTCTGATCATCATGCAGGTCCATTACAACCTCCTCGTCGGCGACAAACCCGTGAGCCCGAGCGTGCAGCTCCAGACAGTGCCCGCGTCCGCCAATCTGCGACCGACCACGATCCAACCCGTCGTGGCCGTCCCCAACATCCCTTGTCCCGCCGGGGTTACCGGTCCGCTGTGTGACCGACAGGCTGAGATCGCGAATCTCGACCAGCGTTTCGGCAACTACATGGGTCTCTTCGATGAGGGTATGGAGACGGTCTGCGGTGAAAACGTCGCGAACCCGCCCGTGGGGGACTCGACTACCTGTACCTGGCAGATCGGTCAGGCCGGCTACATCGTTCGGGACATGGCACACATGCACCTGACCGGCGTGTCAGAGACGCTCACCCTGAACCCGGGTACGTCTCAGGCAAACACGATCATGAACGTCCCTGACTACAATTTTCACTATCAGCGCGCCTACAACCTGAAGAACTGGGTCAAGGTGACCGCGGGCGAGTCCATCCGGGTGAACTGCACGTACAACCCGACGCTCGCCCAGACCCTGCCGGCGCTGCGTCAGCTGCCTCCCCACTTCATCACCTGGGGTGACGGCTCCTCCGACGAGATGTGTCTCGGCCTCGTCTGGGAAGTTCCGCTCAATCCGAATGCCACCGTGGACTGGGCCCATCCGGCTGGTGGGCTCAACATCCGGGACTGACGGCGCTGTCGGCGTCCAGGGACTGGGCAGCTCGACCGATGAGTTCCGATCCCGGCCCCCGTCAAGGCCGGTAGAGGGGCTCGCAGGAGGCGACACCGTGGTCGACGAAAGCGTCAGCGCCACCGCCGTCATCGATGCGGCGCCGGCAGTCATCTTCGCCGTGCTCGCCGACCCAGCCACGCACGCGGCAATCGATGGCACCGGCTGGGTCCGCGAACCCCACGACGGCAAGACGCTGACCACCACCGGGCAGATTTTCTGGATGGCCATGTACCATCCGAACCATCCGGACGGCAATTACCAGATCGCCAACCAGGTCCAGGTGTTCGACCCGCCGAGAGCAATCTCCTGGAAACCTGGCTACGACGCCGGCGACGGTACCCTCGGCTTCGGCGGCTGGATCTGGCGCTACGACCTCGCGCCAGCGGGACCCTCGAGCACCACGGTCACGCTCACCTATGACTGGTCAGCAGTCCCCGACCCCATCCGAGAACGCATCGGATTCCCGCCGTTCCCGCCCGAGCACTTGGGCACCTCGCTGGCCCACCTAACCCAGCTGGCTACCGCATAGGGCTTTGCCCACCGAGCACCGAAGCTATCCCCGAACGAGGACATGGGCGGGCTCCGTGCCGAGCTCTACCCCAACGTTGCCAGGACGTTCCGGGTGATCTGTTCAATCTGTGGGTCTCGCTCTGCCAACCCGTGCGCCCAGTCGGTCGACCCCGACGTGACCACCGTTGCACCCGCCGCGTTGGTATATGCACCCAACACTGCGTGGCCGTGACGGATGCGTTCCATCGCCTCGGGGTCGCGCGTCCCGAAGACACGTGACGCGATGTACTCCAACTCGCTCGGCTCGCCCGGCTTGGGCGGACGAGGTGCTGTCTGGCGTGTGAAGTGTTGCGTCGGACACGTGCCGAGGATCTCGAAGGTCGACGGCGTGCCGTCCTCGCCGGTGGGATACGGCAGCCCGTCGCGGTAGGTGAACACACACCCATCGCACTCGTAGCCCACGACGGTGGCGCCCGCACCGAGCACATCGCCATAGCCGAGCCCAGTGCCGTCGAAGATCCAGTGACCGGCGCGGTGCACGGTGTATCCACCGAGGCCAGCAGTCACATTGCGACCTATGCGGTGGTAGCCCCCACGAGTGAACGAGACGCCTGTCATCGAGTTCTCCGGGCGACCCACGACGACGTCGGACCAGAACGTCGTGACTTCCCCTTCGCGGTCGGTTCCCATGAGTGGATCACTCTTGAAGAAGCCCTTGTAGCCGACCATCACGTCGTGATCGTCGCCCTCGAGGCGCACCTGCCACAATGAGGTATTGCCGGAGAAGAACGCGGCGTTGCCGCCGTTCGCGATGAATGTTTCGACGGTACTTCGCATGCCGCGAGACCAGTACTCGTCGTGGCCGACCGAAAGATAGAGACGCGCCCCGTCCAACACCTCGGAGTGTTCTTCCAGATCAGCATTCGTGCACACACCGATCTCGAATCCCTCCCGTTCGGCCCACTCGATGAAGGGAAGCTCCCAGTCGGGCCAGCCTGCTGAGCCGGCATAGCCCGACAGGTGGTTGATCTGGATGTACCCGACGTGCGCGGCATTCTGCGGATCGGGCGCGCCCGTCCCCGTCACGCGGCGGCCCTTGCCGGGCGGCTTGTAGAGGTAGCCCGCTGACATCGGTCGCTGCATGGCAACCTGGGTGCCACCGGTGTACAGATTCGGCCCCCCGAAATCGTTGTACGCGTGCCACGTATTCGTCGTCAGCGCGACCACGATGCGAGCTCCCCGAAGAGGACGCACGACGAAGAATGCGTAGTCGCGCCGCACCTTCTCGCCAACGTCGATCTCCATGACTACTTCGTAGTAACCCGACCGCCATGTCGGGTCCACGTCCATCGTGAGAGCGACCGGCCACCCACACCCCTTCGAGGAAGCGTCCCTTGGCGTATCATGCTGGCCGGTCGAGACGGCGTCGGCACGGAACACGACCCCGCGTCGCACGCCGATCCGTGCCACCTCGACCCGCACCGGCCGTCCACCCGACGACGACATGTGGAATCCAACTTGGTCGCCCGCACGCACCGATTGCGGCCAGCAGTACCCGGCAACCACCTCGCGCTCCATCGTCGGCATCGGATCAGGTTCGGCCATTGACAACGGGGGCCGGCCAGTCCACGACTTCCCGGAGGGCGGGGACGGCGTCACATCGATCCACCGCCAGCCTCGTCGGACTGGCCAGGAGCCGCCAGCTCTCGTCGAGCCGTGAAGACATGGTCAGAGCATAGGTCTCCGCCTGCCTCCCACCGGCGGTGACGCTCCGTCGATTCGAACTGGTTCGCCCATCGGTGTTCGGGGGTGGGACCCCGCTCCACCGGGGCCACCCACCGGAAAAGCTGGGACTCGTCGTTGTTGCGACGCGGCACAGCAACGCCCCATGGCGGTCGTGGGGTCGGTCCTCTAGATTCTGCCCAACGCCCGTGTCGGGAACGTGGGGAGGATTGTCGATGACCCTGGCAAATGAGACCGCTGCCTCGCTGAAGCATGCTGACCGGTTCTTCATCGGTGGCGCATGGGTCCAACCGTCTTCGGACGCGACCATTCAGGTGATCGATTCCACCAATGAGGAGATCTTCCTCACGGTGGCTGAGGCCCAGGAAATGGACATCGCCAACGCCGTCACGGCCGCCCGGGAGGCATTCGACAAGGGGCCGTGGCCCCGGATGTCCCACGCCGAGCGGGCCGGCTACCTGCGGGCGATGGCGGAAGGGTTGAAACGACGGACCGCCGACCTCGGCCAGGTGTGGCCCCGCGAGGCGGGCGTCCTGCACTCGATCGCGCAGTACGCGGGCATCGGTTGTGCCTCGACGTTCGAGTATTACGCCGGTTTGGCCGAGTCCTTTGCATTCGAGGAGCCGGTCACCCCGTCGGGAGGCGAGTTCGGCCTGCTCGTGCGCGAGCCGGTGGGTGTCGTCGGAGCCATCATCCCGTGGAACGCTCCGATGACCCTCATCAGCTACAAGGTCGCACCGGCTCTCCTGGCCGGCTGCACGGTCATCCTCAAGTCCTCACCTGAGGCCCCGGCCGAGGGGTATGTGGTGGCCGAGGTAGCCGAGTCGGTCGGGCTCCCGCCGGGCGTCCTCAATGTCGTCACCGCCGACCGGGAGGTTTCTGAGCTGTTGGTCCGCGACCCGGGCGTCGACAAGATCACCTTCACCGGCTCCACCGCCGCAGGCCGGCGCATCGCGTCAATCTGTGGCGAGCGGATCGCCCGATGCACCCTCGAGCTCGGCGGGAAGTCGGCGGCCGTCATTCTCGATGACGCGGACATCTCGACCGCGGCGGCCACACTGGCCCGTGCCGAATGCATGATGACCGGCCAGGTTTGCTCCTCGTTGACGCGCATCGTGGTCAGTCGGAATCGGCACGACGAGATGGTCGAGGCGCTGGCGAGCGCCTTCTCCCAGGTCCGCGTGGGCGACCCCTTCGACGCCACCACGCAGATGGGACCTCTCGTCGCAGAACGCCAGCGCGACCGGGTCGAGGGATACATCGCCAAGGGAAGGGCGGCCGGGGCCACTCTGGCGACCGGTGGCGGCCGTCCAGAACACCTCGATCGCGGCTATTACGTCGAGCCCACCGTCTTCGGCAACGTCGACAACTCCTCGTCCATCGCCCAGGAGGAGATCTTCGGCCCCGTCCTCAGCGTCATCCCCGCCGCCGACGAGGAGCAGGCGATAGCGATCGCCAACGACACCATCTACGGACTCAACGCCTCGGTCTTCACCGATGACGTCGACCGAGCGCGCGAGGTGGCCCGTCAACTCCGCTCGGGGACCGTAGGCCACAACGCCTTCCGCACCGACTTCAGTGTCTCGTTCGGCGGGTTCAAGCAATCCGGGATCGGGCGTGAGGGCGGTACCGAAGGCCTGCTCCCCTTCCTCGAGACCAAGACGGTGATCTTGGACGGCCGGCCCAGCGGGTATACGCCTGAGTGAAGCGTGGCCCCGCACATTCATTCACCCACGTGGAAGTCGAGCAGGAGGAAGCCGGACGAAGAGGCGACGTGGCGGGTCATCGTCAGCCACCTCGGCAACCCTCGGTCAAAGAGCCTTCGACCGTGCATGTGCAGGGCCGGGGCAACGACAAGCCTCAGTTCGTCGACCAGGCCCTCTTCCAACAACGACCGTGTCAGCGCGATGCTCCCGTGCACCCCGACGACACGTCGCGCCCGGATCAGCGCCCCGACCGCTACCGTGGCTCTGTGAGCAGCCCGCGAGTCCCCGGTGGGGTCGTGCACAAGCTTCCGGGAGACCTCCGCCAGGCGCTGATTGCCAACGTCACGGCTCTCGATGCCTGGAAGGACATCACGCCTCTGGCCCGCAACGAATTCATTTGCTGGGTCGAGAACGCCAAGCAAGACCGGACGCGAGAGCGCCGCATCCGCCGAACCCAAGAAGAGCTCGAGGACGGGATGCGGCGGCCCTGCTGCTGGCCTGGGTGTAGCCATCGCGAGCGCACCGGCAGCGCCTAGACGAGGCTAAGCGGACTCAGGCAAGAGCACCCCGCCACTTCCTGCCGGGCGACCCGCCCCATCATCCCCGGGTAAGCGCCTGAGCTGGCCAGCCGACAACCCACCAGGCGGTATCCGCCGGCATTACAGATCGGTATCGTCCAGGGCTTCGTTTGTCCCTCTTCGGTAGGCTCTCGATACCGCTCACGGGGGTGGGACGTGCCTGTACCTGACATCGAGGGCTACCGGGAGTACCTGGCGGAACGCAATGGCGAGGCCGATCTTCTCAACCGTCGCCTGGCGAACCGAGAGGCGTTCTTCGCCGACATCGAGGCAAACCCCATCCGGTCGATGCGGGTGATCGACGTTGATGCCTTTGAGCGAGGAATGCGGACACGGCGGCCTGCACCCGGCGTCTCCCCCGAGCTGGCCTTCCTTCTCGCCACCGCCAAGTTGAATCAGGCGGAGCGATTCGGCGTGGGCTTGGGCGAGACCTATGGGAAGAACAGCGCCAGGGATATTCCTCCCGAGCGGGTGTATCTGGAGCTGGAGGAGCACTACCACACCCGACTTCTCGCCTATGTCCTCGACATCTTCGGCCTTCCATTCCGGGTGACACCGCCATCGTTCATCATGCGGCAGTTCGTGAAGGCTGCGGTCTTCGTCCCCGAAGGACCAAGCTTTCCCTTCGTCGGTGCCTCCGAGATGGCCGGGTGTGCCATGTTCGACCTCCTCGGCCAGTCGGGTGTTGCCCTGTTCACCGACGAGCCGGATGTGGCCGATCGCATCCGGCTCCTCTACGGGGAGATCCTGACCGATGAGATCGGTCACGTCGGGTACTGCGCTGCCCGCTGCTCCGACGCCGGGCGAGGTGTCATGCGAATGCTGTATCCGCCGATCGCCCGGCTCTTCGCCCGCCAGACCCCGGAGATCCTGAGAGTGGTCGGTCAGGACACGCTCAATGAGAGGTTGAGCCACCCATTCGACTTCGCCGACTTCTCCGAGCGAGTCTCCAGCCCTCCATTCGTCGCTGCTCGCCCCTGACCGGAAAGTGCCGCTATGCGCTATCTGGCCGACCTGTCGGAGTCAGGTCATGTTGGGCGTCTCGGATGCGCTCTCCGCCATCGGCGCCGCGTCCGGTTGGTCACTGGCTGACCCGCTCCTCACAGCACATACTGGGCCCGTGGAGCTTCCTCAAGCTGATCGAGATGGGCGGTGACTGGTACAAGGTGACCGTCGAATATTCGGTGCTCTGGACGAAGTGGCGCCCACTTTTTGAGGACGCCCCGGATGTACCGGACACCGTGCGAGGAGCTGGAGTCTTGTCGGTCCGAGTCGCGACAGATCTCCACACCCGGGATTGGCGGGAGAGGATGCGGTTCCTGACTCAGTTGCCAGGAAGTGCGCCGGGTTCGGCGCCAGCGAAGGCAGCTGCGATCCGGTCAAGGTGACCCGCCCAGAGTTGCGGATAGAAAGCGGCATCCTCCGCACTTAGGCCGGAGAATTGCACTCTCACATTTGTGCCGTCACCCGTCGGGGTGAGCGTGATCTCAATGAATGCAGGTGTCGGCGTTGCTGTGTCGGTTCCTTGACGGTCCCATCTCAGCAGCATTCGGTGCGGGGGATCTACTTCGATGTAGCGGCCAGTAATTGCCGTCCCGTCGAGATCGAGGAGGAACGTCTCCCCCACGCGAGGAGCTGTCACGAACTTCCGTTCATCTTGACGAGGCCGGTCCACGTCCAAGAGTTACGAGCAGTCAGGGTCGGCTGAATGAGCTCACGGAATGCCAGCCCGGAGCAACCCACTGGGCGCGACGAGGTGTCCCGCATCACGAACGACAGCGGGTCCGCAAGCGCATCGTGTGGATGCACGTGCATCATCCAAGAGGCGTGAGCCGACCTCGGCGATGGCTGTGAACGAACCCGGCTTGGGCTCATCTGCCGACGGCAAGGGCGAGGATGGTATCGACCGCAGTTTCGATCGGGCGGGAACTCCGAAGTACCTGACCGAGTAGAAGCCCTCCTTGGAGCGCGGCGAGCAGAGTAGTGGCGAGGTCGTCCGGGTCGATGTCGGACCGGAGTTTGCCGTCGGCATGAAGGGATCTGAGTCCTTCGCCGATGGCGGCTGCCCACTGATCGAACCCTGCCGCGATAAGCGCTCGGGCCTCGGGGTCACTCTCGGCGAGTTGACCAACGAGCGAGCCAAGTGCGCAGCCCCCCTTTGCTTTGGTGCGCTTCGCTGCGGTGATCACCATGTTCCGCCAGGCTTCGACTCCGTTCGCGCTGCCGAACGCGTGCCGCTGGCGGTTGACGATGGCGTCGGCTTGGTAGTCGATGACCGCCTGCACGAGCTCCTCCTTGTCGGGGAAGTAGTGGTACATCTGAGAGCCGCTGACTTCCGCCGCCACCTTGACGTCTTCCAAGGTGGTGCCCGCCACCCCGCGCTCATGGATCAGGGCGGCGGCCTCTTCCACTATTCGTGCCCGGGTGCGTGCTCCCTTGGGGCTGAGCCTCGGCCGGTCATTCGTTTCGTTGACCATGCACCCATGTTAACAGGATTCTGAGTTTGACAACCCAGAATCCTGTGCCATACTGGGTCGCACAACCCATTTTCAGCGAGAGCGATAGAGGAACGTATGACTGACTTAAAAGGGAAGACAGCCCTGGTAACGGGCTCGACGAGCGGGATCGGCCAGGCTACGGCCATCGCCTTGGCCGCCCGCGGCGCTCACGTACTGATCGTCGGGCGCAACGAACAACGGGCCAAAGACGTGGTCGCCGAGATCGAAGGCAGCGGCGGCAGCGCGACGTTCCGGCTCACCACGTTGAGCGACCTCGAATCGGCCCGGGAGCTGGTCGAGTGGGCCACTGAGGCAGGCGACGGTCACGTCGACATCCTCATCAACAACGCTGGCGTCGCCTTGCTCGGACCAAGCAACGCAGCCACCGAAGCAGAGTTCGACGAGACCTTTGCACTGAACGTCAAGGTTCCGTTCTTCCTCGTCGCGTCACTGGCGCCAGCCATGGCCGAACGCGGATGGGGTTCGATCGTCAACGTCTCCACGATGGTCGCGAGCTTTGGACAGGCCGGCATGGCTCTGTACGGCGCCAGCCGAGCGGCTCTCGAACTCCTGACGAAGACCTGGGCTGCCGAATACGGCCCGCTTGGTGTTCGGGTCAACGCCGTTGCCCCCGGCCCGACGCGCACCCGGATGATGGAAGCAGTCCCCGAAGAGATGGTGAATCAGCTCGCAGCACAAGCACCAGCAGGTCGCGTAGCTAAGCCCGAGGAACTGGCTGCGGCGATCGTTTTCCTCGCAAGTGATGATGCCAGCTTCGTCCACGGCGTCACTCTTGCGGTCGACGGAGGCCGGGTAGCGACGTAACGCCTGTCGGCGGTGACGTTTAAGAGTGAAGACCTAGAACACAGATCACACCTAACAACTGAGGAGTATCCACATGAGCGCGTACGTAATTGTCGAATTCACGGTCAAGGACCCGGATGTTTATCGTGAGAGATACAGCCGCAACGCTGGACAGACGGCCAAAGAACACGGAGGCGAGGTTCTCTCCAACAGTAACTGGGAGATCCTGCATGGCGATGGCTCGCTCGCTTCAGGGGCACTCATGCGGTTTCCCGACCATGAGACGGCCATCAAGTGGTACAACTCGCCTGAATATCAGCAGCTGATCGATGTCCGAAGTGTCGCGATGGATGCCCGTTTCAGCTTGCTCGATGGCCTGCCTAGCTGATCGAGGTGGCCCCAGATCCCACCTCCAACCCGGCAAGAGTTGTCCAGCCTGACTAGGCCCACAGAAACATGAGAGGAAGTACCAATGAGCTCACTCCCAGGAAAGACGGTCCTCATCACGGGCGCCAACGCCGGGATCGGCAAGGACGTGGCCCGGCAACTGGCATTACGCCCCGAGATGGCGCGGATCTACTTGGCGTGCCGGAACCAAGATCGGGCGACAACGGCAAAGGCCGAACTCGAAGCAGCGACCGGTCGGCGCATCTTCGACATCGTTCTCATGGACGTCGCCGATCTGAATTCGGTCCGCGCCGGCCTTGACGCCATCAATGGATCCGTCGACGCGCTGGTCATGAACGCTGGTGTCATTGGCCCGCAGACGTTGGAATTGACCGCTGACGGGGTCACCACCGTGTTCGCGACGAACGTCCTTGGCCACGTCGTCCTCCTCGAAGGGCTCCTGAAAGAGGATCGGCTTGGCGAGGTTGCGGTCTTGGCCGGAAGTGAAGCGGTCAGGGGGGTCCCGAAGTTGCGGATGAAGGGGCCAACGTTCGTCTCACACTCCGCCGACGAGTTCGCCACTGTCATCGACGGCAGCTATTTCGCCGGCAAAAAAGCTGACTTCAACCTAGCTTTCGGGCAGGCCAAGTACATTGGCGCCCTATGGATGGCCTACCTGGCCCGCCAACACCCCGACCGCCGCTTCATCACCGTGAGCCCCGGCAACACCACCGGCACCCAAGCAGCCAGTGACCTCCCATTGCCGATGCGTATAGGGGCCAAATACATCATGCCCACCCTGGGTCTCTCCCACAAACTTGACGTGGGCGCGAAGCGACTGGTTGACGGCGTCACCGACCCGACCCTCTCGAGCGGCGTGTTCTACGCCAGCGCGGCCAACACGCTTAAAGGTCCCTTGTTCAACCAAGCAGACTTCCTCCCCGACCTGGCCAACCCGTCGTTTCAGGACCACGCCAACGAGGCCATCCACCGCTTCATCACCAAACGTCGTTCTGAGCCTCACCGATTGGAGTCCGATCGCTGAGCGGATCTCTCGCCTTCGTCATCCACAACGCTGAGCTCAACGAGACTGTTGGTGTCTGCTGGTGAGCTACCCAAACGGTCATCCGTCGAGAATGAGCTCTGGGGCCCGACTGCGTCAGGCATTCCGGTCACGGTGTTCATTTGGAAAGGTTCCGAGGCGCTCTATACGAGCAATTGCCAGCAAGACGCCGCCTTCGGACCACATTTCGGCCTGTATATACGCGGCTCCGACGGAGCAAGGTTTTCGGGGTGACCTCAGATTACGTCGTCATCGACAATAGCCGAGTACCTGAAGGTGAACTTGGCGATGCCATCGTTGGAAGTATCTCGCGTCGTCACTTCAAGAACCTCAATCGCGGCCGACCGTCCTGATGTGTTCACAAGATCAATTGAGTCACCCACCCTCGCTGATCGAGAGCGCGACGAACTATCGCAATTCTCCGGCGACTCAACATCAGCAAGGGTGGTGTCTGGAGCGAGAGCAATTGTGGAAATGTCCGGTGGGTCGTTGTAGACATGTATCGCTCCATGACCAGCGGGACTCACCTGGATAGTGAACGCGTTCTTTCCCGTTCCAATCACGAAGTTCCCGGAGTTATCCTGATACGCGAACGTTGCTTCTCCGCACAGTCCCTCTGACACGAAGCGAGTCGGATCAAACCGCAGTGCTTGAGCCGTTGCTATTCTGTCGTTTGTCGCGGCCCGGGCTGCTCTCACCCTGCGTCGGTCGCGCCCAGCCCTTCCCCGTGATCAGCGGAGATTCATGCCACCGTTGACGCTGATCACCTGCCCGTTGATCCATTGCCCGTCGTCCGACATCAGGTGCGCGACCATTGCCGCGATGTCGGTGGGCTCGCCCAGGCGCCAGCTTCGAGTGCGAGCCAGGTAGCGGGCCAGCCCCTGCTCCGCTCCGGCACCAGAGACGGTCGGGGTTACCACCACCCCGGGGGCGACGGCATTTGCCCGAATTCGATCTTCGCCCCATTTCGAGGCGACGTGACGGACCAGGGCACAGATGCCGGCTTTGGCTATGGCGTAGGCGGGTCGCTGCGGCTCTCCGATGAACGCCGCGTCCGAGGCGGTGTAGACGAGCACTCCACCGCCCCGGCCCAGCAATGCCGGCAAGAAATGGCGCGTGCAGAGGACATGGCCACGTAGGTTCACGGACATGACATGGTCGAAGGTGTCCATGTCCATGGAAACAACATCGGTGTCCGCGGCCAATGTTGCCGGCGAAAGGTCGGCGGCGTTGGCATGCAGTCCGTCGACTCCACCGAACTGCGAGATGGCCGTCTCGAGAAGTGCCTGCACCGACTGCTCATCGCTGATGTCGAGGTGCGTTCCGAAGGCCTTTCCCCCGTTCGAATTGATGTGTCGGGCGACGTCTCTGGCCCCATCGACATTGAGATCGCCGGTCACCACGCTGGCCCCCTCTGCAGCCACGCGGAGACACGTCGCGGTTCCGATGCCGCCGGCTCCACCCGCCACGACGATCACCTTGCCATCCAGCCCACGCACGACGTGAGACTCTCACAGCGTCCGGTTTGGGGTCAACGGTCGCCACAGCAACAGCCTCGAACCGTTCAAAGGGCGAGTTTGGTCAAGAAGGGCCAGTAGGTACGCATATCGGTCGTCGGGCCCGCACCACTCGTATCACCCCAGGTGATCAACACGTCGTTCGGACGCTTCCCGGCCCAGGTCTGTTCGGGGTGAGGGATTGCCATGTACAGGCGGGCCCCCGCGGGGACGGGAAACCCCCCAGGCGACGGCGGTGCATAGGCGACCATGCCATCGCCGAGGATCGGATCGGTGAGGTTCTCGACGACGTCGTACATGATCTTGCCCGTGTTCGGACCACCTTGATAGATCTGGAACCTGACCCACTCGCCGTCGGACGCTCGCTGGTAGAAGCCCCAGTCGCCATCGGCATCGTCGTTCCCGGAATGAATGCTCAGGATGGAGGACGGTGGGGGGTTGTTTTGCCAGCCGCTTGCCGTCCACCATTGCATGTTGGCAAGGGTTGGTGGCGCTGCGGTGAGGTCGGCGAAGGGGATCCGGGATAGGTAGAGGTACGGTGAATCCCCACCTTGGGGAGCTCCGCCGACGTAGACGTAATTGCCGTCGCGCACCCAGCTACCGCCAGCCCCGGGCCACGACCCCGCATATGCCGTGGTGTCGAGAATGGCGATCGTCCACATGTTCGGATTGGTGATCTGGCCGTCGCGATAGAAGTTCGTGATGCGGTAGATGATCCAGCTCGGGTAGGTGTTGGTGGGTGTCACGGACTGTGCCGCCACGATGATGGTCTGCTTGTTCACGCAGATACCCCCTGAAGGCCACACCGTGCCCGAGCCCGCAGGAACGGGGAAGATGTTGGGAACGGACCACTGCATGGTGTCCTTACTGAGGTCGTAGGTTCCCCCGCGCTGGACCGCCACGATGTTGTGGAAGGGGTCGTTCGCTACCGGTACGGTGCGGTCCTGCCCGATGCCGCTCGCCCAGAACACGTCGCCGAACGTCCACAGGACACCGGGACTGCCCGTGCACGGCCGTAGGTCGATACTGAATCCTCGGTCGGTCCCCAACAACCCCGCTCCCATGCTGAACGACATGACTTTCGGTGTGGGGCCTTGATCGAGGTTGTACCAGAAGGCTCGGTCCATGGCCGCTTGACAGTCGGCCGGTCCGTGCAGCGCGTCAGTCGTGGTCGTCACCGAAGCATCGATGTGTGTTTGCCCACAACTAGCAATGATGAAGAGGACGACGGTGAACGTCCTCCACGAGATACCGATGCGGCGAGAGAGAGTCCACGCAGTGGGCGGGCACTTCCTGCGGTGACGTTCGTGGCGAGACAAGTGTCGCTCAGTCGGCAGCAGACCCGAAGAAGCGTGCATCGCCGAAGGCGAAGACGCCACCGTCCGCACCCATGAGCCAGTAGCCATCACCACCCGGGGTCGCGGCGACCGCGACGATCGGAGCTGCCGGCACGATCCCGACGCCAGGTAACGAACCAAAGAACGGCGAGGGCGACACGAGTCCCGGCCCTGTCTGGATCTCCGGGGCGAAGACCCCGCCGTCGATGCCGACGAGCCACAGCCTTGCACCCATGACCGAGGTTGCAATCCCACTGATCTGTGCCGAGGGTGGGACGAATCCGGGAAGGTCGATGTTCCCATAGTCCTCATTGACCACGGTCGGATCGCAAGCCTCGTTCGGGGGAGGGAGGGAGAGGCCCGAGCCGAACGAGTTGGCGATGTCATAGCCCAGGGAGCCGGGAGCGGCGGCGATGCCGACGTCGGGCGTCAGTTCCGGGACGTAGTCGATGGGCACAGCGCCCACGGCGGTGACGAGCAGAGGGGTACAGAACGGAGCATCACCGAAGGTGAACACCCCGCCATCGGCACCCATGAGCCAGTAGCCACTTCCCAAGCGCGTGGCAGCCATGCTCACGATGGGAGCGGCGGGGACCACGCCGAGATCGGGAAGCGATCCCTCGAATTTGGCATCACCGAAGGCGAACACCCCACCGTCGGCGGCCACGAGCCAATACCCACCGCCGTCGAGCGTCGCCGCCATCCCCACGATCGGAGACGAGGGGGCGATGCCGAGGCCGGGAAGCGATCCCCTGAACGGGGCGTCACCGAAGCTGTAGACACCCCCGCCCGATTGTGCCAGCCAGTAGCCGCCTCCGTCGGGTGTCGACGCGATCGCCACGAACCTCCCCGCCGACATCACCGCCGAGGTGACGGTGAACGGCACCGTGAAGGTCGTGATGCCCGAGGGCTGCGGCCCGATGCAACCCACGGTGAACTCATACCTTCCGGGCTCGACAGGTTTGGCCGGTGCGGCACCCACGAAGCTCGGGACGAGAACACGTTCGCTCCCGTTGCCCCCCGGGACCACGGCGAGCCCGACGGTCGATCCGACCGGGCGGAAGACGACCGATCCGCAGCCAGAACTCTTCACCGCTACGGTGACCTCGCTCCCGACAGCCCCCGAGCTGGGTTGCACCGACAGCGCTGGCGACACGACGGGGGCAGCGTCGGCAGTGGGCATCGCCACCAGCACCGCGAGCACCACCGACCCGACGCTGGCCAGACCGCGCAGGAGAGTCGATCGCTTGGTCACACGACGATCATGGCACCGGCGGGCACCGACCCGCTGACCATGTCAGGTGCGCACGCCAGAGCGGCACCAACCTGAGAGGATCATGGGAACGGGGATGGTCCGAAGCGAGGTGTGGCCCAAACTCACGTCCGAGTGCCGTACCGGAGGTACACCGCGCCACCGTCGAACCGGCGTAGGTCCAGGAATTCGAGACGGAGGTGGAAGTCGATCGGGAGGGCCGGCTTCCCTCCTCCCACCGCGACGGGAGTTACGAAGAGCCGCACCTCGTCGACCAACCCGGCCTCGATGGCCTGGGCGGCGAGATCGGAACCTCCGACGGTGATGTCACGTGCTGCTGCCGCCTTCATTTGTCTCACGGCGTCGGGGTCGAAGCGTCGCTCGATCCGCGTCCTGACGCTGGATGGCGCGCTCCGCGTCTTGGAATACACGATCTTCTCGGCAGCCTGCCATATCTTCACGAACTCCCGTTCGGCGTCAGACTGGTCGGGGAGGGTGTGGGCCGTCTCCCAGTAGACCATCGTCTCGTACATTCGTCGTCCGTAGAGATAGGTGCCTACCGGCCGTTCGAGGTCATTGATGAACGTGAACACCTCCTCATCGGGTGCGCTCCAGTCGAAGTTCCCCTCTCTGTCCTCGACATATCCGTCGAGCGACGTGATCGCTGAGTAGATGAGCTGGGCCATGGGATCCTCCGGGTCAGGCGGCCTCGAGGTCAGCAGTCCATCAAAGACTGAAGGGCCGGACGTCTGGTGTTTCGCTCGTCCGGAGAACCGCGCAAGCCTCTCCCGCCGACAAGCTGATGGCGACCGGGAAGAGGTCGTGGATCGACCCGTCCGGCGCGGCAACGATGGTGGATCGGTCCGCCAGGCGTGCAATCACCTGACGTAGCGGTCCGATCCTGGCCTGATGCCACAGGTCCATTGTCACGCAGAACGAAGAGGGCGATGACCACCCCACGGTCCCCGGGCGTGACCTCCGCTGCAACGGCTCGGACTCGGACCCGAGCGCCGTCAGACGCGCATCTTGGCCAGGACCACCGGGCGTCCGTCCGGATCAGCCAAGACGAAGAATCGTCCCCACGCTGCTTCCTGGGTCGGCCACTGCACCGGGACGCCTCGAGCCTCGGCTTCTGCTTCGCAGGCATCCGGGTCCTCGACCGTGAATCGCAGAGCGGCGGCGCCCGCGGGGTGGCCGGCCGGAAAGATCCCGCGTTCGTCGTGACCCTGGTCGTTGCGATGCAACACGATACGGTCGGCGCCGTCCCCGACGACAACGATGATCTCGTCCTCGAAGAGCACGGTCAGCCCGAGCAGGTCAGCGTAGAACGATCGCGACTCGGCAAGATCCGACACATACAGGATCAGGCTCTCGAATGTGTCCACCCGCATCTTGTCGATGATAAGGCGTGGCCCCACGTGCCCGTTGCGACCATCCGGGAGGTTTGGGTCGACGTCACGACCGCCCTGGTCACACGGGGGCATGCGCTCTCGGAGCAGTCACAGTTCCTACTCAGCCCACCGGCGAGGGCCTCACGTCAACGGCGGGCATTCTGGGCTTGCACGAGTTGAAGGAGCGCCCCCAAGGGACGGGCTCACAATGGACAACCAACGTCACGGATCTCGATTGATCCTGCCGTTGAGAGCCAGCAATGCCAGCGACAGGCTGACGACGCCGATGCCGGCCACGGCGGCGAGCCCCTCCATCAAGGTCCGGACCTGCCATCCCGACGTGATAAGGGACCGCAATGCCCCGAGGAGGTAGGTGATCGGGTTGTAGGTGGCGATCACCGAGAACCAACCGGTGAGCACCTGCTTGGGCACGACGGCGTCGCTCAGGAAGAACAAGGGGAAGAAGATGACGTAGGAGGCACTGACCGCAGCTGGACTCCCCGTCTTGAGGGCCACCGCATAGGGCAGTCCGGTGAAGACCAGTCCCCACAGGGCTGAGAACCCGATGAAGGCCAACACCCCGGGAACGCCGGTGACAAAGCGAACACCGACCCCAAAGCCGATGGCCAGGACCGGAACGCAGAGGGCGATGATGACGACCATGTCGGCCACCATGAGTCCCAGCAGCAGGGCAATGCGGCGTATCGGTGTCATACAGAGTCGGTCGAAGTACCCACCTTGGATGTCGGTGACCAGGGTCGGGGCCCTCGACATGCCGGTGACGGCAAAGGCGATGGCCATGGGGATGAGGAAGGCCTTGTAGCTGAATCCCGGCGCACCGCGGGCCAGGTTCTCGAGGGCCCCCAGGTTCACGGTGTAGAAGAAGGCCGGCACGAGCACGGCGGGGAGCACCGAGGCGGGCTCACGCGGGATCTGACGCAGGGCGCGTCCGGCAACAGCGCGGTATCGCGCAGAAAGCCACCCTCTCGGGCTCGAATCGGTGGGCTCGCCATACTGCTCATGAACCGACGTCGCTCAACGCCAGGTGCGAACCGGTCAGCTCGGTGAAAACGTCGTCGAGCGTCGGGGTTCGCAGGGTGAGGTTCTTGACCCTGGTCCCAGTCTTGCTGAGGGCGATGACCACGGCGTTGAGCGCCACCGAGCTGTCGGAGGTGCCGATCGTGATCCGGTCGTCCTGGTTCGACACCGCGTCGACCACGTCCAAGCGGCGGAGCACGTCAAGGGCGGTGTCATCGACACCTTCGGTGTCCACGACGATGACGTCGTGCCCGACCGAGCGCTTGAGCACGTCGGGCGGGCCCTCGGCCACCAACCGGCCCCGAGCGATGATCCCGACCCGGTGGGCCAGTTCGTCGGCCTCTTCGAGGTACTGGGTGGTGAGGAAGATCGTCATCCCCAACTCGTCGTTGAGCCGGCGGACCTCCGACCACACGCTGGCACGACTGATGGGATCCAACCCCGTGGTGGGTTCGTCGAGAAAGAGCACGTCGGGGTTGTGCATCAGCGCGGCGGCGAGGTCGAGTCGGCGCTTCATGCCACCGGAATAGGTCCCGATCCGGCGGTCGATCGCATCCCCGATGTCCACGAGATCGAGGACGTCGCCGAGCCGGGCCCGAATCTCGGAGCTCGTCAGCCCGTAGAGCCGGCCCTGGAGAGACAGCAGCTCCCGACCGCTCTGGCGATCGTCCAACGCCGCTTCTTGCAAGGCGACGCCGATGCGGAACCGCACCTCTTGCGGTTCGTCGACGACGTCATGGCCGGCCACGATGGCCTGCCCCGCGCTGGGGCGGAGCAGCGTGCACAGCACCCTCAGCAGCGTCGACTTCCCGGCCCCGTTCGGTCCCAGGAATCCGTAGATCTCCCCTCGTCCTACCTCCAGGTCGAGCCCGTCCACCGCGGTGAGCGGTCCGAAACGCCGTACCAGACCCTTCGTGACCACCGCCGCCGACGAGGTGCCGTATTGCCTGCTCGCGGCCCCCGTTTCCGCCTCGTTATACCCGAGCGCATTCTGCATACCTATCAGTATCTACTATGCTGGTAGGTAGTGCAACCCCATCTCGAACCCCTCACCCCCGAGCGCAGACGACAGCAGACACGCGACCATCTGCTGGCCGCCGCCGCCCAGGTCTTCGCCGACCGGGGGTTCCATGGCGCCTCCCTCGACGAGGTCGCGGCGGTGGCCGGGTTCACCAAGGGCGCGGTGTACTCGAACTTCAAGAACAAAGAGGGCCTCTTCCTGGCGCTGTTCAAGGCGAACTACGACCGGGAGATGGACGCGCTCCACGAGACCCTGGAAGCTTCCGACGTTCCCCCCGAATTCCGTCTTTCCGACTTCGTCGCCATGATCCGGGAGCAGACCCGCCAGGCCGGCGGGAACTTCGGGATCCTGTACCAGGAATTCTGGCTCTACGCCGCCCGCAACCCCGCGGCCCGGGAACAGCTCACCGACCTGGAGGACGAGAACGTACGCCGGGTGGCCGAGATCCTGGAGGCGGAATGGAAGCGATACGGCCTCGAGCCCGCGGACCCGGCCGAGCGCGTGGCGAGGATCATCGTCGTCCTCTTCCATGGCATCGGCCTGCTCGGCGCCCTGCAACCCGATGTGGCCGACGACGCGCTCATCGAGACGGCGATCACCTTGATCTCGCGGGGGATCGGCGTCGACATCTGAGGGGCCGAGTCCGGCAGTGGCCTCGTCAGTACGACGTGTCCTCGATGACGGTCAGGTCGACGAACTCGGGAGCACCTTCGAAGATCTCTGCCATCGTCGCCCGGGCCGTTTGCAGTTTCTCCTCGCGCCGTGGATCGCGCTCACGCTGGCGCGCCTTGTCTTCACTGTCGAAGAAGACGATGTTGTAGATGCGGCGGGGGTCCTTGTCGTCTCGCAGGGCCATGGTGCGCAGCAGGCCTGTGTCAGGTTGCTCAGCCGCACGCAATTGCTCGTACAGTCGCGGCAGATCCCCTTCCTTGCCCTCCTTGAGGCGCATGGAGATCAGCTGTGCCCACATGGGTGAATCCTCTCGCTCGGCGGATGGATCGCAGAGCATAACGGCCGTGGCGCGGCGGCTCCCGGTTGCCTAGCCTGAGGCCCGTCTCGACGGCCGACAGGAGGCGCACGTGCTGATCTCGACGATGAACGATCTGCCTGGGTACGAGGTCACCGATGTCCTCGGCGAGGTCTTCGGGCTGACGGTGCGGAGCCGCAACGTCGGGTCCCAGATCGGCGCATCCTTCAAATCACTGGCCGGTGGCGAGCTCAAGGGTATGACGAAGAACTTGATCGCAAGCCGTGTCGAGGTCACCGAGCGCATGGTGCAGGAGGCCGAGGCCAAGGGTGCCGACGCCATCTTGGCAATGCGCTTCGATACCTCCGAGATGGGCGGAAACTGGACCGAGATCTGCGCCTACGGCACGGCGATCAAATGCCGGAGGCTGTGAGCGGCCCCTAGCCGGCGGCAGCGTAGTCGCGGAATGCGGCCGCGGTGGCGGCGAGCAGACGGGCCGGAGGCACAGGTTTCTGCAGACAAGCGACGACCTTGGAAGCGAAGCGGGTGCGGATCTCGGATTCACTCCACTCCCCGAATGCAGATACCACCACGACGGCGGGAGATTCGTCGAGCTGCTCCAGCAGGGTCGGCCCGTCCATGCGCGGCAGCCCCAGATCGAGGAGCATCACGCCGATCTCACGCCACCGCAGCCGCTCCAGCGCCTCGAAACCGTCGGCGGCCTCGACCACCGCGTACCCCTCGGCGCCCAGTATCGCCGCGGTGGTATCGCGCAGGTCCTTCTGGTCATCGACGACGAGCACCTCGACACTGCGTCCACCCTCGCTCGTCGCGGGCACGCTTCGCACCGCAGGCGCCGCCGTTCCCGACCACGGTGCCCGTCGGTCCGGATGCGGCGAGACCGCCATCCTCAGCTCGTTCCAGCACGCCGCGCACAGGCCGTGCATACCGCTGAGAGGCTCTGATGACCGCAGACAGTTCCCGCATCGTCGATCGAACGGACTGATGGCGGTCGTGGTGCGCATGGATCTCCAGTGCCGTCGAGACGTGGGTCTCGACCCGAGCCTCTACCTCAGGAAACCACCTTGGACCGCACCGTTGCTGGTGACAACCGAAGAACCACCTGGGTAGGTCCCGGCGATTCCACCGGGGAGGCGTCCGAACCACCCCTCGGCCGTCCTGGTCGGAGCCGCTCTAGGCGCGGGGCGCCGTCAGCGACAACGCGAACAGAGCGTGCACCGGCTGCGGGAGCCTGACGATGTCCTGGATGTCGAGATTCGCCGTGGCCCTCGTTCCGGTCCTGGCATCGTTCGGCCTCGAGGGCGGGCCCCGGGCCGAGGCGTCGACGTGGTGGAGCCCGTCACTGGGCAGTCAGCCCTGGCAATGGGAGCTCAGCCATCCGCTCCGGCTGACCAGCGCCCGCGACATGGGGACGAACGACAGGCTCCCGGACGGGAAACGGGCACCGGCCCCCGTCATCTACGACATCGACGGCATCATCAATCCGAGATCGACGGTCACGGCGCTGCACCAGGAGGGAAAGCACGTCGTCTGCTACGTCGAGGTGGGGGCGGCCGGCAACTACTACTCGGCCGCGCAGGAAGGGACGTCCACGTCGTACTACGACCAGCTCCACGCGGCGGGCGTCTTCGGGAGGAAGGTACCCGGCTACCGCGAGTACTACCGCGACATCCGGTCTCCGGCGACGGTTTCGGTCATCGAGTCGATGATCTCCCGGCAGTGTGCGGCAAGGGGTTCGACGCCGTAGAGAGCGACATCGACGAGGAGTACGCCGACGCCAGCGGCTTCCCGCTCACCAAGGCCATCGAAGAGTCCTACATGACGACGCGGGGCGACTACATGCACGGCCTCGGGCTCGGATGGTGGATCAAGAACCCCGACGACACCGGCGACGGCTACGCCACCGATATGGCCCCCCTCGCCGACGCGGTGCTGACCGAGCAGTGCAACCAATTCTCGACGAGCGGGGCGTTGGCGGCGTACGTCGGGCACAAGGCGGTCTTCAAACGCGGAGTATCGGGTCCGGCCTGCCTCGTTCTGCCCCGGCGACGACGCCCGGGGGTTCAACGGTGCGAGGTTCAACGGGGGGCTCACCGGCGTCAGGAAGCCGTGTCGTTGACGGCGCCGCGGCCGGGGCGCGATTGCGCCCGACCCCGGAACCCGAATGCGATCAGGCCGGCGCCGCGAAGCCCTGCGGTGCCACGGTGCGGGCCAGGATCCCCAGGGTCGCTCGCAACGCTCCTTCGGAGATGACCGGGAAGATCCCGCTGTCCTTCCAGACGGGATCGATCGTCGACCAGTCGTAGTACGACGTCACGAGGGTGCCGCCCTCGATGGGAGCCAGTGTGTAGCCGTAGACGTGACCCATGGGCGGGCGAATCTGGCCGATGATCGTCCACGCGATCTCGCGGTCGGGGACCAGGGTCGTGATCGTCACCGTCACGTCGTAGCGGCCCAACGGATAGTCGTTGAGCGATTCGCGGTCCATGTGCACGACGAAGCTGTCGCCGACAGCGGCGACAGGTTTGCCCGTGGCCGCCATGAGCATGCCCGAGCTGTCGATCGTCACATGGCCCTGGGGATCGCACAGGAGGCGGAAGATGGTGGCGGGGTCGGCCGCGATGGGGCGCTCGACTTCCAGGCGTTCGCTCGGCATCGGCTGCATCCTGCCACGGATCGGGCCCGGCCCGGCTCGGCGCCCGTAGGGCGCGACAAGCCCGCGGACACCGAGTCACGGAGTTACCGAGTCACGGAAGGTGTCGGGTGAAGCGGTCCTCGTCGACGGCGATGTTCCACACCTCCACGGCGCGTCGTCGCCCGTCGGGCGACCACCCGTCGGCACGGTAGAAGCGTTGGGCGCGTTCGTTTCCCGACAGGACCCACAAGCCGACGTCGGCGAAGCCGGCCCGGCCGAGCTTGTCCCGGGCCTCGGCCATGAGCCGGCGCCCCACGCCCCGACCCCACGTCGGGGGGTCGACGTAGAGGGCGAGGACCTCTCCCCCGCCGGGGAGGTCGACACCCCGGGACGGGCCCGTGGTCACGAAGCCGCAGATGACACCGTCCTCGGCCGCCACCATGGTGGACGGCACGTCGGGGTCGGTGGCCCCGAAGGTGTAGCGGTCCATGCGGTCCTCGGGACGAAGCTCGTCGAGATAGACGTCAGGGAGCAGGCCCCGGTATCCCACCTGCCACGAGCGGACGTGGACGCCGGCGACCGCCGCGGCGTCGTCGGGTCGGGCCGGACGGACGCGCAGCATCCCGGCATTCTCGCAGTCGACCCTGCTCCCACGATCACCACCCGCCATGGCCCCGAGAACACGGGCGGTAGGCGTTAGGCTGGGAACGGCCACCATCGGGGGAGCCGGTGGCGCCGGGGAGATGGATCATGCGCAGGGGGGGAATCGGGGTGGCGTTGGTGGTGCTCGCCCTGTCGACGGTGACGGGGTGCTCGCTCCCGGTGGGGTCGTCGAACGCCTTGGGATTCTTCGTGTCGTCGCAGCGCCCGAGCGACGTCGTCGCCCTCGCCAACCGCCTCGGTGTGGGAGTGCAAGGGATGTCGGGCTACACCAGTCAGTCGTCGTGGAGCGCCATCGGCGCCTACCAACCGCCCTCGACGTCGTTGCGCCTCTATCTGGGCGTGGCCATGTCCCCGAGCAACGGGAGCCCGGCCCAGACCCCGTCCAATCTCGGCGTGTACCAGCAGCTGGCGGAGCACCTCGTCAACGGAGGCCAGGCCTACGCCATCGTCCGGATCGGGTGGGAGTGGTCGACGACCCGGTACTCGTGGGGGGTCCAGAACACCACGCCCGCCCAGTACGTCACCGCCTTCGACGACATCGTGACGACCATGCGCAGCGTAACGGGCCAGCACTTCTTCTTCGACTGGTGTGCGGCGGCGGACGAGACGCCCACCAACGGCCCGTACGCGGCGTCGTACCCCGGCGACCAGTACGTCGACTACATCGGCACCGACCAGTACGACAACCCCGGCTACAGCTGGGAGGCCACCCTCCAGACGGTGGGGGGCCTGTCGTACACCGTCGACTTCGCCAAGGCCCACGGCAAGTACGTGAGCGTTCCCGAGTGGGGCCTCAACGGCTCCGACGACCCGGCCTTCATCAACGACATGCACGGGTTCATCGACGACCCGGCCAACGACGTGGGCTACAGCTCGTACTTCTCCTACGACGGTGCCGTCGACTCCGACATCACCCAGTTCCCCAATTCCGAGACGGCCTTCAGCGCGGGCTTCAAGTAGGGCCGCCCGGGCGGGTCAGTCCGTGAGCTGGCTCATGAATTGGTTGAGGTCGAAGTAGTCCCGCCACGCCCTGATGAGGCCGCCCTCCAACTCGAAGGTGCCCATCACCGGGAGGCTGACGGTGCGTTCGGTGGAGACGAAGTGGTCGACCCGCTCGGTGAGCACGACGTCGCCCTCGGCCACGGCGTGGCGGATTTCGAAGTCGATGCGGTCCCACCCCGCCGTGAACCCGGCGATCATGTCCCGGATGTTGTCGCGCCCCACCACCGGGTCGACCGGGATGTTGTGGTACACGGCATCGGTGTGGAAGTACCCCATCATGGCGTCGAGGTCGAGCTTCGACCACGCCGCGCAGAAATTCTGGACGACGGTTAGCGGCGAGCTGGACACGGGATCACCTCTCCTCGGCGACGATGCCGTCATGCGTAGCACCACGGGCCCCGTGCCGGCATCTTGGTCCAAGCCGGCCGCCACCGTGGCCGGCCACTATGGCTGCCAACGAGAGCCCGAAACATGGCCACGAGATGACCAGGTTCGGTGCCATGCTGGACCGGTGCGGGCCGATCGTCTCGTCGCCACCCTCCTCTTCCTCCAGTCGCGGGGCCGGGCCACCGTCGCCCAGGTCGCGGAGGAGCTCGAGATCTCGGAGCGAACGGCCCGACGGGACCTCGAGGCGCTCGCCATCGCCGGTGTGCCCGTGTACTCGCAGGCGGGGCGGGGAGGCGGCTGGTCGCTCGTGGGCGGGGCGCGCACCGACCTGAGCGGGCTCACCGCGGCCGAAGCCCGGGCCCTCTTCCTCGTAGCCGGCCCGGAGGCGGCCACGCCCGACGTCAAAGCGGCGCTACGGAAACTGGTGCGGGCCCTGCCCGAGACGTTCCGGGCCAGGGCCGAGTCGGCCCGGGGGGCGGTCATCATCGATGCGTCGGACTGGGACCGCCAGCCGGTCGGCCCACCGCGGCATCTCGCCGCGTTGCAGCAGGCCGTCGTCGACGGGGTGCAGGTCCGGCTCGACTACGCGGGGCGCGACAAGGAGCCGGGCGAGCGGGTCGTCCATCCGCTCGGGCTCGTGGCCAAACGCCAGACCTGGTACCTGATCGCAGACACCGCGGCGGGGATGCGGACGTTCCGGGTCAGCCGCGTCCGGGCTGTCGTGCTCACCGACCAAGCGGTGCTGCGGCCCGCCGGCTTCGACCTGGCCGAGACGTGGAAGAGCGTGCTGTCGACCCTCGACGAGCGTCGCACCCCGTGCAAGGTGACCGCCCTCGCCGACGCCGGCATCGTGGGCGTCCTCCACGGCGTGCTGGGCACGCGCCTCACCGTGGGCGACGAGGTCGAGGACGGTTGGGTCAGCATCGAGATCCGGGGCCACTCGGCGCAGGTGGTGGCGGCCGAGCTCGCCGGGTGGGCCGACCACGTCGAGGTCATCGCCCCCGACGCGGTGCGCAACCATCTCGCCCGGCTGGGGGCGCTGCTCCGCGATCGCTACGGTCCCGGCTGAACAGCCCCGGCTGATCCCGGCCCGGTCCCGCGCTGGTGCGTGGCCGCGGCCGGTCCATTGACCGTCCCGGGGTGGGGGTGTAGGAGTCAGGGCGTGGGTGAGCTGGCGGGAGCGGTCCGGGGTGTGTTCGCGACGGCCCTGCGAAACCGGGCCCTGCGGCGCGTCGAGCTCAGCTACGGCTTGTTCACCGGTGCCGAGTGGGCGGTGTGGATCTCGCTCCTGGTCTACGCCTACGAGCACGGCGGCGCCTCGGCGTCGTCGTTGATCGCCATCACCCAACTCGTGCCGTGCGCGCTGCTCGGCCCCCTCATCGGAGCCTTCGTCGACCGCAGCCGGCCCGGACGCATCCTGGCGGTCGGGTATGCCGTCCAGGGCGCCACCATGGCCGGGGTGGCCGTGTCGATCGCCACCGGCGCGCCGCGTGCTGGGTCGTCTTCGTGCTGGCGCCGTTGGTCAACCTCGGCATCGCCGTCACGCGCCCGGCCCAGGCCGCCCTCGTCCCCTCCCTCGTGCGCAGCGCCGAGGAGCTCACCGCGTCCAACGTCATGGCCGGGTGGGTCGAACAAGCCAGCCGACTGGCCGTTCCCGCCTTGGCCGGGCTGTTGCTGGCCATCGACGGGCCCGCCTTGGCGATCGGCGCCACGGCGGGGATGACCCTCGTGGCCGGGCTCCTCGTCGTGCGGATACCCGGCAGTGCACCCGCCCCGGCCGACGAGGTCCTCGGTGCGAAGCTCCGGGCCAACCTGGCTGCCGCGTGGCGCCAGCCGTCCACTCGACTGCTTCTCTCGCTGACGGTCTTCTACCAAGGCCTCGTGGGCGCGCTCGACCTCCTGTGCGTGATCCTGGCCGTGAGCGTGCTGCACCTGGGCCAGGGGGGCGCGGGCTACCTCAACGCCGTGATCGCGGCGGGTGGGCTCGTCGCCGGTGTCGTCACCGCCACGCTGGTCGGGCGCCCCCGGCTCGTCGGATTCCTGATCGGCGGGATCGTGAGCGCCACCGTCGCGCTCGCCCTGGTAGCGGCGCGTCCCACGGTGGCGGTGGCGTTCGTGCTGCTGGCGCTCGTGGGCCTGTCGGGCAGCGTGTTCGACGTGACCGGCCTCACCTTGTTACAGCGGGCCGCGCCGTCGGACTCCCTGGCGGGGATCTTCTCGGTACGCGAGTCGCTCATGGACGTGGGCCTCGTGGTCGGGATCCTCGTGGTCCAGGGTTCGGTGGCGGTCGGCGGCTACCGGGCCGCCTTGGTGGCGCCGGCGGTCCTGACGGTGATCGGCGTGGCGTTGCTGTGGCGACCGCTGCGCGCCATCGACGAAAGCGCCGATGTCCCCCAGGTGGAGATCCAACTGTTGCGCTCGATCCGGATCTTCGCCGCCCTCCCCGCTCCCGTGCTCGAAGGCGTGGCTCGCCGGCTCGTACCCGTCACCGCCCCGGCCGGCACCGTCGTGGTGCGAGCGGGCGACCCCGGCGATCGTTACTACGTCATCGGTGACGGCACGGTCACCGTGCACCGTGACGGCCAGCTCGTGGCCACGTTGGGGCGCGGTGACGGCTTCGGCGAGGTCGCCCTCGTCCACGGCATCCCCCGCGTGGCGTCGGTGGTCGCGCTGACCGACTCCCTCTTGTACGCGCTCGACAAGGAGCCCTTCGTGCTCCTGCTCACCGGTCATCCCGTCGCCGCCCGGGAGGCGCAGGCCATCACGAGCGGCCACATGGCGCCCCAGCCCGACCCGCTCGCCGAACCGGCCGCCGACTGACCGGCCGACGGCGCGCTCAGCCCGAGGCGTCGCGCACGTCGAGGGCGGCCGCGATCGGGCGCAGGCCCGCTTCGTCCTCGTGGGTCTGGCCCTGGACGAGCTGGCTCCGGCTGATGGCGACGACCCCGGACACGAGCGCCCCCAGCGCAGCCGCTTCGATCACGATGGCGAGCGGTGCCAGTTGGAGGTGTTCCTCGAAGATGAACACACCCAGGAGGCTGGCCACGAGAGGGTCGACGATCGTGAATCCCGGTTGCGATGCGGCCAGCGGCCCGGCCTGGAAGGCGTGCGCCGACAGGAGCATCGACGCCGCCCCCACCGCGACGAGCGCATAGGGCGACCACGTGAGGAAGATGTCGAAGCCCGAGCCGGTGTGCGAGCTGAGCTCCTTGATCACCGCGGCCACGAATCCCCACGAGATCCCCGTCGCCACCCCGAGCGTCGCCGCCTTGCGTGCCGGCGAGGGTGGTGCGCCGCGACGCATGGGTGTGAAGGCCACGATCGTGGCCACCGCGGCCAGGCCGATGGCGGAGATCCCCGCGAACCACCACGAGGCGGCCGGGGCGTGGAGGTGGCCACCCGAGGGACTGGCCGTGAAGAGAAAGACACCGAGTCCCGCCGCCATGGCGGCCGCCGCCAACCAGTCATGGCGCGCCACCCGGTTCGTGCCGATGATGGCCATGTAGGAGAAGACGAAGAGCAGCTCGGTGGCGAGGATGGGTTGCACCAGGGCGAGGTCCCCGTAGTGGAGCGCCGCGACCTGGAAGACGAACCCGAGGATCATGCTTCCGATGCCGGCCACCCAGATGGGCTGGCGCACCAGGTACAGGAGCAGTTTCGGGCTGAGGCGCTCACCGCCGGGGGCGGCGGCCGCTCCGAGGCGTTGGCACACCGACGAAGTCGCGGTGCAGAAGCTCGCGGCCAGCGCCAGCATCACCGCCTTCACCATGGACCGACTCCCCGAGCTGTTGGACGTCCCGTGCCGCTTCCCCCCCGACCCTCATGCTATTTGGTCGGCGAGGTGGCGCCGGTCGCCCCGGGTCAGCAGGGGTCGACCCACACCGCGCCCGAGTTGCGCAGGGCGAGGCGGCCCCGGACGCCGCTGCTCGGTGGCTGCGGCCCGACCAGGCGCCAACCCGTCCGGATGAGCAGCTCACCGAGATAGCGGGTGGCTCGGTTGGTGACGGGGTGCGAGCCGACGGGTCTCGCCGTCCGCGCTTCGGCCGCGGCCCGAGACCGGGCCGCGGCCCGGCATGAGCTCGTGATCCTGCTCTTCGGCCAGTCGCTGCATCGTCCACGGGTGCATCACGGGTCTCCTGCCGGCTCCTGCTCGAGGAAAGGAATCTGGGAGGAGGGCCGCTCGCTGGCACGTCCTCCCTGTCCTTGCATTCTACGGGTATATAGATATATAGTCAAACTACTATGCCTTCTCTCGATGACGTCACCACCGCGCCGGGGCCGCTGGTGACGGTGCGCGCCTCGGCCCCCGTCGAGTTGTGTTGGGCGCTGCACGCCGCCCTCAGGCCCGAATTCCGCCTCGCCAATCCCGCCCTGCAGGCGCTGTACGACGACCATCCCGAGCTGCTGGAGCGGGCGGCGGCGTTCTGGGATGACGATGCGTCACCGGGCCTCGGCTTCCTCGAGTTCCTGGTCCTCGCCTACCAGGGCGACGCGCTCTTCGCCCCCGACCTCGGCGGCCTGTTCTCGCACCTCGAGACGTTGAGCTCGAACGCGCTCCCCCACCTGCTGTTGGCGTCGGAGAGCGCCACGGACCGGCGTGTCATCATCGACCGCCTGGCCCGGCTGCGCCGATCGCCGCGGTTGCGCCACAGCTATGGCGCCCTTCTCGAAGCGGTCTGGAGCGCCATCGGCCCGGTGTGGCACCAATGGGGGCGGCGCGCCGTCGAGGCGGTGTGCGCCGACAAGCGCGACCAGCTGACGCGTGGCGCGCAATGGCCCGAGATCACCCGCATCGAATGCGACGAGATCGGCGACCTGCCGACGCGCCTGGTCCGGGGGCTCGGTGCCGACGGTGAGCTCGCCGTCGTCCCGGCCTACTTCACCCACAAGAGCCTCCTCTTCGACCTGCCCGGCCTGGTCGTGGTGGGCGTGCGGGCTGATCCCTCGGGCGCGGAGAGCCGGGCCCGGACCCAGTCGCTGGCGCGCCGGCTCAAGACCCTCGCCGATCCCACCCGGCTCGGCATCGTCGACCATCTCGTGCAGGGCCCGAGCACGGTGACCGAGCTGGCCCGCCACTTCGACATCGCCCAGCCCACCGCGTCGAACCACGTCAAGCTGCTGCGCGACGCCGGACTTCTCACCGAGGTCCGGAGCGGTTCGCGGCGGCTGCTCGCGCTCGACCCCGCCACCGTCGGGGACCTGCTCGACCACCTCCGGGCCGTGCTCGAGCCCACGCTCGGGGACCTCGAGGCGACGGCCCACCACTGAGTCCCTGGCAGAGCCCCGGTGCCGGAGCTGCGCCGCCTCGGCTCCCCGGAAGGCCTCTTTTGTTGGTGCATTTCGTGCCTGCGAGTTGGGAATCCTCTTGCCAGGGAAATAAAGATAGGTAAAACTATCTTTATATAGGTGGGCCGGGGAGCGGCTCCGAGGAGGTTCGACCCATGGCCGTCGCACTCGTCACGGGAGCATCGAAAGGACTGGGGCGGGCCCTGGCCCGGGAGCTGGCGCAGCGGGGCTGGTCCCTCGTCATCGACGCCCGCCACGGCGACGCCCTGGCCGACACCGAGCGGGCCATCCTCGCGTCCCTAGCCCCGGACGCGTCGCTCGTCGCCGTGGCCGGCGACGTCACCGACGCCGAGCACCGACGGGCCCTGGTGGAAGCGGCGCAGCGGCTGGGGGGCCTCGACCTCGTCGTCAACAACGCCAGCAGCTTGGGCGTCACCCCCCTGCCGAGCCTCGTCGGCTATCCCCTCGACGACCTCACGAGCGTGTTCGAGGTCAACGTCGTAGCGCCCCTCGCCCTCGTGCAGGATGCGATGGCGCTGTTGCGCCGATCGGCGCGCCCCGCCGTGATCAACATCACGTCGGACGCATCGGTCGAGGCGTACGAAGGGTGGGGAGGCTACGGGCTGTCGAAAGCCGCCCTCGACCACATGAGCGCGGTCATGGCCGTCGAGGAGCCCACCGTCCTCGTCTGGGCCGTCGATCCTGGGGACATGCGGACCCAGATGCACCAGGACGCCTTCCCGGGCGAGGACATCTCCGACCGCCCCTTACCCGAGGAGGTCGTCGCCGACCTGGTCGGCCTCGTCGAGGCGGGACCGCCGAGCGGACGATACCGGTTGGCCGACCTGCGATCGGCCCGGGAGCTCGTGCTCGAGACGGAGCGGTCGTGACCACCCTCACCCCCACCGACGCCCGCCCCCCGGCGACCGATTCACCGACGGCGGCGATCGCGCCATCAAAGGGCTGCCCGACTTCGTGCTCCCCCCGGAGCTCGAGGCGGGCACGCCGCCCGAGGCGCGGGGCGTGACCCGCGACGCCGTCAGGATGCTCGTCGCCCATCGGGGCGACGGCAGCCTCGTCCACTCCCACTTCTCCGAGCTGCCGCGCTTTCTCGACGAAGGTGACCTCGTCGTCGTCAACACGTCGGGGACGCTCGCCGCCGCTGTGCCCGGGACCGACCGGGCCGGTCGGTCCATCGAGGTGCACTTCTCGACGCGCCTCCCCGCGGACCTGTGGACGGTGGAGCTGCGCCATGGCGACGAGCCGTGGTTCGGAGCCGAGCCCGGCGAGGTGATCGGGCTCGACGGCGGTGGAAGGGTGGCATTGTTGACGCCCTACGCCACCCACCCGCGGGGGGTGCGGCTGTGGGTGACGGCGGTGGTCACCCCCGAGCCCCTGCACACGTATCTGGCCGTGCACGGCCACCCCATCCGCTACGGGTACGTGCGGGGGAGCTGGCCGATCTCGACGTACCAGAACGTCTACGCCACAGAGCCCGGCTCCGCCGAGATGCCGAGTGCGGGCCGGCCCTTCACCCCCGAGGTCCTCACCCGCCTCGTGGCTCGAGGGGTCGGCGTCGCTCCCATCGTGCTCCACACCGGCGTGGCCTCGCTCGAAGCGTCCGAACCGCCCTACCCCGAGCAGTACCGGGTGACGCGGGCCACGGCGCATCGCGTCAACGACACCCGGCGCGAGGGGGGCCGGGTCATCGCGGTGGGCACCACCGTCGTGCGCGCCCTCGAGACGGTGGTCGACGCCCGCCACGAGGTGCACGCCGGCCGCGGCTGGACCGACACCGTCGTGACCCCCGATCGACCGGTAACGTCCGTCGACGGGATGCTCACCGGTTGGCACGAGCCCGAGGCGTCGCACCTGGCCATGTTGGAGGCGATCGCGGGGAGGTCCCTGCTCGAGCGCTCCTACGCGGCGGCGATCGCCGAGGGGTACCTGTGGCACGAATTCGGCGACGTCCACCTGATCCTGCCGTGAACGAGCCGGCCCCGACCGTCGAGCCACCCCTGGCGACGATGCCCACCACGCGTCGGGCCATCCTGGTGGCGCTCAAGCGCAACGGGCCCATGCGCGCCAGCGACCTCGCCCGACAGCTGGGGATCACCGTCGCCGCCGTGCGCCAACAACTGGTGCGGTTGCGCGAGGACGAGCTCGTGACACATCGCCGGGCCGGAGAAGGCAGCCGGGCCGGAGAAGGGAGCCATGGCGGAGAAGGCAGAGGGCGGCCGTCACATTCCTACGAGCTCACCGCGGCAGCCGAGATGCTGTTCCCGAAGCGCTACGGCGACCTCACCACCGAGCTGCTCGGCTACCTGGGTGGCCCCGACAGCGCCGAGGTGACCGAACTCTTCGAGCAGCGCCGCCAGCGTCGGCTCGCCGGGGCGCGCCCCGGCTGGAGACGATGGGCCTCGACGAGCAGGTGGCCGAGCTCACCCGCATCCTCGATGAAGACGGCTACCTGGCCGACGTCGAGCGGCTCGACGACGGCGGCTGGCGCATCACCGAGCACAATTGCGCCATCTTGTCGGTGGCCACCGGCTTTCGTCAGGCCTGTTCCAGCGAGATCGCCTTCATCCGCGACGCGCTCCCCGGGGCCCGCGTGGAGCGTGTCGCGCATCTCATGGACGGTGCCCACGTCTGCGCCTACGAGGTCCACGCCTCCTAAGCTTGGTTCGCGACGCCGACGCGAGGGGCCTGCATGGACACGACGACCGACCACGTCCCTCAGACACGGCTGGTGCAGACCGAGATCCCCGGGCCCCGCTCGCGCCAGCTCATGGAGCGGCGCGACGCGGCGATCCCGGCCGGGGTGGGAACGACCCTCGGCGTGTTCGTGGCCCGGGCCGGGGGCGGGATCATCGAGGACGTCGACGGCAACCGGCTGATCGACCTGGCATCGGGGATCTCGGTGACCAACGTCGGAAACAGCGCACCAGCCGTCGTCGCCGCCGTGCGCGAACAGGTGGAGCGGTTCACCCATACCTGCTTCCAGGTGACGCCCTACCTCGGCTATGTCGAGGTGTGCGAGCGCCTCAACGAGTTGACACCCGGCGTCCACCAGAAGCGCACGTTCCTCGTGAACTCCGGCGCCGAAGCCGTGGAGAACGCCGTGAAGGTGGCCCGCTACGCCACCGGGCGCAGCGCCGTCGTCGCCTTCGATCACGGGTTCCACGGACGGACGCTGCTGGGGCTGAGCCTCACCGGCAAGGCGATGCCCTACAAACAGGGATTCGGGCCCTTCGCCCCCGAGGTGTACCGGGCCCCGTACTCCGACCCCTTCCGGGGCACGGGCACCCTGGCCCAGACCATCGACGTCCTCGAGACCACGGTCGGCGCGGCGTCAGTGGCGTGCGTGGTGGTGGAGCCCATCGCCGGCGAAGGTGGGTTCGTGATCCCCGAAGCGGGCTGGTTGGCGGGGCTGGCGCAGTGGTGTCGAGCCAACGGCGTCGTGTTCGTGGCCGACGAGATCCAGTCGGGCTTTGGCCGGACGGGTGCCTGGTTCGCGTGCGAGCACGAGGGTGTCGTCCCCGACATCGTCACCACCGCCAAGAGCCTGGGCGGAGGCCTGCCCATCGCGGCCATCACGGGACGGGCCGACCTCATGGACACGGTCCACCCCGGGGGCCTGGGGGGGACCTTCGGCGGGAACCCCCTCGCCTGTGCCGCCGCCCTGGCGACCATCGAGACCATGGAGCGCGACGGGCTGGTGGCGCGCGCCCAGAGGATCGGCGACGTGATGCTCGAGCGTCTCCGGGCCATGGCCGCCACCACTCCCGCCATCGGTGACGCCCGCGGGCGCGGGGCCATGGTGGCGATCGAGCTCGTGGGTCCTGACGGCATCTCCCCCGACAAGGCGGCCACGGCCCGGGTGGCCGCGGCGTGTCACGCCCAGGGACTGCTCGTGCTCACTGCCGGCACCTACGGCAACGTGCTCCGCCTGCTCCCCCCGCTCGTGATCCCCGACGACCTCCTCGTCGAAGGCCTCGACATCCTCGAAACGGCGTTGTCGGCGGCCTGAGACGGCTCGGACCGAGCCGTCTCAGGAGTCGAGCGACGACATGACGTGCTTGATGCGGGTGTAGTCCTCGAACCCGTACACCGACAGATCCTTGCCGTAGCCCGAGTGCCTGAACCCACCGTGCGGCATCTCGGCCACGAGGGGGATGTGGGTGTTGATCCACACACAACCGAAGTCGAGGCGCTTGGCCATGCGCATGGCGCGCCCGTGATCGCTCGTCCACACCGACGACGCCAATCCGTACTCCACTCCGTTGGCCCACGACAGCGCCTCGTCCTCGTCGGTGAAGCGCTGCACGGTGATCACCGGTCCGAACACCTCCTGCTGGACGATGTCGTCGGACTGCACGACGTCGCTCACCACGGTGGGCTCGTAGAAGTAACCCCGATCGCCGATCTGCTGCCCACCGGTGCGCAGCGCGGCGTGCGCGGGCAGCGCGTCGATGAAGCCCCGCACCCGGGCCAGCTGGTCGGTGTTGTTGAGGGGCCCGTAGTCGGCTCCCTCGACATCGGGCCCGGCCACGGTCTGGCCCTGGGCCTGGTGCACGAGGGCGGTTGTGAAGTCGTCGTAAACGCCCGGTCCGGCCAGCACCCTGGTAGCTGCCGTGCAGTCCTGACCGGCGTTGAAGTACCCGGCGATGGCGATGGCTTCGGCTGCCTTCTCGACGTCGGCATCGTCGAAGACCACCACCGGCGCCTTGCCCCCCAGCTCCAGGTGCACGCGCTTGAGGTCCTGGGCGGCCGCCATGGCCACCTCGCGCCCGGCCCGGACGCTGCCGGTGATCGAGACCATCTGGGGCACGGGGTGCGCCACGAGCGCCCGGCCCGTGTCGCGACCGCCGCACACGACGTTGAAGACGCCGGGCGGAAGAAACTCTGACGCGATCTCGGCCAGGAGCAGGGTCGAGACCGGCGTGGTGGGAGCGGGCTTCAGCACGACGGTGTTCCCCGCCGCGATGGCGGGGGCGAACTTCCAGACCGCCATCATCATCGGGTAGTTCCAGGGCGTGACCTGCGCGCACACACCCGACGGGCTCGCGGCGGACGTACGAGGTGAACCCCGTCATGTACTCGCCGGCCGAACGGCCCTCCAAGAGCCGGGCCGCGCCGGCGAAGAACCGGATCTGGTCGACCATGGGCGGGATCTCCTCCGACATGGTCAGGGCCTTGGGCTTGCCGGTGTTCTCGCACTCCACGTCGACGAGCTCCTCGGCGCGCGCCTCGATGGCATCGGCGATCCGGAACAGGGCGAGGCTGCGTTCCGACGGCGTGGTGTCGCGCCACCCCTCGAAGGCCCGCTGCGCCACGGTGAACGCTTCGTCGACGTCGGCGACCCCCGAGTCGGGCATGGTGGCGAAGACCTCACCTGTGGAAGGGTTCACGAGGTCCACACTCGTCCCGTCCTTGGTGTCGGCGTAGTCCCCGCCTACGAAGTTCCTGAGCACACGTCGGTCGCCCGTCATGGATGGTCACTCTCCCCTGTCGCCGGCCGGCACGGCCTCGACGGCCCACAATCGCACTCGCGGGCGGGCGAGGACAAGGGAGCGCGCCGCGGTGTCGCCCCCGGGATCATGACATCGGGGCCCAGGTGGGCGACGGTACTGTCGAAAGCGGACGGGAGGGTTCGACGATGCGCGTGCTGCTGGTCGGGGCCGGAGGGGTGGGGACGGCGGTGGCCCGGATCGCGGCCCGGCGGGAGGTCTTCGAGCACATCGTGGTGGCCGACCACGCCCTCGAGCGCGCCCAGCGGGCGGCGCACGCCGCCGACGACCGGTTCGAGGCGGTGGCCCTCGACGCCTCGGACGAGAGCGCCATCGAGGAGCTCCTGCGCGCCAAGCGCTGCGACGTCCTCGTCAACGCCGTCGACCCGCGCTTCGTGATGCCGTTGTTCAACGCTGCCCTGCACGCCGGCGTGCACTACCTCGACATGGCCATGTCGCTGTCCCATCCCCACCCCGACCACCCCTACGCCGAGACCGGGGTCAAGCTCGGTGACGATCAGTTCGCCCTCGCCGCGGCATGGGAGGCCCGGGGCCAGCTCGCGCTGGTGGGGATGGGCGTCGAGCCGGGCCTGTCGGACGTCTTCGCCCGGTACGCGGCGGACACCTTGTTCTCGCACATCGACGAGATCGGGGTGCGCGACGGTGCCAACCTCGTGGTCGAGGGCTACGACTTCGCTCCCACGTTCTCGATCTGGACGACCATCGAGGAGTGTCTGAACCCGCCCGTGGTCTGGGAGCGCGACCGGGGTTGGTTCACGACCGAGCCATTCAGCGAGCTCGAGGTGTTCGACTTCCCGGCCGGCATCGGCGCCGTCGAATGCGTCAACGTGGAGCACGAGGAGGTCCTGCTCGTGCCGCGCTGGGTGGACACCGAGCGGGTGACGTTCAAGTACGGACTGGGCGAGGAGTTCATCTGGGTGCTCAAGACCCTGCACAAGCTCGGTCTCGATTCCACCAGCCCGGTGACCGTCGGCCCGGTCGAGGTCTCGCCCCGCGACGTGGTTGCGGCCTGCCTGCCCGATCCGGCCGAGCTCGGCGACAAGATGCACGGGGTCACCTGCGCCGGGACGTGGGTGACCGGGACCGGCCGTGACGGCAGGCCCCGCGACGTCTACCTGCACCACGTGGTCGACAATGCCTGGACCATGGCCGAGTTCGGCTCGCAGGCCGTGGTGTGGCAGACGGCGGTGAACCCCGTCGTGGCGCTCGAGCTGGTGGCCTCAGGGGCCTGGTCGGGGACCGGGGTGCTCGGACCCGAGGCCTTCCCGGCCGACCCGTTCCTCGAGCTCCTCGTCGATCACGGCGCGCCGTGGGGGCTCGACGAGCGCGAGCCCTGGCGCTCCTGACCTGATCCGGTCAGGGGCGGGCGGGCTCGTCGGGCCAGGGCGGCAGTCTCCAGGGGGGGATCGCCGAGGTCGAGCTCCCCGCAGGGCGTGCTCGAGGACGAGCTCGGACAATTCCGCCGCGCTGGCGTCGAGGATCCGGGTGTTGAGCGCCAGCCGGCGGGCATCGGCCTGCGGCCGCGGCGAATTGCTCTTCGAGGCGCCGGCGGCGACGGGTCCAGTGCAAGATCCCCGCGGCCGCGGCGCAACCCAGAAGCAGTGCTTCTGCGGCCAGCGCGAACGCCAGGGCCGTGGTCACCCCCCCACCCCCATCAGACTCCAAGAGTACTGCGGATCGACGCCTTCGGCCCGGGGCCGCGCTCGACCCGGGTAGTCAGTCCTCGGGGGCGGGCACCACGAGCACGGGCACCGTCGAGCGGTGCAGGAGCTTGTGGGGCACCGAGCCGAGGATCGCACCCACGATGGGGCGCTCGCCGCTCCCACCCACCACGATGACCCGGGCGCTGGCGTTCGAGCGAGGCCTCGAGCAACGACTCGACGGGCCGCAGCGCCGCCACGAGGGGCTCTACCGCCACCGACGGGTCGATGGCCTTCGCCTCTTGGCCACGGCCTGAGCGAGATGGTCGCCCCCGATCTTCTCGAGCTGGAACTTGTAGTCGGCGGTCTCCCCGCCCATGGGGTTGGGCTCGTAGCCGAAGACGACGGTGAGCGGGCGCGTCGAAGGCCTTGGCCACGGCGACCGCCACCCGTGAGGGCGGCCTTGCGACCCTCGGGAGCCGTCGTAGCCGAGGATGATGTCGCCGGCCATCAGTCGGTCACCGGAATGACGCCCGGGGTCAGGGGCGGAGCGGGCGCATCGACGGACTCGGCCACTTCACGTTCACGCTTGAAGAAGTCCCTGTTCCGGACCATCCACATCAGCATGAGGGGGATGCCGATGAGCAACAGCCCAATCCCGAGCACGAGCGGAGGACCGAGCCCCTTCTTCACGTAGAAGTGCTGGTGGAGGAATGTGAAGTTGAAATGGATGAAGGGGAGCCACGCTTGATTCCCGGTGTTGGAGTTCGCGGGGTCTGAGTAATAGAAGATGGCGACGACGAACAGGATCGTGAGGATGAGCGCCCCGAGCAGCGGAGCGAGTCCGATGAAGATGAAGTTCTTGAAGCTCCGGAAGATGTGGCGTCGGTAGTAGAACACGCAGGCGAACCCGGTGAGTCCGTAGTAGAAGGCGATGCCGAATCCCAGGGCGAGGATGGAGTTGGCGAGCACGTCGCCAGGGCTGACGAGAGTGAGAACCACGTACCACACGATGGCCACGGCCCCGAATACCAGGGTCGAGAACCCGGGCGAGAGATACTTGGGATGGATGTCGGCGAAGCGTTTGGGAAATGCCTTGTGCACAGCCATCGAGAGCGAGGACCGAGCCGCGGGCAGGATCGTGGTTTGCGTCGAGGACGAGGCCGAGGTGAGCACGCAGATGATGAGCAGCTTGTCCCACGGTGATCCGAGGACACCGTTCCCCAACGCACCGAGGACATCATTGGAGTTGTTGGTGAGGAAGCCGGCGCCGTGGAACGCCTGGGCGGCAACGGAGACGACCACGTAGATCAGCACCAGCACGATGGTCGACAAGAGCGCCGCAACGCCGGGGGTGCGCCTCGAGTCCTTGGCCTCTTCGTTCACGGTGACGGCGGTGTCCCAGCCCCAGTAGATGAAGACGGCCAACAGCATCCCGGCCGACAACGCGCCCACCGACGGGATCCTGAACGGGTTCAGCCACTCAGCCGAAGGGTGGATGCTGTGGGCGATGTGGCCGCCGTACACCTTGGCCAGTGCCACCACCGAGAAGACCACCAGGATGACGATCTCCGCCCCCAGGAGCAGCACCTGGGTGAAAGCCGACAGCTCGATGCCGATGTAACAAATGGCGGTCATGACGATGATCCAGGCCACCCCGACGAAGGTGACCCAGAATCCCGAGCTGTTGGCGGCGATCCCGTGGGCGCCGAACAGGTTGAAGGTGTAGACGCCGGCCACCGACGCCAGGTTGGGCATGACGACCAGGTCGGTGACCAGGATCCCCCAGCCCGCCAGCCAACCCGTCTTGGGGCCGATGGCGCGGGTGACCCACGTGAAGGTGGTGCCACAGTCCGGGTCGGCGCGGTTCAGGTAGTAGTACGCCGCCGCGATGAAGAGCATGGGGACGAAGGCGAGCAGCATCACCGCTGGCGATTGCAGGCCGACATAGAAGGTGACGAAGCCGAGGGTCGCCGCCAGGCTGTAGGCCGGGGCCGTCGACGCCACCCCGATGACGAGGCTCGAGACCAGTCCGAGCGCTCCGGTCTTGAGGCCCTTGCCCCCGGCCGGCTCGCCAATGGGCGAGGATCCCAGCTCCCCGGAGTCCGCGGTCGTCGTCGTCAATAGACCCCTCCCCCGTCGTGCTGCGAGCATATTCGCAGACGAATTGCTCGCTGACAAGCAATTTCGTTGCATAATGGCGTACAACGGCCGCTGATTCGCATGGCGGATCCGATCGTCCGATCGGGTCGACGCCGAGGGGCGGTGAGAGGACCCGAGCGCGATGGACGAGATCAATCATCCCACCGGGGCACACGACGGTGGCACCGACGACGAGCGCGTGTCGGCTCGGGCCCGGGAGCTCTTCGCCCGGGAGCACGCCGCCCTGCTCGAGGCCACGCCGCAGTCGCGCCGGCTCTTCGAGCGCGCCACGCGATCACTGCCGCTCGGCGTCACCTCGTCGTTCCAAGCCGCCGACCCCTATCCCATCTACCTGTCCCGCGGCCTCGGGGCCGAAGTCTGGGACGTTGACGGCCGGGGCTACTTCGACTTCCACAACGGCTTCGGGTCGACCGCGGCCGGCCACGCCCATCCCCGCATCGTCGCCGCCATCGAAGGGGCGGCCCGGTCGGGCACCCAGTTCGCGGTCACCACGGAACCCGCCGTCGCCCTGGCCGAGGAGCTGTGCCGGAGGTTCCGCCTCGAGCGTGTGCGGTTCACCAACTCCGGGACGGAGTCGACCATGGACGCCATCCGTCTGGCCCGCGGCGTTACGGGGCGAGACGTCATCTGCAAGATCGAGGGCGCGTACCACGGCCATCACGACACCGTCATGTTCTCCGTCGCCCCCAGCCTCAACCTCATCGAGGCCACCGAGCAGACGGGCTCGCAGCCGCCCGCCTCCAAGGGCATCCCCGTGGCGATGGAGCAGTGGACGTTGGTCGTCCCCTACAACGACCTCGGTGCCCTGGAGCGACTGCTCACCGAGCGCGGCGACGACATCGCGTGCTTCATCCTCGAACCCGTCATGATGAACATCGGTATCGTCCTTCCCCAACCCGGCTACCTCGAGGGCGTGCGCGAGCTGTGCACGCGCCACGGTGTCGTGCTCATCTTCGACGAGGTCAAATGCGGCGCCACCATTGCCGCCGGCGGCGCCATCGAACGATTCGGGGTCCAGCCCGACCTGGCGTGCTTCGCCAAATCGATAGCCGGTGGTATCCCCGCCGGCGCCTTCGGCGGACGAGCCGACCTCATGGACGAGATCGGCCACGGCATCGCCCAGCAAGGGACCTTCAACGGGAACCCCCTGGCAGCGGCGGCGGGATTGGCGTCGCTCACCGAGGTGCTCACCCCCGACGCCTATGAGCATTTCAAGGAGCTGGGCAATCGCCTCGCCGAGGGATGCGCCCAGGCCATCGCCGCCCACGACATCCCCGCCCACGTCATCGACCTCGGCTGCAAGGGGTGCGTGTCCTACCGGCGTGAGCCGCTGGTGGACTACCGGAGCTTCCTCGAGACCGACGCCGATCTGTTCGACGCGTCGTGGGCGTGGCTCGTGAACCGGGGGATCTTCATGACCCCGGGCAACGAGGAGCAATGGACGCTGTCGGCCCAGCACGAGGCCGTCCATATCGACCGTTTCGTCGACGTCTTCGGCGAGTTCTGCGCCGCCGTGGCGGGATGAGGGCGCGGCGTCGTGGCCACGGCCCGAGCCGTTCACCGTCCCAGCGCGTCTCGCCCCTTCAGTCCCAGACCGGCGACCGCCAGTAGGCGCGGGGCGTGGGCGGGCCACGGCACCCGAGGCCAGGTCCGGGCCGCGAACAGGGGCAACTCGCCGTGCCCACACAGCCATCGCCCGACGGCGCGCCCGAAGTGCACCGACAGCACCACACCGCTGCCGCAATACCCCATGGCGTACACGATGCCGGAGTCGGGATGACGGCCCACGTGGGGAAAGCGATCGGCGGTGAGCGCCACCTGTCCTCCCCAGGCTCGGTCGACCCGGGCCTGCGCCAATTGGGGGTGGAACCCGACCATGGCCCGGTACAGGAGGTCCCGAGAGCGCTCGACGGTGGTGGGAGACAACGAGGTGCGACCACCGAACAGGACACGCGTCCCGTCGGGAGAGAGGCGCCAGTAGTGGAGCAGGTTCCTGGTGTCGAAGAACATGCGCCCGTGCGGGTTGACCGACGCGGTGACGTCGGGCGGGAGCGGTTCGGTGGCGATCATGTAGCTCCCGATGGGGAGGATCCGACGTCCCAGCCACGGGACGAGCCTGCGATCGGTGGTGCCGTTGGTCGCCACCACCACGTCCTCGCACCGCAGCGCGCCGCGCGCCGTGTCGAGCTCGTAGCCCCGGCCCCGGCGCTCGATCCCCACGACCGCGGTCGCGCCCTGGAGCACTGCGCCCGCCGCGGTCGCGGCGCGGGCCAGGCCAGCCGCCAACTTCGCGGGATGGAGCCCGGCACTGCGCTCGACCACCAGTCCCCCCCGGAAACGGTGGGACCCGATCTCGTCACCGAGCTGGGCCGCGTCGAGGAAGCGGGCCGACTCGCCGATCGACGCGTAGGCGGCGGCGACGGCGCGCTGGTGGAGGGCGACGCGGGGATGATGGGCCAGCTCGATGTGACCGCGGGGCTGCCAGTCGAACTCGATGCCGAGCTCGGTCCCGAGCGCACCGAGCGCCTCGTAGGCGGACACCGTCTCGTCCCACATCCGGCGCCCCCACGGCTCGGCCAGGAACGCCGAGACGTCGCGCTTTCCTCCCGGATGGGCCATGCCCCCGTTACGGCTGCTCGCCCCGGACCCGATGTCATCGCGATCCAGGACGATGACGTGGCGCCCAGCCCGGGAGATCTCGAGCGCGGCCGCCAGGCCGGTGTACCCGCCCCCGACCACGGCCACGTCGACCGTGGCCGGCAAGGGGGTGGGGGCGGGTTGTGCCACGTCGACCCCGTCCCACCAGTACGGCCGGGCCAGGTAGCCCGGCGTCAGCGGTGCGGCTCGCTCCATGGGGCAAGACTCGCATCGGGCGTCGAGCTCGACAACAGCCGGCCGACGCCATGAGGCCCGATGGCAAGGTCGTGCTCGACGAGATCGACAAGCGCATCATCGAGCAGCTCCAACAGGACGGAAGGCGCCCCTACACGCAGATCGGTCCGGCCGTGGGTCTGTCCGAGGCGGCTGTGCGCCAACGCGTGCAGCGACTCACCGAGTCCGGTGTCATGCAGATCGTGGGTGTCACGGATCCGAAGATGGTCGGCTTCGGCCGCCAAGCCATGATCGGGCTGACCGTCGAGGGTGACACCCGCACCATCGCCGACGCCGTGGCGGCCCTCGACGAAGTCGTCTACGTGGTCCTCACGGCCGGGTCGCTCGACGTGCTCGTCGAGGTCGTGGTGAAGGACGACGAACACCTCCTGGAGCTGCTGAACAACAAGATCAGGTCCATCGACGGTGTGCGCGACACCGAGACGTTCCTGTACCTCCGCATCCACAAGGAGACCTACGCGTGGGGGGCGCCGTGAGCCCCGACCCGGACCAGCTCGAGGCCGACGCCCGACGCCATCTGTGGATGCACTTCTCCCGGCTGGGGGGATTCGAGCACAAGGCGGTCCCGATCTTCACCCGCGGCGAGGGGACCCGGCTCTACGACGTCCACGGCCGATCGTTCCTCGACGGACTGGCCAGCTTGTTCGTGGTGCAGGTGGGGCACGGTCGCGCCGACATCGCCGAGGCCGGCCGACGCCAGGCGCAGGAGCTCGCCTACTACCCCCTCTGGTCGGCGGCCCATCCCGCCGCCATCGAGCTCGCCACCCGTCTCGCCGATCTCGCTCCCGGCGACCTCAACCGCGTGTTCTTCACGACGGGGGGGTCCGAGGCCGTCGAGTCGGCGTGGAAACTGGCCCGTGCCTATTTCAAGGAGATCGGCCAGCCCCAGCGCACCAAGGTGATCGCCCGCCACCTCGCCTACCACGGCACCACCCTGGGCGCCCTCGCCATCACCGGGCTCCCGGCGCTGCGCGACCAGTTCGAGCCCGTCATGCCCGGCGCCGTCCACGTCGCCAACACCAACCGCTTCCGGTCGCCGTTCGCCTGCGACGTGGTCGCCGACGACGAGCGGTTCGCGGCCGCCTGCGCCGATGCCATCGAGGGCGCCATCGTGGCCGAGGGCCCCGACACCGTGGCGGCGGTGTTCCTCGAGCCCCTGCAGAACACGGGAGGCTGCTTCGTGCCTCCTCCCGGCTACTTCGCCCGGGTGCGCGACATCTGCGACCGCCACGGCGTGCTGCTCGTCTCCGACGAGGTGATCTGCGCGTTCGGGCGCCTGGGCACGTGGTTCGGTGCCGACCGGTACGGCTACCAGCCCGACATGCTGACCTTCGCCAAGGGGGTGACCTCGGGCTACGCGCCGCTGGCCGGCGTGATCTGCCGGGACTTCCTGGCCGAGCCGTTCCTGCACGGAGAGGCCAGCTTCGCCCACGGGATCACCTTCGGCGGGCACCCCGTGTCGTGCGCGGTGGCGCTGGCCAACCTGGCCGTGCTCGAGGAGGAAGGCGTCATCGAGCACGCCGCGACCTTCGGGCCCCGCCTCGGTGCCCGCCTCGAGACGCTGCGCGACCTGCCCGTGGTGGGAGACGTACGGGGTGACGGCTTCTTCTGGGCCGTCGAGCTGGTGAAGGATCCCGATCACCCCGAGGTCCGCTTCAGCCCCGAGGAACGCACCAGCCTGATCCGGGGGCAGGTGGCCCCGAGACTCTTCGACGGAGGCCTCATCTGCCGGGCCGACGACAGGGTGGACCCCGTGGTGCAGCTGTCGCCCGTCCTCGTGTGCGGAGACAGCGAGCTCGACGAGATGGAGGAGACGCTGCGATCGGTCCTGACCGACGCGGGCAAACACCTGCCTCTGGCATGACAACACAAGAACGCCACCACGAGGCCCCGCCCTCGCCCGTCGCTACACTGGCGCCCGTCGTGCGCGGCCGTCGAGCGCGCTGGAGCAGCCTGCCGGTCCCTATGAGGAGCCCCGTGAACCCCTCCGAGATCGAATCCATCTGTCAGCTCAAGTACGCCTACTTCCGGCTGTTGGACCTGAAGCGCTTCGTCGAGCTCGGGGAGCTGCTCACCGAGGACGCCACCACCGCATACCAATCCGGTGAGCTCCGCCACACCGGCCGGGAGGCGATCGTGGCGTTCCTCGAGGAGTCGCTCGGGGACCCGGGGATCGTGACGATGCACAACGGGCACCACCCCGAGATCGACGTCGGTGACGACGGTACCGCCTCGGGTCGGTGGTATCTCGAAGACCGCGTGATCGTCCCCGCCCATGACTTCGAGCTCCACGGCACCGCCCTGTACGAGGACCGGTACGCGCACGTCGACGGCGCGTGGAGGATCTCGCACACCGGATACGACAGGATCTACGAGGAGCACATCCAGTACTCGAGTGGAGCGGTGCGGTCCATCCGGGCCGGAGGACAGACCACGACCTTCTGAGCCCGTCAGGGGACGAGGACGACCTTCCCGGTCACGGTCCGGTCGAGAAGCGCCGCCATGACCGGCGCGGCGTCTTCGAGGCGACGTTCGGTGGGCTCGATCGGGTGCAACCGGCCGCTCTGGACCATCTCGATGAGCTCGTCGAGCATCGCCCGGTGCCCGCCGGGCTCGCTCATGGCCCACGCCCCCCAGTCGACGCCGACCACGGTGCGGTTGTGGAGAAGCACGTGATTGAGCGGGATCGAGGCAATCGGTCCCGAGGCGAATCCGATGACGCAGAACCGTCCGAAGGACTTCGTGGTACGCAGCGCCGGCTCACTGTGGCGCCCGCCCACGGGGTCGACGACCACGTCCACCCCGCCGTCGGTCAATTCGCGCACCCGGGACTTCAGGTCCTCGCTCTCGTACTCGACGGTGGCATGGGCGCCCATGCGGCGCGCCGCCTCCAGCTTCTCCGAGCTCGAGGCCGCCGCCACGACGCGACCGCCCAGCGCGAGCGCGACGTCGACCGCGGCCAGGCCGATGCCGCCCCCGGCCCCCAGCACCAGCACCCACTCACCTTCGTTGACCGTGGTGCGGCTGGCCAGCGCGAACCACGCCGTGCAGTAGCTCTGGATGAAGGCCGCCGCCTGGCTGAACTCGAGCGCATTCGGCACCGAGTCGAGCGCCGATGCCGCCACCGTGACCTGTTCGGCGAAGGCGCCGAATCCTGTCATGGCCATGACGCGATCACCGACCTTCACGCGCGTGACGCCGTCACCTACCGCACTCACGACACCGGCGATCTCCCCCCCCGGGACGTAGGGGACGGCCGGCTTCATCTGGTACCGGCCCTGACAGATGAGCCCGTCGACGTAGTTCACCCCCGCGGCCCGCACGTCGACCACCACCTGCCCCGGGCCCGGGACCGGCGTGGCGCGCTCCTCGACCACGACGTTGTCGAGCGGGCCCAACTCCTTGCACACCACGACGCGCACCACCGGACACTACGACACCCGCTCGCCGGCCACGCCGCCGGGGAGGACGTGCCGACGCCGCGTGGCAACCTTCTTGCATCTGAGATGCAAGTTTCTTAGGATTGCCCGGTGGTGTCGGTCGTCGAGGACAGGGTCGGGCGCAGCCGCGCCGACGGCCGCACGGCCCGGGGCGAGCGAACCCGTCGGGCCCTGGCCGAAGCACTGATCGCCCTCCTGGAGGAGGGCGACGCCCAGCCCACGGCTCGACGGATCGCGGCGCGGGCGGGCGTGTCGCTCCGGCTCGTGTTCCACCATTTCGACGACCTCGAATCGATCCTGCACGACGCCGTCCGGATCCAGGAAGAGCGCCACTGGCGACGCATCCGCCCCGTGGAGTCGACGCTCCCGGTCGAGGAACGGGTGGCCCGCGTCGTACGCCAGCGCGACACCGTCTTCCAGGCCACGGCATCGGTACGCCGATCGGCCGAACGACTCGCGGCCAGCTCCCCAACCGTGGTGGCCGAGCTGGCGCGGGGGCGCGAAGGGCTCCGGAGCCAGCTCCGGGCCACCTTCGCACCCGAGCTCGACGCCAGGCGCGCCGCTCGGACCCGCCTGCTGCTCGACGCGCTCGAGGTGGCGACGTCGTGGGAGACCTGGGCGCAGCTCGAGCGGCTCGGTCGGACGGCCGCCACGCGTCGACGGACCATGGAGGCCCTGACCCGGGCCGCGCTGTCCCTGGAGCTCCCGGAAGGAACACCATGAAGATCCTTCGAACCCCCGACGAATGCTTCGACACCCTGGCCGGGTTCGCCTTCGCTCCGCACTACGTCGAGATCCCGTGTGGGGAAGGGAGCGACCGCCTGCGGGTGCACTACCTCGACGAGGGGCCTCCATCAGGGGCGGAGACGATCCTCCTCATGCACGGGGAGCCGTCGTGGTCGTACCTGTACCGGAAGATGATCGGTCCCCTCGCCGGTGCCGGCTTCCGCGTCATCGCGCCCGACCTCGTGGGCTTCGGTCGGTCCGACAAGCCTTCCCGTCGCGATGACTACACCTATGCGCGCCACGTCGAGTGGATGCGAGCCGCCCTGTTCGACGAGCTCGACCTGTCCGATGTCACCATCGTGGGCCAGGACTGGGGCGGCCTCATCGGTCTGCGTCTCGTGGCCGAGCATCCCGAGCGGTTCCGCCGGGTGGTGGCCGCCAATACCGGCCTCCCGACCGGCGACCTCGACATGGGCGAGGCCTTCCTGGCCTGGCAGAAATTCTCCCAGGAGGTGCCCTCGCTGCCCGTGGGGGCCATCGTGGGCGGAGGGTGTGTGTCGAACCCGCCCGCCGATGTCATCGCCGCCTACGACGCGCCCTTCCCCGACGAGTCGTACAAAGAAGGGGCCCGGCAGTTCCCGGTGCTCGTGCCGACACGGCCCGACGACCCCGCCGCCGGTGCCAACCGGCGGGCGTGGGAGGTCCTAGGGGAGTTCGACAAGCCCTTCCTGTGCGCCTTCAGCGACCGCGACCCGATCACCCACGGCGCCGACCGACTCTTCACCGACCTGGTGCCCGGAACCCGTGGCCAGCACCACACCACCATCGTCGAGGCCGGCCACTTCCTCCAGGAGGACAAGGGCGAAGACCTCGCCGCGGCGGTGATCGCCTTCGTCGGCGTCCACCGCGCACCCTGAAATCCACCGCAACCAACCGATCGGACCACCCATGGGCCGCAAGATCCTCTTCGTCACCACCGACCAACAGCGCTACGACGCCCTCGGGTGTACCGGCAACACCATCGCCCGCACACCCGTCGTCGACCGGCTGGCAACAGGGGGCATCGTCTACCACCGGGCCCACAACCAGAACACGGTGTGCACGCCGGCGAGGTCGACGATGATCACCGGGCAGTACGTGCGGACCCATGGCGTCGTCGCCAACGGCGTCCCCCTCCCCGTCGACGCGCCGTCGGTCGCCGAGCACCTCCACGACACCGTCGGGTACCGAACCGCGTTGGTGGGCAAGGCGCATTTCCAGCCCGCCTTCGACCCCGACCGCAAGTGGACGGAGAACCGCCTGGCCAAGGAGGGCTCGACCGGGCCCTACCGCGGCTTCGACCACGTCGAGCTGGCGATGCACGGCTATCTGCGGAGCTGGCACTACGACAAGTGGCTCGAGGCCAACGGCCCGCAGTGGCTCGACGCCTTCTACCCCCTCATCAACTTCGCCAGCATGGGCCTCAACGACGAGGGCGGGGGCGACACCGACGCCCCCGAGGTCAAGCACAATCCCATGCCGCGCGGGATGTACCACACGGATTGGGTGGCCGACCGAACCATCGCCTGGCTGGATTCCCTGGACCCGGCCGAGGACTGGTTCTGCTGGATGAGCTTCCCCGACCCCCATCATCCCTGGGACCCTCCCGTCGACGAGGTGCGCCGCCGGGTCGACTGGCACGACCTGGACCTGCCACCGGGACACCCGGGGTCGGCGGAGAAGGCGGTCGAGATCCTGGCGCAGAAGCCCCATCACTGGCTCGACTGGTACGAGGGGCGCTTCCAGAACATGGAAGGTGGCCCCATGAAGTTCGTACCGGGGAAGATGACCCACGACCAGGTACGAGAGGTGAGCGCGCTCATCCACGTGGAGAACGAGCTCATCGACGAGGCCCTCGGCCGCGTCATGGCGCGCATCGAGGAACGGGGTTGGGGTCCCGACACCGACGTCGTGTTCACCACGGACCACGGCGAGCTCCAAGGTGACTTCGGGCTCTTGTTCAAGGGGCCGTATCACGTCGACGCCTTGATGCGGGTGCCGCTCGTGTGGCGGCCCGCACCCAGTGCCGGCGTGTCGCCTGCCGAGGTCGTCGAGCCCGTCGGCCACGTCGACCTCGTCCCCACCTTCTGTGAGATCGCCGGGGCGGCCATCCCGGACTGGGCCCAGGGCCACCCGCTGCCCGTGGCCCCGGGCTCCGACCGGCACTGGGCCATCACCGAATGGGACAGCCAGTTCCCCCACATCGGCATGCACCTGCGCTCGATCTTCCGCGACGGGTGGCTGTGCACCGCCTACGAGCCGGGACCCCTCTACGAAGGGACCGAGGGGGAACTCTACGCGCTGGACGAGGACCCCCTGCAGTGGCGCAACCTCTGGGACGACCCCGCCTACCGCACCCGGCGCGACGAGCTCGTCACCGACCTCTACGACAACCTTCCCCCCGAACGCGAGACCAAGCTCGCCGTCGAAGCCCCCGTCTGAGCGCGCCGCGACGCGGCCCTCACGTGGGTGGGGGCGCCGACACCGTCTGGTTGTAACCGTGCAACACGGGGCCGTGGTCGCCCCACCCGATCCGGGTGATCGACGCCGTGGCGAGGTAGAGACGCCACACCATCTCGTCCCCGGCCCCGAGCGCCCAGGCGACGGCGGCCTTGATGGGTGAGACGTGGCTCACGACCACCACGTCGGTCCCGGCCCTGGCCCCCTCCCCGTCGAGCCCGAAGAGCTCGGCACACGCATCTCGGACCCGGGCGCCGACCTCGGCCAGGGACTCGCCGCCCGGGGGCCGGAACGTGGGATCGGCCCTCCAGCGCGACCACAGCTCGGTGGGCACGTCCCGCAGCGCCTGGCCCTCGAGCTCGCCGTAGTCCACCTCGATCCAGCGCTCGTCGACCTCGACGGGGAGGGCCAGTCCCAGTGCCTGGGCGGTGTCCCGAGCACGGCCGAGGGGGCTCGACACGAGCCGGCCGACGGGGCCGAGCGTGGCGGCGAGCGCGACGGCGTCGGTGCGCCCCCGGGCGGTCAACGGCGATTCGGTTCGCCCCAGGAGCTGTCGGGCGGCGTTCCCCTCGCTCTCACCGTGGCGAACGAGGGCGAGCACGGTGCCGTCAGGGCACCAGGATCCGGCCGCACTGCTCGCACGTGATCACGGCGTCGGGGGGTGCCTTGCGGACGCGGTCGAGCTCCATCGAGGACAACGCCAGATGGCATCCGCCGCACGATCCACCCACGAGCCGCGCCGCCCCGGTGCCCCCGAGCTTGGATTGCAACTGCTCGTAGCGGGCCAGGAGGTCGTCCCGGACTCCCGACGCAGCGGCGCCGCGGGCCCGGTTCTCTTCCGCCAGCTCCGCGTCCAGGGCCTGCTCGGTGGCGGCGATGGCCACCCGGAGCCGATCGGCGTCGGTGTCGAGGGCACGGCGCGTCACGTCGCCCGCCGTCAGCTCGTTGTCGAGAGGCTCGAGTGCTTCCATGATCTCGATCTCACGGTCCTCGAGCTCACTGATGTGGCGGGCGAGGTGCTTCACCTCCTCGTTCATGGCCTGGAGCTCGCGCGACGCGACCACCTGGCCGCTGAACAGTCGCTTCTCGAGCGTGTCGCGTCGGGTGCGGGACGAGTCGATCTGGTGCTCGAGCGCACCTTGACGGCCGCCGAGCTCGTCGCGCAGCAGGCGCAGCTCTTTGGTGCGGGTCTCGAGCACCCCGAGCTGCCGGTCCACGTCGGCGAGCTCGCCTCGTTCCGGCAGTGTGGCCCGGCGATGCCGGAGCTGGTCGATCACGGTGTCGTGATCCTGCACGTCCAGAAGCCGAGCCAGAGGCCGGGCGGGAGCAGCCGGCTCGTCGTGGCCCGACTCCTGAGCACCATCTCCTGTCGTCATTCCCGGCCTGTCATCTCGCGTCGTCTCCACCATTGTGCCGGGGACGGCGGCCCTTGCCGACCGGAACCGACGCCGAGCGGGACCGGGCTTCGGGCGACGACGATCCGGTCCCGGCCCGGGACTCGGGTTGGGCCCGGGCCCGGCGCAGCGCGCCGACCAGGGCTTCGTCGGACACGGCCTCCGCCTCCTCCCATCCGAACCATCGTGCCTCGGGGCTCTCGCCGGGAGGAGGGCGCGGGTCGTCGTCGGGCGCGATCAGGAGGTAGCGCAGGTCAAGGTGGGTGTGCCCGTTGGCGGCATCGTGCACGTCGACATGGAGGAGACGCGGTCCTCCCTCGGGATGGGAGAGCACCAGGCCGGTCTCCTCCTGGGACTCGCGCAGGGCCGCGGCCCACGGCTCCTCCCCCGGTTCGAGGTGCCCGCCGGGCTGCAACCACCGGTGCAAGCGCTTGTGCATGTGGAGGACGGTCCCGCGACGTCCCACCACCACAGCCGAGCCGGTCACGTGTTCGGGCCCGGCCCGCTCGTCGAAGGGGCTGGCCAGTGCACCGAGGTCGACCATGATGCGGGCCAGCGCCCGGGCCTCACGCCGGTCGCCGGGCACGTGGGCATCGAGTGCGGACCGGATCTTGGGAGCGAGCCCGGTGGGCCAGCCGCCGCCTTCGACCGGTCGCCGGACGGCTTGCGACACGATGCATGGCTAGCACACCCGCGCCGCCGGCCCGGCGCGACCGGGGCCCGGGAGTCCGGGCCGGTCGACGCCCGAGGTGACCGGGGGTGACCACCGATGGCGCGCTGAAGGCTCCAAGATGGGGGGATGAAACAAAGCATCCGGCTCGGGCGCATCGGTGGCGTCCCGGTCGGCGTGCACTGGAGCGTGGCCTTCATCTTCGGCCTCGTGACCTGGGAGCTCGCCACCTCGGCCTTTCCCGGTGCCTACGGGACGGGCGCCCACCCGGCGTACTGGGTCGGCGCCGTGGTCGCGGCGACGTTGTTCTTCGTATCGCTGCTCGCCCACGAGGGCTCGCACGCGGTGGCGGCGCGTCGCCACGGCATCGGGGTTCGCTCGATCACGTTGTGGCTCTTCGGCGGCGTCGCCCAGCTCGAAGGCGAGGCACCCAACCCAGGAGCGGACTTCACCATCGCCGCGGTCGGGCCCGGCATGAGCGTGGCCCTGGCCGGTGCGTTCGCGGCGGCACAAATCCTCCTCGAGCAGGCCGGGGCCCACGGCCTGGTCGTGGGTGTGTGCTCGTGGCTGTGGCAGATCAACCTCCTCCTGGCCGGGTTCAACCTGATCCCCGCCGCTCCCCTCGACGGCGGCCGCATCCTGCGGGCCGGGCTCTGGAAAGCCACCGGGGATCGCGCCCGCGCCTCGGTGCTGGCGGCAAAGGCCGGTGTGGGCTTCGGCGTGGTCCTGATCGGCCTGGGATTAGTCGAGTTCGCGACGGGCAGCCCCTTCGGTCTGTGGTCCCTGTTCCTCGGGTGGTTCCTGGTCGCGGCGGCACGGGCCGAAGGCGATGCCGCCCGGCACCTGGACCCGATCGATGGGTTCACCGTGGGCTCGGTGATGGTTCCCCATCCCCCTGTCATCGCGTCCACCATGACCGTGGCGGCGTTGCTGGCCGGGCCCGTGCCGTGGTGGAACGGTCACGAGGTCGCCGCCGTGGTGGGATCGACGGGTTGGCTGGAAGGGGTGGTGACCCTCGAGCGCGTCGCCGCGGTACCCGTCGGCGAGCAGATGGCCACCCGGGTCGGTGACGTTGCCGAGCGGATCGACACGATCCCGGTGGGCCGTCCCGAAGAGCCGATGTCGGTCCTGCTGGCTCGGATGGACGCGGCGGGGGGACGCCCGGCGGTGGTGCTGGACTCGGCCAATCGGTTGACCGGCATCGTGACCCTGGACGACGTGGCCCGGGCCAAAGGTCGGATATCGCGACCCGCTGCTGCTGTCGGACGGGTCCCGAGCGCCTGACACCTCGCGGGCCGGGCGGTATCGTCTCGCCGGTGTCGCCGAGCATGGCCGGTACCGCGTTGGACACGACCGTCGCGGACCGGGACCGTCGTACCGGTGCGATGGCGGTTGCGCGGTGACCGTTGCCGCCGATCTGGTCCGGGACGTCCTGGCGGCCCGCCAGCGACTGGTCGAGTTCGTGGGTCGGATCTCCGACGAACAATGGTCCGCATGCCCCCTCGCTGAGGGTGATCTCCGACCGGTGGGTGTGATCGTGGACCACGTCGCCGACGCCTACGAATACCTTGGCTCGTTCGTGACCAGGCTCGCTCGCGACGAGCACGTCGAGGTATCAGCGGCGATCGTGGACGACCTCAATGCCCGCCACGCTTCGGTCGCGCCGGCGCCGACACGGGAGGCCGCCCTCGCCCACCTCGCCCGCAGTGGTGACGCCTTCGTGGCGCTCCTCGAGCCGATGAGCGCATCGGAGCTGGCGAGCGGCGAGGGTCGCGTCACCATCGCCAGGTTCGCCGAGATCGCCGCCCTCCATGCCGACGGCCATCGCGTCGAGCTCGAGACAGCCCTCGAGTTCACCCCCTCATAGGGTTCGATCCTCACTACCATGCGCGCCATGTCCGGGACGGTGGTGCGCTACGGGACGATCGCAGCCGCGTTCACGGACCGGCTCGCGCACGTCGCCTCCGAGCAGTGGTCGGCACCGACGCCGTGTCCGGACTGGACGGTCCGAGATCTGGTCGTCCACGTGATCGATACCCAACGTCGGGTGATGACACGATTCGACGACGTCGCGCCGGTCGACACAGACCCCAACGGTGACCTGCTCGTGCAGTGGCAGGCCGCCCGTGGAGCATTGGCCGAGGCCGTGGGCGACGCGGCCCGGGCCTCGACGATCGTCGGGGGGATCAACCGTTCGAGTCCTTGGTCGGCCGCATGGTGTGCACCGATCTCCTCGTCCACACCTGGGACTTGGCCCGGGCCACCGGGCAGGACGAGCGGCTGGACGCCGACGCCGTCTCGAGCGCCGGAGGATTCCTGGCGTCGATCGACGACGCCATCCGGGTGCCGGGCGGTTTCGCCCCCAAGATCACCCCTTCACCCCAGGCGGACGACCAGACCCGCTTTCTCAACTTCGCCGGTCGGGCCGTCTGACTGCCGACGTCGGCGGCGGGCAGGGCCGAGCACCGGGGGGCTGAGCACCCGGGCTCGTAGGGCATGGCGGCAGGAGCCACACCACACCGAGCCCGGGTGCTCCGGGGGTACGGGTCAGGCGGGTGCCGGTGTCGTGCTCGAACTGCTGCTGCTGTTCGAACTCCCTGAGCCGGGCGAGGTCCCCGAGCTGTTCGAGCCGCTCGGCGGCCCTCCACGCCCGGTTCCGGGCATACCGCCGGGTCCACAGCCTCCGGCCATGCCCGACGCAGTCCCCGCCACCAGTTTCTCGATGGTGGGAGTGGCGTCGGACGAGACCGTGCTGAAGGCAACGGTGTCACCGACGGCGAGCCCACTGAGACCCGCCGTGCCGTTCTTCTCGATATCACTCGAGCTCGACACCGAGTACGTCGTCGTTCCGGTGCTCGTCTTGATGGTCACGCTCGAAGCCCCGACTGCGGTCACCGTCCCGTGCAGAGGGAGCGGTGCCGCGCCCGGTGGTGCTCCCGGTCGCGGCGGAGCGTTGCCCGGCACGGTGGTCGAGCTCGAGCTCGATCCGGCTGTCCCTGTGCTCCCGGTGGTGGTTGTGGTGGCGGCGCCGGCGCTGGTCGCGGTGGCCGCGACGACTCCGGCGATGCTACCGACCCCCAACAGGGCGAGCCCGCTCATCATGGCCTTGTTCAATCGACGCCGGCCCCCCCGTCCTAGGTCGGCAAGCCCGGGATCGCCGGGCGTGTGGGCACCGGGGGCCGGATCGTCTTGTTCCGGATCAAGTGGTTGCATGTGTGGCTCCTTTCACGCGGCCCCATTCGGGGCAACACTGAGCCTGCTCCCACCCCCTTCGCGCCCCCGTAGCGCAACCTGTGTGCCGGCTAGTAGTTGGACGACCCCGGCCCCTCGATGCACAGCGCGACCACACCGAGCGCACAGGACCCGGTCGGTGATCGCTCAGGGCCAGCTCCGCCAGCGTTCGATGTCGATGGCGAGGACCGGTCCGGGAGGAGAGCGGTCCCGGTACTGCCCGTATTTCGCGGCGAGGAGCTCGATGACCCGCGTACGCCCGGCGTCGTCGTCGACGGTGTGGGCGATCCCGTCCACTCGCACCCACCACAGCGCCGTCCAATCCTCCTCGTAGTGATCGACCAGGAGTGCGGCGGCGGGGTTGGACCGGATGTTCTGCACGCGCCGAAGATCGAATGTGGTCTTGGGCTTGGCGTCGACGGCCGAGTAGATCGTGTCGGCATCGAGCACGAAGCAACACGGGACGATATGAGGGCCGTTTGCAGCTGTCACCGTCGCCAGATGCCCCACGCTCGCCGAGGCCAGTCGGCGTCGAGCCGTATGGGGGTCCACGGACCGACTGTAGCGACCTACCCGTCGAGCAGGTCGTGGGCGCCGTTGTCGACGCAGGGATGCCGGAGCTTCGCCATGGCCTTGGCTTCGATCTGGCGGATCCGCTCCCGAGTGAGGTTGAACTGTTTGCCGATCTCCTCCAGGGTCCGGGGCGCATGCTGGTCGAGCCCGAATCGCAGGCGGATGATCGTCGCTTCGCGTGCATCGAGGGGAGCCAGGAGGCGGGCGATCTCATCGCCGAGGAGCGCGTTGGCCGCGTAGTCGAAAGGCGAAATTGCATTGGCATCAGGGACGAGGTCACCGAAGTCACTGTCGCGCTCGTCACCGAGCGGCTCTGACAACGAAAGGGGCTCGGACCTCCATCGCAGAGCTTCGGCGAGTTTTTCGCGCGACAGACCCGTCTCGGATGCGAGTTCATCGAGCGTCGGCCCGCGGTCGAGTTTCAGCTCGAGCGATGTCCGGGCCCATCGGATCCGAGTGAGCAGGTCCCCCGCATGCGCCGGCAACCGGATGGTACGGCCGGTGTTGGCGATGCCCCTACTGATGGCCTGTCGGATCCACCAGGTGGCATAGGTCGAGAACTTGAAGCCTTTGTTCCAATCGAACTTGCCCACGGCGTGGATCAGGCCCAGGTTCCCCTCTTGGACCAGATCGAGCAGGGGGAGACCGGACGCCTGGTAACGCTTGGCGATCGACACGACCAACCGAAGGTTCGCTTGGACGAACGTCTGATGCGCCAGTTCCCCTTGCTGAATCGCTCGACGAAGTTCGCGTTTCTTGGCTGCGCTGAGGGCAGGCGTGGATGATTCGGTCGCCAACGCGGCGCGCCCGGCGTCGATCAGCTTGGCCAGCCGAATCTCCTCGAGCTTGGTCAGCAGCGCGTACTGCCCGATACCTTTCAGGTAGAGCTTGACGATGTCCGATTCGTCACGCTCGGCCCGCTGATCCGCAAGCACCCCAACGCCTCCTCGGCACGGCGCGATCGGAACCCACCGTTGGTGCCAGGGTGGGCAATGCTCGGCGGGCTCGTCGGGATACCGAACTCACGTCCGCCGTCACTGATCCCGTACTGCCACAGTACCAGGTCGACTTCCCATGACCTTTGTCGTGCGTCGTGACCTCATCTGGCGATCGACGGCATCCGGCTTCCGACAGCACGAAAGGTCAACGGCTTCTCCGCGTCGACTCGGCGATCACGCAACTGCCCGTGACCCGGTAGGATAGTGGTGAGTCGACCCGGTCCCAACAGCCACACGGCCGTTCCCGAGCGATGCGTTGAGCTCGTGAATGGAGAGACAATGGCCACTGGAACCGTCCAGCGGTGCGACACGTCCTGCGGTCTTGGTTCTCGCGCCACCGACAGCACTAGGTCGGTGGATCGTGCCTAGAGGCCGAGAGCCCCGATCTCGGGACCAGGACCGCGACCGAGACAGCGACCGCGAGCGCAAGGACTCCCGTGGCCCGCGCCGCGGCAGTAGCGACGAAGACGCGCTACGACTTCGGGAGGAAGGCCGCACCTTCGCCTCCGTCGCCCGTTCGCTGAATCTCAAGCGTTCCAACGATGCTCTGGCTGCCTTCCTCCGGGCAGTCCGTCAACGACCGGATGCCGAGAGAGCCGAACTGATCGGTCGAGAGCGAGTACGGCTGGACCTGCTCGAAGCTCGGATCCGCGATCGCGACAAGGACGACCCGACACGGCTCGATCGTCGTCTGGGCGCTCTCGAAAAGCTGCGCGCCTCGCTGTCCTGAGCCCCGCTGAGCCCGGGTACCCGGCGCTCAGATGACCATCACGTTGCGAGCCTCTTCGCCTTTGCGACCGGTCGCCGTCTCGAAGCGGACCTGTTGGCCCGGCTGGAGCGCCGTCGGGCCGTGCCCTTGGATGTTGCTCACGTGGACGAACACATCGCCGGCACCGTCGGGCCTCGACAGGAACCCGTAGCCCTTTTTGGCGTCGAAGAACCTCACCGTGCCGACGGGTGCCCCCTTGGGCCGCCGGCCCACGACCTTCTGCACCCCACGGCGAGCTCCATGGCTCCGAGAGACGCGGTGCGTCGGGGCACTCTTCGTTCCCCGTCGCGTGACCTTGGGAGCGGATCGAGGCGCCGTCGTGACGACGGCCGCCGACGGCTCGTGCTCGACAGGGGTGGCGGGGCGTGGTTGGTGGGCACGAGTGCCGGCGAGGAGACCCTTCGGGTGCACCACGGTCTCGAAGCCGAGGGACCGCTGCAAGAGCCGATTCGCCGACCGCTGCTCCTCGGCCACGAGTGACACCACGATGCCGGTCTTCCCGGCCCGACCCGTCCGCCCCGACCGATGCAGGTAGTCGGTGTGATCCGCGGGCGGGTCGAAGTGCACCACGCAGGGCAGGTCTTCGACGTGAATGCCACGGGCGGCCACGTCGGTCGCCACCAGCGCTCCGGCCCCGCCCGCGCCGAAGGCGGCCAGCGCTCGTTCGCGCTGGGCCTGGGTCTTGCCGCCGTGGATGGCAAGGGCCTTGACGCCCCCCTTGTTCAGCTGCGCCGTGACCCGATCGGCGCCACGGCGCGTGCGGCAGAAGACGAGTGCGCGCCCGTGCTCTCCCACGAGTGCAACCGTGACGGGGACTCGTTCTTGTCGGGGGACGCTCCAAAACAGGTGCGAGATGTCGGATTCCCCCGGCTCGTCGCTGGCCACGTGATGACGGGCGGGATTGGTCTGATACCGGCTCACCAGAGCTTCGATCTCGGGTCCGAGCGTCGCGGAGAACAACATCACCTGACGATCGGCCGCGGTGAGATCGAGGAGGCGGCGCACCGCAGGAAGAAACCCCATGTCGGCCATCCGGTCCGCCTCGTCGACCACGACGGTGCGGACGGCACTCAGATCGATGGCACGTTGGGCGACGAGGTCCTCGAGTCGACCGGGGCAGGCGACGACGGTGTCGACGCCCCGAGCCAGGGCCTGGCGGGTGGGTCCGTACCCCGTCCCGCCGTAGACGGCGATCACGCGCCCTCGCCCCTGTCCCGACAACATGGCCAGCTCCCGCTGCACCTGGGCGGCGAGCTCGCGCGTCGGGACGAGGACCAGCGCGCCGGGACGCCCCGGCTTCGATCCGTTGGTCCGGCTCACGACGGCCAAACCGAAGGCCAACGTCTTTCCCGAACCGGTGGGGGCGCGCCCGCAAACGTCGCGCCCCGCGAGGGCATCGGGAAGGGTCGCCGCTTGGATTGGGAATGGGCTGGTCAGGCCCCGGCCGTGCAGACGGGCAACCAGTTCGGGGCGCACCCCGAGATCAGCAAACGAGACGGTCACGTGACTCCAGACGAGAGAGGTAGGCCAACTCGAACTGGATCGAATCCGCCCCGCCGCCAGTGGCGACGATCGGTCGACGAATGCCGACCTCGCCCTCAACCCTAGCAGACCATCGCTGTGACCAGGACCGACGAGACAACGCGCCGCCTGTCGGCGGCTCGTCGCGTCGTTGCCACACGCCCTAGCCGGCACCTCGGACGGGATAGGCGCGTACGTACGAAGGTTCTTCCACCCCGGGGACGGGCGGTCCATCGGCCACGGCGGCACCGGTGACGATCGACACGGGAATGTGGCCTGCCCAGATGGGCTCCCCCATGTCCTCGGGCTCATCGATCGGCCCCCCGGTCCGGACCTTGGCCGACCATTCGGTGATCGGGAGTCGGAGCATGAGCACCGACCGAAGCTCCTCCGGGGACGGTGGGCGGGCGTCGGCACCACGGCCGGGAGCGATGTGGTCGAGCAGCGCCATCGATGCCCGGTACTTCTCGTCGTCGTCGACAACGCGGGTGGCCACGCCAAACAGGATGGCGCAGCGGTAGTTCATTGAATGATGAAAGGCAGACCGGGCCAGCACCAGCGCGTCGAGCAGTGTCACGGTCACGCACACCTCGGCGCCGTCCGCCAGGACGCGCAACATGCGGTTGCCGGTGGCGCCATGGAGGTAGAGCGCTTCTCCCATCCGTGCGTAGGCCATCGGCATGACGAAGGGTGAGCCGTCCACGCTGAAGCCGACGTGGCACAGCAAGCCTTCGTCGAGAATGGCGTCGAGCACCGCCTTGTCGTAGGTGCCCCGCTCCTTCTTGCGGCGCACCGTCGTGCGATCCGTCGGATTCACCGTTCCGGCCGTGGGTCGATCGGCAGCTTCGGGCACCTCTCCATGATGCCCGATGCCCACCGGGCCCCGGTCCTCGTTGACATGGCCTCGTCGGGAGGGGCAGGCCGATGGTGCGAACACTCCGCAGCGCGGTCCGGGGGCCGAGGTCATGGAGGGCGATCGAGATTTCCCGGTCGCGTATCGCCGCCGTGGAGCCGCTCCGCCTGGAAACATGGGTGGGTGCACCCCGACGACCGGCCCGCTCTCGGCCTGCTCCGCTCCTGGCGGTCGATCGTCCCGAAATGGCTGCGCCACGGCCTCCTCATCTTCCTCGTACTCCTCGTCGTCGAATACCTGGTGATCCCCGAGCTCGTGGGCGCCAGTAAGAACCTGCATCTCTTGAGCAAGGTCAACATCGGGTGGCTCATCGCCGGGATCGCACTCGAAGGCGGCGCGATCGTGTGCTACGCGCTCCTCACTCGGACATTGCTCCCCAGTGGTGGTCCCGGGCTCTTCACGCTCGTCCGGATCACCCTGGCCACGACGGCGGTGGCGCACGTGATCCCGGGCGGTGCCGCCGGTGGAGCGGGCGTCGGGTACCGACTGCTCACCTCCAACGGTGTCGAGGGGTCCGATGCCGGTTTCGCCATGGCGACCGAGGCCATCGGCTCCGCGGTGGTGCTGAACGTCATGTTGTGGCTCGCCCTGCTGATCTCCATTCCCCTCGCCGGTCTCCATCCCATCTACGTCGTCGCGGCGCTGGTCGGATTGCTCGCCCTGCTCGGTGCCGCCGCCCTTGCCTACACGCTCACCCGAGGCGGAGACGTCGCCGTACGAGTCGTGCGGTCTGTGGGCCGGCGAATTCCGCGGGTGGGTGCGGACCGCTTGGAGCGTCTCGTCCGCCAGGTCGGTGACTCCGTCGTGCACCTCGCCCAAGACCGTGCCCTTCTCAAACGGGCCCTGCTGTGGGCGGGACTCAACTGGCTCTTCGACGCTGCCTCGTTGTGGTCGTTCGTCTCCGCGTTCGGCCACTTCGTCGATCCAGTCGAGCTCTTCGCCGCCTACGGCATTGCCAACGTGCTGGGGGCCATTCCCATCACCCCCGGAGGCCTCGGCGTCATCGAGGCGTCCGCGGCCACATTGCTCGTCTCGTTCGGCGTGACAAAGAACATCGCCACCCTGGCCGTGCTGGGCTGGCGGCTCGTGAACTTCTGGCTGCCGATCCCGATCGGCGGCGTGGCGTACATCTCGTTGCGAGTCCCGCGCGGAGCGGGCCTCCGGGCTCAGCGTCAGGCGCTCGTCGACATGGCGGCCGAGGCCAAGCGCCCCGGCCAGGAGCCGGAGCCCGATCCGACGGCAAAGGATGCAACGCCGTGAGAGACACGGGTCGGTCCCCATCTCGACACGGATGATCGCATTGCTGCCGATGACACTCGTGGCGCGCTCGAGCTTCGGGGTCTTCCACCACCACGTGGGCCGGGGGCTCGTCTCCATCGTCCTGCTCTCGTTGGCGAGCGCGGCGTCGTACGGGATGGCGGCCGTCCTCCAGCACCAAGCGGCGATCAGAGAGCCGCCCGAACTGTCGTTGCGGGCCGGGCTCCTGGTGCGCCTGGCCCACCGGCCGTTGTGGCTCGTGGGCAACGTCCTCGACGGTGTGGGGTACCTCTTTCAGTTCCTGGCCCTGCGCAGAGGATCGTTGGCCCTGGTCGAGCCCCTCCTCGTCTTGAGCCTGGTGTTCGCGCTCCCGGTGGGGGCCTGGCTCGAGCATCGCCGAGCCTCGGCGGCCGACGTCTCGTCCACCGTCGTCATCGCGGCCGGGTTGGCGCTGTTCCTCGGCGTGGCGCAACCCGGGATCGGCCATCCCCATGCCTCGAACGCGGCGTGGGCGATCCTCTCCGGTGTCATCGCCGCCACGTGCGGGGCCACCGTCATCGGCGCTCGGGGGGGAAGTCGGCGACGGGCCGCCGTCCTCCTGGCGGCGGGATCCGGGACGGCGTTCGGATACGTGGCCGCCGTCACCGAGCGCACCGGCCATATCCTGGACGCGGGTGCCGTCCACACGCTGACGACGTGGGCGCCCTACGCCCTCCTGGTGGGGGGAGTGGGAGCGTTGCTCCTCACCCAGAGCGCCTTCCACGCCGGCGCGCTCCGCCTGTCGCTGCCCACCCTGACCGTTGCGCAACCCCTGGTGGCGGTGGCCATCGGCATCGGCTTCTTCGGCGAACACGTCGACTCCCGGGGGGTCGCACCGGTGGTCGAGGCTCTCGGCCTCGCCATGGTGACCGCCGGGGTCTTCGTGCTGGCCCGATCCCCGCTCATCGCCCAGGAGCCTTGATCGACCGGGTGGGCCCGATGCCCACCATGCGACGGCCCCGACTACGCAGATGTCGCCCGACGCAGGCCTTCGCTGAGGAATCGGAAGCAGAAGGCAGCCGGATCGGGTGATGCCCGGACGGCGGAACGCGGCCGCATGGCCCCGAACGGGACGTTCCAGAAGCCCGGGTCGCCCGGTCGTTCCCCGCTCCAGGGGCCCACGTAGACATAGGGCTCGGCCTCGAAGCCGTCGCCGGGTGAAAAGCCCAGGTTCACGGGCTCCGCCGGAGGCACCGTCACCGTGGTAGCTGCGTCGAAGTGCTCGGGCCAGAGTTGGATCGTGGTCGCCCCGGCGCCGTCGGGAAGCGAGACGAGCACGTCGTCGAGGACATGCCACGCCAAGGCGAACCAGTTCGTGATCGCTTCCATGGTGGCGGGTTCCAGGTCGAGCGGTGCGTCGAGGTCCCCGAGGACGGGGGTGTCGGCTCCGACACTGAAGGGCTCGTCCAGATGCACGTCGACGAAGTTGCCGAGGAGGCGGAGGGTCGATCCGTTGAGAGCCAGCGACCTCGTGTCGGCGCCGACCTCACGAACCAGCGAGAGCCCCGAGACCCGCACCGTCTCGAAGTCGGCGCCGAACGTCGGCGTGGCGATGCCACCGGGCGAGGCACGGAGGCCGAATCGGCCACTGACCACGAAGCGCCGGCGACCCAGGACGTGGGCGGCGATGGTGTGCAGCACGTCTCGGGTGCCGACCGCCGATGTCACCTCTGCCATGGCCGCGCCTCGTCTACCACGGTGGCGACGTCGGTGGAGAGCTCGGGTGGGCGCCGGTCACGGGTGCGAGGGTGCCGGCGGTCTGTCGGCGAGCTCGTAGTTGACCTCGTCCACGTAGCACCAGTACCAGTCTTCGCCCGGCTCATAGGACCGCACCACGGGATGGGCCCCGGCGAGAAAGTGCTTGGTGGCGTGGCGACCGGGTGAGCTGTCGCAACAACCCACGTGACCGCAGGTCTGGCAGACACGGAGGTGCACCCAGTCCCTGCGACCGGCGGCGAGACAGTCTTCGCACCCCTGGGAGGAGGGTTCGGGATCGGCGATCTGTTCGATGTGGCCGCACTGCAGTTGGCTCATGGCGTGCTCCGTCGATCCGAGGCGTCCGAGGGTGTCCGGTGCCGAGCGACCCGAGGGTCACTCCCGCGAAGCCGGTGCCCTGTCGATGGTAAACGCCGGATCTCGCCGTCGTGCCGCCGAGCCCGTCGCCGTCGGGTGTCCTACCCCGTGGCGGGGAACGATCCCTGTTGCCAGCCCACCGCCCCCGGCGAGCCCGCACTCGAGGTGGGGGCCGTGGCCATCGACGGCGCCGTGCACGAGGTGGCGTCGGGCTCGAAGCCGAACCAGGTCGCCGAGGTCGAGAACCAGACGTACCAGCAGGTCCCGGAGCTCGACGCCGCCGCCAAGGTGACGCTTCCGAAACCCAGGGCGCCATCAGCCCCGCTCGTCGCCCCTGGTGCCACCGCCCCACTGACCATCGTGGCGGAGCTCGAGGGGCCCGTCGTCACGCCGAATTGGGCCAGGTCCGCGGCCGTGAGTCCCCCGTCGCTGATGGCACCGTCACGCACGTTCTGCATGGCGGCCGAGAGCGACGATTGGGCCTGGACGTCGTAGGCCCGGTCCACGGTGGGGCTCAGGGTCTGGGACGCGGACCCCGCCCCCGACCCCCCCGCCAAGGCCTTGAGCGCGCCGAGGCTCAAGAGGGCGACGACCAGGAGTGAGATGACGATTCCGAGGAGACCGAACCCGGCTTCGTCGGGGGCTCCACGAGGACAGAGAGCAGTGCCAGGCACCTGGTACTCATCGGCACCAGGGCTCGTCCGGGTTTAGTCCCTCCGTCCGAAGGGGACCCGCGCCGGCGTCGTCAGGCCAAGGCGTCGCCGATCCACGCACCGATCGCCGCCGTCTCGACGAGGAACCCGTCGTGGCCGACGGTGGACTCCACCACGCGGACCTCGGGTCGGCCCGGGAGGAGCCGGGCCATCTCGTATTGGAGCCCGATCGGGTAGAGGCGGTCCGAAGAGATCCCGATCACGCTGGTGTCGGCCGTCACGCCCGCCAGGGCGGCGGCGATGCCACCTCGACCACGACCCACGTCGTGATGATTCATGGCCTCGCTCAACACGATGTAGGAATTGGCGTCGAAGCGGCGGAGCAACGTGTCGCCGTGGTGCTCGAGGTAGGACTCCACGCGGTAGCGACCACCTTTCAGGGGCTGTTCGACACCTTGGGCTTCTCGGCCGAAGCGCACGTCGAGCTCCGCAGCCGTCCGGTAGCTCACCTGCCCCATCCCCCGGGCGATGGCAAGACCTTGGACCGGACCCCGGGAGTTGTCGTAGTAGTCGCCCCCGGCGAACGCCGGGTCCGCCCGGATGGAGCGCACTTGGAGCGAACACAGCCCGATCTGTTCGGCGGTGGCGGCCGCGCCCACGGCGATCACCACCGCCCGCTCGACGCGTTCGGGTGATCCCACGCACCATTCGAGCACCCGCATGCCGCCCATCGAACCGCCGATCACCGCCGCCCACCGGGAGATTCCGAGGTGGTCCGCCAACAACGTTTCGACTCGGACCTGGTCGCGGACCGTGATGATGGGGAAACGTGACCCGTAGCGCTTTCCGTCCGGGCCCACCGACGCAGGCCCGGTGGTTCCTTGGCAACCTCCGAGCACGTTCGGGCACACGACGAAGAAGCGTTCGGTGTCGATGGGCGCGCCCGGCCCGATGATGTCGGGCCACCACCCCGGGCTCGGGTGTCCGGGACCGGCGGGGCCCGACGCGTGGGAGTCACCGGTCAGGGCATGGAGCACGAGCACAGCATTCTCGGCGCCGGGATCGAGGTCGCCCCAGGTCTCGAAGGCGACCTCGACCGGGCCTAGACGACCGCCCGCCTCGAGCCCCAGCCCCTCGCCCCCGACCACGCGGGCGAAGCGCCGGTCCCCTATCTCGTCGCCGACGCTCCAGGCTCCCGTCGCGGTGATCGGCTCAACCGACCTTGGCGGCACGAAACCCGGCCTCGAGATCGGCCAGGATGTCATCGAGGGTCTCGAGTCCGACACAGAGGCGCACGAGGTCGGGGGTCACGCCGGTGGACACCTGCTCCGCTTCGGTGAGCTGTGAGTGCGTGGTCGAGGCGGGGTGGATGGCCAGGCTCCGGACGTCTCCGACGTTGGCGAGGTGGCTGAACAGCTCCAACCCCTCGATGAAGCTGCGGCCCGCCTCGGCTCCGCCGACGATGCCGAATCCCAAGATCGCACCGGCGCCGTTGGGAAGGTACCGCTTCTGCCGTTCGTGCCAGGGGCTCGACTCGAGGCCCGGGTACGACACCCAGGAAACCTCGTCCCGGCGCTCGAGCCACTCCGCGACGTGCTGCGCGTTGGCGACGTGACGCTCCATCCGGAGGCTCAAGGTCTCGAGGCCCTGGAGGAACAAGAAGGAGTTGAGCGGAGCGATGGAGGGTCCCAAGTCCCGCAGGTACTGCAGTCGGGCCTTCAAGACATAGCGGGCCGGGAACAAGGCCTCGGGGAGCTGAGCGAACACCAGCCCGTGATAGCTGGGATCGGGCTCGGTGAATCCAGGGAAGCGCCCGCTGCCCTCGTAGTCGAACGTTCCGCCGTCCACGATGATCCCGCCGATCGAGGTCCCGTGGCCGCCGATGAATTTTGTGGCCGAGTGGACGACGATGTCGGCTCCGTGGCGCAGCGGCTGCGCCAGGTATGGCGTCGCCACCGTGTTGTCCACGACGAGCGGGATGCCGTGCGCGTGGGCGATACCGGACACGCCTTCGAAATCGAGCACGTCCCCTTTGGGGTTGCCGATGGTCTCCGCGAAGAAGGCCTTGGTGTTGTCCCGGACGGCGCGCTGCCATGCATCGAGGTCGTCGGGGTTCTCGACGAAACTGACTTCGATGCCGAGCTTCGGCAGCGTGTAGTGAAGGAGGTTGTAGGTCCCTCCGTACAGCGAAGCGGATGACACGATGTGGCCGCCGTTCTCGGCCAGGTTCAACAGGCTCACGGTCTCAGCCGCTTGTCCGCTGGCGACCGCCAAGGCGGCGACTCCCCCTTCGAGGGCGGCCACGCGCTCCTCGAACACCGCCTGGGTGGGGTTCATGATGCGGGTGTAGATGTTGCCGAGCTCTTCGAGTCCGAACAGGGCCGCCGCATGCGCCGTGTCCCGGAACGTGTAGCTCGTCGTCTGGTAGATCGGGACGGCCCGCGCTCCCGTTGTCGGATCCGGGACAGCGCCGGCATGGATCTGTCGAGTTTCAAAGCCCCATTGCGCCATGGTGGTCTCCTCGTCCCGGTCGGCACCATCCGGTGGCGCCCGACCGAAGTCTATGCAGGTGCTTTCTGGGTGGTCTCGTGCGGATCGTCCCGGGGGTCGGTGTCCGTCGGGTGGGCGTCGTCTGGCTCGGGCCGGTGCCGCGGATCACTTCGCCGTGCGAACCATGCGCTCCACGCCTGGTAGCCGCCCGCCAGGTCGGCCGCCCGCTCGTAGCCCAGATCGGCGAGCGATGCCGCGGCCAGGCTCGACGCGTAGCCCGCCGAGCACACCACCACCACCGGTTGGTGGAGATCGCGGACCTCGGGCAGGCGATGGTCACCGCCCGGGTCCAGGCGCCATTCGAGCACGTTCCGTTCCACCACCAGCGCGCCGGGCAGCGCGCCTTCATGCCGCCGCTGCTCAACCGGTCTGATGTCGATGACGAGGCCGCCCTCGGCAACGAGACCTGCGAGCTCGTGCGGGCCTACACGCCGGATGCGTCGCCGGGCGCGTTCGACGAGGTCGTCGACGGAGATGCTCACGCCACCGCCTCGCCCAACCGGTGGCGGACGGTCGTTCCTGCCTCCAACACGCCTTCGACAATCCGGTAATAGGTCATGGAACTCAAGCGCGGAGCGTAGACGTGCACACTGACGGCCGGGGTCGCGCCCACGTTGACGACGTCATGGACGCGATGGCCCTCGAAGCCGATGCACTGGCCCGACTTGAGTGTGCTGCTCCGAAGCCCTATCTCGCCAGAAGCCCGCGTCACGATGGTCGTCTCCAGCAGCTCGCCGGCCGTCACCGCGACGGCGCCCGCCGACCCGCCGTGATCGTGGAGCTCGATGGAGCCTCCCGGTTCCCACGCGATGACCCAGGCCTCGAAGGCGTCCGAGGCCGCCACCGAGTCCCACCGGCGCCGACCCTGTTGGGTCATGCCCGGCCACGCCGGAGCTCGCGCCGCCAGCTCCCAGGCGATGGCCATCAAGCCGGCGGCCCCGGGATGGACGGCGCCATCGACCCCGGCGCCGGGGTCACCGGCCGGGTGGTGCAACGACGCCGGGTGGTGCAAGGACATGGCGACCTCCCGGAGGCGCGCGGCCCTGTCGCGCGGGGGTACGGCGACAAGCGGGCTCACGGGGATCGCCATGGCCGAGACTGTAGACGCTAAAGCTGACTAAGTCAATCGGCTTTATGCGGTTACGAGGTACCGAGGGCGCCCGACCAGCAGGTCGACGCCCATCCGGTCACTGCACAGCCGCGTCGAGGCGCCGGCCGGACGAGGCGCCGGGCAGCGGGATGGACCGGTACGGACGCGGGCTTCGAACCGAACGCCCGCGACGAACGAGCCTTCGCGCCAAGGGCGCGCTGTGGTACGAGCCGGAGGACGGCGGCGTCGGAGCGCGACCGGTGATCGCCGACGCGGCGAATTTCCGCCGCTACCGAGCTATCGGCCCAAGAACCATGCCGCGGTTCGGGTGGACACCGACACCACCTGCCGTGTCACGCCCCGCGCCGTGTCCGGCGCGTTGGCGATGCCGTGCCCGAGTCGTTGCCCGAGGTGGTCGACATGCCCGGACCAGTTCGACGCCGCCTTGGCCATGTGGTTCGACAGCGGGCCCCGGGGCGCGCCTTCGACCGGCGCCTTGTCCCGTCGCAGGCCACCTCTCTCCACGATGCCGGCCAAGGCGCGCTGGGGCACGTTCAGAAGCATCAAGAGGAGTACCAATCCCAGAAGCAGCAGCACCCCGCCCATCACACCCAGCAGTCCGACACCAGGCCCGGGGCCGGTGGAAGCGAGCGTCCCCGTCGACGCGGCCGGCGCCACCGCCGGCGCCGTCGTTGCCATGCTGGCGCCCGTGGCAGGGGCGACGGTGGTCGCGGTGGTCGGAGCCTTGGTCGTGGCCGTGACCGGAGCGGCGGTCGTGGGCGGAGCCGTGGTTGGCGTCGCGGAGGGAGGGGTCTCGGCGCCGAAGAGAATGTTGACGGAAGTCGAGCCGTCGCCGGCTGAGTCACCGTAGGTCAACTGGCACACGTCGCCGATCGCCTGCTGGGCCGGCGTGGGAGGACATGGGTACAGCGCGGCGTCGGCGGTCGGTGATGTCCCCGCCGAGTCGGTGGCGGGGCAGGCCGCGACGGCGGGCGCCGGACCGCAAGGAGGCCCGACGGTGCCCTGCACGACGGGGAACATCCCCGACAGTCCCCCCGTGGCGGTCGTCGTCACCAGGTGGGAATACGAGGCAGCCGTGCAGCTCACCGAGATGGTCGAACTCACGGGGGCGGGGACGTTGACCGTCGGCTGCTTCGGGTCGGAGTTGCACTCGAGGACATTCCCGATCGACGAGGCCGTGAAGCCGGTCCCCGAGACCGTGACCGATTGACCGTTGGTCAAGCCCGTGTCCGGCGTGACCGTCATGGGGACGTTGGCGTTGCCGGCGGCGAATGCGGATCCGGCACTCGCCACCATGGTCAGCCCCGCGACGACGAGCGCGGTGGCCCCCAGCGCGAAGAGTCTCGAACGCGCCGACCGGGACGCACCGGTGCGGGTAGGCGAGACGGTGTGCGACACGGCATTGGTCAGCGCATGCATGGACAAGAGTCACCCCCACGGAGGGGACGAGCCCCCTCATTCCTGTCAACCCAGGATATTTGAGCCCCCAGTCCCGTACATCATCACTATTGGGTACGCGGTCGCGCACCGAGGTGTCTCAACGACCACGCGAGTGTCTCTTGAGGTCGGTGGCGATCGTTCCAGATTCGAAGCACCGTGACCCCTCTGGCAGGGTCCAGGAAACGCCACGCAACCTCATCAAAAATGAGGATTCCGCGAGCGCTCGCCTCAAATATTCTTGCAGTGGGCACGTGTATGTGGATCATGACCGCGACGCGCGTGGACTCAGCACTCGTGGGAGGCGGTCGATGCGAGGGTTGGGTCGTGATTAATCCTGTCGGTCGAGGATCACCGCGGTGCTTTCGGAGGGACGTGACACCAGGGCCAAAGCCCTCATGGTCGTCGCGTCGCTTCTCGTCGTCTCGGGCTCCGTCCTGTTGGTGACGACCGGGTCGGCCTTCGCCGTGGGCACGATGACGGTCACCCCGACGACGGGTCTGGTCAACGGATCGAAGGTGACCATCACCGGGAGCGGGTTCACCAAGAGCTCGATCGGCAATATTCTCGAGTGCAACAGCGATCCCGCCCAGCCCACGGTGCTGGACGGCGGCGGCGTCAACTCCACCATCTCGGTCAGTTGCAACGCCCCCTCGTTCTCGGCGCTCGTGACCACCACCGCCACCGGCACGATCTCGACGGTATTCACCGTCAAGGGGGGAACGGTCGGGCCACCCTGTGGCCCGGCTCCGGCGGTGGTGACCTGTCCGGCCAAGGACTCGGTCGGGACAGCGCCGGCCGCCGACGCCGCGCTCTACCCCTGTCCACCCACGCCTGCACAACAAGCCAAGGGTGACGTGTGCCAGCTGACCTTCGGCGACCAGGCGAACGACAGCGCCGTGGTCAACATCTCCTTCGCGGGCGAACCACCACCACGACCTCCCTCCACGGGGCCACCACCACGACCGGGGCCACGACCACCACCACGGGGGCGACGACCACGACGACCGGGGCCACGACCACGACCACCGGGCGCCACGACCACGACCGAAGCCCCGACGACGACGACGGAGGCGCCCACCACGACGACCGAGGCGCCGACCACGACCACCTCGGGGGCGGGGACGACGACCACCACCGCCCCACCCACCACGATCACGGGGGCCTACGAGCTGTACTGCCCGGGCACCCCGGTGGGCAGCATCGCCCTCAACGACGCCGTGACCTCGGCCACGTTGTCGCCGGCGGCGCCGAGCGCCGGTCAGTCCTTCACCTTGACCGGCTACCAGACGGTGGTGAACCTGCCCGCCTCGTTGGCCTCGGCCGCCGCGGCGGTGTCGCCGGGACAGCCCCTGGCCGGCTCGGCCACGGCCCAGATCGACGCCAGTGGGGCGACGCCGGCCAAGACCCCCCAGCAGCTCACCTTCAGCGTGCCCTTCCCGAGCCCCATCCCGGCGTCGGGGGTCAGCCTGTCGCTGCCCGCCACCCCGGCCACGATCTCGGGCTTCACGGCCACGAGCGGGGCCATCACCATCCAAGAGGACGCCTCGGCCAGCCTGAGCCTGAACGTGGCCGGCAGTGCCCTGGCCCTCACGTGCACGGCCTATCCCAATGACGACATCGCCACCTCGGGCATCACCACGGCCACGCCCACGGGCAGCCCCATCGCCCCGGTCATCGCCGTGGCCGGCGGGGGATCGACCTCGACCACCTCGGTGGCGCCGGTCACCACCACCACCAAGGCGGGGACCACCGCCACCACCTCCGGTAGCGGCGGCAGTGGCGCCAAGCCCGTCACGGCCTCGTCGCAGTCCCTGGCCTTCACCGGCACCGGGCCCGGCGTCGGGATGCTGGGTGTCATCGGCGGGGTCCTGATCCTGATGGGCCTGGCCCTGCTCGTCCTGGTGGACGCCCCTCGTCGGGCCATCGCCCAGTTGGCGGTCAGTGGCCCGGCGACGTGGCATCGACTGCGTTCACGCGCAGAGGGCGACGGATCGGTGATTCGCAACCGCCACTTCGTGGAGACGGGAATGGGGATCGCCAAGCGCACCGGTCGGTGGTTGCTCGGGCGCTGACGTACCTGTCGCGTCCAACCTGAGTCCCAGCCCGTGTCGGTGGTGATCGACCACGCCGGCGCGAGCTCGGCGCGGGCCGGCGCGAGGCGATGGGGCCGGGCGCCCTTCGGATCGTGGGATCCCTAGACGAACACCTTCGTCCATCCCTCGTCGACGCGAGCCATGAAGACGGTGGTGAGCTTCATGGCGCGATGGAGCCAGACCCCGTCGACCCGTGCATACACATCGTCCTCGTAGCCGGACATCCAATACGAAGACCCGTCCGGGCGCCGACACGGGCTCAGCAGGTCCCACCGGCCCGTGGCCTCTGCTCCGTCGACGGCGATGCGCGGGTTCATGAAGTAATGCCGCGAGAACGTCAGTGTGGTCTCGCGCAGACGTTCGGCAATGGCGGGACGGCCCTGGGCGGTGCCGAGGCCCGGCCCGCCGTCCCATACTCCGTCGAGGGTGAACAGGGCGGCCACAGCGTCCGCGACATGGGTGAGCACGGCGTCGTCGACGACCCCACCCTGGGAGAAGCGCCGGTCAACCAGTTCGCCGTAGTTCGCCTTGAGGGAATGGATGGCGAGCACGCTCTCGCACGCCTCGACCCGGCGTTGGAGTGCGACGACATCGGCGGCCAGTTCCTCCGCCGTGGTCACGCCGACGATCCTTTCGGTTTCAGGCTCACCATCGGCCCATTATGGGCGACGGCGTTCACGTGCGCGTCGTTCTGCGTTTGCGGCCTCACGCCGTCAGGGCAGAAGGTGGTGGGATCGTCCCCGCGCCCGTTATGGTGCACTGCGCCCGCAACGCCGGGTCGGCCGCCTTCGGCAAGCTGGGAGGATCCCGAAATGTCGGCGGCGCATTGAGATCGATCATGTCGAGTAGATCGGAAGCCCTCGCATCGCGCCGCGTGAGTGCGGGCAGGTTCCATTTCGTCTCGACCAGCTTCAAGATGGACGTGTGGTCGGACACGATGTGCGAGACATAGTCCCGCTTCGCGTACGGGCTGACCAGTCCCATTGGTACCCGGAACCCATAGCGGTCGTAACCTCCGGGCTGGTCGGGCGGGACCGTGATGTCGGGTCGAACGTCATCGGGGGGAACGGCCCGGGGGGGCGGAACGTGATCGAAATACCCGCCGTGCTCGTCATAGGTCCAGATGAACAGGACCTTCGCCCACAGCGAAGAAGCCATGAGTGCGTTGACGACTTGGGCGAGGAACACCTCTCCGTACTGGATGTCCTGAGGGTTCTCCTCGGAGTCCTTGTCGAAGTTCGGGTCGAGAAGGCAGAAGGCGGGAAGCGTGCCCTTGCGCGCGTCGACGAAGAATTGGTCGACCCCCACAAGATTTGCTCGAAGTGACGGCTCCTGGGCCAGAGGAAGGTACATGGCGAGCGTCGGAAGCGAGGCGTGGTAGTCACGCCAGGTGATCCCGTGCTTGGAGAGCTCCTGGAAGATGACACCGCGCCGCGGAAGAGCGCTCGGGAGCGAGTCTTCGACGATGCCCAGCGCCGTTCCCGAAATGAGGAACCGTCGGTTCGGGAGCGTTTGGGCCATCACCGATGAGAAGTAGCGGTCATTGATGGGAAAGGTCTCGGCCAGCCCGTAGGTGAAAGGAAGATCGGTGGCGTCGTAGTACCCCATCGTGACGGGGCCCCCGGCGTGGTTGGCGAACCCCTGACAGGTGCCGTCGTCGTAGGCGAGATGGCCGGCGTCCCAGCTGTTGGACGGCGCGTTCACGAGCTGGCACGGGGTGGGCATGTGGAAGGCGCGCAGCGTCTGGCCCCCGTAGGGATTGGTGGCCGTCGGGTTGCCGTTCCCGTCCAGGGCGAATCCGTCGCCGCGCCCGAGCATTCCCAGGATGTTGTCGAACGAATGGTTCTCGAGCATGAGCACCACGATGTGCTCGATCTCCGGGATCATGTCGGTTCCCGCCGCCATCCTCGGAAACGGACGCGACCCGGGGAGGCCCGCGGGCGAGGCGACGACAGTGCGGGCTTGGCCCCGCGCACCGCACGCATCCAACCCCAGCGCGGCGGCCCCGGCCAGGGCGCCGCCCAGGAACCCCCGGCGGTGCATCGTTCTGTCGGTGTCAGTGGTCCGCCCCCGGCTCACGACTGGTCACCGTATCCTCGGACCACCCGGAGACCGCGGCGGCACGACCCGGGACGACGAGGGCAGCTACCGTCGTTGTGTGCCCGAGCCATCATCCGATCTCCTCGTCCCGGTACCAGGGGGCGTGATCAGGGGATCACGGGCGGGCCACGGACCACCCGTGCTGATCCTCCACGGTGGCCCCGGCTTGTCCGACTACACATCGTCCCTTGCCGCGGAACTGGTCGAGACCTTCACGGTCTACCGCTATCAACAGCGCGGGCTTCCACCGTCGACCACGTCCGGTCCGTTCACCGTCGAGACCCACATCGACGACGTGGTCGCCGTCCTGAGCGCCGTGAGCAGTGAACCGATCTTCTTGGTCGGCCATTCCTGGGGTGGCCATCTCGCCATGCACGTCGCCGTGACCCACCCCGAGCGCCTGCTCGGCCTCGTCGTCGTGGACCCACTGGGGGCGGTCGGCGACGGGGGGGAGTCGGACATGGCGCAGATCATGGCCGAGCGCACCGCGCCCGAGGCCGCGGCGCGCGCCTCCGCGCTCGACGAACGAGCCATGCGCGGTGAAGGGGCACCCGGCGACGCCGTGGAGGCCCTGGCGATCGTCTGGCCGGCGTATTTCGCCACCCCATCGGAGGCCCCGCCCATGCCGATGATGGACATGTCCCTCCCCTGTTACTCGGGCACGTGGGAGTCGATTCACGACCATCTGGCCCGTGAGACCTTGGTCGCCCGTCTCGGGCGCGTCCGCCTTCCGACCGCCTTCGTGTTGGGGGCAGACAGCCCCATCCCACCTCGACACGGTGCGGCGACCGCCGCCCTCATCCCGGGGGCCGTGACCGAGATCGTTCCCGGATGCGGCCACTTCCCGTGGTTGGAGCAGCCCGGAGTGGTCCGGGCCGCCCTGCTCGCGGTGCAAGGACGTGCGTCGGGTCCTACCTGATTCCGCCGTGTCCGGACACCGAGCGAGGTAGCGGCGTCCCGACATAAGGTGAGCGCGGTGGACCGTGCCGAGACGTTGCGCGCAGCATTGCGAAAACAGGAGTACGCGCGCCGAGCCTTTCAACAGGCCAAGACACAAGAGGTCCCGCCCGATCAGTCACCGGATCAGTGGTCCGAACACGTCGAAGAGCTCCGGCGGGCAGCCGACGAAGCCGAGGCGGAGATGACTCGACTGCGCCCCGAGTCGGGGATACCCGACGACACCGAAGAGAGTGAGTACCGGCCGCCCATTCCACCCGCCCTCTCCAATTGACGCGGGCCGGCGAACGCCGCCCCACGGGATGCTCGAGCTGCCCCACCACAAGGCGGTCACTGTCCCGCTCGGGTGACCCCGTGCTGTAGCTACGGGGCCCCAGTTGCGAATCGAACCTCTCTCAGTGGCCCCGGAACCGCCCCCGAAGACGCGCCGCGGGACTCGGCTCCGGCTCCTGCGTCAACCACAGCCCGGCCGTATCCGGTCCCGCCACTCCCCTACGTCCTCTCGAGCGCGGCGGTCGCGGTTGGCCGCGGCGACGGAGGCGGAACATGAGCTGTCGGGGGTCATCGACCAGGGCGAGCAGGACGGCGCCGATCACGACGAGAGCGACACCGACCAGCAGGCTCCATCCGATGCATCGAGTGTACGCCCATGCCTGTTGCGGAGTCATGCGATGATGGGCGGCGCATGCACCTTCCCTCTCCGCACCGTCGCGACCTTCCCGCCGCCTTCCATTCCGGTGACGACCATCTCGGTCGTTCGGCGTCGTCGTCGCAGAAGCAGGCCACCTGAATCGTGGGGCGTCTGGACGGAAAGGTCGCGATCGTGACCGGTGGCGCCGGAGGAATCGGCGGGGCGACGGCGCGGGTGCTGGCGAGAGAGGGTGCCCGGGTCGCCGTGGTCGACATCGACGGCGCTCGAGCAGAGCAGGTTGCGCAAGCCATCGCCGCAGCAGGTGGCGACGCTCTCGGTGTGTCGGCCGATCTGGCCGAGGAGGCCTCGGCGGTGGCAGCCATCAACGCCGTCGTGACCCGCTATGGCCGCCTCGACGTGCTCCACAACAACGCTGCCCTCACGGAGTCCGACTTCCTGTTACGTGACACCCAGGTCACCGACTTGTCGCTCGAGGTCTGGGAGAGGACGATGGCCGTCAACCTGCGCAGCCAGATGTTGATGTGCAAGCACGCCATCCCCGAGATGGTTCGCAACGACGGTGGATCCATCGTCAACATGTCCTCGGGAGCATCGCTCAAAGGCGACCGCACCCGTACCGCCTACGGCGTCTCCAAGGCGGGGGTCAACACGTTGACGATGTACGTGGCCACCTCCCACGGCAAACAGGGCGTGCGTGTCAACACCATCGTTCCCGGCCTCATCATCACCGATGCCGTCCGGGCCCATCTGTCGGACCGCATGGTGGCGGGACTCGCCCGGGCCACGTTGACGCCCTATGTCGGAGAGCCCGAAGACGTGGCCAATCTTGTCCTCTTCCTGGCCTCGGACGAGTCGCGATACATCACCGGACAGATGATCGCCATCGACGGAGGCATGTCCGCCCATGTGGGATCCGCGGGCCAGGATGAGCGGTGAGCCCGTGGGTGATGATCAGGTGGGCCCGAGGACGTAGGAGCCGGTCTTGGGGTGGTGATACCAGCCGCTCGAGGCCTGGGTGCCGCCGTCGACATGGATGGTCTGGCCGGTGACGTAGCTCGACAGCGAGCCGGCCAGGAACACGGCCGCTCCGCCCATCTCGTCGACGTGGCCGGGGCGACCCATCGGCACGGTGAGGCCGAACCCCTTTTCGGCCCCCGGGGGCGCCACCGACGCCATGCCTTCGGTCAGGGTGATGTCGGGGGCCAGTGCGTTCACCCGGATGCCATAGGGGGCGAGCTCCAGGGCCGCGGTTTTGGTGAAGTTGATGACGCCCGCCTTGGCAGCCGAGTACGCCGCGTAGCCGGGGGCGGCGCGGACACCTTCGATCGAGGTGACGTTGATGATGCTGCCCCCCGTCCCCCGCTCCACCATGGCCCGGGCCACGCGCTGGGTGCACAACATCACGTGCTTGAGGTTGGCCCGGTACAGAGCGTCCCAGCCGTTCTCCGAGGTCTCGAGGATCGGTGACGAGAACACGCCCCCGGCGTTGTTCACCAGAATGTCAACCGACCCGAGCTCCTCGGTCGTGCGCGGCATGGGCGACATCGACCTCGACGGCGTTGCGGACATCGGTCGGTATGCCGAGCCCTCCGACCTCCTCTCCGGCGGCCATGGCCGTCTCCGGGTCACGCTCCCAGATCGCCACCGAGGCCCCGAAGGCGGCAAAGGCGCGGGCGATGCCCCGGCCGATCCCCGCCCCGCCGCCGGTCACGACAGCCACCTTGTCGGTGAGCAGCACTGATGAGGGCTCCATGGACATGACACCACCCGCCTTATAAGTTCGAAAGGACAGCAACCGATCGCTGTACCGGCCGAGAGTAGGAACGCATGCCCAGGATAGAACCGATCCCGTTGGGCCAGCTCGCCGACGAACCGAGACGGATGATCGAGGAGGGAGTCGCCGACGGCACTTACGCCACGCCGGTCCCGTTGCAGATCTTCGCCTACAAGACGGCGCAGATCCTCATGACCAACGCGGCACGGAGCGTCATGGGAAAACAGAGCCTCCTGGGGGCGCGGATCGTCGAGCTCATCCGGATCCGCAGCGCCCAGTTGGGCGAGTGTCAGCCCTGCATGCAGTCTCGCAAGCACGACTCCATCACCGACGAGGATGTCGCCTGCCTGGTTGCTCCCGGACACTTTCAACTCACGGAACAGGAACGCCTGGCCGTGGAGTTCCTGGACCTCTTGTCGGCCGACCACCACGCCATCGACGATGAGGTGTACCGAGAGCTCGGCAAGGTCTTCACCGCCGCCCAAATCGTCGAGCTCGGGTTCACGTGTGCCAGCACCATGGGTCTGCATCGCTTCATCCACACCCTCGACGTGTTCGGGACGAGCCCTCCGGTCATTGCCTATGGCCCTGACCAGGTCGACAGCGCCTACGCCGACCTGTCGGAGCAGGCCCCGGCATGAGCGAGACGGTCTTCGTCACCGGGGCGACGGGGCTGGCCGGTGCCAACGTCTGCAGACTGCTGATCGAGCGCGGCGACCATGTCCGTGCCTTGGCACGAGCGTCGGCGGACACCGGGCCCCTGGCCGCCATGGGTGTCGAGATCTTCAGCGGCGACGTCACCGATGCCGACGACGTCCTCGGCGCGGCCACCGGTGCGGACTCGGCGATTCACTGTGCGGCACTCCTGGGCGGTGCCAGCCAACACCTGCCGGACTTCGAAGCCGTGAACATCCAGGGCACGAAACACGTCCTCGACGCCGCTCAGGCCCTCGGGCTCCGTCGGGTGGTCGCCGTCAGCACGGGCACGTTCTTCGACACCACCGGAGGCCTCGACCGCGAGGACGCGCCGGTGATGAAGGAGCCGAGCTCGGATCCCTACACGTTGACCAAGATGGCCGCGTTCCAAGATGCCATGGGGCGGGCCGCTGCCGGCCAAGACGTGGTGACCACCCACCCGGGTGCGATCTTCGGCCCCTCGCCGGTCGCGAGCAACGCTCTGGGACGGACCAGCTTCAACCGGGTACTCCTCTCGGCGCTTCGTCAGCGCATCACCCGGTACCTGACCTTCCCGGTGAGTTGGGTCTTCGCCGACGACATCGCACGGGGCTGCCTTCTCGCCCTCGACCGCGGCGTGTCCGGCGAGCGCTACATGCTCGACGGTCGCCCCGAGGACGTGGTCAGCACCGCCGAAGCCTGCAATCGGATCTGTGCCCTGGCCGGCATCGACCACCGGGTGGAGGATGTCGAACCTTCCGATGACCCCGAGTTGCTGGCGGTCTTCGGACCCACCCTGATGGCGATCGCGTTCAAGCTGGCGTCGGTCAGCACACCGCGTCGCGACCTGACGGACTCAAAAACCTACAAGCGGCTCGGGTACGACCCCATCAGCCTGGACGAAGGCCTCCGGCGCACCGCGGCTTGGATGCAGGAGATCGGCAAGGTCGACCGCCGCGACCCGTGAGGAAGCCCGGGTTCGGGCTCGCGATTCACAAGCGACGCACAATCCTCGCCCCGGCGCCCGGGGCCCTCTGGCACCAGATGTCACAATGCTGATCTATGCAGTACGCAAGGGTGTTCACCTTCCATGTCGTTCCCGACGAGCTTGAGGCGTTGAACAAAGCGCTGGACGCGACGGCGCGTCGATTGGCACTACATGCGGGATTCCGGGGACTGACTTGCCTCGAACGAGTCGGCCAGCGTCACGAGATCATCGTTTTCTCCATGTGGGAGGGAGAAGGTCTCGAAGAGACCGAGGCCGAGGCCGAACGGACGCGTCGGAAGATCGCCGAGACCAGCGATCTTGGTGTTCGGACCGAGGACTACCGCGTGTTGCGCCACATCCCCAGCCCCACCACGGAGGACATTCTCACCACGTCGGTCGGCTAGGACGAGTGCTGGACATCTGGCCGGCGCCACCGCGGATCACTGGTCGGGGGATGGCGTGGCGCTCCCCCGTTCCGCACGGGCCCGGGCGGAAGCGATGCACCGAATCCGGAATGCGGTCCGGCCCGGCTCAGCCGTCCTTGTCGACGGCGACGTCGTCGAAGGTGGCCAAAACGGTCGCGTCATTGGCGACCATCTCGGACGCCGACACGTAGACGGCCCACTCCCCTCTTGCGAGAGGCTGGGCCACCAGCACATGACCCGGGCCCCGGGCCCGAAGCTCCTGCAACCCGCTCTCGGGGGCAGGCTCCGTGTATCTCCTCGAGGGCCGATCGTCTTCATCGGGCACAGAGACATACTACGGCCTGAAGAAGTGTTGGCGACCGGGTGTTTCCACCGTCCGGACTCAACGCCTCCGGACGGGCCCCGGCGTGGAGGCCGAGCCGACGTTGAGTTGTCGGTCCTTGTGTTCATCCACGGCTTCCTGGAGCCGTTGCTCCGCGTCTGAACGAGTGCGGAGCTTCGCCTCCAGCTCCTGGTCTGCCTTCGCCAAGAGACGGTCGGCGTCCCGGAGCTCCCGCGTTCGCGGCGCGGCTGACGGACCGACGCCTGACTGTGCCGACCCCGAGCCTCCTTCACCGACCGGTTGGCCGCCTCCAAGGCTCCCTTCGCGTCCGACAGGGATCGAGTGGCGGCGGCGAGCGCCTTGTCCGCGGCCTGGCGCTCCTTGTCGGTGGATTCGTGACGAGACGACGTTCGCTTGGGCACCGGGGGCTGAGCAGAACGTGGCCCCGTCTGGTCCGCCCCGCCAAAGCCGATGAACATCATCGGGCTGCTCAGCCTCCCGGTTCTCAGCATGGCGGCCGACTCGTCGTCTGCCACCGCCGCTTCGAGTGTCTCCTCGAGTTGTCGTTGCACCTGTGAGCCCATCGAGTGTCCAGCGTCGACGGCAGATCGCGCGGCCACACCCACCAGTTCTCGGACGAGCGCCCGACGGCGCTCCGCCACCCGGCGCATGTCGTCGCGCCCGCCGCGACCCTGGGCGTCCCGGTGCTCCGATCCGAGGAAGATCAGTTGCTCGACCGTGCCGGCGTGGGTGCGCACGAGCACGTTGGCGAGCCAGGCGGCAACCGTCGGCTTGGGAAGTCTCCGCACGTCGTCGGCGAGCTCTCGGTCCCCCGTCGCCGCGATCTCCTTGGCCCGGGTGTTCCGCATCTCGGTGAACCGCTCGGGGGGAAGGCCGTAGAGTTCCTGAGCGATATCGTCGAGTTTCACTCCGACATCGTCTCACCGCTCGTTGGCCCGAGCGAACGCAAGGTCTCCGCTCGTCGGCGATATCGCTCTCCCGAGTCCTTCGTGGTCCTACAGACCGGCAAGGCTCCCGTGGGCTGGGTCGGTGGCCGCATTCAGGTACGAGAGGCCGTACACCTTTTCGATCGACCGCAGGATGCCGGTGTCATCGATCGGTGTGGAGTCTGGCGCACTTCCGGAGAGCGCCTGACTGATCACGATGCCGGCCACGTGTCCACCGCCGCCACCGACGATGCCAGACGTGTCGGAGTCCTGCCCCTCGTCCCACAACACGAGGATCACCCCACCCGCTCGATACCAGGGGGACGCCTGAATCGTGGGAATCTGCTGCGACAGCCACCTGTCTCCGGTGGCGGGCGGCCCGTCGTGCATGTCGTCGACCATGTTCGGCGTCACCCACACGAAATCAGGCGGGTTCGGGCTGCCGAGGTCGCCCACCATGCTCGTCACGGGCTTCACATGGGTGCTCAATTCAGCAGCCAGGCTGGGGAAGTACATGAAGGGGTTGTGGTGTTGGGCATAGAGCTCGTTCCCGTACCCGTCAGCGCCGCCGGCGTCGCCCCCGGTGTACCCGGCCACCGGCATGCTCTCCATGTAACCCGCCCAACTGATCCCCGCCTGGTCGAGTTGATTGGGAAGGCTCGTGCCGCCCTGGCAACCGGGGCCCGGGGAACAATCACTGCTCACCCCCCATGTCGAGCCGGACAACACGTCGAGGTAGTTGGGAAGGCTGGGGTGACCGACGGCGAACGCCTGTTGGAGCACGAGGTAATGGCTGGCCAGGGTGACGTTCAGAAACGGAAGCGCGCCGTTTCCGATCACGCTGCTGTAGGTCTCGTTCTCCATCATGATTACCATGACGTGTGGTCGGGAGGGGGGGACGGGCGCAGGAGTGGGCGCCCGGTTGTGGGGGGCGGCCGGTTTCACCGGGGTGGTGCTGCGAGCAGGGGCGCTCCGACGCACCGGGGCGGTCGTGGTGGCGGCCGGAGGTGCCGGACTCGATGTCACGGGGGCGGCTGCCACCGCAGGCGGCGGCGACGTCGATGACGTCGACGACGGGATCGAGAGCCGGGACTGCGCCCGCCGAAGCACCCCCGCCTTCTCTCCAGCCGACGGAGCGACGTACAGCACACCGATCACGACGGCACAAACGAGCACAAGGAGCGTGACAGCCCCGCGTCCGGTTCGGTGAGGGCGGGCGTGGCGTGGTCGGGCGCGACGGAGTCCCGGGCGGGTTGGCAAGACCCCAGTCGTCGGGCGACGTCGGGCGTGGCGCCCGCTCTTGCCTCTCACCATCTCCGCCACCATTCCACGCCGGCGTGCGCCCTCCAAACTCCCCGGTCGGAGACCCGTGCCAGCACCTCCAAGGTGGGCAGCGCGGTATGGCCCTGTGCATGTCCGTACGACCGCGACATTGGGAGTACCATTCCCAGCCTCGACGAACCGTACGCTCCGACTTCCGTCGTCGAATGGCCGTCGAAAGCTTCGATCGTCTGTCGACGAGGCCCGCGAGGTCGCTGATCGAACCCGGAGCCGATCGTGGCTGGGCTATGTGCAGGGGCCCTTCAACGAGAGATTGTCGTCCTGGATATCGTCCCGTTTGGTCCGAATGGTCTTGAACCCACATTTGCACTTGTACCGTTTCACCGCTACGCGTTGGCCCCGCTCGTCCTCCGACAGAAAATGGTGGTACCCGAGCTTGATTTCGCGTCGGATGTCCTTGACGGGCAGAAGCCTCCCCATGCCTCCGCTGACAGGCCGAACGAACGCCTGGTAGATGTGATTGTGCTCGGCATCACCACCGCTGGCTCGGTCGACGCATGTCACCAGATAGTCAGTCATTCGGAGTCCTGGGTTGGGCCGATCCCGTGCACACAACGTTAGTTCGTCATCCTCGAGAACCTCGGCCCGAGTCGACAACACCTGTCTTCATGACCGGTACCGACGCGACGTTGCCCGCGACGTTCGTGCCGCGGGCGCGCGCACACGCCTCGCTGGGAATTCTGCATCATCAGGGATCGGCGAGCGTATGGAAGGCAACGGCGGCGGCTGTTGCCACGTTCAGCGAGTCCACTCCAACCGCCATCGGGATCGGAACCACCACGTCGGACGCGGCCAGGGCCCCAGCTGTCAGACCCGGCCCCTCGGCACCGAGGAGGAGCGCCACGCCGACGGCGCGATCTGAGCCGACCGTCGAAGCCTTCAGCTCGGAGAGACTGGCCACAGGGACCCCGCTGTGGGTAGCCGGACGCGGCGCCAACGCGGCGACCACGAATCCTGCGTCCTTCAACCCGTTCAGCCCCGTGGGCCACGGCACCAGCCGGGCGAACGGCATGTGCAGGACATGACCCATCGACACCCGGATCGACCGGCGGTAGAGCGGGTCGGCGCACGTGGGGTCGAGGAGGACGGCGGCCACCCCGAAGGCGGCGGCGTTGCGGAAGAGGGCCCCGATGTTCTCATGGTCGTTGAGCCCTTCGAGGACCGCCACGAGCCGAGGAACTCCCTCCGGACCGGATCTTTCGACGGCGTCAGACAGGAGCCGTTCGGAACGGGCAGGCGCCGGGCGGTTGGCGACCGCCACCACGCCCCGGTGCAAGGCGAAGCCGACCGTGCCAGCCACGACGGAACGAGACCCCACGAACACGGGTGCCCCCTGGGCCCGCGTGGCCGCCACCATGTCCGCCGCCGCTGTCACCTGGTGGTCGTCGACGAGCAGCGAGCGCACCGTGTAATCGGACGTGAGGAGCCTCTCGACGGCAAGCCTCCCCTCGACCACGAAGACGGACCGATCGGCGTCGGTCCGGACGCGTCGAGCCGAGTCGTTGAGGTCTCGGTAGAGCTCGAGTTGCGGGTCGTCGCGGTCGCCCACCGTGACAAGCGGGCCCGGGGTGACGGCCGGAAGCTGTTTGGGCGCGTCCGACACCCCCTCAGCCTCGCGTACGACACGGGCTGACGAGGCGCCGAACGTAGGCCGTGGCAGCGCCGAACCCAGGGCGCTCGATTGGCGGGGAGGCGCGATACTGGAGAAATGGCAGGAAACAACCATTGAGGCCCTCCAGAGAAGAGGAGTACCGGCGGTACGAGGGAATGCCTGCCTTCCTTTCACCCCAGTGCGACCCCGGTGGTATTGACCTTCGATGGTTTCGACGTCCCCTCACCTGGTTCTGCTGGCGAGCCGCCGTCCGCCGCCGAGGATCCTTCGTGCCGGACTTCGATGAATTCCGCCGTAGCCGGCGGACCGCCGGGAAGTAGCGCACGTCGCAGTCTTCATCCGTCTCGAAACTCGCGCCTGCGCTCGCTCGGGACCCTTTTCAGCGTCGCCACCGATCTGGGCCGGGGCCACGTGCGGGCTGGTCGCAGACGTCCCTAGGTGCCAGAATCGCAGAGCAGCCGACCTCAACTGACGCGACTGCCTCTCGGGTGGACCTAAGGAGACGCCATGTATGACGCCATCGTCGTCGGGTCTCGGTGCGCAGGGTCGTCAACGGCCCGGCTGCTTGCTGACAAGGGTCATCGGGTGCTCATGGTCGATCGAACCCACTTCCCGAGCGACACCGTCTCCACGCACTGCGTGACGTTCGGCGGGGTGATCCAGCTCCGTCGATGGGGTCTCCTCGACCGAGTCCTCGCCACCAACGTCCCTTTCGTGCCGTCATTCACGCTCACGATCGGTCCCAATGAGTTCAACGATCCCATTCCGATCGAGGAAGGCACCGGGACCGTGTCCCCTCGCCGCACCGTCCTGGACAAATTGCTGGTCGACGCCGCGATGGAGGCAGGAGCTGAGCTGCGGGAAGGCATCACGGTTACCGCTTTGCTGCGTGACGACAAGAACCGCGTGGCCGGCATCGCCGGCCGGGACGAAAACGGCGGACCGGTCGAGGAACGGGCCGCCCTTGTCATCGGTGCCGATGGCACGCACTCGTTCGTGGCCAAAGCGACGGGGGCCGAGGTCTATGACGAGCGCCCGGCGCGGGGCAGCGGCCACTACGCCTACTTCAGCGGGATTCCCGCCGACAAGGTGGAGCTGGCCTTCAATCGGGGCCATTTCGTGGGTCTGTTCCCGACAAACGACGGGCAGGTCTGCCTGTTTGCGGGCAAGGACGATGACGGGTTCCGCGATTCCGGGAAGGATCTCGACAGTGCCCACGCCGCCACCGTCTCGGTAGGAAACCCGCGCCTCGGGGAGTGGTTGCGTGCCGGCACCCGTGAGTCACGATTCTTTGCCTTCCGAACGATCCCAGGTTTCTTTCGCACGCCGTGGGGCGAGGGATGGGCGTTGGTCGGCGACGCCGGCTACCACAAGGACCCGGTGACCGGGCACGGCATCACCGACGCTTTCCGCGACGCCGAGCTGTTGGCCAACGCCGTGCACGCCGGGCTCGACGGCACGTCGATGACCGATGCCCTGCGTGACTACCAGACGAGACGCGACGAGTTCGCCCACGACGTCTACGAGACCACCCAGCAAATCGCGGCGCTCGAGTGGACGGAGGACTCCCTGCTCGAGATCTTCATGCGTTTCGGCGCCGCGGTGACGACCGAGGCGGAGAACATCGCCGCCTTCGGCTAGAAGGATCCATCTGCGAAGTCCCCCTAGGCAAAATCGCGGCAAGGCGAGAGAGGGTCCTTCGTCGTGCTGTGCCACAGGTTCCCGGAGTCGTGGTACTCCTATCGTTACCAACTGGGGCGGTCGCGGCAAACCGGGACCTTGTCGTCAACTGGACCGCTATCGACGACCTGATCGGAGTCCTGGCTGCAGCGCGATCGGCGTGGGGCCACCCCACCCGGGCGATGCCGGTGCTGAGAACGACACCCGGTGTAGCGTTCCCGTCCAGCGGGAAGGGAGAGCCGGTGCGTAGAAGGCACAGTGTGTGGATCCTGGCGCTGTTGATGGGCGCGACGCTGCTTGCTTCATGCAGCAGCGGGGGGAAGGCGACCTCCACGACGTCGAGCGGTTCCGGTCAGTCGACGACGCTGGGGGTGGGGGTCACGGCCAAGACGATCAAGGTGGGCGTCTCCCTCGTCGACTTCAGCTGCATCCAGCAGTTCGTCAATCAGATCCGGGTCAACCAGAACGTCATCTACGACGATTTCATCAAGTACGTGAACAATCACGGTGGGGTGGCGGGACGCACCATCGTCCCCGACTATCAGTACTTCTGCCCCATCCAGAACGGCCCGGCGCTGGCGCTGTGTACGAAGTTCACCGAAGACGACCACGTGTTCGCCGTGATCGGCAACTTCGTCGACTTCTCCGGTGACGCCCAGACATGCCTGGCCAAAGACCACAGCACCGTGCTCATGACGTTCCAGTTGTCGCAGGCGATCATGAACCAATCCCCGCCCGGTGTCATCGTCTTCCCCGGAGCGACACCGGAACGGGTCGATACGGTCGTGCTCAACTTGATGCAGAAGCAACACACCCTCAAGGGCAAGAAGATCGCCGTCCTCGGCGAGCTCACCAGTGAGAACGTGGTCAACGACAGCGTCGTGCCCGGGCTGAAGGCTCTTGGCGTCCCCATGGGGAGCACCGCCATCCTCGACGTCACCGGGTCCGATACCTCGGCAGCCCAGACACAGCTCGACAGCTTCATCGAGCGCTGGAAGTCCGAAGACGTGAATGCGCTGTTCGTGTCCGGCACTCAGGTCACCTCGCAGCAGTTCATCGAGAAGGTGCGGGCCGAGATGCCCGATGTGATGCTCGTCACCGACAACGACGCCACCGTCACCCTCGGCTACGGGCAGCAAGAAAGGCAGATAGGGCGCAATCCCAACCCCTACGAGGGCATCATCACCGCAGGCGGGCCCACCCAGGCCGAATACGACGCCAGCCCCAACTGGAAGTTCTGCGCATCGATCTACAAGCAGGAGACGGGCAAGGTCGCACCCAATGCCGAGACCATCATCCCCGGACCCAACGGCAAGAGACTCGACACGTACGGGAACATCAACGACGCGTGTCAGCTCCTCACCTTGTTCCAGGAGATCGGCGACAGGGTCGGCAAGAACCTCAACGTCGCAAACTGGGTCCACGCCGTGAACGCCTATGGCGCCATACGCGACTACGGGGCCGGCCAATACGCCTCCCTGCACACGGGCAAGTACGACGACGACGACACGTTCCGCCTGGAGAAGTTCAATTCGTCGCTCGGGCCGAAGGGCGATTGGCAGCCTCTCACTCCCTTGGAGGACATCCCCAAGCAATGACCCGCGTCTCGCCGGCGCGTCGGGGGCGGCCATAACGCCGATCGCGGCGCGATCGGCCAGCGCAGAGGCACCCACCGCATCGGGTGGTGCCTCGCTACTATCGGCCCGAGGAAGGGGGATCCCTGGACACCGACGCGGGCGAAGGGCACGGTTCGGCAGCGTCGCTGGCCTCCGCGGTACTGACTGCCGAGGCCGCCCGTCAGGCTGAACAGGACAGTGCCCGCGAGGAGATCGTCTTCCCCGACGACCTTCTCCCCGGGGTCAACGCCGCCCCCATGACGCTGCGCCAGGGACTCCACGTGGGCGGCTGGTTCATGTTCTTGATCCTCACCGCCATCGTCTCGCTCGACGAGCTCGAGGGCGCCGCCATCAACGTCCTCGCTCCGGAGATCCAGCAGACCTTCCACATGAGCGAAGGCGCCATCGTGTTCATCGGCACGGCCTCGGCCGCCTTCTTCGTCCTGGGCGCCGTCCCCATGGGGTGGCTGGCCGACCGCATCAAGCGGGTCCCGATCGTGGGTGTCTCCGCCATGTTGTTCGGCGGTTTCGTCTTCCTGTCGGGCTTCGCCGTCAATTCCTTCATGCTGTTCTGGACCCGGTTCTTCACCGGCATCGCCAAGGCCAGCACCATCCCCGTGCACGGGTCGTTGATCGCCGACGCCTACCCGATCTCGATCCGCGCCCGCATGTCCGCCGCCATGCAGGGCGCCTCCCACGCCATCGCCCTGATCAGCCCGGTCCTGGTGGCGGCCGTCGCCGACATCGCGGGAGGTCCCCAGGGGTGGCGCTGGGCGTGGTACCTGCTCGGCATTCCGGTCTCGGTCGTGGCCATCGGGGCCTTCTTCATGAAGGAGCCGCCCCGGGGCCAGTTCGAGAAGGACCACGTGCTGCACGAGGTGATCGAGGAGGAGCGCCCGGCTCCCATCTCCATGGAAGCCGCCTTCACGCGGCTCAAGCGCATCGCCACCATCCGCACCGTCCTCGTCGCCTTCTGCGCCCTCGGGTTCGGCCTGTTCAGCCAGGCAACGCTGTCGTCGCTCTATCTCGACCGGAACCTGCACATCACCAATGTGCTCCACCGCGGCATCATCCTGAGCCTCAGCGGGATCGGCGCCCTGCCCCTGCTTCCCGTGGTGGGGAAGTACTTCGACCGGGTCTACCGCAAGAATCCGGCCAAGGCGCTGGCGGTGGTGGGCATCCTCATCCTGCCGTCGGCGATCTTTACGCCTCTGCAGTTCTCGATTCACAGTCAGGTGTGGTTCGTCATTCTCGGCGTTCCCCAGGCCGTCCTCACGACGGCCGCCTTCGCCATGGTGGGTCCCGTCCTCTACGCCGTGGTCCCCTACCGGTTGCGCGGCATGGGCAATTCGCTCACCACCATGTACATCTTCTTCGTCGGCGGGTTCTTGGGTGGCATCATCGCCGGCTTCTTCACCAACGCCATCGGGATCCGCGACACGGTCATCGTCTTGGGCGTGCCGTCGAGCATCATCGGCGGGCTCCTCCTCATGAACGGCGCCCGCTTCATCCGCCATGACCTCTCCCTGGTCGTGTCGGAGCTGCTCGAGGAACAGGAGGAACACCACAAGCGCCACGAGGGCGGCGTCAGGGTGCCAGCACTCCAGTTGGCGGACATCGACTTCTCCTACGGCCCGGTCCAGGTGCTCTTCGACGTCAACATCGAGGTGCAGAAGGGGGAGACCCTCGCCTTGCTCGGAACCAACGGCGCAGGGAAGTCCACCATCCTGCGCGTGATCAGCGGGCTCGAGGTCCCGGAGCGGGGGGTGGTACGGCTCAACGGCCAGAACATCACCTACGTGACCCCAGAAGCCCGCGCCCGCCTCGGGATCATCCAGCTGCCCGGCGGCAAGGGGGTGTTCCCCGGGCTGTCGGTCCACCAGAACCTGGCCATCAGCGCTCGGCTGCTGGAGAAGACCGGGCTCGATCCCGATGAGCGACTCCGATACGTGTTCGAACTGCTCCCAGAGCTCGACGCCCTGCACGACCAGACCGCGTCCCGGCTGTCGGGTGGCCAGCAACAGATGCTGGCGCTGGCCCGCGTCCTGCTCTACCAGCCCGAGATCCTCTTGATCGACGAGCTCTCGCTGGGACTTGCGCCCGTTGTCGTCGAACGACTCCTCGTCGTCGTCGAGCGTCTCAAGAGCCAGGGCCAGACCATGGTGATCGTCGAGCAGTCCCTGAACGTCGCGCTCTCCATCGCGGACCGCGCCATCTTCCTCGACAAGGGCTCGGTCCGCTTCGAGGGGCCCGCCGCTGATCTGCTCGAACGCAATGACCTCGTGCGGGCGGTGTTCTTCGGGTCAGAAGGCGGCTGAACCTTGGTGCTGGCCGCGATCTTCACCTCCAACCTGCTGTTCATCGGCGTGGTGCAGGGGATGATCGTCGGGCTGATCGCCATGGGCATCGTGCTCGTGTACCGCTCGAGCCGTGTCATCAACTTCGCCGTAGGCGGTCTCGGCCTGCCGGCCACGGCGTTGCTGGCGATCATGGTCGGGATCCACCACTGGCCATACTGGTTGGGGCTCGTCGCCGCGCTCGCCATCGGAGCGCTGTCGGGAACGGTGGTGGAGCTGGCCGTGATCCGGCGATTGTTTCGCGCCCCGCGGGTCATCGTCCTGGTTGCCACCATCGGCGTGGCCGAGCTGGCCCAGGCCGTCACTCTGGCACTTCCCAACTATCGAACCGGGACCTTGACGACCACCTTCCCGACGCCGTTCAGCGGGCAGTGGCAGCTCGGGAGCGGCGTCACCATGAGCGCGGCACAGCTGCTGGCGCTCATCGCCGTCCCCGTCACCACCGTCGGACTGTGGTGGCTGCTCAACCACACGAAATTCGGTGAATCGGTGCGGGCCTCGGTGGCCAATCCCGATCTCGCCCGCTTGACGGGGGTCAACCCCAAGATGGTGTCGACCGGCGTGTGGACCATCGCCGGCTTCCTCTCGGCACTGGCGATCATTCTCATCGCCACCGACTCCACATCCGCCAACCTCGTGTCCATCGGGCCCGACACGTTGCTGCGGGGACTGGTGGCCGCCATGGTCGGACGCATGCTCTCCTTCCCAATCGCCTTCATCGCGGCGATCGGGATCCAGATCCTGGACCAGGTCCTGAGCTTCAACTACCCCTCGCAGACCGGCCTCATCCAGTTCATCCTCTTCGTGGCCGTGGTCCTCCTGGTAGGGCGGGTGAGCCGTCGTGCCGAGCCCGACACAGCCGGCTTTCGGTTCGCCCCGAGGGTCTCCATGGTGTCGGCACGACTGCGGGAGATCTGGTGGGTACGGCGCCTTCCCCAGCTGGGAGCGTCCCTCGTGTTCGTGGTCGGGATCGTGTTGCCGTTTCTCTTCATGGAGTCGTCGCAGCAGTTCATCTACGCCGAGATCCTGGCGTTCGCACTGTGCGCCACCTCGGTCACCGTGTTGACGGGATGGGGCGGTCAGCTGTCGCTCGGACAGATGGCCTTCGCCGGAATCGGTGCCCTCAGCGCGGCGGCGTTCGAGCGAGGCGTGGGCGTCGATCTCGGTTGGGGGAATTCTCATTTCCTCAAGGGATCCCTACCGCCTCTGCCCTTCGGCGTGGCGTTGATCCTGGGCGCGGTGGTGGCCTGCGCTGGTGGCGACGTTGATCGGGATCGGTGCCTTGCGAGTGCGGGGCCTGCTCCTGGCCGCGACCACCCTGGCCTTCGCCATCGCCGCCCAGGCCTACGTGTTCCCGCTCCAGATCTTCTCGCTCGGCCAAGAGACCGTGCAGATGCCCCGGGGCAAGATCGGCCCCTTCGACGTCTCGGTCAACAATCGCGGCTACTACTACGCCACGCTGATCGTGCTGGCCGTGGTGCTCATCCTCCTCGGCCGGCTCCGCCGCAGCGGGGTCGGACGGGCCATCATCGGCGTGCGTGAGAACGAGAGCGCGGCGTCGGCGCTCACGGTGTCACCTGCCAAAGCCAAGCTCACCGCCTACGCCACGGGTGGATTCATCGCCGGTCTGGGCGGAGCCATCTTGGGCGGGTTGGTCGTGACGATCGGCTACACCGAGCGCTTCTTCACCGTCGAGGACTCCCTCACCCTGGTCGCCATGGCCGTGATCGGCGGCCTCGGAGGTCGGGCCGGGGCGGTGATCGGCGCGTTGTGGGTCGTCGGGCTGCCCGCCTTCTGGCCCGACAACAACCTGGTGCCCCTGCTCACCTCGAGCGTCGGGCTCCTGATCATCCTCCTGTACATCCCCGGGGGATTCACCCAGATCGGTTACTGGTTCCGCGATGAAGGTCTGCGCTACCTCGAGAAACGGCTGCCGCCGGCGCCCACCAAGGCGTCGGCGGAGCCACCTTCCTCGCTCACCCGTGCCCTCCCGGAGGGCGCGGCGCAGATGAACAGCGACGGGTCGGTGCTGCGGGCCGTCGATCTGACGGTGTCGTACGCCGGCCTGGTGGCGGTCGATGGCGTCAGCCTCCGGGTCATGCCCGGCGAGGTGGTGGGCCTGATCGGTACCAACGGCGCCGGGAAGTCGACTCTCTTGAACGCAATCGGGGGATTCGTCCCGTCACGAGGCGGCGTCGACCTGTTCGGCCACGACGTCAGCCGGCTCAAGCCGTATCGTCGGGCCCGGCTGGGATTGGGGCGCACCTTCCAGGCCGCCACGTTGTTCCCGGACCTCACCGTGCGCGAGGTCGTGGAGCTGGCTCTCGAAGCACGGGAGGCGACGTCGTTTTGGGGTACCTTGCTATACGTTCCCAAGTCGGCCCGCGCCGAGCGGCAGAAGCATGCCGAGGGCACGGAGCTGATCGACTTCCTCGGTCTCGGGCGATACGCCGATCGCTTCGTGGCCGAGCTGTCCACGGGGACACGCCGCATCGTCGAGCTGGCCGCCCTCCTGGCCGCGGCTCCGTCGGTCATCTGCCTCGACGAGCCCACCGCCGGTGTGGCGCAGCGCGAGACCGAAGCCTTCGGGCCGCTCATCAAACGGGTCCAGGTCGAGCTGCACGCCACACTGGTCATCGTGGAACACGACCTGCCGCTCATCCTGGCCATCAGCGACCGGGTGTACTGCCTCGAGGCGGGTGCGGTGATCGCCGAGGGGACACCGACCGAGGTGCGGTCCGACCCCCGGGTGATCGCGTCCTATCTGGGCACCGACGAACGGGCCATCGCGCGCAGCAGCACCGTCCCCGAACCGTGAAGGGTCGTTCCTCGGTCACGGCGCATGCGCTGGAGGACGAAAGCGGTTCGCGTCCGGTCGCCCAGGCTTCCAGCCCATTCGAACGATAGGCTCGATCCACAGCCTTCGTGTGATGCCTACCCTCGGGAAAGAAGGAGGCGCCGTGAGCGTGCTCATCGACTCCGATACCCATCTCTTCGAGCCGCCCCGAATGTGGGAGGAGTACGTCGACCCGGCCGATCGCGACGTTGCCCTCCATCTGGCGACCGATGACCTCGGCTACACCTGGCTGATGTTCGGCGACCGTCGGTTGAGTCTGGGAGGCCCCCATCGCCCGGGGGACGTCGACGGCATCGGGGAGTTCCGACAACGCCTGATGGACGGCCTGCCCGCCGATTTCGACTTGGAGGAATTCACCGCCAGCTACTCCGACCCGGCCGCCCGCCTGAATCAGCTCGATCAAGCCGGTTTCGACGCCTCGATCATGTTTCCGAACTACGGGATCAGTTGGGAACGTCCCCTACAGGACGATGTGCGCGCCACCCTGGCCAACATGACTGCCTGGAACCGCTGGATCGTCGAGGTAGCGGCCCAAGGAGGGGGCCGGCTCTTCCCCGTAGCCCACTTGAGCCTCCGAGACATGACGTGGTTGGAGGCGCAACTGGGGACGCTCGCCGACGGTGGCATCCGTCTGGCCTTGATCCCACCCGCGTTGGTCAATGGGCGACCCTTCTCCGACCCCGGACTCGATCGCGCCTGGGCCGCGTTCGTGGACCACGGCATCACTCCCGTCTTTCATGTCGCCAACCAGCCTCGGCCCTTCGACGAGGCGTGGTACGGAGAGGACATGGAAGGGGGCATCACACCGCTGAGCGTCGTCTTCATCTGGACGGCGGTCGCGCTTTCGTTGTCCGACCTGATCTTGCACGGTGTGCTGGAGCGCTACCCCGATCTGCGGATCGGCATCATGGAGCTCTCGGCGACGTGGGTGCCCCAGCACCTGCAGATGATGGACGGCGGTTATCGCCATACGGCTCGCTTCAACGGGGAATCCACCGGGCTCTCGCTGATGCCCAGCGAATACTTCCGACGCCAGGTGCGCGTGGCCGCCTTCTCCTATGAGCAGCCACACCGGCTGATGCGAGCCTCAGGCGACATCTTTATGGCGTGCAGTGACTATCCGCATACCGAGGGGACCAGTACGGCCATCGAGGACTACGACGCTGTCGGGCTCCAGCCGGAGCAGAGCACGGCCGGTTTCTTCGGAGGCAATGCCGCCTTTCTGTTGCGGGAGCCGTCGTCCCCCTGAGGGTCGGAGGTAAGTCAGCCTTCGAGGCCCGCGGTCGCCCACGACAGCTCCTTGGCCACATCCTTGGGACGAACGACCATGGTCAGGTCCCTCCCGGCGATGTGTCGGACCGACCATCCACGCCTGGTGGCCTGCTCAGCATCCGAAGCATGGCCGCGTCCGAACCAAAGATATGAACATCTCGCTTGCTCGGACCAGTGTTCGGGCACCGGAACGACGTGGTCGAAATAGTCGAGGGGAAGCGGCGCGAGCTCGTGCTCGACGAGAGATCGTCGCGCCGGGTTGGGGATCAGCTTCTCCATGGGATCCTCGTCCCACCACTCGGACCACTTCGGGAGCATGGCGTCGACGGCGATGCCGGCCAGGCGAGAACGCAGCCAGGAGGGAGCCTGCTCGGCGAATCCCGAACGCGGGGGGAGAGAGGCCTCGACAACGGTGATGTGCTTCGCCCTGCCCAGGAGGGCAAGGGTCACGGCCGGGAGAAGGGGTGCGGCGCCGCCGTGACCGACAAGCACGACGGGAGCAGACACCTCGCCGCAGGCCAACACCACGGCCTGGACGCACGCTTCCCAGTAGGGGGGCCCGGCGTCGGCGAAGCCGACCAGGGACGGGATGAGCACGTCGAACCCCCAACCTTCGAGGGCTTCGCCTACCCAGCGCCAGACGCTCGGACCAAGGAGCGGGCTGTGCACGAGGATGAACGTTGGCCGCGGGCGGGCCCTCGTCGAGGGCCGCGTCGGTGTTCGGATCGTCACGCCGGTGGTCCCGACGGCCTGACGATGATCTACCGTGACCCACAACTGTTCAACCAATGCACACCGGCTCGTAGTCACCAATGGAAGCTGGCTACCCGAGGGCATATTGGCACGGCCAGTCGATCCCTCACCGTCACGGTGGTCGCCGGCGCAGGCCGGATCCACGGCGTTGGTCCTGGCCACCGCAGCGCCGATGCACCGAGCTGTCGTCCGGCTCGCCAGGCCCCTGAAGCCGGTGGGAGCGAAAACCGGTTACTCGCCGACGCCGGACGACGCCTTCGCGCCCTTTCGAGAGCGAGTCGTCCGTGCTGGCGTGGCCTGGAGACCGGAGAGCAGGTGGCGGGCGGCGTTCTCGAACCGCCCAACATCACCAAACGGCCGGGCGACGAGCATCGCCCCTTCCATGCCGCTGACGATCATCCTGGCCGTCTCTTGGGGCGGACCGGTGAAGGTTAGGGTTTCTTCCTCACGGCCTTGCTCCAACACGCGGGTGAGCCACCGCTCGTTCTCGTCGAAGAATCGAACAACGCGGTCTTGCATAGGACTCGGCAGGGTCTCGTACTCCGCGGCCATCATCCCGCATAGACACATGCGTTGCTCGCGCAGCACGTCGAGATAGAGGTCGGCGTAGGCGTCGAGCCGGGCCGACCCTTCAGCCGTTCGCTCCTCCACCGCCGCCAGTGCCTCGGCGAAGCGCGCCGCGTAGCGGGCCACGAGGGCCTCGCCAAGTTCTGCTTTCCCGGCAAAGTGATAATGGAGGGCCGCCTTGGTGATCTTCAACTCGACGGCCACGTCGGCGTAGCTGAACCCGTTGAAGCCCCGGATCTGCACGAGGCGCTCGGCCACGTCGAGGATCTGGGTTGCCGTGTCTCCCCTGTCGGTCCCGGCCTTCTTCACTGTTCCGCGCCCTCCAGAACCTCTTGACTTCTTACCTATTAGTAGGTAAGCCTACACCGTCGTTCGATGGGAGATGGGCACGAGCGAGGAGGGCGACCATGGACGCGACCGAGCACCGGAGTTTCGAGAAGCCCGACGAGGTCCGGGAGTTCCCGAAGGGGCGAGCCGAGATCGTGAAGGCGGGTGGAGGGGAGATCGGTCGTCTCGTCCTTCAGCCCGGTTGGCGGTGGTCCAATGACGTGAAGCCGATCGTCAACACCGAGAGCTGCGAGGCGCCCCATTTCCAGTACCACGTGAGCGGGCAGTTGGCCGTCCGCATGGACGACGGTGCAGAGTTCGTTGCCGGGCCCGGCGATGTCACCTCACTGCCGAGCGGTCACGACGCCTGGGTGGTCGGGAGCGAGCCCGTCGTCGTCGTCGACTGGTTCGGGGCCAGCAACTACGCCAAATGACAACCCCAAGGTTGAGAACAGAACCCGTCGAGGTGGTCGAAGCGTTCGGGGCGGCCTGGGCCGATCACGATCTCGGCGCCGCCCTGGGCATGGTGACCGACGACTGTGCCTTCGACGCCACCGGACCGGCTCCCGACGGGATGCGCCACGTGGGGCGAGCCGCCATCCGACTGGCGTGGGAGGCGATCTTCAGCGACGCCACCTCCCGGTTCGAACCGGAGGAGACCTTCGCAGCCGGCGACCGGGTCGTGCAGCTGTGGCGGTACTCCTGGGACGGCGGACATGTGCGTGGCGTGGATGTCTTCCGCGTGCGCGACGGGAAAGTGGCCGAGAAGCTCTCGTACGTAAAAGGTTGACCCACGGAGGATGGTGAGATCATGGGCACGACGGACCCCGTAGGTACATTCCTGGCCGGTATCGAAGGCGCATCGCTCCCGGGCGACATCTTCTGTGAGGACATCGTCCTCGACGCCACGGTCCCGAACTGGCGCTTCCGGGTCCAAGGTGCAGCCGCCGTGCGGGATGAGCTGGGAAAATGGTACGCCGACCTCGGACACTTCGGGGAGATCCGACGCAACCGGATCGATGATGGCGAGCTCGTGGAGTTCACGCTCAGCTGGCAGGAATCGGGCGTTCCCCGCGCATGCCACCAGGCCCATGTCATCAAGCTGCGGGACGATCGGATCGCCAGCGACACCGTGTTTTGCGGAGGCCGCTGGCCCGAGCCCTTGCTGGCCCAGATGGACCAGGCCCAGCTCGAGCGAGACGCTGTTCCAGGCTTGGGCTGACCTGCATTTCAGGAGGTTCGCTTCGCCTCGGTCCTCGTGGAGAGAATCCTCCACAGCTCGGTGACATCGCACGAGCTCTCGGCAGTCCTGTGGAATCCTTACGGCTCGAGAACGGGGTGAAGCCATGGACGGTGCCGAGCGCGAGAAGCAGGTACGGAGGTTTGTCGACGAGGTCTGGAACGGCCGAAACTACGAAGCGGCTGCCGATCTTTACGGCGAGGACTACGTCAACCCGTTTGGGACCGGTCCGTCGGCCAGAGTCGAGCCGATCCGCCTCTACCATCAGGCGTTCCCTGATCTCCGTCTGGACGTGGACGAGGTCATCGCGGCCGGCGACGCTGTCGTCCTCAGGATGACCTTCCGCGGTACCGACACCGGGGGATACGTGGGACGGTCCCCCACCGGACGGACAGTGGAGGAATGGGTGATCACGATCATGCATTTCGAGGGGGACAAAGTCGTCAGGGAATGGATCGGGGCGGACAAGCTCGGTCTGTTTCTTCAGCTGGGGGTCCTCGATGATCCGTGGCCCGATTAGGCCGTGTGACCCGACGCGCTTATTACGGAGTGCGCAACAGTTGTCCAACCGATCTCCTTCGCGCTGAAGCCACGGCGGGGACAACGGCCAGCAGATTGGCCGCCACGAGCACGCCCAGTGCCAGCGCCGCGATCGCAAATGCGGGCACAGTGGGAACAGGCACGGCCCCGAGGTTGGTAGCGAAGGCCTTCCAGATCAACCGGCCGACGACGATGCCAAGTGGCAATCCGACAACGGTGCCCACCAACACAACCGTCGTCGCCTGCCAGAGCACGGTGGCGCCGATTTGACCGTTTACGAAGCCCAGGGCCTTCAACAGCCCCATCTCGCGCCGACGGCGAATCACGCTGACCACGAGCAGATGAAGGAGGGTGGCCGCGCCGAACAGCGCCAGCACAAACCCCAGGATGAGCGGGAAATTCACCGCTTCCCCGAAGTTCACCAACGAGGTAGGGACGACCGGCCGCGAGACACCGGCCTGGCGGGAGTAGCGGGCGATATCGGCCTGACCCTGCGGGCCGGGGGCCACTCTCACCAGCACGGCGGGACTCTGATTGGCGGTGAGGGCGCGTTGGCATTTTCCCTGTGTGGGACCGGGCGGGCACACCGCGCTCAGATAGCCGGCCAGCGTAAATGCCGCCCCGGTACCCAACCCTCCGAGGCCGGCGTCGCTGGGGAACGACGCGGTGCCCACGACACGAAATGGCACAGTTCGGGTGGCGCCGTTCGGCAGTTGCACGGTGACACGGACGTCAGAGCCCACACGGCTGCGCACCTGCTGCAGTGTGGTCGAGCCGAGCGCGGCCTCGCGGTTCCCGGCGGGCAGACGACCGCTGACCACCGACATGAGGAGTGGCCCTCGTACGGCCTCTCCGGCGATGGCCAGGACACTGACTCCGTTGATGGAGACCTCACCCCGGGCGGCAAGCATGATCCCGGTGACGGCACGGTCATGCTTCAGGCGGGCCAACTCGGAGGTCGGGTTGCCTGCCCCTGCCCCCACGTTCGAGAACGTCAACTGGTAGTCGCTGCCGTACAGCGACGGCGTGGCCGTCAGGTGCGAAAGGCTGGAGCCGAACACCGCCGTCGCGCACAGGGCCGTGATTGCCAACGTCGTGCCGAAGAGCGCCGTACCCACTGGGATCGAGGCGGCACCGCGTCCTCGCTCCAGGGCGCGACGGACCCCGATCACGGCGCTCGGCGGCGCGGCGGTGGTCGCCAGGCGGGCCACGATTGACGAGGGGTGGATGTCTGGGACCCACTCGTCATCGATACGCACCCGCGAGGCACGGACCGCCGGCCAGATACCCAGGACGATCACCACGACCATGGTCGCCAACGCCCCGAGGAGGAGGACCAAGGGGTCGAAGGCCAGACCGGTGGAGGGTTCAGCCAGACGCGCCTCCCCCACGGGAGTCAGGGGGGACAAGGAGTAGGCGACGAGTACTGCCCCGGCGCCACCAGCGAGTGCCACCACCAGATTCCGCGCCGTGCCGAGGGCGACGAGCTGGCGCCGGGGCAGACCCAGAGCGGACAGCGTGGGGTACACCTCGCTCTCGACCACACTCTGTCGGCCAAGCGCCTGACCGATAACCGCCAAGCCCCCCAATGCGGCCAATACGGCCAGCACCCACCAGCCCACGGCCTGGGGATGGATGGACGCGGCCACCGCGGCGGCGGCGGTGTCCTGGTTCGAGACATACACCAGGTGAAGTCCGTTGGCGGCGGCGGCAAATCGGGGAAGATCCGCTGTCCCGTGGCGCAGTCGGACGAGATACACGGCGGCGACCACGAGTCGCTGGTTCTCGGCACGTGCAAACGCCTGCGTCGTGAACAGGTCGTACTCGGGTGCCTGCCCGGACGGGAACTCCAACTCGGCAGCTTCAATGCCCACCACGTGGAAGGCAACCGTCGGCCCTGAGGGAGAAGAATTGGCGCCGCTGGCCAGAGCCTGGACCTGTGACGATCCATACAAGGGAGCATGGATCACCGATCCGACGTGCACTCCGTCCTGTTGAAGGTTGAAGGAGGCCAACACCTCGTCTTGGGAGGACTGGGTCGGCATGCGGCCGGTGACCAACTTCACGACCCGGCTCAACGCCGTGGGCGACACCTCATTGATGTAGAAGTCCTGAGCGTCGATTGCGTGGGCACAGCGGCACGTCGGTTGTCCGCTGGCGGGGTTACCGATCGTTGTGACAGAAGCCACACCCGGCAATCGGGCCAGCCCCGGAACGGGTTGATTGTTAAACACATAGACGTCGAAGCCGTGAGCCGTGACGAAGCGGGGGAAGGCCGTGGCGGTCCGCCGTCCGGCGGCGACGGCACCCAGGACGAGGCCGCCCACGACGGCTATCAGAACGGCCAAGACCAGCCACGATCGCCAACGGCGACGGAACTCCGCGCCGAACACCAGCCTGACAGCGCCCAAGATGACCTCCAGGCCCCAGTGTTATCCCTCGCTGCCCCCCACCCAAGGAGGGCAGCCGGTCTCTCAGGCACGTGGTAGCACGCCCTGGCCCTCCCCCCGTCAACACGGGGAGTGGCCCCGACCCGGGGAACGGGGCGTGGAGGGCCTGGTTGGGTGAGAGTGACCGGGCGTCGTGACCTGGGACTATCGAATCGTCCGACGTCGGGAACGCCCCGATTCGGTCGGGCTCGCGGGCAGCGTCATCGACAGCGATGCTCCGACCGCACCGTCGAACAACTCCTGGTACCGGTCACACCGAGCTGCTGCAGTCACATCAATTAGAACGAACCGGTCTTGACCTCGCCCGATCGTTTGAAATTGGCGAAGATGACACCACCCGGTGACGTTTTGGATTCCACGAGCTCGAACGCCGCGGGCATTGTCCCCTCTCCGAACAGGCGCTTGCCTTTGCCAAGCGTGATGGGAAATATCTTCAGCCATAGTTCGCCGACGAGATCGTTCTGCAGCAACGTCTGTATCAGATCGCTACTTCCGTGCACTTGCAGCATCGGACCGTCTTGCTGCATCAGCTCTTTCAACTTCGCCGCCACGTCCCCATCAACGAGTACGGATTCTTCCCAGTCAAGTTTTGGCGATGAGGCAGCCACGACATATTTGACCGCTTTGTTGAACGGGCCCGTGGCCAAGGCGGCCGCATCTTGCTTCGGCCAATATGCCGCGAAGATGTCATAGGTTTTTCTGCCCAGCAGCAAATCAAACGGAACACCCATTTGGTCGCGCATGACATTACCCGAGAATTCGTCAGCGTACGGAGCGGTCCAACCACCGTACTGAAAGCCGCCTGAGGTGTCTTCTTCTGGTCCGCCAGGAGCTTGCATCACACCGTCAAGACTGACAAAGGCTAGTACGACGATTGTTCTCACTCCCATATCGTAACAAGCCAAACAGACACTTTTGATTCACAACGTTGGAGAGGCAGGTGCCTGAACGTTGTGGATCGTCAGGCGTGGGCGTGTCCTGACTCCTGACCACGACGAACGACCTGTCTCTCTGTACGCCTCGGGACTGTGCCGCGATCGGCAAGGGAGTACGGGTGTAACCACGACCGGCATTGTTGTATACGCCCTCGAACCGGCGTTACGGACTGTCCAGTGAACCTGCTAGCTGCTCGGTCAGCAGTTCGAGGGAGCTGTGCAGCCGGGCGAAGCGTTGCGGCCCCAGAATCTCTGCGATCCGCAGCTGGGCGGCCCCCGCTTCGGCGTAGATTGTCTTCTGGAGTCGCCATCCCTTCGAAGTAAGTTGGATCACGCGAGCCCTTCCGTCGGCCGAGTCCGGCACGCGCAGCAGGTACCCGTGTTGTTCCAGGTGCCCGAGCAGGTCGTTGACCGACTGCTTCGTGATCCCCCTCCGGTCCGCGAGCTGGCTTGGACGGAGTCCCTCGAGGCCCGGATAGCGCCAGAGCCCGACATGCGCGGCGTTCAGATCGTCGTATCCCGCCGCAACAACGCCCGCATACAACTGCTCACGGACCCATTGCCAAACGGCCCCCAGCATGGCACCGACGTACGGACGTGGCTCCTCGTTGGGGTGGTCAGAGGAATCGCTTGACATGGCCGTAAGGTTACCGTACCATCGAACGCAATCGTAAGGATGCCTGACTACTCCATAGAGATGCTTCGTAGGAGGTGGCCGAAGTGAGGACGGCGGTTGTTGACTCGCCCGAGAACAAGGAAGCACTGGCGTGGTGGTTCCTCGACACCTTGGTCGTTGAGCACCGCTGTGCACCCGACATGAACACCGTCGTGCTCGAGATGACCTTGCCTGTCGGCGCCGCGCCCCCCCTGCACGTCCACGACAACCTCGACGACACCTGGTACATCCTCGAAGGCCAGATGGTCGTGCGCTGTGGAGACGAGGAGCTTGTGGTCGGAGCGGGGCATTGGGTCTCCATGCCTCGAGGCGTCCCGCACACGTTCCTCGTGGTCGGTGAGCGCGAGGCGCGGATCCTGCTTGTGCACGACAACGTCAGCTTCCGGGACTTAATCCGAGAGCTCGGGATACCAGCCGAGGCCCAGATCGTGCCGACCCAGCCACTCTTTCCGTCGATGGAGGAGATGGGACGTGTCGCCGCTGCTCACGATCTCAGGCCCATGGGTCCACCGCTCAGTACCGAAGAAGCCAACGCGGTGTTCGCGAAAGCTCGCTGAGCGGCAGAACACTCTCTGCTCTTCTCAAAACAGAGAAGCCACGTCCTTCGCTCGAGACGTGTGGGCCAGAATCGTCCGTTGCCCACACCGCCAATCACTGCAAGGAACCAAACGTGAAAGTTCGATCACTTGGGCACGTCGTCGTCAAAGTCCAAAGCGTTCAACGCTCCGAGGCTTTTTATTCGGGGGTCCTCGGTATCCCGATCGTCTCGCGGATCTCGGATCCGGTGCGCATGACGTTCTTCTCACTTGGCAGTCACCATGACTTTGCTGTCCTGGAGGTAGGAGAAGATGCACCGGCGCCGGATGCGGGTGCCACCGGGCTCGCTCATGTCGCGTTCAAGATCGGCGATTCTGTTGAGGAGTATTGCTCTGCGGAGGCAGACCTCGAGTCAGCACAGATCCCGGTTCTGTACACAGCCGAGCGCACCTTTACGAAGAGCTTGCACGTTTACGATCCTGACGGGAACGAGGTCGAGCTGTACGTCGACACCTCAGACACGAGGAATAACAGCCTGGCCGCAACCTCGGCTTAAGCTTCACTACCTACGGAAGTGATGCCGTTTGTATTTTGCCCATCCACCCAATGGGTCAGGGCGAACGAGTGGACCCTAGAGGACACTATTCAAACCCTCCTTCACCAGGGGACATGGGGGTTCACAGCGTTGTCAGATGGCCTGATTTGATCAACCGCGGGTCCGAACAGCCATCGGCGAGCTCTACGACCATGTCTTCGGTGAGTCCCGGGACGGCGCAACCATGAGGAGCCGTCGTGTTCCGCCTGACGGCTCGAGACAGATCCAACGCCGTCTCCCACCCGAGGAGGTTGAGGAGCTCGTGGCCGCCTACCTGGTCGGAGCGACGGCACTCGCCTCGGCCGGCAAGCACTCGATTCACCGGACCACCGTCTTGGCCCTCTTCGAACGCCGCCAGGTTCTAGGCGTGGGCGGATACTGACCCCGGACCGCATCCAGCGAGCGGCTTCTTCCTACGCCTCGGGACGCTCCTGTGCCTCGATCGGCAAGTGGCTCCAGGTCAATCCCGAGACGGGCCGCCAGGCCCTGTTGAAGGCCGGCGTGGCCATGCGCAGGCCTGGGGCCCACGACCGCCGCAGGAGTCTTGAGTCCCCTCGATCGGCGATATCGGACGGTTTGGGGGCCCTGGAAGCACTCCCCTACCCGCCCGCCTCCCGGCATTTTCGTGCGGTCACGCCAGACAGCTACCTTGACCGGATATGGAGCCAGAAATCTCTGGAACCTTGCTGCTCGACCCAGCAGTGATCGACGATCCCTATCCGTTCTATGGCCAGCTTCGTGCCCAGGCACCGGTCTGGGAGATCCCTGGCACCGGCTTGTACACCGTCAGCACTTTTGAGTTACTGACCGAAGCAACCGGCCGGGTCGAGGACTTCTCGTCCAACCTCGGGGTTCTGCTCTATCGAGACGACGCTGGTCTTCCCTGCCGCCTTCAGTTCGGTGACGGTGGCGCACAGGCGCTCGCCACGGCTGATCCTCCCATGCACGCTCTGCACCGCAGCACCGTATTCCCCGAACTCGTTGCCAAGCGCATGGACGCACTTGAGCCAGACATTGTCGATATCGCCAATGGGTGCGTTACCCGGGCATTGGAGAGTGAGACCCCAGAGGTCATGACCATGATCGGCAATGTCGTGCCGATCACCGTGATCAGCCGCCTCATCGGGTTCCACAACAGCGATATCGACCAACTCTTGACTGCGGCGTTCGATTCGACGGCGATGCTGGGGTCGACGCTGTCCTACGACGAGTTAGAGCAACTCATCGCCCGGAGTTTCGAGATCCAAACCTGGCTCGCCGACCAACTCTCGACGGCGATGAGGGCACCAGGCGACGATCTTTTGGGTGCTGTCGCCCGGGGGGTCCGAGACGGAGTCTTTCGCGACTTTGAGGGTCTCGTCATCCTCCACACGCTGTTGAGCGCCGGAGGCGAGTCCACCACGAGCCTGCTGGGCAACGCCGTGCGTCTCCTGGCCGAGCACCACGATCTGCAAGATCACCTCCGCCGGGACCCGGAGCAGATCCCGAAGTTCGTCGAAGAGGCACTGCGCCTAGAACCGCCGTTCCGATACCACATGCGCTCGGTGCCCAAGGACACGACGCTCGGCGACGTCAAGATCCCGGCAGGGGCGACTGTGCTGCTGCTGTGGGGTGCTGCCAACAGGGACGCCGCCGAGTTCGATCGGCCTGACGAGGTCGATCTCCAACGGCGAGTGCCGAAACGACATCTGGCATTCGGACGAGGAATCCACCACTGCGTGGGCGCACCCCTGGCCCGTATCGAGGCCCGGATCGTGCTCACCGTGCTACTGGAGCGCACCACGAGCATCACCCTTGACCCCGAACATGCGCCCCGGTGGGCCAACAGCCTCATGGTCCGGCGCCACGAAGAACTTCCCGTGCGGCTCGCTCTCTGCTGAGCCTCTCCTGAACTACCCGCAAGCCGCAAGGTACCGCTTGTTCGCGCCCCCGGCCCGGGGCCGACCGAGCTGTATCCGATGCCGAAGGATCCCGATGTCTAAGGTCCGTCTCCGTTCCCCTTTGTCGGACACATGTCTGGACGGTAGTCTCCACTGGGCGTGGGGCCGCCCGCCCTGACGATCGACGTGGCCGGAGGACGCGTGAACTCTGTCCAAGACCGAAAGATCCGGGTATTCCAAGTCGCAACCGGCAACGTCGGTTCCGAGATGGTCAAGCGAATCCGCCGCCACCCGGATCTGGAGCTGATCGGGATGCACTGCTACTCCGCCGACAAGATCGGCAGGGACGCCGGTGAGATCGTGGGACTGCCTCCCGTCGGCGTCACGGCTACCGGAACCGTCGGGGAGATCATCGCCGCGCGGCCCGACTGTCTCACCTTCCACGGCGTTTTCCCCGACGTGGATCTCTACGAGCAGATTCTCGAAGCCGGAATCAACATCGTCACCACCGCAGACTGGATCACCGGCCACCACCGCAACGCGAACCATCCGCACCCGTCGGGACAGAGCGAAGAAGAGGTCATCCAGGCGGCCTGTGAGCGTGGCGGATCAACCTTCTACGGAACGGGAATGAATCCTGGGCTCGCCCAGATCCTCACCATTGTTCACTCGGCAGATGTGACCGAGATCGAGCGAGTGCTCTGCAAGGAGTCGGTCGACGTATCGTGCCACCATTCAATTGAAACCTGGAACGAGGTTGGGTTCGGTCGCTCAGTCGATGACCCGGCTGTCCCGGGGATGCTCGAGAAGTACACCCGGGTCTTCGAAGACGCTGTCCGCCTCATGGCCGACTGCATGGACCTCACGCTCGATGACGTGCGCTTCGAGTACGAACTCGGTGCATGCACCAAGAATGTCGACCTCGGCTGGTACCAGTTGCCGAAAGGCTCGCTCGGCGGGTGCTACCTCAAGTACATGGGAACCGTCGACGGCGAGCCTCGGATCGAGATGCATCTGGAGTGGCAGATGACACCCCACACCGACCCACACTGGGACATCCAGGGCTGCTACATCACTCAAATCGACGGGGATCCCTGCATCTACTCCAAGCACATGATCTTCCCGAAACCGGGGACGGACTTCTCCTCCCCGGAGGCCTTTGCGTCGGTCGGCATGACAATCACAGGTATGCCGGCCCTCAATGCCATCCGCTCTGTGGTCTCCGCTCCGCCCGGGATTATCACCAGTGCGGATCTCCCGCTGCGCGCGTTCGCTGGACGCTTTTCACCAGGGATCTCGGGACGATGACCGACGCCGCTGTGCGCGGCCCGGTGATCGATCCCCGTCCGCGATTCCCGGTCGGTTGGTTCAAGGTCGCCGCGATCGGCGAGATCGAACCCGGCGCCGTGGTGGAGCGGACCTTTCTCGGCGAGCAAGTTGTGGCGTTCCGGACGGAGTCAGGACAATCCGCGGTGGTGTCCGCGTTTTGCCCACACCTCGGAGCAAATCTCGCCCGGGGCGGTAAGGTCATAGGTGAGAGCCTCCGCTGCCCCTTCCACAGTTTGCGGTGGGATGTCCACGGAAGCTGCGTCGGCTCCGAGTACCCGGGCAATCCGCCATACCCGGTCCGACTTCCTGCCTACCCCGCTATCGAGCGCTTCGGGTTCCTGTTTGCGTGGCACGACGTCACCGGCGGTAGCCCCACTTTCGATATCCCCGATCTCGACCTTGAAGGATGGACGATCCCACAGGTCACCACCCTCCCCATCAAGGCCCATGTCGAAACGATCCACGAGAACGGGGTCGACACGGTGCACTTTGGAATCGTCCATGGCTTCTTCCTGTCGGAACCCGCATACGACGATCGCGGCACATCATTCCACTCCGAGTTCCACTTCGCCACACCGAACTTCCTACGAGAGGGACCCGACGAGATCGCGACGTTCTTCGACACCGACACCTACGGCCTGGGCTACGCCCATTCACTAAACACGGCCGAGGCGGTCGGACTCCGCTACCGGGTCTTGCTCCTCATAACACCCACCACTCTCGACAGCATCGACTTCACCATCGCCACAACCGTCCAGCGTCCAGTGTCCGGCGACCAAATCGCCGGGGTTCGAGTGGACGAGGTCGCCGACTTCATGCACCGTGGAGCGCTCGGTGGGGTCAAGCAGGACATACCGATCTGGGAGGGGCTGCGCCACGTCGATCACCCACGACTCGTCAAAGGAGACGGACCGATCCCCCGCTTCCGCCATTGGGCACGACAATTCCATCCCAGGTTGGCAGGAAACAGTGATTTGATAGCTGCCTCCGACTGACGGAATCTCACCCGAGCCAGACCGAGCAGCCAAGATTGACGCGTGTGCTTACCTGAGTGCGACTAATGACGTTTGGAATCGTTAGGTGGCTGGCGCTAAGTCAGCCCCCTGATGCATGGAAGAGGTGGCCGATTGCGAATCCCAGTGCCGCGGCGCCGAGGCCGATGAGAACCATGCGAGCTCCCTGCTTCCACCAGGAGCCAACCCTGGTGAGCGCTTGGTAGGCACCGACCCCAAAGAGCACCACCCCACTCAAGATCACTGCGAGAACTAAGGCCGCCGAGCGCTCGAGAAAGACAAACGGAAGAAGAGGGATGAGATGGCCAATCAACGTGGCCAAGGTGATTATCACTGAGCTGCGCATGATGTCTTGGTTGGCCACAGGCTGGAGGTGCCGCTCCTCTTCAAGGATCGTCTGGACCCATTTGTCTCGGTTCGCCGTAATCGTGGCTACCACTTCGTCGAGCAATGGGCCAGAGAAGCCTTTACTTCGATAGAGCTCGGTTATCTCACTGCACTCAAGGTCCGTGTCGTCACGAACAGACGCTTCCTCGAGCGCGCGTTGGGCCTCGAAGAAATCGCGATCTGCTGTGGTTGAGGTGAATCCGACTGCTCCCATCGAGATCGATTCGGTGATAGCCGCCGCAAAGCCAGCCGCCAGCAACACCGTCCGATCTCCACCACCGGAGATAACGCCCAAGATAATCCCGAGGATGTTGACCAGTCCGTCTTGGCCACCCAGGATGACGTCGCGTAACCAATCAGTGCGGCCTGTATGGGCGTGACGACGACCTTGTCTCGACATACCGATTTCAGTTGCCGCCCCCGGGGATATCTGCTCCCCAGCACAAGCCCGACCGAGTCGAGTCACGCGATCCTGGGTGGCCTGAGGGCCCGGGGTCATACCTCCACCGGTCACGGCGTCACGGTACACGGAGAGTGCAACAGTGGCGAGCGGTTCGTTCGATGACACCGGAGCTCACGGGACCGCCTCAACATTTTCTTCGCCACCAGCGCTTCGGGGTAGTGCGGCCCAGTGACGACTCCCCGACCGCAACGATTGCTTCATGACTCCACTTCTCGTCGAGGTCCATAGGGAGGAGGTGCCACGTGTGAGGGGTCGAATCTGAAAGTGCCCTCGCCTGATCCTCGTAGGCGAGGTCGGTGGCGGTCATCCGCTCTCTGTGCTGGCGCAGATGCTCGTCCCATGAGGCGACCACAAAGATCTCCTCGAATTCACCCAACCGTTCACCGTTACGGAATAGTCCCCACTGAGTGGCGCCGGTCCGCAGGCGCGACTCACGCACACGAAGCATGGCGCGCATGAAGTCGGGCAGACGTTCGGTCGGGATCGAGTAGGTCGTTCGTACCACGACCGGACCGGCGTCTTCGTCTGTCTCAAGTGTCACATCCGGATCGGGCCGAACCACGGTGCTGCGGTCCATGCCCGACGTGTCCACGAACGGCCAAAAGCGGACCGACGCCGCGCCCAGGACCATCAGCCCGGCGGCGACGAGGAAGGTGAACGTAAGTCCGAAGGCGTCGTCGACCGCTCCCCAGGCGACCGCTCCGAGACCTTGCGCCCCAAACAACACCATCTGGTAGACCGACAGGCCTCGTGCTCGTACCCAGCGCGGCAGGAACAGCTGCAGCAGCGTGTTCACCGTCGCCAGCATCCCTACCCAGGCCATCCCGGCGGGGATTAGTACGATGACAACCACGACGGTCGAGCGCACCAAGATCGCGACCAGTCCAGCGCCGAACACCGCTCCGACCAATTGGATGAGTGCACTAGGTGAAAGCCGGGCGCGCACCTTCGAGAGCAAGGTTGCCCCTACAACGGCCCCTCCTCCGAGGGCGGCGAGGAGCAGGCCGTACCCGCCTGAGCCGAGTCCGAGGCGGCGGCTGGCGATGAGCGGCAGCAGCGCCCAAAGCGCGCTCGCCGGGACAAGGAAGAGCGCAGCCCGAAGCAAGATTCGGCGGACGACCGGCGCGTAGCGGACGTATCGACCGCCGGCCCGAAGTGCCGACACGAATCGCTCCGGGATCTGCGGAGTGGTTTCAGGACTCGGCCGCCAGAGAGCGACCGCAAGCCCGTAGACAAGGAACGTTGCGGCATCGAGGACAAAGACCGCACCTACCCCGATGTATTCGATCAGGATGCCGGCAATCGCGGGCCCGATCGCCCGTGCCAGGTTGACATTAATGGAGCTGAGCTGCGCGGCAGCAGGGAGACGGTCGCGAGGGACAAGCTCGGGCACGAGTGACTGGTAGGCGGGGGTCGTCAATACCGAACCGGTGCCGATCACGAACGTGAAGAGGAGAAGAAGCGCCGGCGACATACGACCAGCGAGGGTGAGCGCGGCGAGTGCTGAGGTGGCGACGACAAGACCACCTTGCACCGCCATCAGCAGTCGGCGCCGATCGAGGGTATCCGCAAGCACACCACCCACGATCCCGAACATCACGTCAGGGAGCATGTCGGCGGTCTGCACAAGCGAGACCAGGATCGCGGCATGAGCGGCGTGGACGAGAAACCACTGGGCACCGACGGTCTGCATCCACGTGCCTAGGTTGCTTACCAGCGAGGCGAGCCAGAGCCAGCGGAATACGGTGATGCGCAGGGGTGCCCACGTCGACGAAGTTGCCTGTCTCTCAGCCATCGCGCCCGAGCCCTCAGATCATGGCCTGCACCGTGCCGCCTCAGGCTAAGGCACCCCCTGCTCTTGCGCTCCCTGGTGCGGCGCTGCCGACTTTTGGGGTGCCCGATCAGCGGGAGCGACCGCCGGGATCGGCTCACCATTGCCGGTCGATCGCTGCCCGGCTGAAGGAACTGGGGCTCCAGAGGCCAAGTGGCGCGATGCTGATGGAACCCGTGACTCAAATCGGCTAAAGAGGACCAATGACGCAAGAAGAGCATGAGCCTGTTGCGGTTCTCGGCATCGGAACCATGGGCCACGGGATGGCAGCCTCTGCTCTGCGCGCCGGGATCCCGACGACTGTGTGGAACCGCAATCCGGAGGCCACCCGAGACCTCGCCGAGCTGGGCGCGGGAGTAGCTCAGTCCGCTGCGGACGCAGCGAGGTCGGCGGCGATCGTCATCACGATGGTGACCGATGCCGACGCCGTCATCTCCATTACCCGCGACGAGGGTGTGCTCACTGCGCTTGCTCCCGGTGCGATTTTGGTGCAGATGAGCACCATCGGTGTGGCAGGGATCGAGCGCGTGGCAGCGATGGTCGCGGCGGAGCGTCCCGACGTGACCTTGCTCGACGCGCCGGTGTCGGGAAGTAAGGACCCGGCCGAACACGGCCAACTGACCATCTTCGCCTCAGGGCCCGACGAAGCCAGACCTCGAGTTACCCCTCTGTTCGACGCCCTGGGCCAGCGCACGATCTGGGCCGGCAATGCCGGGACTGGCACTCGACTCAAGCTTGTAGCCAACACATGGCTCGCCTTTGCAGCGGAAGCGGTGGCCGCCTCCGTGGCACTCGCTCACGGCCTAGGGCTCGAGACCGAAAAGGTGATGGACGCCCTCGAAGGCAACCCGCTCATGTCTTCTTGGCAGGAAGCAAAGCTGCATAGGATCGCCAAGGGTGATTTCTCGGCTCAGTTCGCATTATCACTCGCTCTGAAGGATGTGCGCCTCGCCCAGCAGGCTGGAGACGACAAGCTCGGGACTCTTGCGCGCTTGGCTGATGAATGGCAGCAGGCAGTCGATCTCGGCTTGGGCCACCAAGACGTGACCGTGGTGACGCGCATTCTCGAACAGGCATGGACAGGACGATGACCCCGATTGAATGCGGGCACGCGAGCAGGCGAGCCGGAAGCGTTGGGGGCCAACGTCACCCTCGCCGACAGGGCCTGCTTCGACTCGCCATCAAAGTCCAGCTCAAGCTCGGTGTCTTGATCGCGGCGTCCTGAGAATAGATTCGTCTCCGCGGATCGAGATGGAGCAGCCGACGACATGACCAGCTACCTTCCCGCCGAGGACCGCTACGGGTCCATGGACCTATCGCCGATGTGGGCGAAGCGGCCTCCTCCTGCCCGCCTTGTCCCTAGGACTTTGGCAGAACTTCGGCGATGATCGGCCTATCGACACCCAACGCGCCATCTTGCGCCGAGCTTTCGACGTGGGCATCACCCATTTCGACTTGGCCAACAACTACGGGCCCCCGTACGGAAGCGCTGAGACCAACTTCGCCCGGATCCTCAGCGAGGATTTCCACCACCACCGCGACGAACTGGTCATCTCCACCAAGGCCGGCTGGGATATGTGGCCGGGGCCCTATGGCGATCTCGGCTCCCGCAAGTACCTCCTGGCCAGCCTCGACCAGAGCCTTCACCGCCTTGGCCTCGACTATGTCGACATCTTCTATCACCATCACTACGACCCCCAGACGCCGCTCGAGGAGACCCTCGGTGCCCTCCACACCGCCGTGACCTCAGGCAAAGCCCTTTATGTCGGGATCTCCTCGTACTCCGACCAACGCACCGCCGAGGCCGTCACCATCCTCCGCGGAGCTCGGCACCCCTCTGCTTATTCACCAACCTTCGTACTCGATGCTCAATCGATGGATCGAAGACCGCCTCCTCGACGTTCTGGGCACTGAAGGTGTCGGTTGCATCGCTTTCTCCGTCTTGGCCCAGGGCCTGCTCACCGACCGATACCTCAACGGCATCCCCCCAGGCTCGAGAGCTTCTCAGGACGGCTCACTGACTCGCGACATGCTCAACGACGACAACCTCGCCCGCATCCGGGCCCTCAACGACATCGCCCTCGGTCGAGACCAGTCCCTCGCGCAGATGGCCATCGCCTGGGCCTTGCGTGACCCGCGAGTCACCTCCGTGCTGATCGGTGCCAGCAGCGTGGCCCAGCTCGAGCAAAACGTCACCGCCCTCGACCACTTGGAGTTCACTGCCGATGATCTCACCGCCATCGATCGCTATGCCGTCGACGGCGACATCGATTTGTGGCGCATCCCGGCCACCTCCTAAGCAACCCACGATCGTTGAGCGAGCCGAGTCCCCAATGCCGCGGGGAGGCAGCCCGCGGTCTGCAAGTCCGGGATATACCGCTTGCGCGTGGGGTCTGCAAGACGCCTGCCGACGGAAGCCGCTCAAAACTCGACCAGCTGTTCCGACTGGATCCACGAAGAACCGCCTGATTGATGCCGGACCTAAAGCCGACGCTGGACGGTTTGAACATGGAAGCGAACCTGGCTGAGCGACGGGACGCAAAAGCTGCCCTCTGACCAGAGGAACGTTGTGATTTCGACAACCAGTGGAGGTGAGCGGACTCGAACCGCCGACTTCTACGTTGCGAACGTAGCGCTCTACCAGCTGAGCTACACCCCCGGGTGCGCAGCCAGAATATCGCACCCGTCCTGACCTGCTGTTTCTGCTGGCTCCGTGACTGGGCGACGCTCCACCTGTGGTCTCCTCGCCTTCCGGGCGCGACACGGGCGCGAATGGCCGTCGACCTCCCAGGAATCGGGTTGGCGGTCGAGGTCGTTCACCGTCAGCGCAGGTCGGCGCAGAGACCGCGTCTTTAACCCTCCTCGACGAGGATTACAAGCGTTTCGGGCAACACGCCGTCGTGCGTCATCGCCGCGGCCGCCCCCTCGGATTGCATCGCGCTCAGAAGAGCGTCCATGTCGGCAACGTCCATGAGAACCGCAACCTGAGTCCGGTTCTCCGGGTCGACAAACGTCCGGATGTTCGTGACGCCGAGGGGTCCGAAGAATTCCTCGCGCTTAGGCGAGGCAAGCCAATGATCGGTGTCCTTCACGTCATGGCGACCGATGATGGTTGGCATCGCTCCCTCTCCGAGTCTTGGTCGATGGCTCTGTGGAGCCCGATTCGCTGACCCTACACCTACGAGCGTCACGCCCGACCTGGACACGGATCGATAGAACTTGTAGCCCGGTGGCCGGACCGGAGAGGGGGTCCCTGTCCGGTCCTGCTCCAGGGAGCGAGGACGCCAGCGGCCCGAGGCGCTCGGCATCAAGGCTGCGAAACATCGCTCGGCTCGCATCTTGCCGAGGCGCTAACCAACGCGGCAGACGGATCAGAGTGTGCTGTGGGATGTCGGCAGCTTCGCCGATGTCCAAGCCAGTCCGATGCACATCTCATCGGAGGACCCGTCGCCCCACGTCACGTAGTGAGCCGGCGCCTTGCGCAGTACGGGCAGCTGTTGCGCCAGTTTGGGGTCGTAGGTGCAGTTGACCTGGAGCCTCTCGCCGGCGGAGACCGGGATCGGCGTCGTCAGGTTGTAGGCCTTCTGGTAGTCGAAGTTGTAGTTGGGGACGTCGAGCACCGTCTTGGCCTGCGCGGTTCCCGGGTTGAGGACCATCGTGAAGCTTCGCCCGAGCAGATGCATGTGCGCTTGGACTCGGACGATGTAGCCGCTCTTGCCGATCGGCCAGATGCACGACGCCGTGTCACTGAGCGGCGGGTTGGAGGGGTTGTGCCCGCACACCCCCTCGATGCCATCCACGATCTCCGCTGCCTCGGGACCGAAGCGCCGCGCCTGGTCGGCGAGCGATGCAGCCCGGTTGCACAAGGCGCCGGTGACGCCGGTGGGGCACGGCAGGTCCGGCGGGGCCAGCGCCAGGTCGAGATGTAGCGGCAACAGTGGCGTGGACATCGGCACCGTGTTGAGCGAGAGCGAGTTCTTCACGGGCTTGTCGCCGACCAGCAGGTTGTAGTGGACCTGCATGATCACCAGGCTCCCGGCAGGAAGACGATCCCCGTTCCCTTGGGCAGCACGTCCGCGCCGTGGCCCGGAGCCCAGACGCTGAGGAAGGGCGTGCTCAGGAACTGGGCGAGTGATGCGCCCGGCAAGGACGGCGCGCCGAAACATGACCACCCTTTGTCGCCTGCGTTGTCGCGTTCGGCTTGGGCCGCGAGCGACGGCGGCACCAGGGCCAGTACGGCGTGGTGGTCCTCGACACTGCCGGGATGGAACTGGCTCGAGATGACATACGAGTTCCGGGTGACGTGGGGGTTGACCAAGGTGCAGTGGTAGTCGTCCGTCGTCCCGGATGCCGCCTGGGGCGTATACGCCTTGGACACGAGCGACACCGTCGCCACCGGCGGCGTTGCGTGCGGGTTCGCGGACGGCGTCGCCTGCGGCGACGAGGCTGACGCCGTCATCCCCACGACCGTGAGCACCGTGGCGACGAGCGCCACGCAGAGCACGGCGACAACGGCTCGCGGCTTTCGCATCAGGCGCCGAGCACGACCACCTGATGCCGGCACCGCGGTCGCGGGCCCTTCGTTCCCAGGCCGGACCTCGATGCCTTCGGTCGGCTCGGTCATGGTTCCCCCGTCCCCGCCACTCACCACGTCGACAGGCCCCGAGACACCCCGCTTCGAGGACCCACCCGTATCTCGCCCGAGGCTAATGCAGCTGGCCTCGAAAGAGCCTCGTCCCGGGTTCGGCACCCATCGCGCCTTTGGCCCTTCGACCTGGACGTTTCCCGCTGTCTGGGGGC
>CAWCEP010000008.1:0-116878 GCA_963794615.1 uncultured Acidimicrobiales bacterium | reverse complement strand
GGGTCGGCTAGCGAACTCCGGGACCGCATGGCGCTCGTCGCCCGCGACCCAGTGGCCCGGTCCGACATGGCGCTGTACGGCCCGAAGCTGGTGGCGGCCAAATCCGACGCCGGCTACGCAGCCGACTTCGACGCCTTCGTTGACGCCGTCATGTGCCTCCCAGCGTGGGCCGGGCCGGGAGCCGTCGCGAGCCGGGCCCTCGGACGGATGGCCATGGGGGTCGCCACGGCTCAGCGGTGGCGCTCGGCTCCCCTCGTCGAGGCGGCACGCTCCCGAGTCGGGCCGTGAACGGCGTGTCGCGGCGCGTGCAAGCGCTAGCCCACGCGGCCAGCACTTGCTACCGGCGCAACCACCTGGTTCGCAACAGCGGCTGGGTGATCCTGGCCACGGGGGTGAACGGCCTCTTCGGGCTTGGGTTCTGGGCCGAAGCCACTCACCTCTTCCCCACCGCGACCTGTGGGAGCCGCGAGCGCCATCATCGCGGCGATGACGTTCGCCTCGACTCTGGCCCTGATGGGCCTTGGCACCACTGCGCTGCAAGTTCTGCCGAGAGCAGACGACGAGACGTGGTCGACGGCCGTGAACGCACTCGTTTTTGGAGGTGCGGGTTTCGGGGTGGCCGTGGGAGTTGCCACCGCGATCCTGGTCCCCCATCTGTCCGGCGACCTCGCCTTCGCGGGGCGGCCCGCCACGGCCGTGTGGGTGGCGGTTGGCACTTCGATTCTGACCGTGGCAACACTTCTCGACTACGTGTTCACTGCCGAGCGTGCGGCGCACTTCGTCGTCATCCGGGGCATGACCTTCGGCCTACTCAAGCTGGCCATGCTTAGCGTGCTCCTGCTGTTGGGGGTGCGGTCGGGGACGTGGCTCATCGCGGTGTGGACCGTTAGCTCGTTCCTGACCTCTGGCGTCACCCTCGTGGTCCAAGTCCGCGCCCTTGGCCGGCGCCACCGTTACAGAGCCCGCGGGGTGGTGCCCTACATCGGGAAGTGGCTGAAAATTTGTTCCTCCACCACATGACAGCGCTGGGCGGCGTCATGATTCCCAGCCTGATGCCGGTACTCGTCGTGGCCCGCCTGTCGAGCGTAGCGGCCGCCCACTTCTACATCGCCTGGCTCTTGTCGGGCATTCTCCTAACGGTGTCGTCGGCGGTCTCCGGCAATCTGCTGGCGGACCTCTCCTACGACGACGAGCCCCTGGCCAGCACGGTGCGGCGGGCCACACGGCTCATCGCCGCGTGAGTCGTGCCCCCCGTTCTTGTCCTGAGCGTGTTCGGTCGATTGGTGTTGGCGGCCTTCGGGCCGACCTACGCCGCGCAGAGCTACGGGATCCTGCTCCTGTTCGTCGTCGTGGCCGCGCCCGACGCCGTGACCAACGTCTATGTCACGATCCTGCGTGTGCGGGGGGAGCCGCATAAGGCGGCCGCGATGAACCTGGGTATGGCCGTTGTAGCGCTCGGCGGGGCATGGCTCCTCATGGGTCCCCTCGGTGTGGCCGGGGCGGCGTGGGCGTGGGCCCTGGCTCAGGCGGTGGGGAGCGGGTTTGTCGCGATCGACGCCCGGTCCGCCCGCAAGGCCGGCGGATCCAGCCGTGTCCGGCACCGCCCGGCGTGCAACCGCCCAGGCCCTTCCGGGCACAACCGGCGAGCCTGCGGCGGTCCCGGTGCCAGCGGGCGATCGCTCCTAACCTCCGGGGCGGGGCGGGGCGGCCCGAACCGGCGACTAGCGCGCCCAGGTCGAACGGCTCGCCGCCCCCCGCGTGACGACGGCGACAATCAGCGCCGTCGGGGGCGAGACCCGGGTGGTGACCATGCTGTGACAATCACAAATGGCTCAATTTGGCTCCTGTCGGATGCCGATACGTCCATAGAGGCCAGCGCGGCGACCCCGGCGTGTGCGGCCCCTCGGTCGAAGCCAGGAGCCCCAGTCACATGCAGGCTGAACATTCCCGCCGCCAGGCCCAGAACGCCCTCGGCGCGCTCCTGGTGCTCGTCGTCCTCGCCGCTCTGATGGGCGTCGATCTCGTGAGAGGGTCGCACTCGACACAGGTGCACGGGTCCGGGGTGCGTCGGCCTGCCCACGTCATCGCCCCGCTCGCCCCACCCCCGACGTCCGCGGCTCGTGCCGACACCACCGTCCTCAGCGACGAGCACGATCTCAACCCCCCGACCCAACCCGCTACCGGAGGCGGTGCCCCCACCCCCAGCCCCGCACCCGCGGATCGCACTCGGCTTCGCCGTCGATGACCCGACCTACCCGGCAACGGGAAACCAATTCCAGGCCTATCTGGCGGCGGTGGGGTCGCTCCCCAGCTTCACCGAGTTCTATCAGGACCCCTGGCAATGCGACGGCGCGGCGGGCGGGGAGCCGCTCTACTGGGGAAACGAGGAGCAGCTCTTCCTTGCCGACCACCTGACGCCTGTGATCTCGTGGGGAACGGAACACGATCCCGCTTCAGGACGTCATCACCGGGGCGTGCGATTCCTACCTCGATACGTCAGCCGCCCTAGCCAAGGCGTGGCCTGGCAGTGTGTACATCCGGCTCGACTGGGAGATGAACGGCGTGTGGTCCAAGTGGAACCCTTCCAACCAGCCGGGCACCACGCTGGCGATCTTCGTCGCGTTCGGAAGCACGTGGTTGACCGTTTCCGCGCCGACGGCGCGACGAACGTGAAGTGGGTTTGGTCCCCCAACGTCGACGACTCCGGCAAGCCATTCGACGCCTTCTATCCCGGCGCCGGTTATGTCGATGTGGTGGGACTCGACGGTTACAACAATGCCTGGACGCAGTCTCAGCCGTGGACGACGTTCGCCAATGTGTTCGGGCCGAGCTATGCAAACCTGCGGGCGCTGGCGCCGTCCAAGCCCGTGATGATCGCAGAGACCTCGTCTCCCGAAGCAGACGGCTCGGGAGCAGGCCGGTGGGGGAATCCAAGGCGGCCTGGATCACCAACGCGGCGGCCACCGTCGCCACTGACTTCCCGGCAACAATCGCCCTGTGCTGGTACGAGCAGCCCAACCAGGCTGGGTGGAACGTCACCTCGTCCCCGGCGGCGCTCGCGGCCTGGCGCAGGGCGTTCGTCGGGGCACCGGTCTTCCAGGGACGACTGCCTTGAGGCCCGTCCGGCCCCGACCCGGACTCCCTCCGCAGCTACGACGTGCCCGTGACTGGCAAGCGCCACAGCCGACCGAGTTCGTGGTCAGCGCTCCGGGGCTTCATGGGCTCGAGGCCGCCCCCGGGATAGGGCGTCAGCTCCCCGGAGGTAGACGTGGCCAGCCTCGATGTAGAAGTCAATGCGCAGGAAGTCGAACTCGGCGGCCACCGATCGAGCCGCCCGGAGCATGGCGTCCAGCCCTGGCGGCCGGGAGAGCTCTCCCAACACCGGCACCCGGTCGCGGAGTGCCAAGGGCCGCCAGTCCGGTGTGTAGAACGCGTCCTGCGGTGACGGCCGAATCGGTCGACGTCGACCAGGATCATGTGGGGCTCGCCGTCGAAGGCGTACACCTTGTAGTCCGTCGGGGAGCCCGGCATTGGCCCGATTCGTTCCTCGAGGACGAGCCCCGGGTCGGCCTGCGTGTAGGCCCACTCGCCCTTGGCGATGACCCGTGCGTCAGCCGTCCACGAGTCAACCGTCCTGCGGATCTCCTCTAAGTGGGGTGTGGGGCCGTTCCCGAACATTACGAGCCCGCTGCGGTTGTTGGGCTTCAGTACCCATGCGGCGGGCAGGCGGAGTAGGGCGATCTCGTCGAGGTCGGTTCCGGTCCAAATAGTTCGGGGGACGTCGATACCGAGTCGGTTGGCGAACTCTTTGACGCGGATCTTGTCGCAGGTCCAGGCGAGGCGGTCCCGTCGGTCGTGGATAATGCGCCAGTTGACCTTTTCGTTGACGTCGCGGGATGGCGGAAGTGGCCCGGCCGCTTGTGATAGCAGAGGAAGAGCAACTGCCGCCTGAGCGGGAGGGGCAGCGCCGCTAGGGCGTCCCAGAGGAGGCGGCGCTCGGCCAAGAGCGCGGCCCACGGGAGGCGTGGTGCCAGATGCGCGGCCTGGGGTCCGGATCCACTAGCCGACGGAACCACCCCCAGGCGCAGCCGGCGCAGTCGGCGCCAATACGAGTCCAGCTGGACCAGGCCCGGCCCCACGGCCAGTCGGGGTACTGCGAGCGCCACCCGCGCCGATGGCGCTGACCGCCAACACCCGAGCAGTCGCGGATGCCGCCCGAGCGGCGCTCACCTGTTGGAGCGCCTCCTCGGCGTGCCCCGTGACGAGGAGGGAGAGGGCCCAGTTGGTTCGCTCTTTGGACAAGCGGACCCGCAGCTCGTGGCGCTCGGCCTGGAAAAGCGGATCTTCGCTGAACCGGGACAGACAGAACACGAGCCCCGAGAACGTAACGTCGTCGTGTCGGCCCGCCAAAAGGAAGTCGCTCATCTGGCCCTCGTGCACCCGGTAACGCGCCAGGCGCTCCCGCTCGAACCAAACCAGCCCGTTCGACCGAACCGCCAGGGAGGCGGTCTGCATATCCCAGGCTCGATCGGCTCGGGCGTCCATGAGGGCGGTGTCGAGGGCAACGCCGCGCCGGACGACCGCAGCGTGGCTCGTTGGCACAGCCCTCACCACGGAGGCGATGCGCCGACCGTCCTCGTGCACGCCAGTACGGAGTCCGGCGCGGCCCCAGCGCCGTTCCCTCTCAGTCGTGCGGCCCCACTGGGTCCGGCCGTGGTCGTCGATGACGCGGCCGTTGCAGAACGCCAGGTCGATCTGTGGGTGCCGCTCCAGGGGGGCCACCAAGCGGGCCAAGAACTCCGGCTCCCACTCGTCGTCGTCGTCGAGGTGGGCGACGTAGCGGCCCCGCGCCTCGCCGTACAGGAGGATGTTCGTTTCACACAGTCCGAGGTTGCGACGATTGCGCCGGTACTTGATGCGAGCGTCGCCCAGCGCGGCGAGGGTGGGTCCGCACGTCGCCGCCTCCGGCGTCGTCCCGGACGATGATCTCGAGGTCGGACAGAGTCTGGCGCCGGACGCTCGCCACCGCTTTCAACAGGAGATCAGGCCGGTTGTAGGTCGAGATGAGCACGCTCACCATCGGCGCGTCCTCAGCCGGGCCGCCTGGCGACTCGGCGCTGTCCGTGGGCGAATGACAGGGGCCAGCTGACATCGGGCTGTTCCTACTCGCACACAGCCGGGCGATCAAGACGAGGGGAGGCGTCCGGATTACAGAGGTGCGGGCATCCTGGACCGGCCGGACCCCCGTCACCCAATCGGTCTAGCTGGGGCATGGCGTGGTTATGTTGGCCGAGCGGACAATCCCAACTGCGCGGGCGGGCCAATCTCACGATCGCGGCCCAGCGCCACATCCCATCCGCCACAACAAGGTTCATACGGTCGGCAAGGTGACGCTTCGTCATGAGGGAAGACTTCGCCACATCGGCGTGGGCACCCGCGTCAAAGGTCAGGCGGTCGCGCTGAATGATCGCCGATGCCGAGTTCGGATTCTCACGCTCGAAGGCGAATCCCTGTGCATTCTCACGATCGATCCCCGCGCGGAATTACCATCGGCGATCTCTGGGTCGGCCCTCTACGATGTCCTGACAGATAAGTCGCTGATTGCGACACATCACGGGGTGACCGAGGGGACTTGAACCCCCGACCTCCAGGGCCACAACCTGGCGCTCTAACCAACTGAGCTACGGCCACCATGCAAGGTCCAGCATGACACACCGGACAACGCAGGATTGTAACGATACACGGAGTACGCTGGTCTTTAGTGGGCGAGCCGCAAACTCAGCTGACCTGAGTCTTCGCCTCCGTAGCTCAACTGGATAGAGCGGGTGGCTTCTACCCACCAGGTTGCGGGTTCGACTCCTGCCGGGGGCACGTTGGCCTGCGGGGGTGATGGTCCGGTGGCGTCCGCCGGACACCCCCGTCTGCCACCTCGAAGACTCAGGCGACGGCCGCCTCGGGCTCGGCGCCGGCGCTCACGTTGGACACCGCCGCCGGCACCGGGGTGGTGCCTCTGATCACCGTCACGGCCAGCAGGAAGGCCACGAAGGCGATGAGCGACCCGATCCGGAAGGCGGCGTCGTAGCCGTTCGTCGTGGCCAGGGCGTGCTGGGCCTCGGCTGATGGTGTGCCCGGCCGACACCAGGTGGCTCTTCGTGACACTGGTGGCCACGGTGACGAGCACGGCCAGGCCCAGAGACCCACCGATCTGCTGCCCCGTGTTCAACAGCGCCGAGGCCAGCCCGGCCTCGCCCCGGGGGACCCGGGACATGACGGTGAGGGTCAAGGGGACGAAGGTCGACCCCATGCCGATGGCGAGAAGGAGCAGGGGCCCGACGATCGAGATGTAGGCGGCGTGCACACCCACGAACGACAGCCACATGAGGCCGCTGGCGACCATGAGGGGGCCGACGGTCATGGGCCGGCGGGGCCCGATCTTGCCCACCAGGCGCGAGATGATGTTGGCCGACCCGCCGATCCCGATGGTCATGGGGAGAAAGGCGAACCCGGCTTTGAGGGGGCTGTAGCCCAGGATGTTCTGGACGAACTGGGTGATGAAGAAGAAGGTGGCGAACATGGCCGCGGCCAGACACAGCATGATGACGTAGGAGCCGGCCCGGTTGCGATCCGAGAAGATGCGCAGGGGCATCAAGGCGTGCGGGCTCTTGGTCTCGATGGCCACGAACGTCACGAGCAGGACCACGGCCACGGCCAACGCCACGACGGTCAAGCTGGTCGGACCAGCCCGCGGTGGCGGCCCGGGACAACCCGTAGACGAGTGAGGCCATGCCGAGCGTGACCGACAGGGCGCCGGGGAGGTCGAGGCGGCCGCGTCGGGTGGGTGTGGTGCCGAGCACGCGTGGTGCGGCGATGGCGACGGTGAGGCCGATGGGCACGTTCACGAACAGCACCCACCGCCACGAGGCGACATCGGTCAGGATCCCGCCCAGGAGGAGCCCGAGGGAACCGCCCGCCCCCGACATCGCCGCGTACACACCCATGGCCCGCGACCGCTTGGGCCCTTCGGGGTAGGTGTTCTGGATCAGGGCCAGGGCGGTGGGCGAGGCGATGGCGCCACCGACACCCTGGGCCACCCGGGCCGCGATCAGCCACAGCTGGTCGGTGGCGAACCCGCCCAGGAGCGAGGCGGCGGTGAAGATGATGACGCCGATGGTGAACATCCGGCGCCGGCCGAAGAGGTCTCCGCTGCGTCCGCCGAGAAGGAGCAGTCCTCCGAAGGTCAGCGCGTAGGCGGTGATGACCCACTCGAGGCCCGGCGCGGAGAAGTGGAGCTCGTGCTGGATCGAAGGCAGGGCGATGTTCACGATGGTGCCGTCGAGGATCACCATCATCTGCACCGCACAGATCAGCACCAGGGCGAGCCCGGCGTTCCTGTGTTCGGTCAGCGCTTGCTCCGCACCTTCGTGACCCATCGGTAATAGACTCCCGTCAAATGTTGATAGTTGTGGCCGAGATCGTTAAGGTTACTAAAAGGTCGAAAGATGTCAAGTGATGGGGCGCCCGAGCAGGGCAAGGAGCGGGAAGCGGCGGCCGGGGACGCCTGGCACGCCCTCTACGGGTTCGTGTTCGAACGCGAGGGCCAGAGCCGCTTCCACGAGGCCTGCGACGCCATCGGCCTGGCTCCGGGGGGCCTGAAGACCCTCCTCAAGCTCTCGCCCGACCAGCCCGTCCCCATGCGGGACCTGGCCGAGTACTTCCGCTGCGATCCGTCCTACGTGACCTCGCTGGTGGACGGCCTCGAGTCGGCCGGCTTCGCCGAGCGGCGGACGCATGCCACCGACCGCCGGGTCAAGATGGTGGTCCTGTCGCACAGCGGGGTCGAGGCCCAGGCCCAGGTGCGCAAGATTCTCGGCCAACCGCCGGCGTCGTTCTCCGCCCTGACCACCCCCGAGCTGGTGCGGCTCCGGTCGCTTCTCGCCAAGTTGGACCCGCCGGAGCGGCCACCCGCCGGCTGACGTTCAACGCTCTCGGCGTTCTTGGCTTCGCCGGGATGCTCCGTCACGACACCCCCGAAACGCGGGGACGAGGGTGCTTTAGACTCCGGCCGTGACGCGCATCGTGGCGGTGGCCAACCAGAAGGGGGGCGTCGCCAAGACGACGTCGGTCCACGCCCTCGGGTTCGCCTTGGCGCAGATGGGGCGCCGGGTGCTCCTGGTCGATCTCGACCCCCAGGCGTGTCTCACCTACTCGGTCGGCATCGATCCCGAGAACCTCCATCAATCCCTGCACGACGTGTTCGTCCGGAAGATGAAGGCGGCCGACGCGCGTCGCGTCGTCGCCAGCGTGGACGGCCTCGACATCCTCCCCGCCACCATCGACCTCGCCGGGTCCGAGGTCCATCTCCTGACGCGCACGGGCCGCGAGCACGTCCTCGCCCTGGCGCTGGCCACGGTGGCCGACGACTACGACATGATCATCATCGACTGCCCGCCGTCGCTCGGGGTCCTCACCATCAACGGCCTCACCGCCGCCAACGAGGTCCTGATCCCGCTGCAGTGCGAGGCCCTCAGCCACCGGGGTGTCGGCCAGTTGCTCGAGACCATCGACGACGTGCGCATGTTCGCCAACGCCGATCTCGAGGTGCGGGGCGTGATCGCCACCATGTACGACGAGCGGACCCGTCACGGCAAGGCCGTCCTCGACGACGTCAAGGCCCGCTACGGCCTGAGCGTGTTGGAGCCGCCCGTCCGCAAGTCGATCCGTTTCGCCGAGGCCCCCGCGCAGGGTCGCTGCATCCTCCAACACGCGCCGACGTCACCCGGCGCCGAGGCCTATCGCGCCATCGCTCGCGAGCTCGACGCCGACCGGCGCCCGGCTCATTGAGCGGGCCGAGAGACCGAGGGCGCTGCCATGACTGAGTCCCCGGACCCGCTGGGCAAGCGGGCCCTGTTCTGGGCGCCCGCCGAACGCGACGAGGGCGGCCCTCGACGGGCCTCCGAGCGTGACGTGCCCGGGAAGCACGCGTTGTTCTCCGAAGAGGCGCGTGCCTCGGTGACCAGAGTGCGGGCCGTGGCGCCGATCGAGCCGGCCCCTCCACCCGCACCGCGCGCCCTGCGCCCGGCGGCGGGGAGGAGCATTCTCAGCGCCATCACCGTGGAGTGCTCCACCTGCGGCGGCCGCTCGGAGATCCACATGACGGAGTTCGTGATGCTCCACCTGCCGATCTGGTTGTGGCGGCCGGGTCGGGGCTACACCCGGTTCATGACCTGCCCGGCGTGCCGGCGTCGAACCTGGGTGAGTGCCTCGTGGGCTCCCTGGGCCCGCTGACGACAGCCCAGCTCGGTCAAAGGGTCTACCCCTGATCGCAAGTGTGGGCTCGTGGGTTGAGCATTTCCACGGGCCCCTGGCCTACATCGTGTGCGGCCTCCTCGTCTTCGGTGAAGCCGCCGTGTTGCTCGGCTTCGTCATCCCGGGCGAGACCGCCGCCCTGATCGGCGGGGTCCTGGCCTCGCTCCACCACGTGAACCTCGTCGTCATGCTGGTCGTGATCATCGTGGGCGCCATCGTCGGCGACTCGGTCGGCTACGAGGTGGGCAAGCTCCTCGGTCCCTGGCTCGTCGAGCACCGCCCCTTGCGGGGCCAACCCGGTGTGCACCGGGGGCAGGACCTCCTGGCCCGCCGAGGCGGGCCCGCCGTGTTCCTGGGGAGATGGTTGGCGCTCGCCCGGGCGCTCGTGCCCGGTCTCGCCGGCATGAGCGGCATGCGCTACCGCACGTTCCTCGCCTACAACGCCGCGGGCGGCATCGCATGGGGGGCCACGTTCGTCTTGATCGGGTATGCGGCCGGGACCTCGTACGCGGCGGTGGCCAAGACCGTCGGCGTCTACTCCCTGTCGATCCTGGGAACCCTCGTCGCCGTCGCGGTGGTGATCGTCATCGTCCGCCACCGACGCGCCCGTCGGAAGTGGGGCGACACGTCGGGCTCCGATGGTGGCGACCAACCCCCGCGACCCTGAACCTCAGCGCTGGTCGGGAAGGTAGAAACGCGACGGGAAGGCACCCTCGCGCCGCACCCGGCCGTGGTTCTCGAGCAACACGATGTGGGCCAGGGTCTCGCCCACCGCGGCGCGTTGCATGAAGTCGGCGATCTCGTGCCACGGGCGCGACCACTTGAGGGCTACGGAGAGGTCCCACGCGGTGGACCCGGGGTGCTCCTCGATCAGCCGCTCGATCTCGGCCAGGCGGTCGGCGTGGTGCGTGATGATCTCGTCGAGCCGCCCCCGCAGATCGGCGAACCGGTACTCGTGGGCGGGGAGCACTTCGTCGACGCCCAGGTTCTGGCACTTGAGCAACGATTCGAGGTACTCGCCGAGGGGGTTGGGGAATTGCTGGGTGTGGACACCGATGTTGGGTGTGATGCGGGGCAGCACGTGGTCGCCCGACAGCAGGAGTCGGTGTTGTTCGCTGTAGAAGCAGACGTGACCCGGGGAGTGGCCCGGTGTCCACACCGTCTTCAGGTCCCAACCCGGCACGTCCACGCGCTTGCCGTCTTCGAACAGCACGTCGGGGACCGCCATGGTGACCTGTCCTCGGATCATCATCGACGCGAAGTTGAGGTCGGGCAGCTTGGTGGCGGGCACCCCGGCGTCGGCCAGGAACTCTCGCATCCGGGCCAACAGGTCGTCGGTCTGGATGTAGCGGGCCTCGAGCATCTCGGCATCGTCGGGATGGAGGCCGATCCAGGCTCCCGACTCCTCCCGGACCCGTCCCGGCCAGGCCGTAGTGGTCAGGGTGGATGTGGGTGACGAGCACGGCCCGGACGTCTTTGATCGACCCCCCCGCTTCGATCAGGCCGTTGTTCAGCGCCATCCAGGCGTCGTCGGTGTTCCAACCGGCGTCGACGATGGCGATCCCGTTGTCGAGCTCGAAGGCATAGACGAGGACGTACCGCAACGGGTTGTCCGGGATGGGCACGGGGATCGACCACAGTCCGGGCCGAACCCGCTCGACGGGGGGCATGACATCGCGGTCCCACGCCTCTTTCTGGAGAACCCCGGTGACCACGACCATCGTTGGCACCGTAGGCGGGAACCCAATCGCCGACCAACCCGTCGCTGGCCTGGGCTGCGAACCTCCGGAGTGTCCATTGTTCTCTCATAGGGGTTGAACCGGCACGCAACGTGGGAATAGTCAGGGGTATCCGTGAATACTCCCAGGGTCTTCACTATTTTCACACCCGCTCCATTGACCACAGAAACAACAGATGCATTACGATGGCACGCTCGGCCCCGCCGCCTCCTGATCGCAAGGCCGGGCGCCCGTCACGAGCCTTCTCGATGGCGTCTGCGACGCACGGGTTCGGACACACGACGAACACCACGGGGGTCCAGGTGCACAAGCCGATGGTGGACACCTCCACGGGGACCGGTGCCGGGCGCGACGGTGCGCTCGTGGTGAGCGGCCTGCGGGCCCGGATCGAGCACCTGCTCGACATGGCGCGCGACGCCTTCGTCGAGACCGATGCGTGGGGCACCCTCACCGAGTGGAACCGCCAGTCCGAGGTGCTCTTCGGGTGGTCACGGGACGAGGTCCTGGGCCGGTCGATCACGGACTTCCTCATTCCGCCGCGCCACGTCGCCGCCGTCCTCGAGGAGCTCGAAACGGTGGGCGGCTCCCGGCGCAACCTGGAGCGGACGCGGCCTCGCCGGCTCGACCTCCTGCACCGCGAGGGGTACGAGGTGCAGGTCCTGGGCTCCGCGTACGTCGTCGGGTCCGGTGCCGACCTCCGCATCGGTGGCTTCCTCTATGACCAGGACGAGGACAAGGCGGCCGAAGAGGCCCTGGCCCATGCCTATCTTCACGACTCGCTGACGGGCCTGCCCAACCGGACGCTGTTCACCTACCGCCTCGCCTACGCGCTTGCCAAGGGCAAGAGCGCGCCGGGTTCGATCGCCGTCCTCGTCCTCGACCTCGACCGCTTCAAGGCCATCAACGACGGGCTCGGTCACGAGGTCGGCGACGAAGTCCTCGTGGCCGTGGCCGGTCGGCTCGAAGCGGCCGACGGCACGGCCGAGGTCATCGCCCGGCTCGGCGGTGACGAGTTCCTGATCCTCTTCGACGGGGACGATGCCGAAGGTGACGCCGTCGCCTACGCAGAGCGCGCGCTGCGGGCTTTGCGCTCGCCGATCGCGGCGGGCGACAACGAGGTGTTCATCACCGCCAGCATCGGCGTGGCCTGTACGAGTGCGCGCGTGAACGAGGCCACGCCTCTGCTGTCGAATGCCGACGCTGCTATGTACCAAGCGAAGCAGCGCGGCGGCGGCACGGTCGAGGTCTTCGGCGAGATCATGCGCATGCGTGTGCTCGACAAGATGAACACCGAGCACTCCCTGCACCGCGCCCTCGAGCGCCGCGAGCTCCGCCTCTTCTACCAGCCCGTGGTGGAGATCACCAGCGCCCGGGCGGTGGGGGTCGAGGCGCTGCTGCGTTGGGAGCATCCCGAACAAGGCCTCGTGGCTCCGGGCAAGTTCATCCCCGTCGCCGAGGAGAGCGGCCTCATCATCCCCATCGGTGCCTGGGTGCTGCACGAAGCGTGCCGCCAGCTATGCATGTGGCGGGCCGACCGTTTCGGTGGGCCGCGCGGCGCCGTCGAGGTGAACCTGTCGGCCCGGCAGATCGACCACCCCGAGATCGTCTCGACGGTGCAAGGGATCCTCGACGACACCGGCCTGCCGCCGGCCAATCTGACCCTCGAGATCACCGAGAGCGCCCTCATGCACGACGCCGCCTCGGCGCTGCGGGTGCTCCAGGCCCTCAAGGACCTCGGGGTGACCCTCGCCATCGACGACTTCGGGACGGGGTACTCCTCGCTCAGCCATCTCCAGCGGTTCCCGCTCGACATCCTCAAGATCGACAAGAGCTTCGTCGACGAGCTCGGCGACGACCGGGGTGGGGCCGAGATCGTGGCCGCCGTGGTCAAGTTGGCCCATGCCCTGGGCCTCCAGGTCATCGCCGAGGGGGTGGAGACCGAGCGCCAGCTCGACGCCCTGGTCCGCCTCGACTGCGACTTCGCGCAGGGGTATCTGTTCTCCCGGCCCGTGCCCGCCCACGAGCTCGTCGAGAAGTTCCCCCTCCCCCTCGGCGCCTGAGGGCCAACCGGGGAGCCCCGGCTCGCGCTGGTCTCCGAGCCCCTGGTGCACCGATGTCCCGGTTCTTTGCCCTGGTCGGGCCCCTGCTCTGCTCCCGGCACCGGCCGTTGTCGCAAAAGTGGTTGACACCGCAAGTATCGGTGGGTAAGATATTTGCAGGCTCAAAAGTGTGAGCCGCAAGTATCTCAGGAGGGAACGCCATGACCACGATCACCACCACAGCCAGCGGGACCAGGGAATACCACGGTGCCCTCGTGCCGGCCCCGGGCGTCTATGACCTGGACCAGGCCCACAGCACGGTGGAGTTCATCGCCCGCCACCTCATGATCTCCAAGGTCCGGGGCCGCTTCAGCTCCTTCACCGGAACGGTGACCGTGGCCGAGGTCCCCGAGGAGTCTTCGGTGGAGGTGACCATCGACGCGGCGAGCGTCGAGACGAGCCAGGAGCAGCGCGACGCCCACCTGCGCAGCGCCGACTTCTTCGAGACCGACAAGTACCCGACCCTGACCTTCAAGAGCACGTCGCTGAAGCGTGACGGAGAAGACTGGAAGCTCGCCGGCGACCTGACGGTACGCGACGTCACCCGGCCGGTCGTGCTCGATGTCGAGTTCGACGGCGCCAACACCACGCCGTGGGGTACCCAGGCCGTGGCGTTCTCGGCGGCGACCGAGATCGACCGCGAAGACTGGGGCCTGACCTACAACCAGGCGCTCGAGACCGGTGGCGTAGTCGTGGGCAAGAAGGTGCGCATCGAGCTCAACGTCGAGGCCATCCTGCGCCAGGAGAACAAGGAGCAGGGCGCCGCCTGACGTGCCTCTTCCCCGGGAGCGCCGCAGGGCGTGACCGTGGGGCGCCGATGGGATGTCCGTGCCGGGCGTCGTTCCCTTCAGGGGAGCGGCGCCCGGTATCGTCTTTCCATAGCCACTCGGGTGAAGGGGCGCAGCTCGGATGCCTGAGACTCGGAGGGATCGGGCGCGCCGGATCGGCCGCAAGCGTCGAACCGTGGTGCCCAGGACGAGTCAGGGCGGCTGGACACCACCGGTCGACCGTGCCGATCCCATCGCACTGCTCGATGCCGAGAACGCGAGCCGGCTTCCCGACCTCGTGCCCGTGCGGTGGGGGAGGATGCTCGAGTCACCCTTCGCCTTCCTGCGCGGCGCGGCGGGCCTCATGGCGGCCGACCTCGCTCGAACGCCGTCGACGGGCGTGCCGGTGCAGCTGTGCGGAGACGCCCACATGGCGAACTTCGGGGTCTTCGCCTCACCCGAGCGACGCCTGCTCTTCGACGTCAACGACTTCGACGAGACCACGCCCGGCCCCTGGGAGTGGGACCTCAAGCGCCTGGCCACGAGCGCCGTCGTGATCGCGAGGATGTCGGGCATGGACGGCGACGCCCAGTCCGACTCGGCGCGAGCCGCGGCGCGCTCCTACCGCAAGCACATGGCGAACTACGCCACCATGGGCACGCTCGACGTCTGGTACGAACGGGTGGACGCCAAGGCGGCACTCCGAACGATCGGGACCAGGACCCCGGCGGTGCGATCGGCCGTGATCGGCGCCCACCGTCAGACCTCCCAGGCGGAGCTGCCCAAGCTGACGGTGCGCACCGACGGGGGGGCGAGGCGGATCGTCGATCACCCGCCGCTCGTGACGCACGAGGGGGCGGGGGAGCACTCCGATGTCGTCCGGGGGGTGCTCGCCAAGTACCCGGCGTCGCTCGAGACCGACCGTCGGGCGCTGCTGGAGCGGTTCGAGCTCGTCGACGTGGCCTCCAAGGTGGTGGGCGTGGGCAGTGTGGGCACGCGCTGCTTCGTGGCCCTGTTCATGAGCGACATCGGGGACCCATTGTTCCTGCAGGTGAAGGAGGCCGGTCGGTCGGTCGTGGCCGCGTCGGTGCCGCGCCGCCCCCCGGCGCGGGCGCCTCGCACGGGTCGAGCCCGACGGGACCGGACCAGCCTCGCTCCGGGGGGCGCCGGGTGGTGGCCGGGCAACGCCTCATGCAGGCCGCCAGCGACGTCTTCCTGGGCTGGGCGAGCGCGGGGGACACGGACTTCTACGTCCGGCAGTTGCGCGACATGAAGGGCACCGTCGCCACCGCCTCGCTCGGCCCCCGCGGGCTCGTCGGCTACGCCAAGTTGTGCGGATGGGCGCTGGCCCGCGCCCATGCCCGCTCGGGCTCGGCGGCGCAGATCGCCGGGTACGCCGGCAACGGCGGGGTCCTCGACGACGCCATCGCCCGCTTCGCCCTCGACTACGCCGAGCAGACGGCGCGCGACCACGCCCTGCTCGTCGAGGCGGTGCGCTCGGGCCGGATCACCGCCGCACCCGGGCTCTGAGGAGCCGTGGGCCGCGATCGCCGAGTCGTCAGGGCGTCTTCAGCAGGGCGTCGATCTCGGCCAGGTCGCCGTCGTCGAGCACCCAGTCCTCCGCCGCCACGTTGGCATTGACCTGGGCGGCCGAGGTGGCTCCGGCGATGACCGAGGCCACCGGCGGGTGGGCCAGGATCCAGGCGATGGCGAGCTCGACCATGGTCCGGTTGCGCTGCTCGGCGAACTCGGTGAGCCGTTCCACCACGGCCAGCGTGTCGTCGGCCAACGGCCCCTCGTTCGCCTTCACACCCGACAGCCGGGTGCCGGGCGGTGGCGCCTGGCCGCGGCGGTACTTGCCTGTGAGGACGCCCGACGCCAGGGGGAAGTAGGGGAGGAACGCCAGCCCGGCGCGCTCGCACTCGGGCAGGACGTCGCGCTCGACGCGCCGGCGCAACAGGCTGTACTCGTTCTGCACGCTGACGAAGCGGGCCGCACCGTCGGCCACGGCCGCTTCGGCTTCTCGGATCTGCTCGGCGGTGAAGTTCGAGCAGCCGATCTCTCGTACCTTGCCGGCCCGGACGCACTCGTCGAGGGCGGCCAGGGTCTGCGCGATCGGTGTCTCGGGATCGGGTGCGTGCAGCTGGTAGAGGTCGACGTGGTCGGTTCGCAGTCGACGGAGGCTGTCCTCGAGGGCACTGTGCACGTAGGCGGGCTTGGCGCCCTTGTGGTCGGCGTCGACCTGCATGCCGAACTTGGTGGCGAGCACGATCTCGTGTCGGCGCGACCCCAGGGCGCGTCCGAGGAATTCCTCGCTGCGGGTGCCGCCGTAGACGTCGGCGGTGTCGAAGAGGGTGATGCCGGCGTCGAGCGCGCCGTAGACGACCGCAGCGGTGCCGTCGTAGTCGAGCCGTCCGCCGAAGTTGTTGCAGCCGAGGCCGACGACAGAAACCTCGAGCGAGCCGATCTTGCGTGTTCGCATCCTGATCCTTACCGGTTGGGTTCGGTCCTCGAGAGCGCGGCACCCGACATGACGGCGTCGTCACCGGGCCACCGGCGCACGCTGATGGACTGGCTGGCCGTCCCGAGCAGGGTACCGTCCTGCGCCCACAGGTGGGCCAGGCCCTGTCCGAAGCCCTGCGCCAGGGCGTGCATCTGGATGTCGCACAGCACCCACTCGGTGGGAACGATCTGGGCCATGCGGAGGGTGTTGTCGAGGCTCCGGCCCATGGTGCGCACCCCCAGGGGCTGGCTGACGCCGCCCGACACGAAGTCGCCGATCACGGCCAGGGTGGCGGCCGAGGGCTCGAGATGGCCCGGGACGCGCGCCCAGAAGGCCGACCGGGCGTCGCCGGGACGCCCGTCCAGCTCCACCATGAGGCGGCCGCGCGCCACGCGTTGTTCGACGCGCACGAGCACCGTGTCGGCGAACATGGGCGGGATCTTCTGCACAGGACAGTCCTCGGGGCCCGGCACGTCGGGGAAGGCCACCCACGTCCCCGACAGGTCGAGGTCGTGGCGGCCCAGGGCGGCGTTGACGGTGAGCACCTCTTCGTCGCCGAGCCGGCCGATGGCCCTGCCCTGGGTGGTGTTGCGGCCGATGGCGGGGAGGACGACCTCCCAGTCGAGGGTGGTCCCCGTGGGTGCGTAGGCGAGGTACTGGGCCGTGGCCCACACCGTCGGACGCCCCGAGGCCTCTTCGAGGGCCACGATGCCCGCCGCCAGGCCGCATCCGCCGTAGAGGAAGCGACCCGGGGTGCACACGGCGGGGGTGACGGGCAGGCGCCAGTGCAACGGATCGTCCGTCGGCTCGAGCCCCAGGAAGTGACGTGCGTCCATGCGCCGAACCATAACGGCCGCCACGTGGACGACTTCCCGCCCCCGCCCCACACCGGGCCGGCGGGGACCGATTCCGTAACGGCTGTGTTACGGTAACCTGTGTGTTACCAATCCCGGGGAGGAAGCGATGATCCAGGCCGGGCTCCAGGGCGACCCGTTCGAGGCGTTGGGCGACGCCAATCGCCGGGAGATCCTGCGTCTGCTGAGCAGTGGTGACAAGCCCGTCCAGGAGATCGCCGCGGCGATGCCCATCAGCCGGCCCGCCGTGTCGCGCCACCTCCGTCTGTTGAAGGACGCGGGGATGGTGACCGAGCAGGCGCGCGGGACTCGTCGGATCTACCACCTCCAGGAGCAGGGGATGCACGCCGTGCAGGCCTATCTGGAGGGGATCTGGGGCGACGCCGTGGCGCGGTTCCGGTTGCTGGCCGAGAACACCGAACCGAGGTCGACGCGGTGAGTACGCCGCTGCGCATGACTTTCGAGGTCGCCTGCTCGGTCGAACACGCCTTCGACGTGTGGACCTCGGGGATCGGGACATGGTGGCCGCGCGACCACACCACCACCGGCAACGCCGAGCTCGTCGTCCTGCAGAGCGGGGTGGGAGGGCGGATCTACGAACGGGGGCCCGACGGCGAGGAGCACGACTGGGGAGAGGTCACGGTCTGGGAGCCTCCGTCGCAGGTGACCTACTCGTGGCATCTGGGTCGGGACCGGGCCGACGCCGGCGAGGTGGACATCCGCTTCCGGCCCGGCGGCGGTGGCACCACCCGGGTCGAGATCGAGCACCGCGGGCTGGGAGCGGACGGGGGACACCGGCGATGCGTGGCGCGACCGGAACCTGGCCGGATGGCGGACCGTGACGCCCCATTTCGTCGCGGCGATCGCGAAAGGAGACCAATGATGGCCACCGGAACCAAAGACGACCCGTGGGTGCTCAAGACACCGCCGGGCACCTCGCAGTACACGATGTACAAGGACACCGAGGCCGATCCACCCGCCCTCGTGTGCCAGGTCGGCTCGACCACCCTGCGGTATCAGCTCCGGGCCATCGAGGACCTGCACGCCTGGTTGGTGGAACAGGGCGACTGGGTCGTCCTTGGCGCCGCCGACGAGAAGAAGCCGGCCGCGCCCGGCACCGTGGAGGCGTGGGGGAGGGCGACGGACAACCCCGTCGGGGGTTGGTACGGCCTGCGCAATGGCTACCGGGGCCGGTTCGGCATGTACCTGCCCCCGCTGCTCGAGGCGCTCGGCCTGGCCGAGCTCACCCACGAGGCGCGCAACAACAAGATGCGGTCGATGGGAACGAGATGAGGAGACAACGATGAGCGTCAAGGTGATCCGGTACAAGACCAAGCCCGAGTGCGTGGCCGAGAACGAGCGCCTGATCCGCGGCGTCTACGCCGAGTTGGCGACGAACCAGCCCGAAGGGCTCCATTACGCCACGCTCCGACTCGACGACGGCGTGAGCTTCCTCCACGTGGCGGTGCTCGACGGGGACGAGAACCCGTTGACGACCTCGGCCGCGTTCGCCGAGTTCCAGTCCCACATCGGCGACAGGTTGGCCGAAGGCCCCGCCCAGGCCGACGCCACCCCGGTCGGCTCCTACCGGCTTCTGCCCGAGTGACGGTGGTGGTCAGCCCGCTGATCACCTGCTGATCACATGACGGGTCAGTTCAGTTGACGAGTCGGTCCCGGCCCTCCCAGTAGGGCTGGCGCAGCTTGTACTTCTGGAGCTTGCCGGTAGCGGTGCGGGTCAGGCCGGCGCGGAACTCGACCGACGTAGGGGCCTTGAAGTGGGCCAGGCGGGCCCGGCAGAACTCGATGAGCTCCTCCTCGGTGGCCACCGCCCCGGGGCGCAGCACCACGAGCGCCTTCACGGTTTCTCCCCACTTGGGGTCGGGGACCCCGATCACCGCCGCCTCGGCCACCGCGGCGTGCTGGTAGAGGCAGTCCTCCACCTCGATCGACGACACGTTCTCGCCCCCGGTGATGATCACGTCCTTCTTGCGATCGGCGATGACGGTATAGGGGCCGTCGAGATAGCCCCCGTCGCCGGTGTGGAACCAGCCACCTTCGAGAGCCTTGGCGGTCTCCTCGGGTTGCTCCCAGTACCCCCCGAAGACGTGGTTGGTCCGGGCCAGGATCTCACCGTCGACGTCGAGGTGGATGCGCACCCCGACCGCAGGCACCCCGGCCCGGGACAGCATCGTGGCCCGGGCCGAGCTGTCGAGGTCGTCCCATTCCACCGGCGCCCGGTTGATCGTCAGCAGGGGCGTGGTCTCGGTCAGGCCGTAGATCTGGATGAACTCCCAACCCAGTTCGGTCTCGACCGCCTCGATGGTCTTCGAGGGAGGGGGCGCCCCGGCCACGACCACCCGTACCGTGGCGCGCCCGGGAACGGCCTCACCCCGTTGCCGCCGGGCGGCGGCGGCGTCGAGGATGGCGGCCATCACGGCGGGGGCACCGCACAGCAGGGTCACACCCTCGCGTTCGATGCGGGCCAGGATCTCCTCGCCGTCGATCTTGCGCACCACCACGTGACGTCCGCCCATCGCCGTCACCGCATAGGGCATCCCCCACCCGTTGCAATGGAACATGGGCAGGGTGTGCAGGATCGTGTCTCGGTCGCTCACGGTCGTGTGCCACCCGAAGACCGCCGCGTTGAGCCAGCAGTTCCGGTGGGTCAGCTGCACACCCTTCGGGCGCGCCGTCGTCCCTGACGTGTAGTTGATCGAGCACGTGGCGTCCTCGTCGCCGTCCCAACGGGCCGGGTGGGCGCCGCCCGGTGCGGGGGCGAACAGCTCGGCGTCCTGCTCGCCGTCGAGGAGCAGCCGGACCTTGGCCGACACGCCGGCCAGAGACTCTTCGATTTCGGGATCGACGAGCAGCACCGACGCACCCGAATGGGCCACGATGTAGCCGACCTCATCGGCATTGAGCCGGAAGTTCACGGGCACGAGCACGCGCCCGAAGCCGCTCACCCCGAAGTACGAGATGAGAAAGCGCGCCGAGTTCGGGCTCACGATGGCGACGCGCTCGCCGTGCCCGACCCCCATGGCGTCGAGGGCGAGCGCCATGCCCCGGGCCCGGTCGTGCATCTCCGCGTACGTGATAGCCCCCAGGGACCCGGCCACGCTCGGTTCGTCGACCACCGCCACCCGGTCGGCGCCGTGGACGAGGGCCGCTCTTTCCAGGAAGTCGCCGATCGTGAGCGGGACGTGCATGGGTCTCCTCCGGTCCCGGGGGTCGAGGGCCCGGTGCCACGATCGATCTTCCCAGAAGAGCGGGCCCATCGCCCGAGCGGCGCCCGACACGGCCGCGCTGGTAGCTTCCCGATGTCGGAGTGGTCCGTTCATGACAGCGGCGACGAACCGAGGTGGATATGGCTGGGATCGTGGTCACCGGCGGCGGGATCGCAGGGCTGGCGGGCGCCATGCTCTTGGCCGAGGACGGCCACGAGGTCACGCTGCTCGAACGGGACGAGGCCGAGCCCCCGGCGCCGCTCGACGCGTGGGAGGCCTGGGAGCGGCGCGGCGTCAACCAGTTCCGCTTGCTGCATTTCTTCATGCCCCGATTCCGGACCGAGCTCGAGAAGGAGCTCCCCCGGGTGGCCAAGTCGCTCGAGGCGGCGGGCGCCCTGCGTGTCAACCCGATCGAAGGTGCCCCCGTCGAGATGACGGGCGGGGCCCGCCCCGGTGACGACGAGCACACGTCGTTGACGGCGCGCCGCCCCACGTTCGAGGCCGTGATGGCGGCCGCGGCCCTGTCCACGCCGGGGTTGACGGTGCGACGCGGCGTCGCCGTCGGTGGTCTCATGGCCGGTGCCCAAGCGGTGCGGGGTGTCCCCCATGTCACCGGCGTCCGGACATCGACGGGGGAGGAGATCCCCGCCGATCTGGTGGTCGATGCCACCGGCCGACGGTCACCGCTCCCCGACTGGCTCGAGTCGGCCGGTGCCCGTCGGCCCGAGGAAGAGCTCGAGGACATCGGGTTCGTGTACTACGGCCGTCATTTCCGCTCCGCCGACGGCACCACCCCTCCCATCATCGGTCCGCTCCTGCAGGCCTACGGCAGCGTGTCGGTCCTGACCTTGCCGGCCGACAACGGGACGTGGGGACTCGGGGTCATCGCCAGCGCGGCCGACAAGGCCATGCGGGAACTGCGGGACGTGAGCCGTTGGACGGAGGTCGTCGCCAGCCTGCCCCTGGCCGCACACTGGCTCGACGGCGAGCCCCTCGAAGACCGGATCATGGTCATGGCCAAGATCGAGGACCGACACCGCCGCTTCACGGTGGACGGCAAGCCGGTGGCGACGGGGATCGCCGCGGTGGCGGATTCGTGGGCGTGCACCAACCCGTCGTTGGGTCGGGGCGCTTCCATCGGCTTCATCCACTGCCAGGCGTTGCGCGACACGCTGCGCACCACCGGTCTCGACGACCCCGCCGCCTTCATCACGGCCTGGACCGAGGCCACCGATGTCGCCGTCGAGCCCTGGTACCGCGCCACGTTGTCGTTCGACAGCCACCGTCTGGCCGAGATCGACGCGGACATCGCGGGCGTGGCCTATGAGCCCGAAGGCGACGACTGGAACATCGTCCGGGCAATGTTGTTCGCGGCGGGCCAGGACCCCGATTGCCTCCGGGCTGCACTGAGCATCCAGGGACTGGTGCGAGGCCCCGACGAGGTCTTCGCCGACGCGGCGCTGTTCGAGAAGGTGCTCACCCTCGGGGCGGGCTGGCGCGACGCGCCGCGCCTCGGGCCCAGCCGCAGCGAGCTCCTGTCCATCGTGTCGGCCTGAGCCCGACCTCCATCGCCAGTTCCGGGATAGATCCGGGAAAGAGGAGACCATGCGAGTCGACGTCAGTGGTGTGGGCATCGAGTACGAGGTCACGGGGGAGGGGCCGCCCGTGGTGCTCCTGCACGGGTTCCCCGACCGCGGGCGACTGTGGCGCCACCAGGTCTCCGCCCTCGTCGACGCCGGCTTCTCCACCATCGTCCCCGACCTGCGTGGCTACGGCGCCTCGGACCAACCCGCCGAGGTCGAGGCGTACTCCATCCCGTACCTGGCGGGCGACATCGTGGCCATCCTCGACGCCCAGGGCATCGAGCGTGCCCACGTAGTCGGCCATGACTGGGGCGCGGCGCTGGCTTGGGCTTTCGGGTCACTCCTGCCCGACCGCGTCGACCACCTCGTGGCGCTGTCGGTGGGCCATCCCTCGGCGTTCATGTCGGCGGGCTACGTCCAGCGGGAGAAGTCGTGGTACATGCTCCTGTTCCAGTTCGAAGGCATCGCCGAGCAGTGGTTGTCGAACGACGACTGGGCCAATCTGCGGGCATGGGGAGGCCACCCCGACGTCGACGGTGTCATCGCCGATCTCGAGGCCACCAAGTCGCTCACGCCGGCGCTGAACTACTACCGCGCCAACGTGCCGCCGGAGTCCCTCGTCCAGCCCGCCCTGGAGCTCCCTCCCGTGCAGGCCAACACCATGGGGGTGTGGAGCAGCTGGTGACTTCGCCCTGACCGAAGCCCAGATGCTCGGCTCGGCCGACCATGTCTCGGGCACGTGGCGCTACGAGCGCATCGAGGGCCCCGGGCACTGGATGCAGCTCGAGGCTCCCGACGTGGTGAACGAGCTCCTGCTCGACTTCCTGCCCCGCTAGCGCAACGGCGTCCGGCACCACCCGGGGTGGTCAGCCGATCGGGTACGTCCTGGTCGCGTCCCTGCTCATCGGCCACAAATCGACCCAGCACCGGCGATGCGAGCGTCAGTCCGGAAATGCCTGGCTGACCCGCACGGCGATGAGCTTCTCGACGAGCGCCTTCGGAAGCGGCACGTCGATCGGGAACTGGAGGGCTCCCTTCGAGGTCTTGAACCCCGAGACGTCGCTCGTCCAGCTCCGAGAGGACCGATCCGCTGTGGGGAAGATAACTGAGGTGGTTCTTGAAGGCGGCGAACCCGGCGATCAGTTTGCCCCGCAGTCGGAATGCGGGCATGCCGTAGGAGATGCACTGCTCCGCGTCAGGAGCGATCTCGAGAATGGTGGTGCGCAGCTGGCGCAGCGTGGTCTGCTTCGGCTCCTCCAGTGTCGACAGGTAGGCGTCGATCTCTTCGGTGGCCATGGGTGCAGTCTCGACGCGGCCCCGGCAGGGGTCAAGGGGCGGGCGCGGATCATGTTTTGGTGACGATCACCCGCGTGCCGGCCGAGATCCCCGCTTGTCCCGACTGAGGAAGCCCTGTCACCCAGGAGTTCTCGAGTCCCGGGAGGGTCCATGGATTGTTCAGGGGCGATCCGGCGAAGACGTCGAGGATGTCGGACACCGTCAGTTGAAGAAACGCATCGCGGTCTTCTCCGCTCATGCCGGCCTGCCACTCGTCCAGGATCCAACGCAGCGAGAAGACCGGGTGGAGGTTCAGCGGGACGAAGGACTCGACGACCTTGGCCCCATCGATGCGCTCAAAGGCGAGCCTGGCTCCCTCGGGCGTGGCGTTGAAGTAGTGATGCGGGTAGCCGTGCAAGGGCTGGAGAAAGGGCCAGTCGACGATGATCCGACCTCCGGGCTTGACCACCCGGACCAGCTCCTCGGTCACACGGAAGGGGTCTTCCACGTGCTCGAGCACGGCGAACGACAAGACTCCATCGAACGTGTCGTCGTCGAACGGGAGTGAGTCGCCGAAGCACAAGACGTCGGTGGACGGGAACATGGCGATCTCGGCGTTGACAACGTTGGGTCGATAGACATTGCGGAATCCAGCCCCGGCATCGAGGAAGAGCCAACCCGGATGCTCGTCGATCCAAGTGTCGACCTCGGGGGCATACAGGTTGCAACTGATGCGCTCGTACGGGACCGGCAAGCGTGGGTCGCCGGGCACCTTCAGCGCCCCGATCCTCCGCCCGCAGAACAGTTCGCGGTGGGTCTCCAAGGCCGCCATTGCCCGTGGAGAGCGCTTCCGCAGCTTGGCCAACTTTGTCTTTCGCATCGCGGCGACCTGCGGTAAGGCTCCCGTCATGAACTGCTGGCGGTGCTCGTTGTGCCCGGCGTCCTGGAAATGGCGGGCAGCGAAGTCTGGGTCTGGCGACGCCTGCGCCGCCGCCGCCAAGTCAGGGTTGGCCAGCAGGTAGCCCTCGGCGTCGAGGGTGTCGACGGTGGGTGTGTCCAGGAGGGCGATCGGGCCCCTGGTGGTGGGCAATCGCTCGAACCTGTGGAGAAGTCTTTGCAACCTGCCAGCCGTTGGATGACGCACGTTGGCAGCTCCCTTGCCCGGGAATATCGTGCCCGCTCCTGGGTACGTTGTACACCGGCGCCCGGGGTCGGGCGAGGGATCGGTCGCCGGAGGAGTCAGTCGCGGAAATCCGGTGGACGGCGCTCGCGCCGGGCCCGGACGGCCTCCTCGAAGTTCTCCGTGGTGAGCCGGACGTAGAGCTGGGTGGTGCCCTCGTGATCCATGTGGGCGTGCAGGCTCGCCGCGTCGAGGCTCGACCACAGCATGCGCTTGGTGAGCTCGATCCCCACCCTCGAGAATCCGATGATGCGCTCGGCGATCTCGTACGCGGCGTCGAGCAGGGCCGCGGCGGGGACGACGCGGGACACGAGCCCGATGCGGTCGGCTTCGGCGGCGTCGACGTCGCGGCCCGTCAGCATGATGTCGAAGGCCCGTGACGAGCCCACGGCGCGGGGCAGCAGGTAGCTCAGGCCGAGCTCGCTCGAGGTGAGGCCGTTGTTGATCCCCGCGGCGCGGAAGTAGGCCGCTTCGGAGGCGACACGGATGTCGGTGGCGACGCTCAGGCAGAAGCCACCCCCGATGGCCGGCCCGTTGATGGCGCCGATCACGGGTTGGTGCATCTTGCGCAGCGCCCGGATTACGTCGTCGAGCAACTCCATCGAGCGCTGGGCGATCGTCGTACGGGTGAGGCCGGCGATGTTGGGGATGACGCCGGTGTCCTCGAGATCCGCCCCCGAGCAGAATGCGCCGCCCGCCCCGGTGAGGACCACCACCCGGGTGTCGTTGTCGGCGCTGGCGGCTTCCAGCGCCTCTCGGAACGGGATCATGACGTCGAAGGCCATGGCGTTCATGCGTTCGGGCCGATTGAGGGTGATCAGCGTCACGTGGGGACGCGGCCTGTCGACGTCGACGAAGGACATCGACGGTCAGGACTCGGTGCCGGGGGGACCGGAGGCGCCGGTCCTCTCCGGCGACGCTCCGAGTAGGCGGAAGGTGTTGCAGTAGATGACCTGGCCGCCCGCCGCCTCCCAGTCGGCCCACGTCCGGAAGGCGTCGGTGTGCGACCCCGCGAAGTACTTGGCCATGTGCCGGGCCATGCCCATGTAGGAAGCCTCGGGGTCGTCACTGTCGAGCTCGTAGAAGTGCATGTAGCGCGGATCGGTGGCGGCGGTGTTCTCGTAGGGGGTCACGTGGGTGAACCCGGGGATGGAGGCCGCCGCGATGTGCCGGATGTGGACGAAGTCGCCCCAGTCCCGCAGGGGCCGGTCGTGCTCGGAGGACCGGGGGCTGATCCAAACCACCAGCAGTCCGGTGGTGGGGGTGCCGGTGAGGATGCCTTGGCTGGGTCGGGCGAAGCGCCGGAAATGACGCGCCGTGGTCCGGGGCAGAGGGTCGGGAGGGGCGAAGGACGCGTCCACCTCGGCCACCCCGAGCAGGGTGCCGTCTTCGATCGCCATGGGGAGCTCGGTGCGGCCCGGGACGTTGTTCTCCCACCACGTCACCCGCTCGACGCCGGGTCGGGCCAGCAGCGCCGGGGCGCGCCGGGACGCGTAGTGGTCGGGATCGAGGTCGCCGAGCTCGAGATACAGCCCGGTGGTGATGCGGTCCTCCACTCAGGCCTCGAGGGCCCGCTCCCTGGCCCAGCGGTAGTCGGCCTTGCCGGCGGGAGAGCGCACGATATGGGGGAGGAAGGCGAACGCCTTGGGCAGCTTGTAGCGGGCGATGTGCCTGCCGGCCTCCTCGAGCAGCTCCTCGCTCGTCACCTTTTGCCCGTCGGCCACCTGGACCAGGGCCACCACCTCCTGGCCCCAGCGTTCGCTCGGTCGGGGGGCGACCACCACGTCGGCCACGGCGGGATGCCCGATGATGGCCTGCTCCACCTCTTCGGCGAAGATCTTCTCCCCGCCGGAGTTGATGGTCACCGAGTCCCGGCCCAGGAGCTCGATCTCGCCGTTGGCGAGGGCGCGGGCCCGGTCGCCGGGCACCGAGTAGTGCTCACCGTCGATCACGGGGAAGGTGCGTGCCGTCTTCTCGGCGTCACCGAGATAGCCGAGCGGCACCGAGCCCCGCTGGGCCAGCCACCCCGCCTCGTCGTCACCGGGCTCGAGGACCCGCGTCATGTCCGAGCTCACCACCACCGTCCCGGGCCCGGCCACGAAGGTGCCGGTCGACACCGTGCCCGCCGTCGACGCCACGCCCATCTGGACGCCGGTCTCCGAGGCGCCCGCCACGTCGGTGATCATGACGGTGGGGAGCACGGCGAGCAGACGCTCCTTGAGGCCGACGCTCAGCGTCGCCCCTCCGCTGCCGAAGGCCAACAGCGAGCTGGCGTCGTGGCCGCCGCGCTCGAGCTCCTCGATGACGGGGCGCGCCATGGCGTCACCGACCACCGAGATGCCGATGACGCGTTCGCGGGCCACGGTGTCCCACACGTCGACGGGATCGATGGACCGGGTGTTGGTCGGGAACACCATGGTCGCTCCCATGGTCATGTAGTAGAAGCACGCCCACTGGGCGGCGCCGTGCATCAGGGGTGGGATCGACATCACGCGGATGTCGCCGGTGGGCAGGATGCGGGCGGCGAGATGCTTGTAGCTCTCGACCAACTCCCACGTGCCGTAGGTGCGGCCCCCCATCGCGGCGCGGAAGATGTCGTGCTGGCGCCACAACACACCTTTGGGCATGCCCGTGGTGCCGCCCGTGTAGAGGATGTAGAGGTCGTCGGGCGTGAGCTCGACGGGCGGAAGCTCGGGCGAGGAGGACGCCAGGGCGGCTTCGTAATCGATCGCCCCGGGGAGAAGCTCGTTCCCCGACTCGTCGGCCACCTGGAGCAGGACCTCGAGCTTGGGGAGCGACGGAAGCACACGGGCGAGCACGGGGGCGAAGGTGGCGTGGTAGACGATGGCCCGGGCGCCGGCGTCGGTGAGGAGGTATTGCAGCTCTTCCTCGACGTAGCGATAGTTGACGTTGAAGGGCGCCACCCGGGCCAGGTACGACCCGATCATCCCTTCCACGTACTCGTTGGAGTTGTGGAGATAGAGCCCGAGGTGGTCCTGGGCCGACTCGTGCCCGGCGAGCCCCTCACGCCCGCTGCGGGCCCCGAGCCCACGGGCGTGGAGGAACGAGGCCAAACGCCTCGAACGGTCGCGCAGTTCCGCGTACGTGAACCGGCGGTCGCCCCACACGATCGCTTCTCGCTCGGGGATCGTCGCCGCCACCGTTTCGAAGACCAGCCCCAGGTTGAACTGCTCGTCGCTCACCGACCCCCCTCCCGGTCGACGGCCTCAGCGGACCCGTCGACGATCACGACGGCAATCCCGCCCCGACGACGGGCGCATGTTATCGGGGACGACAGTCGCCGGCCCGAGCGACTACTGCTGGTAGTTCTCCACCACGGGGGCGGGACGGGGCGCGGCGTCGTCGGGGTCCTGGCCGGCGGTGCGCCGGGCCCGGCGTTGGCGCAGCAGGTCCCAGCACTGGTCCAGGGAGACCTCGATGGTGCGGAGCTTCTCGGACTCCTCGGGTGAGAGGCCCTCTCCCACGTGCGCCTCCTCGAGGCGGTGCTCTTCGTCGGCGAGACGGTTGATCTCGTTCACGATCTCTTTGTCGTTCATGGCAACTCCTTCTTCGATGGGTCGGAATTTCAGAGACGGGGAAACGGGGACATCGTTAGCGCAGGAGCTTCGACAGGCGCCGGTCAGCGAGCGGTTTGCCCCCGGTCTGGCATGTGGCGCAGTACTGCAGCGACTTGGTGGCGAACGACACTTCGCGTACGACGTCACCGCACTCCGGGCATGCTTCGCCGGTGCGGCCGTGGACGCGCATGGCCCGCTTCTTGTCTCCCTTGAGCTCGGAAGCCTCCTGCCCGACGGCGCGCTCCACGGCGTCGGCGAGCACGCTCACGATGGCGGTGTGGAGGCGCTGCACCTCGTCACGGTCGAGGTTGCGGGCCGGCTTGAACGGCGACAGGTGGGCCACATGGAGGATCTCGTCGGAGTAGGCGTTGCCGATGCCGGCGATGATCGACTGGGCAGCGAGCACCGTCTTCACGTTCCCCGACGCGGCGGCCAGGAGCGCGGCCAGGGCGTCGGTGTCGAAAGACGCGTCGAGCGGGTCGACGCCGAGGGTGGCGAGCCCCTCGACCTCCTCGGGGTCGCCGACGACCCACAGGGCGAGGCGCTTCTCGGTCCCCATCTCGGTGACGTCGAACCCCGAGCCCCCGACGAACCCCATGCGCAGGGCGAGGGGGCTGCGACTGGGACGGGCCCGGTCGGCCGTGAGCTTGTCCTTCCACCGGATCCATCCCCCCCGGGCCAGGTGGATGACCAGCCACCGATGGTCGAGGTCCATGCACAGGTATTTCCCCCGCCGGGTCACGGCGGCCACGTCGCGGCCCACGAGCGACGACAGCGGAGGGTCGAAGGTCTTGAGCGCGGCGATGGCCCCCAGCTCGCACCGCTCGACGCGCCGTCCCGCGGTGCGCTCGGTCAGGAAGCGGGTCAGGGCCTCGACCTCGGGCAACTCGGGCACGCCTCGATCCTCCCACGCCCGGGGTGAGACCCGGTACGGCCACCCGTCGTGCCACAGTGAGGATGTGCGTCTGGTCGGTGGGGGAGGAGGTCACGGCCCCCGGCGTGCCACGGTGCTCGTGGTGGTCTCGGCCGCGCTCGCTGAGTGCGTGTGCCCCCGCTGCGGGCCGCGCCGACGGACGAAGCGGGGGTCGGGTCACGTCGAGCTCGGGCACCTCGAGGACGTCGACCACTGTGGCGACGACGACGACCACCACGGCAGTCGTCGAGCCGCCGGTCACCCCGGTGCACTGGACGCCGTGCGGTGCCCTGCAGTGCGGCGACGTGGCGATGCCCCTCGATTACGCGCAACCCCAGTTGGGGACGATCCAGATCGCGTTGACGATGCATCTCGCGACCGACGCCGCGGCGCGCATCGGATCGCTCGTCATCGACCCCGGCGGGCCCGGCGGGTCCGGGGTCGACGACCTCCCCGCCGAGCTGAGCGTGCTCACCCCCGGACTGCTCGCTCGATTCGACATCGTGGAATTCGATCCCCGGGGTGTGCAGCGCAGCAGCCCCGTGTTGTGCAGCACCGGCCCGTCGAGCGCAGCCGCTCCGTCGACGCCGGGGCCGCTGCCCGACCCCGTCCCCGGCAGCGTCGGAGCCCAGTTGTCCCTCCTCACCAACGACGAGGCCTACGCGGCCCAGTGCGAGTCGATCAGCGGCCGACTCCTTCCCTTCGTCGGGACCGTCGACGTGGCGCGTGACCTCGACCGCATCCGCCAGGCGCTCGGCGACGCGCAGCTCACCTACTTCGGGCACTCCTACGGCACCCTCCTCGGCGCCGTCTACGCCCAGATGTTCCCCACCCACGTCCGGGCCATGGTGCTCGACGGGGCCATCGACCCCGCCATGAGCACCCAGCAGATGGTCGACGAACAGAGCGAGGGCTTCGAGTCGGTGCTCGACGACTTCTTGGCGTGGTGCACGTCGTCGGGATGCCCATGGCGCCCGGCGGGGGGTGCCTCCGCCCCCGCCCTGCTGGCCTTGATCGCCCAGAGCCGCAGCCAGCCCATCCCCGCCGGCGGGGGTCGGACGGCGGGGCCCGGGGCTCTCTATTACGCCGTGCTCTCCGCCCTCTACGCCCGTTCGTACTGGCCGACCCTGGGCAACGCCCTGGCCGAGGCGGCGGCGGGCAACGGTGCCGGGGCGCTGTCGATGGCGGACAATTACGTCTCGGGGGGGTCGAGCAACGCCGCTGACGCCGAGACCTCCATCGACTGCATCGACCATCCCGTCGCCCGGGGTTCGACGAGCATCCCCGACATGGCCGCCCAGGCCGCGGTCAAGGCCCCGTTCTTCGGGCCCCTGCTGGCCTGGAGCGAGGCCACCTGCGCGGTGTGGCCCGTCCCCGCCACCCGGACCCCGGCCCCGACCACGGCGCTGGGCGCACCGCCCATCCTGGTGGTGGGGGCGACGAAGGACCCCGCCACGCCGTACGTGTGGGCACAGCGCCTGGCGGCCGAGCTCCAGCACGGTCAGCTCGTGACCTGGCAGGGCGAGAACCACGTCGCCTACTACTACAGCGGCTGCGTGCGGGCCATCGACCAGGCCTACTTCGTGGCCGGCACGCTGCCCGCGCCCGGGACCGTCTGCAGCGACTGAGGTCGCCCCGGCGTCTCGGCGACGTCGCCGCCGCGGGCCGGCGCATGCGCGGCTGGGCCGGCCCCGCACGCGATCATGGTCGACGTGGCCGAGGTGACGTCGTCCCCGGACCTGTCCTCGATCGCTCTTCCCGGTGGCGAGCACGTCGGCGACCCCGCCGGTGCCGCGCCGACACCGCCCGACATACCGCCCCGCTCCGCCCGGCACCGCCGGGTGCGGCCCAACCCGTGGCGGCGCATCGCACTCCCCGTCGGTGTCGTGGGCCTGGTGGTGGGCTGTCTGATCCCGTGGCGCGCCGCGATGCACCGCGGCGTCTTCGACGACACCTTCTGGCACCGCGCCGCCGGGGTGTGGATGCTCGACCACCACCACGTCATGCGCAGCGACGTGTTCTCCTACACCGTCCCCGGAGCGAAGTGGATCACGCCCGAGTGGGGCTACGACGTCCTGCTGGCCCAGGCGGTGCGGAGCGTGGGCCCGGTGGCGTTCTGGTTGTTGTCGGCGGGACTGGCCACGCTCACCGTCCTCGCCGTCGCCATCCGCAGCCGGGTAGTGGGAGCCGGATGGACCTGGACCGGCCTCCTGTGCGTGGAGACCGGGGCCGCCGTCACGCTGTTCCTCGACGACCGCCCCCAGATGGTCAGCTACCTCTTCCTCGCCCTGCTCCTGTTGCTGCTCGCCCTGGCCCGTCGCCGCCGGGCGTGGTTGTTCCCCGTCCCCGTCCTCTTCGTGCTGTGGGCCAACCTGCACGGGAGCTTCCCGTTGGGCCTTGCCATCCTCCTCCTCGAGGTCGTGGCGGTGGGCCTGCGCCGGGGGATCGGCCGGGTCACGGTCTCGCAACCCCTGCCGCTGGTGCCGATCGTGGCGACGCTGGTGGCCTCGGGCGCGGCCACCTTCGTCAACCCCTTCGGGCCCGGCGTCTACTCGAGCGCGCTGGGCATCACCTTCAACCAGCAGGTGCGCCGCCTGATCCAGGAATGGCAGTCACCGGACTTCCATGACCCCGCCACCCTGGCCGTCCTCGTGGTGCCGGTGGTCGTCACCGTCGCGTACCTGGCCTTCTCGACCCGCCCCGTGCCGGCCCTGGAGCTGGCCCTGGCCGGGTTCCTGTTGGTGTCGAGCCTCGACGCGGTGCGGTTCATCCCCTACTTCGCCATCGCCTGGTGCGCCCTGGCGGCGAGCTGTCCGCCCCTGGAAGAAGAGCGACTGCGCCCGAGCCTGCTCGTGTGGCCCCTCGTGGCCGTGCTCGGGGTCTCGCTCCTGCACGGGCCGTTCTATCCCGCCGCCCAGCCCGCCCCCAGCGTGCCGGTGCGCGCCGTCGCCTACCTCCAGGACCGTCCGGGCCGGATCTTCTCGACCTACCTCTGGAACGACTACCTCGACTGGGTGCGACGGCCGGTCTTCGTCGACGGCCGCACCGAGCTCTACACCGACAACGGCGTGCTGACGCAGTACCTCGAGGTCGCCGACCTCACCACCGACCCCGACCCGGTGCTGGCCTCGCACCACGTGGAGTACGTGCTGTGGCAGCCGGGCACACCCCTGGCCCTGTTCCTCGCCCACGACTCCCGCTGGAAAGTGGTGTGGCACACGTCCCAGGCCGTCGTGTTCCGGGCCACGGGCGCGCAAACGGCTCAGCCCAAGACTTCGGGCTGAGCCGTTGCTGGTATGGCTGGGTACTCGTCGATCAGCCGGTCGGGTTGTTGACGGAGCTGCCGACGCTGTTGAGCGTGTTGGCGACCGATCCACCCAGGAAGTGCAGAGCCACGAGTGCGACCACGGCGATGAGGGCCAGGAGCAGCGCGTACTCAACCAGGCTGGCTCCCAACTCATCCCTGCGGTTCCACGTGGCGCGGATCGGGTTGATCACGTGCATCACGAGAGAGACGATGTTCACGGTTTCCCTCCTTTCGTGGTGTCTAGAAGTGACTAGCGGTCTTGGCGTCGGCTTGGTCAGCCGGTCGGGTTGTTGACGGAGCTGCCCACGCTGTTGAGCGTGTTGGCGACCGACCCGCCCAGGAAGTGCAGGGCCACCAGGGCGACCACGGCGATGAGGGCGAGCAGCAGCGCGTACTCCACCAGGCTGGCGCCCAGCTCGTCCCGGCGGTTCCAGGTGGCCCGGATCGGGTCGATCGCGCGCATCACCAGAGTGACGATGTTCATGTGCTCCCCCTCTTTCGATTCCAACCTTCATCCCACTATCGGGGAATTAGGGCTGGATCGCCATAGGTCGGGAGGCCCAAAAGTCACTCTGTGCAGCCAAAACGTGGGTCGCAGGGCCTACGTCAGCGGGGCCGGAGCACCGGGCCGCCCCTGGTCCCGGCTGGGCCGTGGGGGCAAGATCGGTCCGGGCGGATCCCTGTCGTCTCTGCGCTGTCTTGGTGGCTCCTCGAGTCACTGACCAGCACGGAATGGAAGACCAGTGCCGCCAGCGCGAGTCCGGCGGCGAGCGCCCATTCGTTGAAGAACGACTGTTTGTTGGTCAGATTGAACGCCGCCATGATCACCGCGGAACCAAGCAGAAATCCGTAGGTGTCGCGGGGCAGATGCCACAGAACGAGCCCGATGGCACCCAGAGAGGCGATCAACACGACGCCGAGCCCCGGGCTCCATCCGTGCAGCAAGGCGGTGGTGAACAACGATAGCGAGTCCTGTCGGGCGGGAAGGTCGAGGTTGTAGGTGACGACGCCGCTGTAGAAGGAGTGGGGTGCCGCGACGATCCATGGCAGCATGAACGCCCCCGCTCCGGTAGCCGAGAGCGCGGCTCGGCGCCACCCAAAGTCCTTCCAGAAGAAGGCGAGGGGAAGCACAAGCCACGCCTGTTGTTTGCAGACCAAGCCAACGGCGAAGGCCAACACGGCCCAGCCGTATCTGCCCCGAACCACGGCGTAGGCGGCACCGCACAGCGCGCACAGCACGAGCGGATCGACCCAGGACTGCTCCAAACCGAACATTGTCTTGGGGTAGAGCATCACAAAGGTAGCGATGATGACCACGGGTGCGTTGGCGCGAACTCGCGCCAGGAGGATGGCGGTGATGGTGATGGCAGCGAGAAGTCCGTAGCGCACGTCTCCGAAAAGAGCGTGAAATGGCCATAGCAGGACGGCGGAGCCAGGAAGGTAAGCGAAGCCGTTGGACTGCTCGTAACTGACGCCGGTCGTCCACCGGATCGTGTAGATGTTTTGGCCGTGGGAGAGGGCGCGGCCTGAGCTTTGGAGCATGTACCAGACGTCGATGAGTGGTCTCGGGCTCGAGATCACCATTGCCACACCCGCCGCCGTCATTACGATGATCGCTGCGTAGGCCACAACGTCGCGTCGAGGCAGGCCTACGATCAGCCAAACCGACACCACGACGGTGGCCACACTCGTCAGCAGTCGACTGACGGTGAGGGCTGGCCCCGATCCGTAGATGCCGGCGGCGTCGTGGAAGCCGAGAAGGACGACACAACCCGCAGTTACGGTCGCGACGCGACTCCACTCACCGGTGCACTCCGATCGGGACGCGGCGGCGAATACGAGCAAGAGGGTCCCGACGACGACGAGGAGCACAGCTCCGGTCGAATAGGTGCCGTTGTCGAGAGCACCACCGAGGCCGATGGCTACCCAGGCGGCGAGCAAGGCGATCTCGGTCTTCATCGGGGTCGTCGCGGGTCCTGCGCGGCGTCGCAAGTCGTCGAGCGAGGTAGGCCAAGCCCTACCCGAGGTTGCCGTTTCGGTGTCCCCGCCGGACGGTGGTTCGTGGATGGAGGTGGCGGTTCCCTCCGAGGAGGTCATGCAACTGACCATCGGCACCCTGCCACGGGGTCTTGACTCACGACGCCGTCCTTCGCGGCGGCGGCGAGTCGTGAGACCTGCTCAGGGACGTGGCGACAAGGCGTGGCTTGGTGATCATCGGGAGCATGGCGCTGCGTGTCCCCGCCGAGACCTCAGTCCATCCGGATGAGGCCCATGCGCATGGCCTTCAACACGGCCTGGGCCCGGTCGTGGGAATCGAGCTTCTGGTAGATCGACGACAGATGGTTCTTGACGGTCTTGACGCTGATGTAGAGGCGACGCGCCGCCTCGGGGATCGACACCCCGGTTGCCATGAGGCGCAGCACCTCCTCCTCGCGCTTGGAGATGAGGGGCCGGGTGGAGGCGACCGACGGCATCGACGGGCGCGGGGCGTGTTGGGCCGACGCGCTCATGGCCGTCGACACCGACGGCGACATCACCCGCTCGCCGCCCGCCACGCGCTTGACGGCGTCGACGATCTCCGATGTCGTGCAGTCCTTGACCAGGTACCCACTCGCCCCGGCATCGAGTGCCGAGGAGACCGCGGTGTCGTCGGAGAGCATCGACAGGGCGAGCACCGACGTGCCCGGGACGAGCGCCTTGATCCGCTTGGTGGCGGCCGCGCCCGACAGCACGGGGAGTGACAGGTCCATGAGCACGACGTCGGGCCGGTGCTGCTCGGCCATGTCGACGGCTTCTTCGCCGTCGGCGGCCTCGCCCACCACATCGAGCCCGGCGTGCTCAAGGGCCCAGCGGAGCCCCTCTCGCACCATGGTGTGATCGTCTGCAATCAGTACTCGTACCATTACGCCGCCTTCATTCGCATTCGGACCAACGTGCCCTTGCCGGGCCCGGAGGTGATCTCCAGTTGGGCGCCGATCGAGTCGGCCCGCTCTCGCATGCCGACCAGTCCGTACCCCGACTCGCCCGAGGTCTTGCCGGCCGGGAGCCCCACCCCGTCGTCGGCCACCTCGAGGAGGGCTCCCTCGTCGTTGCACAGCCACAAGATCGAGACATGCGACGCCCGGGCGTGACGCTCGGCGTTCATGACGGCCTCGCGGGCCACGCGCCAGACCTCGCGCTCGACGGGCAGGGGCATCCGGATCTCGCTGTCGGCGACGAGGGTGACCGCCACTCGGTTGCGCTTGTTGACCCGGTCGAGGAACGACCGGAGGACGCCTTCGACGTCTTGGGCCTCGGTGACGTCGCTACGCAGGTCGACGAGCATGTCGCGCAGCTCCTCGACGAGGTCGCGCAGGTCCCCGCGCAACTCCAGCAGGTCGGCCTGGACGGCCCGTCCGTGGTTCAGCTCCACCAGGCGGTCGATCTCGAAGCCCAGGTACACCACCGATTGGCCGATGTGGTCGTGCAGCTCCCGGGCCAGGCGCGTCCGCTCCTGCTCCATGCCGAGGGTGTGGATCCGCTCCAGCCACCGGGCGTTGTCGATGGCCAGGCCGGCGGCGCGGGCCAGGTCGCCGATGCGGCGCCGCTCGGTGGACCCCGGAGGCTTGCCATCGTTGCCTTCGACCGCCAGCACGCCGACGATCTCGTCGCGCGAGTGCATGGGGCAGTACAGGCCCCAGCGGGACCGGAAGTTGAGGCCCTGGTGCAGGTCCTCGAGGACGACGGGGTCGGTCCCGTGGGCGGCGCCGTACAGGGCGCGGGGGAGTTGGACGGGGCTCTCGGGAGAGCCGGTCCGCACGCCGGTGCCCGCGCGCGACGTGCCAGGAACGGGTGGTGGGGTCGAGGAGGACCACCGCCGAGACCGTCGGGGGAGAACATCTCGTCGAGGCGTTCGAGCGCCCACCGGGCCGCCCCCTCGACGTGCATGGGGGTGACCTCGCGCTCGGTGGCGCGGTGCAGGTCGAGCAGGAGCTCGTTGACCTCGGACAGGTGTTCGACGCGCGCCGTGAGGCCCTCCCGGGCCTGGCGGGACTCGTCCACGAGGTAGCGGCTGAAACCGCCGGCCACCCCGACGAGGACGAGCTCGATGGCGAACTGCACGCTCTCGTTGGCGTCGGAACGGTGCGAGGCGAGGAGCACGGTGGGCAGCACCACGGCCAACCCGGCGATGATGGCCAGGCCCGACACCACGCTCAGTCCCCCGGCGAACCCGGCGATGACCGTGGCGACACCCAGGGTGATGAGGAAGGGGGAGCGGGCGAACCCCGTCGCCTCGACGACGGCCACGCCCACGGCCACCTCGAGCAGCAACGCCGCGGTGGTCTGCCAGCGGCCCGGCTCGCCGCCGATGGGTGCCACGGTCCGCCACAGCGTGTAGGCGACGAGGACGCCCCCGGCGATCGCGGCGCGCGGGCCGAGGTGCTCGATGAGACCCAGGGCCAGGGCCAGGGACAGCGACACCCAGCGCAGGCCGCTCAGGATGGGCCCGAACTCGGAGATGTTGTCGGTGGAGGCAGGCCGCAGGTTCCGCCACCCGTAGCGGCCACGCCAAGGTCGCGCCGAGGAGGGCGCCATCTTGTCGGTAAGCGGCTCGAGCACCACGGTGGCAGTCCCCCCTGGTCCGGACGGCATGGGCTGGGCGATTCGGAGTTCACTCACGTCATCGTGATTTCCGGGGCCCGATCCTGAGGGCACGGCCACAATTTCTCGGCAAATATGGCCGCGCCAGGGTCCCGCCCGACTCGCACGGGATCGGACGGTCTCGGTCGAGAATTGGCCGGTGACCTGGGCTTTCAGCTCCGGGACGGGAGTGCGGACGGCCACGATCCAACGCCGGTCGCGGATCCGCACCGTCCAGCCCGGGTCCTCGGCGATGAGCGATGCCAGGGCGTCGGACCGGGGCCACAGCACGGCGTCGAAGCGGTAGCGGGCTAGGACCGCCTTCCAATCCTCGGACCCGCCGAGCAGGACGCCGTAGTCCTTCTCGACCGCAGCCGGGAAGATGTCGGCCCGGTCGTCGATGAAGGCGTCGGCGTGGGTGCCGTAGCGGAACTCGAGGTAGTTGCCCACGAAGTCGGTGGTGGCGACCCGGCCCGGCACGAGACGGTGTGCGGCCAGCCACGACACCTCGCGCACGGGGTAGAGCGAGAAGTCGTAGGCGGGACGCTGGAGGGCCCCGGCCGTGAGCGCCACGCCGAGCGCCACCAAGGCGGCCAGCCCGGCGGCGGGGACGATGCCGCGGCCCTTGCCTTCGATGGTGCCCAGGCCGGCCAACCCCCGCGCCAAGACGGGCGTGATGACGAGCGCGGCCACCGGCACGTTGCGCGACGCGTCGAACGCGGCGGCACTGAACACCGCCACGACGAGGACGTCCTCGATGGTGCCGCGCCGGGCCACGAGCAGGACCACGGCCACGAGGAATCCCACGAGGAAGGCGAGGTTCACCGGGTCCGAGAAACTCGGCGACTGCCACTCCACGATGTGTGCGAAGGCGCCGTGGTGCGTGATGACGCTCAGGGGGTAGGCGACGAGCCGCGGCCCGATGGGGTTGAACACGCCCAGCACCGCACCGAGGGCGGCGAACCCGAGCAGACGCGGCAGCCGGCCCTGGCCGGTGCCGTCGACACGGCGTCCGATCATCCGCAGCACCAGGTAGGCGAGCCCGAGGGGCCAACTGCCGTGCACGTTGAGCCACACCCACATGAGCGGGACCAGGGCCCACGGCGGTCCGTGGTCCGTCTCCACCATGACCACGAGCACGGCGAACAGCACCAGGGCGATGAGCAGGGGCCGTGACGACCAGTACCCCGTCCCCACGGCCAGCAGGGCGCCGGCGGCGAGGATCCTGCCCCCGAGCTGCCGGGCGGGACGGGTCAGTACCCATCCCAGCGCACCCAGCAACGCGCACAACACGGCGTGCAGCACCTGGAGGCCGTGGTCGCCCGCCAGGTTCTCGAGCCCTCGGTACAGCACCGAGGCCAACCAGGACTCGACCACCCAGGCGCGGCCGTGGGCGGTGAAGGTGTAGGGGTCGCGGCTGGGGACACCGTGGGCCAGGATCAACCGGCCCGTGGCGACATGGGTGAGGAAGGAGTTGTCGTGGAGGCGCTCGAGCCCGACGACGGTTCCCCAGATGACGAAGGCCCCGCCGGCGACGGTCGAGACCCGTGGCGCGCGCACGGCCCGCAGAGCAGCCGTCAGTGACCGCGGAAGGCTTGGAAGATCCCGAGGACGGCGGGCCCGGCGATGATCACGAACAGGGCAGGCATGATGCAGAACACCATCGGGAAGAGCATCTTCACCGGCGCCTTCTGCGCCAGCTCCTGGGCCAGCTGGTGACGCTTCACGCGCATCTCGGCGGCCTGGCTGCGCAGGATGGCACCGATCGAGACGCCGAAGGTGTCGGCCTGGATGAGGGCCAGGATGAACGACCGCAGCTCGGGGAGCTCGACGCGGGCGTCGAGCGCATACAGGGCATCGGCCCGGCTCGATCCGGCCCGCATCTCACCGAGCATGCGGGAGAACTCCTCGGACAGGGGCCCCGGGACCATGGTGACGGTGCGGGCCAGGGCCTGCTCGAAGCCCAGGCCGGCCTCGACGCTGATGGTGAGGAGGTCGAGCACATCGGGCAGCTTCCGGCGCATGGTCAACTGGCGCTCGGCCACGACGCGATTGAGCCAGGCGTCGGGACCGAGGACGCCGGCGATCCCGATGAACACGATGACGGCCAGCAGCGTCTTGCCCGTCAGGTTCGTCATGGTCCACACCACCAGCCACAGCACGGGAACGGCGACGACCGACAGCAGGCGGATGACGAGGAACTGGTCGATCTGCTCGGCCGTCCCCCGCCCCGCGATGACGAGCTTGTGGCGCAGCTTGTCGAGGTACTCGGTAGGCAGGAACCGCTTCAGGAGCGCGACGAAGAAGGCGGCGGCGGGGGCCAAGACGCGCTCGATGAACGGGTCCTTCAGGTCCTGCTCGCGCTTGAGGACCGAGTCGTAGTCACCGAGCCGTGTCCGCGCCGTCCGAACGCTCAGGCGGGATTCGGCCTTGAGGGCCGCCGCGTAGGCGAGCCCGGTGGCAGCGACGAAGATGGCGATGACAGCCAAGGGCAACATGTCAGACCTCGATGTCGACGAGCTTGCGGGTCCAGTAGATGCCGATCACCCCGAGCGCGATGGACCCGTAGAAGAGGATCTCCCCGAAGGCCTGGTGGAAGAGGGGGCTGATGTAGCTCGGGTTCACGGCGTAGACGAAGAAGCCGATGGCGATGGGAAGGATCGAGATCACCGCGGCGCCGATGCGCCCCTCGGCCGTGAGCGTGTGGGCCTCGCCGCGGATCCGGGCCCGGGCGATCATGGTGTCGGCCACGATGTCGAGGAGCTCGGCGAGGTTGCCGCCGACCTCTCGCTGGATCCCAATGGCGGTGACCACCCATTCGAAGTCGTCGCTGCGGACCCGCTGGGCCACCTCGGACAGGGCGTCGACGAGGGACCGCCCCAGCCGGGCCTCGGCCACCACGTGGCGCATGTCCTTGCCGATGGGGTCCGACAGCTGCTGGGAGACGGTGGTGAGGCCTTGGAGGATCGAGAACCCCGAGCGCAGCGTGGTGCCGAGCAGCTGGAGCATGTCGGGGAGCTGGGCCGTGAAGGTCGCGGTGCGGCGCTTGGCCACCGACATGAGGACCATCCACGGGACCACGGCCACGGCGACGAGGGCGACGAGGCCCCAGATGGCGTTGCCGAGCAGCAGTCCGAGGGCGCCGCCCACCACGATGCCAATGAGGTAGACGAACAGCCCCTCGGCCGGACGCAGGGGGAGGTCGGCCTGGTCGAGGAGGCGCTTCAGGTACTGCAGCACGCCCCGACGTGTCGCCACGTCGGCGACGGCCGCCACGGCGCGCTGGAGGAACGGGGACTTCACGAGCTCGGGCGTGCCCGCCCCTGCCGCGGTGGCGGTGACGCGCGTGTCGCGCAACGTCCCCACCGAGTACGGGGCCAGCGCCTCGTGCAGGTGCCGGTTCCGCTCGCGCCCGACGAGGGTGATCACGCCCCACGTCAACAGCCCGGCGGCGGGGAACATCAGGAAGGCGATCAGGAACTTCATCGCCGGGCCACTCGCATGCGGGAGAGCTCCTCGACCTGGAAGAGATCGGCGTCGAGCTTCACACCGGCGTCCTCGAGCTTGTCGGTGAACTGGGGGCGGATTCCCATCGACTTGAGGGTGCCGCGGTACCGGCCGTCCTCGTCGACACCCATGGAGTAGTCGAACATGAACAGGTCCTGGGTGATCACGACCTCGCCCTCCATGTGCTGGACCTCGGCGACGTGGGTGACGCGACGGGTCCCGTCCCGCATGCGCGTCAGGTGGACGATGAGGTCGATGGCCGAGGCCATCTGCTCGCGGATGACCCGGATGGGCAGGTCGAAGCCGGCCATCAGGGTCATGGTCTCGACACGGGACAATGTGTCGCGCGGGCTGTTGGAGTGGATCGTGGTGAGCGAGCCGTCGTGACCGGTGTTCATGGCCTGGAGCATGTCGAGGGCCTCGCCGCCACGACACTCACCGACGATGATCCGGTCCGGCCGCATACGCAGGGAGTTGCGCATGAGGTCGCGGATCGTGATCTCGCCCCGTCCCTCGATGTTGGGTGGGCGCGACTCGAGCGACACCACGTGCTCCTGTCGGAGCTGGAGCTCCTTGGAGTCCTCGATGGTGACGATGCGCTCGTCGTTGGGGACGAACCCCGACAGGACGTTGAGCAGCGTGGTCTTACCGGTGTCGGTACCTCCCGACACGATGATGTTCATCTTGCCGACCACGCACGCCTCGATGAACCGGGCCAGGGCCGAGGTGATGGTCAGGTTCTGGACGAGGTCCTCGACCTGGAGCGGGTCCTTGGAGAACTTTCGGACGGTCAGGAACGGCCCCCCGTAGGCGAGGGGATGGATCACGGCGTTGACCCGGGAGCCGTCGGGTAGCCGGGCGTCGACCATCGGTGACGCCTCGTCGACTCGCCGGCTGACCTCACCCACGATCTTGTCGATGACGCGCCGGAGGTGAGTCTCGTCGATGAAGCTCGTGGGCGTCCGCTCGATCTTGCCCTTGCGCTCGATGTAGACCTTGTCGGGCCCGTTGACCATGACCTCGGACACCTCGGGGTCCTCGAGGTAGCCCTGGATGGGGCCGTAGCCGAGGATGTCGTTGGCGATGTCCTCGCCGAGACGGGCCTTGTCGGCCAGGCTAAGGGGCGTGGTCTCGTCGGCCAGGGCGGCCTGCAGATGGGCATTGACCCGCGGCCGCAGGTCCTTGGCGGTGAGCCGGCCCTGGGACAGCTCGGGGCCGAGCTCCTCGATGAGGCGTTGGTGCACGCGGAGGTGGACTTCCTCGAGCAGCCGGGACCGCGCCTCCTCGGAGGTCAGGAAGGTGCCGGCGCTGCGCAGGTGGTCGGAAAGGGTCATGACGTTCCCCTCACACGGTTTGTCGGGTCTGCGCCGGATCCGACGCAGCTTGCATGAGCATGTCCGCCAAGCCGTCGATGCTCTTGGCGAATTTCGATCGGGGCGCGCTCGTTACCACCGGGACGCCGCGGTTGACCGACTCCGCCACCAGGATGTCGCTCGGCAGGGCCGCGTCCACCTTGAGCTGCAACGCCCGCTCGGCGTCGGCCTCGGTGAGCCCGACCCGGGTGTTGGCCCGGTTGAGCACGAACTTGACCCGCGAGAACGGGATGCCGAGCACGCGCATGGTCTGGAGCCCGATGCGGGCGCTCTTGAGGCTCATCACGTCGAGCCCCGCCATCACCAGGATGTCGTCGGACGACTCGATGGCGGCCAGGGTGACCTCGGCGAAGTTGGCCGACGTGTCGACCACGACATAAGCACACCGCTCCCGCAGGATGTTGAGGATCCGGGCCAGATCGGCGCGCCCGATCTGATCGGCGGAGCTGGGCTCGGTCGGGGCCGCCAGCACGAGTAGGCCGCTCGGCGGGTGGCGCAGGAGGAGGTTCTCGAGCAGGCTCCCGTCCAGCCGGTCGCCGGCCTGGACAGCTTCGGCGATGGTGTGGGTGGGCTGGAGCTGGAGCATGAGGGCCACGTCACCGAACTGCAGGTCGGCGTCGACGAGCACGACGGGCTGGATGGTCCGCTTGGCCAGGGCCACGGCCAGGTTGATGGCCACGACCGACTTGCCGGTGCCGCCTTTGGTGCAGAACACCGACACGACCCGCCCCGGTGTCTGGGGGGAGGCCGTGGACTGGGGTGAGCTCGGTGCGGGCCCCCGGGCCAGCACGCGCGACGAGGCGCGGGCGATGGCGTCGAGGAGCTCGGCGTCCTCGGCCGAGACCGCTACCACGTCGTCGACCCCGGCCCGGATCGCCTGCTGGAGGACCCCGGCCGTCAATTCGTAGACGACCATGATGGCGCTGCACCCGGGCCGGAAGGCCATGAGCCCGGCGACCTGGGTGATCACCACATCGGGTGACTCCGAGGGACCGAACACGACGACCCCGGGACGCATGGCATCGACGGTCTCGGTGAAGGCGGCCAGGTTCTCGTACCCGACGACGGTGCTGTCGAGCTCGCGGACGTGGTCGACGAGGACGCCCCGGACGACGCCGTCGGGGTCCACCACACCGATGACGACGTCTTCGTTGCTGGTCGAATCGCTCATCGTCAGCCCCCCGTCGTCGAGGCGGGGATGAGGTTCGAGCTGTTGATGGTGGTGGGTGCCGTGGGCGGGTTGCCGGCCGCCTCGAGGGCGAGGTAGATGCCCCCCGTCACGCCACCACCGTCGCTGTCGGCCAGCGCGATGCGGGCCGCCGCGGCCGGGGTGACGGCGAAGGTGATCACGTTGCTCGTCGTCGAGGCGGTGGTCTGGGTCCCGCTCGGGGTGGTGCCCGGGGCCGGCACCAAGGTGGTGCCCACGGCGAGGACCGGCACCTGCTGGTACAGGGTGGTCTCCTGGTTGCCATTGATGTCGAGCAGGATGTCGACCTTGTCACCGGGCTGGATCAGGCCGGCCACGGCGTGGACCTGGTCGACCGACACCGAGATGGCCACGTCGCCCTGGGGCACGGTCTCCGCCGCCACGCTGGCGATGGTGTCGGGGGCCACGAACATCCCGCTCGACGACGACCTCGCCCACGGGCAGGTTGGTGTTGGCTGCCTCGGTACGGATCGAGGACAAGTTCGTGATCGCCGAGGCGGGCCGGAACTCGGCCGGGATCTTCTTCTGCTGGAGGTACCCGCCGTTGGCGGCGTCGACGCCGGACAGCGTCCGGGGAATCGGCTTGGCGATCACGTACGCGTTCACCAGCTTGGCGTTGTGATAGGCGTTGTTCTGAGCGTTGTTCAGGAAGACGTAGCTCAGCACCGAGGCCACCACCCCGACCGCGACGGCGACGGCGACCACAACCGTCCGCTTGGAAGTCATCTGTGTCCCCCTCTAGGCGAGCCAGTGCCGATCCGGCGCTCGAAGTTCGTGCTTCTGCGCTCTGTGTATCGGCGCCTCGCGACGTCAACCGAAGTGTCGATTGCAGCCCAGTGTGCGCGACGGCCCGGTCCTTGACAATGACCAGGGAGACAAATGAGTCGCAGGTCCTACCCCCCATTTGGGGTTTCTGACCTGGGCCGAAATGTGTCGGAAGTCCTATCAAGTTCCGGGTCATCCCGACCCGGCGCGAGCCCCGCCCACCGGCCCGAGGGGGCATCGCCGCCGCGCCGATGGAACGGGAGGTCCCGACAAGGTGGTCTGTGGTGCGCGGAGGAGGACGGAACCCGAGCTGTCGGCGGGGGTGGGGAGACCCACGGAGCCTTCCCGCGCCCGTCTCACCCCGGGCCCGCCCCGGGGGCGTCCCCGGTGCCCGTGACGTCCGTCCCGTCCCCGCCTCCGGTGGGCACGGCGAGCCGACGACGGGAACCTAGGAGCCCTCGTGTTCGCGTCATTCGTGATCGGCCTGCGCCAGGGCCTCGAGACCTTCGTGCTCCTCGGAGCAATCGCCCTCTGCACACCCAGGGCCGTCGCGACCAGCTGCGGGCGGTGTGGGTCGCCTCGGGCGCGGCAGTGGGTCTGTGCGTCGTCGCCGCGCTCACCCTCCGGATCGTGTCGAGTGGTTGACCGACAGCACCATCATCTACGGGGTCCTCGCCGACGGTTCGATCGCGTCGCTCAACCCGCTCAGTGCCGCCACCCCCAGCATCGCCAACGGGGCACCGCTCGTCACCGACACCTGGAGCGTGTCTGTCGACGGGAGCGGCTCCCCGCACCTCTTCAACACCGGGACGTGGTCCGAGGTCGTGACGAGCAGGTAGGCCCTCCAAAGCAGATCGAGCCCACGGCTGGCAATAGGACTCGCGACACAATTCCACTCCGATTCGTTCCGAGGCTCACGCGAGCAGGTTTCGGGCGCCACGGAATGGCTGCTCGATCACGGCTCGAGAGTGGTCGGCGCAAACCCGAAATGGGGGGTAGGACCTGCGACTCATTTGTCTCCCTGGTCATTGTCAAGGACCGGGCCGTCGCGCACACTGGGCTGCAATCGACACTTCGGTTGACGTCGCGAGGCGCCGATACACAGAGCGCAGAAGCACGAACTTCGAGCGCCGGATCGGCACTGGCTCGCCTAGAGGGGGACACGGATGACTTCCAAGCGGACGGTTGTGGTCGCCGTCGCCGTCGCGGTCGGGGTGGTGGCCTCGGTGCTGAGCTACGTCTTCCTGAACAACGCTCAGAACAACGCCTATCACAACGCCAAGCTGGTGAACGCGTACGTGATCGCCAAGCCGATTCCCCGGACGCTGTCCGGCGTCGACGCCGCCAACGGCGGGTACCTCCAGCAGAAGAAGATCCCGGCCGAGTTCCGGCCCGCCTCGGCGATCACGAACTTGTCCTCGATCCGTACCGAGGCAGCCAACACCAACCTGCCCGTGGGCGAGATCGTCGTGAGCGGGATGTTCGTGGCCCCCGACACCATCGCCAGCGTGGCGGCGGAGACCGTGCCCCAGGGCGACGTCGCCATCTCGGTGTCGGTCGACCAGGTCCACGCCGTGGCCGGCCTGATCCAGCCCGGTGACAAGGTCGACATCCTGCTCGACATCAATGGCAACCAGGAGACCACCCTGTACCAGCAGGTGCCGGTCCTCGCCGTGGGCACCACCTTGGTGCCGGCCCCGGGCACCACCCCGAGCGGGACCCAGACCACCGCCTCGACGACGAGCAACGTGATCACCTTCGCCGTCACCCCGGCCGCGGCGGCCCGCATCGCGCTGGCCGACAGCGACGGTGGTGGCGTGACGGGGGGCATCTACCTCGCCCTCGAGGCGGCCGGCAACCCGCCCACGGCACCCACCACCATCAACAGCTCGAACCTCATCCCCGCCTCGACGACGGGGGTGACGGGGACGCCGGCCACGACGGTCCCGGCGACGACAACGACCACGACCGCGAAACGCTCGAAGTCCACCACCGCCGGCACAACGGCCGGAGGACTGAATGTCAACACACCTTGACCGCGCCCGTCGTGGAAGCCGGTGTCATGACGAAACAGGAACGGCTCTCGTCGAGCTCGCCCTCGTAATCCCGCTCGTCATGCTGCTGCTCGGTGCCGCCTTCAACGGCTGGAACGGCATGCAGGAGTCCATCCGCCTGACGAGCGCGGCCCGCGCCGGCGCCATCGTCGCGGCCAACGACCTGACTGCGTCCTCGAGCCATCCCGCCATGACCCAGAGCCAGGCCCTGGCCGACGCCACGACCGCCATCAACGCCGAAGAAGGTCCGCCACGGGCACGTTCCAGAGCAGCAATTCCGGCGCCAACAACTACGTAAGCATCACCACGCAGACCGACACGATCTCGGCCAACGTCACGATCAGCATCGTCACGTCACGATCTCCCACTCGTCGGTCAGCTTCGTGCCCTTCGTCGGGAGCTTCCCCGTGACCACCCACGCCACTGCGAGGTACGCATGACGTCGATCGGCCGCAAACGAGAGGACAGCGAGAGCGGCGTCGTGCTGATCATCTTCGCCCTCGCCATGGTGATCCTGCTCGGCATGATCGCCATCGCCCTCGACGGCGGCTATGGGTTCGTCCAGAACCGCAGGGCCCAGAACGCGGCCGACTTCGCCGCCTTCGCCGCCGCGCAGCAGCTCAACAGCTCGACCTACTGCAACGGGACGACGTCGCCCGACCACCCAGCAGATCGCCATGATCGTCCAGAAGCTCGTCGACGACAACGGGTCGGGCATCGGGACGGCATGGAAGGCCCAGTTCCTGAACTCGGAGGGGAAAGTCGATCGGGACTTTCACCGTCCAACACGGGGCCCACCAACCCGCCCCCCGGTGCGTGCGGGGTGAACGTGAACGCCACCCCGAAGTGGACACCGTTCTTCGCCGGGATCTTCGGCATCCACCAGCTGAATGGATTCGCCTCGGGCTCGGTCGGCAACGTTGCCAAGGGCCCCCCATCGGCATCCTGGCGCTCAACAAGGTCGGACCCCACGAGATCCTCGGTGGCGGGACCGGGACCTTCGTGGTCGCGGGGACCATCTTCCTCAACACGGACGTGGCCCAGCAACCGTGGACCAGTTCCGTACGGACGGTTCGCAGTGGGACGACGGCATCGACGCCAAGACCGACAGCAACCTGTACGTCTACGGCACCATCGACACCGTGAACAGCACGTACATCGGCGAATCCCTGTGGCCGCTGGACCGGTGCTTCCAGGCGCCAAGGGGTGCAGCCCGGGAGCAGTGCGACCGGCCCGACCGACTCCCGGCGCCACCTTGCCGAACGTCCAAGCTTCGTGCGCCCCCAATCACGCGCGGGTCGGTCACCGTCGACTACAACGCATCGACCAACACCTTCGCCGCAGATCACCGACCCGCTGGGGGCCGCGGACGCACCGGCGAGCCCGCTCGACCCCAACACCAACATCGCCTGTCCCGGGTTGACCGCGCCAGGTCAACCCGGCGACCCAGGTGGTGGGCGGCGTCACGGAGCTGCTCCCGGGCGACTACACGAACCCGGTCGAGATCACCGGATCCGCCAACTTCCAGGACTGCTCGGGATTCGGCGGCGGAGAGGTGCCATACCCGGGCATCTACCGATTCGACGCAGGGCCTGTGGATCAACCCGGCCGCGGGCGCCACGGTCACGGGGAGCAACGTCGTGCTCGCCACCCAGAACCCCTATCCGGTGGCCGGCAACGTGCCCGGTGCTCGGGCGCCGGGGGCGTCCTTCGTGGCCAGCGGTCCCGGCAACGGCGCCCCGTGCCTGCCGTCCGGCACCCTACCAGCGCGGCCAGTGGGTCGAACGGCGTCCCGGAAGTCGAGACGTCGTCGACACGCATGTGGCGGAACCAGCCCGACGACGTACGGGGTCAAAGCCTTCGGCGACACACCCGTCTCGGATACCACTGACTCCTCGATGACGGGGACGGGCAACAACTTCTCGGCTCATCATCGGCGGCGCCTCCGGCGCGCAGGTGAACCTGACGGGCCCGACCACCGGGACCGTATGCGGGAGTCGACGGCTCACCGGGCATCGTGCTCTACCAAGACCCCGACACCCAGACCAACTACGGGTTCGACGCCGAGCCGGGCGACGCGGCCACCATCACGCTCACCGGCGTCGTCTACAACGCATCGTTGGCGAACTACGGGGCAAGCTCCCCTCAGGACTACTGGGACGGCGAAGGCGGCGGGATCCCCTTCTACGCCGGGGGCACCCTCCAGACCGGCTTCGGGGCGGGTTGGGCGTCTCGCCCCGGGGCAGTCCCTCGGCGGGCTCGGTCACGCTCAACGGCACTGCCATCGTCGATGACTTCAACACCGACGGGAGCACCGAACATCACCATCCTCGGCCAGCCCTACCAGGTGCCCGGCAGCAGCAGCCTGTCGCTGATCGGATGACGCCGGTGCGGGCGAGATTCGGGGTGGGTCGCGGCGACGAGACGGGCGCAACGCTCGTCGAGTTCGCGCTGGTGGCGCCGCTGGTCTTCCTGGTGATCTTCGGGTTGATCTCGGGCTCCTACCTCGCCTTCCAAAACGCGTCCCTGCACGACGGTGCCACGGCCGGGGCGAGGATGGCTTCGATCGAGTCGAATCTCGTCGTCCAGGACGCGCCCAACCAGTACTGCGAGTCCGGCACGCCCACCTCGATCGAGAAGGCCGTGGCCGGTGCCGCCCCCCTCGTGACGGTCAACCCGAATCCCCTGTGTGCCACGAGCGTCCACCGCCACTCAGCTGACTCAGACCCCCGTCGCCGGTGACGCCACCATCACCGTCACCTGCGGAGGGACCTGCGCTGCCCCCACGACCGCCACCGTGACACTGATGTACGAGGCCCAAGGGCATCGCGGCACCCTTCGGCCTCAGCTACAACATGACCGCCACCAGCCAGGACCCGGTCGAGAGCCCCTAGCATCGAACGATCACCGGCGACGTCAGGCCGTGAGCACCAGGCCGGCTCTCTCCGTGCGGGGTGTCTCGGGAGACCAACGCGGCCCGCAGCCAGGCCACGGTGCCCACTGCGATGAGCACGTCGCGGGCGAAGAACGTGAGGGTCAGGCCGACGGCGAAGGCGTGCCCGGGCAGGTACCCGAATCCCTGGGCCGACACCACGTAGGGGAACACGATGAGGTTCGCCGCCGCGGCGAGAAGCCACGTCACCCGGAGCCGGTAGAGCGACCACAGGGGCATCAGCCAGATCAGGTACTGCGCCGACAACACCTTGGACCCGAGCAGCACGAACGTGAGCGTGGCCAGGCACGCCGCCTCGATGGGAAGGCGCCCCCGGGCCTGTTGCCACCACACCCACACGCACGCACCGACCCCGGCGAGCTCGAAGCCCACCGACAGCTTGCCCGTGATGGCGCTCACGACGTTGACGCTGTGGAACGTTGCGACCCAATTGGTGCCGTGCCAGTCGAGCAGCACCGACAGGCCGGCCGGGACGCTCCCGTCCTCGGTGGGGCGGTGCAGGTAGTAGCGCAGGACGTTGAGGGCGGCGCCGTGATTGAGGAGGGCGGGGAGCGCGGCGACGAGCACCACCCCGCCACGCCATCCACCACAGCCTCCGCACCGGGACGCGCCCGGTACGGCGCCACTCGGCGATGAGGAACACGGGCCAGAAGGCGCCGGGAAAGAGCTTGAGCGCGAACCCGATGGTGCTCCACGTCCAGGCCGGCCCCCAGCGGTCGTGCTTCGCCGCTCGAAGCGCCAAGAAGGCGGCCAGGGTGGCGAAGATGTCGTAGCGGCCGGCGACGACCATGACCGCGCCCAGCGCCAGGTAGATGATCAGGCGCCCGGCGGCGCGGGTGTCCCACCCGGGCAGGCCGGCGCGTTCGTAGCTCGTCACCAGGACCACCAGGGCGACGGCCACCAACACGGTAAAGGCCCATGGATACGAGAGCGGGAGGACCAGGGGGAGCAGGAACAGCACCAGGGCGGGGGCGGGGTACTCGAGCGGGAACCGGTGGAACAGCGGGGCATGGAGGGCCGCATGGGCGTAGCGCTCGTACTCGAGGACGTCGAAGGGGTGGAGGAGCGTCGTCGACACCGCCGCCGCCATGACCCAGAGAGCCAACGTCGGCATCACCACCGGGCGCCACTGCTCGACGAGCGTCCTCCGGACGTTCGTCGCCACCTGGGAGAGGGTCGGCACGAGCCCATTCTCACCTGCGGGCCGCTCGGGGCCGTGGACCGTTGGCACCGCGCGTCTCGGGATCAACGCGTGGGTACGGGCGCGGTGGTTGCTTCAGCCCCCGTGTGTCGTGGTCAGCGTCGTGTGTGGATCACGAGACGCACCCGGTCCCGGGCCGGTAGAAGTCGGCCACCGGGATGTGGCGCGCCCCGAGCGTCGCCACCACCGTGCGGGGTGCGCCGGGCTGCCCCGGCTCGCACAGGTCGGCCACCTCACCCTCGAAGGCGGGGGCGGTGCTGAGCAACGACGTCGGCCCGTGCGAGAGGAAGTAGCGCGCCGCCCACCGCAGGGGGACGTCCGCGAACCACCCGTGACCGAAGGGATTGGTGACGGCTTCGACGAGCTCGTGCGACAGCGCGTAGGTGGGTGAGGCGAAGCCGGGCACCGAACGGCACGACGGGCTCGCCGCACACGACGGCTGTCCCCAGTGCGCCAACCCGCCGGTCAAGGCGATCGTGGCCAGCCCGTCGGGGCGGCCCGTCCACGACACCGCGCTGTGGGCGGACACCCCGCCCAGTTGATAGGGGACACCGGGGTCGAGCCACAGAGCGACGACGGCGTCGGGAGGCAAGGTCTTCGGCACCTCCGTGGCGGTGAAGCCCGGGCAGGGATCCAGGTGGGCGTGGCCGTACAGGACCCGGCGCAGCTCGGCGGGGAAGGGCCCCGACGACGTGCTCGAGGCCGGCTCCGACGAGGCGGGCGCGGCCGGGTCGATCCAACAGCCGCCGGAACTCAGCGATCCCACCCCGTACCCCGACCCGACGACGGCCGCCGCCCACTGCGAGGTGGAGAGGGCGTGCTGGAACGCCGCGGCCTGGGCCAGTGCCGGCGTGGCCCCGCCGCCGTCCCACGACGGTCCCCAGAACACCTGATAGAGCACGGGATGGGCCAGGACCTGGCGGTCGTGTGCCACCGGGACGGGCGTGCCGCCCGCCAGCGCGGCCCCATCGACCGCCGCCGCGGTGGCGCCGAGCATCACGAGCGCCGAGCCGAGCACCACCGACGCCAAGGCGACCGCGATCGCCCCCCAGCTGGCGGGGGAGCGCCGGCGCTCGAGGGCCCCGACGAGCGCGAGGAAGCAGCGCCATGCCGCCACGACGACGACGGCGATGGCGAGGTCCCAGTACCAGGGGCGCAAGAAGGCCACCGTGGCGAGGATGACGAGGGTGCTGAGCGTGGTGGCGACGCGCAGGGCCCGGGCGCTCGAGGGACGGCTCCGGCCGCGTCCGTCCCGGACCAGGAGCCAGAGGGTGCCGCCCGCGCCGACCACCGCCAGCAGGCCCAGGGCACCGAAGATGTGCCCGGTCACCGCAATCCTGTCCTGTCGCGATCGACAGACGTGGCCCCCACCATGACGGCGCCACTGTCGTCCGGCGTGGTGGTACTTGTCCAGCTGAGAGCCATTGTTTGCCCGGGACGCCCCGCCGGTGCGTTGACGTCGGGGGTCGCTGGACGTAACCTCCAATTAATCGGACATCGTGTCTGATTCTCTGGAGGTGCCGTCCGAATGGATCCCGCCCCGATCGACCTCACCGATTCCCGGAACTTCGTCACCGGCGTCCCCTACGAGTGGTTCGCCTATCTCCGACGCAATGCTCCCGCCTATTGGCACGAGGAGACCGACGGGCCCGGCTTCTGGGCCATCACCCGCCACGAGGACTGCGTCACCGTCAACCGCGACGCCCAGCGCTTCTCGTCCTACCGCAAGGGCACGTTCCTGTGGGAGACACCCGAGGACCAGCTCGAGCAGCAACGCCTGATGATGGTGACGATGGACCCCCCGGTGCACACCCGGTACCGCCGTCTCGTCAACAAGGGCTTCACCCCCCGCATGATCGGGGAGCTGCAGCAGAGCATCCACGAGTGTGGCCGACGACATCATCGACCGGATCTGCTGAGTCCGGGTCGGCCGACTTCGTCATCGACGTCGCCGCCGAGCTCCCCCTCGTCGTCCTGGCCGAGCTGCTCGGGGTTCCCGCCGAGGACCGGTCGAAGATGTTCGACTGGTCGAACCGGATGATCGGACGTGACGACGCCGAGTACCAGGGCGCCCAGGCCGTCGCCGAGGAGAACGCGGCGTTGGCGGCAACGGAGCTGTTCGGCTACGCCGCCGAGCTCTACGAGCACGAAGCGCGCCGATCCCGGTGCGGACCTGATGAGCGTCCTGACCCAGGTCGAGCTGGACGGGGAGCAGCTGTCGGAGCTCGAGCTCGACCTCTTCTTCATGCTGCTGGCGGTGGCGGGCAACGAGACCACCCGCAACCTGATGTCGGGGGCCATGGTGGCGTTCTCGCAGTTCCCCGACCAGTGGGAACGGCTGCGCAACGACCGGACCCTCCTGCCTCGGCGCGGTGGAGGAGATGCTCCGTTTCGTCACCCCCGTCATGAACTTCCGCCGCCAGGCCACCGAGGACGTCGAGATCGGCGGCCAGACCGATCAAAGAAGGGGACAAGGTCGTCTTCTTCCATACCTCGGCCAACCGGGACGAGACGGTGTTCGAGGACCCCGATCGATTCGACATGGGCCGGAAACCCAATCCCCATATGGCGTTCGGGGGTGGGGGACCCCACTTCTGCCTGGGGGCCAACCTGGCCCGCATGGAGATCATCGTGATGTTCGAGCACCTCCTCGACCGTCTTCCCGACATCCACGTGAACGGGCCCGGTGGAGCGCCTGCAGTCGAACTTCATCAACGGGGTGAAGCATCTCCCCGTGGCGTTCTCGCCCACCGAGCCGCGTCGCGGGCCCGCTGAGTGCCCCGCTCCTCGCCGGCCGAGCTCAAGGCGCTCATCCGGGACTTCCGCCGCGACCAGATCATCGACGTGGCGCGGCGCCTGTTCGGCGAGCGGGGCACGACCGAGGTCCCCATGGACGAGATCGCCGCCGAGGCCGGCGTGGCCCGGTCCACGCTGTACGTCTACTTCGCCAATCGCGACGAGCTGCTGCGGGCGTGCCTCCAGCGCATGCACACCCTGCTCCTCGACGCCGTGGTGGCCTCGTGGGAGCGCGACGGCTCCCCGGTGGAACGGCTCCGCACGCTCGTGCTCGGCATGCTCGAGCGCATCGACGACAACCCCGCCTTCTTCCGTCTGGCCCTCGCCACCCAGGGCGTGCCGAGCCAGGTGGCCTCGACGGTGGGTGCCGAGCTCGAGCTCATCGGGCTCGACGTCGCCGGGCTCATCCACGACGTGATCGAGCAGGGCACGCGCTCGGGCGACTTCCGGCTGCTCGACGCCGACAAGGCCATGACCTTCGTCGGCCAACAGCTCTACGGCGCCATGTCGGTGCGGGCCGGAGATCCCCGGCCGCCACCGCGCCACGAAGCGGCCGACGAGCTGTGCACGTTCTTGCTGTACGGCCTGGCCGGCCCCGCCCGGGGCGACCTCGCGCCTCGATCGGCGGGCTGACGCTCTTCGCTCGCGCCGGGGAGGAGCGGGGACGGCCCCGGGGTCGACGGCCCCGGGCCGGTGCACGACAATGGTCCGGATGCGTCGTCGCCGTTCCCGCTCGGATGGTCCCTCGCCCACGCCACGGCCGGGACCGAGGGCGGGCCGGGACCTGACGGTCCTCGCCGTCCCCTTCTACTTCGCCACCATGGCGGGGGAGTACTTCTGGCTGCGGCGCCGGGCCGCCCGAAGCGGGCCCACGGCCGGGGACTACGAGAAGCGCGACACCCTGGCCAGCCTGGCCATGGGGCTGGCAGTCTGGTGGCCCCGTTGCGTGGGGCCGAAGCTCCTGGCGCCGTTCACCCCGGGCCGGGGCCGCTACGGGCGAGGCCGTCGTGGTCGGGGCCCTCGGGGCGGCCGCGGCCACGACGGTCGCCGACGCCGTGACGAGACGGATGGCGGCTGAGGGCCTCGCCCCCGAGCCGGGCGCCGGGGCTCGGGGCGCCGGGGCGCACCCGGCCGTGGCCCGGGCGGCGCGTCGGGTCTCGGCGTCGGTGGGGTGACGGCGGTGGTGGCGGGCGGCGTGGCCATCACCACCACGTGGGCGTCGCGCACCACGCCCGAGCGGCTGTGGCGGCGCCGGATCGTGCCCGACCTCGGGACCGGGCGCGCTGGCGGTGGCGGCGGCCATCGCGGCGTGGGACTTCCTCTACTACTGGGACCACCGCTTCATGCACACCAGCCGGTACATGTGGGCGATCCACGTCGTGCACCACTCGAGCGAGCACTACAACCTGTCCACCGCGCTGCGCCAGCCCGTGGCCGAGGCCTTCGGGACGTTCGTGCCCTTCGGATCGCTGTGCCTGTTCGGCATCCGGCCGGGGCTGGTCGAGACGGCCCGCGGCGTGAACCTGCTCTACCAGTACTGGATCCACACCGAGACGATCGGGAGCCCTCGGCCCGGCCGAGGAGGTCCTCAACACCCCGTCGCACCATCGCGTCCACCACGGATCGAACCGCCAGTACCTCGACCGCAACCACGGCAGCATCCTGATCCTGTGGGACAGGCTCTTCGGCACCTTCGAGCCCGAAGGCGACCGGGTCGTCTACGGCCTCACCAAGAACATCAACACGTTCCAGCCCGGGCGGATCGCCACCCACGAGTACGCGTCGATGCTGCGCGACGTGGCCGCCTCCACCAGCTGGCGCGAGCGGCTGTCCTACATCGTGCGGGGCCCGGGATGGGCCAACGCCCATCGGGCCGAGCGGGCCGCCGCTCGACGGCTGCCGCGGCCGGAGCCGGACCGACCTGAGACTCGAGGTTCCGGTCAGCGCCTGATGCGTCGGCGCGTCGACCGTCGGCGTGTCGAGAAGGGGGGCTTGGCAACACAGCGATGAACGTTCTTCTCGTCACCCTCGACCAGTTCCGCGGCGATTGCCTCTCGGCGGCCGGGCACCCCGTGGTGCGGACCCCGCACCTCGACCGGCTGGCGGGCGAAGGCGTCCGCCTCGCCCGCCACTACAGCCAGGCCGCTCCCGTGCGGCCCGGGTCGGGCCTGCCTCTACACCGGCACCTACCAGCTCAACAACCGGGTGGTGGGCAACGGCACCCCGCTCGACTTCCGCTTCGACAACGTGGCCCGGGCGGCCCGCCGGGCCGGCTACGCCCCGACCGTCTTCGGCTACGCCGACCAGGGGATCGATCCCCGCACCGCCACGGGGCCCGACGACCGCCGGCTGTCGACCTACCAGGGATTCCCGCCCGGCTTCGACGTGGGCCTCGACCTTCCCGACGAGCAGGACGCCTGGCGTGGCGTGGCTCGGCGAGCTCGGCTACGACGTCCCCGCCGACGGGGACGGCGGCGTTGGCCACCGAGCCCGACCGCCCGGCCGAGCACGGCGTGTCCGCGTTCCTGAGCGATGCGGTCATCGCCTGGCTCGAGCGCCAGGACGGCCCGTGGTTCGCGCACGCCAGCTACTGGCGCCCGCACCCGCCCTACGCCGCGGCCGGGCACTGGTCGCGCGGCCTACGACCCCGACGCGCTCGCCGCCCCGCTGGCGTCGCCGGCGCGGCCTATGCCCTTCTGCGGTCGGCTGGCCGCCCAGCCCGCCCCGGGCGACGAGGGTGCGCTCCGGGCGCTGCAGGCCCAGTACCTGGGCATGATCTCCGACGTCGACGAGCAGCTGGGGCGGGTCCTCGACGCGCTGCGGGCCCTCGGGATGTGGGACGACACGTTCGTGGTGGTCACCTCCGACCACGGCGAGCAGCTCGGCGACCAGGCGACGCTCGGCAAGGGCGGGCCGTTCGAGTCGAGCTACCGCATCCCCGGCATCGTGCGCGACCCGCGCCACCCCGACACCCACGGCAAGGTGGTCACGAGCGTTCACCGAGAACGTCGACGTGTTCCCGACGATCTGCGAGGCCATCGGCGTCGACGTCCCCGCCCAGTGCGACGGCATGCCGCTCACCCCCTTCCTCGCTGGCGAGCAGCCACCGTGGTGGCGCGACGCGGCCCACTGGGAGTACGACTGGCGCTGGGAGTACATCTTCCGGGGCCCGCACCCCTGGCCGTGGGACCGCCGCCTCGAGTCCAAGCACCTCGCCGTGGTGCGCTCGGACGTCGTCGCCTACGTGCAGTACGGCGACGGCTCGTGGCGGTGCTTCGACCTCGCAGCCGACCCGGGGTGGGGCACCGAGATCACCGACCCGGCCGTGGTGCTCGAGCACGCCCAGTCCATGCTGACGTGGCGATCGCGCCACTGCCGACCGTACGCTCAGCGACATGTTGCTCTACGACGGCGGGATCGGCCGTGTCCCCGGCGCCGTGTCGTGACGCTTCCCGAGCTCCTGGCGCTGCTCGCCTCGATGGCATCGGAGCCCTCGGAGGAGACCGAGGGGCTGAGCGAGCTCGACCATGGCCTGCAGTGCGCGTTCGAGCTGGCCCGCACCCGTCCCGACGACCCCGAGCTGCAGCTGGCCGGGCTGGTCCACGACATCGGCCACCGCTTCGGGCCCGACGAGGACCACGGGTGGCTTGGGCGCCGAACGGATCCGGGACCTCCTCGGCGACCGGGTGGCGGGTCTGGTCGAGGCGCACGTGCCCGCCAAGCGCTACCTCGTCGCCACCGACGGCTCGTACCGGTCGCGGCTCTCGCCCGAGAGCACGCGCACCCTCGCCGTCCAAGGAGGAGCACTCGGGACCGACGAGCTGTCGTCGTTCCTGTCGTCTCCCTACGCCGCTGACGCCGTGGCACTGCGCCGCGCCGACGACGCCGCCAAGGTGCCGGGTGCGCCCGTGGCGACCCTCGACGCCTGGGTGCCGGTGCTCCGAGCCGTGGCGGCGAGGTCCGGGGCTCTGCCGCCGGCGGGAGCGCAGCCGACGTGAGCGCCGTGTCGCCCGTCGGTGCGCGCCGTCGTCACCGGCGACGACCTCGTGGCCATGCAGGCGTGGACGACCGACGTCGAGGCGTGGCCGGCGGGGAGCCACCGTTGGGGGCAGTACGCGGAGCGCACGACCCGGGGAGAGGCCATCTGCCGGACCGAGAACGTCTCGGCCTGTCACCCCGGGTTCGCGGGCTGGCCCGCGGGCCGCTGGCGGCGGTGGCGGCAACCGCGCTCGGAGTCGGGGTGACCGGCTTCAAGGACAAGATCAACTACAAGCAGCCCGGAGGGGCGGGGTTCAGTCCCCATCAGGACCTGGCTGCCTATCCGGGGGCCTCGCGGGTGATGTCGGTGCTGGTCGCCATCGACGAGTGCTCCACCACATCGGGGTGCGTCTGGTTCGCAACCGGGGTCGACGAGCTGCTGCCGACCGACGACCGGGGCGTGGTGCTCCCTGACGTGGTGGCGGCGTTGTCGTGGTCCCCGGCCGAGTTGGCGCCCGGTGACGCCCTGTGCATCGCCGGGCTGACGCCGCACTACAGCGAGGCCAACAACGAGCTCGTCCCCGAGGCGCGTCCTGGTGGCGAGCTACGCGCCCGCCGGGACGGTTACGGCCGCGAGCGGTACTACTCGGCCCGGGAACAGCAGATGGCAACGGGCGAGCGCACGCGACGAGCAGTTCCGCATCAGCACGCTGGCCGACTTCGAGGGGATCGAGGTCCGCAGGGACAGCACCGGGGCCGACGCCTGCTGGCACTGAGGAGCGCCACCGGCGACGGGTCAGCTGTTGGCGGCGGTGAAGCGGTCCCGGATGGCCCGGGCCGTCTTCTTCGCCTCGTACATGGCCTCGTCGGCCTGGCGTACGAGCAGCATCGGGTCGGTGTCGCCGTCGCACTGGGTCAGCGCCACGCCCACGCTCGCCTCGAGCGGCACCAGCACGTCCTGGACCGGGATCCGGCACTGCGACACGCTGTCGCGGATCCGCTCCACGACGGTGTCGCCGTTGCAGCTGTGCTCGTGGCACAGCACGACGAGGAACTCGTCGCCGCCGAGACGGCCGACCACGTCGCACTCGTTGGTGGCCTGCATCAGCGCCATGCCGGTGGCGAGGATGGCGGTGTCGCCCACCTCGTGCCCGTAGGTGTCGTTCAGCGGCTTCAGCCCGTCGAGGTCGATGAACAGCACCGCCACGGTCTCGCCCGCCTCACGGCGCCGGCTCACGTCGTGGGTGAGGAACTCGAACACCGCGGCGCGGTTCAACAGCCCGGTGAGCGAGTCGTGGGTGGCCGCCTCGTGCAGCAGCTGGCGCTGGAGCTCCCGCTCCCGGATCCTGACGGCGAGGGTGTCCACCGATGCCTGCAAGGCGTGGCCCGTCCGACCCGGCAGGGGGATGAGCAGTTCGGGATCGGAGAGGTCCTCGGCGGCCAGCGCCACGGCCTTGGCCTCGACCGCCTTCAAGGTGAGCGCCATGTCGTTGAATGCGGCGGTGGTGGTCACGACCTCACGGGGACCGGCATCGGGCAGCCGCTCGAGGTCGAACTCCCCGCTGTGCACCTGCAGGGCGGCCGCGGCCAGCTTCTTGAGCGGTCGGGTCAGCACCCGACCTCCGACGACGACCCCCCCGATGCCCACCAGCGCCAGCAGCGCCAGGAAGACGAGCTCGCCGACGAGATGGCCGGTGGCGGTGGCGGCCTGGGCCAGTGCGGTGTCGTTGAGGTCCTGGGAGGCCGACGTCACCAGCTTGTTCAGGTCCCCGAGGTAGTGGATGCCCGGGGCCATCGACGAGCCTGCGAAGGTGAGGTTGCCGACGAAGGGTGGCTTGGCACCGGTGAGGGCGACGTTCAGCCCCTGCTTGATGGTCGCCGCGAAGGCCCGGTCCGACGGATCGGTCTGCAGGTGCTGCCAGGCCTGCTCCGCCTTGGGGCTCAGCTGGCCGGTGAATTCGCCCGTGGCCATCTGGTACTCCCCGGCGGCCTGGATGAGCTCCTGTTTGGCGTCGGCTGGTCCGATGCCCTCGAGCACGAAGATCGCACCGTCGATCTCGTGACCACCGGCCAGGAAGGCCTCATAGGTCTGGCGCAGCGCCGAGGCATGCACCTCGAACGTCCCCGGTGGCTGCCACGAGGCGACGTCGGCTTGCAGCCGGTTGAAGTCGCGGTACCAGATGTTGTCGATGTCGCTCGCCATCTTGTCGAGGAACGAGTGCACGTCGGCGAAGGTGACGGTCTTGGCGGCGACGGCGGGGATCATCGCCTGCAGCTCGCGGACGTCGGCGCGCATCGTGGCTGTCGAGGAGAACGTGGGGAACCCCGCGATCGTGGCCGTGCCCTGCGCCAGCTGCGTGGTGAAGGGGACAGCGGGGTGGAGCAACGAGTTCAGGACGGGCTCACTGATGCCGATCTGGGCCGCGTAGGAGACCGCGGACAGGGGTACCTCGAGCGAATTCATCTGAGCGCGGGCATTGGCGACGACCCGCAGCGCGGTGGCGTCATTGGCCACGACTTCGGCGTTCTGGCGGAACCGCCACGCCGAATTGGCCGACGACAGGATCAGGATCCCGGTGGCGACCATGGGCAGCAGGACCACCAGGGTGAGCAGCAGTCGCACCCCGGGATGCCGGTGCGTCGACGTCCTCGAGACGCGCTGGTCGGGGTCGAGGTCCAAGCCGGATCTCGAGTCGTCTTCAGCTGGCTGAATTGCGCCGCCGAGCGGGTTGGCAGTCGTCGTGGCCATGGGCTCCAGAAAGGTTTCGACAACGGAGGCCCACTCCTTGACCCGGGGTGCATCGAACCAGGTCAGGGGCTCGATCTGACCCCCAACCGCCCTCATTGGTGAGGCGCCGGGATCATTGGCCGCCGGTCCACGCCCGCGGACGGGTCATCTGGCCCAGCCGTCCCAGTGAGCCCGCGCCTGAGAGGGCGGGACGAATCGGGTGAGGGTAGGCAGCTGGACGAGAAAGACGCGAGGGCCGGTACCGGTACCGCACCATGTCCGGCTGGTCCGTAGAGTCTCGGTGTGATCGACCGAGAACGGTCCCAGACACTGGAGCTGCCATGACCGGCCCGTCCGAAGCCCCTCGTCCCGACACGACCGACATGCTGGCTGTGCACCAGGCCTTGCGGGAATCGCTTGGAAGCGCTCCCCGATTGATCCGGGCCGTCGGGGCGTCCGACGACGGACGCGTCGGGCTGATCTCGAACTACTTCGACAACGTGCTCGATTTTCTCCACGTGCACCACGAAGGCGAAGAGCAACTGGTCTTCCCGTTACTGCGCGAGCGGTGCCCCGATCAGATTGACCTGCTCGACCACATGGCGTCGCAACACGAGGATGTCGTCGAACTCGTGCAACGTTCCGACGCGGCGCTGGCCGCGTGGGGGAGTGGGAACGCCCAAGCGCAAGAGGACGCCGCCATCGCCCTTGGCGTGCTGGGGGAACAACTCGGCCAGCATCTGGCCGAGGAGGAGCGCGACGTGCTCCCGCTGGCCTCGGAGCATCTGTCGCTCGAGGAGTGGGGAGCGCTTCCCGGGCATGCCATGGGGAGCTTCACGGGCGACAAGATCTGGCTCATTCTCGGGCTGATCCGTGATCGAATGAGCCAGGATCAGCGCGACCAGATGTTGGCTCACATGCCACCGCCCGCCGTCGAGATGTGGACCTCGATGGGGGAGCAGGCCTACCAGAACCTCATTGCCGAGGTGGGCCCGCCCCTCGGGTAGCGCCCCCCAGAAAGTCCTCGATGGCGGCCGACACGGCGTCGGAGTGGGTGAAGACTCCGAGGTGACTGGCCCCGGGCACCTCGACGAAGCGGGCGCCGGGGATCATCGCCGCCGCCTGGCGCGCTCGCGCCGGGGGGGAGTCGACGTCGTGTTCGAAGGCGAGCACCAAGCACGGTGTCGAGATGTCGGGCCACCGCTTCGCCCGCTCGACGTCGAGGGACCAGGCCAGGGCCGCTTCGTACTGCCCGAGGCGCCCCGGGTTCGGCCACGGCTCGAGGTCCCCGATCAGTGAGAGCCACAGGTCGACCACGTCGTCCTGTTGCAGCTCGGAGTTGGGCAGATAGCGCATGGTCTCGACCGCGTTGAACCACGGGGGCAGTTCGTGGTCGAGCCGGGCCAGGTCGCGCTCGACGGTCGTGATGGCCTTCTCCCAAGAGGTCCCGATGTTGCAACTGCCGATGAAGACCGCCGACCGAACCCGATGGGGTTGGCGGTGGGCGAGGGTCTCGGCGATCCATCCGCCCATCGAGTAACCAGCGATGTGGACGGCGTCGAGGTCCAGATGGTCGAGCAGTCCGATGGTGTCACCGACCATCTCGTCGATCGAGTAGGGAGCGGGTGGAGCCGACGACGGCGCCACCCCGCGGTTGTCGAAGGTGACGACCCGATACCCGGCTTCGATCAGGGCGGGCACCATGGCGACGTGCCAACCGACGGCGGGTTGGCTGAGCCCGCACACGAGGACGACGGGCTCACCGTCGCTCGGGCCGAAGACGTCGTAGGCAAGGGTCACCCCGGGGAGATCGACGGCTGGCATCGGTGCATCATCGCCGACCCGGCCCGGCGTCTGCCGGGCCGGTACTAGCGGACGGGCGCGCGGAGCCCGTCGCAGACGATCGCCACCATGCGCTGCACGCTGGCGTCGTCGAGCCCGGTGTGGTCCCCCATTTGGCAGGCCCCGACGACGAGGCCGATCATCTCGTCGGTCGAGACGTCGGACCGCACCGCCTTCGCGGCCACGGCCCGTTGCAGGAGCAGGTCGATGCTCCGCTTCATGTCGTCCACCATCCCCGCGCAGCTGGACTTGAGATCGATGCCGGCCGAGCTGAGGGCGTCGAACAGGTCGTGCTTGGCTGCCGCCTGGGTGCCGAACTCGGCCAGGAAGGAGAAGAGTGCCTCGCCCGGATCGGCGTCGCCGCCGCGCTCTTCGGCGAGGTCGAGGAGGTACTCGAGCTTTGCGGTCACGATGGCCTGGAACAGGGCCTCTTTGGTGGGGAAGTGGCGGTACAGGGTGCCCACCCCGACCCCGGCCCGCTCGGCGACGGTGTCGATCGGGACCGACAAGCCCTCTGACGCGAAGATCGCCTCGGCCGCCTCGAGGATCCTCTGCCGGTTCTTGACCGCGTCGGCGCGCATGGGCCGTGCCCCGGGGGCGTCGGCCCCCTCGCCGGTCGCCGCCGGCTCGCCGCCCGGGGCGGGTTGGGTCTTCGTGGTCGTCATGACGTTGGGCCCCCAACATCTGGTTGACAAGCGGAACGCACGTTCCGTATAGTACATGAAAACGGAACCTTCGCTCCGATTGTAGACCCCCAGGCTCCCCGAGGCCAGGACCAGTTTCCCGGTCCGACGCCCCGCCCCGCCCCGCCCGGCTCCACCAGACCAGCAAAAGAGGTACCCAGTGACCACGACCGACCTGATGCCGACGCTCCCACCCCAGACCGACGCCCCCGACCCCAAGCGGTACTGGACGCTGGCCGTCATCGCCGTGACCCAGCTGATGATCGTGCTCGACGCCTCGGTGGTGATCGTGGCCCTGCCGTCCGCCCAGCGGGCCCTGCACATCTCGATCGCCGATCGCCAGTGGGTGATGAGCGCCTACACGCTGGCCTTCGGCAGCCTGCTCCTCCTGGGTGGTCGGATCGCCGACTATCTCGGGCGCCGCCGCATGTTCATCCTCGGGCTGCTCGGCTTCGGTGCCGCCTCCGCCCTGGCCGGGCTGGCCCAGAACCCGGCCATGCTGTTCGGGGCCCGCGCCCTGCAGGGTGCATTCGCCGCCGTGATGGCGCCCGCCGCGCTGTCACTGCTCACCGTCACGTTCACCGAGCCCCGCGAGCGAGCGCGCGCCTTCGGCGTCTATGGCGCCATCGCCGGGGGCGGGGCCGCCATCGGGCTCGTCCTGGGCGGGACGTTGACCCAGCTGGCGTCGTGGCGTTGGACCCTGCTCATCAACGTGCCCATCGCGCTCGCCGCCGCCGTCGCCGCCAGCCGGGTCGTTCGCGAGAGTCGCGGCGAGTCCAAGGCGGGGTACGACCTCCCCGGCGCCGTGACGGTGACCGCCGCGCTGTTCCTCCTCGTCTACGGCTTCACCGTGGCCGGCACCCACGGCTGGGCCGCGCCCCTCACGTTGGCGCTGCTCGTCGGCGCGGTGGTGCTCATGGGCGCCTTCACCGCCATCGAGCTCAGGTCGCAGCACCCCCTGCTCCCGATGCGAGTGCTCCTCGATCGCAACCGGGGCGGCTCGTACCTGGCATCGCTCCTGGTCGGGAGTGCGATGTTGGGCACCTTCTTGTTCCTTACGTACTTCTTCCAGGGGGCGCTGCACTATTCGGCGCTCAAGACCGGGTTTGCCTTCCTGCCCTTCTCGGGGGGCATCATCCTCGGTGCCGGGTTGGCCAGCCGGCTCCTGCCCCGGATCGGGCCCCGGGCCCTCATGATCACCGGCTTGGCACTGGCCGCCGGGGGCCTCGTGGGGTTCACGGGACTGACGGTGCACAGCTCGTACGTCGTCCACGTCCTCGCACCCGAGATCCTCGTGAGCCTGGGCATGGGGATGACGTTCGTCCCCATGAGCAGCACGGCGTTGATCGGCGTCGAGCCCAAGGACGCCGGCGTGGCCAGCGCCCTCGTCAACACCACGCAACAGGTCGGCGGCTCACTCGGCACGGCCCTGCTCAACACGGTGGCCGCTTCGGCCGCAGCCAGCTATCTCGCCAGCCATGCCACCACCGCCGCGGCCGCCCAGACGGCCGCCGTGCACGGCTACACGACGGCCTTCACCGTGAGCGCAGCACTGCTCGTCGGTGCGGCCGTGGTGGCCGGCGTGCTGGTGCGGGCCTCGCGCCATCAGCCGGGGTCGCAGGAGATGGTTGTCGACGACCAGCCGCTGCAGCCGGAGCCGGTCCTGGTCGAAGAGTCCGTGGCCTGACGGGCGCCGGCCTCAACGACGCAGCTCGACCCGGTCCTCGGGGGCGTCGCGCACTCGGACGTCCGCATACCACGCCAACGCCAGGGCGACGCCGGCGCCGAAGAGCAGGACGTCGGTGATGCCGACGGCACCGACGACGGGGCCGATGAGCAAATTGCCCAGGGCTACGGTCCCTCCGAACCCCATGATCCAGAGGGCCATGACCCGCCCGCGCACGGCGTCGCCGAGGCGGGTCTGGAGGACGGTGTTCAGGGCCGTGATGAACGCAAAGTAGAAGGCCCCCACCACCGCCACGACGAAGTATGCGGGCAGGGCGGTCCGTAGCAGCGCGAAGGCGGTGAGCGCCAGCGCGTAGCAGACGAGGCAGACCCGGACGATCATCGCCTTGGAAGTCCTGGCGAACACGGTGCCGATCGAGATCGCCCCGATGAGAGCACCGGTGCCGAAGCAGGCGTAGAGGAGTCCGTAGTTGGCCGATTTCGGGTCGATCCCCAGGTTGTGGTCCGCCACCACCGGCATCTGTCCGATGAATGCGAGCGCCAGCAGTGAGAACACGAACACGGTGACCAGACATCGTCCCACCACCCGGTCCTGGCGGGCCGTGGTGATCCCGGCGGTCAATTCCCGCCACCGGCTGGCGTGTTGGGTCGCGGGGGCGAGCGTGGGGAGCGACACCACCATCAGTGCGGCCACGACGAAGAGATAGGTGGCGGCATTCCCGGCGAAGACCCACGCCGGCCCCACGTAGTGGTACGCCACACCGCCGATGATCGGGCCGACGACCCGTGACGCGTTCATCTGGGCCGAATTGAGGGAGATGGCACCAGGCAGGTCGGCGCGGCGCACCAGTCCGGGGAGGATGGCCGAGTACGCCGGCCCGAACATGGCGCTCCCCACCCCCACCATGACGACCATCAGGACGAGGACGACGTGCGAGGGCGAGGGCGCTCTCACCACCCAGGCGAGGGCAAGGGAGAAGACCAGCTGTTCGACCGATAGCACGATCAGGAACTTCTTGCGGTCGACTTTGTCGGCGATGAGCCCGCCCACCATGGCCAGGAGGAGGGCCGGTCCGAGCTGGGCGAAGATGATCACCCCGACGAACGTGCTCGAATGCGTGATGTCGTACCCGTAGGCGCCGAGGACCACGTTCTGCATCCAGGTCCCGATGTTGGACGCGAAGGCGCCGAAGAAGACGATGCGGAAGGTCCGGTGTCGAAGGGCCGAGATCGCCGTTCCCGACGCCAGGGGCCGGTCCCCATCGACGAGCGCATCCTCGATCTCCTCGATGGAAGGGACCGCGAGCTCGGAGTCGCGCCCGGATGGTGACGGCATCCCCGAATAGTAGGGGTCACCTCGACGCGCTCGGGAGCCCGACCCGGACCCGGCGACATCGATGGTGGAGAACGCCTAGGGGAGCTCGTCGATCTCGCCGCACCGGGCGCGCAGCGTCGTCAAGCTGTGCGCCAGCAGTCGCGACACGTGCATCTGACTGATCCCCAATTTCGACGCGATCTCGGACTGTGTCAGGCCGGCGACGAATCGCAGCCTGAGGATGGCCTGCTCGCGTTCGGGCAGATCCCGGACATAGGGCTCGAGCGTGGCGCGCAGTTCGATGGTGCCCATGCCCTGGGCTTCGGATCCGAGCCGTGACCCGAGGCCCTCGTCGTCGGAGTCCGTGCTGTCGAGTGACTTCGACCGGTAGGACAGTCCGGCCTCCATCGCCTCGAGCACTTGTTCCTCGGGGGCACCCGTGTCGGCCGCCAACTCGGCGATCGTCGGCGACCGACCGAGCTCCTGGGACAGTGAGGCGACGGAGTGGTTGAGCTCGAGGTAGAGCTCCTGGAGGCGACGAGGGGCGCGGATGGCCCAGCCCTTGTCCCGGAAATGACGCTTGAGTTCCCCGAGGATCGTCTTGCTCGCGAACGTCGTGAATTCGACGCCCCGGTCGGGATCGAAGCGGTCGACCGCTTTGATCAGGGCGAGAGAGCCCACCTGCACCAGGTCGTCGTAGGGTTCGCCGCGGTAGACGAACTTGCGCGCCAGGTGATGGGCCAGCCCGATGTGGGCCTCGACGAGCTGCGCACGCAGCTCCGGGTCCCCACTCTGGGCCAGCTCGGAGAACATCTCCCTGAGCTCGTGGCGGGGACGAGCGTCAATTGGCATCACACCGAGAGCTCCTGGCGACGGACCCGTAGCCACGCCCGGTGGACCCCACCGATGGCATCGGCGCCGTGGTCGTCCACCAGCGAATCGAGGATCCGTTGCGACAGCTCTATCGACAGGGCGGGACCGGTCGTCCCGGGTGTGGTGCCGTTGGCCGAGGGCTCGCCGTCGGGTACGAGGGTTCCCACGACGTCGAGCGTTCCTTCGGAGTCCCACTGGAAGAGCAGGGCGATCTGCCCGGCGCAGGCGCCCAGGTTGAGCAGGCCGATGCAGAGCTCGTCGATGGCCAGGCGCAGGTCCTCGACCTGCTCGTAGTTCAAGTCGGCGCGCGCGGCGACCGCGGCTGCGGTCATACGGGCCAAGAACAGCATTTGGGGGTCAGCGGGAATCGACAGTTCGACACGGTGTACGTCGTTGACCTCGACAGAAGCGCGGCCGGGCTGGGCGTTCATCATGGCCGCACCGCGTCGCTCGCGTTCGACACGACACTGAACACCTCATCGAGGCCCGTCAGCTCGAGAAGTTTCATGATGTGCGGTTCGGTGACCACGAGACGGAGGTCTCCGCCACCGGCTCGGACGTCCCTGACCGCACCCACCAGGACGCCCAGCCCCGTCGAGTCGATGAACGAGACATCGGTCAAATTGACGATGAGGAGCTCGGGGCCGCGGCCGATCAGCTCCACGAGGATCTCTTGGAGCTCCGGCGACGTGGCGACGTCGATCTCGCCTCGGACGTCGAGCACCGCCACGCCGGGCCGCTCGGAGTCCGTCACCTCAAAAAACGCGTCGTTGGTCACGGCCCACCACCTTTCCCTGTGCCGTGGGTGATATTCCCCGGCTGGCTCGAACTCAATCCCGATCTGGTCAACTTGGCCCTCCGAAAATGCATTCGCACCGTGGTGCCCGTGGCCGTGGACCTCACCTGCACGAGCTCGCACAGCTGGTTGACCATCCACAGACCTCGGCCCGACGATGCATCGATTTCGGGCCGCCTCCGACCCACCAAGGGGTCGTCGATGCGACCGTCGTCAGCGATCTCGCACACGAGGGCGTCGCCGCTTTGCCAGATCCGGAACTCGCCCCGCCCGCCCGCGTGGCGCAGGGTGTTCGACGCGAGCTCGTTGACGGCGCTCACCACATCGGCGGCCTGGGCGTCGTCGAAGCCCGCCTGGCCGGCTCGGCGCCGGGCCAGTGCCCGCAGGGCCGGCAACGACCCGGCCCCGTAGGCGACGTGGGTGGCCGAGGCGGGAGGATCCGGAAGTGGCGTCGAGAAGGGTCGGGCCAGCTCGTCGGGACCGGGGTAGGCGGCGCTCAGGCCCGCACCGTCCCCCTTCAAGAAGGGGTGGCTGTGGCGGGCCTCGTCGACGACGTCGGGGCCGAGCGCCTCGGTGTCGTACGGGCACAGCAGGGAGAACCCGGCGCTCTCGACGAAGGCCACATTGAGCAGGGACTCGTGACGTTGGCACTCCACCAGCTCCGCCGGGCTGCGGGCCGCCCAGATCGGTTCGCCGATCCCACTCACCGGGCGTCCCGCGTACTCGGCGACGAAATCGGCCCAGGCCGGGATGATCCGAGCCGGGTTGAGGCCAACGTCATCCATGTCGGCGAATCGCACTTCTCGGGCGTCCGCCCCGAGCGCTCTCCCGAGGAGATCGATCTTCCTGGCGCTCACGACCACGAGAACGGGCTCGTCGGCCTCGAGGGCATCCCGGATGAAGGCCGAGGTGCCCTCGACGAATTGGCCCTCGCCGGCATAGAAGAACGCCTCGTGTCGGAACGGTGCCGCCGACCGGGCGTCCGCCGAGCGCGGCGGAGGTCATGGCTCGGCCCGGGGGCGCCGGCCGGCCCTGCCCCGCTCCTCGACCGTTCTCATCGACTCACCCATCTTCCAATGGCGCCGAATCATATCGTCCCAGGTCAGCGGGGTGCTTCATGATGCAGCCCCGAGCCGGCTGGGGCAATCCCCTGTGAGAGGGCGGGTTCCGGATGCCTGTGAGAGGCCGAGGGTGGACGACATGAGATGGGGCCGCGTACGGATGATTCCACCTATGCCCACGTCGGCGGAACGCCAAACACGATCTCGGAAACCGGGTCAGGGAATGCGTCCCTCGCCGACGTCCTCGGCGCCGAGCGCCGTCATCTCGCGGTAATGGGCACGGACGTCGGGATCGACGGGGCGCCCTTCGACGGCTTCCTCCTCCGCGGCTGTCGGCGGACGGTCGGCACGGTGCGGCGCGTCGGCCTCCTCGGTTTCGGCCTCCCGGGTGGCGTCGGAAACCTGCGTGTGCTCATCCTCCATCGGATCATTCCCCCGGCTCGACAGCTCGACTTCGACACTCATGAACAGTGCGCCCGCAGGCCCAACAAAGTCCTACCCCAAAGCCGTAGCCGTCAATCCGCCGCTGATCGGTCCGGGTCCAAGGCGGAGGGCTCGAGATGGAAGACCTCGGCCAACCCCGTGACCTCGAGCACCCTGCGGACGTTCGGACGTGGCGACGTGAGTCGTACGCCCCCGGCCCCATCCCCATCCTGGCCCCGCTTGAGTGCGGCGACGAGCACGCTCAACCCCGTCGAGTCGAGAAAGGACACCCCGCTGAGATCGACCACGATCGACCAAGCCCCCTCCGCCTGGGCCTTCTTCAGGTGTTCGTCCAAGATCGGGGAGCTCTGGATGTCGATCTCGCCGGTGACCCTGACGACCCGCCATGCGTCGGCAGCGGTGGGCGTCGAGTCCATCATGACGCTCAGCCGGGGCTCGACCACTGATTCCTCCCTCGTTCTCGTCGGGCCGACCCCGCCCCCGTCCTCATGGCGACGTCGGTGTGGCCATCTTGGCATTCACGCCGGCCCACGGCGGATCTATGCCCAACCGGGCGAGCCTCGACCCGGATCGGCACCGGAGGCATGACATTTCGACAACGGGGTAGGTAACAGGCATCGAATGTGCGATCCAACTGCCGGCCGTGCCCGCCAGTGCTGCTGAAGCTCGTCGTTTCTCGGTCGCAGCGCTCCGCGAATGGGGGCTCTCCTCCCTCGCCGACACGGTCACGCTGCTGGTGACCGAGCTCGTGAGCAACGGTGTGCGCCATGCCCGTACCGGCCTGAGGCTGGCTCTTTCGTTCGACCACCGGTGTCTTCGCATCGCGGTAGCCGACGCCGACCCGCGTCCGCCGATTCCGAGGACTCGACACGGCCTGAGCGTGGGAGGTTGGGGTTTGGCGCTCGTCGACTCGCTCTCGACACATTGGGGGACGGACATCGACGACGGCGGCAAGACGGTCTGGTTCGAGATCGATACGACCGAGATCCCACTCACCCCGTAGGCGACGGGCTCATCCGCCCCACTCGCACCACGCACTCCGGTGCCCGTCGACGTCGGTCTCGTCGTGGCCGTCCACCCGAGCAGGCTCGCATGGACGGGTCCGTTTGACAGGTGCCCTCTTGGCCAGGACAATCGAATTCGGTACCTTGAGATTCCCGCAATCGGTTTGACCCCCCAGGCTCGGGAGAGGCCCCGGCGATGAGTCAGATGGAACTGCCTGACGAGATCTCATCCGGTGTCAGCTCGGATCTTCGTTGGCTCTATCCCGAGGCGGCCGCCGCCCTCGGTGCCATCGTGGACCGGGGACCCTGCGGTGTCGCCGTCATCGACACCGACCTCCGATTCCTCCTCGTGAGCCCCGGTCTGGCCGCGCTGTACGGGTCGGAGGCCGGCAGCATCGTCGGAAGAGCAGTCGAGGACGTGCTCCCCGCGCCCCTTGGGGGCGAAGTGCGCCTGCGCATCGAAGAAGTCCTTGAGTCCGGTACGCCGGTGCTCAATGCCGAAACACGGCGGACCGTCGGTGGTCCCCATGCCGAGCGGTCCTTCATCTCGTCGCTGCACCGCCTCGACAGCGCCTCGGGGACGGTACTCGGGGTCGTCGTCCTCGTCACCGAGACAACCGAAGTCCATGGAGCGGTGACGGCCGCCTCCTCCGCCGCCGCGCAGCTCGAGCTTCTGCAAAAGGTGACCGAGGCGTTGTCCGACGGCCGCACCGTGGCCGATGTCACCGAGGTGTCGCTGAAGAGCGCGGCAGAGGCGGTCGGTGCCTCGGCGGCCGTGCTGTCGGCGGTGGACCCGAGAACCGCCGCCCTGTCACCCATGGCTGCGACCGGGCTGAGCGACGTGACGCTGTCGCGCCTGCAACAACCGGCTTCTCTCGATGCGCACCTGCCCCACTGTGATGCCCTGCGTGCTCGGGAAATCATGCTGTGGGAATCGAAAGACGAGCGGGACAGCCAGTACCCCGATTTCGCCGATTCCTCCACCGACCATCAGGCCTGGGCCCTCGTCCCGTTGTTGATCAAAGACATCGCCATCGGGGTGATCGTCTTCGCCTGGCGCCTGGATCGCCGGTTCGGCGAGGCCGAGGTGTCCTTGCTCGGCATCGTGGGTCGCCAGTGCGCCCTGGCTCTCGAGCAGGCCCGGATCCTCGACGCCGAGAGAGACGCCCGCCGAGCCATGGAATTCCTGGTCGAGGTCACGAAATTCGTGGTCGAGAGCTCCGACGAAGGTGTGTGCGCGGTATCGAGGGGGAACCGGATCCTGACCTTCAACCGTCGCTTCTGCGACTTGCTGGGCCTGACCGAGAGTGCGATGCAGGTGGGAGCGAAGGCCGATGAGCTGCTGTCACACTGCTTGGAACTGGCGGCCGACCCCGACGCCTTGTCCCGGAACCTCGTCGTGAGCCGGCGCAGACCGCTCGATCACCTGGCATTCGAATGCGATTTGCGCGACGGCAGGGTCATCACGTGCAACTCCACGCCGATCGTCGATCGTCGTGACGCCGTCCTCGGGCGGGTGTGGTACCTGAGAGACGAGACGAAGCAGCGCGTCCAGGCGGCCGAGCAGCGGGTGGCGATGGACGAGCTGCGCGTTCGCCACGATCACCAGGCCTTCTTGTTGGAGGCGTCCGAGATCGTGGCGCAAGCCGACGGGTACGCCGAGACGCTGGAGCGATTGGCGGCGGTGGCGGTTCCCACCCTGGCCGACTTGTGTCTGGTCGACACCCTTACGTGGGACAGCCGAGTTGTGCGGATGGCGGCGCAGCACGCCGATCCCACCATGCAACCTCTCGTCGACGAGCTCGGCTCGAGCTACGCGCCCGATCCCGCCGGGGCCCATCCGAGCATCGAGGTCATGCAAACCGGGCGGGTGCGGTGGTCCGCCACGATGTCGGACGACTTTCTCCACCGGACGACCTGGGACGACCACCACTTCGACCTGCTGAAGAGGCTCAGCTTCACGAGCTACATGACCGTCCCCCTGGTGGCAGAGAATCGGATCCTGGGTTCGATCACGCTGGTGTCGGCGGGATCGGGGCGCCGGTTCGGGCCTGACGATCTTGCCTTGGCCGAAGACTTCACCTCGTGTGTGGCGCAAGTGGTGGCCGCGGCCCACCGCCACGATGTCGCTCGTCACGCGGCGCAGACCCTGCAGGCGAGCCTGCTCCCGGACCACGTCCCCGACGTGCCCGGTCTTGCCATCGCGGTCCGCTATCTACCGGCCACGCTCGACAGCGACGTCGGCGGGGACTTCTACGATGTCATCGGGGGCGACCCCGACACGGTCACCATCGTGATCGGAGACGTCGCCGGCCACGACATGGCGGCAGCCGCCATCATGGGAAAGGTCCGGACCGCCGTCCGGGTCCTCGCCAGTCAGGCCACCGGGCCCCGGCATTTCATCGACATGCTTCGCCGAGGTTGGGACAATTTGGAGCTCGAACGCATGGCGACCCTTCTCATCGCCCACGCCGACGCGCGCAGCGGTGTCCTCCGTATCGCGTCCGCGGGACACCCGCCTCCTCTTCTCATCACCGGCGCCACCACGAGGTTCTTGGATGTGAAGCCGACCACACCGCTAGGTGCGCCTCGTTCTCCGATCGAAGAATGGCAAGGCACCTTGGAGAGGGGCGCGGCCCTGCTCTTCTTCACCGATGGCCTCGTAGAGAGTCGCCGCCGCAGCTTCGAAGACGGAGCGGGGAAGCTGGAGCGAGCCGCACGCGGGCTGAGGATCCCCGAGGAGCTCTGTGATCAGGTCCTGAGGGAGATGGTGCTCGACGAGCTCCATCACGACGACGACATTGCGGTGGTCGCCCTGGCCCGCCCCGAAGACCCCTGAGGTCAACCGGGCCGCGACGCTGCTTCTTTGGCCGCGCTGACAGCGTCGCTCCCGGCGTCGGCCATCCGGTGCACGGTGTCTGACTCCTTGACCTTGTGGGCGACGTCGCGCACGTGTTCGGGAACGTCGGCATCGTGGATCCAGTCGCCCGCCTTCTCGGTCAATGACTGGACCCAGTGTCCCGCGTCGCGACCAGCGTCGGGGGCGTGGGCACGAACCTGAGCGCCGAGCTCAGCCGCCTTCTTCGAGGCGCGGTTGATCGAGTCGAGGACGACACCTGCCGTCACCCCCGTCAACCCACCGACTACCAATCCCTTCCAGACATTTCGCATGCCTCAGCCTCCCGTTCATGATTTTTGATCGCGGTCGTCTCGGCGCCATTTCGGTGAACGCCACGGTGGCTTACCAGCGGTACCAGCGCGCTCTGCCACCGGCGCCCTCGCCACGGGCCACACCGAAGCCGATCAGCCAGGCGATGAACACGATGACGGCGACGACCCAAAGCGCGTGGACGGCGAACCCCAGTCCTCCGAACAGCAATGCCAACACCAGTACCAACAGAATGAGACCCATGTCGTGACTCCGTTCGCTGAGACGCCCGTTTGTAACGTCCTGCTGCCGTACTACCCAGCTCTCCGCCGTCCCAATCGCAACGTTGTTGGCCAGTCGCGGTCGCCCATGTTTGGACGGTTGCGTTGTGGGTAGATGCGATTGGCTCCATGGTGGAGTGCAGAGCAAGACATCGGAGGTGCCTCGTGGCCAGCGGACTCGTCGCCAGCCTTTTGGTTATTGCCGTTGGGGCGATTCTCGACTTCGCCGTAACGGTGAGCCCCAATCAACACGGGCTCAATCTCAACACGGTGGGAGTCATCCTCCTGATCGTCGGCATTGTCGGTGCCATCGCATCGGTGGCGTTCCTCGGCTGGGGATCGGGTGGGATGCGTCGCCATCGCACGCTGATCGATGACGGTCAGGGGAACATCGTGCGCCGCGAGGACACCTACCAGTAGCCCTTTCCAGTCACTCGGTTCCGAGCGCCGCGGCGCTCGACGAAGGAACCGGCCGCAGCCACCTGAGGCGTCGTCTGCTCCGTCCCATCGGCCCCCCGTTTCCGACGGGCCGATGGGACGGGCAGGCGGTCGTGGAAGCCCGGCGGGGCAAAGGCAGGAGGGCACCGGGATGACTGCCGGTGGTGAGGAAAAGCGTAGGCGCCATGTGGCGAGGCGCACGGCGCAATTGCCGGCCTCGAGTCGGCTTCTCTACCGAATCGATCATCACAGTGCGCGGCCCAGTGCCTCGATGTTCGTCGTGGCAGTGCTCTTGGGTCTCTTGGTGCTCGGGGCGGTGCTGGGGTTCCCCTCGGCGTGGGTGACAGGGAGCGAAGTCGGCATGTCCGCCGTCACCCTCCTGATGGTCTTTGCGATCCAACACACCCAAGCGCGCGAGCAGGCGGCGAGCCAGCGCAAGCTCGGCGAGCTGCTCCGGGCCATCCCCGGTGCTCAGGAGCGGCTCATGATGCTCGAGGAGGCGCCCGATGCGGTGCTGCAGGGTGTCGTCGAGGACCAACGGGGGCACCACGACGACGCCGTTGCCCACGAGTCCACCCGGCACGGCTGAGGCCATCAGGCCCCAATCGGGCTTCTGATCTGCTTGGAGTGAATCGCGGGTCAGAGGGCGTCGGGGTCCCCTGGCACGGGCGGGTACTCCACGTAGACGCGCTGCTCGGGGCGCCGCTCACCCTGCTCGGCGATGGCGCTGAGCACGGCCCGGTCGGCGAGAGTCAGCGGTGGGGGGGCGATGCTCCGGGGGTAGAGCTTCCGCATTCGGACGACGTTGACCTCGGCCGCGTACACGGTGAGCTCGGCCGCCAGGTAGAGGAACGAAATGAGGCCCAGGACGCTGCCGAAGTAGCCGTAGACCTGACTTGCGTGACGCAGGACATGGCCGACGAGGAGTGTCCCCGCGAACTGAAGGACCGTCCACCCCAACCCGGCCAGGACCGCCCCCGGGATCAGGGAATGGGTCTCGATGGTCTTGGGGGTCAACACCCGGAACCCGAGTACGTAGAGCACCACGCTGATGACGACGCCGAGAATGGTGTAGAGGATCTGTGACCACAGAGGGCCGTGACCCAAGGTCACCTTTCCCGCCAGGAATGTCGTCAGCACAACATCGAGAGCGAGGATCGCCAGGAACTCGACGCTTCGTCCCAACCGGGGAAGAAATCCGGGACGGATCACGCCGGGCACGTTCCACACTTCGGCCATGGCGCGCTGCGCAGCCTGGCTGACGCCGAAGGAACCCCAGACCAGCCCGACGAGACCGACGGTGAGACCGATGCCGCTCCCGGCGTGCAACGACTTCACGCCGTTCGGTCCCGAGAGCTGGTTCCCCACGATGGGGAACTGGCTGACGGCGGAGTCGAGGATCCGCTTCTGGAGCGCGGCATCGTGGGCGAAGAAGAGCCCGAGGATGGTGGTGAGCACGAGAAGCAGAGGAAAGAGAGACAGAAAGCCGTAGTAGGCGATCAGTGCCGCCAGGGTGCCCGCCGAGTCGTCACCGAATTTCTTGATGACGCCGAAGACGAACGAGGGGACGAGGTGCCCCTGCTGGAATCGATCGATGCGTCGGACGGCCTTCTCGATCGGGTTCACCGCCCGGTTCTACCCAATGGAAGGATGCGGGACAACCGAGATGTGGGACAGGTAGCCGGACCCTCGTGGCGATGTTGTGTCCGGGCCCGGAACGGGTATGTGACGGTGGCACCCGAAGGAGGAGAACGATGCCGCAACGAACGTGGAGCAAGAAGCGCGAGCGCCAGTACGACCACATCAAGGCCGGGCTTCTCGAGCGAGGAGACTCCGAGGGCGAGGCGGAGGAGATCGCGGCTCGCACCGTCAACAAGGAGCGGGCCCGGGCTGGGGAGGCGGCGCGATCGAGTCGTAGCTCGATCGAGGACATCTCTTCTGGTCGACGAGGCGGCTTGCGATCGCATCATGGACCGGGGGGTCGAACCCGCGACCAGCTCTACGAAGAGGCGCGGCGTCGTGGCGTGAAAGGCCGGTCCAAGATGTCGAAATCCCAGCTCGAAAAGGCCGTAGACCGCTAGCCGGCAACGGCGCGGGCCCGAGGGCGACGCCCCAGACGGTCAGGTGCGCAGCTTTGACTACCAATCGTGACGAAGACGCACCGGCAGGCGATGATCCCGGTCGAGATGAATCGGAGGCGGAGCGAGCTGACCGCAACCTGGCCGAGCTGCTCCAAGAGCTCCGGGTGGCGGGCCTCGGGGTGCAGGTGCTCTTCGGGTTCCTGCTGTCGCTCCCATTCAGCGTTCGTTTCGTAAAGCTCGGTCACGGCCAGCGGGAGCTCTACGTGACGAGCCTGCTGCTCGCCGCATTGGCGACCGCGCTGCTGTGCGGTCCGGTCGCCTATCACCGCTTGGTGTTCCGGCGCCACGAAAAGAGCCGACTGCTCCGAGTGGCGAATGCCCTGGCGCTGCTGGGTCTCGGTGCCGTTGGGCTCGCCATCTCCGCCGCCGTCCTCCTCGTGGCCGGACTGGTGGTGCGAGGAGCGGCGGTTCCGGTCATCGCCACCGCCACCCTCGTCTGTTTCTTCGGGCTCTGGTTCGCTTTCCCCCTACTCCATCGCCGTCCGTCGTAGGCCATACCGGTGGTGGATGTTTCTCGTTCGCCGACAGGGGGGTAGTGGATTCCCTCTCCATGGGTTCGTCCCGGCGACGGATCGGGGGAGGGCACATGGTTCGATGGTGAGGTCTCGTTTCCGGCACGTCTCCGCGCTGAGGCGGGTGGTCGTCGCGATCGTGATCGGATTGCTCGTGGGCCCAATGCTCTCGTTCTTCACGGTGTGGCAGGCGGCGGCTCTGTTGGGATGGGACGCCACAGCGCTGTGCTTTCTCGTCTGGGTGTGGCTCACAATCTGGCAGCTCACTCCGAACCAGACACGCCAGAGAGCGGTGAGGGAGGACCGAGCGTGGCCCTGGCCGACAGCCTGATCCTGGCGGCCGGCGTGACGTGTCTCGGCGCCGTGGGGTTGGTACTCATCAAGGCGGGGAGTTCGCACGGTGGCGGGAAAGCGTTTCTGATCGCCGTGGGCGTGGTGAGCGTGGCCGCGTCCTGGTCATGTCTCCATACCATCTTCATGCTCCGCTACGCACGAACCTTCTACACGGGCCAAGCGGGCGGAATCTCCTTCAACGAGACAGAGCCTCCGAACTATGTCGACTTCGCCTACGTGGCCTTGACGATCGGCTTGACGTTCCAGGTCTCGGACACCGACCTCTCCTCCAAGCAGATGAGACGGACCGCCCTTCGCCACGCGTTGCTCTCCTATCTGTTCGGCGCGGTGATCGTTGCGCTGACGATCAATGTGGTGGCCAGCCTGCTGAGTGCTTCGAGGTCGTGACCGGAGGCGGGCTACCGACGCGTAGGGCAGGGTGATGGCATCCTGGGACGACGTGACCCGGAACGACTGGAGGAGCGGCCATGACCGATCGGGTTCCTGACGGGGATAGGCGAGAGGGGGTCACGGGAGAGGGGGTCGCAGGCATCGTCACGAAGGAGCGGGCTGGGTCTGTCGCCGACGCGGTGGCTCGACTGACGGAGTTGGCACGAGCGAAGGGGTTGAAGGTCTTCGCCGTCATCGATCACAGCGGGGAAGCCAAGGCGGCCGGTCTCGAGCTCCGAGAGACAACTGTGATCATCTTCGGGAGCCCCGAGGCCGGCACTCCCGTCATGGCCGCCGCGCCGCTCGCTGCACTCGATCTGCCGCTCAAAGTGTTGGTGTGGGACGACGGGGGCCGGACCAAGGTCAGCTACACGGCTCCCGCCGCGCTCGCCGCCCGTTATCGCCTGAGCGCCGTGGTGGCTGGCAGACTGGCTGGTATCGATGCGTTGACCGACGCTGCGGTCGCGCCGTAGGAGATGACGTCGGAGAGCGTCGTGTCGGTCGACGTCGCCTCTACGACCCGGTTTCAGTCGTTTTCGAACGCAGGAGGGATGATGGACGAGGATCGTGCTCGGACGCTGGTAGAGGCGGAGCGGGCTCGGGTCGAGGCATTGCTCGGCGAAACCGTCGGCGCCGGTCGAGACGACCGGGCCGCGGCCGACGACGACACGGGTGATATCGCCGACCCGGCCGAGCGGCTCACTGCCGAAGAGGTCGACGACGCCGTAGCAGAAGGGTTGCGCGCCCGGCTGGGTGCGCTCGAACGAGCCGAGCGCCGGATTGCCGATGGGACCTACGGCCGGTCCGTGCGCAGCGGGCTGCCCATCCCCGAGGACCGACTCGAAGCGGACCCGGCGGCCGAGCTCACCGTGGAAGAGGCCGAGGGGAGCTGACGGCCGTCGGAGGCGAATGAACCATGCCTGTCCAGCTCAACCACACCATCGTCTGGTGCCACGACCAACAACGCTCGGCCACCTTCCTGACCGAGACCCTGGGACTCGGACCGCCGAGCCGTTTCGGGCCCTTCCTCGTCGTCGAGGTGGCCAACGACGTGTCGCTCGACTTTCACGAGACCGACGGAGCGGTCGCGTCCCAGCACTATGCCTTCCTCGTGGCCGAGGAGGAGTTCGACGAGATCTTCGGTCGCGTCACGGCGAGGGGGTCCGACTACTGGGCCGACCCGGGCATGCGTCGGGCCGGCGAGATCAACCGGCACGACGGTGGGCGCGGTTTCTACTTCACCGATCCCGACGGCCATCTCCTCGAGATCTTGACCCGGCCCTATGGGAGCGGCGCCACGTAGCGTATCGGACACCGAAGTTGCCGACGATCGTGGCCCCGGGTGCTACGCCTCGGCGCGACGAGGGTGGAGGCCGAGGGTCGATCGATAGGTCTCGAACCGGCCCCGGCCGTCTGCTTTGGCCTGGTACATGGCGCTGTCGGCCCGCGACACTACCGAGTCGTAGGTATCGCCCCGCTCCGGGAAGAGTGTGATCCCGACGCTGGCACCGATGCGCAGGGTGAGATCGCGCACGGCGAAGGGTTCTCCGAGGGCGGCGACGATCTGCCCCGCGACGCCTTCCGCGTCAGCGCTCTGCGCCACCTGTTGCAGAAGGATTCCGAACTCGTCGCCGCCGATGCGGGCCACCGTGTCCTCCTCCCGCACCGTCCCGAGGAGTCGTTGTGCGACGGCCCGGAGCAACTCGTCACCCACCTTGTGTCCGTGGTTGTCGTTGACGAACTTGAAGCGGTCGAGGTCCACGAAGAGCAGCGCCAGGGTGGACCCGCTCCGGCGCGAGATGGACAAGCCCTGGGTGACCCTGTCCTCGAACAGGCGGGAGTTGGCAAGATCGGTGACCGGGTCGTGCAGGGCCTGGTGGCGAACCTCTTCGAGGAGTGCCACGCCGTCGAGGGCTGTGGCCGCGAGGCTGGCGGCGCCGCTGAGGCGCTCCCACAGGGCGCCGTCGGACTTCCCTTCGTGACCGTCGGAGCCCACCACGAGGGCCCCGAAGAGGGTGCTGCGGGCCGTGATGGGGACGACCACGCCCGACCCCAGCCCGGTGATCGTCAAGATGGAGCTCAGGACCGGGTCCGACTTCGCCGTCACCGGTGCCGGCATCGCCATCTCGAGGAGTCGGGTCTCGACGGCGGTGTTCCGCACCGCGGCGGGCCCCTGCTCCACGGCGTCGAACGCCGCCGGCGAGGAGGACGCCGCCCTGGTGAGGACGGCGTCGCCGGGATCCCATAGCAGGACGTGGGCCTCGTCTCGCCCGGCGATGACGGGGACCGCATCGGCGAGGCGCTCGGCCACCTCGATGCGCGTGGCCCTCTGCGCCAGCGCCTTTCCGAGAGCCAGGAGGGCGCTCAAGGTGGTGTTGCGATCCCGTGACTCGTCGAGGGCGGCGGCGGTGTCGAGGGCGGCGGCAGCGTGTCCGGCGTACGCCATCAAGAGCGACCGTTCCTGGGGCAGGAAGTGATAATGCTCGGGAAAGAACGCGGCCAATCGCCCGAAGTGGCCACGACTCGACTCGATGTCGACCACCAGGCGCGACGGGTCGTTGGGCTCGCCGTCGAGGCGCATCACCTCGTGCGCGGCCGCCTCCGCTTCATCATCGGCAAAACCCACGTGGTGGATCCGGAGGGCCACGTCACCGGGGAGTTGGGCCACGAGCAGGTATCGCGGCGCTCGGACGGCGACGCCGGCGCGCCGGGTGATCGTCTCGAGCATCGAGTTGACGTCACGTGTCGAAGCGAGCTCCTTGGCCACCGACTCCAGAGACTCGAATCGTTTCGTCAGCACCAGCGCGTGCTCGCGTAGCATGACCACCTCGCGCTCGAGACTGGCCTCGACCGACGACGTCGGATCCCAGCCCACGCGGACCAGACAGCGACGGTCTCCTCGAGTTTGACACTCGAGCTCCTCGACATCAGCGGGCTCCATGCCGAACAACACCGGGAACTGCGACAGGGCGCCGAGGGTGTAGCCACAGAAGAGCGGGTCCCGAGTGTGGTCGGGGGTCACGACGCTGATGAGGCCGTGCGTTTCGTCCACCTCGACCAGCTCGGCACGCGTGATCGTCGATTGTTTGGCCGAGATGGCGGGGTAGGCGCGCAGCATCTCGGCGGGGGATCCGATCGAGCGCAGCAGGGCCAGCACCTCGGTGCCCGCGTACTGGCGGAACACCTCCGTGCCGGCTTTTCGTCCTATGTCGGGATCGGAGAGGACGTGGGACGCCGCTTGGAAGAGGGCCAGTCCCCGCTGGTAGGAGCTCCACCCGTCGGGACGCCGCAGATCGGCCGCTGAGCGCTCCTCGCCGGCTCGGGCCAGCACCTCGGACACCGATGCGTCTCCGCCCGCCTGATGCACCACCGCCAGCAGGGCGCCGAGCATCGAATTGGCCAGGTGCTGCTCGGTGCCGGAGTCGCCCACCTCATAGGAGTCGACCGTCTGGGGCTGGACCTTGACCCGGGGCCCGGCCTTGGCGCCACGAACGGTTGCCACCAGCAAACGAAGGAGTGGGTGGCCAGATTCCAGCTAGGGGCGAAAGACGACCTTGATGGCGCCGGTGCCGCCTCGATCGATGGCGGTGGCAACGGCGAGGCGGTAGTCCAGGAGCGGGAACTCGTGGGTCACCACCACGTCGGAGGGCAACAGCCCTGCGGCCAGGACGTCGAGGGCGCGGTCCACGGAGTGCCGGTCGGCACCCCCGGCCAGACCGGGAGCGCCGTGGGCATCGACGGTGTGGTCGATCGAGCCGACCAGCGCGGCCTCCTTGTACCAGATCGGGGTCAGGTCGACTTCGCTGACCCCGGCCGCGCCGAGGAGGAGGACGGTCCCCCGATGGGCCACCGCCCGCAGGGCTTCGGTGACCGATTGGGGTGCGCCCACGGCCTCCACCACGTAGGGAAAGCCGCCCATGAGCATCACGTTCGCCTTGTGGCCGACGACCCGACCGCCCGCCAGGTGGGCCAGCTCCTCGAAATGGGCGCTGCCCTCGCCGGTGCGGACGACGTGATCCGCGCCACAGGCGCGCGCCGCGTCGGCCTGATGGGTGTGGCGGGCCAGCACGGTGACCGGGCAGCGGGGATAGAGGCCTTTCACCGCGGCGAGGGCGGCGAGGCCCAACACCCCGGCACCCACGACGAGGACGGGCTCACCATCGTGGGGCACGGCCCGCAGGAGTCCGTGACAGGCGATCGAGACCGGTTCGTACAGGGTGGCGGCGCGGTCGGGAATCGAGTCGGGGATCGGGTGCAGCATGGCGGTGTGGGCGAGGACCTGGTCGGCCCACCCCCCACCCAGGCCCGACGTGAACCCGAGAGTGCGCCCGCTGGTGAGGACACGGCTGTCGAGGTTGAGACACGACGACGTCCATCCCCGCGCGCAGTTGGCACACGGTGGATCGATGCCGCGCACCGCACAGGGAAGGCACGGGTCGAGAGCCACCCTGGTGCCCACCGGATGTCGGCACGCCGAGCCGGCCTCGATGACGGTGCCGGTGATCTCGTGGCCCAGCACGAAGGGGAACGAGCCCATCGAGGTCAACGTGGGCGACGGTCCGGTGTTGTGAGCGAACAGGTGGAGGTCGCTGCCGCAGATCCCGCCCGTGACGACCGCCACGCGGGCCCACGCCGATCCGGGGAGCTCGGGCTCGGCCAGCTCCACGAGCGACACCGGGAAGGTGGGATCGACCATGTCGAACTGCACGGCCCGCACCTCCGCAGCGTACGCGTTCGTGTCCCGCCGGGGTCGGTGCGCCGAAGGGCGGTCGAGGGGACGCTGGCGTACTGTGCGGAGCGGTGCGGGTACCGGACACGATCCTCGACGAGGTCCGCGAGCAGGGGTTCGCGCTCATGGAAGGATTCCTGAACCCTGAGGAGTTGGCGGCGGCACGCCAGGCCCTGTGGCTGCATTTCCCGACGCCCGACGACTATTTCGCCGATCCTGCCCGCTACGCGCACTACGGCGCGGGCCAGTTCGCCGGTGTCGAGGAGTACCCCTACCGGTCGTGGGACCTCAACCGCCTCGCCTTCCATCCTGACCTGGTCGACGCGGCCGAGCGATACCTCGGCACCCCCGAGCTGCACCTCTACAAGGTCGAGCTCTGGGCCAAGTACTCCGGAGCGAGCAACTACGACCAGCCCCTGCACCGTGACTACGGCAGCCACAGCCTCGTGGTGCCCCGTCTCGACGGCGGGTACCAGCAATTGACCACCTTCATCTTCCTCTCCGACGTCACCGACGTCGACGGTCCCACCCGGATCGTTCCCTACGACCGCGGCAAGCGCGTCCCGTTCACGCCGCTGTACATCGAGTTCGGCGCCCTCGCCGACGAGGAGGTGTCGGCCACCGGACCGGCCGGGAGCCTCCTCGTGTACCGGACCGACATCCTCCACCGGGGCTCGGACCTGACCGGGGTCGCACGGTCCCGTTTCTCGCTACTGGTCGACTACCAGGCCCGGGGCACCACGTGGGGCGGGAAGATGGCGTGGCCCAAGCAGGCTCCCCAGCGTTGGGCCAAGCTCATGCCGCGCTGCACCGTGCGCGAGCGTGACCTCTTCGGGTTCCCGAGGCCCGGGGACCCCTATTGGAACGAGCAGACCGTGGCCGACGTTTCCCTTCGCTATCCCGGGATGGACATGACCCCGTATCGACGGACTGATCGTTCCGATCGATAACGTGCGTCGGCGGGCGCGTCGCCACTTGGGCTTGGCCCTGGTCCTGATCGGCGTCGTCGTCTGTGGTGTGGTGGCGTTCGCCCTGACCGGCTCCCCCGGCGGGGTGGTCCTGCCCGAATCGCCGGCGCAACGGGCCGGGACGACCGAGTATCACTACATCGACCAGACCTCGCTGTCGGAGGTTCCGGGCACGCTCGTGACCCCCGTCGCCGCGGTCGACGCCGCCGGGAAGGCGCTCCCGGACTCGGCCCGGATCGTCGCCGCCCTGCGGGCGAAGGATGGCCGGAGCGTGACCCTGCCGAGACCGACGATCGTGGACTTCGGGCACGTCGTCGCCGGCATCTACACCCGACCGGGGGCGAGGGCGGATCCGGTCAGCGACTTCCCGGGCTTCTTCCGGACGGTGAGCCCGGGGGAGACCGGTGCGCTCACGTTGTCGGACGGGCAGTGGTACGTGGCCCGGTTCGTGGAGCTCCCCGCCCATGTGCCCATCGACGTGGTCGGATTTCGATTCGAATCCGATCCGAATCGCCCCCCGGCCACGTTCCCCGTTCCCGACGCCACCATGCCCGGAGCGTTCCTGGCTTCGGACACCGAGCTCACCCGCATCTGGTACTCGGCCGCCTCGACCATGCAATTGTCGATGATGTCGACGTCGCCCGGCGTCGGCTACGAGTTCTTCGACGGCCCGGAGCGGGACCGCTCGCTGTGGTTGTGGTACGACTCCTCGGCCGACGACACCGCCTACTACGCCTTCGGTGGTGCGGCCCTCCCCGTGGCGATGCGCTCGTATCAAGCTGCCCAGACGGCTCCGGGGACCTTTGTTGTCTCCTCGTCGGACGACGTCGCTGACCAGAACGGGTTTACCGAACGTGATCTCGGATCCCTGTACTCGTTCTACGCCGACCCGACGATCTTGACGAAATTCTATGCCGGGCTCGAGGAGCACGAGTCCTCCGTGGTCTCGGCCCAGGCGGAGCCCGACGGGTTGTATCGCAACAACGTCCTCCCCGTGCCCCCGAGCCCGCAGAACCCGGCCAAGCCCGACGACGCGTCCCTGGAGAACCAGATGTGGGACTACGCGGGCTTTCTGGGCATGGCCGAGTTGGCCGATGCCAGACACGACCGGGGCGCAGCCGCCCTCTGCCGGCACAAGGCGGTGCTGCTGCGCGACGCCGTCGACCGATTCCTGTGGAGTCCGGCCCGAGGCGTGTTCGTGGACTACGTGGGGTCGACCCACGTCGACGAGGCGGGGAACTCCATGGCGGTGGTCTACGGCCTCGCCACGGTGGGGCAGGCGCAACGCATCCTGGCCTACCTCCACGGCCACAACGACCGTATCTTCAACACCACGGGGACCTGGGGGGCGACCAACCCGGCCGGCTCGACCGACTTCGACCGGCCCTTCCTGCCCGGGGACACCGACCTCGACGTCGCGGACTGGAGTGCTCCCTATACGCAGTGGGGCTGGGCCTGGGGCATGGGATCGGATCCCGACGACTTCTCCAAGCAGTACGACTACAACTACGCCCTCGTCCCCTGGGCGGAGGCGTTCGAAGTGCAGGCCGACTTCACCGCTGGTGAGGATGCGGCCGGCATCGATCTCATCGACCGCGCCTGGGGCACCATGTTGCGCCTCGGACCGTCGACGTTCTACGAGGCGTCACGCTATGACGGGACGCCTGCCTACGAGCTCGGTTCCCAACACGACTCGGTGGTGCATCGATGGGCGTCGGGTGTCGGGGCGCTGTTGCAGCGCTACGTCCTCGGCGTCGAGCCGGTCACCCCTGGCTTCCGATCGTGGCGGATCGAACCCCACGGCGCCACGTTGACATGGGTCCAAGGACGTGTCCCCACTCCTGAAGGATCCCTCTCGGCGTGGTGGCGGTGGACGGGGACCGACACGGCGCGACGCGGCTACACCCTGGCGGTGTCCTCTCCCGTTGGCACCACCGGGGCGGTCGACCTACCCGTCCCTGACCACGGGACCGTGGTCGTCGACGGCCACGTCGGGTGGAGGAACGGGAGCCACGGCACCGACGTCCACTGGGACGACAAGAGCCGTCGCATGGTGGTCAGTGGACTCGGCTCCGGCGACCACGTCATCACGTGGACGACGTAGAACGGATATGCCGCCCCGGTCGAACAGCTTGTCGATGTCGGCGCCACGACGCCGACCACCGTAAGCTCCTCAGCCGCATGACGACCGAACCCGACGACGGACGATCGGAGACCAGGTGATGGACGCCTTGGACGACTTCACCAAGGAGGAGTTCTCTGCCTTGGGCAAGACCCGGGATGTCTTCCGTCTGGGATCGGGCCCGGCCGTGATCGTCATCGCCGAGATCCCCGGGATCACCCCCGGTGTAGCCGGGTTCGGGCGCAAGGTGGCGGCCTTGGGGTGCACGGCGGTGCTCCCGCACCTCTTCGGCGTTCCCGGTGCGCCGTCGTCTGTCTCCACCGTGCTTCGCAGCCTCGGCCCGGCCTGTGTCTCGCGGGAGTTCTCCGTGTGGGCCCTCAAGAAGACGAGTCCGGTCACGATGTGGCTGCGGGCGCTCGCCGCCCACGAGCACGAGCGCTGCGGCGGCCCGGGCGTGGGCGCCGTGGGCATGTGCTTCACGGGTGGTTTCGCGCTGGCGATGATGGTCGACGACACCGTCGTGGCCCCGGTGTTGAGCCAGCCTTCCTTGCCCTTTCCCGATCTCGAAGCGGCACAAGGCCGACATCGGGATCTCCGATGCCGACCTCGCCAAGGTCAAGGCGCGGGTCGCCGAGGGGTCATGCGTGCTCGGACTGCGATTCTCGCACGACCCGTTCTGCTTTGCGTCGCGGTTCGAGACGCTGCGCCGGGAGTTGGGCGACGGCTTCATCGCCGTGGAGCTCGATTCGTCGGCCGGCAATCCCGATGGGCATCCCAAGAACGCCCACTCGGTGCTGACCGAGCACCTCGACGACCGCGATGGCTCCGCGACCCGCGCCGCATTGGACCAGGTCCTCGACTTCTTCAAGGACCGTCTGCAGGTGTCGTGAGCGCGCCGATGGCGGAGGTGGTGACACCCCCGCCATCGGCGACAGGCAAACGGTCCTTCTCCACCGGGGAGGCGGTTACGAGGTCGAGACCAAGCTGTTGGGTGGTGTCGAGGTCGGCCCCGTGTACTTCGTGACCGGGGCCGATCCGATGTCGGTGACTTCGACCGGCGTGACCGGTGTGCTCCCGATCCAGCTCCCCGTGGGCGTCACGGCGGGCGCAGCCGTGCTGCTGAGCTTGATGACCTCGGACCCTTGGAATCCGAAGTGCACGGTGCTCGAGTAGGACAGGGGAACGAATCCCGGGGTGACGAAGTGCTTGCCCGAGGCGGCGATGGCCGCCAGCAGTCCCGCTCGTGTCAGGTCCTTTCCGGCGGCCTGCAGCGCCTGCACGAAGGTGTAGGCCAGGGCGATGCCGTACTGGGTATTGCCGTCGAGTCCCGACTTGGCATAGAGCGTGGGTGCGTAGTCCTGGAGGAGCTTCTTCTCGACCTGGACCCATGGATTGGAGACGTCCGCCTCAGGCGCGAAGTACGCATCGGTAACCACCCCGTTCAACAGGCCGGTCGCCGCCTTGGCTTGTGCCGCGCTCCCCCACCCTTCGAGGTGAACGAGGACAGCAGGGGCCCGACCGTCGGGGTGTCGGCACCGACGTTGGAGATGACGTACTGCGGGAAGTACCCGATCGCGGCGGCGGGAAGCATGGCCAGCGCCGTTGCCGCCGGGATCGTGGCCATGGCGACGACCTGGGCCCCCGCCGCCTTGAGCGCGGCGATCTGGTTGGACAGAGGACCGGCCAGCGTGGCGGCGTCATAGTTCTGACGGGACACGACCGACGCCGAGGGGATCTCCATGTCGAGGCCCTTCACGAAGTCGTTGCCGAACTCGTCACCCTGGTACAGGTACCCGACCTTCTTGCCCGCGAAGTTGGCCTTGATATAGCTCCCGAGGATCTTGCCCTCGACGGTGTACGGGGGCTGCCACCCCGAGCTGTAGGGATAGCGGGGATCACTCCAGCAGTTGCACCCGGATTCGATGAAGAGCTGTGGGACCTTCTGGGCGTTCAGGAACCCTTGGACGGCCGTCTGGGTCGGAGTTCCCAACGACCCGACGTCGGCGAAGACGTTGTCCTGGAGCACCAGCTTTCGGGTGAGCGACGCGGTGTTGGCGGGGTTGTAGCCGTCGTCGAGATAGGTGTAGTCGATCTTGCGACCGTCGACGCCTCCGTGCGCATTCACCCAGCTGAACACGGCGTTCATGGCCGGGGCGATCTCGTCGTACCCGGGGGCGGCCGGTCCCGTGAGCGGCACGGTGGCACCGATGTTGATGCTGGTGGCGGTCACGCCCGGCACATTCGACGCGGTCGTTGTCGTCGTCGCCTTGGGCGACGAGCTGCACGCCGCCAACGTCGTGGCCCCCAGGGCGACACCGAGGGCGCCGGTCAGCAGCGCCCGCCCGTATCTGCTCATCGAGGTGTGCATGCTATGTCTCATCGTTTCTCCCTTTCTCATGGCGTATTCACGACTATTCGCTAGTTCTCACCTGATCGGGAAAGGTGCAATTCGTCGGGACGGGCGGGCACCGACGGCGGGCCCAGACGCGGTCTCGAACCGAGGACCGAGAGCCGTCCCCAGCCCCACCGTAGGCCGCCTTGGATGCCGGTGGGGGCTGCGATCATGACGACGATCAGGACGACGCCGAAGATGATGGTGGCGAGATACGCGCTCGCTCCGCTGCCGAGGTTGAAATCACCCGACAGCGACGTCGACCACTGGGGGAGATAGACCAGGAGGACCGCTCCCCACCACATCCCCATCAGCGTGCCCGTGCCCCCGAGCACCATGGCGGCGAGCAATTGGATGGAGAGGGTGAGGGGGAATTCTCCCGTGTTGACCACGCCGGTGGACAGCCCCAGAAAGGCACCGGCCAGCCCGGCACACGCCGCGCTGATCACGAAGGCGATGACCTTGGTGCGCGCCACGTGGATCCCGGCCAGGGAGGCGGCGATCTCATCGTCACGGACGGCGCGAAACGACCGTCCGAACCGGCTCCGGAGAAGATTGGCCAACAGGACGAGGACGACCAGGGCACCGATGATCTGGATCCAAGCCAGCCACTCTTCGGGATTGACCGTCCCGGGCGCGGTCGGGACGGTGGTGGTCAGTCCCTGATCGCCGCCGAACGTGGTGCTCCACTTGTCGGCGATAGGCGGAAGGGCCAGTGCCAGGAGCAGGGTCATCCCGGCCAGGTACGGGCCTTTCAGCCGGGTAGCCGGAATCCCGATGACGAGCCCCAAGATGCCGGCCGCGCCGATCGACGCCAGCAGCTCGACAACGAAGTTGAGATGGGTGTGGGTCATGAGCAACGCCGCCGCGTAGGCGCCCACAGCCATGAACGCGCCGTGACCGAGGGAGATCTGGCCGTTCAACCCCGTCAGGAGGCTCAGGCCGGCCAAAGCGATCACGTACAGGGCGATCTCGCCGACTTCGAAATCGTTGTAGGGGCTCAACGACGAAGTGATCAGGTAGAGGATGGCGGCGCCGACCACGGCCAGGCCGGCGTGGCGGGCGAGCGGCTGCGTCGGCAACCGGAGCCAGCGGACCCACCGCGCCCGACCCGCCGCGTGTCTCGGGGACGGCGGCACCGTCATCACACTCTCCGGGCGGGCGGTCGGGCGAAGATCCCTTCGGGCCTGGCCATGAGCGCCACCATGAGCAGGACCAGGGCGCCCAGGGGTTGGAGGCCCGAACCCAGGTATCCGCCCACGTAGGAGATGGCCAGCCCGGTGATGAGCCCTCCGATCAGCGCGCCGACAGGACTCTCGAGCCCCCCGATCACCGCGGCGGTGAAGGCGTAGACCAGCACGAGGTCCATGTAATAGGGCCCGAACGAGCTCGTCGGAGCGACCAGGAGACCGGCCAACGATCCGGCCACGCCGGCCAGCGCCCAACCCAGGGTGAGTAACAGGCCGACCCGGACGCCGAGGAGCCTCGAGATCTCCCCGGCGAACGCGGACGCTCGCATGCGGAGGCCGAGCGAGGTCGCCCGGAAGAGCACCAACGTGGCGGTCATCAGCACCAGGACCGACACCAAGATGAAGACGTCGAAATGTGAGAAGGCGATCTTGGTGTGCCCGACCGTGAGCCCGCTTTGGGAGTACGCAGCGGGAAAGCCCCGACTGGCGTTGCCGTAGACGGTTCCGGCGACGCCCTCCAGCACCACCAGCAACCCGATGGTGACGATCACCGGATTGAGCTCCGACTTCCCCTGGAGGGGACGAATGAGGACGCGCTCGACGAGCCCTCCCATGACGAACCCGACGGCGAGGACGGCCAGGAATGCCCACCAGTACCCCACACCCCGATCGAGAAGGCTCGAGGCGATGAACGTCGTCATCATCCCCATGGCTCCCTGGGCGAAGTTGACGATGCGCGTGGCCCGGAAGATCAGGACCAACGCCAGGGCCAACGCGGCGAAGATCATCCCGTTGGCGATCCCGTCGAGCGTGATGTTGACGAAGAGTCCCATCGGTCTGCGCTAGAACCCGAGATAGTGGTGGCGGAGCTCGCTGTCAGCGGCGACGGTCGCCGCTTCGTCGCTCACCACCACCTCGCCGAGGTTGAGTACGACCGCCCGCTGAGAGACCGAAAGCGCACTGCGCGCGTTTTGCTCCACCAGGACCACTGTCATGTCGGTTCCTTCGGTGTGGTCCCGAAGGAGGGCCATGAGCTGGGCCGTCACGAGTGGCGCCAAACCCAGCGACGGCTCGTCGAGCAGGAGCAGCTTGGGGCGCGAGATGAGGGCCCGGCCGATGACCAACATCTGGCGTTCGCCGCCCGAGAGCGTCGAGGCGTGACGGCGACGAAAGCCGCTGAGGCGGGGAAAGAGCTCGAACATGGCCTCGATGGCCCCGGGTCGCTCTCGACGGCCCATGCTCCACAGGGTGGCGAGCCGGAGGTTCTCCTCCACCGTCAGCTCGGCGATGACGCCCCGGCCCTCAGGGACATGGGCGACGCCGCGTCGGGCGATGTCTTCCACGGCTCTGCCCACAAGCTCCTCACCCGAGAACCGGATGGACCCGCCCCGGGGCTTGACCAGGCCGCTGATGGTGCGAAGCAGCGTCGTCTTGCCCGCCCCGTTGGCGCCCAGGATGGCCGTGATGGCTCCGGGTCGAGCTGTCAAGGTCACAGACCGGAGCGCATTGATGGCCCCGTAGGACACCGAGAGCTCCTGGATCTCAAGCATGGTCGGGGCCCGGGGAGTCGGCGGGCGCCGCGTGCACCACGTCGCCCAGGTATGCGGTGGCAACCTCGGGATTCGCTCGGACGGACTCGGGGGTCCCGTCGGCGATGACCTGCCCGAAATTCAGCACGACCAGTCGGTCGCACACCGACATGACGAGGTCCATGTGATGCTCGACGAGGAGGACGCCCATGCGGGGACTCAGGCCCCGGATCATCGTGGCGAGCTCATCCATCTCGTCGTTCGACAGCCCACTGGCCGGCTCGTCGAGGAGAAGGAGACTCGGTTCCGCCATGAGGGCCCGGGCCAGGGCCGTCCGCTTCTGGACCGAATAGGGCAACACGGAAGGGAAGCGGCCGGCATAGGCGCCGACACCGAGCTCCTCGAGGAGCCCACGGGCTTGGGACCCGAGCTTGCGTTCCTCGCGACTCGAGCGCCACAGTCCGAGAGATGCCGAGCCGATGTCGCCATGTATTCGGCTCTGCGCACCGACCATCACGTTCTCGAGGACGGTCAGGCCTCCGAAGAGCCCCACCCCTTGGAGGGTTCGGGCGATCCCCAGCTTGGTCAGGTCGTGGGGATGGTGGTGCTCCAAGAACGACCCCCCGTAGGTGATGACCCCCGAACTGGCGTGCACGAAGCCGCAGATGACGTTGAAGAGGGTGGTCTTGCCGGCGCCGTTGGGTCCGATGACACCGACGATCTCGCCCTGCGCGGCGGTCATCGAGACATGGTCGAGGGCGACGACGCCCCCGAATCCCACACTCAGCTCGTCGACGCGAAGCGTCCTTCCGTCGTCGCGCTGCGGTCTCGCCAGAGGGCTCACCAGACGCTACTTCGGCTCATGGACCGGGGCGGTCGAACCACACGGACCCAAATGTCCCGTGTGGTCCCCCGCAGCCCCCTGCATTGTCGGAGATATTACCGACGGCGTCTCACGCCGACGGGAATGGGCGATGAGACCCCGTCTCGCGTTGCCGACGGCGTCGAGCCTGTCCCCCGGGCGGCGCGCGAGATCGACAGTGGCACCGTTCGCGCCCGGGCTCTCGGTGCCCATCAGATCATGCCGACGGCCCGAGATCGGTCGACGCCGATCTCGGGCCCACCGGCGCTGGCGGCCCGCCGCGCCGACGGCAAAAATGTGGGCGTGTTCCGTGGACGTCGGCTCGACCCGTGACCTGGCCGCGTGGAGATCGATCGGAGGGGATCGACGTCGCTGGACTCGAGGGTATGGGAGGACACGATGACCACGCAGGAGAGAACCGACATCCAGACACCGTGGGGCACGGGGTCGGACCATCCGCCTTCGTCGGCCGGCTCGTCGCCTTCCGGTGGCTCGACCTCCGGTCCGACCGTCGCCGAGGTGCTGCGGCCCGTCATCTCCGTCGTCGGTGGAGACCAGGCCGGTGTGCGATTCGAGTTTTGGGACGGCAGTACCCTCGGGCACGCGGCGGGGGCGGGGTCCGTCGTCGTGCACTCGCCGGATGCGTTGCGTCGTTTGGTGTGGGCTCCGGGCGAGCTCGGCCTGGCGCGGGGCTTCGTCTCGGGTGATCTCGACTTCCGTGGCGACCTCGTGGACGTGCTCGGAGGTCTGCGCGACGCAGCTCCCCGGGATCTGTCGAAGGGGGTCGCCCTCTTCGTCCGTGCCTTTCAGGCGGCCCGACGTCTCGGTGTGATCGGGACCCCTCCGGCGCGACCCGAGGAAGAGGCATCGCCACGGGGGATTCGACACTCCAAACGCCGGGACGCGGAAGTCATCAGCCATCACTACGACATCGGGAACGGGTTCTACGAGCTGGTGCTCGGACCCAGCTTGACGTACTCGTGTGCTCGATTCGTCACCGACCCCATGAGTCTCGAAGCCGCCCAGGACGCCAAGCATGACCTCGTCTGTCGAAAGCTCGGCCTCCACCAGAGGCCCGGGATGCGGCTCCTGGACGTGGGATGCGGGTGGGGTTCGATGGCCATGCACGCCGCCCGTTCCTTTGGGGCTGACGTCGTCGGTGTCACCTTGAGCAGGGCTCAGGCCGAGGCGGCTCGGCGGCGGGTCACCGAGGCCGGATTGGACGGGCACGTCGAGATCCGGGTCCAGGACTACCGGGACGTGGCGGGGGAGAGGTTCGACGCCATCTCCTCGATCGGCATGTTCGAGCACGTCGGCCGGTCAAAGATGGCCGGGTATTTCCAGGTGCTGCACGAACTGCTCGTTCCGACCGGTCGGCTGCTCAACCACGCCATCTCGAGCGTCGGAGGTTCACGGCTGGGCCCGCATTCCTTTCTCGGACGGTATGTCTTCCCCGACGGAGAGTTGCTCGATGTCGGCGACGTGGTCTTGGCCATGGAGCAGGCCGGCTTCGAGGTGCGGGACGTGGAATCACTGCGCGAGCACTATGCCAAGACCCTGCGGGCCTGGGTCGTCAATCTCCAGACACGATGGGAACAGGCCGTAGAGCTGGTCGGCATTGGCCGGGCGAGGGTGTGGTTGCTGTACATGGCGGCCTCCGCCGTCGGTTTCGATGACGGCGGTATCTCGATCCACCAAGTGCTGGCGGTGAAGCCGGGCCCCGAGGGCCAGAGTCTCATGCCGGCGACGAGGATCGACTGGTCCTGAGTCGCGGCGTCAGCGCGGCGAGCCCCGTCCCTTTTCGGTCGGGCTCACGATGATGGTGTCGTGGGTTCGGAGCGATCCAGTGATCGAGTTCCCGACACGACGACAGTGGTCGCCCGGTTGATCGGCGTCATCGGCGTGTCGACGACCACGGTGGTGGTCGTCGGCTGGTAATACCACCCGGGGGCATTCGATCCCGGTGTCTGTTCCGCGAGCGGCTGTCCGTTCAGCGTGACCTGGGAGGGCACCGACAGGTCCACCATCTCGAGGCGGTAGGCAAGCGCACGGGATTGACCCGGGAAGCGGCCGGTGGTGGCGCCGATGTGCACGCTGACAGTCGCCCCCGTCGCTCCGACCGGGTGGACGTCGTCGGTGATCGACGTCAGGCCGTCCTGGCCCTTGGTGTAGCCGAGGCCTGTCCCGCTGTCGGAGTAGAGGTTGAATCGCCCGCTCGAGCCGGGGAAGACGTCGAGGACCAGCGCCTTGGACGCCGCCGCCGGGGACGTGCTCGGCCCCGTCTGCTCGGGAATGATCCCGCCCGCTCGGACGAACACCGGCATCCGGTTCAGCGGGACCGACACGGAGGTGGTCATCGGCCCCGTGAATGTCGCCCCGGTGAAGAAGTCGGTCCACCGCCCCGGAGGGAGCCAGACCGCGGTGGCGGGGTCGACTCCAGGCGAGGTCACGGGAGCGACCACCATGTCGGACCCGTAGAGGTATTCCTCGGGATGTGCGTAGGCGGCGGCCTGCTCCGGGTAGTCGAGGTACAGCGGCTGCACCATGGGCACGGCGTCGGCGTGCGCCTCCTCGGCGAGTGTGTAGGTGTACGGGACGAGCGCCTGTCGGAGACGGAGGAACGCTTCGGTGATGCCTTGGACGGGCTGCGGGTACTGCCAGGGGAGTCGATCGTCGTTGTTGGAGTGGAGCCGCAGAATGGGCTGGAACGTCCCGAACTGCACCCACCGGTCGTAGAGATCGGCGGCATCGAGGACCGTCCCGGGCGGCGCCCCCAGAAAGCTGCCGACGTCGTCGCTCACGTAGGGCTCGCCGATGGTGGCTTCGTCCGGAGTCAGTGCCACCTCCTGGGCCAGGGTATTCCAGGTCCCCCAGGCATCGCCGGTGAAGGCGACGGCGGAGGTGTGATCGGACCACGGACCGGCCGGATAGACCCTCTGGGGGTTGCCGTTGGACGAGCCGATGCGAGCCAGCACAAAGCCGCGCTGACCCTGGTTCACCATCTCCTGGGCGTAGAGGTGCCCGATCCACGAATCAGGGGTGACGCCCCGCATGGACACGGTCGACGCATCACAGCACCAGTCCAGCCACCAGAACGCGACTCCCTGCTTCTGAAAGCTCTGCTGGAGGTCGAAGTTGGACTCGGCCTGGCGGACCGAGCTCCAGTCCCAGACCTTGCAGATCCCGGCTTGGCAGCTTGTCTTGGGGAGGGTCGTCCCCGCGATGCGTTGCGCGCTCGGCACCTTCGGATCATCGACGGCGATACTCGAATGAATGTTCAACGTGACGTCGATGCCACGAGCGTGGGCCCATTGCAGGAAGGCACCGGGATGGGGGAAGAGCGTCGGGTTCCACTCCCACCCGTCCCAGTTGTTGGGGGCCTTCCAATCGGTGTCGAGCGAGAGCGTGTCGAGCGGTACATCGCTCTTCTGGAAGGCGGGGTAGACCGAGTGCTCGATGGAAGCACCGGAATACGGGGTGTAGTCGGAGTACCAGACCCCGAAGACATTGCGGGGGAGCAGCGGTGCCGGGCCCGTCAGTGTCGCCAACGTCCGCAGCGCGCCGGTGTAGTTGTCACCGTAGACGAACAGATATCCGTCTTCCACGTCCCCGCCTCGCGGTCGGGGCTCGACCCATCCCTGGGCCGTCCACAAGGCGCTCTCGGAATCGTCCAACAGTCTCCAGCCGGCGCGGTCGAGGAGTCCGTCGGCGTGCAGGGGCTCGAAGCTGTTCTGGCACGTCGCCCCCGAAGATCCGGCTGCACACGGCTGGACCGGCTCGTAGGTGAAGGTGTCGAAGCCTCGGACCCAGCCCCCCAAGGGGTCCGTCTGCACCGGGCCCGGCGCGGGAGCCCCCGCCGGCCCGACGGCCAAGGTGTCGAGCTCCACGTTGCATCGTTCGTCCGCGCTGCACCGCACCTGCACCGTGTTGGACCCGGCGTGGAGCGACGTCGTGGTCGTGAGCGTCGACCATGGATGTGCACTGTCGGTGGCGACCGCCGCCAAGGTGGAACGAAGGTGGCCGTTGATCACCACGGCGAGCGTGCTCGGCTTCTCGCCGGCAGGCGGGACCGCGACGTTCGCGTACCGGATCGCCAGCTCCGATGGGCCCGCCGGTGCTCCCAGGATGTCCCAGGTGGCGCTGGCATCCTTGGCCCGAAGATTGCCCACGTAGCCGGCGCTGCTCTGGTAGCCCGGGGTGTTGTAGCTGAGCGTTGCGCCGTCAGCGAGGACGGCTGAGCCGGCTTGACACGTCTGCTCGAAGGGGCATTCCCAATCCCAGGTGGGATGCACGGTGGAGACGTCACGGGGCCCGTCGGCAAAACGCAGCGTGGTGTTGGCAGCCGTGAAGGGACCGGAGCCGACCCGGTAGCGCAGCGTGGCTTGGCTGGTCCGAACGGTGAGCCACCCTCCGGCCGTACCGGCCGTGTAGCGCGGGACCGGCGTGCGGCGGTCCAAGGCGTTGACCGTGGGGTTGTTCTCGAAGCTCTCCGAGGGCGAGTACTCGAGTCGGAGCAAGGTGGGGCTGAGCACCTCGATCCGGGCTGGACCGGCGCGCACCACGGCCGATGGGTGGGCCAGACCGTTGGTCATGTCGACCGATGTCGAGAGATTCACCGGCGCGGTGTCGGTCACCGAGGACGCCGACGACGTTGACGTCGTCGCCACCACCCCGACGACGGCCACCGCCACGATGACGACGACGGCCCGTCGACCCCTGCCGCGTCCCTTCCGGTCGCGACGGGCAGGTGACGTACTCGACACGGCGGCACCTTACTGTGTCGGAGATCGATCGACGCGGGACCGAACGCGCCGGGACGGTGCGGTCGGAGGATGGCCCGGGAGCTTCGGTAGCGTGGTGCGGCGAAGCGGGCATGGGGCACGGGGGTGAGCGATGACGGAGGTCGCGATCGGTCGTGATGACCGCCTCGGTGGCGAACGAGGGGCAACGGCTCCCGACCGCCGGGTGGGCCCATCGGCACGAGATGGCGGTCGAAGTCGGTCTCGGTGCGCGGCACCGTGAGTGCGTTCGACCTGGTGATCTTCGATTGCGACGGCGTCCTCGTCGACAGTGAGAGGCTGGCGATCCGCGTCGAGGCAGAGATTCTCGCCGGTCTGGGTTGGCCGCTCACGGAGTCGGACATCGTGGACCGTTTCGTGGGCCGATCCGCCGCTCACATGCAGCGAGAGATCGAACGACACCTCGGCCAGGGTATCGATTGGGAGGGCGAGTTCGAATCGCGCGATCGGGAGGAGGTGTTCGAGCGTGAGCTCGTGCCCGTTCCGGGTATCAGGGAAGCACTCGACCGGATCACCGCAGCGACGTGCGTCGCATCGAGTGGGAGCCACCAGAGGTTGCAATTCACCCTTGGGATCACAGGCCTGCTCGCTCGATTCCGAGGGCACATATTCAGTGCGGACGACGTCGAGCACGGCAAACCGGCCCCTGACATCTTCCTGCACGCCGCCTCCCACATGGGCGTCCTGCCGGGACGCTGTGCCGTCGTGGAGGACAGCATTTCCGGGGTCAAGGCCGGTCTCGCCGCCGGCATGGCCGTCTTCGCCTATGCCGGTGGCGTTACAAGCGCCTCTCAACTGTCGCTCGAAGGGGCAGTCGTGTTCGACGAAATGCGGGACCTCCCCGAGGTCCTTTACACGCCGGAGTAACCTTCAGGCCGGCCTACGCACGAGGGGCGTCGGTGACCATTCCCAAGACAGACACCGGGGACGACGGAGAGCCATCGCCATCGCTCGTACCGTCGTGGACGGATCTTGGGTTCGCTCCTTGGGTTCAGCCCACCTATCAGCGGCTGCGAAGCAAGACCGGAACGTGGGCCAGGGCCGAGGTCGTCCTGGGGGCGATGATCCTCGTGTACAGCCTCGTCTTCCTTCATTTGGACTGGCTCCAACAGTCGCACTACGGCACCTTCGACTACGACATGGGCATCTTCGACCAGGAGATCTGGCTGGCCGCCCACCACCTGAATCCGTTCATCACGATTCGTGGCCTCAATATGTGGGCCAATCACGTGAACCCGATCATCTATCTGCTGGTGCCCTTCTACTGGCTCGGCGCCGGGCCCCACTTCCTCTATCTCGTCCAGACCCTGGCGTTCTCCTTGAGTGCGATCCCACTCTGGCTCCTGGCCCGGGACCGTCTGCGAGATCCGTGGCTCGCTCTCGGCATCCCGCTGGCGTGGCTGCTGTACCCGGCCGTGGAGTGGATGACGAAGTGGCCGTTTCAGCCCGAATACCTCGGTGTCCCAGCCCTGCTCTTCGCGTATTGGTTCGCGGATCGGGGGCGCTGGCGTTGGTACGCGGTCTGTGTGGTGCTCGTGCTGGCCACCAAAGAGGACGCCGCGCTCCCGATCATCGCCCTCGGGATCGTGCTCGCCGTTCGCCGTCACCGGCGGGCAGGGCTCGTCACCGCGGCCGGTGCCCTGGCGTGGTTCCTCCTGTGCGTCGAGGTGATCCTCCCCAGCGCGAGTCCCACCGCGGCACCCTTCTTCGCATACCAGTTCTCGTCCCTCGGCAATTCGATGGGCGAGATCCTGTACAACTCCGTGCGCCATCCGACACGGATCTTGCGACTGGCGTTCAGCCATGACCGCTATCAGTACTATTCCCAGATGCTGGTGCCGGTCGCCGGCATCGCCCTTCTAGCGCCGGGGACGTTGTTCCTCGCACTCCCGACCTTGCTCGTCAACGTCTCCGATAATCAGGCCTACACCCATGACATCCGGTTCCAATACGGTGCGTTCGTCGCGGCCGGGATCTTCCTCGCCGTCATCGAAGCAGCGGGACGCTTCCGAACGCCGGGCCTGCGCCGGCTGCTGGTCGGCACGGTGTGTGCCTGTGCGTTGGCCTCGAATGTGGCGTGGTCGCCGTCGCGCCTCAACGGTCCGCTGTACCGAACCGGCATCTGGGCACTCAACGCTACCCCCCAGATGGCCACGCTGGACAAGATGGTGGGCATGGTGCCGGCGGGGGCGGGCGTGTCGGCTACCTACAACGTGGTCCCCCATCTGTCCCACCGCGATCAGATCTATACCTTCCCCAATCCTTGGGAGCGGTCGTACTACGGGACGAGCGCAACCGAACCCCCTGAGAGTGCCGCATCCGTCCAGTACGTGTTGCTCGAGACGTCGAGTACCTCGGCGAACGACCCTCTGGTGCGCCGCCTCACCAGGCGGGGTGGACCGTTTCGCATCATTCTCGAGCAGAACGAGGCGCTTCTGGCCAAGCGTGTCCGGCCCGGACGCTAGGGGGAGCCGTCCGGTCGGTGCCGCCCTTGCTCACCGGATGGTGCCGACTCCCGGGATCAGGGGCAGATCGAGCGCGGTGACCCAGCCCGGCGGAAGTTCGTTCACGGCGGGCACGGCATTCAGCGCCCGTAGCCCGGTGGCGAGACACCCGGCCGCAGCGGCGTCGCGGCCACTTCCGTCGGTGAAGCGGAATGCCGTTTCCTGCGTGATCGAAGGCGATCCGTCGATGACGACCCGGTAGACGTCGTCCTGCGTGCCGCGGGGCCAGGCGGGGGCAGCCTCGGTCCCGATCCGGTTGATGTGTTCGAGACCGATCCGGGTCTCACCGCGGTAGATGCCGTTGATGGTGAAGCGGATCGCCGCCACGTTACCGGCGTCGATGACGCCTTTGGCGGTTGTGATGGGTGTGTCGGTGACCCATTTCTCCCAGGTGGTCGTGATCTCGTCGAGTTCGATGCCGACGGCGTGGGCGATCATCGGCACCGTTGCGCCCCACGACATGATCAGGATGTCGGTGTGCTCCAGCAGCGGGACGTAGTCAGGTGATCGGCCGATGCCCATCTCGTCCTCGTAGTCCCCCTCGTAGTTGATGTAGTCGAGGATCTCGAGCGCCTTGACGGAGCGGACTTCGCCACAGAGACCCATGAGGGTCATGGGGAAGAGATCGTTGGCGAAGCCCGGGTCGATGCCGGTCGTGAAGCACGACGATCTGCCCTCTTCGCAGGCCTTGGTGATGGGATCGATCCACGACGGCGGGTTCTGGGCCATGGCAGGCCACACCCAGGGCGTCATGGCCGTGGAGCAGACGTCGATTCCGGCGCCGAGGAAGGTGCCCAGAAGCGCGATGTTGTCGGGGGCGTGGGCGGCGGTCGGTCCGTAGTGCACGAGGGCGTCGGGACGGAGCGAGATCAGAGAGGCCACGTCGTCGGTGGCGGTGATGCCGACCTTGCCGATGCCGCAGATCTCGCCGACGTCACGGCCCACCTTTGCGGGGGCGCTGACGCCCACACCCACCAGCTCGAAGGCCGGATGGCGGACGATCTCGGGGATCACCATCCGGCCGACGAAGCCGGTTCCCCAGACGACCACTCGCTTGGGGCTGCCCGTCATCGCATCAGCTCGCCGGCGTTCACGAGCAGGTACTGCCCGGTGACGGCCTTGGCGTGGTCGGAGGCGAAGAAGGCGGCGACGTCGGCCACCTCTCCGTCCTCGGTCATCCGGCGCAGCGGGAAGTCGGCGACCAACTCCTCGAGGACTTCCTCCTCGCTCCGACCCTGGTGCCGAGCGGTCCCCGAGACATAGAGCTGGACGTTCGGGCCCCACATCCACGAGGGGATGACCATGTTGCAGCGGATGTTGTCCGGGCCGAGCTCGTCGGCCAGGTAGTAGATCGTCGTCAGCAGCGCGCTCTTGGAGGCGGCGTAGCCGGCCTGGGGCATGGCGGGCTTGAACATGGACTGCGAACCGATCAGCACGACCGAGCCGCCACCGCTCTCCTTCATGGCCGTGGCCACCGGTCGGAGAAGCGTGAGCGCACCGAGCACGTTGGTATCGAACGCAGCTCGCCAGTCGTCGAGCTTCAGGTCGTAGAGGCCGCCCCAGGCATGCTCGAAGGCGGCCACCTGGATGAGGGCGTCGACCGAGCCGAACCGTTCCTGGGCCAGTTGTACGAACGCCGCACAGGAGTCCGCATCGGTGATGTCGGTGGCCAGGTGGGCGCTGCGCTCACCGCCGGGGTCGAGCTCGGCGGTCACCTTGGCCAGTTCATCCTTGCGACGGGCGCCCATGACCACGTTGGCCCCGTCGCGAAGAGCGCTGGCCGCGCACTCCCGGCCGAGCCCAACGCCCACGCCCGTGACGAGCACGGTCTTTCCGTCGAGAAGCACGCCCCTTCTTCTATCGCTTCAAAGGGTGGGTGTGCATCTTCGATCGAGCCCGGGGCCAGGGTGGCGCAGGGGAAGGATCGGTCATCAGAGGCGTGGGAGGTCAGCCGGTGGCCGGATGGGTGGGCGTGGAGCCATCGGGAAGCAGCACGTCGAATCCGTCGGGCGTGTTCAACATGCCTGGCGAGGTTCCGGCCTGGTCGTTGATGCCGTATTGCCACACGAGCGCCCCGGTACCGGGGTCGAAGGCCACCATGCGATTCCGGTAGTCGTCGTTGGCCATGATGGCGCCGCTGGGCAACAGCTCGGCCAGTGACGGATGATCGAGCATGCCCGGTCCGCTGGCTACGTCGTACCGATAGAGGATGGTCCCACTTCGGTTGAACTCGAGGACCTGTCCGGGGGTCGAGTAGTCGGCGAGAAGGTAGAGATCCGGCCCCACCTGCTGCGGATCGGACGGATAGGCGATGGGGAGGTGCACCGACCACACCACACCGCCGTGCGGTGTGAATTCGGTCACCCATGATCCGTTGATCTCCGATACCAAGAGGTTGCCGTCGGCCAACGGGGTGTCACCATTGGGGCTGCCCATCGACGTCGGAGGATTGTGCACGCACACACCATTCCTGCCGATCTGATCGGCGACGCTGCCGCCCGTGTTGAGGACGAGGACCCGGCAGTTGTCAGCGTCGGCCACCGTGACCTGACCGTCTTTGAGCAGGTAAGCATCGTCGGGCTCGTGCAGGTATCCGGCTGCGGTTCCGGGCTGTTTCGCGTGTCCATAGGACCAGAGGATCTTTCCCGACGGATAGCCGATCTCCACGATCGTGTCGTTCTGCTCTTGATTGGAGATGATCGCTGCGCCTTTGTCGATGAAGAATGCGTCGTCGGGAAAGTAGAAGCTGGACGCATTGGATGGAGACGAAGACGAGGGGTAGGTCCAAAGGACGTGCATCGACGGGTCGAGAACCAGGAGCCGGTTGTTGCCCCGGTCGGCGATCAACAATTTGGCTCCGAAATAGGGGGATCCTGCTCCGGGTGCCCCCGCCGTACCGAAGGCCATCTTGGGTGTCAGCATCTGCACGGCGGTGACCGGGGTGCCGCCGGACTCTCCGCCGATGAGCCATGCCGTCGAGCCGATGACCCCAACACCCGCATGGGAAACAGGCACTTGGAGATGTCCGGCCAGCGCAAGCTGGGTCGAGGCTGGATCGAAGGCCCAGATCGAGGACACCGCGCTTGACGTCGCGAGGGAGAGGTTGGCTGTGGCACCGGCTCCCGGCGCCGGCCGGGACGTCGCATCAGTGAGGAGCGACGCGGTCGGCGGCCGTTGTCGACCCGACACGTATCCATCGGTGATGGCGCCGCTCTTGCCGGCACCGGGGTTCGACGTCGAGGAGGGACCGAGCTGGGTCGAGCCGATGCCGGTGGTCGAGGGTTGTGGCACCGTGCTCTCGCCCCCTACGACGTAGAGGTGGCCATCGAGGGTGACCGCCACGGCCCCGCTCAACGGTTCCGGGAGGTGGCCATCGATGGTGGCGGTGTGGTGGCCCGGATCGATGACCTGGACGGTGTCGACTGGGTTCCCGGCGTCGGTGCCCGTGATCGCCTGGCCACCGAAAACGTAGATCTTCCCGCCCAGCGAGGAGACGGCTGGATAGCGAACCGGTATCGGGAGCGACGCTACCGAGCGGAACGTGTGTCCGTCGGTGGTTGCGAGCACCGCCGTATCGGCGTTGACCCCGTCGTATCCGCCCACCACGTAGCTGGTTGTACCGATGGTGACCTCGGCGGCATCGGACCGGGGTGAAGGGAGCGACCCCACGACGGCGGCCGTCGGTCCCGGACCACTGAGATTCCCGGTGGCTCCTGGAGCCGGGAACGCCTGCACCGTCGCCACCGTGGCCGTCGCTCCACCGCCGAAGACCACGTCCTGCGAGCCGACGACGGCAGCGGCCGCGTCGTGGAGCGGACCGGTCAGATCCCCCACGTGGGCGAGGTTCCCATCAGAGGTGTCGAGCGTGTAGACCCCGCTCGACGACGTGTTCCCCGTCGTCAAACCACCGAGCAGGACCAACTGATTGCCGTTCCCAGGAAGCACCACGGAGCGGCTGATGGGTGCCGCCAGATGCCACGGGAGGAGCCCGGACTCGGTGGCGGGGATGACCGATTGCTCGAGATGTCGTGTTGGCCGGTGGACACGTACAGCGGCCGAACGGTGGTGCGTGGGCGGCGGTGCGGCCAGATCGAACCCCAAGACGACGCCAACGGTCGCAACCACGAGAATTCCGACGACGACACGCGTGCGCTTCACCCGTGGGGACGTTCTCGTTCGAGACCTTGCTAGTTGGTGGGCCGGGACCCTCGCTCCGTGGTCACGATCCGGTCCTCGCTTCGACGGCATCGACCGGAACGTAGCGGAACCCCGACGCCAAGAGAAGTCTCTCGCTGCCGGGACCAGCTGATCATCGTTGGGGCAACGCCCAATTGCGATCGGGATGCTGCGGGGGGACGTTCATCGGCTCGGTGGGAGCCCAGCCGCTCGCCTCCAGGTCCTCCAACACGTGGACCATGTTGTAGGTGTCCTCCTCGTAACAAAACTTTCCGTCGCCTGCATAGCGCAACCGCGAGTAAGCGGACTGGGTGAAGGGGGTGCCGTCGGCGCGAGTGCCGGGAATGATCTGGGTCCACTTCACGATCACGTCATCTCCCTCGATGGCCGTGAACTCAATCGGGAACTTCCAATTGCCCAGGCCGACCATGGAGCGCTCCAGCCAGACGGCGATGGCCTCCTTGCCCTCGATGCGTCCCCAGGCGGCATCCACGTAGACCGCATCGTCGGTATAGAAGTCCGCCAGTGCGCCGAATCCATGGGGCTCGAGACCCTCGTCGATACGGCGCCGGAGCTCGTGATAGCGGTCCACGACCGCCTGGATCTCCTGGCGCGGATGGGGTCGGGGATCGAGAGTCATACCGGGCGAGGGTAGCCGGGGCCCGACGGACCAGGCACGTGGGGTGCAAGACACCAAGGACGGGCCTGGCGGGGCGCCTCACCGGTCCGGAGCCGAGCCGCGTCCGGTGCGGTCGACCCGGTCCCGGCGGTGGACTCGGACGTATGCTCGTCGGTGTGAACAATCGAGCCTCCTTGGTGGCGAGTGTCCTGATCGTCGGTGTGGTTCTGGCCGCTTGTGGTTCCGCCAAGGGCGCCAGCGCGACCTCATCGCCCACGACGGCCCCGGGGGTGACCACGACGTCGCCGTCGAGCCCGGCCACGACGGCACCATCGAGCCCGGCTACCACGGCGGCGCTGGCGTCCGGCCCCCCCACCTGCCCCACGATGGCGCAAGCCGACGCCGCGCTCGGCGTCACGGACAGCGGTCCGAAGTCGACGTCGACCGCGGGTGGGGGGATCGTGTGCGAGTACACCGGCGGCGCCGGTGCCGCCGCGGTGGCGATCTTTGCGCACCAAGCGGCGTCGGTCTTCGCCGGACAGGTCAAGAACGCCCCGGGGGCACCAGCCATGCCCCCGATCTCCGGCGTCGGCGACGGGGCCTTCGGCTCGACCACGGCGGGTCGTTCCATCGTGAACGCTTACTCGAATGCAAGTCGCACCGTGGTGGCCGCCCAAGCACCCGGTGCCCTGGCTCCGGTGGAGGCTCTGGCTCGGGTCGCCCTCGCCGACAACTGAGAAGACTCGTGAAGCGGGGCCGAGATCCGGCCTGCCCCGGCCTGATCAGCCGGGCAGGTCGAGGGCGAGCAGGTCGGAGGCCACCACGACCGTGCCGCCGAAGTGAGCAGAAGCCTGCCCGAGCCACTCCGGCTCGGTGCCCGGCCCGGGGGCGGGAACGAGATGGGTCAGGACGAGCGTCCGGACGCCGTTGCGAGCCGCGGTCTCCGCCGCGTCGGGTACCGAGGAGTGGTAATCGAGCACGTCGCTCAGACGGGGCAGGCCGATCTGCTCGATGAGGTCGCGCCGCACGACGGTGTGCACCAACATGTCGGCACCAACACACAGTGCGTCGAGCCCCGCACACGGCACCGTGTCGCCGGCGATCACCACCGAGCGATCTCCCTCATCGATGCGGAAGCCGACCGTAGGACGCACAGGAGCGTGATCCGTGAGGGCGGCCGTAACCCGCACCGCCCCTTCTTCGAAGACGGCACCGCGAGTCACCTCGGCCACCGTCGCGCTCGGGACGCCAGGTCAGATCGTGATGATGGGCGAGGCGGTACCCGATATCGGGCTCCAGCATCGTCTCTGTTGCCTGCACCAGCGCAGCGGTGCCCACCGGACCGAAGACGGGCAACGGGTTGGGAACCAACGACATGACCCAACGCGTCGTGACGATGTCGCTCAGGTCGGTGATGTGGTCACTATGGAGGTGGGTCAAGAACAACGCTCGGAACGCGGCGGCACCGGACCCGACCGCGGCGGCCCGCATCAACACGCCGCGCCCGCAATCGAAGAGCAGGTCTCCGGCGGCCGTACGCACCAGTGTCGACGGACCGGCACGAGCCGGATCGGGGAGCGGGCTGCCACTGCCGAGAACGATCACTTGCATGGTGTTCCTCGTGTCGGAGTCGATGCATGGTAGGGCAGATCTCGGGAACGCAAACCACGAAGATGGGCCCTTCGCGGCCTACCGGTCGTATGTGCCGAGGCGTGTGATCCATGGAGGGAGACGCCCCTCTGCACTCAAGGTGGCGATGGCGAACCTCGGAATGTCGGCGAGGGAGCGGTAGGCGAGGTGGCGTGGGATCCAGCGCGGTCGGAACTTGTTGGTGAAGGCGTAGAGGTTCGGCGCGCCGGCGGGGTTGACGAGCCGCAAGGCGCGAGCCACGGGCCCGTGACCGGTAGCCACATCGAGGTGCTGCAGCAACCGCCGAAACGCGACGAAGTTGAGCGAGAGCTCCTTGATCCCGTTCCCTTTCGCCCACTGGAGCGTGTCGAAAATCATCCGTTCGTTCACGCCGTTGGGAGCAGTGGGGATCCGACGCATGGCATCGACCGAGAGCTTCGTGTCACCGTTGCACGGGGCGTACCGTTGGTACCCGATGAGCTCGCCGCGGTGGTCCCGACTCAGCACCACCACGCACGTTGGACGGGGCAGGGTGAATGGCTCCTCGAACGCGGCCGAGAAGCCCTCTTCGCGCTTCCCCCTTCGAGCACGGACGGTGATGTCACGCAAATCGGTGAGCTCAGACTGGCCAAGATCCGCTTCTTTCACGATCTCGGTCGTCACGCCGAAGTTCACAGAGCGCTTGACGGCCTGGCGAACATTTCGCATCTGAGGGTTGTCCAGCGTGAAGCTGGCCACATCGAGCACGGCTTCGTCGCCCAGGTACAGAATGTTGAACCCGAGCTGCTCATAGAGGCATAACCGGTCCTCGCGTGCGAGCATGACGGTCGGGCGCAGACCCTGTTCATCACAATGGCCCGCAAAGCGCACGATGCAGTCGAAGAACTCTTCTCTCGCTCCGATCGGATCGCCCGAGCCGAGTGCGACGCCGAAGAGGGACTTGTAGGCGAGAGCCGCACCCCGATCCGGAGCGAAGATGTACTCCTTGTCTTCGCGAGCGGCGAAAGGGTCGAGCGTGTCGCCGTGGCTGAGAGGACTGCAGATGAGCTCTTGGACGAGGGCCCGATCGGCTTCCTGAGCGGGGCCGTGCCTCTGACCGGTGGAGTTGCCCGCGAGAAATCGTCGGATGTCGATGCCCCCTTCCTCTCCGAGAGAAGTCCAGGTCTCGCCGTCGGTCGCCGAAACCGTGCCCATTCAAGCAGCCGGGGTAGGGCCCGAGAACACGGCAGGCCGTCGGCCGCGTAGCTCGTGGATATCGCCACCAGGCGCCTCGCCGCCGTCGTCCTCGGCAGGATCTTCCGGGAAGATTTCCCGACATCTTGTCGATCCGACCTCGTCCCGTTCGACGCCAGGGTGAAAGGCTGGGAGAGCCCAGCCCCCGTACACCGAGGAGTCGCCATGCCGCGCTACCTGAACATGATCCGAATCGACGAGCAAAATGCGCCCCCCGGGGGGCCCAGCCCCGAGTTCGCCGAGCGCATGGGGGTGCTGTTCGAAGAGATCACCAAGGCCGGCGTCATGGTGGACACGGCGGGGCTCACCCCCACGTCCGAAGGCACCCGGATCACCTGGTCAGGGGGCAAGTTCAGCTATACCGACGGACCCTTCACCGAGAGCAAGGAAGTGGTCGGGGGCTACGCCATTCTCCAGGCCAAGGACAAGGCCGAAGCCCTGGAATGGACCAAGCGGTTCCTCGCCATCCACGACGAACACTGGACGGTCACCGTCGAGGTTCGAGAGATCGCCGGTGGGTGAGCCGCATCCGGTCAGGGCGGAGTGTTGGTCCGGTTGGACCCGGATCAACCAGAATTGCTCCTTGCCACCACGGATGCGCAGGTCGCCTTGATGCGCGGTCGTCCGATGCGGGGATGGTTACGGGTCGCTCCCGAGCACGTGAGGACTGCACGTCAACTCGCGAGGTGGGTGGAGCTCGGCGCCTCGCATGTGTGCGCGCTTCCCGCCAAGCGGTAGCACGTCGGTTGGCGGGCATCCCTGGCCGACGCGGAGTCGGAATTCGGTCCAATTCCTAGCGCTGCCTGCGAGGCGAGGCGGTCAGATCAGCGATATAACGTCTGCCCAGTGGCGACTGGTCAGGGGCGCGAAGTACTGGTGGTGGTCGCCCATCCCGATGATGAAGTGCTGTGGCTCGGCCCGGTCCTGCCGAAGGCGGCCAAAGTCGTGGCAGCATTTTCCGTGGCAAGCGAGAACCCGGCGCTGACCGAGGGTCGGGAGGCCGTTCGGCGAAGCTATCCCTTTCACAACTTCGAGTTCCTGGGTCTGCAGAACGCCAAGGTCTACGGCCAGTCAGATTTCCTGAATCGAATCCCGGTCGAGTATGGAGTAACCCTCATGCGCTCCTGTCCTGCGGAGCGCGCCGAGCGATATCGGTCCAATTACCTGGCTCTCATGGCCGCCATCGACCCGTATCTGGGACCGCGAACCGACGTCTACACCCACAATCCGTGGGGAGAGTATGGGCACGAAGAGCACATCCAGGTCAACCACGCCGTAGTTGCTTTGGCGCAGCGCCACGGGTGCTCGGTTTGGGCCTGGAACGGATTGTCGAGCCGAGATCTGATCTCGCAGGACGTGTGGCTGCGGGCGCACTTCTACCCCGACGACGATCTCGAGGACGTCCCGTGTGTCGAGTTCGTGGTAGATCTCGACCGCTACCGGGATATCCGAACGCTCTATCAGCACCACGACGCCTGGACTTTCCACGATGACTATCTACCCCCCAATCCCAGCGGCTTCCTTCAGCTGGTCCGCGACGGTCATGTCCTCGTTTCCGCGGATCACCTTCCGTGGTCCCGTCGGGCATTCATTGCCAAAGAGGTCTTCCTCAGGAAGATGCAGTACTACGCCCGAGAGGGTGCGAGACGGATTCGGAACGGTGCGGGCTCGGGAAGGTCCCGAGGGTGAGTGGCAACGACGTTCGGCTCGGGTATCGCCAGGCTCAAGCCGGGACCTGATCGATGCACATCCTCATGTACGCAAAATCCCTGAAAAGGGAGGGCGGCACCGAGATCAGCGGCCTCCAGATCGCCAAGGCGTTGAGCGAACGAGGGCATTCCCTTGACCTGCTCTACGAATACGACGGTGAGCTTCGATCGGAGTACCTCTCATTCTGTCAGTCGGTGTCGCTCTCGTGGATGAGCTTGGACAAACGGTCAGTCCGAGATGCTGCCCGACTCGTCCCGGCCATCTGGTCGGGCGCTCGACGTCGCCCGGACGTGATCTACGTTCACCGGTTTCGCGATGTCGTATGTGCGCGGCTGACCGGCCTCATGGTGGGCGCGCCCGTGGTATGTCACCTCCGAGACACCTTTCACGACGGGACGACACCGCGGCTGGGCCATTGGGCGGATCGATTCATAGCAGTATCCGGAGCAACCCGCGACTCCTGGGTGTGTGACGGCCTGGACGGATCGCGCGTCGAGGTGGTCCACACGGGGATCAACCCCGACGACTACCCCGTGGGTGGCCAGGTGGAGCGTGCGGCGGCGCGCCAATCGCTTGGTCTTCCCGCCGACGGATTCATCGCTCTCTATTACGGTCGGCTCGATGTCGACAAGGGGATCGACCTCCTGCTCGAGGGCTGGCGCCGCGTGGGCATGTCGGTCGACGAGGGGCGCCTGGTGCTGCAGGGTCGTCCCGTGCTCGCCTCGGATCCCGAGCGATACCTTCGCGATCTGCAGGAGCGAGCCCCGGCGGGGTGCCATTGGTTCCCCATGAGCAACGACGTCATCACCGTTCTTCACGCTGTCGACGTCGTGGTGCTGCCGTCGGTCACGGAGGGCCTGAGTCGAACCGTGCTCGAAGGCATGGTGTCGGGTCGACCGGTCGTGGCGACCCGAGTGGGGGGCGTGCCGGAGATCCTCACGGGCTCGTTTGCACGGTTCCTGTTCGAGAGCCGCGACGCGGACGGTCTGGCTGATCGTCTCGCCTCTGTCGTCCAGTGGCGGCAACGGGAGCCGGACCTTGGGGTCGCCTGCTCCGAGCACATCGTTGCCAATTTCAGCATGGATCAAATGGCTCGAAGGGTCGAGGACATCCTCGGACAGGAAGTCAGGAGGAGGTCCAGGTTCCGCCCGTGTGCCACCGGATGACGGATTGGGGTAGTCACCGAAGTGGAGCTATCTGACCTCAAACCCAGGTCGGGGATCGTGGACAGGACCTCGATCCCGCCTGGCGCCTGCCCAGTGCGCTCAAGCACGGGATCATCTGTGTCGATGCTCAATGTGGTGAGTTGTTCCGAGGATCGCGTCCAACCCCGTTTTGACAAGCCGCCGAGCTGATAGCGAACGGAGCTGAACGAAGTCCACGATGGCACTTCCCCTGCCGGCACGTAGTGGTGATCTCTTCCTGACCAGGAAGGGAAAGCTGTCACGGGTCCGTGGACGGGCCAAGGGACCGCCCGACCCTTGGACACCTACTCTTTCCGTCACCGAGCGGGAGGGGGCCGAGTCGGCCCAACGGTTGGACGACCGGCAGGGTGTCATTCGCGCCACCCTCGCCAACCAAGACTTTGAGATCGTCTTCCAGCCGATCGTCGACCTCCGAACGGGTGGCGTGGCCGGTGCCGAGGCCTTGACCCGCTTTGAGATGCTGCCCGATCGTTCCCCCGACGTCTGGTTCGCCGAAGCCCGGGAGATTGGCCTCGGCGTCGAGTTGGAAATGGCGGCGCTGCGTCTGGCCCTCGGTCAGCTGAGGCAACTCCCCTCCGGCCTGTACCTGTCGCTCAACGCGTCGCCGGACACCATGATGTCGGCGGAGTTCCGCGCCCTGGTAGCCGAAGCCCCTGCCGAGCGAGTCGTGCTGGAGCTGACCGAGCATGACCGTATCGATGACTACGAGCTGTTCGGACAGGCTGCCAGTGAGCTGCGATCCCACGGGGTGCGACTCGCCGTCGACGACGCCGGCGCCGGGTTCTCCAGCTTCCGCCACATCCTCAATCTCCGCCCCGACATCATCAAGCTCGACATCGGCCTGACTCGAGGCATCGACGACGATCCGGCCCGTCGAGCCTTGGGGTCGGCCATGCTTGCCTTCGGCCTCGATGCGTTCGGTGCTGCCATCGTGGCAGAAGGGATCGAGACCGAAGGTGAGTTCAAGACGCTGCGTGGCCTCGGATGTCGATTTGGGCAGGGCTATTACCTGGGTCGTCCTGGCAAGTTGAAGCGTCCTCGTCCTCAGTTCGACAGTGCGCAACACCCCCGACCCGCGGGTGACGGCGAGGCACAACCGACCTTGGTCACGAATGCCGTCGGGGAAGACAGCGACTCAGGTTCTCGACACCCGTCGGGGATGCAGCCGCGTCACGGACAGTTGTTGGCCCCGGACGGAAGTCCACTGCGGTCCGATTCGAGAGCAGACGGTGTCTCCGAACCCGACGAACGACCTCGGGACGCCCAGGACGAGCTCCTCGCCCTCGTTGCAGAACTCGAGGTCCGACCCAGAGATGCGAACGAGCGCTGGACCGGGGATCGCTCCCGCGTTCGTCTCTTCCGCTAGGTGGGATGGTCGCGGTCGGCAACGTTTCCGAGTACTGCGGCGTCGCCTGAAACCGGTGCTGACCATGTCCCGGTAGGGTTGGCCCAGGATGCCTGGTGCAGCCCCAGTGCAAGGGGAAGCACTCGAGGAGGCGTCGTCGTGAGCGACGGGAACGACAGCGAGGTCCGAGAAGGAGAACAGCCGAGTCGGACCCTGGGTATGCGCCGACTCGGGGGTAGCGTGCGTCCCGAGGAGTTTCAGTCCCGTGTTATGGGGATCCCGACGGATTGGTTCACCATCCGCCGCGCCACGCCCGGTACTTCGGGTTTCGATGTTCGTCGTCTCGCTCACCCCGTGCGGTGGTGGAAATGGCGTCGGCAGGTGCGCCGGTTGGGGCCCTACGCGCCGGACTACGACGACGGTGAGACAGCCCGCCGCGACCACCGAGGAAAGTCGACGCAAAACGGCACGTAGGTCTCCGCCCCGCCACGAGACCCCTGACACGGTGGAGACTGGCCTTTGTGTCGAGAGGGGCGCCGGCTCGATGGGGGCGGCCCGACGGCAACGAGTCCAGGTTGCGTCATACGCTGCCCGCCATGGCAACAACGCCTGGTGGAACGACCCGGACCACCAGGATCGCAACCTGGGTCACCTTCGCCATCGTCGTCTTTCTCGGTGCCGAGATCGGATTGGCGGTGACCCAGTCTCCCCGGGTGCGACCCCCGAGCCCGGTTCAGCTGCTCCGCGAGGCGCTGACCGCGGCGGGCACCTCGGATGCCTTTCACTACCGGGCCGTGTGGAGCTCCGACGGTTTCTCCCAGATCGTGGTCGGAGACGCCCGGCCTTCGTCGGGATCGGAGACCGTCTCCGTCGGCAGTGACCATTTCACCGTCGTCGTCACGGGACAGGTGGCGTACTTCAAGGGCGTCGCCGCCGCGTTGCGTGACCAACTCGGGCTCCCGGCGGCCGCGGCCGCGTTGAACGCGGGCAAATGGATCTCGCTCCAGCAGTCCGACGGGCCCTACCCGTCGGTCGAAGGGGTGACCACGTCAGCGGCGTTGGCTCAGGTCCTGATCGCTCCTTCTGCCACGTCGCCGGCGCACCGCACCCATGGAGTACTGCTGTCCCGGATCACGGGACGGATTCCCCACGGTCACGCCGTGACGGGCTGGGCCAGACTGGATCTGCTGGCGCGCTCCAAGCTCCCTTCGGCCTACTCGGCTCATGGAACCGATGGCGGGCAGCGGTGGTCGACGACGATCACCTTTTCCCGTTGGGGTGCGAACTCTCTCCTCTCGGCCCCGGCGGCGTCTCTCCCGTTCTCGTCTCTACAACGTTCGCCCCCGGTGTCGAAGAAGACACCGGTGTGATCGACGCGAGCGAGGAACTCGGATCCGGTCAAGTCGTCTCGGCAGCTGCGGGCCCCCATCAGATTTCGGCGATGACGCTCCGTGACGGAAGGCACTTCACTCTCCGGTGGGTGCTGCTGCACCTGATCGAGGAAACGGCCCGGCACGCCGGCCACGCCGACCTGCTTCGCGAGGCGATCGACGGAACGGTGGGAGAGTAAGGGGCGATCAGCCCCAGTGCTGCAAGAATCATCCCAAGATTGGAGGTCCCGTGGACTGGAAGCTCGAGCTCGTCGTCGTTCCCGTGGCCGATCAGGACCGGTCCAAGGCCTTCTACATGGAGAAGGCCGGATTCGACCTGGTCGTAGACCACCGCGCTGGTGATTTCCGCGTCGTCCAGCTGACGCCGCCTGGTTCGCCGTGCTCGATCGCTCTCATGAGGAATCCCGAAGCGGCGGGCTCGGTCCAGGGCCTTCATCTCGTCGTCTCCGACATCGACGCGGCGCGTTCGTCCCTGGTGGAACGGGGTGTCGGTGTCAGTGAGCTCTTCCACTTCCAAGACGGCGTTCAGGTCTCCGGGCCGGATCCGCAACGAGCCGACTACGGCACCTTCTGCGCCTTCAGCGATCCCGACGGAACTGGGTGGATGGTCCAGGAGGTCGGAAGGCTCGAACCGACCGAGCATTGAGTTCCCTTTGATCGCGGGCTCGCGTTCCGACACGCCGGTACAGTTCTCGGTATGGACGGAACGCGATGACCACGCACGGGAGCGACATCGACCGGACGGCGGAATGGGAGTCCCTGAAAGCCCGCCACCTCCGGCCATTGGGCGACCGACCCACTTCCTCGGCTCGGGGTCTGCATCACTTCGCCGTGCTGTGCAGTGATGTCGATCGAACAATTGCGTTTTACCAGGACCTGCTGGAGTTTCCCCTGGTCGAACTCTTCGAGAACCGGGACTACCGCGGATCGACCCACTTCTTCTTCGATGTCGGCAATGGAAACTATCTTGCCTACTTCGACTTCCCTGGCCTGGATTTGGGCGAATACCGAGAGGTACTCGGGGGCCTCCATCACATCGCCATTTCCGTCACTCCCGAACAGTGGGAGCGCCTCGTGGCGAAGCTCGAAGCGGCCGGCGTCGAAACGTTCATCGTGAACGGCACGTCGGTCTACTTTCCCGGACCCGACGGCGAGCGTCTCGAGCTGCTCTCGTACCCCCTCAACGACATGTACGGCACAATCGTCGGGTGATGCGTTCGCTCGACGAGGAGTGATTCTTGACATGCCCGGTCGATGGGTCCAATGTGCAGAATTGTCGTAGAAGTTGGAGAAGCCACCGACCAGTTTCGATGGAGGAACCATGAGCTCCACGGCCAGCTTGATCACCCTTCTAGCGTCCGTCGCTTTCGGCCTGATCGTGTTGGCCGTGGTCGTCCGCCTCGGACCACGAACGCCAGCCTGATCACTCGCTGAGGCGCCGCCTGGCCCGAGGGGGCAGCCCGGCGCTGGCGACGGCATGTAGACGTTTGACCACCGAGCCTGGGCTGGCTTGGGGGCCACCCGACGTGAACGCCGCCTCGTGCTGAGCTGGCGGCCGTGGGATCCGTGCGATCTCGGCCAAATCGCGGGGTAGGCGGGGTCGAGGGAGCGAATCCGTCAATTTTGTCGATGCTGGTCCGGGGGGCCGAAGTTACGTTGGGGACAAGAGGGCCCGCCGTTCGGCACCGGCCAGTTCGGACACGTAGCCACCGATGCGCAAAGCCAGCGATCGCCCCTCCCGACCAGGTCAGGACGGGCCAGGTCGGGAGGCACCACGCCGCCGGTGGCGGGGGGCGACGGCCAGGGTGAGGAATCGGAGGACCGCGGTCCCGGTGGCCTTGGTCTTCCTGGTGGCGCTGTTCGCGGGCCAGTCCGGGCCAACGGTGCCGCGCCACTGTCGCAGTCCCAGGCTCCGGGCACCCTGATCAGCGACCAACCCGTGGCGGCACCTGGGGTCAACGGGAAGGCCTACCTGGTCAGCTATTGGTCCATGTCCCAGCAAGACGCGGCCGTCGATGTGACGGGCGTGGTGTTCGTTCCGTACGGATCGCCTCCGGCCGGAGGCTGGCCCGTCGTGAGCTACGGACATCCCACCGACGGCATGGCATCGTCGTGTGCCCCGTCGTTGGACCCGTCGACCGATGTGCCCGACGTCAACGACATGCTCAAGCGCGGCTGGGAGGTTGTCGCCTCGGATTACCAGGGCGAGGACAATCAAGCCCTTGCATCGGCCGCGGCCTACAGCCGCATGGAGTGAACATCCACGGCGCGCAATGTCATCGACATTGTCCGTGCCGCATTGCAGCTGCCGGACGCCCATGCCAGCACACAGTATGTGGTGTGGGGTTACTCACAAGGGGCGGCGGCGGCGACCTTTGTCGCCACCCTGGCCGCCACCTACGCTCCGCAATTGAATCTGGAAGGTGTCGTGGCCACGGCACCGCCCTCCGGCATACTCGAGGATTTTTACGGGTCGCCCACCGACCCTGCGTCGCCGTTCACCTTGATGTACGTAGCCGGTTACAACGCCACCTACGGGAGCGCGGTCGTACCCTTGAACCTGACTCCTCTCGGGATGCGCTTCTACAACGATCTCAACTACGACTGCTACGACACGCTGGCGTCAGCGATGAGCTCATACCAAGAGGGTCAGATCTTCACCACGACGACGCCCACGCTCTATTTCGCCATCCTCCTGCGCCAACGACCCCTGGTTCATTCCGAGCGACCACCACCCCGGTGCTCCTCGTCCAAGGATCAGCGGACACCACCGACACTCCCCTCGGCACGTGGTTTCTCGATGCCCACTTGTGTGCCCTGGGCCAGGACACGCTGCTGTGGGAGTCCCGGGCTCGACCACAACGGCATCGTGAGCTCGTCCATGGGGGACGTCGAACATTGGATCGCCGATCGGTTCGCCGGGGTCGGCAACCCTGACCCGTCACCCCCCGATGGGGAGTCGGGCATTCAGCAGACAGCGTGTAACTGATCTCGGGTCAGGCTCCCTGACTTCTGGTCGCTCCAGTGGAGGCGGAGTGCCGCTGGCCCTTCGAGCCGGTGTCACTCACCTGAGTGGTAGAGCGGTCCCCAACATCGCCAACAGGCATCGTGGCCTCATGGGCCTTACCCTGTAGCGATGATCTCCTGGGTGACGATCTCCTCGCTGGCGACTGCTGGTGGCACCCTCGTGCTGGCAGTAGCGACGTTCTCATCGGTGCGTTCGGCCAACCGTGCGGCGTGGGTTGCCGAGGACTCGCTGCTGGCCGGGACCCAGCCCCTGCTCATGCGTCGCGTGCCGAAGATCCTCCGCTCAAGGTCGGCTTCGCCGACAATCATTTCGTGATGACCCCGAGTGGTGGGGAACGGCAGAGGTGGTCGACGACGCCATCTACCTCACGATCTCAGTGCGCAACGTCGGGAGCGGCATCGCCGTCCTGCACGGATGGCGGATCGAGTTCGAACGCGATATGGATCGGATCGCCCGACTCGACCGGCCCCCGCTCGAGGCCTTTCGTCGCCTGTCCCGAGATCTCTACATCGCAGCCGGGGATGTGGGGTTCTGGCAGGGTGCATTCCGGATCCATCCGAGCCCCAGTTCGCCCTCTTGCGGGGGCGGATCACGGACCCAGAGAGAATCTTTGTGGACCTGCTCTACGGCGACCACCAGGGCAGGCAACGCGTCATCACCCGGTTCTCTCTGCTCCCTCGCCACGATGACGGATGGATCGCCTCGGTGTCGAGGCACTGGAACGTGGACCGCCCCAACCCTCGGTGACAGTGGGGCCTGCACCGCCTCCTTCTCACGCTCCCGCGTCGTGAGCACCCCGCTGAGGTGCGGGCGGTGAAGGCCCGCGCTAAGCCCTTCGGCGTGTGTGGGTGAGATTGGGTTGTCCGGGACGGGGTCCAGAGGGTCGGCGGAACCCGACGCTGTGGTGACCGCCCCACCGCGCGATACTGGCTGCCGGTTCCGCGAAGCACCAACGGCTAGGAGATCCAGCCATGGCAGTCGGTGTGCAGATTGACTACCGGGACGTGTCGCTGAGCAGTACGACGAGGTCGTAGAGATTCTGGTCCTCTCCCCGGTGGCCCTCCGCCGTCGGGAGTCATTTTTCATTGCGTGACGGAGACTGTGGACGGAATTCGGGTTCTTGACGTGTGGGAGTCGCGCGAGGCACTCCAGGCATTCCAAGAGGAAGAGATTGCTCCCATCTTCCGAAAGATCGGCGTGTCGGATCCGCCCGAGACCACCTTTTTCGCGTCACACTATTTCGTGACAAGAAGGAACGGTCCCTGATCTTGTCGTAGGTCCGAGACAAGGGCGGCAACATCTGGGACCGCGATCGTCGCTTTGTTCGGCTCGGACCACGGCGACGGCTTGCCCAGGCCTCCGTCGGCCGAAGCCGTGCCTTCGACGGAAGGGCGATGTGATGGCGCTGGACCCTCATCGACCACGCAGAGGGGTCCGTTCGCTGCTTATTGACGCTGTGTTGGGCAAAATTTGAGCGAGTGGTGACTGTCGTTGTCCAAAATGCGCAGCAGTACCGGCTTCGTCACCCAGGGGAACTCTCTGAGCGGAGGTGGTGGTGGGGGGCAGGTGAAGTGGCGACAACGTCGCTCGAGAATCCAAAGATCGAGACGCGCCGATGCGGGCGTACGTCTTCGCGTTTTTCTGCTGACGCGCATCGAAGGGAGACGCACGAGTTCGGGCCACCCCCCGCCGTGTGACGGAAATACCGAATCGTCAACCGGAGGAGAGATGGCGAGCAGCGTCGTGCGAAACGCCTCGACCGAGCACGACCTGCTCGCGAGCCCCTGACCAGTCGACTGCATCCGATGAGGTCGTCGTCCCGGCGCTGGTTCCGGACTGCGCTGGTCTTGGCGGCCATGTCGGTGGTCGTCGGAATCCTGCCGAGCTATTCAACGGCGGCCCGGGCCGGCAGCATCACCGCGGTGGGAAGCTTCACCGCCAACTTTGGGAAGGGCCTCTCGACGCTGGCGGTGTCCCCGCAGAACGTCGGTGACGTGCTAGTGGTCTTCGGCCAGCGGGTGAGCGGGACTCTCACGTCGATATCGGGCGGGGGGGTGACCGCCTGGGACGCAAAGCTGTGCAGTTCGCCGGCTCGGTGGGAGCCGACGAGGAGATCTGGTACGGCAAGGTCACCTCGACCGGTTCGTCCACCGTCACCTTCACCTGGTCCGCCAGTGTCACGGGCCACACCGAGGAATACGGCGCCGAGGAATTTCACCGCCGGGTTGGGGGCGTCGACGGTATGGGCCCTCGACAAGACCGGCACCATCAACGGCGCTTCGTCGACATCGGTGCCGTTCCCGAGCCTCACCCCGAGCGGATCCGGTGAGCTCGACTTCGGCTACTCGGTCCCCGGCAACGTGGCCACCGGGGGGAGCACGGCAGCCTTCACGTACGACGTCACCAGCGAGGGCAACCTCGTCGCCTTTGACACCAACGTCACCGGGGCCGTGGCGCCCACCGGCACCGAGTTACCGGCGTCGACCTCATCTTCGATCGGTGCGCTTCTGATCGCGGTACCGGTGCTCCGCCGCCGGTGCCCACCGTGACCGGCATCACCCCGACCTCGGGGTCCACGGTCGGGCTCACTCCCGTGGCCATCGCCGGGACCGGGTTCAGCGGGGTCACGGGCGTGAAGTTCGGCACCGTGGCCGGCACCGGCGTCGTGGTCAACTCGACGACCTCGATCACCGTCACCTCGCCAGCAGAGTCGGCGGGCACCGTCGACGCGAGCGTCACCGCGGCCGGGCCCACCTCGGCCGTCAACGCCCCGGCCGACCACTTCACCTTCACCGCCCCGCCGGTGCCCACCGTGACCGGCCTCACCCCGACCTCGGGGTCCACGGTCGGGGGCACCTCCGTGGCCATCGCCGGGACCGGGTTCACCGGGGTCACGGGCGTGAAGTTCGGCACCGTGGCCGGCACCGGCG
>CAWCEP010000007.1:0-241922 GCA_963794615.1 uncultured Acidimicrobiales bacterium | reverse complement strand
CGGCCCGATAATGCCGGTTCTGTGCGCCCAGACTGGGGCAGCCTGGACCAACGTCAGGCCGATCGGGATCACCCTGATTCCGGTGCGCACTACTGCGACCCTCTGACCGCGGGCTGCCGGTTACCGGAGGGGGTCCGGAGATGTGCTGGCTGCGTGCGCGCCATCCGATAACGCGCGAGCGGGGAGGGGCGGCCAGGAGCCGGCACGCCGGCTCCAACGCCCAGTATCCCGGTGACCGTGACCGGACCCGTCAAGGCGACCCCTCCGGGCGGTCTGTCGGCCGGCCATTGACAGGCCCTCCCGTTGCGGTTTTGGAGCTGATGGCCTTTTCGGAGCCTTTGCCGGTTCGAAGTCTGCCGCCGGTAGCGCCGAAAGTATGTTCGTCCCTACCCAAAGGAGCGGAGGATTCGAGCACGGGTCATCAAACACGATGGGCGGTAGCACTGTGTCAGTTTGATCTCGGGCATGGCCTCCGGGCACTGGCGAGCGTGACCGTCCAATGTCACCCTGCAACGTCACCCTCCCTGGTCGTGGCACTGTTGCGCTCGCGCCGAGAATTGTCATTGACGTGCAGCGTGTTCGTTTCAGAATCAGGGTGGGCAAGCGAGGACCCTCACCCCATCTCAGTTTTCCGTCGCTCCTTCTCTACCGCACGCCGTCTTTGATCTTCCGCTGCGCCCCCGCAGCCTGTCTCCCAGTCGCTCACCCCTTCGAGGGCTCCCGCTGACTGTGTCACACCTATCCACCACGCTGAACACGATTGCAAGGGCGCTCCTTGCCGGCGCAGAAGCGCTGTGGGATCCCCGGCTTGGGTGCCGTTCTGTCGCCCCATGGCAAGCATCTTGTCGTTTCCATGACCCGCTGAACCGGTACGCGACCCACAGCGCAGGCGTCCGGTCGCGCTCGGCACACGCTGACCAGCCGGACATCGAGTCCGGCTCGGCCAGCGATTCGAATGAACCCGTCGGCTTCGCCAGCCCTGTACAAATACTCCACACACGTGCACTCCCAATGCGAACGTCACCCTGGCCATCTCCGAGACACGGTCTTCCGGAGTGGTCGGGTCCCCGCGAACGGCAAAGAGCATCGATGACGTAACTGTGTGGACTCGATGACCAGGTCTGGCGGAGTAGATCCGGGGTCGTGTTGACGCGGCCGGTGCGGGCTCGATGCCCGCCCGGGTGCTGTAATCGTTCGGACGCTGGCGTGAGCCCGGTCACGGTGGACCAGCAGAGGGCGCCGGAGCCGGCGATCAGCTTCGGGCCGCGCGATAGCCCGAAGCCGATCCCCGGCTTAAGGAACGACGGACATGCACCAGACAACATCACCCTGCGGCCCTGAAAGAGGAAACCTCGGAAAGGGTGACGTTGGAGGTGACGTCGATCCGGATGATGGATCGCGCCGACACCTTCTCGACGGGAGACCGACCATGAACATGAACCGCCGCGCCCGCCACCGAACCACCCGTTCGACGGCGACGATCCACCCCATCGCCGCCCATCCCTCGGGCTTGGGATCAGCTCCGGCCGGACCAGATCCGAGCCATACCGACGAGACGACCCCACCGCCGAGCTTGGGGCGCTTGGTCCTGACTGTCGACGAAGCGGCCTACCTCCTGAACATCTCCCGTAGCCTCGCCTACGAGCTCATCGCCCGCGGAGAGCTTCCGGCTCTCCGGCTCGGCCGCCGGATCGTGATCCCCCGGGTCATGCTGGAGGGACTGCTCGGCACCGCCATCCGATGACGAAGGCGGCTCACGCCGATAGGCGTATAATAGGCGCATGCCACGAATCCAGGTGTATCTCCCCGACGATCTCTACCGGGCCGTGAAGGATCGGGAATTGCCGGCGTCGGAGCTGTTGCAGAGCGCAGTGCGATCCGAGCTGCACCGCCATGAGCTGCTCGAGGAGACCGACCGCTACCTCGACGAGCTCGCTGCCAAGGTGGGCGAGCCCGAACCTGCGGCTGTGAAACGGGCCGAGGCGCTGTCGCGCCGGATTCTGCGCCAGGGCAGCGCGACGCGCGCCTCTTGAGCCCACTGGTCCTCGACTCGGGGGGAGTCACCCGACTCTCGCGCCAGAACCAGGACGCGGCGGCGATGATCGCCGTGTTCAAGCGCGACGGCATCTGGCCACCGATCGTCCCGTCCGTCGTCCTCGTCGAGACGCTGACGGGACGTCAACGAGCCGATGCTCTGACCAACCGCTTCCTCAAGACCTGCGACATCGTGGAGGGCGTGGCGCAGCACCTCGCTCGCCGTGCGGCTGAGCTGCGGACCTCGGCCCGACGAGGTTCCGCGGTCGATGCGATTGTCGTGGCGATAGCCGAACCGGGCGGCACCGTGCTGAGCGGGGACGTCGGGGATCTTCGGGCGCTGGCTTCCTACGCCAACGACGTGGAGGTGCACCGGGTGTGACGTCGTTCATCAAACAACCGTGTGCAACGCGGGAGCACCTTGGTGACGGTGGACCCCTACTTGTCGTCTCCACCGTTGTCGAGGACCTCTCCCATCATGTCGGCCACCGGCCCGTCGGCTGACTCCACGGCGTGCGCGTAGACCCGAAGCGTCATGGCCGGGTTGGCATGGCCCAGGCGATTGGCCACGGTCCGGATGTCGTGGCCCCTGGCGATCGAGGTCGTGGCCGACCAGTGGCGCAGGTCGTGGAGGCGCCACTTTTTGTCGACGCCGGCTCGGTCACGCGCCCGCCGCCACCACGCCGCGATCCGCTCGGGGTTCACCGGGCGCTCGCCCACCGACAAAAGCCACGGGCCGTAGCTCCCCTGGAGGTGCTTCAGGTCTTCGAGTTGGCCGACCGTGGTCCGGTCCAGCGTCACGGTGCGACGGTTGGCCGTCTTCGTCGGGTCGTCGCGCAACGTCGGGCTCTGCGGTGAGCCCGGCTTGCCGTGGCGGATGATGGCCATGCTGGAGTCGATGGCGAGGCGGTTACCCTCCAGATCGTCCCACCGCAACGCGGCGAGCTCGGAACGACGGGCGCCAGTCACAGCGGCCAGCCTGAGCGCCACCGCCGCGGCCGGCTCCACCTCGAATTCGTCCACCAGCTCGGTGACCTCCAGCAATACCCGACGCACATCGTCTTCCCCCATCGCCCCCCGGGGGGCCTGCTTGCGCCGTCCGAGTTGTGCCACCGCCACGACGTTGGTCGTCACCCAGCCCCACCGCACCGCCTGGGTCACAGCGGCGCGCAGCGTCTGGTGCTGGTTACGGATCGATCCTTCGCCGATTCCGGCCCGGGCGAGGCGGGCGTGCCAACGGTCGACGTCCACCGCCGTCAAGCCGACCAGGCGGACCTTGGCGATGGGATCGGTTTTCACCATGGCGACCCGGCTCTTCTGGTTCTGGATGGTCGACACCGCCCAGGCGGGCTCGTTCTGGTCGACCCACAGGTCGAGCAGTTCGCCCATGGTGACCTTGGCGGCACCGGAGCTGCGGCGCACGGTGAGCTCGGCCGCGACCCGGTTGGCGTCGCGTTTGGCTCCCCGGACGGTCCGGCTCACCTGGGTGGGACGGCCCTGGGCGTCTCGGCCTGTGAAGGCCCGAACCTCCCACACCCCCGGAGAGCGCTCCCGCACCGTGGCCACGGACGGCCACGATAGCCGAGTAGGGATAAAGTAGGGATATTCGGTGGATTTCAACCCCGAGCCAAGCGCAGGCCTCAGGCAGAAACCCTATCCCAGCAGCCTCTTCGCGATCACGACGCGCTGGATCTGGTTGGTGCCCTCGTAGATCTGGGTGATCTTGGCGTCGCGCATGAAGCGCTCGGCGGGGAACTCGGTGGTGTAGCCGTAGCCGCCCAGGAGCTGGACGGCGTCGGTGGTCACGGCCATGGCGGTGTCCGAGGCGAAGCACTTCGCCATGGCTCCGATCATCGACAGCTCGTTGTCGGGGTCTCCCCCGTCGATCACCGAGCAGGCGCGGTAGACGAGGGTGCGGGCGGCCTCTGTCCGCATGGCCATGTCGGCGAGCATGAACCGGAGTCCCTGGAATTCGGCGATGGGCTGACCGAAGGCTCGGCGGTGGGTCATGTAGTGGGCCGCGTAGTCGATGGCACCCTGGGCGATGCCCACGGCCTGGGCGCCGATGGTGGGGCGGCTGCGGTCGAGGGTGTGCATGGCGATGGTGAAGCCCTGGCCCTCTTCGCCGATGCGGTTCTCGACGGGGACGCGGACGTCGTCGAGGACGACCTCGCCGGTGGGGCTGCCCCGCAACCCCATCTTGTGCTCGAGCTTGGCGATGCGGACGCCCCAGTCGGCCTCGACCACGAAGCAGCTGATGCCCCGGTGGCCCGCGTCGGGATCGGTCTTGGCGAAGATGGTGTAGGTGTCCGAGACACCGGCGTTGGTGATCCAGTACTTGGTGCCCGAGAGCACGTAGTGGTCGCCGTCGCGGACGGCCCGGCACCGCATGGCGGCCACGTCACTGCCGGCGTCGGCCTCCGACAGGCAGTAGCTGGCCTGGGCCTCCCCCGACGCCACCCGGGGGATGTACTTCTCCTTCAGGTAGTCCGATCCCCAGTTGAAGATGGGCATCATCCCGAGCTTGGAGATGAGCATGGTCACGCTCGTCGACGCGCAGACGCGGGCCAGTTCCTCCACCATGATCGCCTGGGTGACGTGATCGGCGCCGGCCCCGCCGTAGCGCACGGGCAACCCCAGGGTGGGCAGCTCCATCTCCACCGAGGCCTTGAAGCCGTCCCACGGGAAGGCGGCGTCCTGGTCGACCTGGGCGGCGTGCGGGGCGATGCGCTCCTCGCACATGTGGCGGACCGCGCTCCGGAACTGCTTGTGGGTGTCGGCGAGCGTGTAGGCGGGGGGCTGGTCCATCCCCTCAGTCTCGCATCCCCGGACCGGGGATCCGTGACCCCGGGACCCGGATGGCCCGTCCTACCGGTGCGCGGCGAGGTGGTCGAGCAGCAGCCGGTTGAGCTCGAGCGGGGCCGTCTCGGGGATCCAGTGGCTGACGCCTTCGAGGACCTCGAAGCGGTACGGGCCCGAGACCCAGTCCACCGTCGCTTCCGCCGCCGTGCGTCCGAGGGCGATGTCGTTGTCCGACCACACATAGAGGGTGGGGACCGTGATCGCGCCCACGTCGGTGAGTGAAAGGGGCTCGGTGGCTCGGTACCAATTGAGCGCCGCGGTCAGGGCCCCGGGCTCGAGCATCGCAGCAACGAACCGGCCGACCTCGTCGGTGTCGGAGGAGAGGCCGCTGGCATCGAACATGGCCCGCAACCCCGATCCCGAGCCGTCCTCGCCGAGCAGGGCGCGCTCGGCCACCCCGCCCTCGGCCCGGAACACCGCGATGTACGACGACCGTTGGCGCTGGTCTTCGTCCCCGGCTGCATCACCGGCCGCGTTACCGGCCGCGTCACCGGCGCCGGTGCCGAACGCGGCGGCGAAGGCGCGGGGATGTGGCACCGAGACCGCCGTGAGGGTGCGGACCCGGTCGGGATGGCGGGCCGCCACCACCCAGGCCACCATGGCACCCCAGTCGTGACCGACGAGGTCGAAGCGGTCGAGGCCCCACTGGTCCGCCACGGCGAGGACGTCGGCCTCGAGCTCGGCGATGCGGTAGTCCTCGACGGCGGGGGGCCGTGCCCGTGACGAGTAGCCCCGCTGGTCGAAGGCGAGGGCACGGTACCCCTCCGAGCCCAACGCCTCGAGTTGGTGGTGCCAGGAGAACGAGGTCTGGGGGAAGCCGTGGAGGAAGAGCACCGCACGACCGTCACCGGGCCCGGCCTCGACGGCGTCGAACACGAGGCCCCGGGCCGAGACCTCGAGATCAGCCAACTCGAAAAGCTCCCGGGTTCGCGGTCGGAGGGCGGCGCGAGCGACGGGGACCGAGGACCGGGGCTCAGGCAGCGGGGGCGGCGGTCGGCACCATCGAGCGCCACGACGAGAGCCGGCCCCGCACCTCGGCCGGCATCAGGCGCAAGGCGTCTTCGGAGACCGATCCGGCGATGGCGCGCTGTTGCCGGTAGTGATGGGCGGCCGCCTGGAACAGCGGGGCCCGCCACGCCACGAGGTCCTCGGGGGCGTCGCCCAGGAAGCCGAAGAGGACCAGGGCCAGCTCGATGTCCTTGGCCACCGGGGCCCGGCCGAAGAGCGAGGCGCGTCGGCTCGCCGCCGCCGCCGCGCCCACGAGGGCGTCCTCGGCGGTGATCCCGACGGTGAGCTCGAGACGGTCCTCGAACAGGGTGTGGGCGAGCAGGAGCGCGTAGCCCTGGTCGGGCCCGGGCACCCCGAACTCCGGGCCCCGGGTCGCCTCGGGACCCTTGAGGTCGGCGACCCGCACCGAGCGCCAGTCGCGCGGCGTGCGGAGGCGGTACGAGGGGCGGACCTGGTCGGTCTCGACGATCGGCACGAAATTCGGCTGGGTCATATGAGGGTGGGCTGCTCCTGCACTATCTATCTCGTGGCACTCGGCTCAGGCGGTGGCACTCGGCTCAGGTGGTGGCACTCGGCTCGGCGTGGACCAGACCGTAGACGATCGAGTCGAAAAGGGCCTGCCAGGACGCCTCGATGATGTTCTCCGAGACGCCGATCGTGGTCCAGACCCGCTCGCCGTCGCTGGTGTCGATCAGGACCCTCGTCACCGCGCCGGTGCCCTTGCCCGTGTCGAGCACCCGCACCCGGTAGTCCACGAGATGGACGGCCGACAGCTTCGGGAAGTGCGCCCCGATGGCTTGGCGCAGGGCGGAGTCCAGGGCGTTGATGGGCCCGTTCCCCTCGGCGGTGGCCACCACCCGGGTGTCGCCGACCCGGATCCTGACCGTCGCCTCGGTGGTGTGGCGACCGGTGTGGACCGAGTGACGGGCTCGGTCGGAGTAGATGGTGTCGCCCGGGGTCGGGATGCCGGTGTCGGCGTGGTCGTTGATGACGCGGAACGACTCCACCTCGAAGAACCGGGGCTCCCACCCCGTCGCCTTGCGCAGGAGGAGCTCGAGCGAGCCGTCGGCCACCTCGAAGTGGTAGCCGCGGTACTCGAGCTCCTTGAGGGTGTCGAGCACCCGGGACAGCGCGTCGGAATCCAGGTCGAGCCCGAGCTCCTGGGCCTTGAGGGCCAGCGTCGACTTGCCGGCCAGCTCCGACACCACGAAGCGCGTCCCGTTGCCGACCGAGTCGGGGGGGACGTGCTCGTAGGCGTCACGGCGGCGGGCGATGGCGCTCGTGTGGAGGCCGGCCTTGTGCGCGAAGGCGGCCGAGCCCACGTAGGGCTGCTGGGGGTTGGGGGCGACGTTCACGAGCTCGGCGATGTGGTGCGAGACGGGCGTGATCCGCTCCAGGCGGTCGGCCGGGATGGTGCGGACGTGGAGCTTGAGCGACAGGTTGGGGATCGCGGCGGAGAGATCGGCGTTGCCCGTCCGCTCCCCGTAGCCGTTCACACAACCCTGGACGTGGGTGGCGCCGGCGCGGACCCCGGCGATGGAGTTGGCCACCGCACAGCCCGAGTCGTTGTGGAAGTGCACACCGATCTGGCACTCGAAGTCCGAGACCACGCCGGCCACGATGCGCTCGACGTCGTGGGGAAGGGTGCCACCGTTGGTGTCGCAGAGCACGATGGCCTCGGCCCCGGCCTCCTCGGCGGCCCGGATGACCCGGAGCGTGAAGTCGGGGTCGTCGGCGAACCCGTCGAAGAAGTGCTCGGCGTCGAAGAAGACCCGGAGGTCGTGGTCCCGGAGGAAGTTCACCGAGTCGGCCGCCATTGCCACGGCCTCGTCGAGCGTCGTGCGCAGCGCCTCGGTGACATGCAGCTTCGACGCCTTGGCCACGATGCAGACGGCCTCGGTGTTCGCCTTCACGAGTTGGCGCAGCACCTCGTCGTCCTCGGCGCGGACGCCGGCCCGGCGCGTCGACCCGAAGGCGACGAGCGTCGCCGTCGACAGCCGGAGCTCGGCGGGGGCGCGGGCGAAGAACTCCTCGTCCTTGTGATTGGCGCCGGGCCACCCGCCTTCGATGAAGGCGACGCCGAGATGGTCGAGCTGCTCGGCCACCCGGAGCTTGTCGTCGACGGTGAGCGACAGCCCCTCCTGCTGGGACCCGTCCCGGAGGGTGGTGTCGAAGATGTCGACGGCCTCGGGCAGCACCGGCAGGTCGAAGCCGTGGCTGGTGGCGGCGTGGGTGTGCCCGCCACCGCCGGCACCCGGGCTGCGTCTCACCACCTTGCGGCGCGTCGAACCCTCACTCGACATGTTCGAGCCAGTCCTTGTAGCGGTCGACCTCGCCCCGGACGGTCGCGAAGTAGGTGTCCTGAATGTGCTTGGTGACGGGGCCGGGGGAACCGGTGCCGACGGTGCGGTCGTCGACCTCGCGGATGGGGACCACCTCGGCGGCCGTGCCGGTGAGGAATGCCTCGTCGGCGGTGTAGAGGTCGGTGCGGATGAGTGTCTCGGAGACGAACTCGTAGCCGAGGTCGGTGGCGATGGTCCGGACCGAGTCCTGGGTGATGCCGGCCAGCGCTCCCGACTCCGACGTCGGCGGGGTGACCACGGTGCGGCCCCGGACCACGAAGATGTTCTCGCCCGTGCACTCCGACACGCGGCCGTCGGGGGCGAGGAGGACCGCCTCGTCGTAGCCGGCCTTCAGGGCCTCGACCTTGGCCAGCGAGGAATTCACGTACATGCCCGTCCCCTTGGCCGCCGTGGGCACAGCGTTGGGGTCGTGGCGCTGCCAGGTCGACACCTTGAGGCGGATGCCGTTGGCCACCCCCTCGTCACCGAGGTAGGTGCCCCAGGGCCACGCCGCGATGGCCACGCTGACGGGACAGGGCAGGGGGTTGAGGCCCATCTCGCCGTAGCCGAGATAGACGATGGGGCGGAGGTAGCAGCCGTCGTCGAGCCCGTTGACCCGGACCACCTCCTTGCTGGCGGCGACGAGCTCGTCGGGGGTGTAGGGCACGTCGATCATGAACACCTTGGCGGAGGTGAAGAGCCGGTTGATGTGGTCGGTGAGCCGGAACACCGCCACCCCCCGGCTCGTCGGGTAGGCGCGGATGCCCTCGAACACCCCCGACCCGTAGTGGAGCGAGTGGGTGAGCACGTGGATGCGGGCCTTGTCCCAGTCGACGAGCTCGCCGTCGAGCCAGATCTTCTCGGTCGGGGTGATGGGCACGGGCTCAGAGCCTTTCTGCAATGGCGTCGCCCACGGCGACGGTGGACGAAGCGGGCGAGCCGGACGACACCGGCGGCTGATCGGCCAGGTAGGCGGTGACCGCCTTGGTGACGCGCTCCGCCGCGTCGGCCTCGCCGAGGTGTTCGAGCATGAGGGCCGCGGACCGCACCGCGGCGACGGGGTTGGCCGTGCCCGTGCCGGCGATGTCATGGGCGGCGCCGTGGACGGGCTCGAACAGCGACGGCCCCGTGCGGGCCGGGTTCAGGTTGGCCGACGCCGCGAATCCGATCCCCCCCGCCACCGCGCCGGCGAGGTCGGTGAGGATGTCGCCGAAGAGGTTGTCGGTGACGATGACGTCGTAGCGGTCCGGCCGCTCCACGAGGTAGATGCAGGCCGCGTCGACGTGGTGGTAGTCGCGCGTCACTCCCGGGTAGTCGGGGGCGACCTCGTCGACGACCCGTTGCCACAGGTCTCCCGAGAAGGTGAGGACGTTCGTCTTGTGCACCAAGGTGAGGTGATGACGATCACGCCGTGAGGCGAGCTCGAAGGCGAAGCGGACGCAGCGCTCGACGCCCATGCGGGTGTTCACCGAGCCCTGCGTCGCCACCTCGTAGGGGGTGTTGCGGCGGAGGAAGCCGCCCTCGCCGGCGTAGGTCCCCTCCGTGTTCTCGCGGACGACCACGAAGTCGCAGTCGGGGGCGGGGGCGCCGGCCAGCCCGACGAAGGGGCGGAGGTTCACGTACAGGTCCAGCTCGAACCGCAGCCGGAGCAGGAGGCCGCGCTCGAAGAGGCCGGAGGGGACCTCGGTCGAGCCCACCGGCGGCCCTACCGCCCCGAGGAGGATGGCGTCGAAGGACCGGAGCTCCTCGAGGGTGGCGTCGGGGAGCACCTCGCCGGTGCGGAGGTAGTGGGCGGCCCCGAGGTCGAAGTCGGTGGTGTCCAGGCTGACACCGGCCGCGGCCACCACCTTGAGGGCCTCGGACAGCACCTCGGGGCCGATGCCGTCGCCGCCGATCACGGCCACTGTGTGGGTGTGGGGAGTGCTCATGGTTGTGGAGTGCCTATCGGCTCGTCGGGGGGTGGGCCTGTCCCGGAAAATGAAAAACCGCCCACACTGTGGACGGTCGGGGAGGCGCACACACCAGTCGGGTGTGCGCCTATTCGATGACGATTACGGGTGCGCTCGGGTTTCCCATCGGACGACCAGTCTCCCGCGGCAGGCCGTGCCCGTCAACCACGCCCGCCGCCGGACCCCGCCGCCCGACCCCGGTGCGCCACCCACCGGACCATCGGACCGGTCCGACCGACCCGGTACCCTTGAGGGGCGTGAGTGACGACGAATCCACCAGCCTCACCCAGGCCACCTACGACCGGTTGCAGGCCGAGCTCGAGGATCTGACGACCCGGGGCCGGGTCGAGATCGCGCGTGCCATCGAGGCGGCCCGGGCCCTCGGTGACCTCTCGGAGAACGGCGACTACCACGCCGCCAAGGACACCCAGGGGAAGATGGAGTCCCGGATACGGCGGCTCCAGCACACCCTGGGCCATGCCGTCATCGTCGACGACGCCGCGGTCGGGAGCTCCGAGACGGTGGAGGCCGGGTCGGTGGTCGCCATCCGCTACGAGGGCGACGACGAGGTCGAGCGGTTCCTGGTGGGGTCGATCGAGGAGCGCCACGACGAGCTCAACGTGGTCTCCCCCGGTTCCCCCCTCGGCCAGGCCCTCATCGGCAAGGCGTCGGGAGACGTGGTCCAGTACGAGGCGCCGGGGGGAACCCTGCGGGTCGAGATCGTCCAGATCGGCAGTTGATCCGATGACGACACCGAGGCCCCGCACACTCAGTGAGAAGGTGTGGGATCGGCACCTCGTCCATCACACCGACGGTGAGCCCGACCTCCTCTTCATCGACCTGCACCTGGTCCACGAGGTCACGTCGCCCCAGGCCTTCGACGGCCTCCGGTTGGCCGGCCGGCCCGTGCGCCACCCCGAGCTCACCGTGGCCACCGCCGATCACAACGTGCCGACCACCGACATCGACAAGCCCGTCGCCGACCCGGTGTCGGCCCGCCAGCTCGAGGTGCTGTCGGCCAATTGCGCCGAGTTCGGGATCACGTGCTACCCGATGGGCCACGCCAACCAGGGCATCGTCCACGTCATCGGGCCCGAGCTGGGCCTGAGCCAGCCCGGCATGACCATCGTGTGCGGGGACAGCCACACGTCCACCCACGGTGCCTTCGGCGCCCTGGCGTTCGGCATCGGCACCTCCGAGGTCGAGCACGTCCTCGCCACCCAGACCCTCCCCCAGATGCCGCTCGCCACCATGGCCGTCGAGGTCGAGGGGACGCGCCCGCCGGGGTCACCGCCAAGGACATCGTGCTGGCGGTCATCGGTCGGATCGGCACGAGCGGCGGCATGGGCCATGTCATCGAGTACCGGGGCCCGGCCGTCCGGGCGCTCTCGATGGAGGGCCGGATGACGATGTGCAACATGTCCATCGAAGCCGGCGCCCGGGCCGGGATGATCGCGCCCGACGACACCACCTTCGAGTACCTCCGGGGCCGTCCCCACGCGCCGAGAGGGGCGATGTGGGAGCGGGCCCTCGACGACTGGCGGGGCCTTGCCAGCGACGAAGGAGCCGTCTTCGACAAGACCATCACCATCGACGCCGCCGCCATCGCGCCCCACGTCACGTGGGGGACCAACCCCGCCCAGGTCGTGCCGATCGACGGGGAGGTCCCCGACCCGTCGAGCTTCGCCGACCCCGCCGAGCGCGAAGCGGCGGCGCGCGCCCTGCAGTACATGGGGCTCGCGGCCGGGACCGCCATGCGCGACGTGGCCGTGGACACCGTCTTCATCGGGTCGTGCACCAACTCACGCATCGAGGACCTCCGGGCCGCCGCCGCCGTCCTCGACGGCGGGCGCCGGGTGCGGTCGGGGCTGCGGGCGCTCGTCGTGCCCGGCTCCCATCCGGTCAAGGCCCAGGCCGAAGCCGAGGGCCTCGACAAGGTCTTCGTCGCGGCGGGCTTCGAGTGGCGCGAACCGGGTTGTTCGATGTGCCTGGCCATGAACCCCGACAAGCTCGCCGTCGGCGAGCGGTGCGCGTCGACCTCGAACCGGAACTTCGAAGGACGCCAGGGCCGCGGCGGCCGGACCCATCTCGTCTCCCCCGCCGTCGCCGCGGCCACCGCGGTGGCGGGACACTTCGCCACGCCCGGGGACCTCCCGTGAAGCCCGTCGAGCCGGGGACACCGTGAAGCCCGTCACCGTCGTCACCGGCCGCGCCGTCCCCCTCGACCGGTCCGATGTCGACACCGACCAGATCATCCCGTCGGATTGGCTCAAGCGGGTCGAGCGCACCGGGTTCGGCGCCGGCCTGTTCTCGGAGTGGCGCGACGACCGGGCCTTCGTCCTGAACCAACCCGAGTACGCCGGGGCCACCATCCTCGTGGCGGGCCCGAACTTCGGCACGGGGTCGTCCCGGGAGCACGCCGTGTGGGCGCTGCTCGACTACGGGTTCGAGGCGGTCGTCTCGCCACGGTTCGCCGACATCTTCCGGAACAACTGCACGAAGCAGGGACTGCTCCCCGTCGAGGTCGAGCCGGCGCTGGGCCGGTCGCTGCTCGACGCGGTTGCGGCCGACCCGTCACTCGAGTTGACCATCGACGTGGCCCGCGGCACGGTCGAGGCGCCGGCGGCGGGGCTGGCGGGGTCGTTCCCGCTCGACGAGTTCACACGCGAGCGGCTGGTCAACGGTTGGGACGACATCGGGCTCACCCTCCGACACGGCGACGACATCTCCGCCTACGAGCGGAGCCGCTCGCCATGGATGCCGAGGATGACGGCCTCGACCAGGGGCTGAGCTGCCAGGGCCTTACGAACCGGTCACTGCGGGCTGGTCGGTGGCGCAGTACTTGCACTTCGAGGCGGCGGCGGGCAAGTCGTCGGACAGGCACGCCGGGCATGTCTTGGTCGGCGCCGGATCGCCGAACACCGTCACGCCGCGGCGGGCCGACACCCGGCGGTAGGGCACGACGATCACGAAGTACACGACGGCCATGAAGACGAGGAAGTAGACCACGGCAGAGATGAACGAGCCGAGATCGAGGAACGTCTTGGCGTTGCCTTTTTGGCCGAGCTGCCAGCCGAGCCCGACCGACTGCCCACCTTGGGCGCGCGCCACCAGCGGGTTGATCACGAAGTCCGTGAACGCCTTCACCAGGGTGCTGAAGGCCAGCGCCACCACCAGCCCGACGGCGACGACGATCACGTCGCCGCGCATGAGGAAGTTCTTCAGGCCTTTGAGCATCGTCGGTCCCCTCTGTCGGTTGTCCAGCTGTCGCGCCCGACGCTATAGCGCCGGACCGGTCCGGGCGTCGAGAGGTGACTGCGAGCGGCACCGATGAGCGACCTAGGGCCCGATCTCGGTCTCGCGCTGTTCGTTGCGGGCCCGGATCCGGACCAACCGGTTGACCGCGGCGAGATAGGCCCGGGCCGACGCCTCGACCACGTCGGTGGAGACGCCCCGTCCCGACACCTTGAGCCCTTGGTCCTCGAGCTGGACGACGACGTCGCCGAGGGCGTCGACGCCGCCGGTCACCGACGACACGTTGAAGCCGATGAGGCGCGACTCCACCTTGGTGGCGGCGCGGATGGCGGTGCAGGCCGCGTCGATCATGCCGTTGCCCTCCGCGGAGGCCTCCACCTTGTCGCCGGACCGGCTGACCACCACTCGGGCCCGGGGCATGCCCACGGTGCCACCCGCCACCTCGAGCGCCTCGAGATGGAAACCCTCCACCAGGTCCTGGCCCAGCTCTTCGGCCACGATCGCCTCGAGGTCGGCCTCGGTGATCTCGACCTTGCGGTCGGCGAGCTCCTTGAACCGGGCGAACGCCTGGTTGAGGCCGTCACCCTGGACGCGGATCCCCATCTTCTCGAGGGTGCTGGCGAAGGCATGGCGACCCGAGTGCTTGCCCATGACGATCTGACGACCGATCTGTCCCACGCTGGCGGCGTCGATGATCTCGTAGGTCGAGCGGTCGGCGAGGACCCCGTGCTGGTGGATCCCGGACTCGTGGGCGAAGGCGTTGCGCCCCACCACGGCCTTGTTGTACTGCACCGGGTAGCCGGTGAGCCGAGCCACGAGCCTCGACGCCCGCGCCAGCTCCTCGGTGCGCACCGTGGTGGTGACACCGGGGAACTGGTCGGGACGGATCCGTAGCGCCATGACGACCTCTTCCAGTGCTGCGTTCCCGGCGCGCTCGCCGAGCCCGTTGACGCACACCTCGACCTGGCGGGCCCCGGCCTGGACCCCGGCGAGGGTGTTGGCGGTGGCGAGACCGAGGTCGTTGTGGCAGTGGGTCGACAAGACGTAGTCACCGGGGACCTCTTTGCGGATGTGCTGGAGCAAGGCCCCGAAGTCCCACGGGATGCCGTAACCGACGGTGTCGGGGATGTTGAGCGTCGTGGCACCGGCGTCGACCGAGGCCCGCAGCACCTCCAGCATGAAGTCGAGCGGGGTGCGGGTCGCGTCCTGGGGGCTGAACTCAACGTCGTCGGTGTGCTCCCGGGCCCGCGCCACCCCGGCTCGGGTCTCGGCCAGCACCTGAGCCTCGTTCATCTTGAGCATGTGCTCCATGTGCTGGGGGCTCGTCGAGATGAACACGTGGATGCGGGCCCGGGCCGCGTCGCGCACCGCCTCCCAGCACCGGTCGACGTCGGAGAGCTGCGTGCGCGACAGGCCGCAGATGGCCGGGGCCTCCGGGCCGTTGCCCACCGATTGGGCGATGGCCTGGACGGCTTCGAAGTCCCCTTGGCTGGCGACGGGGAACCCGGCCTCGATGTAGTCCACGCCGGCCCGGGCCAGTTGTTCCGCGATCTCGAGCTTCTCGGCGACGTCGAGCGAGATCCCCGGGGACTGCTCACCGTCGCGGAGCGTGGTGTCGAAGACGACGAGGTGCCCGGGGGTGCTGGCGGGCTCCTGGGATCGTTCGGCGGTGGGCTTCTCGCTCATCGGATGTCCTCGCTCTCGTGTTCATGTTGCTCTGTGTGTTGCGCTGTTGTCGGTGTGGAGGTGTTGCGCTGTGTGTGGGGGTGGTGCTCGTGTTCCGCTCCCGGCCAAGAAGAAACCCCCTGGCCGGCGGGCACAGGGGGCGGAATCGGCGAGCGCGATGGGGCGCTCGCCGTCAGGTAAGGAGCAGGGGGGTGACGAAGGAGTGGTGACGCATACCGGTGTCCATGGTTGCAAAGTGGGGGCCCCAGGTCAAGGACACCCTCCTCGGCGAGGATCTACGCTCACGGGTGTGCGAGCGTTGATGCGGGGACTGGGCTGGTCCATCGTCGTGGCGGGACTGGCCGCGGCCGCGGCGGCCGTGGGGCGGGGGGTGTTCGGAAAGCGCGCCGACGACCGGGGTGCACCGAGACCCCAACGGGGGAGCTTCGACGCGTGGCCAGCCGTGCCACCTGCTCCCGGTCGACTGGCCCCGAACGGCTCGCAGGTGCCGACCCCGACCTGACGGCAGCGGGCTCTCGGCCCCCATCGGCTTCCCGCAACATCCGGCTTCCTGCAACACCGGGCTTCCCGCAACATCCGGCTTCCCCCTCCTCCTTCCTCCCGCTCCCTTCCTCCCGGCCCGGCGTCGCCCACCTCGTGCGAGCTGTCCGGGAACTCGATCGACGGACGCGTCGTCAAAGAGGCACCGGTTCAAGAGGAGCCGGTCTGGTGACCTGACGTGATCGGGTCGTCGTTCGAGGAGGCTGTCGTGGTCAACGTACCCAGAAGGATCACTGTCACCGCTGTCGCCGTCGTCGCCCTGGTGGGCGGCGCCGTGCTTGGTCGCCACCTGCTCGGGGGAGCCACTGCTGCCAGCTCGATCGCTGCGTCCACGCACGGACTGTCCGACGTCGGATCGAAGACGACGGTCGGGCCTTCGCCGACCACCACGATGGGACAGACGATCGACCAAGGGGCAAGGGCCGCCGCCGGCACACTCGGCTCGCCCTCTCCGGCCGGCACGGCCCCTGCGTCAGGGTCGACGAGCGGCGGCGCCCTCCCCCGTGTCCCGGTCTTCGCCGTCGCGCCCCAGATCGTGCGGACCGCCACCATCGACCTCCGGGTCGGGAAGAACACGCTCAGCTCGGCCTTGACCAATATCGCCACGTTGGCCGCGGCGGACGGGGGATACGTCGAGAGCTCGTCGATGGGAGGGGGCACGGCGCGCACCGCTCCCGTGACCGGCAGTGTCGTCATCCACGTCCTGGACTCGGACTTCAGCCAGGCCATGGCGACACTGTCGCGATACGGCAAGGTGACGAATCAATCGGTCCAGGGTAAGGACGTCACGAACCAGGTGGCGACCAACGACGCGTCCATTGCGATCCTCCAGGACGAGGTCAACCTGCTCCAGGGCAAGCTCGGCCAGGCCACCGACATCAACACGTTTCTCCAGATCCAGAACCAGCTGTTCCCGGTGGAGGAGCAGCTCCAGCAATTGCAGAATCAGCAGGCCGTCCTGGAGAACTCGGCCGCGCTGGCCACCATTACGACAAACCTTTCGGCCCCCGGGGCTCCCCTGGTGACGCCGTCTCCGGTCCGGGCCAGCACCAACACCGCAACGGTGGCGTGGCGCTACCTCCGTCACAATTCGCTGGCCGTGCTCGACGGCCTCGCTGTCGGCACAGGTTGGGCGCTCCCCGTCCTGGTGCTCTTCGCGTTGATCTGGCTGGCGGGGTCACGGATCATCCGACGCCGTCGGCACGCGATCAATCCGGTGTGAACCGTCCTCGCCTCCTGCCCTCGCACCACCCGCCGCGTTCCGGGTGCCGGGTCACAGGTAGGTGATGCCGAGGACCCCGCAGCCTTGGCGGGCCGTCACCACCACGGCCGATCGCGCCGCGTTGCCCGTCGATGAGCCACTGGAGCTGGGCCCGAAGACATAGACGAGGGCCGGAGTGCCTCTGAAGGTGACGGCACCGAGAAGGCGCAAGGGCCGGGAGGGCCCGGCACGTCGGGTCGCAGCCGGTAGGCAGCCCTCGAATTGGGTAGTCGCTGTGGTGGTGGCCGGCGCCGCACTCGGTAACGACCCACCTTCAGGGGCGGTCGTCGTTGCGGACCTGAGGGCGAGCGCGGCCGCCACCCGCGACCGCAATCCTTCGAGGGAGCTCGCCACTCCCAAGCTCTCGGTCGTCGCCGCATTGGCCGAGTTGCCCTGCGCCGCTGATCCGCCGGCCACGCCGGAATCAGCCTGTCCGGCGCTCGACGATGCGGTCGACGAGGTGGCCGACCTGGCGCTCGCCTGGGCACTCGACGTGGCGGAGCTGGCGGACGTGCTCTGGCCCGAAAGGGCGAGGGGAACACTCACCAGTGCCGCCAGGACGAGGACGGCCGCCGCCACGCCCACCAACACCTGGGGACGCCGTCGGGCGTGGATGGGGACGGGCTCGCCGGGCGCGGCGACGGTCGGGGCCGCCTCACCCGCGGTGCGCACCACCGACGCGATCGAGGCGGCTCGGAGGTCGGGGGGCACGGGTGGTACCGGGGTCCGCAGCCGGGCACGCACCGCGCCGAGCGCCGCCAAGCGCTCGCGACAAGGACCACAGCCACCAAGATGGGCGCTCGTCGACGTCGCGGTGTCTTCGAGGCCGGGTCCCGAGTCCTCGTCGAGATGCGACGACAACTGCTCGTCGGTCAGGTGCCCTTCGGTCATTGGCTGCGCTCTTCCTCCTGAGATCTCGCTGAGAGCGAATCCGAACCACGCTGCTCATCCGTCGTTCTGACGTCTCGGAGATCGGAACCGTTCCCGGGAACACGCGGTGTCGGTGCCGGTGCCGGTGCCGGCGGCGAAGACGCGTCTCGTCCGCTGTCTTGGACCTGCCACGTGGCTGCCAACGCCGATCGGGCCCGGGCGATGCGCGACCGCACCGTCCCCACCGGCACACCCAGGATCACGGCGATCTCGTCGTAGGGCAGATCGCAGACGTCGCGCAGCACGACCGCGGTGCGGAACTCGAGGGGGAGCGAGGCGAGGGCGCCGTCGATGTCGATCCGAACGGCCACGATGTCGGCCGGGTCGGCTCCCGACGACGCCGGCTCGACGAACAGGCCCGGCGCGCCGAACGAGCCGAACGAGCCGCTTGAGCCGACCGAGATGTCGTCGGCGACCTCGGCGACGTCGGCGCCCACGCCGGTCACGGGGCGACGCCGACGGCGGCGCATCTCGTCGATGCAGGTGTTGGTGGCGATGCGGTAGATCCACGTGCCGAACGAGCTGCGCCCGTCGAATCGGCCCAGGGCTCTCAGCGCGGCGACGAGGGTGTCCTGGGTGGCATCGAGTGCATCGGCATCGTTGCCGAGCATCCGCCGACACAACGCGTGGACACGGTCGTAGTGCGCGGTGACGAGAATCTCGAGCGCGTCGCTGTCTCCGGCGCGCGCCGCGGCGAGAAGATCCCGGTCGACATCCCGGTCCCGCTCGCGGTGGTCGTCGATGCCGGAAAGGCTAACCCGCCGGTCAGACGCAGGTGATGCGGTGGATGTCCAGGATGCCGCCGGTCGCCTGCAAGGTGGCGAAGGCGTCGTCGGGGATGGCGCGGTCGGTGGACAGGACCATGAGCGCGGTGCCCTCGGTGCGGGAGGGGTCGACGTCCATCGACGAGATCGACACTCCCGCCTCCCCGAGGACCACGCCTACGACCCCGATCATGCCGGGACGGTCGTCGTTGCGGACGATGAGCATGTGCTCGGCGGGCGGGACCTCGACGGTGTGGTCGTCGACGAGCACGATGCGGCCCTCGGACCGTGGCCCGGTCAGCGTCCCCGCGATGGAGTGCTCGGGCGAGCGCAGCGTGACCAGGTTCACGTAGTCGCGGGCCGTGGCGGTGGACACCTCGCGCACCTCGAGCCCCCGCTCCTCGGCCAGCTGGGGCGCGTTCACGTAGGACACGGGCTCCTCGGTGCCGGCCGAGAAGATGCCTTTCAGCACGGCCAGGGTCAGGATCGAGGTGTTGAAGCCGGCCAGTCCGCCTTGGTACTCCACCTCGAGACGTTCCGGGAGGCCGTCGTGGAGGCATGCGAAGCACCGGCCCAGTTGTTCGGCCAAACGGAGATAGGGGCGGACGGTCTCCGACACCTCGGAGGCGGCGACGTTCACGGCGAAGGGCACGAAGTCTCCGGCCAGCGCCAGGTTGACCTGCTCGGCGATGGTCACGCCCGCTTTGTCCTGCGCCTCGGCCGTCGACGCGCCCAGGTGAGGGGTCGCCACCACGGTGGAGAACTCGAACAACGGTGAGTCGGTGCACGGCTCGGTGGCGAAGACGTCGAACGCGGCGCCCTCCACCCGGCCCGAGCGAAGCGCGTCGGCGAGGGCCTCCTCGTCGACGATCCCACCCCGTGCCGCGTTCACGATCCGGATGCCGGGCTTCGCCTTGGCGAGGAGCTCGGCGCCGATGAGCCCCGTCGTCTCCGCCGTCTTGGGGAGATGGATGGTGAGGAAGTCGGACTCGGCCACGAGGTCGTCGAGCGGCAGCATCTCCACGCCCATGTGACGCGCCCGGTCGGGCGAGACGTAGGGGTCGTAGGCGCACAGGCGCATCCCGAAGGCGAGGGCCCGTTGCGCCACGAGCGCGCCGATGCGGCCCAGCCCGACGACACCGAGCGTCTTGCCGTGGAGCTCGACGCCCTCCCATTTCGAGCGCTCCCACTTCCCCGCCATCAAGGCGGCGTGGGCCTGGGGGACGTTGCGCGCCTGCGCCAGCAGCAGGGCCATGGCGTGTTCGGCCGCCGACAGGACGTTCGACTCGGGGGCGTTCACCACCATCACGCCGCGGCGCGTGGCCGCGTCGACATCCACGTTGTCGAGCCCGATGCCGGCTCGGCCCACCACGGCGAGGTCGGTGCCCGCTTCGAGCACCTCGGCGGTGACCTGGGTGGCGGACCGGACGATCAGCGCGTCGGCGCCGACGATGGCGCCGAGTAACCCTTGCGGATCGAGGTCGAGCTGGACATCGGCCTGGTGGCCGGCGTCGACCAACGCCTTGAGCCCGCGCTCGGCGAGTTTTTCTGTGATGAGTACCCGTGCCATGTGGCTCGTCGTCCCTACTCGGCTCTTCCCGGCTTCCTCGTTCCCGGCTTCCCTACTCGACCTACTCGACCTACTCGACCTGCCGCCACTACTCGGCGGTGGCGAAGAGCTTGCCGAGGCGCGAGACCCCCTCGACGATGGCGTCGTCGCCCAGGGCGTAGGACAGGCGGAGGTAGCCGTCGGCGCCGAAGGCCTCGCCCGGTACCACGGCGACTTGCGCTTCGGCGATGGCCACGGCCGCCACGTCCGCCGACGACGACACGAGGCGGCCCGCGAGCCGGCGGCCCAGCAGTCCCTGGACGGAGGGGAAGGCGTAGAAGGCGCCCTCCGGTTCGACACAGGTGACACCGAAGCAGTCGTTGAGCATCTGGTGGATGATCTGACGGCGGCGGTCGAAGGCGGCGCGCATCTCCCCCACCGCCACGAGGTCACCCTCGAGGGCGGCCAGGGCGGCGCGTTGGGAGACGTTGGACACGTTCGACGTGGCGTGGGACTGCAGGTTGGAAGCGGCCGCCACCACGTCGGGAGGGCCGATCAACCAGCCCACGCGCCAACCCGTCATGGCGTAGGTCTTGGCCACACCGTTGATCACGATGGTGCGGTCGGCGAGCTCGGGCACCGCCACCGGCATGGAGCGGAACGTGTTGGTGCCGTAGACGAGATGCTCGTAGATCTCGTCGGTCACGACCCAGAGGCGGCGCGCTGCGGCCCACGCCCCGATACGGGCCACCTCGTCGGGAGTGCTGACGGCGCCGGTGGGGTTGTTGGGCGAGACGAACAACAGGACCTTGGTGGCGGGCGTCACCGCCGATTCGAGCGCATCGACGGTGAGGTGGAAGCCGGTGGACTCGGTGGTCGGGACGGTGACGGGCACGCCGCCGGCGAGGGCGATGACCTCGGGGTAGGTGGTCCAGTACGGGGCGGGCACGAGGACCTCGTCGCCGGGGTCGAGCACCGTCGCGAAGGCCTCGTAGACCGCTTGTTTGGCGCCGTTGGTGACGAGCACCTGGGAGGCGGCGACCTCGTAGCCCGAGTCCCGGGCCGTCTTGGTGGCGATGGCTTCGCGCAGGGGGGCGATCCCGGCCGTGGGGGTGTAGTGGTGGTTGACGGGGTCGTAGCAGGCGGCGACGGCCGCCTCCACGATGTGCGCCGGTGTGGGGAAGTCGGGCTCCCCGGCCCCGAACCCGATGACATCGGCGCCGGCCGCGGCCAACGCCTTCGCCTTGGCGTCGACAGCGAGGGTGGCCGACGGCGCCACCGCCGCCACCCGGGCGGAGACGCGGGGACGGGCGTGCGCGCCGGCGGGACCGGGCCCGGCGCCCGCAACGGTGGCGGTTTCTCGGGGGGACGCCATCCTGCAATGCTTGCACACGTGACGAACACCGCTGCCACCTCACCCGCCGGCCCGGCGAGCACCCCCGACATCCGCATTCCCGACGCGTTGAAGCCGTCGGACGGGCGGTTCGGGAGCGGCCCGTCGAAGGTCCGGCCCGAGCAGGTGGCGGGGTTGGCGGCGGTGGCGTCGAGCTATCTCGGCACCAGCCACCGCCAGCGCACGGTCAAGTCGGTGGTGGGCCGGCTGCGGAGCGGGTTGCGCGAGCTGTTCTCGCTCCCCGACGGCTACGAGGTGGTGCTCGGCAACGGGGGGACCACGTGCTTCTGGGACGTCGCCACCTTCTGCCTCATCGAGCGCCGTAGCCAGCACCTCTCGTTCGGCGAGTTCTCGTCGAAGTTCGCGGCCGCCGCCCGAGCGGCCCCCCATCTCGAAGACCCCCAGGTCATCGAGTCCGCCCCCGGGACGCATCCCGAGGCCGCGGCCGTCGAGGACGTCGACCTCTACGCGCTCACCCACAACGAGACCTCGACCGGCGTGGCCATGGAGATCCGGCGCCCGGCCGCCACCGCCACGGCCGGCCAGCTCGTGGCCGTGGACGGAACCTCGGCGGCGGGGGGCCTGCGGGTGGACCCGAGCCAATTCGACGCTTACTACTTCGCCCCCCAGAAGTGCTTCGCCTCCGACGGCGGGTTGTGGGTGGCCCTGCTCTCGCCGGCCGCACTCGACCGGGTGGCCCGCATCGTCGGGGGGGACACCGGCGCCACCGGGGGCGGCGCCAGCGGGGGCGGAGGCGGCGGGCGCTGGGTCCCGGCCTTCCTCGACCTCTCCATCGCCATCGACAACTCCGTCCAGGACCAGACCTACAACACCCCGGCGCTGGCGACGGTGCAGTTGTTCGTCGAGCAGGTCGAGTGGATGCTCGGGGGCGGTGGCCTCGACTGGGCCGCCGGGCGCTGTGACCGGTCCGCCGAGATCCTCTACACCTGGGCCGAGCAGTCGGACTTCGCCATGCCGTTCGTCGGCAAGCCGTCCGAGCGCAGTCACGTGGTGGGCACCGTGGACTTCGTGGACGCGGTGGATGCGGCGGCCGTGGCCAAGGTCCTGCGGGCCAACGGCATCGTCGACACCGAGCCCTACCGGAAGCTGGGCCGCAACCAGCTGCGCATCGCCATGTTCCCGGCCATCGATCCCGAAGACGTCGCGGCGCTGTGCGCGTGCATCAACCACGTGGTGGGTGCCCTCGCCTCTTGACCCTCGGGCTTGACCCCCGGGCGTCGATGGGACGACCACGCCGTGGTTGTCCAGAGGACCCGGGCGATGCGTCAGGTGGCGGGGCTCACCGAGCTCATGTTGAAGTCCGCCACCCGGATCGGCGGCATGGCGGTGCGGTTCATCCACTCGCCCCATTCCCGTGACAGGGCCCGCTCCGTGGCCCCCGCCTCGGTGACCCGGGCGAGGACGTCGAGGGGGCTCTCGTTGAAGCGGAAGTTGTTCACTGCCCCGACGACCTCCCCGTGCTCGACGAGGTAGACGCCGTCGCGGGTCAGACCGGTGAGCAGGAGCGTCACGGGGTCGACCTCCCGGATGTACCACAGGCAGGTCAGGAGCAGACCCCGTTCCGTGCCGGCGATCATGTCGTCGAGCGAGGCGGTGGCGCCGGGCCGGACGAGCACGAGGTTGCCGACGGGCGGTGACGGCTCGAGCCCCGAGCGAGCCGCGGCGGCGCGGTGGTACTGGAGGTGGCGGAGCCGGCCCCCGGCGATCCAGTCGGTGCGGCCGACCGGGAGCCCGTTGTCGAACACCGACACGTCGGTCCCCGAGGCGCCGGTCACGAGGAACGGGGCCGACTCCAGGCCGGGCTCGGCAGGGTCGCCGCGCAGCTCGAAGGGCAGCGGGCACAGCGCTTCGCCGATCCGGGTGCCGCCTCCCGGAGCCGAGAAGGGGCTGCGGCCCTCCTCCGCGTCCCGACCCGACATGGCCTGGGACATGGCCACCATGAGGTCGGCGGCGGCGTCGGGGGGAAGGAGCGCCTCGTAGCGGCCGGCGGGGAGCTCGATGCGGCGTTGGGCCCAGGCCAGGCGGCGGTCGAGGCGCGCCTCGAAGGCGGGGACGTCGATGTCGTCGAAGGTGGCGGTGCCCGCACCCGACCACACCGAGCGGGTCCCGTCGGCGCTGCGGGCGACGAGCTCCATGGTGCCGGCGGGCTGGACGTGGCGGAGCCGGATCCCGGTGCTCGTGCCGAGATAGACGGTCTCGATCCCGTGGGTGGCGAACCCGGCCAGCCGGTTGTCGGCCGAGCGGGCCCGGGCGAAGGCCTCCCCCAGCCCCGAGATGACCCCGCCCAGCACGGCCGGGGACGTGGACACCGGTGGCTCGTCGAAGTCCCGCCCGTTGGACTCCCCCGGCTCGACGAGGGGGGCGGCGTCGTCGGCCGGGGTGGACTCGGCCGCCTCGGCCTCGCTGGCCCGGACCAGCTCGGTGACCTCGACCTCGCCGCTCCCGCTGGCCACGCCCACCGCCAGCCGGGCGAAGCCGGCGCTCCCGTCGCTCCCGACCGCCTTGAAGCTCACCACGGCCACCCGGCGGTCACGACGGACGCCGTTGGTGGTGGTGGTGTTGTTGGCGAAGCGCACCTCGGCCTGGCTGACCTCTTCCACGATCACGGCGCAGCCCTCGGCGGTGCTCGCCGCCAGGGCCCGCTCGACGACCTCCTGGGGCGAGGTCAGGAGCCGGCCGTTCACCGTGACGCCTCGGCCCGAGCGTTGAGGACGTTGATCCCCCGGAACAAGGCGCTCGGACAGCCGTGGCTCACCGGCGCGACCTGGCCGGGCTGGCCCTTGCCGCAATTGAAGGCACCACCGAGGACGTAGGTGGCGGGGCCCCCGACGGCGTCGAGGGATCCCCAGAACTCGGTGGTCTGGGCCTGGTAGGCGACGTCCTTGAGCTGCCCCGCCAGCCGGCCGTGGTCGATCCGGTAGAAGCGCTGCCCCGTGAACTGGAAGTTGTAGCGCTGCATGTCGATGGACCAGCTCTTGTCGCCCACCACGTAGATCCCCCGGTCCACGCCCGAGCACAGCTCCTCGGTCGTCGGCCCCGGCCCGGGCGCGGGCTGGAGCGAGACGTTCGCCATGCGCTGGATGGGGACATGGAGCGGCGAGTCGGCGAAGGCGCACCCGTTGGACCGGGCGAAGCCGTTCTCCGCCGCCATGCGGCGGTCGAGCTGGTACCCGACGAGGACGCCGTCGCGGACGATGTCGAAGCGCTGGGCCTCGACGCCCTCGTCGTCGTAGCCCACCGAGGCGAGGCCGTGGGGCGTGGTGCGGTCCCCGACGACGTGCATGACCGGGGACCCGTACCGGAGCGTGCCCAGCTTGTCGAAGGTGGCGAACGACGTGCCCGCGTAGGCGGCCTCGTAACCGAGGGCCCGGTCGAGCTCGGTGGCATGGCCCACCGACTCGTGGATGGTGAGCCAGAGGTTGGAGGGGTCGATCACGAGGTCGTAGGTCCCCGCCTCCACCGACGGGGCCGCCACCTTCTCGGCCAGGAGCGACGGCATGGTGTCGAGCTCGGCGGGGAAGTCCCAACCCTGCCCGGTGGTGTACTCCCAGCCTCGCCCGGCCGGCGGGGCCAGGGTCCGCATCGACTCGAACGACCCCGAGGCGGCGTCGACGGCCACCGCCTCGACGACGGGGTAGATCCGGACGCGCCGTTGGGTGGTGACCGTGCCCGCCAGATCGGCGTAGTGCTTGTCCTCCACCACCGCCAGGACGCGCGCCGACACGTGGTCCACGGTCCCCGACACCATGAGGCGGCTGCTCCAGTCCTCGAGGAGAGCCACCTTGTCCGCCAGGGTGACCGTGGTGGGGTCCACCTCGTAGGGCGACGTCCACCGGACCTCGCCATGGGCGGGCTCGTCGGCCAGCTCGACGCGGGTGCCGACGGCGGGCGACGTCTCGCGGGCCAGGCCGGCGGCGTCGTCGGCGAGCCGGGCGGCGGCATCGGCGTTGATCTCGACCGTGGCCGCGAACCCGAAGGACCCGTCGCGCACGACGTGGAGCCCGATCCCGATCTCGGTGTCGTCGACGGTGGTCTCCACGTGCCCGTCGCGCAGGGCCACGAACTGCGACCGGATCCGTTCCACCCTCACCTCGGCGTGGCTGCACCCGAGCGCAGCGGCCCGCTCGAGCGCGGCGGACCGGACCTCTTCGAGCGGGAGGCCCTCCAGGCCGGACGAACCTGCCGAGCCGGACGAGCCCGACGAGCCCGACGAACCGGCCGGGACGTCGTCCCCGGACATCACGCCCGGGACCTCAGCCGCCCGAGACGTCCTGGACGCGCTTCTTGCCCGCGCTGATGAACGGCATCATGGCGCGCAGCTCGGCCCCCACCTTCTCGATGGGGTGGTTGGCGCCGGCGGCGCGGAGCTCTTCGAAGTGCTTGCGGCCGGCCCGGTTCTCGGCGATCCACTCCTCGGCGAAGGCGCCGGACTTGATGTCGGCCAGGATCTGGGCCATCGCGGCGCGGACGTGGTCGTCGATGATGCGCGGACCCCGGGTGACGTCGCCGTACTCGGCGGTGTCGGAGATGGAGTAGCGCATCCCGGCGATGCCCTCTTCGTACATGAGGTCGACGATGAGCTTGAGCTCGTGGAGGCACTCGAAGTAGGCCGACTCGGGCTGGTAGCCGGCTCCGACCAACGTCTCGTAGCCGGCCTGCACGAGGGCGGTCAGGCCGCCGCACAACACCACCTGCTCGCCGAAGAGGTCGGTCTCGGTCTCCTCCTCGAAGGTGGTGTCGAGCACCCCGGCCCGGGTGGCACCGAGCGCGTAGGCGTAGGACAGCGCCAGGTCGTGGGCCTTGCCCGAGGCGTCCTGGGCCACCGCCACGAGCGAGGGGACGCCCCCGCCCTCGGTGTAGGTGCGGCGCACCAGGTGGCCCGGGCCCTTGGGCGCCACCATGGCGACGTCGACGCCCGGGGGCGGGACGATCTGACCGAAGCGGATGTTGAAGCCGTGGGCGAAGAACAGCGCGTCGCCCTCGCGCAGCGACGGGGCGATGTCGGCCTCGTAGACCGACGCCTGTTCGGTGTCGGGCAGGAGCATCATGATGAGGTCGGCCTCCGCCGCCGCCTCGGCCACGGGGAGGACCCGCAGCCCGACCTCCTCGGCCTTGGTCTTGGACTTCGACCCGTCGCGGAGCCCGACGCGGACGTCCACGCCGGACTCGGCCAGGTTGAGCGCGTGGGCGTGGCCCTGGGACCCGTAACCGATGATGGCGACCTTGCGGCCCTGGATCAGGCTCGCGTCGGCGTCGGACTCGTAGTACAGCTTGGCCATCTCAGCCTGCCTCTCTGGTGTCGTGCTGGCGCTACGCGGTGTGCTGCAACGGGGCGGTGTCGGGCGACAGCTTAGGCAGGGCCACCAGGCCCGTCCGCTGGAGCTCGGTGATGCCGAAGGGCCTGACCATGTCCTCGAAGTCGTCGATGCGGCTGGGGGTGCCGGCCAGCATGATGGTCACCCGGCCACCATGCTCGTGGTCCGGGCCGCCGTCGACGATCGAGCCCCCGAACTCACCGACCAGCGCCACGAGGTCGGCCCGCTCGGCCGCCGAGGCCCCGCCGCCGACGGTGACCAGGAGCATCTCGCGCTCGACCGCCTCCTCGGGGGCGAGCTCAGTGATCGTCACCACGTTCACCAACTTGTCGAGCTGCTTCATGATCTGCTCCAAGGGGGCCGACTCCACGTCCACCACGATGGTGATGCGGCTGAACCGTTCGTCGTCGCTGGGCGCGACGGCCAGCGAGAAGATGTTGAACCCCCTCCGGCTGAAGAGCGAGGCGACCCGGGCGAGGACACCGGCCTTGTTCTCCACCATGGCCGTGACGATGTGGTGGCGCGGCACCGGTCCGCCCGGACGGGCCCCCGGGACGTGGTCGGCGGCGGGGGGGCTCATCGTCCCCCCTCGCCGCCCGACGGGCCCACGATGATCTCGTCGTTGGAGGCACCGGCGGGGACCATGGGGTAGACCTTCTCGAAGGCGTCGGTCCGGAAGTCGATGACGACGGGACGGTCGTCGATGCCGTTCGCCTTCTCGATGGCGGGCGCCACCTCCTCGGCGGACTCCACCTTGAGCCCGACACAGCCCATGGCCTCGGCCCACTTCACGTAGTCGGGGAGGTCGGGGGACAGGTAGACCTCGGAGTACCGCTCCTCGTAGAAGAGCTCCTGCCACTGGCGGACCATGCCCAGGTAGGCGTTGTTCAAGATGGCCACCTTGATGGGGATGCGCTCGGCCGAGGCCGTCACGAGCTCCTGGGCCGTCATCTGGAAGCAGCCGTCCCCGTCGATGGCCCAGACCATCTTGTCGGGGCGGCCCACCTTGGCCCCGATCGCGGCGGGCACGGCGAAGCCCATGGTGCCCGCACCTCCGGAGTTGACCCAGGTGTAGGGGTTGTCGAACTTCCAGTACTGCGACGCCCACATCTGGTGCTGGCCCACGCCGGCCACCACGATGGTGTCGTCGGGGGTGGCGTCGCGCAGCGTCTCGACCACGAACTGGGGCTTCAACGCCCCTCCGTCCTCCTGGTCGTAGGCGAGGGGGAACTCCTCCTGCCAGCGCCGGAGCTGGGTGATCCACGGCGAGAGGTCGGGTCGCCGAGCCGCCGCCGAGCCGGGCGTGACGGTGCCGCCCGACTGGGCACCCACCGACTGGTCACCACGCACCGACGAGCCGGCGACGGAGCCCAGTCCCAGGGACTCCAGGGCCCGAAGCATCTCCTCGATGACGACGCGACAGTCCCCGGCCACGGCCACGTCCGGGCGCCGCACCTTGCCGAGCTCGGCGGCGTCGATGTCGACGTGGATGACCTTGGCGTCGGGGGCGAAGGCGCTGATCTTGCCGGTGACCCGGTCGTCGAACCGGCTGCCGAGGGCGATGAGCAGGTCGGAACGCTGCAGGGCGGTGACGGCGGTGTAGTTGCCGTGCATGCCGGGCATGCCCAGACAGAGCGGATGGCGGTCGGGGAAGGCACCGCGCGCCATCAGGGTCGTGACGACGGGGATGCCGGTGCGCTCGGCCAGCTCCCGGAGCACCTCGGCGGCGCGGGCCTTCAAGATCCCGCCCCCGGCGTAGATCACGGGGCGCTCGGCGGCGAGGATCAGCTCGGCGGCCTCGGCGATGGCGGCGGGGTCGCCCTCGGTCTGGGGCTTGTAGCCGGGGAGGTCGAGCTCGTCGATCGACGCCGGCCAGTACCAGTCCATCATGGCGTTGGAGACGTCCTTGGGAACGTCGACGAGGACCGGGCCGGGGCGACCGGTGGTGGCGACGTGGAAGGCCTCGGCGATCACCCTGGGCAGGTCCTGGGCGTCGGTGACGAGCCAGTTGTGCTTGGTGATGTCCATCGTCACGCCGGTGATCGGGCACTCCTGGAAGGCGTCGGTGCCGATGGCGGTGGTGGCCACCTGGCCCGTGATCACGACGATGGGGATCGAGTCCATCATGGCGTCGGCGAGCGGGGTGACGATGTTGGTGGCCCCGGGCCCGCTCGTGACCATGGCCACACCGGGCCGGCCCGTGACGTGGGCGTAGCCCTCGGCCATGTGGCCGGCTCCCTGCTCGTGGCGCACCAGGACGTGGCGGATCGACGAGTCGAGGATCGGGTCGTAGACGGGCAGGATGGCCCCGCCGGGCAGCCCGAAGATGACCTCCACGTGCTGCTTCTCGAGGCTCTTGATGAGGGCCTGGGCCCCGGTCAGTCGCATGGCGTTCCTGTTCTCGTCGGTCGGGTGCTGGGGTGGTGGGCTGCGGTGAGTCTCATGGCGATGGGGGCCTCGCTGGTGGCATGGGGGGTCGGTGAAGGGGGCTGCGTCGGTGATCCGGTGGGGTGCAGTCGCCGGGTTCGGGGGACCGTGGCCGGAAAACAAAACGACCTCCCGTGGGGGAGGTCGCAAGGCGCACGGAACCGCAGTCGCGGCGACGTGCGCTACCGGAGAACTACGAGAAGGCGGTTGGTCGTGAAGGTCTCTCCGGTCATGGTGCGAACAGTCTGGCACGCGGGACGGCGCGCGGCAACCCCTCCCGGCTGTCCCGGTGAGGTTCCCGGAATGGGCACCCGAGGCGCGCAGCCATAGGGTGTGGCGCCATGGACGAGCTCACCGCCCGTCGCGCCAAGTCGTTCGGGCCGGTTGCCGCCACCTACGACCGGGTCCGACCCGGGTATCCCCCCGATGGCGTCTCGTGGCTGCTCGAGGAAGCCGACGCGGCCGGCATCGCCCGGGCGGGGCGGCGACGGGTGCTGGACCTCGGGGCCGGGACGGGCGCGCTGACGAGAGATCTCGTCTCCCGGGGGCTCGATGTGGTCGCGGTCGAGCCCGACCCGCACATGCGGGCCGTGTTGGAGTCCCGGGTGGGGCGCGCCGACGTGCGGGCCGGGAGCGCCGAGGAGCTGCCCGTCGACGACGGTGATGTCGACGTCGTGATCGGCGCCCAGATGTGGCACTGGGTGGACGTGGGTCGGGCCACCGCCGAGGTGGCCCGGGTGCTGCGGCCGGGGGGGACGCTCGGGTTGCTGTGGAACCTGCGGGACGAGCGGGTGCCGTGGATGGCCGAGCTCGGGTCGGTGTTCGGCGGCGACGACGTCCACCACCGCCACGCCGCCGACGTGGTGTTGCCGCCGGGGGCGCCGTTCACCGCCGCCGCGGCCCGCGATTTCCGGTGGTCCCAGGAATTGGCGCCCACCGACATCGTCGACCTCGTGGCCACCCGCAGCCAGGTGCAGGTCCTCCCCGATGCCGAGCGCGCCGAGGTCCTGGGCCGGGTGGGCGACTTCGTCGCCAGCCACCCCGCCGTGGCGGGCCGGGGGCGGATCGTCGTCCCCTACGTCACGAGCTGCTGGCGGGCGTCGCGCACCTGACCGAGCTCAGGGCTCGGTGACAGCCCCGCGCTCGGCGCCGGTCACGAGACGGGCGTACTTGGCCAGCACCCCGGAGGTGTAGCGCGGCTCGGGCAGCTTCCACTGGCCACGGCGACGGCCGAGCTCGGCCTCGTCGACGATGAGGTCGATGGTCTTGGTGGTCACGTCGATCACGACTCGGTCGCCGTCGGCCACGAAGGCGATGGGACCACCGTCCACCGCTTCGGGCGCGACGTGGCCGACACAGAACCCGTGGGTGCCCCCCGAGAACCGGCCGTCGGTCACGAGCGCGCAGTCGCCCCCGCGGCCCGCTCCCTTCATGGCGCCGGTCACGGCCAGCATCTCCCGCATGCCGGGCCCCCCCTTGGGTCCCTCGTAGCGGATGACGACGACGGTGCCGGGCTCGATCTTGCCGGCCAGGATGGTGTCGAGCGCACCCTGCTCGCCGTCGAAGACGCGCGCCGTGCCTTCGAAGCGCGGCGCCAGGTCGAGCCCGGCCACCTTGACGACTCCCCCGTTGGGGGCCAGCGAGCCCCGCAGCACGGCGATGCCGCCGCCGGCGTGGATCGGCGATGTCAACGGGTGGACGACCTCGCCGTCGGGGGCGGGGGGGTCGAGGGCGGCCAGGTTCTCGGCCACGGTGCGGCCCGTCACCGTGATGCAGTCACCGTGGAGGAGCCCGGCATCGAGCAGTTCCCGCATCACCATGGGCAGACCCCCCACCCGGTCCACGTCCACCATGTGGTACTTGCCGTGGGGCTTGGTGTCGGCGATGTGGGGCACCCGGGCCGCCACCCGGTTGAAGTCGTCGAGGGCGAGCTCCACGCGCGCCTCGTTGGCGATGGCGAGGAGATGGAGCACGGCGTTGGTCGAACCGCCGAGCGCCATCACCACGGCGATGGCGTTCTCGAACGCCTCCTTGGTCATGATGTCGCGGGGTCGGATGTCACGGGCGAGCAGCTCGATCACGGCACGGCCGGACTCGTAGGCGAAGTCCTGGCGACGGGGGTCGATGGCCGACGGCGCCGCCGAACCCGGGAGCGACATGCCGATGGCCTCTCCCACCGAGGCCATGGTGTTGGCCGTGAACATCCCCGCGCACGACCCGGCGGTGGGACAGGCGTGGTGTTCGATGAGGGAGAGCTCCTCGTCGGAGAGCGACCCGGTGGCATGGGCGCCAACCGCCTCGAAGACACTGACGATGTCGAGGGTCTCGGTGTCGGGCCGGCCTGGGATCTTGCCGGGGAGGATCGACCCGCCGTAGAGGAAGACGGCGGGAAGGTTGAGCCGGGCCGCCGCCATGAGCATGCCCGGGAGCGACTTGTCGCATCCCGCGAACGTCAGAAGGGCGTCGAACCGCTCGGCGTGCATGACCGTCTCGATGGAATCGGCGATGACCTCACGCGACACGAGCGAGGCCCGCATGCCCTCGTGGCCCATGGAGATCCCGTCGGACACGGCGATGGTGACGAACTCAATGGGGTAGCCGCCGGCGGCGCGCACGCCCTCCTTGGACCGTTTGGCGAGGCGGTCGAGGGGCATGTTGCACGGCGTGACCTCGTTCCACGACGACGCCACCCCGACCTGCGGCTTGGACCAGTCGTCGTCGGTCATCCCGATGGCCCGCAGCATGGCCCGGGCCGGGGCGCGGGTGGGCCCATCGGTGACGTCGTAGCTGCGGATCTTCATGCCGTGCGGACCGGGTTGCCCGCCCGAGGACGGGCCGGCGTGCGCGCCTGAGGACGGGTCGTCGGGAGCCATGAGGCCCCAGATTAGGGCCGGTGGCCCATCCCCTGTTCCGGTGCACCCGTGTCGGGCCCGTCGATCGCGTCATCGGGACCCGATCCGCGCCCCAGGGCGCGGGCCGCGTCGGGATCGATGTCGACGTCGGGACCGAGTCCTTCGCGCACCGTCGCCGCCAGCCCGGCATCGAGGGCGTCGAGCCCGATCTCGACACGCTCGCCGTGCACATCCTCGAAGACGATGGTCCGGGCGCCACCTCTGCCCCCGCCGTGACCTCGGCCGTCACCACCGGGACCACCGGGGCCCGGCACCCCGAACGCACCGAAGCTGAAACCGCCCGGTCCCCCGAATCCCCCGAATCCGCCCGAGCCACCGAAGCCGCGCCGTCCAGCGCCGCCGAACGGCCCTTGGTCGCCGAGACGAACGGCCCGGACCTCTCCGAGGTCGATTACCCGCCACCGACCGAAGAACCGGACCGCGATCCGACCCGGGCCGACCACCACCGCGGCCCGCAGACCGACGCCGACGGCGAGGACGAGCCCGGCGAGGGGCAACGCGGCGAAGAGGCAGCCGATCACGCTCCACGCCACCGGGTGTCCGAAGGCCCACACGAAGAAGATCGTGATGAGGAACACGACGGCGAGCATCGCCCCGCAGATCTTGGCAACCCACGCCAGCGCGGCCCGCACCAGGGGGGACCGCCGGAGCCGCCACACCGCATCGGGCCGACGCCCGGCGGCTCCCGGTGTCACGCTCCCCGATCGTGGCTGTCTCACGCTCATGCCTCCAGGCTATGGGGCGCGGTCGGTCGCCGTACCGCGCTCGGGTGAACCCGAACCTCCGTCGGAGGGGAAATCATCGAAATCAGGTGGTGGCAGCCACTCCCATTTCCCGAGACCGCCTCCGAGGCCGTAGCCGCGGTAGGTCTTCATGACGTGATGGCTGTGGCAGAGCCTGGCCAGGTTGCTGAGCGCCGTGACACCGCCGTCGGCATAGTCGGTCTGCCAGTGATCGATCTCGAGACCCACGGCGACATCACATCCGGGAACCACGCACGTCGGATCGCGTTCCTCGATGGCACTGCGGACCTGCGCCGAGAGCGCACGCCCCACATGGCACACGGAGACGACGTCGACCCCGTCGATCACGAAGACCTTGAGAAAGGCTTCGGGAAGCAGGGCGCGCGCCGTGGCCACGGGAACGGGCCCCACACCGGGGATCTCACACACTTCGCCACCCTCGACGTGCCCTCGGCGCAGCGCGGGAGCATCGATCCGAAGGTGCACCACGGTCGAATGCCCGGATCTCGACCTCTTCCCGGTTCCGCCGGTGTTGGTACTGCCGGTGCCATAGCCCTCGCCGGTGACGAGATCGACCAGCGCGTCGGCGCGGTAGGCGCCGGAGGACTCGCGGTCCCCCGCTTTGCGCGCCTCGTCGAACAGCTCGTTGGCCCGGACCTCGATCGACGACAACAACCTCGCCCCGACGTCAGGCGTGAGCTTGAACTCACCGCGAAAGGCCCCGTCGGGATCGCTCCAGTGCCGAAAGAACCGGCTCCTGTGGACCGCGTCGTAGCGGGCATTCTCGGTCTCGGCCGAGCCGGTGACCGCCCGCACCCGCCGACACTGGTCCTTGAGACCTTTCAGCGTGCCCGTGGCGGCGACGTCGAGGAGCTCGAGCTCCGCAGAGGGCCGGCCCACCGCGGCGGCCGCGATCTCACGCACCTGTGGGGCCGAGAGCTTGCCGTTGCGCAACGCTTCTGTCGTCCTCGGCAGCGACTGGAGGCGTTCGGCCGTCTCGAGCGAGGAGATCGCCTCGCCGAGGCCGGTGCCGGCCTGCTTGGCCAACCACGATGCCGCCGACCGGTGACCCTCGTTCCTCCAATTGTCGGACTGAGCCACCCTCGGGCTCAGGAGCACCTGACCGGCCGAACCGAGGCGGGTCAGCTCGGCGAAGAGGCCGAACAGCTCAGTGGCCTGGCTGGTCGAGATCAGCTCCGGGTCCAGCCGGGTGAGGTACGTCGAGATGTCGCGGACCGCTCTCCTGGGAATCTCGAACGGCACCGACCTTCGGGCCGATCCGATGGTCTCCACAGTCATGGGTGGAGAATAACAGAAGGGTATGACACCTACTGAAAAATCACCCCGTAACGGGGGCTGGCGGGACCACCACGAGGATTCCTGGCAGGTGTGACAACTTCTCCCTGGTCAGACGGTTTCGGGTGCGGCTCCTCGGGGTATGGGTACCTGGAGTGGCTCCGGGGAACTCCCATTTCCCCTTCCTGACGGAGTCACTCACCAGGGGGGTGGCGGCGGGGCGTGGGGATCACCCGCCATGGTCCCCATGGCCCCGCCGCTTCACAGGCGCCGACCACGCGCCAATGCGCGGCGGAACCCATCAGGCAACGTGGGCACCTTCACCGACGGGCTGCGGAGCGGCGAGGCCCCCCAAGATGCGCAGCCCCGCAAGGTGCTCAGGGGCGACGGCGGCGAAGCTCAGCGGCCACGGCCTTCCCGTCGGCGCGGCCCTTGGTCGCCTTCATCACTTCCCCCGTGAAGAAGCCAACGAGCTTGTCCTCGCCCGCCGCATAGCGCGTCCACTCCTCGGGGTGCGCGGCGACGATCTCCTCGACGACGCTCTGCAGCGACCCGGACTCGAGGGCCTCGAAGCCGCGTCGCCGGGCGATCTCGGCCGGGTCGCCACCGTGCTCGAGCATGTCGCCGAGCACGGTTTTGGCCTGGGTCGCGCTCAGCTTCCCGTCCTGCTCCATCCGCAACACCGTGATGAAGGCGGACACCTCGAGCTGGCGCGCCGCGTCGGGATCGCGAGACGCCTCGTTGGAGGCGCGCGCCAACGCCAGGGCGCCGTCCACACCTCCGCCCACCGCCGCCGTCACCAACCCGTCGAGCCCGTGCTCCACCGCCGTGGCGATCTGGTCGGCGCGCCCGTGGCCGACCGGCCCGGGCCCGAACAGCGCGGCGAGCTTGGCGCGACGCTCCGCCGGCATGGGACCGACCGACGCGGCCACATCGGACTGCCACCCCGGGTCGGGCACGACGGGCACGAGGTCGGGCTCGGGGAAGTACCGGTAGTCGAAGGCCTCTTCCTTGGACCGCAGCGCCACGGTGACCCCCTGGTCCTCGTTCCAGTGCCGAGTCTGCTGCACCACCTTGTCGCCGGCCTCGAGCAACCCGACCTGCCGTTCGATCTCGTACTCGATGGCCCGGCCGAGCGACCGCAACGAGTTGAGGTTCTTGATCTCACAGCGCGTGCCGAGCTCGAAGGCTCCCGCCCGCCGCACCGACACGTTGGCGTCCACCCGCATCGAGCCCTCTTCCATCCGCCCGTCGGACGCACCGGTGGCGATCAGGATGCTCCGGAGCTCCGACGCATAGAGGCGCGCCTGGACCGAGGACCGGATGTCGGGGGCGGAGACGATCTCGACGAGGGGCACGCCGGCGCGGTTGTAGTCGACGAGGGCGTACTCGGCGTCGTGGATCCGCCCGCCTCCCCCGACGTGCGACGTCTTGCCGGTGTCCTCCTCCATGTGGGCCCGTTCGACCCGCACCCGACTGCCGTCGGGGAGCTCCAACCATCCGTTGACGTTGATGGGCGCGTCGTACTGGCTGATCTGGTAGTCCTTGGGCATGTCCGGATAGAAGTAGTTCTTGCGGTGGAAGATCGAGGGTCGGATCTCGCAGTTGAGCGCCGACCCGATCCGCATGGCGTACTCCACGGCCCGGACGTTGAGCACCGGCAGCGACCCGGGCAGGCCCAGGCACGTCGGGCAGACGTTGGTGTTGGGCTCGTCACCGAAGGCGTTGCGGCACCCGCAGAACAACTTCGTCTCCGTCCGGAGCTCGCAGTGGACCTCGAGCCCGATGACCGGCTCCCACCCGGTCTTCCCGCTGCTGTCGGCGCTGTCAGCGCCGTCGTGGGTGTCGGCGCCGTCGTGGGTGTCGGCGCTCACGGGGCGTGCACCCGGGGAGGGGCGAGGACCGGGGCCCGGCTCTCGAGCAGGGCGGCGACCTGGAACATGACCGGCTCGCCCAGCGCGGGCGCCAGGACCTGGACCCCGACCGGCAACCCGCTTTCGTCGGCGCCGAAGGGGATGCTGATGGCGGGATGGCCGGCCAGGTTGGACGGCACCGTGCACACGTCGGAGAGGTACATCGCCCACGGGTCGTCGACCTTGGCCCCGATGGCGAAGGCGGTCGTCGGCGTCGTCGCCCCCAACAGCACGTCGAAGCGCTGGTAGGCAGCGGCCAGCGCGTCGATGATGAGCGTCCGCACCTTCTGGGCCTGTCCGTAATAGGCGTCGTAGTACCCGGCCGACAGCGCGTAGGTGCCGAGCATGATCCGTCGCTTCACCTCGGGCCCGAACCCCGCGGCGCGCGTCGCCGCGTTCATGGCCTCGGCGGTGTCGGCGTCGACCCGCAACCCGTACCGCACGCCGTCGTAGCGCGACAGGTTCGACGACGCCTCGGCCGGCGCCACCACGTAGTACGCCGGCAGTCCGTGGCGGAACTCGGGGATGGAGACGTCGTCGACGTTCGCACCGGCGGCCGCGAGCACCTCGGCCGCCTCGTGCACCCGCGCCCCGACCGCCGCGTCGACACCGTCGACCAGCTCCGCCACCAACCCCACCCGCAGCCCCTCCACCCCGTCGGCCAGGGCCGAGACGGTGCGGGGCACGGGCCGTTCCAGACAGGTCGAGTCGAGCGGGTCCTGCCCCCCAATGACGTCGAACAGCACCGCGCTCTCGGTCACGGTAGTGGTGAGGGGCCCGATCTGGTCGAGCGAGCTGGCGAAGGCCACGAGCCCGTAGCGCGACACCGTCCCGTAGGTCGGCTTCATCCCCACGACCCCGCACAACGCGGCGGGCTGGCGGATCGAGCCGCCCGTGTCGGACCCGAGCGCCAAGGCGGCGAGCCCGGCCGCCACCGCCGCGGCCGAACCGCCCGACGAGCCACCGGGGACGCGGCCCGGGTCATGCGGGTTGTGGGTCGGCCCGAAGGCGGAGTTCTCGGTGGAGGACCCCATGGCGAACTCGTCGAGGTTGGTCTTGCCGATGACGACGGCACCGGCCGCCCGCAGACGCGTCACCACGGTGGCGTCGTAGGGAGGGTGCCACCCTTCGAGGATCCGAGACGAGCACGTGGTCGCGACGCCGCGCGTGCACAGGTTGTCCTTGAGCGCGACAGGCACCCCCGCCAGCGGACCCGGGTCCCCGCCCGCCGCCACCATCCGATCGACCTCCTGCGCGTCGCGGCGCGCCGACTCGTGCAGGACGGTGACGAAGGCGTGCAGCTCGCCGTCGACCTCGTCGATGGCGTCGAGGTACCGGTCGACCACGGCCGCCGCCGACGTCGACCCGTCCCGGACCGCAGCCGCGATGGCGAGCGCAGGGCTCGGCCTGGCGCCGGGACCGGGTGAGGTGGCCGAGCCCGGGGGACCGGTCACGGGGCCTCGCCCAGGATGGGGGGCACCTGGAACCGCCCGTCCTCCACGGCCGGCGCCTGGCCGAGGACCTCGGCCCGGTCGAGCGACGGTCGCGGCTCATCGGGGCGCGTGACGTTGCGCAACGGCAACGGGTGGGCGGTGGGCTCGACCCCCTCGGTGTCGAGCGCGGCGATCTCGGCGGCATGGCCGATCACCGCGGCCAGCTGCACCGCGTACAGGTCGAGCTCGTCATCGGTGAGGTCGATGCGCGCCAGTCGGGCCACGTAGGCGGCGTCGTCACGGGTGAGGGCGGGATCGCCGGACATCAACCCGCCGTCCCGGCCACCGTCCCGCCGACCGCCTCCGAGCCCAACACGTCGCCGACGAACTCGACGGTGCGGGCCACCACGAGATCGGCGTCGTAGTCGAGCGTGGCCACGTGGTAACTCCGCTCGAGCCAGACCCGCTCGATGGGCCCCGAAACCCGGGCCACCAGCACGTCACCCGACGACGAGGGGACGACGTGGTCCTGGCGGCTCGAAAGCAGGAGCACCGGGCACGTGATGTCGTCGAGGTGCTCGGCGACCTCGTCGATCCCGGCGAACAGGCTCAGCACGGCCGCGATCGGTGACCCGAGATAGGCGAGCTCGGTGGAACCCTCCATGGCGATGTCGGATCCCACCCCCGGCGCGACCTCGGTCCCGCTCTCGAGGATGCCCCGCAGCACCTCCCGGAAGCTCTCGGCGGGCGGGTCGACGAACGGGTTGACGAGCACCATCCCCACGATCTCGGCGTGACGCTCCGCCAACCAGCAGGCGAGCGTGCCGCCCATCGACAGCGCCACCACCGCCACCGCGTCGCAGCGCGCCGCGAGCGCCTCGTAGGCGGCCTCGGCGGCGGCGGTGTAGTCGGACCACCGCGTGGGAATCATGTCCTCGATGGCGGTCCCGTGACCGGGGAGGAGCGGGAGCTCGACCGTGTACCCCTCGTCGGCCAGGGCCTCGGCTTGGGGGCGCAGGGACTGCGGATTGCCGGTGAAGCCGTGCAGGACGAGCACGCCTCGCGCGTCACCGTCGTGGGTGAAGGGCTCGGCACCGGGGATGATGGGGGCGACCACGTCGAGATGCTAGGCCACGGGCCGCACGGGCCTGCTCGGACAGGGCGGACGGCCTGCCGGGTATTGTGAATCCGCCCGACAGCAAGGAGCACAGCGACGATGGACCAGTACGCCTTCCTGAGTGACGAGTGGGTAGACGAGGCGCGCAAGATCCGCGGGGAGTACGAAGGCCGCGCCGGGACGATGGCGCACCAGATGAGGATGAACCTGGTCATCACCGAGGTCCCCTTCGGAGATGACCCGATCGATGCCCACGTCGACACCACCGACGGCAGCCTGAAGCTCGACAAGGGCCACATCGACCCGGCCGATCTCAAGGTCACGCTCGACTACGCCACGGCGAAGGCGATCCTCGTGGAAGGCAACCCTCAGGTCGGCATGCAGGCCTTCATGGCGGGCCGGGTCAAGGTCGAGGGCGACATGGCCAAGCTCATGATGATGCAGGGCGCGCCGCCCGACGAGAGCGCCCAGGAGGTCGCGAAGCGACTCCGGGAGATGACCGCGTAGCGCTCGACCGCCGCAACACCTGTCGCAACGCGGGCGCGCCGCGCCTGCGGACCCGGGTCGCCCTGGCCCGATCGGGCAACACCACCGGCTGGCGTTCGGCCATGTCGAGCGCCTCGAGCGCTTCCACCGACGGCGCCAGGTTCCTCGGGGTCGACCGTGACATGACGGCGCCGACCACACCGAGGATGGCGACGGCCCCTCCCACCAGATAGGCGATGTGGAAGGCGTGCAGGGTGGCGCCCGCCCCGTGGTGACCCCGCACGACGGCGTCGTACACGGTCTCCATCACCTGGATCCCGGCGACCGTGCCGAGTTGGTTCATGAGCTGCTGGGACGCGGCGGCCGTGCCGAGGTCCTCGAGGGAGAACTCGTTGGACACCGTGGCCGACAGCGACGGTGACGCCACACCCAGGCCCAGGCCCGACAGCGCCAACGCCACCTCCACCAGAGCGATTCCGGTGGAATGCCCCGCCAGGGCGAAGACCCCCATGGACAACACCACCGCCGTCGTCCCCACCACGGCCAGGGAACGCTCGCCGACCCGCACGGCCAGGTATCCGGCGAAGGGCGCGATGGTCGAGAACACGATGGGGCGCGGCAGCGACAAGAAGCCCACCACCGACTGGTTGTGAAGGTAGCCGAACGAGTACTCGAGCAGCAGCGGGGTGAGGAAGAACCCGCCGAGATAGGCGAAGTTGGCGAAGCTCTGCGCCGCGATGGGGAAGACGAAGTTCCGCTTGCGCAGGTAGGCGAGCGGGAAGATGGGATCCGAGGCGCGCCGCTCGGCGGCACGGAACACAACCGCCACAGACCACCGACAGCCGCGAGCAGGCCCAGCACGAGCGGGCTCGCCAACCCCGAGTTGGGTAGGAAGGTGAGGGCCAGGAGGAAGGCGGCCACGCACGCCGCGATCGACGCCGCGCCCGGCCCAGTCGAGGTCGAGCTCCTCCCACCGGACGTGGCGCCGACCCGAGGCGCGCTTGGGGAGGACGGCCATGGCCAGCACCGACGCCATCAACAGCAGGGGGACCTGGAGGAAGAACATCCACCGCCAGCCGAAGAGCTGGATCACGGGACCGCCCAGGGCCACGCCGATCACCGGGCCCCCCGCGCCCACCAGCGACCAGAAGCCGAGCGCCTTCACGCGGTCGCCCTGGTCGAAGACCGACAGCACGAGCGCCATGGAGGCGGCGCCGATGGACGCCCCGACCATGCCGCCGAGGATCCGGGCCGCGATGAGCACCCCGATGTTGGGGGCCAGGGCGGAGAGCGCGGCGGCCACGGTCTCGGCCATGATCCCGGCCATGAAGAGCCGGCGATGGCCGAAGAGGTCCCCGGCCTTGCCCACGAGCGGCGCCACCACGCCGTAGGCGAGCAGGGGCCCGGTCACGACCCAGGTGGTGGCGGCGACGCTGGCGTGCAGGCTGTGCGACACCTCGGGCAACGCCACCACGAACACGGTGAAGAGCAGGTTGGTGGCGAGCAGACCCGACAGCGACACCCACAGGACCCACCACTGGTACCGGGGGCTCCGCCGGGCCCGGTCCCCCAATGGCTCGAGCCAGGAGTCGCGAGCCGCGCCATCGAGCCCCCGCTGTCGGGAGTGGCCCCGCTGTCGGGAGTGACGCGACGGTCAGGAGTGGCGCGATCGTCAGGAGAGGTTGGGCCGGGGGGGCTCACAGCCGACCAAGATACCGACGCCCAAGATGCCGACGCCCAAGAAGCCGAGGCTCAGTGCCCCTCTCGACGTCGGACCGTCCCGGCGCGGCGCCGGCATGGCAGATGCGGGGCGGCGAACCGTCGCGATCAGTCGAAGAGGCCGGGAAGCTCCTTGGCGAGCTCGTCCACGGTCCAGCGGTCGTCCTTTTCGAGGGTCGTCGGTCATGGTCCACGGTTGGAACACGCGCACCTGGCCGCCCTGGACGAACAAGACCCGCCCGGTCAGCGGACATCCCTCGGTGGCGAGGTACGCCACGAGAGGGGACACATTGGCGGGATTCCAGACGTCGAAGGCACCCGGGTCACGCGGCGCCTTCACGATGTCGCCCAACCCCGGCGTCGCCTCGGTCATGCGGGTGCGGGCCGCCGGTGCGATGGCGTTCACCCGCACCCCGTAGCGGATGAGCTCCTGCGCGGCGATGACGGTGAAGGCGGCGATCCCGGCCTTGGCGGCGCCGTAGTTCGCCTGGCCCGGGTTGCCGAGCAGCCCCGACGTCGACGACGTGTTGATGACCGAGGCGCTGACCTCGCGGCCCTGCTTGACCTGTTCGCGCCAGTACCCGGCCGCGTAGCGGGTGGGGAGGAAGTGGCCCTTCAGATGGACGTGGATGACCGAGTCCCAGTCCTCCTCGGACATGTTGACGAGCATCCGGTCGCGCAGGATCCCGGCGTTGTTGACCAGGACGTGCAGGGCGCCGAACGCCTCCACCGCCGCGTGCACCAGGTTCTGGGCGCCCTCGGGCGATGCAATGTCGTCGGTGTTGGCCACGGCCTCGCCGCCGAACCCCCGGATCTCGTCGACCACCTGCTCGGCGGCGCTGCGGTCGTCGCCCGAGCCGTCGATGGCCCCCCCGAGGTCGTTCACGACGACCTTGGCGCCCTCGGCGGCGAACAACAGCGCGTGCTCACGGCCGAGACCCCGTCCCGCACCCGTGATAATCGCCACTCGCCCTTCGAGCGCTCCCACGTCGTTCTCCTCCTCAGGTTCCCGGTGATCTGCCCGAAACATCCCCGGGCACGACCACGTCGGAAAGCAGCCAACGTTGACAGGGCTGGTCGGGGGGGTCAAGCAGCCCATGGTCCGGACCGAGCCGGACCCGATCAGCTCGCCCGGGCCACCACCAGGGCGTCACGCCAGGGCTCGACCACATGGCGGACCTCGTCGCGATCCCCGGCGACGACCACGTACTCGAGATTCCGAAGGCGCCCGACGGACCCCACCCGCTCCCCGGCGGGGTTGTGGATGCCGATCCGGGCCCCGACGTAGCGGTTCGAGGCGAAGGCGAGGACCTCGACGTGGCCCCGGACGCGACACATCCCGACGAGCTCGTCGAGGCCCATCCACGACTCGTCGTTGTACGACAGCACCAGGAGCCGGGCCCGCACGTTGCGCACGACCTGGGCGAGGGCACCGGGCATGGTGCGCCGGGAGTTGAAGGCGCTGCGCTCGCCGTGGCGGATCTCGGTCCGCTTGCACGCCACCCCGTAGTGGTCGGGCGCGTCCCACGCCACCAGCGTCTCCCAGATGTGATAGTTCGCTTCGTACCGGTGCTGGTTGTAGGGCGGGTCGAGGTAGGCGAGATCGAACTCGCCCAATTCCGGCGCCACGGCACAGGCGTCCCCGCGCACGGCCCGACCGGGACCAGGGAGTAGGAGCGGCACGCGCAGCTCGAGGGGCCGGAAGGAACGGTCCGCCCACCGCTTCACGTAGGCCATCTGGACCCCGGTCGTGGAGTCCACCCGATCGGCCGCCTCGAGCAGGCTGGTGAGCAATACCGGCTCGAGCCACGTGCCCGCGTACCGCGCCGGCGATGGCATCGCGCACGGCGTCGATACGGGCGCCGTTGGCGGGCTGGAAGAAACGCGAGCGCTCGCAGAACGTCTCGGTGACGTAGCCGGGACGCCCCGGCACGGCATTGAGCTCGGCCACGGCTCGCTCGAGCGCGGCGGTGTCGACGATGGCGGCGTCGGTGGCCACGTAGCACCCGGCGAGCACCGCCGCGCAACGGGTCGAGTCCACCGCGGTCACCTCGACCCCTTCGACCTTGAACGCCTGGGCCACGCGCGTGGTGCCGGTGAAGAGATCGAGCGCCGTCCGGGCCCGGGCCCGTCGAGCCAGCTCACCGAGGACCGGCACGAGGCGACGCTTGGACCCGAGGTACTTGATCACGACCGGGCGACAGCCAAGGCCAGGAGGCGGGCGACCTCGTCATCGCTCACCTGTGCGAAATCGTCGTACCACTCGCTCAGGCCGAAGAACTGCTCCGTCGTCTCGACGCACGCGACGTCGTCGGCAACGTGGCGCAGGGTCTCCAGCGCGTCGGGCGGAGCGACGGGGACGGCCAGCACCACCCGCGCCGCGGCGCGTCGGCGCATGACCTCGATGGCGGCGCGGGCGGTGAACCCGGTGGCCAACCCGTCGTCCACGACGATGGCGGTCCGCCCCTCCACCGGGATCGGGGGTCGATCGCCGCGGTAGACGCGCAGCCGGCGCTCGAGCTCGAGCGTCTGGCGCGCCGCCACGGCGTCGATCACGTCGTCGGGAACCTCGAGACGGCGTACCAACGCGTCATTGACCAGACGCACGCCCTCCTCGGCGATGGCCCCCAGGCCCAGCTCGGGTTGCCGGGGGTGGCCCAGCTTGCGCACCACCACGACGTCGAGGGGCGCGTGCAGGGCGCCGGCGACCTCGAACGCCACGGGCACGCCGCCACGCGCCATGCCCATCACGACGGCGTGCTCCCCGGCCCGCTCCGGCTGTGTCGAGCCCGACGAGACCGACGAGCCCGACGAGACCGAGGCGCCCGACTCGATCAGGAGCGCGGCGAGGCGGCGGCCCGCGTCCCGACGATCGGCAAACGCCATGCCCTATGGGCGTGGCGCGCCGAAGCGGCGCATCCACCAACCCGGGTCGCGGGCATGGGCGTGGAAGTGATCGGGGATCTGGCGCATGACGGCATCGACCGACCATGTGTCGGCCCCGAGGACCTCGTCGGCGACGCGTCCGAGCTGCGCCAACATGTGGTCGAGGTCCTGCTCGGGTGGTTCGGTGGCGTGCGTCCGCCACACGACCATGGGGACGCGGCAGATCTCGCAGTCCGCCACCCAGCAGACGTCGTCCTCGTGGTACCAGGTGGTGAGCCGCGCCGCCTCACACAGCTCACAACCGGTCCCGGCTCTGGCCATCATCCGACGTCTGCGATAGGGGGCCGACCGTGCACTGGCATCGGGTGGCGCGTGCCTACTTGCTGAAGAGCGTGACGGTCGTCCCCGGCAGCACCGACGTCCCGGCGGCGGGGCTGCTCAAGAACACGTGTCCGCTCAGGGAACCGCCCCCGCTGACGGGCGTCAACCCCAGGGCCTGGAGGGCGGCGATGGCTTCGGACACGGTCATCCCGTAGAGGTTCGAGGGGATCGTGACCGGTTGCGGCCCCTCGGAGATCACGATGTTGACGGTGCTCCCCTCGAGAGCGGAGCCGGTGGGGGCCCAGGTGATGACCTCGGTGTTCGGCACCGACGAGCTGTACTGCTGGGTGCAGTTGGCGAGGAGGCCCACCGCGGCGAGCGTGGTGGTGGCGCCCGCGCAGGTCTGGCCGGCGAGCGACGGGATGGTCTCGCTCGGGGGACCGGCCGAGACCAGGACGCTGATCGTCGACCCGTACGGGGCGGTCCCCTGGGGGCTCCAGGCGATGACGGTCCCCTTGGCCACCGTCGTCGAGTTCTTGTCGGTGCAGGCCGCGACCAGGTGCAAGGGGGTGAGCAGCGCCGCGATGGCCGGACAGTCACCGGCCACCGTGGCGAGGGTGGGGATCGCCACCGAGGGCAGACCCGACGACACCGTCACCACCACCGGGCTCCCCCGACTGCAATTTCTCCCCCGGGGGCGGCGTCTGGGTCAGGATCTGGCCGGCGGGCGCGGTGATCGACGTCTCATGCCCCCGCACGATCACGGCGAACTGGTCGTGGGCCAGCTTGGCCTGGGCCTGGGCCTGGGTGAGGCCGACCACGGACACGAGCTTGTAGGTCGGGGTGACGAGGATCACCTTCGCCTTCTTGAGGGCCAGGACGGTTCCGGAGCCGGCCAACGCCAAGACCAGGACCACGATGGCGACCATCCAGGGCCAGCGGCGGCGGCGACGGCGCAGGGCGGCGGGACCCTCGGCGATGCCCACCGCGGTGGCGAAGGCCAGGACGTCGGGGTCCTCACCGCCGCGGGCGCGGCGACCGGCAGCGGGGGGCGGCACCACCATGCCGTGGTTGGTGAGGTCGTCGTCCGGTGGCGGGGTGACGGGACGGGGCAGGACGACACCGGACCCGCCCGCACCGGCGAGCCTGAGCTTCTCGGGAGCGGGCAGCTGCTCGCCGAGCGTCGCGGAGGCGGGCCGCGAAGGCGGTGGCGTCGAGCCTGTCCTCGGCATCGGGGGTGGCCGCCTCGGCGAGCACTTCGGCCAGCGGCCCCAGGCCGTCGTGGCCGGGGAGCTCGGCGCCGACGCGTGCCATGAGGGTCGAGATCGTGGTGTCGGCGGTGAAGGGGACGACCCCGGTCACCGCCTCGTAGAGGACGAGGGCGAGCGAGTAGACGTCGGCCCGGCCGTCGACCCGGTTCCCGAGCGCCTGCTCGGGGGCGGCGTAGCGGGCCGTGCCCACCGTCGTCCCGGCCGGCTCGGTCAGCGACGCTTCGGCCAGGGCGCGAGCCAGGCCGAAGTCGGCCACCCGGAGTCGCCCTTCTTCGTCGAAGAGCAGGTTGGCGGGCTTCACGTCGCGGTGGACGAAGCCGCGCGCGTGCGCGTAAGCGAGCCCTTCGGCGGCCTGGGCCCCGATCGAGACGGCCTGGGCCAGGCTCAGGCGCCTCCCTTCGTCGAGCATGTCCCGGAGCGATCCCCCGCCCAGGAACTCGAGGACCAGGAAGGGGCCCTGGGTGTCCTCGCCCCAGTCGTGGACGGCGAGGACGTGCGCGTTGGCGAGCGCCGCCGCGGCCTGGGCCTCGGCGCGGAAGCGGCGCAGGAAACCGCCGTCGGCGGCCAGCGCGGGGTGCAGAACCTTGATGGCCACCCGACGTTGCAGCGTCGTGTCGAACGCCGCGAACACGTTCGCGGACGCCCCGCTCCCGAGGGCGGACTCAATCCGGTAGCGGCCAGCAAGGACCCGACCGATGGATTCGGTAATGGTCGACATGGTCCACGCCCAGGCTACCGACGGTCGAGCGCCGCCTGGTGGACGTTCACCACCAGCCGTGACCGCCTGGCCGCGCCGGGACGGAGGGCCTCAGCCGGCGGGGGGGATCTCCCCGCTGTCGAGGAGCTCTCGGAAACGGGCGCCTTCCACGATCGGGACGCCCAGCTCCTCCGCCTTCTTGAGCTTGGCGGCGCCGGGCTCGGTCCCGAGGACGACGGCCCAGGTCCGGGCGGAGACGCTCCCGGGCGACTTGCCCCCCCGGGCCAGGATGGCCTCCTCGGCCTCCTCCCGGGTGAAGCCGTCGATGGTCCCGGTCACGACGACGGAGCGACCGGCAAGGGTCTGGGGAGGCTCCCCCCCGGTCGCCTCGGCCGCCCGCGTCCCCGGAGCCGGCCCCGTCCCCGGCGCGGTCCCCGCCTCCGCCACCACGCCCGGCTCCACGAGGGCCACCCCGGCGAGGCGGAGCTTGTCGATCACCCGGCGGTTGGCGGGTGACGCCGCGAACTCCACCACGCTGTCGGCGATGACGGGACCGATCCCCTCGACGGCGGCGAGCTCGGCCAACTCGGCCGCCATCAAGGCGTCGAGCGACCCGTAGGCGCGCGCCAGGGCGCGGCTGCCGGTCGGGCCGAGGTGACGGATCCCGAGCCCCACGAGCAGTCGGCTCAAGGGGCGGCCCTTCGAGGCCTCGACGGCGGCGAGGAGGTTGTCCACCGACAGGTCGCCGAAGCGCTCCAGGGCCACGAGCGGCTCGGCACTGAGCGAGTAGATGTCGCCGGGATCCGACAACAAGCCGGCTTCGACGAGTTGGACGACCCGCTTCTCGCCGAGACCCTCGATGTCCAGCGCACCACGAGAGGCGAAGTGCACGATGCGCTGGACCCGTTGGGCGGGACAGTCGATGTTGGTGCAGAAGGTGTCGCTTTCACCGGGAAGGCGGACGAGCGGTCCGCCACAGCTCGGGCACACCGTCGGGAAGTGCCACGGACGCGACCGCTTGGTCCGGGCCGACAACACCGGCCCGACGACCTCGGGGATGACATCTCCGGCTTTGCGCACCACCACGGTGTCACCGGGACGGACATCCTTCAGCCGGACCTGGTCCTCGTTGTGGAGCGTGGCGAGCCCGACCGTCGACCCCCCCACGAACACGGGCTCGAGCACGGCGAACGGCGTGGCGCGGCCGGTGCGCCCGATCGACACCATGATGCGCAGGAGCTTGGTGGTGCGCTCTTCGGGCGGGAACTTGAAGGCGATGGCCCAGCGCGGCGCCCGGGAGGTGGACCCGAGCCGGCGTTGCAGCTCGAGGTCGTCGACCTTGATGACGACACCGTCGATCTCGTAGTCGAGGTCGTGGCGGTGTTCTTCCCAGCGTCGGCAGAACGTCTCGGCGTCGGCGGTGCCGCGCACGGTCTCCACATGGGGGTCGACGGGGAGTCCGCACTTCCGGAGCAGCTCGAGCCCCTCGCTGTGGCTGGCGACGGCGGGGCCACCGTCCATGGCGCCGAGCTGGTAGGCCCAGAAGGAGAGCTCGCGCGAAGCGGTGATCTTCGAGTCCTTCTGCCGGAGCGACCCCGCCGCCGAGTTGCGCGGGTTGGCGAAGGTCTTGAGCCCGGCGTCGAGCTGGCGTTGGTTGAGCGCCTCGAACGACGAAACCGGCATGTACACCTCGCCGCGCACCTCGAGCACGGACGGCAATTTGGCGCGACCCTTCGGCCACGTGAGCCGGTCGGGGACGGCGCTGATGGTGGCCACGTTGGCGGTGACGTCGTCCCCGGTCCTCCCGTCACCGCGCGTCGCCGCCTGCACCAACCGGCCCTCCTCGTAGAGAAGGGACATGGCCAGCCCGTCGATCTTGAGCTCGCAGACGAAGGCCGCCTCGGCGGTCTCCGGAGCCAGGCGCGCCATGCGGTCGAACCAGGCGTGGAGCTCGTCGATGCCGAAGGCGTCGTCGAGGCTCATCATGGGCGAGCGGTGCTGCACGGGCGAGAACAGCAAGGTGGGAGCGCCGACCCGACGGGTGGGGGAATCGGCGGTCACGAGCTCGGGATGGTCGTCCTCGAGCAGCCGTAGCTCGCCGATCAGGTCGTCGTAGTCGGCGTCGGTGATCTCGGGGGCGTCGAGTTGGTAGTACCGCTCGTCGTGGTACGAGATCAGGGCGCGCAACTCTTCGACCCGGCGCGCCGCACTGCTCGACGCCCCTGATCGGTCGGCAGTGCCCGAAGCGTCCGCCATGCGCGGGAGCGTACCGGGCGTCAACCCGTCGCGGACGGGGCCTCGGGGGGAGCCTCGGTGGCGGCCGACGCGGGCGCCACGGTGGCAATCGCAGCGCCCACCACCGCATCGCCGTCGGCGGCGTCGTAGAGGGCGACGGTCTGTCCCGGTGCGACCAGAGGGTGCGGCTCGTCGAACACGACCGCATCGCCCTGCCACCGACACCCGGCCGCCGATCCGTGCGCGCTCGTCTGGGCGAAGGCCCGATCGCCGGGCTCGAGCCCAGGCCCCACCCAGCTGGCCCGGTCGACCACGACACGCCTCGCGACGACATCGGCGGACGTGCCGACGGTGATGCGGCGCGCCCGGACGTCGACGGTGAGGGCATAGCGTCGGTGACCGTCGACCGCCACCCCGAGGCCGCGCCGTTGCCCCACCGTGACCAGCTCGCCGGCGGGGACGGTGCCCACGACGTCGCCGCTCGACGCGTCCACGAGGTCCGCGCCATGCAGGGCCATGCGGTCGGCCAGAAACCCGCGCCGGCCGCGGGTGGAATGGATGAAGCACACGTCCTGGCTGTCGGGCTTGTCGGCGGTGCGCAGGCCGATGGCCCGGGCGCGCGCCCGCACCTCGGCTTTGGTCAGGTTTCCCACGGGGAGCACGACCCGGGCCAGTTCGGAAGCGGTGAGCATCGACAGCACGTAGGACTGGTCCTTGTGCGGATCGGTGCCGCGCCGCAAGCGCACCCCGCCGCCGCCGTGCACGACGCGGGCGTGGTGCCCGGTGGCGAGCGCGTCGAAGCCGAGACGCGAGGCGCGCTCGAGGAGCAGGCCGAACTTGATGGCGCGGTTGCACTCGATGCAGGGATTGGGGGTGCGCCCCGCCACGTGGTCCGCCACGTACGGTGCGACGACCGAGTCCTCGAAGGCATCGGTGAAGTTGAAGACGTGGTGGTCGAGGCCGAGCTGTTCGGCCACCCGCCGAGCGTCGTCCACGTCGGCCACCGAGCAGCACCCGCTGTCGGACTCGCCGCCCCACAGCTTCAGGGTGGCGCCGACGACGTCGTGGCCGGCCTCGGCGAGCACAGCGGCGGCGACGGAGGAGTCCACCCCACCCGACATGGCGACGAGCACGCGCATGGTCAGGATCGCAACCGCTCGACGACCTTGGGCATGACGGCGAGCACGTGGTCGATCTCGTCGTCGGTGGTGGCGTAGCCGAGTGAGAACCTGACCGCCGACCTGGCTTCGGCCGGACGGAGGCCCATGGCCAGGAGCACGTGGCTGGGCTCGATGGCACCACTGGCGCACGCCGCGCCGGCCGACGCGCCCACGCCCTCGTCGTCGAGCAGGACGAGGAGTTCCTCCTGATCGACGCCACCGACGACGAGATGGCAACTGGAGGCGACCTTGTCGGCGCCGCGCCCGACCGTCTCCCTGACGTCCTCGATCGAACTGAGCAGTCCCGTGGCAAGCCGGTCGCGGCGGGTGCCGACACGTCGGACGGTGTCGGCGCGGGTTTCAGTGGCGACGCGCAGCGCGGCCGCCATGCCCACGATGCCGGCCACGTCGTGGGTCCCCGGGCGCCGGCCCCGTTCCTGGGCCCCGCCGTGCAGCACGGGGTCGAGCGGCGATCCGCCCCGCACGACGAGGGCGCCGACCCCCTTCGGCCCCCCGAACTTGTGGGCGCTCACCGACACGAGGTGCGCCACCGCCGCCATGGCCGCCACGTCCGTCCACCCCACGGCGGCGACGGCATCGGTGTGCAACCGCGCCCGGGGCGCTCGGGCGCGCACCAGCGCGGCCACTTCGGCGAGAGGCTGCACGGCACCCACCTCGTTGTTGACGAGCATCACCGAGACGAGCTCGACGCCGGCATCGAGACGGTCCGCCAGGGCGTCGAGGTCGATGACTCCTGACGGGTGCACCGGCACGGTGGTGCCGCCACGAGCCTCGCAGGCGTTGCGCACCGCGTGGTGCTCGATCGAAGAACACAGCACCGTTCCCGGCCCCGGCGAGGACGCGCCCAGGACCGCCAGGTTGTCTGACTCGGTACCGCCCGAGGTGAACACGACCTCACCGGGCTCGCAGCCGAGGCACCGGGCCACCTCGTCGCGCGCCTCGTCGATCGCCAGCCGGGCCCGGCGGGCCACCGAGTGCGAGCCCGACGGGTTCCCGAAGTGCTCGGTCAGGTAGGGAACCATGGCCGCCAACGACTCCGGCCGCATGGGCGTGGTGGCGGCGTGATCGAGGTAGGCCTGCATCAACCAAGGCTACGTCGGCGTTCCCTACTCCCTGCGCCCCTGCGTCTCTGCGCCCTTACGCGCTCGAGCCAGTCTCACGGCTTGCCGATCATGAACACGGTGGCGAGGACGAAGAGCAGCGCCACCACGGCGGCGGCGGCGGCGACCTGTCGGCAGTCGCGATCGAGCGCCAGGGTGGTCCGGCCCTCGTCCCACCCGTCGATGAGCTCCACCTGGATTCGCCTCTCCCCTGGCCACACCATGAGCTCGGCCGTCAGGGCGGCCACGATCCACACCAGGAGGCCCACCACGACGAAGCCGTCCCCCGACGAGAAGGCCCCGTTGCTGGCGGCTACGAGCGAGAACCCGAAGACGGGCACCCCGTACAGGGCGCGGCCCGCCCAGTTGACCCCGGGGCGGAAGTAGCGCAGTACCGCGGCGGCGCCGGGCGCCGAGGGTCCCCGCCGGGCCCGGGCGGCCTGGACCCCGGTCACGACCACCGTCCCGAAGCCGACCAGGGCGCACAAGACGTGGAGCATGAGCAAGATGGTGTAGACCGCGCCGGTGGGGACAGGCCGGACGGTGCCCGCAGACATCCCTGCCCCGAGCGCCCCACCAGGCCCGAGCAGCCCTCCCGCCCGGAGCGCCCCACCGGGCCCGAGAAGCCCGGGCCCGAGAAGCCCGGGCCCGAAGATCCCGGGCGCGAAGATCCCGGGCGCGAGCACTCCTGGGGGACCGCCGGCCAGTATCGTCACGGGCGCCATCGTCGCCGTCGGACCCGACACGGCGCCAGGAGGGGGGAACCGCCGCGGAGCGCGACATCGACGGCAGCGTCGCCACGGCGCGTGCCCGACCGCACAACTCGGGGCCAACACCCTGGTGAACGGTTCTCGCGCGCCGCTCGCGCGTCGACAACACAACGAGCGGACATCGAACAGGTGCTCCTTACCGCCAGGTAGCGTGTAGGTGAGGACACGCATACGGATGGTGACCAAGCACCAGATCCTGGGGGGCACGGTAAGTTACTGATGGGTCATCAGAGGCAGAAGGCATGGACCGGTGGACAGACAGGGTGAGGAGAGCACTGGGGGTGAGGGTCGCTCCATGAACCAACTCCGCCTGGACCCGCTCACCGGCCGGTGGGTGGTCGTGAGCACCGACCGTTCGCACCGTCCCTTCCACTTCGCCACCCCCGTCCCCGTCCAGGAGGACACCTCCCGGCCCTGCCCGTTCTGCCCCGGCAACGAAGAGTCCACGCCCCCCGCCCTCGAGACCTACGGTTCGAGCGGGCACTGGCTCGTCAGGGTGGTCCCCAACCTCTACCCCGCCTTCGAGGGCGACCACCCGTTCGTAGTGGAGAACCGTGGCCCGGTCTTCACCCAGGCCACGGCGGGAGGGATCCACGAAGTGCTCGTGCTGTCGCCCGAACACGACAACGGCTGGGAGCACATCTCCGACGAGCAGGCGGTGCTCGTCATGGCGGCCATCCGCGACCGGATCGAAGAGCACTCGTCGGTGCCGGGCCTCCGCTACAGCCAGGCCATCGTCGAACGCGGGACGCGAGGCGGGCGCCTCGATCGAACACCCCCACGGCCAGCTCCTCGGGATGTCGTTCGTGCCCCGCGAGCTCGCCGAGGAGCAGGCCGGGTTCGCCCGCTTCGCTGGTCGGTGCCTGTTGTGCACCACGGTCGACGCCGAGGAGGACGCCGGGTACCGCGTGGTCTACGCCAACGAGCGAGTCCTCGTGGTGTGCCCGTTCTGGAGTGGCAACCCCTACGAGATGCTCATCATCCCGCGCACCCACGGCCCGCACCTGCACCGGGCCACCCCGGCGGACCTCTCCGCGGTGGGCCGGTCCCTGCGCACCGTCCTGGGCTCGCTCGTCGAGCGACTCGGCGACGTGTCGTACAACATCGTGTTCCACTCCGCGCCCTACCGGGCACCCGAGCCCTACCACTGGCACGTCCACGTCTGGCCCAAGCTCACCACCGCGGCGGGGTTCGAGGCCGGCACGGGCGTCCTCATCAACATCGTTCCGCCCGAGCAGGCCACCGAAGAGCTCCGGGTCGCCGTTCCCGCCTGAGAGCGGTTCTCGTCTGAGCCCTGTTCCCGCCTGAGCGCAGTTCCCGCCTGGGCGACTCGCGTCAGCCCAGGAACACCCCGGCCACATCGCCGTAGAGCGCGAGGTCGACGGTCTTGGACCGGGCGACGGCGTCGGCGATGGGGACCCGGACGATCTCGCCGGCTTGCAGCGCCACCATCATCCCGAAGGCCCCGTCGTGCACCGCGCCCACGGCGGCGACGCCGAAGCGGGTGGCGAGGACGCGGTCGAAGGCCGACGGCGTGCCCCCGCGTTGGATGTGGCCCAGGATGGTCGTGCGGGCCTCGAAGCCGGTTCGGTCCTCGATCGCCTGGGCGAGCCAGGTCCCGATCCCACCCAGGCGGGCGTGGCCGAATTGATCGAGTGGTGCCCCCGAGGTGGCGAGGCGCGCCGCTTCGGCGTCGGGGCCCTCGGCCGGGACGGCACCCTCGGAGATGACCACGACCGACGAGAACTGGTCGCTTCGGTGACGGCGCTGCAAGCGTGCGCACACGTCGTCGACCACGAAGGGGACCTCGGGCACGAGGATCTCGGCAGCACCGCCGGCGATCCCGGCGTGGGTCGCGATCCATCCCACGTGCCGACCCATGACCTCGCACACGATGACGCGGTGATGGGACTCGGCCGTGGTGCGCAGGCGGTCGATGGCGTCGGTGGCGATCTGCACGGCGGTATCGAACCCGAAGGTGACCTCGGTTTCCGATAGGTCGTTGTCGATGGTCTTCGGGATACCGACCGCACGCACGCCGTGGTCCCCGAGGCGCTGCGCCACCCCCAGGGTGTCCTCGCCCCCCACCGCCACCAGCGCGTCCACGCCTTGCGCCGCCAGGTTGGCGCGGACGCGATCGGGCCCGTCCTCGATCTTGAAGGGGTTGGTGCGCGACGTCCCGAGAATGGTCCCGCCCAGGGCCAGGATGTCTCGGCACCGGGGTACGTCGAGAGCCACGTGCTCGTCGTCGAGGACCCCCTTCCACCCGTCGAGGTACCCGACCACCTCGTCGCCGTGACGGAGGACGGCGGTGAGCACCACGGCTCGGATCACGGCGTTGAGCCCGGGGCAGTCGCCCCCGCCGTTGAGGATCCCGATGCGCATCGGGCGCGCCTCCTCAGTTCGTGCTCTGCCGGGCCTGATGCACCGCAGCCCGGACGAGCTCGAACGACGCCGTGAGGATGCGCAGGGCCTCGCGTCCGGGCGGGACGAGGCCGCTGATGCCGGGAACACCGAGATAGCCGGCCAGAAATGCCCGGCGGTTGCGCGCCACCCACGCGTCGGCGAGCTCGCTCAGCCCGTCGCGGCCCGACGGGTCGCGTTCGTCGGCGGCGTTGGTGGCCACGTGCTCGAGGGACCACAGCATGTCGGCCACATCCGCGAGGGGGGAGCGGTACACCGCTGCGTCGTCGGGCCCGGGCACCACCCCCGCCATCGACGTCGGGTGGCCGCCGGGCGTGAAATCGACGACGTACCAACCCTGCTCGGTGCGGCACGTCCGGCCCAGATGGAAGTCCCCGTGGGTGCGGATCGCCTGCGACGGGACCTGCAGCGCACGCAGCTCGGCCAGGAGCTCTTCCACGTCGGGCCGTTCCAGCACGTGCGGGGCGAGGGGGCGCAGCGTCTCCTCGATCCCCGCCGCCCAGCTCCCGACGTCACCGGGGCGCCGACCGAACGCCTTGTCGAGACCGAGGTGCATGCGCGCCGACATGGTGCCGAGGCGATGGGCCTCGGCGCCGAAGTCACCACCGGCGAGCTCGGGGGGCCCGCCCGAGGCGTACAGGTCCCGGACCGAGGTCAGGGCGAGCGCGTAGCCCGACGATGCGCCGGCGAGATACTCCTGGGCCACGCCGAGGTCACGCCCCGACCGCCGCCACACCGCCAGGGGGGCGGCCAGGTGGTTGAAGCCGACGTCGTCGAGGGCGAGGAAGAGCTCGAGGTCGGGGCGGGGCCCGTCGACGACCTCGTTGTAGACGGTGAAGGCGATGCGGTCCTCCATGGCCAGGGTGACCGAGCCTTTGTCTTCGCGCAGGTGGCGGACGAGCGAGGCTTGGACCACCTCTCCCGACACCCGTTCGAGGAGCATGGCCGCCACCACGGCGTCGCGCGTGGCGTCGAACACCACCGCCTCCCCGTCGTCGCCGTCGACGAGCGAGCCGAGCACGGCGTCCTCACCGTCGGGGATGAACCGGATGTCATCTTCCGAGGAGCGCAGGCCGAAGGGGACGTGCACGAACCGCCCCCCGAAGGCCGCCACCACGTCCACGATGCCGGGACGACCCGGAGACAGGATCTCGGCGTCGATGACATCGACCCCGCCGCCGCCGTCGCCACCATCGCCGCCGTCACCGGGGCCGGCGCCCTCCCAATCGGCCCGGCGCGCCGCGTAGGTCGACACGAGGTCGGCCAGCGCGGCGCGCGCCGAATCCGACACGCCGACCACGCCGGTCTCGGGCGCTGTCATACGAGGCCCCCGGTCCCGGCTGCGTCCGACCCCGATCTCGGGCCCCTCGGTGAGCTCGAACCAGTAGAAGCCGTAGGGCCCGAGCGTCACGCTGTAGGTGCCACTCCCCACGGGCGGGAACGGTATCCGCCCCAGGAGCTCGATGGGACTGCGGTTGGCCCAACGCGCCAGATCCAGCTCCGCAGGCTGGGCGAACCTGCTCAGGTTGTGCACGCACAGCACGGGATTGTCACTCACGTCGGTGCGCCCGGCCCCTCGACGGGAACGCCCGGGACGGCGGGGTCGGGCCGTCGGTTCCGATTGGGGCTGGGGGCTGCGAACGTAGGCGAGGATCGAGGGGTTGGCGCACGGCACCAGATCGAAGGCGCCCGTCCCGAAGACGGGGAATTGCTTACGGGTCTGGAGGATGTTGCGGAGCCAGTGGAGATGCGAGCTCGGGTTGCGGCGGTGGGCCTCGACGTTGACGGCTTCGAACCCGTACACGGGGTCCATGAGCGGCGGCAGGTAGAGCTGGGCGAAGTCGGCGCGGCTGAACCCCCCGTTGCGGTCTGGGCTCCACTGCATCGGGGTGCGCACCGAGTCCCGGTCACCGAGATACACGTTGTCGCCCATGAGGATCTCGTCGCCGTAGTAGATGACGGGGCTGCCCGGCAACGAGAAGAGCACGGCGTGCAGGAGCTCGGCCAGACGGCGGTCCCCGTCGAGCAGGGGGGCGAGGCGGCGTCCGATCCCCATGTGCCGGCGCATGCGGGGGTCCTTCACGTACTCGGCCACCATGTAGTCGCGTTCCTCCTCGGTCACCTTCTCGAGGGTTAGCTCGTCGTGGTTCCGGAGGAAGATGGCCCACTGGCAGTTGTCGGGGATCTCCGGCGTCTGGGCCAGGATCTCGGTCACAGGGAACCGCTGCTCGCGACGCACCGCCATGAACAGGCGCGGCATGAGCGGGAAGTGGAAGCACATGTGGCACTCGTCGCCGTTGCCGAAGTAGTCGACGAGGTCGGAGGGCCACTGGTTGGCCTCGGCCAGCAGCACCCGGTTGGGATGGGCGGCGTCGACCTCCTTGCGGAGCTGGCGCAGCAGCGCGTGGGTCTCGGGGAGGTTCTCGCCGGTGGTGCCGTCGCGCTGGAACAGATAGGGCACGGCGTCGAGGCGGAACCCGTCGAGACCGAGGTCGAGCCAGAACCGCACCACGCCGAACATGGCTTCGACGACGGCGGGGTTCTCGTAATTGAGGTCGGGCTGATGGGAGTAGAAGCGGTGCCAGTAGTACTGCTGGCGGGTCGTGTCCCACGTCCAGTTCGACGTCTCCACGTCCACGAAGACGACGCGCGCCTCGGGCCAGCGATGGTCGTCGTCGTTCCACGTGTACCAGTCCGCCTTGGGGTTGTCGCGCGACGACCGCGACTCGACGAACCAGGGGTGTTGATCGCTCGTGTGGTTCATGACGAGATCGGCGATGACCCTGATCCCGCGCCGGTGGGCGTCGTCGAGGAATTCAACGAGGTCGTCGAGGTGTCCGAGGTCGGGGTGGACGGTGAAGAAGTCACTGATGTCGTAGCCGCCGTCGCGCATCGGCGACGGATAGAACGGCAGCAGCCACAGCGCATCGACACCGAGCCACTCGAGGTAGTCGAGCTTGGCCCGCAGTCCCGACAGGTCGCCGATGCCGTCGTCGTTGGAGTCGAAGAACCCCCGCGTGAGGACCTCGTAGAACACCCCCCGGCGATACCAGTCGGCCCCGCCCTTGGCGGGCAGTGCCGTGGGGCGGATCCCGGGCAGGCGGGCCCCCCCGGTGCGGCGGGCCGAGGAAGAGGCGCCTCCCGCCGGGCGCAGGCGCGGCGTCTTGGCGGGACGGGACACGGTCACGGCGCCACGACCCTCAACGCCCCATGAATCGGGCCCGACCGGGGCCGTGCTCGAGGAACGACGTCACGCCCAACCCGGCGTCCTCGGTGTGCGACACCTCCACGAAGGCGTCGACCTCGAGCGCGAGCGCGTCCGCGAGCGGCACGTCGATCCCGGCGTCGATGACACGCTTGGCCGCCGCCAGTGCCTGCAGAGGGCCCGCCGCGAACGACGCCGCCAACGACACCGCCTCGTCCAACACGTCGTCGCGCGGCACGACGCGGTCCGCCAGCCCGATACGCAGCGCCTCGTCGGCGCGGACGTGGCGCCCGGTGTAGATGAGATCCTTGGCCCGGCTCACCCCCACGAGGCGCGGCAGCCGCTGGGTGGCGCCACCGCCGGGGACGATGCCGAGGAGGATCTCGGGTTGGCCCAGACGGGCGTCCTCGGCGACGACGCGCAGGTCGCACGCCAGGGCGAGCTCGAGACCGCCTCCGAGCGCGTAGCCGGTGATGGCCGCGATGGTGACGCGCGGCAACGCGCGCCAGTGCACTCGTCACGCGCGTGGAACGCGGCCGCGATCCGCGGCGCCGCGTCCGGCTGGCGGAACTCGCCGACGTCGGCTCCCGCTGCGAAGAGGCGCGGGCCGCCCCACAGGACAACCGCACCCGGTGGATCCGCGGCCAGTTCGGCCACCACGTCGCGCAGGCGCCCGAGGAACGCCACCGACAGCGCATTCATCTTGGGACGCTCGAGCGTGACGAGCGCGACCCCGTCGTGGCGCCGGTCGAGGGCGACCACACCCGACCTCCGATGCCGGCGACGGGTGACCGGAGGCGACCATGCGCGCACCGTACCCGACGCTGCCCGCGGCGTCGCGCCATCGCGGATCACAGGCGCGGCGGCCGGATCGGCGGGGCCATCATCGGCGGTGGCGGGGCTCCCCGGGCCGAGAAGGAGGGGGCGGGAGCAGGTACCGCCCGGCGCCGGTGCGTGGGATCCAGATGTTGTGGTGGGGGAAGCTGGGGGGGAAAGAAGATGGAGAAGAGGGACGAGTTCGCCCTCAGTCGCCGGACCCAGCGCCGAACACGGCACGGAGCAGCCGGTCGGCGGCGTCATAGGGATCGAGACTGTGGTCGGCCACGGCCCCGATGAGCCCGGCGAACTCGGCGTCGGTGCTCAGCCGGTCGACCTCGGCCTGGATCCGCGCCGCCACCACGATCCTGAACTCGCGCTCGAGGCGGGCGGCCCGTCGTCGCTCGAGCGCGCCGCTTTCCTCGAGGTGCCGCTCGTGGCGCGCCATCTCCGCCCACAGCGCCTCCACCCCGTCGCCGGTGGTGGCCGCTGTCTCGAGCACGGGGGGCCGCCAGTCGCCCGGTGTGGTCAGGTCGAGCATCTGCTCGAGGTCGCGCCGCGTCTCCTTCGCCCCGGGCCGGTCGGCCTTGTTGATGACGAAGATGTCCGCCGTCTCGAGGAGCCCGGCCTTGTTGGCCTGGACGGCGTCGCCCCACTTGGGGTTGAGGACCACGATCGTGGTGTCGGTGGCCCCCGCCACCTCGACCTCGACCTGGCCGACACCGACGGTCTCGATCAGCACGAGCGGAAAGCCCGACGCGGCGAGGACGCGGATCGCCTCGGGGACGGCGACGGCCAATCCGCCCAGGTGGCCACGCGACGCCATCGAGCGGATGAAGACGCCGGCGTCGAGGGCGTGGTCCTGCATCCTCACCCGGTCACCGAGGATGGCGCCGCCCGTGAACGGCGAGGACGGGTCCACCGCCAGGACCCCGAGTTGGGCCACTCCCTCCGCCGCGCGCCGTGGCGATGAGACGGTCGACGAGCGTGGACTTGCCCGCCCCGGGAGGGCCGGTGATGCCGATCGAGCGTGGCTCACAGCCGCTCCGGTACGCCAGGGCGGCGGCGGCCCGGCTCGGGGCGCCACCGTTCTCGACCTGGGTCAACAGCCGGGCGAGCGCCACCCGGTCGCCCTTCGACGCCGCGTCGAGCAGCACAGCCGGGTCGGTGGACCGCTCGTAACGGGGACCGGGCGCCCCGGTCGGGGCCGCCCCGAATCCCGATGGAGACGAGCCCGATGGAGACGAGCCCGATGGAGACGAGCCCGATGGAGACGAGCCCGATGGAGACGAGTTGGCAGGGGTCATGACAGTGGCGGAGCGTAGGCGGGACGGAGCGCGATCAGGTGCGGGTCACATCCGCGCCCAGCGAGCTGAGCGTGGCGGGGAGATCTTCGTAACCCCGGTCGATGTGCTGGGCGTCCGACACCACGGTCTCGCCCTCGGCCATCATCCCGGCCAGGACGAGCGCGGCCCCTGCACGGAGGTCCGGTGCCCGCACGGGAGCCCCCGACAGTCGCCGCACCCCGCGGACCACGGCATGGTGACCCTCGGTGCGGATGTCCGCACCCATGCGCCGGAGCTCGTCGACGTAGCGGAAGCGACCCGAGAAGAGGTTCTCGGTGACGATCCCGACCCCGTCGGCCACGCTCAACATCGTGACCAGGAACGGTTTGTAGTCCGTGGCCACGCCCGGGTACGGCAGGGTGGCCACGTCCACGCTGTGGAGCCGGTCGCTCGCCGCGGCGCGCATGCCCTCGGGACCCTGGGTCACGGTGACACCGATCTCGCCCATCTTGCGCAGGACCATGTCCATGTGGTCGGGACGGGCGTCCTCGATGACGATCTCCCCTCCCGCCATGGCCACCGCCGACAACAAGGTGGCCGCCACCACCCGGTCGGGGATGACGCGATGGGGCTGGGGTGCCGGTTGCAGCTCTTCGACGCCGTCGACCTCGATGTGCGAGGTCCCCGCCCCCCGGATCCGGGCTCCCATGTGGCTCAGGAGATCGGCGAGGTCCGACACCTCGGGCTCGCGTGCGGCGTTCTCGATGACCGTGGTCCCCTTGGCCAGCACGGCCGCCATGAGCACGTTGTCGGTGGCGGTGTGGCTCGGGTACTCGAAGACGACCCGTTGCCCGACCAATCGGCCGTCGGGGCCACCGGGGACGCGGCCCTCGATGTTGCCGTGCACGGTCTCGAACACCGCCCCCAGAGTCGACAGGCCGTGGAGGTGGATGTCGATGGGGCGGTTCCCGAAGTCGTCGCCGCCCGGGAGCGACACGCTGGCCCGTCCCGTGCGCGCCAGGAGGGGCCCGAGCACGACCACCGAGGCGCGCATCTTCTCCACGAGCTCGTAGGGCGCCTCGGGGACGAGCGTTGCGGGCGTGTCGATGACGAGGTCGCCGGGCCCGCCGTCGGGATGGGCGCGAGCACGCTCGACCTGCGCGCCGATGGCTTCGAGCACCTCGGCCATGATCTCGACGTCCACGATGCGCGGCACGCCGGCGAGGACGTGCCGGCCCGGCGCCAACAGGCACGCCGCCATCAGCTTGAGCGCGGAGTTCTTGGCCCCGCCGGCGCACACCGTCCCTTGCAGGGGCTCCGCCGGGGCGCACGACGAAGCGGGCCATCGATCCCGACCTGATCAGACGACCGGGTTCTCGGCCCAGCGACCGAAGACCGATCCCAGGGCCCCCACGATCTCGCCCACCGTGGCGTAGGCCCGCACGGCGTCGAGGATGGCGGGCATGAGGTTCACCTCGGCGACCGCGGCGTCGGCCGCCACCGCGGCCAGCTTGGCGTCGACCTGCCCGCTGGTCGCGTCGTTGCCGCACCGCCGACAGCCGCTTGCGTTGGGCTTCGTCCACCTCGGGCCCGATGTGCAGCGTGGGGGGGCGGGCTCCTCGCTCCCCTCGGTGAAGGCGTTCACCGCCCACCACGACGCGGCGGCCGGTGGCCACCTTGCGCTGGAACACGTAGGCGGCGTCGGCGATCTCGCCCTGGAACCAGTTGTTCTCGATCCCGTGCAGGACGCCTTCGAGCATCGAGCCCTCGCCCCACTCGTCGAGCCGGGCGAAGACCGCCTCGGCCTGGCGTTCGATCTCGTCGGTGAGCGACTCCACGAACCACGATCCCCCGAGGGGGTCCGACACGTTGGTGACGCCGGTCTCGTGGGCGATGACCTGCTGGGTGCGCAGGGCGATCCGGGCCGCCTTCTCGGTGGGCAGGGCCAGGACCTCGTCCATCGAGTTGGTGTGCAGGCTCTGGGTCCCGCCGAGCACGCCCGGCCAGGGCCTCGATGGCGGTGCGGACGATGTTGACCTCGGGCTGCTGGGCCGTGAGCGACACCCCCGCCGTCTGGGTGTGGAAGCGCAGCTGCAACGACCGCGGCGAGGTGGCCCGGTACCGGTTGGCCATCCAGCGCGCCCAGATGCGGCGGGCGGCCCGGTACTTGGCGATCTCCTCGAAGAAGTCGAGATGGGCGTTGAAGAAGAAGCTCAGCCGGGGCGCGAACTCGTCGACGGGCAGGCCGGCGGCCGTCACCGCCTCGACGTAGGCGAACCCGTTGGCGAGGGTGAAGGCCAGCTCCTGGGCGGCCGTCGAACCGGCCTCGCGGATGTGGTAGCCCGACACCGACACGGGATGGAACTTGGGCATCTCCGCCGCGCAGAACCGGACCACGTCGACGACGAGCCGCATCGACGGACGCGGCGGGAAGATGTACTCCTTCTGGGCCTGGTACTCCTTCAGGATGTCGTTCTGCAGCGTCCCCCCGAGCCGGCGCCGGGCCACGCCCGACTGCTCGGCGGCCGCCACGTACATGGCCATGAGGATCGGCGGCGGGCGAGTTGATCGTCATCGACGTCGTGACCGACCCCAGGTCGATCCCGGCGAAGAGGTCCTCGGCATCGGCCAGGGTGTCGACGGCCACCCCGCAGCGTCCCACCTCACCCTCGGTGAGCGGATCGTCGGAGTCGCGGCCCATGAGCGTGGGGAGGTCGAACGCGACCGACAGCCCACCGCTGCCGGCCCGCAGGAGCTCGCGGAAGCGCACGTTGGTGTCCTCGGCGGTGCCGAATCCGGCGAACAGGCGCATCGTCCACAGCTTCGAGCGGTACATCGACGCGTACGGGCCCCGGGTGTAAGGAGGACGACCGGGCCAGCCCAGGCGCTCGGCCACCTGGTCCTCGGGCCAATCGGCGGGGCCGTAGACGGGCTCGAGGCCGATGCCCGACATGGTCTCGAAATCGGCGTCCTGCAGGGTCGAGGAGTCGTAGGCCTCCTGCCACCGCGTTCGGCCCTCGTCGAGGCCCTCGTGGGGCGGGGTGTCCATGGGATCCAGCCTAACGGTCCCCCTCCGGCATTCTCGGATTGTGACGGTTCCCACCCCGCTCCCGGTCCTTCGGCCGGCAGCCGCCCGGAACGGCCGCACGGCGGGTCGGAGCCGGGCGTGGGCCGCCGCGGCGGACGGAGCGCGTTAGGGTCGGGACGTGGCGCCCAACCCCCGCGCACCCGATCGCAACCTGGCCATGGAGCTCGTCCGCGTCACGGAGGCGGCGGCGATGGCCGCGGGCCGGTGGATGGGCCGCGGCGACAAGGAAGGCGCGGACGGGGCGGCCGTCCAGGCCATGCGCGTGGTGCTCCAGTCGGTGACCATGGACGGCGTGGTGGTGATCGGCGAGGGCGAGAAGGACCATGCGCCCATGCTCTACAACGGTGAGCACATCGGCGACGGCTCGCCCCCCGCGACCGACATCGCCGTCGACCCGATCGACGGGACGAACCTGACGTCGCTCGGGCGCGGGGGCGCCCTGGCGGTCATCGCCGTCTCGGACCGGGGAACGATGTTCAACCCGGGACCCTGCGTCTACATGGAGAAGTTGGCGGTGGGCCCAAGGCGGCCGGGTCCGTCGACGTGCGCCGCCCCCCGACCGAGAACCTCGAGGCGGTGGCGAAGGCGCTCGGGCAAGTCCGTGCGTGACGTCACCGTGGTCATCCTCGACCGACCCCGCCACCACGACCTCATCGAAGAGGTCCGGGCCAGTGGCGCCCGCATCAAGCTGATCTCCGACGGCGACGTGGCCGGGGCCATCTCGGTGGCGTGGCCCGACTCGGGCGTCGACGTCCTGTACGGCATCGGCGGCACGCCCGAGGGGGTGATCGCGGCGGCGGCGCTCAAGTGCATGGGGGGCGAGATCCAGGGCCGCCTCTTCACCCGCGACGACGACGAGCGGCGCGCCGCCATCGCGGCCGGGTACGACCTCGATGCCCTGCTCAGCACCGACGACCTCGTCAAGGGCGACAACTGCTTCTTCGCCGCCACCGCCGTCACCGACGGCGAGCTGCTCCAGGGCGTGCGCTACAACGACTACGGCGTCACCACCCAGTCGATCGTGATGCGTTCCCGGTCGGGAACGGTTCGCTTCGTGAGCGCCCGCCACGCCCTGCACAAGCTGCGCGAGTACAGCCAGATCGAATTCGGCTGACGACCGCGGGGCGGCGGGTGACCACTTCTCCGAGCCGGTACCCGTTGCGCAACGCCGATCCTGCGGAGGGGGCGCGCCTCGGGACCCTGCAGTCGCTGCACGACGCCTCCACCATCAGGCAATTCGAGCGGCTGGGGGTCGCACCTGGTTGGCGTTGCGCTGAGCTGGGGGCGGGGGCCGGCTCGGTGGCCCGGTGGATGGCGGACGCGGTGGGCGACCGCGGGTCGGTGACCGCCATCGACCGGGACACCACCCTGCTCCGGGACCTGGCGGCACGGCCCAACGTCACCGTCGTCGAGGGTGACCTCATGACGATGTCGTTCGGGTCGTCGTGTTTCGATCTCGTGCACTCGCGGTCGGTGCTCATGCACGTCGAAGACCCCGACACCGTGGTGGAGCACCTCGTGCCGGCGCTGGCGCCCGGCGCCGTGGTCCTCTTCGAAGAGGCCGACGGTGCGCCCGCGCAGCGGGCCGCCTCCGACGGGGACCTTCCGGCGCCGTTCCGGGAGGTGATGGTGCCGCTGGCGGCCCAGTGGACCTGGGCGCGCACCCTGGCCGACCGGCTCGTCGCCGTCGGCTTCACCGACGTCCACGACGACGTGCGCGAAGACCTGCTCACCGGGGCGACGCCGGCGGCGGCGTTCTGGAGCCAGACCCTCGCCACCATCCGACCCATCGTCACCGACGCCACGCGCATGGCGTCGGTCGGCCGCCGCGCCGTCGACGACTCGAGCTACGACGCCATGATCGAGCTGCTCGGGGACCCGGGGTTCACCGCACCGTTCGCGGCCCGGCACCGGGTCTCGGCGCGCCGGCCGTAAGCCGTCCCCGCCCGCCTCGCCGCGTCAGGATCCTCGGGAGTCGCCTGCCCCCGCCACCTCGAGGCGGACCTCGGCGCGGCGCCGAGCCGCCTCCGCCTCGACCAGCTCCCGGTCCACCGGCGCCTCCTCGGCCCCGTCTCCGGATCCGGACCCGGGCCCCGACGCTGTCGCGGCGAGGTCGGCGGCGCGTTCGGTGGCGGCGTCGAGGGCGCGCCGGGCCCGGTCGACGTCGATGTCCTGGGCCAGTTCGGCGATCGGTGCCAGGACGGTGACGTGGTCGCCTTCGACCTGGACGAACCCGCCGTGCACGGCGGCACGCGCTTCGGTGCCGTCTTCGTGCTGGAACCGGACCAGGCCGGGGACGACGGCACCGATCAGCGGCGTGTGACCCGGCATGTACGCCGAGTCCCCGCCGTCGGTGCGCATGAAGACGATCTGCACCTGCTCTTCGAGCAGGGTCCGCTCCGGGGTGACCAGGCTGGCCTCGAAGGTCGCCATCGCGAACGCGGCTACTCGCTGCCGGCTTCGAGGGTCCGTGCCTTTTCGAGCACGGACTCGACGCCGCCCACGTTCAGGAACGCCTGCTCGGGCACATCGTCGAGATCGCCGTTGAGCAGCACCTCGAACGACTCGACGGTCTCGGCGATCGGCACGGTCACACCCTTGAGGCCGGTGAAGACCTCACCGACGTTGAAGGGCTGCGACAGGAAGCGCTGGATCTTGCGGGCCCGGTTCACGATGAGACGGTCCTCTTCGGACAATTCGTCGAGGCCCAGGATGGCGATGATGTCGGCGAGCTCGCGCGATCGCTGCAGGACGACCTGGACCCGGCGGGCCACGTCGTAGTGGCGGTCACCGACGATCTCGGGAGCCAGGATGTTCGATGTCGACGCCAGGGGGTCGACAGCGGGATAGATCCCCAGTGAGGCGATCTGCCGGGAGAGCTCCGTGGTGGCATCGAGGTGCGTGAACGTCGTGAATGGCGCCGGGTCGGTGTAGTCGTCGGCGGGAACGTACACAGCCTGGAGCGAGGTGATGGAGTGTCCCCGCGTCGAGGTGATGCGCTCTTGGAGCTCGCCCATCTCGTCGGCCAGGGTGGGCTGGTATCCCACCGCCGAAGGCATGCGGCCGAGCAGGGTCGAGACCTCGGAACCGGCCTGAACGAACCGGAAGATGTTGTCGATGAACAGCAACACGTCCTGGTTCTTCACGTCCCGGAAGTACTCGGCCATGGTGAGCGCGGCCAGCCCCACCCGGAGCCGGACCCCGGGGGGCTCGTCCATCTGCCCGTAGACGAGGGCGGCCTTCTCGATGACGCCCGACTCCTGCATCTCGAGCCAGAGGTCGGTTCCCTCGCGAGTGCGCTCGCCCACCCCGGCGAACACCGACACACCGCCGTGGTTGAGGGCCACCCGGTTGATCATCTCCTGGATGAGCACGGTCTTGCCGACGCCCGCGCCTCCGAACAAGCCGATCTTCCCGCCCTGGACATAGGGCTCGAGCAGGTCGATGACCTTGATACCGGTCTCGAACATGAGCGCACGCGGCTCGAGCTGGTCGAATGCCGGGGAGTCGCGGTGGATCTCCCACCGGTCCTCGACGGCCCCGATGTCATCGGTGTCGAGTGCCTCGCCGAGCACGTTGAAGACGTGGCCGAGCGTGGCGTCTCCCACCGGGACGGCCAGGCCCCGACCCAGGTTCCGCACCGGGGTGCCCCGGTGCAGGCCGTCGGTGGCCTTGAGGCAGATGCAGCGGACCCGTCCCTCGCCGATCTGCTGCGCCACCTCGGCGGTCACGGTGATCTTGTTGCCTTCGAGCTCGAGGTCCATCTCGACGGCCATGTTGATCTCGGGCAGCGCGTGGGGAGGGAATTCGACGTCGACGACCGGCCCCGCGATGGCGACCACCCGTCCCTCGGGTCGGTTTCCGTTGTCGCTGGTAGTGGGTTCGGTGAGTGTGGTTGTCATGATTTCCTAGCTTCCTATTCCGTCTTGGCGGCGGCGGCCTGGCGCAGGGCCTCGGCTCCCCCGACGATCTCCATGATCTCGGTCGTGATGGCGTCCTGCCGAGCGCGGTTCATGTCCCGGGTGAGGGTCTTGGCCAGCTCGTCGGCATTCTCGGTGGCGGCGGCCATGGCCCGCTGCCGGGCCGTGTGCTCGCTGGCGGCGGCCTCGAGCAACGCGCCGAACAGCGCCGCCTCGACGTAGCGCGGCACCAGCTCCACGAGGAGGTCGGGAGACTCGGGCTCGAATTCCGTGTACCCCTCGCGTCGGGTCGGTCCCTCGTCGCCAGCCTCCTGCCCGGTCGGCTCGGGAAGGGGAAGGAGCTGGCGCGTCTCCACCACCTGGGTGCCGGCCGACACGAACCGGGTCGAGACGATCAGGACCTGGTCGACTTCCTCGGAGAGGAACAAGGGCGTGATCACCTCGGCGACGCGGCGGGCGTCTTCGAAGGTGGGTCGGTCCGAGAAGCCCGAGAACGACTGCTCGAGGGGGATGCGGCGGAATCGGAAGTAGGACTGCGCCTTTCGCCCGATGCTCATGAGCGCGTTGTCCACCGACGATGCCTCGAAGTCGCGCACCGTCCGCTCGGCGAGACGAAGGACATTGGCGTTGTACGCACCGCACAACCCCCGATCGGCGACGAGGGCCACCACCAGGACACGCTGGGGCGACTCGGGCACTCCGAGCACCCTGCCGGCCGTGTGCCCGGCGTCAGCGGCGGCCTCGGCCAGGATCTCGGCGATGCCCTTCAGGTAGGGCCGGAACCCGGTCAGGCGGTTCTGGGCGCGCACGATCTGGGAAGCGGCGATGAGCTCGAAGGCCCGCGTGATCTTCTTGGTGGACTGGACGGTGCGGATGCGCCGCCGCAGGACCTTCTCCTGGCCACCGGCCACGGCTCAGCCACCCTCCATCGCGACGAACGTGTCCTTGAAGGCCTGCAACGCGGCCTTGAGCTCGGACTCCTCGGGCAGCGCACCGGAGCTCCGGATGGACTCGAGGATCACGGGTTGATTGGCCCGCATGAACTCGAGCAGCTCCGCCTCGAAGCGACGCACCTCGGACACCGCCACGTCGTCGACCCAGCCGTTGGAGCCGGCATAGATCACGATGACCTGCTCCTCGACCGGCATCGGCGCGTTCTGCGACTGCTTCAACAGCTCGGTGAGGCGGTATCCCCGGTCGAGTTGGGCTTGGGAGACCTTGTCGAGCTCGGATCCGAAGGTGGCGAAGGCCTCGAGCTCGCGGAACTGGGCGAGGTCGATCTTGAGCGTCCCCGCCACCGCTCGCATCGCCTTGACCTGGGCGGCACCTCCCACACGGGAGACCGAGATACCCACGTTGATCGCCGGCCGGACCCCGGAGTAGAAGAGCTCGGACTCGAGGTAGATCTGCCCGTCGGTGATCGAGATGACGTTGGTGGGGATGTAGGCGGACACGTCGCCACCCTTGGTCTCGATGATGGGGAGCGCCGTGAGCGATCCGCCGCCGCGCTCGTCCGACAGTTTGGCGGCCCGCTCGAGGAGGCGGCTGTGGAGGTAGAAGACGTCGCCGGGATAGGCCTCGCGGCCTGGGGGTCGGCGCAGCAGCAGTGACATCTGGCGGTACGCCTCGGCCTGCTTGGACAGGTCGTCGTACACGATCAGGGCGTGCTCGCCGTTCTCCATCCAGTGCTGCCCCATGGCGCAGCCGGCGTAGGGGGCGATGTACTTGAACGGGGCCGGTTCCGACGCGGGTGCCGACACGACGACGGTGTAGTCCATGGCGTCGTACGCCTCGAACGTGGCCACCGTCTGCGCCACGGAGGATCCCTTCTGGCCGATGGCGACGTAGATGCACTTCACCCCCAAGCCCTTCTGGTTGAGGATGGTGTCGACGGCGACGGTGGTCTTCCCGGTCTTGCGATCGCCGATGATCAACTCGCGCTGGCCCCGGCCGATGGGAGTCATGGAGTCGATAGCCTTGATACCGGTCTGCAGCGGCTCCTTCACGGGTTGACGAGCCACGATGCCCGGTGCCTGGACCTCGAGCCGGCGGGTCTCGGTCGACGCGATGGTGCCCTTCCCGTCGATGGGCTCGCCCAGGGGGTTCACGACCCGACCGAGGAGCCCGTCGCCGACGGGCACCGACAGGATGCGTCCCGTGGCTCGGACCAGCTGCTCCTCCTCGATGTGCGCGTCACTGCCCAGGACGACCGAACCCACCGTGTCTTCGTCGAGGTTCAGGGCGATGCCGAGGGTCCCGTCCTCGAACTCCAGCAATTCGTTCACCGCCACCATGGGCAGTCCACTGATCCGGGCGATGCCGTCACCCACTTCCGTGATGCGCCCCACCTGCTCGGCGGAGACCTCGGGTGTGTAGTCGGTGACGTGCCGTTGCAATGCCGCCGCGATCTCGCCGGCATTGATGGTCAACTCTGCCATCAGGTGTGTGCTCCTCGGGTTGCCCCCTCATGCTTGAGGAGGTCTTCTTCCAGTTGTTCGAGACGACGCTCGGCGCTGGCATCGACGAGAAGATCGCCGATCTGGATCACGGCGCCGCCGAGAATGTCGGGCGCAGCCAGGATCTGCAGCTCCACCGGTTGACTGGTGAGGCGCTCCAGGGCTTCGGACAGGATCCGGTGCTCGTCAGCGTCGATCGGGAGACCTGTGTAGACCCGCGCCACCCGCCAACCTCTGGCCCGTGCCGCGTGCTCGGCGAGCCAGTCGAGCGAAGCGGCGAGGTCGCGCACCCGTCCCTGGATCGTGACCTTGACGAGTCGGAGGGTGGCGGCCCGGACCTTGCCTCGGAGCAGCTCGTCGAGGATCTGCTCCCGGCTCTCGAGCGGCACCGTCGTGTCCGACGAGCACGCTGCGCAGCGACGTTGGTCGACTCGACCACGCGGGCGAACCGGAACAGCTCGTCCTCGATCTCTTCGAGCTCCGAGGTCTCGGGGACGTCTTCGAAAACGGCATCGGCGTAACCCGCCACGTAGTCGCGCCACGCGGTGCGACTCACGATCGGCTCTTCCGCCCTCAGCTCCTCGGGGGGGAGGTCGTGCAAGTGGCGGGCCAGCTCGTAGAGCTCGTGGATCACCGTGGGGAGCTCCTCGACGCGCCCGGTGTCGACGGCCCGCAGCACGACCTTCAGGGCGAGGGGGTGGACCCGCGTGGCGAGCAGGTCCTGGAGCACCCCCTTCCGGGCGGAGGTCGGCACGGCGAAGTCGGTGAGCACCACCGCCAGCTCGTTGGTCCGAGACACGAGATGGGCGATGGCGTTGACGTCGTCGGCGATCTGCGCGCCGAGCGGGTCCCTAGCCACGTCGGCCAGCAGTGCCGTCGTGTAGCCCCGAAGCGAAAACTTCACGCTCTGCTCTCTCCTCTTCCCTGTCTCTGTTGCTCAGCTCGTTGCTGCTCAGCCCGAGGCCCGCAACGCCGAGACCGCCTCGTCGATCAGCGTCCGGTGCGTGGACTCGTCGATCTCCCGACCGATGACCTGGCGGGCCACCGAGATCACGAGCGCCCCGACCTTGGTGCTGACCTCGTCCACGGCCCGTTGGCGCGCCCCGGCGATCTCGGCCTCTGCCCTGGACACGAGTCGTTCGTACTCGATTCGCCCCCGCTCCTCGGCCTGCGCCTTGACGCGATCGGCCGCCTTGTTGGCGGCGGCGACGATCTCCTGCGCCTGTCGGCGGGCCTCGTCGAGTGTCTCCTGGCGCTGGTGGCCGGCCTCCGCCACCTCGGCGCGCGACCTCTCGGCCGCTTCGAGGGCGGCGGCGATCTGTTGCTGACGCTCCCCGAGGGTCTTGTTGAGGACGGGCAGCACGTACTTGGCGAGGAAGCCGAGCACGATCAGGAAGGCGACGACCTCGACGATGAGGGTCGCGTTGGGGATGAGGAAATTGCTACTCGCTGTCATATCCGTTCAGCCTCGGTTCGGTTCGGTGCTGCAGTGGCCATCCAGGAGGGGAACACGGTCATCGCCCCGAGCCGGTCGCGCCCATGGCAACCGAGCGCGAGCGGCTGACCCTGCCGGTGGGTTCGGAACTTCCTTCGCCTGTCCCGTAGGACCGGACCCCGACGTGGTGATCAGGGCCCACCCTTCTTGTAGAGCGAGAAGACGAAGAGGGCGGTGAAGGCCAGGTTGATGAAGTACATGGCCTCGACGAGCCCCACGGTCAAGAACATGATCGTGAAGAGACGACCCTGCGCCTCGGGTTGCCGGGCGACGCCCGCGATGGTCTGGCTGCCGGCGAGACCGTCTCCGATGGCCGCGCCGACGGCTCCGCCGCCCATCAGCAAACCGCCACCGACCATGGCGCCGGCGAGGCTGATTGCGTGATCGAGCCCTGGATCTGACATTGGTGATGCTCCTTTTGGTCTGTGGTTATCGGAAGATCTGGGTTGACGGGGTCCGGCTTGACCAAATCCCGCGTGGTGGGAACTTTCCGCTAGTGGGCGCTCATGGCGGTGTCGAAGTAGAGGATCGTGAGCAGGGCGAAGATGAAGGCCTGAATGGCGCCGATGGCAAGGTCGAAGAGCTTCCATACCGGGTTGAGGATCAGCGTGGCCACGTCGCCGATGGGCACGTGCGAGATGCTCCAGACCCCGAGCGCCGCGATCAGGGCGAGCATGAGCCCCCCGACAGAAGGTTGCCGAAGAGTCGGAGCGCCAGGGTGAGGGGCTTGGCGATCTCCTCCACCCCGTTGATGAAGATGTTGACGAGGAAGAGGGGCTTGGGGAAGGGCTGGCTCACGTAGTGCTTGACGTAGCCGACCACACCGCGGTTGCGGATCGAGGCGATGTGGACGGGGATGATGACGATGAAGGCCAGCGCCAGGGTCATGTTGATGTCGCTCGTCGGCGGACCGATCCACTCGATCTCCGAGCCGATGCCCAGGACCGAGAACCAGTTGGCCACGAGGATGAACACGAACAGCGCCACGGCCAGGGGCACGATGGCCTCGCCCTGGGGGCCGATCGTGCCGCGGACCTGCTGTTGGACCGCTTGGACACCCATCTCCCAGGCCAACTGGAGCTTCCCCGGGACCGCGCTGGTGGCCTTGGCACGCAGGTAGAGACCCATGGCCATGACGATCACCATGGCGGCCACGGTCGACCAGATCGTGTCGAGGTCGAGGCCGTAGCGCTGGACGTGCGTGCCGACGTTGATGTCCGAAGCGAGGAGGTGGACGACGCCGGTCATGTGCCCTCGTCGTCGTCCACGAACGGCGTTCCCATGGTCGTGTCCCCCATGAGCGGGTTGCGCAGCATCGAGACGACCACGTTGGCGAGCAAGGAGAATTGGAAGACTGCCAGGCCGATCAACGTCCCGAAGCCGAGTTGCTCGACGAAGAACGTGATGCCCAGGGCGATGACGCTGATGACACCCAGCCGACCGAGCGTGTTGAACACCAACGGCCGACGCTTGTTCTCGTCCTCGGATCCCGCCGCCTTGACCGTGGCGCGTGAGATGAGACGGAAGTTGACCAGCGCTATGGCCAGGCCCAGGCATATCCCGAGGCCGACGAGCGGGTAGCCCGCCACCACGCCGATCACGAGGGCGCCCGCTCCTACCCCCATGGAGACCAGGGCCGTGCGCCGGGCGACGGTCGAGATCTGGGGGACGGAGAAGCTCGAGAACAGGTTGACCATCACCGCACACCCACCCGAACGAGGTGCGAGGGAGGCGTGGAGCTCGCTGGGGCGGAGGCGTCTACAGGAGCTTGCGGATCTGGCGCACGGTGCTGCCCACCGCGGCGGCAATCCCGACGGCCAGGCCGACCAGCGTGGCGATGGGGCTCGTGTGCAGCCAGGCGTCGATGGCCAGGCCGGCGCCGAGTGCGATCCCGATCATCAGCGCCGATGCCAAGCCGATGGTCATGAGATCGAAGACCCTCGGCGGGGGCTTCTCCTCCACGTCCTCTCGCTTGGCGCGCGTCGCTCAGAGGGCAGGTGCCGTGCATTGCCTGGGCTGGCCCGAGGTCACTCGGTGTGCCCGGCGCTCGCACCGACTGCAACCATGGCCGGTCTCCGTTCATCGGAGCCGACTGGGAGCGGGAAGCGCACACCACAATCTTCGCATCCACCCCCTGAGCGCGGCAAAACGAGCCCGAACCAGCCACTATTTGCGCTCTGCAAAGAGATCGCCGGATCTACGGGTGTCCCTTCACCCGGGAAGCGGCGTGCGTGACGGGGGTGGCGGCACGAGGGACATCGCTTCCCCCCGACCTGGTCCCGCTCCCGGCGTTCTCCCCGTTCTGACCGTTCTGGCCGTTGTCGCGGGCCGTCTTCACCGCCACCTCCTCCGACGTCGGCGACGACCCGTTTCGAGGCGGACCGGGCGGGGCGTCCTTGCCGACGAGGGCCTCGTTCTTCACGGCGCCGTTGCCGTCGACGGTGTCCTTGCGGAGCCCGGGATGGAACAGGGTGTAGAGCGCCAGGCCGAGCACGATGATCCCGATGAGGATGACGGCGTTGGCGCGCTTGTCGAACAGGGGTAGCAACAAGAACGCGGACAGGACTGCCGTCCAGGCCCACAAGATGGCGACGGTGCGCCGGGGGCCGTGCCCGAGGCGCAGGAGCCGGTGATGGACATGGTCCTTGTCCGGGGTGTGGAACCCCGTACCTCTGGCCGTGCGTCGGATGAAGGCGAACGCCATGTCGGCGATGGGAACACCGAGGATGAAGACCGGGATGAACAGGGGCGCGAAGAAGAAGTAGGTCTGCCCGCTGACGTCGGGGGTCCGTCCGCCGATGAGCATGGTGGAGGCGGCCAACAGCAGACCCAGGAACAGCGCGCCGGCGTCGCCCATGAACGCCCGGGCGGGATGCAGGTTGTGGGGAAGGAACCCGATGCAGACCCCGAACGCCACCACCGCGATGAGCGGGCCGAGGTTGTCGGGGGGGAGGACGCCCACATAGACGAGACGAAGGCCGTAGACCGCCAGCGCTCCCGAGGCGATGGCCACGATCCCGGTGGCGAGACCGTCGAGGCCGTCGATGAGATTCACGGCGTTGGTGATGACGATCACCCACAACGCCGTGAGCAGCGGCGTCACATCGGGGGAGAGCACGAAGAAGCCGACGAAGGGGATCTTGAACTGGAACATCGTGACGCCGAGGAAGACGAGCACCATCGCGGCGAGCACCTGCCCGGCCATCTTGGCCGGCGCCGACATCTCCCGGACGTCGTCGATGAAACCCACGACGAAGATCACCGCCGCTCCGAGCACGAGGCCGAGCGGCTCCGAGGACCCCGCGAAGAGCCCGTGCAGCTGCCCCAATTGCGATGCCACCAGGATGGCGACGCAGAACGCCAGGAACATCGCCGCGCCACCCCCGTACGGGGTCACGCGGGTGTGGACCCGACGCTCGTCGGGCTCGACCACGAATCCGGCCCGGGTGGCCAGGGCGCGGATCGGGAACATCGCCGCGAACGTGCCTACGGCGGCCACAGCGGCCACGATCACGTACGCCCCGAGAGGGGGCACGGCCTCAGCGGCCTCCGGCTGGACTCGGCAGGGCGGCGCCTCTGACCAGCTCGGGATAGGGCGGGAACCCCCCACACAGGTCGAGGACCTCGCCCCGCACGTCGCGCAGGGCGGCCTCGTCCCCGCGCTCGCGCAGGGCGCGCCCGATCAGGGCCGCGACCTGGACCATCTCCTGGGTTCCCATCCCCGCCGTGGTCTGGGCGGCGGTGCCGAGCCGCAGCCCCGACGTCACGAACGGCGAGCGCGGGTCGTCGGGAATGGTGTTGCGATTGAGGGTGATCCCGGCCCGGTCGAGAACCTCTTGGGCCTCTTTGCCCGTGAGCTCGGCGTCGAAGGGACGCAGGTCCACGAGGAGCAGGTGATTGTCCGTTCCCCCCGACACCAGCCGGAAGCCTTCGTCGGCGAGTGCGGCGGCGAGGGCTCGTGCGTTGGCGACGACACTGGCCGCATAGGCGCGGAACGACGGCAGCGACGCCTCACGGAAGGCCACCGCCTTGGCCGCGATGACGTGCTCGAGGGGGCCGCCCTGGAGCCCGGGGAAGACAGCGGAGTCGATCACCTTGGCGAAGGCCTGGTCGCACAGGATGGCGCCGCCGCGCGGGCCCCGCAACGTCTTGTGGGTGGTGAGCGTCACCACGTCGGCGATGCCGACGGGATTGGGGTGCACACCCCCGGCCACCAACCCGGCGGGATGGGCGATGTCGAACATGAGCTTCGCACCCACGGCATCGGCGATCTCCCGGAAGGGTTGGGCGTCGATGAGGCGGGGGTAGGCGGTCGCGCCGGCCACGATCAATTTGGGGCGTTCGCGCTTGGCGACGTCGGCCACCTCGTCGAAGTCGATGGTCTCGCCCGGCGCGGCGGGGTCCCCCGATGCCGGGGTCACCCCGTAGGCGACGAAATGCCAGATCTTGCTGGTGATGCTCGCCGGCGAGCCGTGGGTGAGATGACCGCCGTGGTCCAGGCTCATGGCGAGCACGGTGTCCCCCGGCTCGAGCAACGCCTGGTACACCGCCAGGTTGGCGATCGCGCCGGCATGGGGCTGGACATTGGCGTGCTCCGCCCCGAACAGGGCCTTGGCCCGGTCCCGGGCCAGGTTCTCGACCTCGTCGATGACCTGGTTCCCCCCGTAGTACCGCCGGCCCGGATAGCCCTCGGAGTACTTGTTGGTGAGCACCGATCCCGAGGCAGCCAGCACCGCCGGCGACGTGAAGTTCTCCGACGCGATCAGCTGCAGGGTCGTCGACTGCCTGTCGATCTCGGCGCCGAGCAGGGCGAAGATCTCGGGGTCCTCGACGAGCCACTGGTCGAAGGGGGACGACGCCCGGCGGGCGCCGTCGCTGTGCATCGGTCATCTTGATCCTCTCGGTGCTCTCAACCATGTCTCGCCAAACGCAGTGCGCCCCAACGCGGTGCGCTCCAACGCGGTGCGCCCCAACTCAGCGCCCCGCAACTCAGCGCGCCTCGAGCAGAGCGATCTCGTGGATCCGCTGCTCGTGGCGGCCCCCGATGGGCTCCGTCGACAAGAAGGTGTCGACGGCGTCCTTGGCCACCTCGTGCCCGATGGTGCGGCCCCCCATGCACAGGACGTTGGCATGGGTATGGGCCCGGGCGAGGCGCGCCGTCGTGACGTCGTGGACGACGGCCGCTCGGACTCCCTCGATCTTGTTGGCGGCGATGGAGATGCCGATCCCCGTCCCGCATGCGGCCAGACCGAGGTCGGCCCGTCCTTCGGTCACCGCCCGTCCCACCGCCGCCCCGTAGCCGGGGTAGTCGACCCTGCGTTCGGAGTCCGTGCCGAGGTCGTCGACCTCGTGTCCCAACTCGGTCAGGTGGGCGGACAGGAACTCCTTGAGGAGATAGCCGGCGTGATCGGAGCCGACCGCGATGCGCATGGCCGAAGCATACCGAGGCACCTGTGCCGCCCCGGGGGCTCCCCCGACCCGAACGGTACGCTCGGCGCCCGTGGCCCTCGACCCTCGAACGCCGGTGCTGGTCGGCGTGGGCCAGGTGACCGAGCGCCCGAACCCCGAGGCTCCGATCTCCGACCGGGACGAGCCGGTCGAACTCATGGCGAGAGCGTTGCGCGTCGCCGGGTGGGACAGCGGCGCCCGTGACGACGGGCGCGGTCTTCTGGCCCGGGCGCAGTCACTCCGGGTGATCCTCCCCCTGAGCTGGCCGTACGTGAACCCAGGGCTGCTCGTCGCCGGGCGTCTCGGGATCGAGCCCCCGGAGCTGGCGTTGACGACGGTCGGGGGGAACAACCCGCAGACCGTCGTGAACGCCACCGCGCTCGGAGATCGCCCGCGGGGAGCTGGACGTGGTGCTCGTCACGGGGGCCGAATGCGGGTTCACGCGCCTGGCGGCTCGCCGCGACCCGGGGCACCCCGTCCTGGCCTGGACCACGCAGCCCGAGGGCACGACGACCCCGGTGGTCCTCGGCACCGATCGACCCGGCGTCACCGAGGACGAGGCGGCGCGGGGGCTCGACCGGCCGCTGCGGATCTTCCCTCTGTTCGAGAACGCGCTGCGGTACGCGGCGGGCCGGACGATCGACGAACACCAGCGCCACGTGGCAGAGCTCTGGGCACGGTTCTCGTCGGTGGCGGCGACGAACCCCTATGCATGGTCGCGTCAACCTCGCTCTGCGCAGGACATCAGGTCGACGGGGCCGTCCAACCGGATGGTGTCGTTCCCCTATCCGAAGCTGATGAACGCCAACAACCGGGTCGACCAGGGCGCGGCCCTCATCCTGTGCTCGGTGCAAGCGGCGCGCGCCGCGGGGGTACCCGAAGAGCGATGGGTGTTCCCGGTGGCGGGGGCGGACGCGCACGACCACTGGTTCGTGTCCCATCGACACGACCTGCGATCCTCCCCAGCCGTCCGCATCGCCGCCCAGCGGGCCCTGGCGCTCGCCGCGATCGGCATGGACGACGTGGCTCACGTGGATCTGTACTCGTGCTTCCCCTGCGCCGTGCAGATCGCCGCCCTCGAGCTGGGCCTCCCCCTCGACGATCCGGGCCGGTCCCTGACCGTCACGGGTGGTCTCGGGTTCGCCGGGGGTCCGGGCAACAACTACGTGACCCACTCCATCGCCTCGATGACCGAGCGCCTCCGTGCCGATCCCGGCGCCGTAGGCCTCGTCACGGGCCTGGGGTGGTACAGCACGAAGCACGCCGTCGGGGTGTGGTCGACCTCCCCGCCCGCGGCGGGGTTCCGCCACGCGTCGCCGCAGGATGACGTCGACGCGCTCCCCCGGCGCACGGTGGCTGCGGACTTCGAAGGCGATGCGACCGTCGAGACCTACACCGTGGTCCACGGCCGAGACGGGGAGCCCGAGCTCGCCATCCTCGCCGTGCTCACCGACGACGGGCGCAGGACCTGGGCGAACATCGTCGATCGTGACGACATGCTCGCGCTCGATGAAGCACGAGGGCTGCGGTCGCCGGGCACGCCTGAGTGCCGACGGCCGGACCGAGCTCCGGTGACGCTCACGACGAGCGTCAGATGTCGTCTACGCCGCTGAGGTCCACCCCCGCCGCCAGGAGTTGCGCCTCGAGCAGCGACCAGTCGTAGTAGTCGCGCCACGCGCTGATGCGCCCGTGGCCGTCGAATTCGAAGATGCCGGCCACCGGCACCGCCATCGGCGTTTCGTTGATCACGAACCGGTCGACGCGCTCGGTGAAGACGGTGTCCCGGACCACTTCCAATCGCTTGAACTCGAAGGAGAAATCCGAGGCGAAGCCGACCTGGAGCTCGAAGACCGGTCTGATCTCGTCGGGGCCCTTGGCCGCGTCGCGGTTCGCCTCACTCCAGGTTCCGTCGGGAGCGAAGAAGCTCGTCAGACGGTCCGGATCGCGCTCGACCCAGGCCTCGAAGAAAGCTCGCACGGTCGCCTCGTGGTCCGCTGGCATGAGTCGCCCCTTTCGTACCGGCCTGACGGCGCCGTGGCCCGAACCGTCGTTGCCGGGCCCTGATGTGCTCAGGCGTGAGCCTGCCACAAGCGGACCACACCGGGCCTCATCGTTCTCGCGCCGCCGCCAGCACGTCCTCCCAGGCCACGGCCCCTTCGCGCAGGCAACGGAGGTCATCGAGCGCGGCGACCACCGTCGACGGGGCCCCGTCGCAGCGGCCGCCGTCGACGACGACCACCGTGGGCCCAAAGCTCCGCATCACGGCGTCGGCCTCGGTACAGGGCGGTTCCCCGTGCACGTTCGCACTCGTCGTCGCCAGCGCGCCCACTTCGCCGCACAGGGCCCGCGCCACGGCGTGGTCGGGGACGCGCAGCCCGATGGTCCCGGCACTGCCGCCGAGAGCCCACGACAGGCCGCGGCGGCGGGGAACCACGATGGTGAGGGCGCCGGGCCAGAAGACGTCGGCCAGATGTCGGGCCAGGGGGGAAAGCCCCGCCGGCCCGGCTAACCCCTCGGCCTGCTCGACCGACGCCACCAGGACGGGGAGCTCGAGTGACCGGGGCCGGTCCTTCAACGCGAACAGCGTGTCGGTACCACCGCGAATCGTCGGGTCCACGGCGAAGCCGTACACCGTGTCGGTGGGGATGGCGACCACGGCTCCGCTCCGAAGCGCGGCCACCGCCGCGTCGAAGGCGACGGGATGGGCCGGCTGCTCGCCCCTCACGAGTGGGGCCACCGGGCCACGAGCACCCGCGGGCGCCCCGCCAGGTCGTCTCGCACCGACGGCCTCTCGTACCCGAGCGCATCGGCTCGGTCTCGGGCCGCGCCGGCCTGGGCCGGAGCCAGCTCGACGACGAGGCTTCCTCCGGGGGCGAGCCATCGCGGCGCCTCGGTGAGCACGGTCTCGACGGCCTCGAACCCGGTGGGACCGGGCACGAGCGCGGCCACCGGCTCGTAATTCCGGACCACGGGGTCGAGCGAGTCCCACTCCGGCGCCGAGACGTACGGGGGGTTCGACACGGCCAGGTCGATGTGGCCGGCGAGGTGGGGGGCGAGGGCGTCGAACCACGAACCGGGCGCGACATGCACCCGGGCCGCGGCGCGCGGATGTCGTTGCGCCAGGGCGGCGAGGTTGGCGCGGCACACCTCGAGGGCGTCGCGAGACTCGTCGGTCGCCCACACCTCGACCGGTCCCGCCGCCGATCCGATCGCGGCCTCGCACTCCACCGCCAACGACAGCGCGATCGCGCCCGTCCCGGTCCCGAGATCCACGGCGACGACGGGTGAGCCCGCCGAGTGACGCGACGTCTGGTCGGCGAGCTCGCCGAGGGCAACCTCCACGACGTATTCGGTCTCGGGCCGGGGTATGAGGACGCGCCGGTCGACGTGAAGCTCCAGGTCCCGGAACGCCCAGGTCCCGAGCACGTACTGCAGGGGCTCGCCGGCCCGACACCGGTCGACGATGGTGCGGGCCGCGTCCCAGTCCGCCGGCGTCACCGCCACGTCGGGTGTGGCCAGGAGGTCGACGGCGCGCATCCCGGTGACGTGGGCCACGATCCATCGGGCTTGGGGCCCGGGACCCAGGGTCTGCGAGACAGAGGCGAGCAGGTCGCGTACCCGCAGGGGTGCCACCGACGCGCCGGCCGGCGTCATGCCCCCGCGATCCCCCGCTCCCGCTCGTCGGCGAGGAGCGCGTCGACGATCTCGTCGAGGTCGCCCTGGAGCACCCGGTCGAGCTTGTGCAGGGTGAGCTTGACCCGATGGTCGGTCACCCGGTTCTCCTTGAAGTTGTAGGTCCGGATCTTCTCGGACCGACCCCCTCCTCCGACCTGGCTGCGACGCTGCTGCGACTGCTCGGCGGCGACACGGTCCTGCTCCAGTTTGAGCAGCCTGGCCCGCAACACCTGCAGGGCGCGGGCGCGGTTCTGGATCTGGCTCTTCTCGTCCTGCATGGATACGACGATCCCGGTCGGGAGGTGCGTGATGCGAACCGCCGAGTCTGTGGTGTTCACGGACTGTCCGCCCGGGCCCGTCGAGCGGAACACGTCGACCCGAAGGTCAGCCGGATCGATGGACACCTCGACCTCGTCGGCCTCGGGGAGCACCATCACGGTGGCCGCCGAGGTGTGGATCCTGCCCTGGGACTCGGTCACCGGGACGCGTTGCACCCGGTGGGTCCCTCCTTCGTGCTTCAAGCGGGCCCATGCGTCGGGGCCCTTCACCGTGAACGTGACCTCGTTGAGACCGTCGCGGTCGGATGGGTCAGACGACAGGACCTCGAGTTTCCACCCCCGTGCCTCGGCGTAGCGCCGGTACATCTCGAACAGGTCCTTGGCGAACAGGTTCGCCTCCTCGCCACCTTCGGCGCCACGGATCTCAACGATCACGTTTCGGCCGTCGTTGGGGTCCTTCGCCAGCAGCAGGAGGCTGAGCTCTTCTTCGAGCGCGGCGGCTTCGGACGCGGCTCGATCGATCTCGGCGGTCACGACATCGCGATCGTCGCCCGAGGCCTCGATCAGCATCTGGCGTGCGGTCGCCATGTTCTCCTCGGACTGGTTGAGTTGGCGCGCCACGGTCAGGAGGGCTTCGAGCTCCTTGTGGCGCCGCGATGCGACGCGCAGCCGAGCCTGGTCAGAGACCACGGCGGGGTCACCGAGGGAGTCGAGCACCTCTTGGTACTCCTTCTCCCACGCGGCGAGACGCTCCTGGTCCATAGACACCAGGGTACCGACGTGTCCGCGCCCTTCCGCCGGCTACGCCGGTGGCCGGAAAGGAGAGAGGAGGGAAAAAACGGGGAAGAGACGCAGTCGACAGCAGGCGGGAGGCGCCAGGGTCAGGCGCGCTTGGCCTTGGATCGAGAGCCACGCTGTCCGTAGCGGCGCTGGAAACGCTCCACCCGGCCACCCGAGTCGACGAGCTTCTGCTTGCCCGTGAAGAACGGGTGGCACTCGTTGCACAGCTCGGCGTGGATCTCCGCCTTGGTGGACCTGGTGGTGAACGTGTTCCCGCACGAGCAGCGAACGGTGGCGTCCACGTAGGAGGGGTGAATGTCTGCCTTCATGATTCCTCCAGTGTAGAGGTGTCGGCGTCAGGTCGGGCCGGGCCCTCTTGGGGCCGGGCTCGTCACCTCACGCTGCGGGTCCCTTGGCGATCTCGGCCAGGAACTCGTCGTTGCTCTTCGTGGTCCGGATCTTGTCCATGAGCAGCTCGAGCCCGGCCGCCGCACTGCCGTCGGCGGCGAGCGCGTTGAGCACCCGGCGCAGTTTCCAGACCTGCTGGAGCTGCCCCCGCTCGAAGAGGAGCTCTTCGTGGCGGGTCGAGCTGGCGTTGACGTCGATCGACGGGTACAGGCGCCGCTCGGCGAGGCGTCGGTCGAGACGGATCTCCATGTTGCCGGTGCCCTTGAACTCCTCGAAGATCACCTCGTCCATCTTCGAGCCCGTCTCCACGAGGGCGGTGGCCAGGATCGTGAGCGACCCACCTTCCTCGATGTTGCGAGCCGCGCCGAAGAACCGCTTGGGGGGATAGAGGGCGCCGGAGTCGACACCACCGGACATGATCCGGCCGCTGGCCGGCTGGGCCAGGTTGTAGGCCCGGGCCAGCCGGGTGATGCCGTCGAGCACGATCACGACGTCCTTGCCCAATTCGACGAGTCGCTTGGCCCGATCGATCGTGAGCTCGGCGATGGCGGTGTGCTCGTCGGCGGGGCGGTCGAACGTGGACGCCACCACTTCGCCCTTGACCGAGCGCCGCATGTCAGTGACTTCCTCGGGCCTCTCGTCGACGAGGAGCACGATGAGGTGCACCTCGGGGTTGTTCGCTTCGATCGAATGGGCGATCTGCTTCAGGATCGTCGTCTTGCCGGCCTTGGGTGGCGAGACGATGAGTCCGCGCTGGCCCTTCCCGATCGGCGAGAGCAGGTCGATGATGCGGGTCGTCAGCTCCGCCGAACCGGTCGTCTCGAGACGAAGCTTCTCGTCGGGGAACAGTGGGGTGAGGTCCTCGAAGCGAGGTCGGCTCCGTGCTTCGTCGGGTGCGAGCCCCGACACGGAATCGATGCGGATGAGGGCGGGGAATTTCTCGTTCGACGCCGCGGGCCGACAGGCACCCTCGACGAAGTCACCCCTGCGCATGGCGAAGCGTCGCGCCTGGCTGATCGAGATGTAGACGTCCTTCGAGCTCGGGAGGTAGCCCTCGGCCCGAAGGAAGCCATACCCTTCGTCGCGCAGGTCGAGTAGGCCACGGACGGGGATCAGCTCGCCGGAGTACTGCGTCTCCTGGCCACCCCCCTGAAGCTCGCGCTCTCCTCCACCACCGCCGGTTCCCGGCGTGCGTTCGCGGCCCCGCCGACGACGACCCCGGCGATTGCCCGGCTCGTTGGCGTTGGAGCCCTGTTGCATGTGTTGCCGATTCTGATTCTGACCGGGGCCGCCGCCCTGGCGAGCAGGCGACGGCGATCGGTCCACCGAGGACCCGGCCCCGTCGTGCTCCGTGGCGGCGTGGCCACCGGAGGACTGGTCCGACGTCTGGTCGGCCGAGCCGTCGGCGCTGTGGGTTCCGGCACTATCGGACACCACGTCGACCTGGGACTCTGCCGAGGACGACGACGCAGGGACAGGGGACGAGGAGCTGCCGTTGGCGCTCTGGCGCCCGGGCCCTGACCCGTTGCTCGCTCCGCCCTCGAGCTCGATCTCCTCGGCGTCACCGTTCGACGCGGCACTCCGCCCGGCACCGCGCGAGCGCGTGGGGGTGTCGGTGGCGCCATTGGCGCTTCCCGCTGATACCTCCACGCCCGCGGCGCGCAAGATCTGGTCGATGATGTCGGCCTTTTTGCTGCGTGAGTTGGTGTCGAGCGACATCGCCTGGGCGATCGCCCGAAGCTCCTCGCGCTCTTTTCGTTCGAGTACGGACCGCTCGAGCTGTTGCTCTGCAGTCATCAGTCACCTCGCTAGGTTGCGTCCCCGTTTTCGGCTCGGTGAGCCCGGACGCCAAGGGACACGGAATAGAGGGTAAAGCGCCCGGCGCGTTCTACGTCAGGCCCCCGCCTCTCCAACAAGTCACCGTCGGAGCACCGCCTGGGCGAATCCGGCTTCGAAAGCTTGTCGCCCGCGACGCCCGGAGGATACTGAGGAGCGGCGGTAGACACATGATACCGGACACGGCACCTTGTGGGCAACAACCCCACGCCGGCCGGAATTGTTCCCGGTGCGCCGGAACATCGCCCCGAACCGTCCTCGCGACCGCCGGCGCCTCCTAGAGCCCCAGGGCGGCGAGAACCGCCGCATAGTCGGCCTCGACCGTCGTCGGCACCGAGATCTGGCTGATCGCCAAGTCCGGGTCCTTCAGTCCATGCCCGGTCAAGACGCACACCACCGTGGATCCGCTGGGGGCACCCGTCTTGATCAGACCCGCCACCGACGCTGCCGACGCCGCCTCGCAGAAGACCGACTCCTCGGAGGCCAGGAACCGGTAGGCGGCGAGGATCTCCTCGTCGGTCACGGCCTCGATGGCACCTCCCGACTCGCTCGCCGCCGCGGTGGCGCCGTACCACGACGCCGGGTTCCCGATGCGGATGGCGGTTGCCACCGTTTCCGGGTTCTCGACGGGGTGGCCGTCGACGATCGGGGCCGCCCCCGCCGCCTGAAACCCGAACATGCGCGGGAGCTTGGTGGCATGGCCGGCCTCACGGTATTCGAGGTACCCGCGCCAATAGGCGGTGATGTTGCCGGCGTTGCCCACCGGGATGCAGTGGACGTCGGGGGCGTCGCCCAACGTGTCGACAATTTCGAAGGCGCCGGTCTTCTGCCCCTGGATACGAAACGGGTTCACCGAGTTGACCACCGTCACCGGCGCCTTCTCCCCGAGACGCCGGACGATGGCCAGGGCCTCGTCGAAGTTCCCCCGCACCTGGAGCACCGTCGCCCCGTGCACCAGAGCCTGGGCCAGCTTGCCCAGGGCGATGTGGCCCTCGGGGATCAGCACGGCACAGGTCATCCCGGCCCGGGCCGCGTAGGCCGCCGCCGACGCCGACGTGTTGCCCGTCGAGGCGCACACCACGGCCTTGGCGCCTTCCTCGAGGGCCTTGGAGATGGCCAAGGTCATGCCTCGGTCCTTGAACGAACCGGTGGGGTTCTGCCCCTCGAGCTTCAGCAGCACCCGGGCGCCGACGCGTGCGGACAGACGGGGCGCGTCGAGCAGGGGCGTATCCCCCTCCAGGAGCGTCACCACGGGCGTGTCGCTCGTTACCGGCAACAAGGCCCGGTACGTCTCGATGATCCCCGCCCACGCCATGGCGAGCTAGGTCTCTTCCTCGTCGACGATGACGCGCAGGACGCCGCCGACGTGGTCGACGACGTCGAGTCGTCGCAGCCCTGACAGGGTGCGCTGGACGTCACCCTCGCGCGCCACGTGGGTGAGGAAGATCAGCCGCGCCTCGTCGCCCAGCCCCACCTGCTCCATCGACCGGATCGACACGCCGTTGTCACCGAACAACTGGGCCACCGCCGCGAGCACACCGGGACGGTCGGCGACGTCGATGTTCAGGTACCAGGCACAGCGCAGGTCGTCGGTGGGCCGAAAGGTCGGGCGGACGCGGGGGACGAAACGGGCCGGGGCCCCGCTTCGAAGGTGGTGGGCGGCGTCGATGAGGTCGCCGAGCACCGCCGATGCCGTCGGCTTGCCCCCCGCCCCCTGGCCGTAGAGCATGAGCTCACCGGCACCGTCCCCCTCGACGAACACGGCGTTGAAGGCGCCGCGCACCGCCGCGAGCGGATGGGTCCTGGGCAACATGGCGGGATGGACCCGCACCGAGATCTCCGGGACGTCTTCGGTACCGCCCGTCCGCTCGATGACCGCCAGGAGCTTGACCACGTACCCCAGGCGGTCGGCGAAGGAGATGTCGACGGGGTCGACCGTGGCGATGCCCTCGCGCGGCACGTCGTCGGCGACGACATCGCAGCGAAATGCCAGGGAGGCGAGGATCGCCGCCTTCGAGGCGGCGTCGTGGCCGTCGACATCGGCGCTGGGATCACGCTCGGCATAGCCCAGTCGCTGCGCCTCGACCAGGGCCTCGGCATAGGAGACCCCCTTCTCCGACATCATCGTGAGGATGTAGTTGGTCGTGCCGTTGACGATGCCCATGACGCGCCGGATGCGCTCACCCGCCAGCGACTCGCGTAGAGGGCGGATGAGCGGGATGGCGCCGGCCACGGCCGCTTCGTAGAGAAGGTCGAGCCCGGCCCCGGCCGCCGTTTCCGCCAGGGCGGAGCCGTGCGCGGCGATCAACTCCTTGTTGGCGGTCACCACCGGTTTCCCTGCCGCCAGCGCCGCCTCGACCAGCCCTCGCGCCGGATCGACACCACCGATGAGCTCGACCACCACGTCCACGCCCGGGTCGCTGACGAGACCCTTGGCGTCCCCGGTGATCAACGACGACGGCACCCCCTGACGGGCTCGGGACGGGTCACCGACGGCGACGCCGACCAGCTCGAGGTGCACGCCCGAACGCGCCGCGATGGCATCGGCGTCCCCCAGCAGGAGCGTCACGAGGGCCCCGCCCACGTTGCCGCAACCGAGGACGGCGACACGCACCGCCTCTTCGGCGCCGGCGAGGCGAACCTGGGTGCCGACCGCGTCGTCGATGCTCGGCATCAACTCACGCTACCGCCCGGCGGGTCGACAACTCGGCGCATGCTGGGCACGCCGTCACACGTCGAGACGAGTCAGGTCGTCGTCGGTCTCGCGCCGGACCACCACCCGTGCCTCACCGTCGGCCACGAATACCACGGAGGGGCGGGGGACCTTGTTGTAGTTCGAGGCCATCGAATAGCCGTAGGCGCCGGTGACGGGGGTGGCGACGATGTCGCCGACGGCCACATCCGCGGGCAGGCGGGCGTCGGCCACGACGATGTCTCCGGACTCGCAGTGCTTGCCCACCACCCTCACCGGGCGGGGCCGGGGGGCGGCTGCTTCACGGGGAAGGAACGCCTCGTACCCGCTGCCGTAGAGCACGGGGCGCGGGTTGTCGCTCATCCCGCCGTCGACGGCCACGTAGGTCCGTAGGCCGGGCAGCTCCTTGATTGTCCCCACCCGGTAGAGCGTCATCGCGGCCCCGGCCACGATGCGAGCGTCCGGGCTCGGCGGTGATGCGGGTGTCGGCGGGAATCCCGGCACCGCGACTGGCGCGGTGCACGGTCTGCGCCCACTGGGCGATGGACGGCGCGTGCTCCTCGGCGACATAGGGGACGCCGAGCCCCCCGCCGACACACAGCTCGGGCAGGCCGAGAGGGACGAAGAACCCGGCCAGCACCTCCACCTCCTCGCGCGAACGAATCCACCCGGAAGACCTGGCTCCCGATGTGGGCGTGGACACCGACCAGGTCGAGCCCGGGCACGGCGCGCACGCGCGCCACGGCCTCGGCGGCGGCGCCCGAGGCGAGCCCGAAGCCGAATTTGGAGTCCTCCTGCCCGGTGCGGACGAAGTCGTGGGTGTGGGCCTCCACTCCCGGGGTGACCCGGATCATGACCGCCTGCCGGCGCGCCTCCCCCGGCGATGAAGTCAGGCGCTCGAGCCGGGCGATCTCGTCGAAGGAATCGATGACGATGCGTCCGACCCCCGCCGCGAGGGCGCGAGCCAGTTCGTCATCGGACTTGTTGTTGCCGTGGAGCACCAGGTGCGACGCCGGCACCTTGGCCGACAGCGCCACGTGGAGCTCGCCTCCCGTCGACACGTCGAGCCACATCCCCTCCTCGTGGGCGAGCCGGGCCATGGCCAGGCAGAGGAAGGCCTTGGTGGCGTAGGCGACCCCGTCTCCCCACGCGGCGACCGCCTCTCGGCATCGGGCCCGGAGATGGTCCTCGTCGTAGACGAACAGTGGCGTCCCGTACCGTTCGGCCAACCCGACGACGCCCACGCCGCCCACGGTCAGGCTCCCGTCCCGGCGCAGTTGCGCGGTGATGGGCAGCAGCGCAGAGCGGACCGGGCCCTCGTCCGGGCCCCCGACCAGGTCGTCCATGGGGAAAGGCTACTCACGGCGCTTCGCGGCCCCGGCGCTCGGTTCGGCTCCGGGACAGGGGACGGCCGGGAACGCCTACATCGCCTCCGGGGCGCTCACGCCGAGAATGTCGAGGCCGATGCTGAGGCCCACGCGCGCCGCCTCGACGAGCCAGAGACGGGCCTGGGTCAGGTCGTCGCCCACCGTGTCGGCCAGCACGGGACAGTCGTGGTAGAAGCCGTGGAAGGCGCCGGCGAGACCGCGCACCCAGGCCGTGACCTTGTGCGGCGCCCGGTCGCGACCCGCCTCGACGACGACATCGGGCAGCTCTTCGAGACTGCGGAGCAGCTCGAGCTCGCGGTCACTGGTGAGAAGGGACAGGTCCACGTCGTCGAGAGGACGACGCTCGATGCCACGCTCGGCGCGCCGGCGTTCGATCGACGCGATGCGGGCATAGGCGTACTGCACGTAATAGACGGGGTTCTCCATCGACTGGCTGCGGACCAGGTCGAGGTCGAGCACGGCGGCCTGGTCGAGCGACGACATGAGCGAGAGCAGGCGCGTGGCATCGGCACCGATGTCGTCGATCAGGCTGTCGAGGGCGACGACGTTGCCCGCCCGCTTCGACATCCGGCCGGCCTGTCCGCCCTGGACCAGCGACACCATCTGCCCGATCTTGATCTCGAGCCGCCCCGGCTGGACCCCCATGGCCTCGACGCCGAGCATCAGGCTCTTCACCTGACCGGCGTGGTCGGCACCGAAGACGTCGATGACCCGGTCGAACTTCCGCACCAGGAGCTTGTCCCGGTGGTAGGCGAGGTCGCCGGCCAGATAGGTGGCGTCCCCGTTCGACTTCACGAGCACGCGGTCGCGGTTGTCCCCGAGCCGCGAGGACCGCAACCAGACGGCTCCGTCCTCCTCGTCGACCAGCCCCTTGCCGGCGAGGAGCTCGATCGTGGCGCGCACCGCCCCGCTCTCCTCGACCGATGCCTGGCTGTACCACTCGTCGAACACGATCCCGAGCCGGCCCAGCGTGGCCCGGATGTTGTCCAGGATCCGCTCCGCCGCCCACCGCCCGGCCGCTTCGACGTCGTCGGGCCCGTCGTAGAGGCCCGCCAGCTCCGTCACGTACTCGCCCTGATACCCCGCTTCGGGGACGGCGTTGCCGCGCCGGCGAGCCAGGAGGCTTTCGCCCAGGACCCGGATCTGGCCCCCGGTGTCGTTGACGTAGTACTCGCGGTGCACCTGCCACCCGCAGCGCGTCATGACACGTCCCATGGCGTCGCTGTAGGCACCCCACCATCCGTTCCCGACGTGTACGGGACCGGTCGGGTTCGCCGAGATGAATTCGATCTGGACCTTCTCCCCCGCCCCGATATCGCTTCTCGCGTAGCCCTCTTCTCCTTCGCTGACGACCTCCGTGAGCGTGTCGTGCAACCACCCTGGTGAGAGGTGCAGGTTCACGAATCCTGGACCCGCCACATCGACGGATTCGAGGTGCGGAGGGGGATCGGCGCGGAGGTGCTCGGCCAATTCCTCGGCGAGCTGGCGGGGCGGGCGTCGGAGCGCCTTGGCGTTGACCAGGGCGGTGTTGGTCGACCAGTCCCCGTGGTCGCGTCGGGCGGGCCGCTCGAGGTGCACCGCGGTCGAGGCGACGTCGATGCCCATCGACGACAGGGCTCGGCTCACGGCGGCGGCGATGACGGGTCGGGCGGCCATGGTCCTGCCGAGGATGGCGCGCCACGGCCACAGACGCAATTGCCGAGGCACCTGCTGCGGCCGCGACGACCCCTCCCACCTGCCCCGGAGCCCCCGTGAAGCCGGGGGCGGACCGGGCCGGCGAGGCGCATGGACGGGCGTCGCCACCGGTTGGCGGGACTACAGTTCGTGCAGGCTCGCGCGTTGTCCTTCTTGCGCTCGCGCCCTGTCGTGTCTCTTCACCCGCCCTCGTAGCTCAGCGGATAGAGCACCGGCCTCCGGAGCCGGTGGCGCAGGTTCGAGTCCTGCCGAGGGCGCCAATTGCCGAAGGCGCCGGGGGGTGGCGCGCCCGAGCGGCCCCGTGCGGTCGAGACCCGCGTCGATGCCGGCCATGGAACAATGGCGGCTTGTTGGATCGTCGTTCCCCACTCCACTCCCGACACCGGTAGCCGCGCCATGCCCACGTCGGCGCGCCGGGAGGGCCGCCCCCCGACGGCCACCCTGGTGCGCCGTTGGAGCGCTCTCGTCATCGGACTGGCGATTCTCCTGATCGTGATCGTCGACCTGGTCGGAACCTCCAAGCCGACCACCCCCCACCGTCGGGCCACACACGCCGCGCACCCCGCGCACCGCGCGCCGGTGCCGATCCGCGCCGAAGGTCAGCCCGAAGATTGCGCCGCGATCACCGATCCTCTACCGGGCATGCCCGCGGTGACCGACCCGTGCAACATCTACGCGGCCGACGGTGCTGGAGACTTGAGTGCGGTGGCGAAGACAGCACGACCGCTCATCTATGTCCCCAACAGTCTCAACGACTCCGTCGACGAGATCGACCCCACGACGTACCAGGTGGTCCGCCAATTCGCCGTCGGAGCCCTTCCCCAGCACGTCGTCCCGTCGTGGGACCTCAAGACGCTGTGGGTGACCAACGACCAGGGCAACAGCTTGACCCCCATCGATCCCACCACCGGCATTCCCGGAACCCCGGTCCACGTCGAAGACCCCTACAACATGTACTTCACCCCCGACGGCCGCTACGCCGTCGTGGTCGCAGAAGCGTTGCAGCGACTCGATTTCCGGGACCCCCACACCATGGCGCTCGTCCATTCGCTGCCCGTCCCCTGTCACGGGGTCGATCACATGGACTTCTCGGCCGACGGTACCTACCTGATCGCGTCGTGTGAATTCTCGGGCAAGCTTCTCAAGGTCGATGTGGCCACGCAGTCCGTGGTGGGGACGCTGTCGCTCGGGGCCGGCGCCGAGCCTCAGGACGTCAAGCTGTCGCCGGACGGAAAGATCTTCTACGTGGCCGACCTCACGGCCGACGGTGTATGGGAGGTGGACGGCGACACCTTCAAGACCCTGGGCTTCATTCCCACCGGGAAGGGCGCTCACGGCCTCTACGTCAGCCGCGACGCCCAGGATCTCTACGTCTCGGATCGGGGGTCGGGGACGGTGTCGGTGATCTCCTTCGCGAAGCAGCAGGTGGTCGAGACGTGGTCACTGCCTCCCGAGACCGGCGACCATCCCGGGCGCGCCAGCGACCTCGCCAGCCCCGACATGGGCGGCGTGTCGGCCGACGGCACGGTGCTGTGGCTGTCGGGACGCTATGACTCCGACGTCTACGCCATCGACACCGCAACCGGAAAACAGCTGGCCCGCATCCCGGTCGGTTACGGCCCGCACGGCGTGTGTGTATGGCCACAGCCCGGTCGGTACTCGCTCGGCCACACGGGGATCCTGCGATGAAGGCCACCCCCGACGGGACCTCCCCCACGACGGTGTCCCGCAGGGCGGCCCTGGCCACGGCCGGTGCAGCGGTGTTGGCGGGATGCGGTGTCACCCGAGCGCAGCGCCCGGTCACGGCGACGACGCGGGGACGTGCCACCACGCCAACCAACCCACCTGCGACGACCACGACCACGTCGGTGCCGACCGGGCCGGCCGGCTACGTCGCCAACGGCTCGCGGACGGGGACCGCGGTCGCGCTGACCTTTCACGGTTCGGGTGACGTGACCCTGACCCAGGAGCTCCTGGCGTCCGCCCACCAGCTGTCCGCACCGATCACGGTGTTCGGCGTGGGCACGTGGATGGAGTCCAATCCCTCCGTGGCCGACGCCATCCTGGCCGGGGGACACACCCTCGGGAACCACACCTACACCCACCCCGACCTCGGCAGCCTCGACGCCGCTGCCGTGGCCGACGAGATCGGACGATGTGCCCAGGTGCTCGACCGCCTCGAAGGGAGCAACGGCCACTGGTTCCGACCGTCGGGCATCGTCGTCCCGACCGCGCTGATCCTCGACCAAGCCGGGCTCGCCGGGTACCCGGTGTCGGTCGGCTACGACATCGACCCGCTCGACTACGAAGACCCGGGCTCGTCGGTCATCGTGGCCCGCGTCTCCCAGGCTCTTCGACCCGGGTCCATCGTGAGCCTCCACACCGGTCACGCCGGAACGGTGCAGGCATTCCCCGCCCTGGTGCAGACGATCCGGTCACGGCATCTCGAGCCCGTCCGCATCGGCGACATGGTCAGCCTGTAGGCGGGCGCAGGTCTACGGTCGACTCCGTGCAGCCCAGACCCGTGCAGCCCCAAGGGGGAGCGGCCGTCGAGGACAGGAGGGTGGCCGGGGACGACGGGCGCCGGCGACATGGGTGGTGATCGCGAGCGCGGCCATCGGCCTGAGCGTGTGCGGCGGAGGGGGCGCCGCCTCCCCGCCGACGCAGGCGGCTGCGTCGAGCACCGCCACGACGCAGGCCGCTGCGACCGGCCGGTCCGGCCGGAGCGGGTGCGGGGCCGGCGTGAGCTCGGGCTCCACCACCGTGTCGGTGACCGTGGCGGGGCGGGATCGGACCGTGATCGTGCACGTGCCGACGGGTTACTCGGGTTCGAGCAAGGTGCCGCTCGTGCTCAATATGCACGGGAGCGGGACCACGGCCGCCGATCAAGAGGTCTTCAGCGGGATGGACAGCACCGCCGACAGCGATGGGTTCATCGTCGCCTACCCCCAGGGGCTGATCCCCGAGGGCTCGGGATTCGACTGGAACGTCCCGGGCGTACCGCTCGTCGGCGGCAAGGCCGTCCCCGCCGGTTCGGCCGATGACGTCACGTTCCTCACGACGCTCGTCCCCATCCTGGAGCAGCGCTACTGCATCGACAGCACCCGGGTCTACGCCACGGGATTCTCGGGAGGGTCGCGCATCACGAGCCAACTGGCGTGCGACGCGTCGGGCACGTTCGCGGCAATCGCCCCCGTGAGCGGGCTGCGACGCCCCCTTCCGTGCCCCACGACGAGGGCGGTGCCCGTCCTCGCCTTCCACGGCACCGCCGACCCCGTCGATCCCTACGACGGCCACGGCGAGGCGTACTGGACCTACTCGGTTCCCCAGGCGGCGCAGGACTGGGCGACCCAGGACGGCTGCTCCCCGACGGCCGCGACGTCGCAACCTGTCGCCGGGGTCACCCTGACCCGGTACTCGGGGTGTGCGGGGGGTGCCACCGTCGAGCTCTACAGCATCACCGGGGAGGGCCACGAGTGGCCCGGTGGGCCCCACTTGCCCAAATCCCTCACCGACGCCCTCGGGCCCCAGTCGGGTGCCGTGGACGCCAACGCCCTCATGGGCGCGTTCTTCGCCGCCCATCCGATGCCCTAGGCCACCGACCGGCCTTCCGAGACCGCCCCGATGGCTCCCCTCTTTCTGGATTGACTCCAGTAAAGGATCAATTCTAAAGTGGGCGCATGGCGTCGAACGGCGTGCACGGTGCGCACACGGACCTCGCCGTGGCGCTGCGGGCGTCGGGGCTCCGGGTGACCGCACCCCGGCTCGGGGTCATGCAGGCGCTGCGATCCCGACCGCACGCCGATACCGACACCGTCATCCGCATCGTGCGCGAGGACCTGGGGGCGGTGTCGGCCCAGGCCGTCTACAACGTGCTGGCGGCGCTTGTCGCCGTCGGGCTCGTCCGGCGCACCGAGCCGGCCGGGAGCACGGCCCGGTACGAGATGCGGGTGGGCGACAACCACCACCACATCGTGTGCCGAGCGTGCGGGGCGACCATCGACGTCGATTGCGCCGTGGGCCGGCGTCCCTGCCTCACGCCGTCGGAGACTTCTGGGTATCTCCTCGACGAGGCCGAGGTGACGTTCTGGGGGTTGTGCCCCGACTGCCAGGCCGGGTCGACGACAGCAGCCGGGGCGACAGCGGTGAAGAAGAAGAGCAGGCCAACAAAGATGCCTGCGATGCAGAAAGAGGCCACGCCATGAGCGACACCCACCCGTACACGACGACCGATGCCGGGATCCCGGCGGCCAGCGACGAGCACTCCCTGACGGTGGGGCCCGACGGGCCGATCCTGCTCCAGGACTCCTACCTGGTCCAGAAGATGCAGCAATTCAACCGGGAGCGCGTGCCCGAACGTGTCGTCCACGCCAAGGGGGGCGGTGCCCACGGGTACTTCGAGACCACCGAGGACGTCTCGGGGTTCACCAGGGCGGCGCTGTTCCAGCCGGGCGTGCGGACCGACCTGCTGGTGCGGTTCTCCACCGTGGCCGGCGAGATGGGCTCGCCCGACACCGCCCGTGACCCGCGTGGGTTCGCCGTCAAGTTCTACACCGAGCAAGGCAACTACGACATGGTCGGCAACAACACACCGGTCTTCTTCGTCAGAGACCCCCAGAAGTTCCAGGACTTCATCCATTCCCAGAAGCGCCGGGCCGACAACCACCTGCGGGACAACAACATGCAGTGGGACTTCTGGACCCTCTCTCCGGAGTCGGCCCATCAGGTGACCGTGCTCATGAGCGACCGTGGCATCCCGCGGACGTGGCGTCACATGGACGGGTTCTCGAGCCACACCTACATGTGGGTCAACGCCGGCGGCGAGCGGTTCTGGGTGAAGTACCACTTCAAGACGGACCAGGGCAACGCATTCCTCACCAACGACGAGGCGGCCGCCATCGCCGCGGCCGACCCCGACGCGCATATCCGCGACCTGTACGACACGATCGGGCGCGGCGAGTACCCGTCGTGGACGCTGTCGATGCAGATCATGCCGTTCGACGAGGCGGCGGGGTACCGGTTCAATCCCTTCGACCTGACCAAGGTGTGGCCCCACGCCGACTATCCCCTGGTCCGGGTGGGCCGCATGGTGCTCGACCGCAATCCGGCCAACTACTTCGCCGAGATCGAGCAGGCCACCTTCGAGCCGTCCAACATGGTGCCGGGCATCGGCCCCTCTCCCGACAAGATGCTCCTGGGCCGGCTGTTCAGCTACCACGACACCCACCTGCACCGGGTCGGCGCCAATGCCCAGGAGCTCCCGGTGAACCGGCCCCGGTCGCCGGTGCACTCCTACAACCGCGACGGGAGCATGCGGCTCCAGAACCCACCGGACCCGGTGTACGCGCCGAACTCCTACGGGGGGCCCAAGGCAGAGCCGGAGCGGTTCGGGACCGACCCCTCGTGGTCCGCCGACGGCGAGTTCGTCCGGGCCGCCTACGAGCTGCATCGCGAGGACGACGACTTCGGCCAGGCCGGGACCATGGTCCGCGAGGTGCTCGACGACGCCGCTCGGGACCGGCTGGTGGCCACCGTCGTGGGGCACGTGCGGGCCGGTGTGGTCGAACCCGTGCTCTCGCGCGTGAAGGAGTACTGGCGTCATGTCGACCCCGCTCTGGGCGCCCGCATCGCCAAGGAGCTCGAAAGCTGATCGCCGCGCCGGGGTCCCCCGGGCCACCACGGTGAGGCCCTGACCGTTCCGCATGGGGGCGGGGGGCCTCGGTGCTCTGGGCAAGGGGCTGGTGGGGGCTCACCTGAGGTGAGCCTGAGCGCCGACGCCGGCGGCGACCCGTCGCCCATGTCGGGAAGGGCCGTGCGTCGTAGCCTGGGCGAGGGTTGGCCAGTCGCGATCGGAGCACCGCCATGAAGGGCCGGACCGTCAACTTCTTCATCGAACCGGACGCGCTTCCCGAGGTGCTGCGCGCCATCGACGAGGACGTGTTACCGCGCTACCGGGAGTTCCCGCATTTCGTCGGCGTGGTGGTCCTGCAGTCGACGCGCGGCTCGCGCATCGAGGTCGCCGGTATCTCGTTGTGGGACGGGGAGCTCGAGGACTCCGAGGAGATCGCGGCCGAGTTCCGGCGCGAGGTGCAACGGGTGGCGGGCACCGGCGCGGCGCGCACCGAGTACGAGGTCATCCGGCTGGAGCTGCGCGACGGTCCCCGGGACGACCCCGGCTGACCGTCACCGCCGCTCAGGACGACGTGCTCGTGCCGGCCGCCTCGGCGGCCTGGAGGAACTGCTCGAAGGTCATGACCTGGTCGGCCGGTGGCGCGGTCACGGTCACCGTCGCGCCGTAGTCGGAGAAGTCGAGACTCTCGTCGAGCGTGATGGTGCCTTTCGATGCCACGCTCTCGGTCATCGAGACGGTGTAGCGACGGAGGAGGCCGCTGCTGTCGACGTAGACGTCGTTGGTGACACTCTTGATGTCCACCTGGCTCAGCGCCGAGCTGATCCACGACGGAAGGTTGGCCTGCGCCAGCTGCGATTTGATCCGCTGCGCGCTGAGCGTCACGGAATACCCCTGCACGGCGGTGCCGTCGATCGACGACGGACCCAAGGCCACGACGGTGTTTCCCTGCTCGGCGAGAAGTCGCAACGTGGCCGTGGGGTTGCTGCCGGTGCCGAACGCGCTCGAGTTCTGGCTGGAGGTCGCCAGGGAGCCGAGATCGATCGAGATCCACGACTTCCCCGGGACCAGCTGGTCCAGCCCTGGGATGCTCTCGTACACGGACCCGCCGATGTACAGGGCCGTGAGCGGAATCTTCTGTCCCTCCTCGTCGACGGTGAATTGCAGTTGCAGGGCATTCTCACTGAAGTCGATACCACCCGATCCCGACTCGGTGACCGTGGACGACGGCGAGTGCGCGGTCATGTCCATGGTGACGTGGGCCGTTCGGTCCGCCAAGGTGCTGTTGACCGAATCGATGACGGCGGCTTCGGCGCTCTTGCCGCCGCTCACGACGACGAAGACGCCGGCGACGGCGGCCACCACGACCAGTGCGGCCAGGCTGGCGACCAACCGCTTCCTCGGGCGGCGGCCCTGAGACGGCTCGGCGCCGCCGACGAAGGTGTCGTCGTGCGCGTGTCCACCGGGCCCCGGGCCCCAGTAGGTCCCGCCGGCACCGGGGACGTCGGCCTGGGGGACGACGGCGACCGGCGCGGGTGGCGGCGTCCAGAACGAGGCACCAGGCGGAGGCGGAGGCGGAGGCGGAGTCGGAGTCGGAGGCGGAGGTTGCATCATCGCCATCGCCGGCTCGACCGGTTGCCCGGTCACCGGCTCAGCAGGAACTGCGATTGCATCAGGAGGGGCGGTGGCATCAGGAACGGCGGTGGCATCAGGAACGGCGGTGGCATCAGGAACGGCGGTGTCGCGTCAGGAACGGCGGTGTCGTCAGGAACGGCCGGCTCCCCCGTCGGCAGGGCTGTGCCCTCGGCGAGACGTGGGCTCTGCAGATGCGCCGGCCAGGTCCAACGCTGGGGCAGATCGTCGAATGCCTCCACCGATCCGTCACGAACAAGTTTGGTGGGGAAGCCGTCGACGAAATAGCGAACCTCGTGCGCGTCGAACGGGTCGGGAGCCCAGCCCTCGTAGGTAGCGTCCATCACAGTTCTCCGTCCGAGCGATCCAGCGGTGTCGATCGGTCCATTTGTCGATCGGCCCCTGCTCCTGAGGCCTTTAGCCATGGGCGGGCCCCGCCCCGGATTTCCCGCCGATCTTTTCCTGGACGGGCCGGTCCCCCAGGGGGTATCGATTCACAGGGGACACACAGGTGACCCACAGGGGCTGCGCAAGGGGGCCGTCCATCCTCGACCCGGGAGGGACATCATCACTATGGACACCAAGCGGAACCGAGTACTCGTGGTCGACGACGAGCCTTCGATCGTCGACGCCGTCGCCACCTCGTTGCGCTACGAGGGGTTCGAGGTCGAAGAGGCCATGACGGGGCGGGCCGCGCTCAGTGCCGCCCAGGAGCGACCCCCCGACCTCATCGTCCTCGACGTGATGCTGCCCGATCTCGACGGATTGGAGGTCACCCGCCGGCTGCGATCGGACGGGATCCGGGCCCCGGTGCTCTTCCTCACCGCTCGAGACTCCCTCGAGGACAAGATCGCCGGCTTGACGGTGGGCGGCGATGACTACGTCACGAAACCCTTCGCCCTCGCCGAGATCATCGCCCGCGCCCGGGCACTGCTGCGGAGGGCCGGGGTGGACACGACCGACGAAGGCCTCTTGCGATTCTCCGACCTCGAGATGGACGAAGGCGCCCACGAGGTACGGCGCGGTGGCTCTCTCATCCAACTGACGGCCACGGAGTTCAACCTGTTGCGCTTCTTCCTTCGCAACCCCCGCCAGGTGTTGTCCAAGTCCCAGATCCTCGACAACGTGTGGCACTACGACTTCGGCGGTGAAGCCAATGTGGTGGAGACGTATGTGAGCTACCTGCGCAAGAAGCTCGAGCGCCACGGACCGCCGCTCATCCACACCATCCGACTGGTCGGCTACACGTTGCGCGAGTCGGAGGCTCAGTAGGTGTCGCTGCGGCTCCGGCTGCTCCTGGCCGTCGGCGTGGTGGCGCTGACGGCCCTGGCCATCGCCGATGTCGTCACCTACCAGGAATTGCGGTCCTTTCTCTTCAGCCGCATCGATCAGTCGCTCGAGCAGTCACACATCGCCCTGGAAGGTGCCCTCGGCAGCGAGGGTGGCCACCTCCCCGGCGGGGGGTCGGGCCCGGCGTCGGGCACGCCGTCGCCGAACGGGGCGGGGGGCCTTCCGTCGCAATCCCCGCTCGGGTCGCAGACCACGCCGACGACGACACCGGGATCGACGACGACGTCGACGGAGCCACCCAGCTGCAACGGCTTTGCGGGCCTGACCAACGACTTGTTGCACGAGCTGCAACCAGGGACCTTCGTCGAGGTCCGGAGCGCTTCCAACGCCATCCTGTGCCGGACGATCCAGCCCGCGCCGTTGGGATCGACGACCGCGGCCGAGGATCCCACGCTGCCGGCTCGCATCTCGGGCTTCGAGTCCGATGCCGCTGACTTCCGGGAGCCGACGACGTATTTCACCAGCGACGACGGCCAGTACCAGCTCCGCGCCTCGGTCCTCAGCGGTGGCCCCTATTCGGGTGGTGAGCTGTTGATCGGCCTCCCCCTGGGCACGACGGTGTCGACGCTCGACCGGTTGGTCGGTGTCGAGCTGGCGGTCACCGGCGCTGCCCTGGCGGCGGCCCTCCTGCTCGGGTGGTGGCTCGTGCGCGTGAGCTTCCGTCCCCTGCGGGCCGTCGAGAGCACGGCCGAGGCCATCGCCCGGGGCGAGCTCGCCGAGCGGGTCCCGGGCGAGGAGGCCCGCACCGAGGTGGGACGTCTGGCTCGGGCCCTCAACGTGATGCTCGGGCGCATCGAAAGGGCGTTCGCCCAGCGCGATGCCACCGAGCAGGAGCTGCGGGCCTCGGAAGGTCGGATGCGGCAGTTCGTCGCCGATGCCTCGCACGAGCTGCGCACCCCGCTGAGCGCCGTCTCGGCCTATGCCGAGCTCTTCGAGCAAGGCGCGGCGACGCGCGCCGATGACCTCGAGCGCGTCATGCACGGCATCCGCGGCGAAACGGCACGCATGGGAAGCCTCGTCGAGGATCTCCTCCTTCTGGCCCGGTTGGACGAGGGCCGACCGCTCGAGCGCGAGGAGGTCGAGCTGGTGGGCGTGGTCGCCGAAGCGGTGCAGACGGCCTCGACGGTGGGCCCGCAATGGCCGGTCCGCCTCGTCGCCCACCACCCCGTGGAGGTCATCGGCGACCGCATGCGGATCCGCCAGGTGCTCGACAACCTCCTCGCCAACGTGCGCACCCACTGTCCCGAGGGAACGACCTGCGTCGTCACCGTCGACCAAGAGGGCGACGACGCCGTGATCAGCGTCGAGGACGACGGCCCCGGCCTCGGCTCCGAGGACGTCACCCGGGTCTTCGAACGCTTCTTCCGAGCCGATGCGTCGCGCTCGCGCCGCTTCGGGGGATCGGGCCTGGGCCTTTCCATCGTGGCATCGATCACGCGGGCCCACGGGGGCACCGTCACCGCCGCGGCCCGACCCGGGGGGGGAACGGTCTTCACGGTACGGCTGCCCCTGACCGGCGTTCCCCCCTCCGGAGACGCCGAGAGCACATTCACAGCTGACTCCTAGCCGGCTGTGCGAGGGATGCGAGGTTGGCGTGGTGACATGCCTGTCGTGTCCACCTCCCCCCGAATCCCGCCGCCCGAATCCCACCGGCGCGACCTCGCCCACACGAGGGTCCGTCGCACGTCGAGAGCCGCGGCCGTCCTGGCCGCCGGGGCGGCGGTGGTGCTCGGTCTGGTCGTCTCCAAGGAGATCCCCGGTACCACCGCCACGGCCGGCACCCCGGTGAGCGCGACGACGTCGTCGTCGAGCTCGGCAACGGGCACCTCGTCGGGCGGCTCCCCGTCGCCGAGCACATCGACCCCCCCGACCGCGGCCACGACGACGACGGCCCCGAGCTCGACGACGAAGTCGGCCACGGTGGTCTCGGGTGGGACCGGACACTGAGATGGCTGCGCTTCATCCCACCGTCGACGAGGGTACCCACGCCGCGCGCTCCGAGCCGCCGGGGATCCGATCGATGCGCGCCATCGGAACCACCGCCCTGGTGGCCGTCACCGAGCCGGCCGCCGTCGAGGCCGCAGCGAGAATCCTGCGCCACGAGCTCGCCGCCATCGACGAAACGTGCAGCCGCTTCCGGTCGGACTCGGAGCTGTCGGCCCTGCACCGCGCCAACGGTGCCCGGGTCGGTGTCAGCGCCCTGCTCTTCGACGCCATCACCGTTGCCTGCGACGTGGCGCGGCGCACCGGCGGGGCCGTGGATCCCACCGTGGGTGTCGCCATGGAGGCACTGGGCTACGACCGCGACTACGACGAGCTCGGGACGGGGGGCACCGGCCCCACCGGCGCGCCCCGCCCGGCACCGGGTTGGTGGCGGATCGAGCTCGACCGGCGAACCCGAACGGTGCGGGTGCCCCCCGGCACCCACCTCGATCTGGGGTCGTCGGCCAAGGCCCTCGTCGCCGATCGGGCCGCCATGCGCATCGCCCGCGCCGTGTCCACGGGGGTGCTCGTGAGCATCGGCGGTGACGTGGCTACCGCCGGGACCGCCCCTCCCGACGGTTGGGCCGTCGGGATCGCCACGGACTCCTCGACGCCGGTGGATGACGTCGACCAGGTGGTCTCGATCGAAGCCGGCGCCATCGCGTCGTCGAGCACCTCGGTGCGGACCTGGCAGCGAGGCGGGAGGGCGATGCACCACATCGTCGACCCCTCCACCGGGGACTGTGCGGCGCCGTACTGGCGTCTCGTCTCCGCCTCGGGCGACAGCTGCGTCGACGCCAACGCGGCGAGCACGGCCGCGGTCGTGTGGGGTCGCCACGCCCCGGCCAAACTCGTCGCGCTCGGGCAACCGGCCCGTCTCGTGCGCCACGACGGACAGGTCGTCGCCCTCAACGGATGGCCGTGCGACACCGGGTGCGATCCGCGCCCGGGCTTCACCATCGGGACCAGGTCATGAGCTCCCCCGTCCTCTGGTACGCGACGCGGGCGACCGGCCTGGTGGCCTTGGTCCTTCTCACCGCCACCACACTGCTCGGCATCCTCACCGCCAACCGGGCCGCCACCGTGCGGTGGCCGGGGTTCTCGGTCCAGGACCTGCACCGCCGGCTCTCGGTCATCACCATGGGGTTCCTCGCGTGCCACATCCTCACGAGCGTCCTCGACACCTACGTGCACATCGGGTGGGCGGCGATCGTGGTGCCTTTCGCCTCGTCCTACAAACCGGTGTGGGTGTCGTTGGGCGCGGTCGGGCTCGACCTGTTGCTGGCGGTGGCGGTGACCAGCCACCTCCGCCACACGATCCGCGCCGGGACGTGGAGGGCGGTGCACTGGCTCGCCTACCTGAGCTGGCCCGTGGCGCTCTCCCACGCCTTCGGGATGGGGACCGACATGCGCCAGGGCTGGGTGATCGACCTGACCGTGGGCTGCATCGCCGTCGTGGTGGGGGCCGCAGCCTGGCGGCTCTCGTTGGCAGTCGGGCGCAAGCGCATCGCGCTGGGGTTCGCCCCGGTGCACAACCGTCCTCCCGGTGTCCCGGTCAAACATCTCTCCGCCTAACCCCGAGGAGCTATCCGATGCCCCCCACCACCGCCACCGCCTCAGCCACCACCGCTCCGTCCCCGTCCGCCACCGCCGCTGACTGGCAAGGTCCCGGCGGGGCGGGAGGCACCACCCTCCTCGGCGCCTGGCGGGCGCGTCGCAACCCCGATCTCGCCTCCCATCTCGCCCACCACGGCGCGCCACCGCTGCCCCGACCCGGGGACACCTCGTGGTGCCAGCGCTTCGCGGCGACGGTGGAGGCATCCGGGCTCACCGGGCGCGGCGGGGCGTCGTTCCCCTCCTCCACCAAGCTCAGGCTCGTCGGATCGACGAGAGGGAAGACCACCCTTGTCGTCAACGCCATGGAGGGCGAACCGGCCAGCGCCAAGGACAGGGTCCTCCTGTCGTGTGTCCCCCATCTCGTGCTCGACGGGGCCGAGCTGGCCGCGTGCGCCCTCGGGGCCACCCGGATCGTGGTCTGCGTCGCCGACGACCAGCGCGACACCTTCGACCGTGTCGGACGGGCCGTCGCCGAACGGACGGGCACGGCACTGGCCCCGGTGTCGATCGAGGTGCTGCGCCCTCCCGGGCGGTATGTCGCCGGAGAGGAGTCGGCGCTCGTGTCGTGGTGCAACGGTGGTCCCGGCTCGCCGGGCTGGCGGCCCGACAAGCGCACGCCCCTGACGATCGGACGCAGTGCCGCCCTCGTGCACAACACCGAGACGCTCGCGCACATGGCCCTCATCGCCAGGTACGGCCCGGCGTCGTTCCGTGCCGCTGGTGTCCCCGATGCACCGGGAACGGCCCTTGTCACGGTGTCGGGCGGGGTCGAGCATCCCGGCGTGTACGAGATCGCCATGGGGGCGCCGCTGGGCGCGATCATCGAACGGGCCCGCCCGACCGACGAGGTCGCGGCCGTGTTGACCGGTGGCTTCGGGGGAAGCTGGGTGTCGGGGTCCGCGCTGGACACGCCGTATGCGCCTCGCCCGCTCGCCGCCGTCGGCGGCGTGGTGGGGCCGGGGGTGCTCGTGGTCCTCACCCGGCGCTCCTGCGGTGTGGCCGAGACCGCCCGTCTGGCGCGCTACATGGCCGGTGAGAGTGCCGGGCAGTGCGGTCCCTGTGCGTTCGGCCTCCCCGCCGTGGCGGACGACCTCGGGCACCTGGCCCTCGGGTCCGCCGGTCCCGGCGCCCTGGAGCGGCTGGAGATGCGGGTGGCGGCAGTGGACGGGCGCGGCGCGTGCCGGCACCCCGACGGCGTGGCCCGGATGGTGCGCAGTGCGTTGTCGGTCTTCTCGGTCGATGTCGCCGCCCACGCGGCGCGACGACCGTGCGCCCACGGGAACGAGCCGTCGGTGTTCCCGCCCACCATGGGAGCGCGCCGGACCGGTACGCCATGACACCGCTCATCAAGGTGAACCCGATCGCCTGTGAGGCCTACGGGTACTGTGCCGAGCTCCTCCCCGAGCTCGTCGGCCTCGACGAATGGGGCTACCCGGTCGTCGACGGGGGGCCCGTGCCCGGTCACCTGGTCGAGCTCGCCCAGCGAGCCGCCAAGGCCTGTCCTCGTCGTGCCTTCCTCCTCGAGCGGGCCGCCGATCGCTGATCGCCGATCGCCGATCGCGGATCGCTACCGGGGAGGGATGGAGTAGGTCACCTGCGCCTTGGCGACGAGCTCGTCGTGCCCGTCGGAGCGAAGCCCGACGTCGACCACACCGAGCTGCCTGCCCAGTTTCATCAGGTGCCCGTCGGCCACCACGTCGACGAGGGCGGGCTTGCGCAGGAAGTCGATGTGCAGGCTCGTGGTCACGGCCAGGAGGACCGGCCCGATCTGGGCCAGGATCGCCAGCCAGGCCGCCGCGTCCGCCAACGCCATGAGCGCCGGACCCGCCACCGTTCCTCCCGGCCGGCTGTGCTGCTCGGAGACCGGGAGCCGGATCCTGACCCCCCAGGCGCCCGTCTCCTCCACCAGGTACGGGGGCGGTGAATCGGGGAAGGTCCCGTCGAGGAGACCCTGGAGCTCGGTGACGCTCATGACCGGCACGTGCGCACAGTACCGGCGCGTGCCGGTGGCGCCGGTAACCCGCGCTGATCGCGACGGGCGACGCGCCGAACACGCCGCGCCGAAGACTGCCTCAGAAACCGCGCGCCGCGAGGCGGGAGAGGTTGCGGAGGTCACCGTCGACGGCGCGCTGGAGGTGCCCCCGCACCAACCGGGCGCCGGGAAGGGGGATCGCCTCGAGATGGAAGAAACGGGTGCGCGCCCCCCGTCATGAGGTTCGGCCGCCATGACCACGAGGTAGAGGCGGGCCCGGGCCTGCATGAGACAGAAGCCGTCCTCGAGATGGACCTCGAAGGGGACGGCGACCCCGTAGGACGACGCCGTGATCCGGAGCCGTTCGGCCCCGTCGAGCGGGGTCCGCTCCAGCACGTGCAGCTTGCGGACCTGAGTGTCGAACCTCGGGACCGACGTCTCGAGGTCGGTGATCCAGGGCCAGGTCTCGCCATAGGGAGCATCCAGGACCGCCTCGGCCCACGCCGCACTCGGGATCGACGCGGCCAGGGCCCGGGCGCGCCCGATCGGGCCCAGCCCCGCCACGGGCCACTGGCGCTGGAGGTCGCTCACGGTTCCCACCTCCGGGTGAAGGCGGACCGGGCCCGGTGCAGGCGCGACTTCACGGTGCCTTCGGCGACACCCAGGAACCGGGCCGCGTCGGACTCGCTCAGTCCCTCGACGTCGCGCAACACGAGAATGGCGCGCTGCTCGGGAGCGAGGCCCGCCAGCGTGGTCCTGACGTCGACCACGGTGGCCACGTCGATCGGGGCCACGGCGCCGGTGGCGAGCGTGGTGGGGTCGACGGCATCCTCGGGGCCGCTCCGGGCGACGCGAACCGCCTCTCGGACCGCGATGCGTCGCACCCAGCCGTACAACGCGGCGGGCTCGCGCAGCGATCGGAGGTTGCGCAGCACCGAGATGAAGGTCTCCTGCATGGCGTCGTCTCCGCGGTCGAGGGCGATCGCCCCGCATATCCGGCCCACGTAGGGCATCAGCTCGCGCACCAGCGCGTCCATGGCCGCGGCATCACCTCGCCGGGCCGCCCGGACGAGATGCTCCACACCTACAAGAGGCGTCGGCGCCGCAGAAGGTTCCGTGCCGTCACGATCCGGCGTCGGGCCCACCTTCGGGCGGAGCCGGCCCCGAGCCCCGAGCGGCTCGAAGCCTGCGGATGCCGTCGTTGATCGCCGTCGTGATGAGCCGGTCGTTGTCCTTGGAGATGAAACGGTGGACCCGGCGCTCGAGCAGCGCCCGCAACACCGGGTTGAAGGCGTGGTACGACTCACTGAAGTGGATCTCGGTACGGCCGTCTCCCAGGTCCTCGAGCCGGGTGCGGCCTTCGGCGATCGACCACAGGGGCTTTCCGACCGCATCGTATTTCCACGACACGGGGGGCTTGACCTCGGTGAGCCACTCCCACGACTTGCCGACTCCGCCCGACATCAGGTACTTGGGCACGCGGAAGGTGCAGTGCCGGACGAGGCCCTCACCGACGGCGTCGCCGGGGTGGAGGATCTCGATGGACACCCCCGACGAGGTGGGGCGGCGCGGGCCGCGGTACCAGAAGAGCTCCCACACCTCGGGCGGTGTCCCGTCCACGACGACGGAGTAGCGGTGCTGTTGCATCGGACGGTGCGGCCCCTCCCGGCGTCATTCCCACCAACGGGGCGACCGTAGCCCGACACGGTGCGCCGGAGCACCCTGTGCGGGATTACGCCGCTGTCACCACGGGGCGCCGTAGGTCTCTCGATGCGCCTTCTGCGCGACCGGGATCCGCCGGGGGGGCGACAACGGGCGCGCCGGCCAGCCCAAGGGGACCACCGCCATCGGCAGCACCTCGGCCGGCAATGCGACGATCGACGCCAACTCTTCACCGAACACCAACGGCAGGGTGGTGAGCGACGAGCCCAGCCCCAGCGCGGTGGCCGCCAAGAGCAGGTTCTGGATAGCCGGGAACACCGACGCCTCGAGGACACGCCGGTCGCCGAGACGGGTGTCACCGCACACGACGACGAGGACGGGGGCCTCGGCCACACCCCCGCTCGCCCCGGAGTCGACGTCGGCGAGCAGTGCCGGTGACAGTCGGCCCTCGGAGTGGGCGCGGCCGCCGCCCTCCCACGCCTGGCGTGTGAGGGCACCGATGGCGGCGCGACGAGCAGCGGAGCGCACCACCACGAAGACCCAGGGCTGGCGGTTCTCGGCGCTGGGGGCGAATGTCGCCGCGTCCAGGACCTTCTCCACGATGTCGTCGTCGACGGTTTCGTCTCCGAACACCCGACAGGCGCGCTGACGATGCACAACTCCGAACACGTCTTCCACGGTGCCCACGCTACGGCGACCCACCGTGTCGAGGCGACACACGGCCTACGGGGCGATGGTGGCGGCCGTCCCCATGATGATCCGGGGCTGGGCGGCGGGGCTCAGCCATCGCAAGACGGCGAGGAGCTCGGAGGTCGGGAGCGACACGCACCCCACTGTCGCCGCCCCGTCGGAGACGTGGAGGAAGATGGCGCTCCCCGCCCCGGGAACCGTGGGGCTCATGTTGTAGGCGATCACGGCGCCGTAGTCGTAGACGGGGGTGTCGTCCATGGGCTCGGGCGCGGCGCCCGCATTCGACACGTCGGTGTCCACCCATTGGTTGTAGAGGGGGCTGGACGGGTCGTCGTCCCACACGATGTTGCGCCCCGTCACGGGGCGGAACGGGAACTGGACAGCGGGATCGCCGAGCACGCCGAAGAAGAAGTCGAACCCGAACGACCCCGAGGGTGTGCGCCCGTCGCCCTCACGTTTCTGGCCCGGGGGGGCGAAGCCCGCGCTGCCGATACGGGCCTCCCACGGTCCGAACACCTGGCGCCAGCCCGTCGTGTCGTCCTGATAGGCGGTGAACGTGGCCGTCGTCTGCCCGTACCCCGACGCGCTCACCGCGATCACCTGGGTGGCCGAGCCCACGCCCACCAGGCGGGTGACGAGGAGCGGCGGAGCCGGGGCCGGGGGAACCGGTCGGGGGGCCGTCGTGGTGGGTGCCGGTGTCGTGTGCTTGACCGGCGCCGGTGCCGGCTCCGTCGGAGCCACGGTGGTGGGCACCGTGGTCCCCACGGTGGGGGGCACCGTGACGGGGGCGGTCGTGGTGGTGGACGGCACCGGGCGGGTCTCGACCCGGTGGCGGTTGCCGAGCGGGCGGCCCGTACCGCACGAGGCCACGAGGATCACGAGGAGGACGACACCGACCATCCCGGGGACGGGGCGCCCCCGACTATGGTGCGCGTCCGTGCCGCGCCCCGGGCGCCACCTCACCGTCGTGTCGGCCACCGTGCTCCTCTCGCTCGGACTGGCCGGATGCTCCAGTACAGCCCGGATCACCGGACCCCATACCCACCCCCAGGTCACCGCCGTCCCCGGGCCTTCGTCGACGGCGACCACGCCCCCCGCCGCCGCGCCCACCACGGCGAGCACGGCACCCCCTGAGCCCTCTACCACCGCCGCCGCCCCCGCCACGCCGGCCGCCGCCCCGGCCCGCGCCTCGTCCTTCCTCGGTTCGGTGGCTGGTGTCGACGCCGCCCAGCTGTCGGCCACGTGGAGGCCGGGCTGCCCCGTGGGCCCGGCTCAGCTCCGACTGCTCACCATGACCTACTGGGGCTTCGACGGCGAGCCGCACGTCGGCACCATGGTCGTGAACAGCGCCGTGACGGCTGCGGTGTTGAAGGTGTTCGGCGAGCTCTTCGCCGAGCATTTCCCCATCCATGCCATGCAGCCCGAAGACGCCTTCGGAGGCCAGGACCCCGTGTCCATGGCCAACGACAACACGTCGGGATTCAACTGCCGCGACGCGGTGGCGCCCGGGCCCCCTTCGTGGTCGGTGCACGCCTACGGCGAGGCGATCGACGTGAACCCGGTCGAGAATCCGTACCTCGAGGGAGGCCAGGTGCAGCCGCCGGCGGGAGCGCCGTACCTGGACCGCTCCGACGTCCGTCCCGGGATGGCGGTCCGCGGCGGCGAGCTCGTGGACGCGTTCGCGTCGGTGGGGTGGTCGTGGGGAGGGCGGTGGACAGCGAGCCCGGACTACCAGCATTTCTCCGCCACCGGTGGGTGACGAGAGGTCAGAGATGCCTGGCGATCCGAGCGACCACCCAGATGACGAGCACGACGACGGGGACCGCCGACAGGATCCAGGCCCGCACGCGGTGGCGCGACTGACGTCTTCGGGTGGGGCTCGTCAGACCCCGGGCGAACTGGCCCAGCCCCACGACACGGGGGGTGGTGAGCCGGGTGTGCGCGAGGCGTCTGCCGCGGGCGCCACGAATGGGCTCCAGGCGTCGACGCGCGGCGCGCTGCGGCGCGCTCCTTGTTGCGCTTCGCCCCGTCCCGGCCCACGGAGCCAGCTTGGCACGGGTACCGGGCCCGGGAACTCGAGCACACCCCGATCGCACGGTAGCGTCTGGCGCCTCCCCGTCCGAGAGCCGCAGACGACCATGACCGACCTGTTCTCCATCGCCGGCAAGACCACCCTCGTGACCGGGGGCTCGCGAGGCATCGGGAAGATGATCGCCACGGGATTCGTCGAAGCCGGCGCCAAGGTGTACGTGTCGTCGCGCAAGGCCGAGGCATGTGACGAGGTCGCCGCCGAGCTCTCCGCCGTCGGGGAGTGCATCGCGCTGCCCGCCGACCTCTCCACCGAACCCGGCTGCCGGGCGCTCGCCGCCGCGCTGGGTGAGCGCGAGCCGATGCTGCACGTTCTCGTCAACAACGCCGGCAACACCTGGGGCGCACCCTTCGAGGAGTTCGACGACGCCGCCTGGGACCGCGTGCTGTCGCTGAACGTGAAAGGGGTGTTCCACACCACCAAATTCCTGACACCGTTGTTGCGACTCGCATCGTCTCCGGACGACCCGGCGCGTGTGATCAACATCGGGTCGATCGACGGCATCCTCGTCTCGGTGCTCGAGACCTACTCGTACTCGGCGTCGAAGGCCGCCGTGCACCAACTGACCCGCAACCTGGCCAAGCGCCTGGCGCCGGCGATCACCGTCAACGCCATCGCACCGGGGCCGTTCGAGTCCAAGATGATGGCGGCGACGCTCGAGGCCTTCGGTACCCAGATCGCCGCCAACGCGCCGCTCAAGCGCATCGGTCGACCCGACGACATGGCCGGTGCGGCCATCTTCCTGGCGTCGCGCGCCGGGGCGTACCTGACCGGTGCGCTCATCCCCGTCGACGGTGGCATGTCCACGGTCGGGTCGTGAGCGTGAATCGTCGCCACGCCGTGGGGCCACGCCATCGAGGGACGACCCGAGGAAAGGAATCCCGATGCGCCTGAGCACGATGCTCGACTACTCGCGAGGGGTCAAGCAGTCCGCCGACCACGTCGCCGACCTGGAGCGGGCCGGCCTCGACATCGTGTGGGTGGCCGAGGCCTACGGTCTCGACGGTCCCAGCCAGATGGGGTATATCGCGGCCAAGACCGACCGGATCGAGATCGGCTCGGCCATCCTTCCCATCTATTCCCGCACCCCCACGCTCCTGGCTCAGACCGCGGCCGGGATCGATGCCTTGAGCGAGGGCCGCTTCATCCTCGGCCTCGGGGCGTCGGGGCCGCAGGTCATCGAGGGTTGGCACGGTGTGCCGTACACCCAGCCCCTGGAACGCACCCGCGAGATCATCGACATCTGTCGCAAGGTGTGGCGTCGAGAGGTGCTGACCAACGAGGGGCTCTACCCCATCCCGCTTCCCCCCGGGCTCGGGACCGGGCTGGGCAAGCCGCTGAAGCTCATCAACCATCCCGTCCGCGCCCAGATCCCCATCTGGGTGGCCTCGATGGGGCCGAAGAACGTCGAGATGACGGCCGAGCTGGCCGACGGATGGTTCCCGTTCCTGTTCATCCCCGAGCGGGCCAACGAGGTCTGGGGAGACGCCCTGGCGGCCGGAACCGCCCGACGCGCCGCCGACTTGGGCCCGCTCGAGATCGCCGCCGGCGGGCTGGTCGCCATCGGCGACGGCCTCGAACAGCTGCGCGAGTTCGCCCGGCCCATGACCGCCCTCTACGTCGGGGGCATGGGCGCCAAGGGGCGCAATTTCTACAACGCCCTGACTCGTCGCTACGGCTTCGAGACCGAGGCGGCGCTGATCCAGGACCTCTACCTGAGTGGGAAGAAGGAGGAGGCCGCCGCCGCCGTCCCGGACGAGCTCCTCGAGCTGACGTCGCTGGTGGGGCCGGCCGGGTACGTGCAGGAGCGGATCGCCGCCTACCGCGAGGCGGGGGTGAGCGTGCTGAACGTCACACCCATCGGCCCCGACCCGCTCTCTACCGTGGAGCAGTTGAAGGAGTGGTGCCAATGACGAATCGCCGCATCGTCCTCGTCAGCCGACCGTCGGGCATGGTGGACGCGACCACGACGGAGCTCCGGGAGGGCCCCGTGCCCGAGCCGGGGCCCGGCCAGGCGCTGATCGGTGTCCGCTACCTGTCGATGGACCCCACCATCCGCACCTGGATGGACGACGCGCCCGGGTACCTCCCCCCCATCGAGTTGGGCGAGACCGTGCGCGGCGCCGGCATCGGTGAAGTGCTGGTGTCCAACAGCGACCGGTACTCGGTCGGCGATCTCGTGGTCGGTCTCACGGGTTGGCAGGACTACACCATCGCCGACGAAGCGGGCGCGTCCATGCAGGTGATCCCGGCGGGGATCGACCCACCCCTGGTGCTCAGCGTGCTCGGCGTCACGGGCATGACCGCGTACTTCGGCATGATCGACGTGGGCAAGGTCAGAGAGGGTGACACCGTGGTCGTGTCGGGCGCAGCCGGGGCCACGGGGTCGGTGGCCGGTCAGATCGCTCGCATCAAAGGAGCGACCAAGGTCGTCGGGATCGCCGGCTCGCCCGAGAAGTGCGCATGGATCGTCGACGAGCTCGGGTTCGACACCGCGATCAACTACAAGACCGACGACGTCGCCGCGTCTCTGCGCGCTGCGTGCCCCGAGGGGATCAACCTCTACTACGACAACGTGGGCGGCGAGATCCTCGACAGCTGTCTCGCCCAGCTGGCCCTGCGGGGACGGATCGTCTTGTGCGGCGCCATCTCGGTGTACAACGAGAAGAGCCGGCCGCCGGGGCCGCGCAACATCTTCAATCTCATCATCAAGCGGGGACGGATGGAGGGCTTCCTGGTCCTCGACTACCTCGATCGGTTCCTCGAGGCGCAGATCGACATGGTGGGGTGGCTGGCCGAAGGCAAGGTGAAGCACGCCGAACATCTCGTCGACGGGCTCGAGCGGGCCCCCGACGCCCTCAACCTCCTCTTCACCGGGGGGCAACACCGGCAAGGTGATCGTCAGTTGTTGACCTCGTCGTCGAACCAGTCCCACTGCCACGGCGTGATCGTCTCCAGGGGACCCGCGAACAGGACCCGGCGTGGGCTCCCCGCCACGGCGCCGTGCACGAGATCGCCCAGGATCGCCGCCGGCGGGACAGGGTCGACATCGAGGTAGCCCACCGTGATGGTCTTGGGGCCGGGACGCCAGACGTGGCGGTCGAAGCGGCCGTCGGTGGCGAAGCTCCACACGCCGGCAACCCCGTCCGTCCCGAGCATCGACGCCGCCAGGCCAGCCTCCTCGTCGTGCGCATGGCCCGACGTCGCGCCGGCCGCTCGGTCATCGGGCGAGGCTCCCTCGCGCACTACGACATAGACGCCGCGGTTGGGCCGGTACGGGATGGCGTCCGGTGACACGAGCACGCGAGGCGCCGCCACCATCCCGGTGACAGTGAGCGGGCCCGACAGGCGCGCCCGGCGGTGCTCGTGAAAGCGACCGGCGGCATCGCAGGGTCTCACCGAGCGCCAGGAACTGCTCCAACGTGGCGTCGACGGGCTCCCCCATCAGGTACAGGGTCATGTAGTGGATGGGGGCCAACGTCGGATCGTCGTAGGCCCGGGCCCGGCGGCAGGCGGGGGTGGACACCCATCGCTGGCCGAAGACCACCCCGGGCAGCGGGAATTGTTCGGGCATGTGGTCGAGCTGGTGCCATTCGTTGTACGACCGGTGCTGGCCGGGGTCCGTGATTTCTGTGAAGGAGAAGAACCCGAGATGCACCTTGGCCATGGCCAGCAGTCCAGCACGACGGCGGCTCCCCGCGCCCGCATGGCCTCGCGGAAGCGACAAGACTCGCACCCATGGCACGGGCCCGGAGGTGCAACGCCGCCGCCCGGGCCGTCAGAGTCGCCAACTCCACCGCGGTGCGCGCCGTGGTGCTCGGGTCCCTGGCGATGGTGAGCGCGGCGTGCGGGTCCGGGTCCTCTTCGCCCCGCGCCGCCACGTCGGCCCCATCGAGCTCGTCGACGGTGCCGGGTCGCGCCTCGACGTCGACGGCGAGCACGACGGCACCGGCCTCGCCGGCGGCGTGGCTCACCTACGGCGCCAACGTCTCGCGCACCTCGCTCGATACCGCCGACCCCGGCTTCGACCACACACCGACCGCGGCGTGGACCTCGCCGGCCCTCGACGGGCCCGTCTACGGCGAGCCCCTCGTCTCGGGGGGCCAGGTCTTCGTGGCCACCGAGAACAACACCGTGTACGCGTTGTCGGCCGCCACCGGCGCGGTGGCGTGGTCGGACCACGTGGCCGCCCCCGTTCCCGCCGGCATGCTCCCGTGCGGGGACATCACGCCCGACGTGGGCATCACCTCCACCATGGTCATCGATCCCACCTCGGGCACGCTGTTCGCGTCTCGCCCAGAAGCGGTCGGGGTCGTCGGTGAAGCACATCGTGGTGGCCCTCGACATCGCCACCCATCGGGTCCTGTGGTCCCGGGACGTCGACCAGCCCCGGTGGAACGCGGCGGCCCAGCTGCAGCGGACCGGCCTCGCCCTGTCCGCCGGTCACGTGATCGTCGCCTTCGGAGGAAACTACGGCGATTGCGGCTCCTACCACGGATGGGTGGTCGGCGTGCCCGAGTCCGGCGCCGGGACCGTGCTCTCCTATGAGGTGCCCACGGCCAACGAGGGCGCCATCTGGGCCCCGGCCGGCGTCACGATCGACGGATCAGGCGACATCTTCGTCGTGACGGGCAACGGCAGCGCCCAGGCGGGGCGGCCCTTCGACCACGGCGACGCCGTGATCGAGCTGTCCCCGACGCTCGCCGAGCGCCAGTACTTCGCGCCGGCGAATTGGGCGCAGGACAACGCCGACGACGGCGACCTGGGGTCGACCGCGGCGATGCTCCTCGGCGGCTCGCAGCTGTTCATCGTGGGCAAGCAACAGACCGCCTATCTCCTCGACGCCACGAAATTCGGGTGGGATCGGCGGGCAGCTGGCGTCGATCGACCTGTGCAACTCCCGGGGAGGCAACGCCTATGAGGCACCCGACGCCTATGTCGTGTGCAGCGGGGACGGGACGATCGACCAGGTGCGGGTGGGACCGGGGTCGACCATGACGCGCGGCTGGACGTGGACCTCGCCGACGGGCCAGGCCGGGTCACCCACGATCGCGGGTGGCGTCCTGTGGACGCTCGACGGCGGCGCGTCCGTGCTCTACGGGGTGGCCCTGTCCACCGGGACCACGCTGTACTCGGTGCCGCTCACCACCGGCACGCCGCAACACTTCGCGGCGGTGAGTGCGGCGGGGGGCATGTTGTTCGTGGCCGGGGCGAGCCACGTCGAGGCGTTTCACTGACCGACGCCGACCGATGCCGACTGACGCCGACTGGCGCGGTGTCAACCGGACCGCCGGAGCGGGGTCAGGCCGAGAGGGGCTCTTCGACCCGGGTGGTCAGGGTGTCGATCTGGGTGGCCGTGGGCCACCGCACCTTGGTGACCCATCCGGCCCGCTCGAAGATCCGGATGAGCCCCGCGGCCAGATCGACCTGATGCTCGAGGACCCCGTGGCGCGCCGACGCCGGGGCGGCGTGGTGGAAGTTGTGCCAGCTCTCTCCGAACGACACGAGCGCCAGTGACGCCACGTTGGCACTGTGGTCGCCGGTGGTGAAAGGACGGCGTCCCCACAGATGGCACACCGAGTTGATGCTCCAGGTGACGTGGTGCAGCAGGGCCATCCGGATGAGGCCCGCCCACAGGAACACCCCGAGCGCGCCGCCGAGGGTGCCGGTGACGGCCCAGCCGATGCCCAACGGGAGCAACAATGAGACGACGGCCAGGACCGGGAACAGCCGGTCGACGACCACCATGTCGGGGTCTCGCAACAGGTCGGGTGCGAAGCGTTGCTGGCTGGTGGGATCGGATGCGAACAACCAGCCCACGTGCGCCCACAGGAAGCCGCGGGTGATCGTGGGGTGCTCCGTTCCGTAGCAGACCGGGGAGTGCGGGTCGCCGGGTCGGTCGCTGAACATGTGGTGTCGCCGGTGCGTCGTGACCCAGCTGATCACCGAGCCTTCGAGCGCCATCGTCCCGGCCACGGCCAGCACGATCTTGAGGGCACGGTGCGGACAGAAGCTGCGATGGGCGAAGAGCCGGTGGAACCCGACGCTGATCCCGAAGCCGGTGAACAGATAGAACGCCACGGCCAGGCCGAGGCCCCAGATCGTCTTGGTGCCGCCCCAACCCAACGGGATGAAGACCGCCAACGCCAACAGCGGTCCCGCCACCAGCAGCGACGTCACGATTCGCGCCGAGGTGAGGGGTCCGGGGGGCGGGCCGGCCAGCGCCGGCTCAGATGAAGCTGAGGTGGCCCGGGGGGCGGGCACCCTCTCGAGAACGGTCTGTGACACGGTGTCCTTTTCGGGCCCGACGCGGCAGCAATCGGAGCCGCTGCCGCGGGGGCGTTCAGGGTCACCGTGGTCTTGGGCGACACGTTTAATTGCATCTTACCCTGCACGACGGCGCTTCCGGGCGGCACCTCGGCCGTCGGACGGAGACCCAGGCCCTGACCGCAAACGACCGTCGAGCCGGCCAAACCAAAGCCGGCGATGGAACAGGTCAGGTGAGGACGTAGGGCATGGCGCGGTGGGGTTGGGCGAAGCGCATGTGCAACGCGATGACGCCGCTCGTCACCGCCGCCCACCCGCACCACACCGAGGCGAACCCGTCGACCGTCAACTTGGCGATCACGGCCACGGCCACGAGGTTCAGCGACGCCGAAGAAGACGATATGGCGTTCCCCCGAGAACAGCAGTGTCCCGCAACACGCCACCACGTACAGCGTGACCACGAGCAGCCCGTGCCCGGGTCTGATGGTGTAGGCGAGGTGGTAGGGGTGCACGGTCACGCCGACCGGTCCTCGCACCATGGCCGCGAACAGCCAAGCCGCCACTCCGGTCCCGATCACGATGAACGGGACCATGAGGAGTTTGCGAGGCTTGCTCGGTTCGAGGGCGTACACGGCTACGGGGACGAAGACGGGTAAGAGCACGAACGCGATCAACAGGTAGATCCAAAGGGCGACGTGGCCGACGGCCGCCGGCACGTGGCCCTGCTGGCCCCACCACACGAAGGCTTCGTCGAGCTGATGGGCCCCGAGCACGAGCGGCAGCGCAGCCAGGGCCATGTGGTTCCGCCGTTGGTGGACGTGGCGGACGACGTCCACGCCGACGGCGCTGATGACGAGACCGCCCACGAGGTCGGCCTGAGGTGAGAAGCACACGTGAACTACCGATCAGCCCCGGCGAGCGTGTCGGCGCAGATGTCGGCGCCCGTGTCGGCGCGCAGGACCGTCACGGCGTCTTTCGAGCGCCGCTGGACGTCACGTCCGAGCGGTTTGACCGAGCGCAGTGTCTCCGAAAGGAGCGAGCGATCGATGACCGCGGCCGCCACGTCACTCAACGGCATGCGACTGTGGCGGGAGTAACCCCGGAGCAACGCGAACGCTTCCTCCATGCTCACCTTCTGTTGCTCGGCCACGACACCCTTGGCCTGCTCGATCACGATCCGCGAATTGAGCGCGCCCTGCAGTTGCCCGGCGACGTCGATCTGGTGCCGGACGCTGCGTTCCTGAAGGATGCCGATGGTCGCCGCGTCGGCGAGGGCCTGGCTGATGTTCACCTGTTGCGGCGTCATCTCTCGCAACTCGGTATCGAAGATGTTCATGGCGCCGATGACGTCGGTACGGAGCCGGAGCGGCAGGGCGTGCACCATGTGGAAGCCGGCGTCCAGGGCCATGGGGCCGAAGCGCGGCCACCGGCCCTCGGTGCGGGCGAGAGGCTTGTTGATGACCTGCTCACCTTGGCGTTGGCAGTCGAAGCAAGGCCCTTCCTCGTTCTGGACCTCGAACAGCTCGGCCACGCGCATGCGCTCGGTCGATGACGCCATGACCTGCAGGCCGCCGTGGCGGTCGAGGAGGACCAGACCCACTTCGACCGTGTCGAGCAGCTCCACGCACCGCTCGGACAGCGTGGCGAGAAAGTCCACCACGTCGTAGTCGGCGACGAGGGTGTCAGCCAGCTCGACGAACGTCCGTGCCAACCATTCATCCCGCCGTTCCATCGTCAATCCCTCTGCTCCTTTCGGGTCGCTCGACTGGTCTGGCCTGCCGCCGCCGACGAATCGGTGGCGGGCCCATTTTCGCGCCGGGAACCGGGCCGGGGCCGACGCACGGCCCGGTGACGTGGCCTCACCGGTCGTCGAACCGTAGCTGGCCCGTCACCACGTCTTCGGCGATCTCTCGAATGGGCCGGTCGGCGGAGAAGGCATACGCCCGCAGCCGGACGAGCGCTTCGTCGACATCCCCGTTGATCTGGACGGCGATCATCCCCGTCGCCTGGTGGACCACGGCGCGGTGGTCCGCCACGTCGAGGGCCCAGGCCACCGATTCGGCGGCGGCCTCCGACTGCATGACCAGCACGAGTTGCGTGACCAATTCGGCGACCTCCATGGCGTCGTCGAGCACCCCGTCGGCCAGAGGGCCCGCCTCGTCCCGGTACAGGACCAGGACCCCGATCCGGGTGGCGGCGGTCTGCAGCGGGAGGGCGAACACGGCCCGGACTCCCATGGCGGCGACCGCCGCACTGAACTGCGGCCAACGCGGGGCCAGGCTCTGCACGTCGTCGACCAAGACGGTCGCGCCTTGGGCGTAGCAGTCCAGGGCCGGTCCTTCCCCGAGGGTGAACTCCAGGTCCTGGAGAGCTCGAGCGCGTCCGTCGAAGGCGCTGGCGACGCTCTGGGCGTGGGCGGGCGCCATGAGCGACAGCGCCGCGCCGCTCACCGGCAGGAGCGCCACGCATCCCCGACACAAGGTCTCCAGGGACGGAGGCTCATGATCGTCCATTCCCGACAGCACCGCCCAGAAACGTTTCGAGTCGGCGGTGGTCACCGGGTCGGCCCCATGGGCTCGGGCGCGCCGGACTCCCCGAGCAGGGAGGGCCGAGCCGATACCACGACAGCCATGAGGGTCCTTTGACGAGGCTCAGAAGAGGCGTCGGGCCTGTACGGGGCGACAACCTCCAGCACGGTCGTCCAGCCCAAACATGGCGTCACTCCCAAGGGCGAGCGCTTTCCACGCTACACCGGGGACCTCGAGCGTCCGGCCTTCGGCGGCCGGGGTGTCGAACCCCACCCGGCAGGGAGCAGAATGGGCCCATGGCCGCTGCCTCCCCTTCTTCCGACAGCTTCTCCACCCGCGCCATCCTCGCCGTCGGCGACAGGACATTCCAGGTCCACCGGCTCGACGCCCTGGCGGGGCGGTTCGACGTCGCCCGCCTCCCCTATGCCATGAAGGTCCTCCTCGAGAACCTCCTCCGGCACGAGGACGGACGCCAGGTCCACGCCGCGGACATCGAAGCCGTGGCCGGATGGGCGGCCCGACAGCAGTCGGGGATCGCGTCGACCACCGAGATCGCCTTCTCACCCGAGCGCGTGCTGATGCAGGACTTCACTGGAGTCCCCGGTGTCGTCGACCTCGCCGCCATGCGAGACGCCCTGGCCGAGCTGGGCGGTGACCCCACCGCCATCAACCCGCTCGTCCCCGTCGAGCTCGTGATCGATCATTCCGTCATCGCCGAGTCCTCGGGCCTCGCCTCGTCGTTCACCACCAACGTCGACATCGAATACGCACGCAACATCGAGCGGTACCAACTCCTGCGCTGGGCCCAGCAGGCCTTCGACGGTTTTCGCGTCGTGCCGCCGGGAACCGGCATCTGTCACCAGGTCAACCTGGAGTATCTGGCTCGTGTGGTGTTCGCCACCGACGACGGCCAGGCCTTTCCCGACACCTTGGTGGGGACCGACTCCCACACCACGATGGTCAACGGGCTCGGGGTGCTCGGCTGGGGCGTCGGCGGCATCGAGGCCGAGGCGGCCATGCTCGGCCAACCACTGACCATGCTCGTGCCCCCCGTCGTCGGCCTGCGGCTCACCGGGGAGCTGCCCGAGGGGACGACGGCCACCGACCTCGTCCTGACCATCGCCCAGCTGCTTCGCCAGCACGGGGTCGTGGGGAAGTTCGTCGAGGTGCACGGACCAGGCCTGGCCCAGCTCCCGCTCGAGAACCGGGCCACCATCGGGAACATGGCACCCGAGTACGGAGCCACTTGCGTCATCTTCCCGATCGACGACGTGACGGTTCGCTACCTCCGCTTCACCGGACGCGACGAGGCGCACGTGGCCCTGGTGGAGTCGTACGCCAAGGAACAAGGCATGTTCCACCGCGCCGGGGACCCCGAGCCGGTGTTCTCCGAGCTGGTGACGCTCGACCTCTCTACCGTGGAGCCGAGCCTGGCCGGACCGTCGAGGCCCCAGGACCGCGTCTCCCTGACGGCCGCCCAGGCGGGGTTCCGGCAGTCGCTGGTGTCCGCCGGGCCGGACCCGGGCGCGGGTACCACCCTGCGTGTGGCCACGGCACCCGGCGACAGAGGCGAGCCGGTGGAGGTCGCCGACGGCCACGTCGTGATCGCGGCCATCACGAGTTGCACGAACACGTCCAACCCCCAGGTGATGTTGGCGGCGGGGCTGCTGGCCCAGAAGGCCGTGGCCCGCGGACTGCGGTCCAAGCCGTGGGTCAAGACCTCCCTCGCGCCCGGCTCGCGCGTGGTGATGGACTACTACGAACGGGCCGGGCTCCTCGAGCCGCTCGAAACGCTCGGGTTCCAACTCGTGGGTTTCGGATGCACGACGTGCATCGGAAACTCCGGCCCCTTGCTCAGCGGCGTCTCCGAGGCCGTCCACGGCGGCGACCTGTCGGTCGCGGCGGTGCTGTCGGGGAACCGCAACTTCGAAGGCCGCATCCATCCCGACGTCAGGCTCAATTACCTGGCGTCGCCCCCCCTCGTGGTGGCCTACGCCTTGGCGGGCACGATGGACCTCGACCTGACCACCGATCCCCTCGGGACCGATACCGAGGGCCGGCCCGTGTACCTGCGCGATCTCTGGCCCACACCCGGTGAGGTCTCAGCGGTGATCGAGCAGGCCGTCACCTCGGAGATGTTCCGGACCCGCTACGCCTCGGTCTTTGAAGGAGACGAGCGGTGGAAGGACATCGACACCAGCCACGGTGACACGTTCAGCTGGGACGATCGGTCCACCTACGTGCTGCGCCCGCCGTTCTTCGAGCAGTTCAGCGCGGAGCCCGCCCCGGTCCGCGACATCGTGGGGGCGCGCGTCCTGGCCATACTCGGCGACAGCGTCACCACCGACCACATCTCCCCGGCCGGGTCGATCCGGCCGAGCTCGCCGGCCGGTGTCTATCTCACCGCGCACGGTATCGAGCCCTCGGAATTCAATTCCTACGGCGCCCGACGGGGGAACCACGAGGTCATGATGCGCGGGACCTTCGCCAACGTCCGCCTCCACAACCTGCTCGCGCCCGGGACCGAGGGCGGTGTCACCCGTCTGTTGCCGAGCGGTGAGCAGATGAGCATCTACGACGCGGCGATGCGCTACCGCGCCGACAACGTCCCGCTGGTGGTGTTGGCCGGAAGGGAGTACGGATCCGGCTCGTCACGGGACTGGGCGGCCAAGGGCCCGGCCCTGCTCGGTGTGCGGGCGGTCATCGCCGAGAGCTTCGAACGGATCCACCGCTCGAACCTCCTGGGCATGGGGATCCTCCCCCTCCAGTTCACCGACGGGACCTCGTTGGCGAGCCTGGGACTGACCGGCGAGGAGACCTTCGACATCGCCGGGCTCGACGCTTTGCGCGCCGGTGACGTCCCCAAGGAGATCGCGGTGCGCGCCGGCGACGTCGAATTCAACGCACGCCTCCGCATCGACACCCCCATGGAGGCCGAGTACTTCCGCCACGGCGGCATCCTGGCCTACGTCCTGCGCCAGCTCGCTCGCTGATCCCGCCCCCGGCGTCCACCCACCCCGACCGGCACCGTCACAGACCACAGCCCGGCCGCCGACTCCGTCCATGACCCGGATCGCGCCGTGGCAACGCGCCCCGCTCGCCCTCGCCGTGGTGGGCGCCCTCGTCCTGGGCGTGGTGGCGGTCGGGGTGAGACCCGCCGGCGCGCTGCTCCGACCCCGCACCGCGCCGGAGGCGGGCGCGCCGGTGTACGACGCCGATGCGCCCGACCCCGACGTCATCCGGGTCGGGACCACCTACTACGCGTATACGACGGCGGGGGTCCAAGGGCACATCCCGGTGCTGACCTCGACCGATCTCCAGCACTGGCAACCCGCGGGGGACGCCCTGCCGGTCCTGCCGGCGTGGTCGGAGACGGGCCGCACGTGGTCACCGGGTGTCGTCGTCCTCGACGGCCAGTACGTCATGTACTACGCCACCGAGGTGGCGGCCACCGGCGCGCAGTGCATCTCGGTCGCCACGGCCCTCGACCCGACGGGCCCGTTCATCGACACCTCCCTGGGGCCGCTCGTGTGCCAGACGAGCCTGGGCGGATCCATCGATCCGCAGCCGTTCGTCGACGGGTCGGGCGCGCTGTATCTGTACTGGAAGTCGAATGCGGGTCAGTCGCCGGCGCCGTCGTTCATCTGGGTGGCGCTGCTCGCACCCGACGGCATGTCGCTGGCATCGTCGCCCCGGGCCGTGCTCACCCAGGACCAGGCGTGGGAGTCCACGGTGGAGGGGCCCGCCATGGTCGAGGTGTCGGGCACCTACGTCCTGTTCTATTCCGGCGGCATCTGGAACAGCCCCGGCTACGGCGTGGGGTATGCCGACTGCGCCGGTCCCTTCGGCCCCTGCACCAAGCCCACCGGTGCCCCCATCCTCCACTCCGACGCGGCCCGTCTGGGTCCCGGTGGTGCGTCGCTCTTCCAGGATCCCGCCGGCGACTGGTTCATGGCGTACGGGGCGTGGGACGGCCCCACCAGCGACTATTCCTACGGCCGCGGGGAATTCCGAAGCCTGTGGATGGCGCCGGTGACGTTCTCGGGTGGCACGCCGGTGGTCGACGCGGGCGAGACCCCCGAGGGCTACCACCTCTTCTCCCGCGACGGCGGGGTCTTCGCCTTCGGCGCGGCGCGCTTTGCCGGCTCGATGGGGGGGAGGGTGCTGCGCGCCGCGATCACGGGCGGCGCGGCGGACAGCGCCACCGGCGGCTACTGGGAGGTCGGGGCCGACGGCGGCGTCTTCGCCTTCGACGCGCCCTTCGACGGGTCGATGGGAGCCGTCCACCTCGCCGCGCCCGTGGTGGGCATGGCGTCGACCCCCGACGGACGGGGCTACTGGCTCGTCGCCGCCGACGGCGGGATCTTCGCCTTCGGTGACGCGGTCTTCGACGGGTCGATGGGAGCCGTCCACCTCGCCGCGCCCGTGGTGGGCATGGCGTCGACCCCCGACGGACGGGGCTACTGGCTCGTCGCCGCCGACGGCGGGATCTTCGCCTTCGGTGACGCGGTCTTCGACGGATCGATGGGAGCCGTCCACCTCGCCGCCCCCGTGGTGGGCATGGCCGCGATGCCGCAGGGTGGTGGGTACTGGCTGGTGGGGTCCGACGGTGGGATCTTCACCTTCGGCGCCGCGCCCTTCTTCGGTTCCATGGGTGGGCTCCGGCTCAGCCAACCCGTCGTCGCCGTCGTCGCCGGCCCGGGCAGCGGCGGGTACTGGCTCCTCGGGTCAGACGGCGGGATCTTCTCCTACGGCGACGCCGGGTTCCTGGGGTCGATGGGTGCGATCCACCTGGCGGCACCGGTCGTCGCCGGAACCTCGCCCTGACCGTCGCGTCAGCGCCCGGCCAGGATCACGACCGGCTCCTCGGTGACGACGAAGGCCAGCCGGTCCACATCGAGGAACTTGGGGAGGTCGGCCCACACATCCGCGAAGTCCTTCTCGGCCACGTGGGCCTGGTACTCCTCCATGGACTCGAACCACTGCTCGGTCACCCCGTCGTACTGGCCGTCGTCGTTGGGCCCGTAGTCGCTCAGCGCCCGGTGGTGCTGTTCGTAGCGCAGGACGTGGCTCCCGCTGCGCGTCGACAGCACGAGGGGTCCGTGATGGTCGCGCCAGTACGCGTGGAACTCCTCGGGCGACATCCCCTCCTTGCGACGGATGAGACAGGTGAGCTTGACCATGGTGACGTCCTCCATCGGCGCTCGAGCGTCGGCCCGGGCCGGCCCGTCTCCCGGGGAAGAGCAGGTTGCCACGCGCAGCGCGGGCGGGGCGAACCTCGGGCCCGGTCGGCGCCGGCGCCGCCCCCCGTCAGCCGGCGAGGTCGACGGCGACAGTGACCTCGTCCACGCCGCGCACCACGAGCACATCGACGGCGTCGGACTCGGTCGCCTCGAGGGCGGCGGCCAGCTCGTCCACGCTCGTCACGTCGGACCCCGCCACCTTCACCACGAGATCGCCCTGGCGCAGCCCGGCCCGATCGGCGGGGCCACCCTCTACGACGGCGTGGATGAGGAGCCCCTCGCGCTCGGGGAGGCCCACGGACTGGCGCAGGCGTCGGGCCACGCGCCGGGGGGCGATGGCGACACCCAGCCGAGGACGCCGAGGGACCTCGCCCTGGGCGAGTGCGTCGACGCGGGACCGCAGCGATTCGTCGGCGGGAAGGGCGAGGTAGAAGCCGTCGCCCACGCGGTGGGTGTCGATGCCGATCAGGTTGCCGAGCACGTCGACCACGGGCCCTCCCGACGATCCACGCGTCAGGGGCGCGGTGTGCTCGATGGCGCCCCGCACGCGCCCGCCCCCCGGTCCCCGGAAGTCCACGTCGAGCGCGGAGACGAAGCCCACGCTGACACGAGGGCCCCGACCGCCCGGGTTGGCCAGGGCCACCACGGCGTCTCCCCTGCGCACGGTCCCCCCGGCGATGGGCAGGGCGGGAGCATCGCCGGTATCGACCGACACCACCGCCACGTCCCCGTCCACGTCGACCCCGGCCGGGCGCCCGTCGGCCCGCCGGCCATCGGCGAAGGTGACGACCACATCCTCGTGGCGGAGGTTGTGGGCGTTGGTGACCACCACACCCGCCCCCACGACCACACCGCTCCCCCCGGCCCCGACGCCGACCACCGACGGGGTCACCTTGGCGGCGATGTCCGCCACCGACCTCGAAAGCTCTTCTGCCACCGTTGCCATCGCCGACCTCCGGATCTCCCGCTGACCTGCACTTCCTCGCACATCGACAGCGGAGCTAGTCACTTGCAAGTTGCAAGTTATCATGGTGGACGATGGTTGGGAACCCGCTCCGGACGAAGCCGCATGCCAGGATCGACGACGTGACCTCAGGACTCGACGCCGCCATGGCCGCCGTCGGCGACCGGTGGACCCTCCTCGTCGTCGACGCCCTCCTCGACGGGCCGCGGCGGTTCTCGGAGCTCCAAGAGGCCATTCCCAAGGTGGCGCCCAACGTGTTGACGGCTCGACTGCGGCGTCTCGAGGACCAGGGGCTGGTGGTGGCCGCCCGCTACTCGGACCGGCCTCCCCGCGTCGAGTACCGGGTGACCGAGGCCGGCCGGGACCTCGCCGGGGCGTTGCGGCTGCTGGGACGATGGGGCGCCCGCGACGGCGGCGGCGAGGTCGAGGGCCCGCACCATCGCTCGTGCGGCACCCCTCTCGAGGTGCGCTGGTACTGCCCGACGTGCGCGCGGGTGACCGAGCAGGCCGACGACGACCTGCAGTGGGTCTGAGGCCGACGCCGGTCTGAGGCCGGCTAGGGCCGCGTGGCGGCGGCGACGAACCGTCCCAGCACGCGCCGGCCCACGGCCTCGACGGCGCGTCGCCCGTCGTCGTCGAGGCTGACGCCGGCGGGGAGATCGGGCGCCCACGCCTCGGCCATGGCGTCGTCGACCTCGATGTGGAATTGCAGGCCGTAGACCGAACGCCCGTAGCGAAAGGCCTGGTTCACGTAGCGGTCCCCGGTGGCGAGGCGCACGGCGCCGTCGGGCACGGCGAAGGTGTCACCGTGCCAGTGGATGACCGGCACCCGAGCCCCCTCGGGACCGAGCACCGGATCGGTTCGACCCTCGGCGGTGAGCTCGACCGCTCCCACCCCGACTTCGGGTGCCGGCCCGGTCGTCACCGCTGCACCCAGGGCGCTCGCCAGCAATTGCGCGCCCAGGCATACCCCGAGCACGGGCACGTCGGACCTGACCGCCTCGGCGATCCACTCGCGCTCGGTGTCGAGCCACGCGAACTCGTCGGTGTCGTGCACACCCATCGCACCCCCCATGATCACCGCGCCGCCGATCCCCGCCGGCGGGGGGAGCGCGTCGCCGAGGTCGAGTCGCACCACATCGAAGTCCACGCCCGCGGCGTCCAGGGCTTCGGCGAGAAGGCCGGGGCCTTCGTTCGGCGCGTGCTGCGCCACGACCCAGGGGAGTCCCGGACGCGACGGTGATGGCACGTGACGATCCGACGGCACGGGAACGTCAGGGAGGAGTGGCGACGACCCTGAACAGCTCGGCCAGGTGACCCTCTCCCAGGCCGGCGGCGCGGGCCGCGCCGTCCACCCAGGTCCGGATGCGTTCATCGAGCCACTCGCCTTCGCCCACTTGGCTGCGGTGCCGGCGCAGCGCGGCGATCTTGAGGTCGAAGGTGTCGGTGATGTCGACCGCCCGGTCGGGATCCGGGGCCGCCGTCAGCCACATCTCGGCCACGGCGTACGGCTCGAGACCCTCCTCGAGGAGCTCGGGGTGGGCGAAGGGGTTGCGGGCATCGGGATAGACGGCGCACACCGACGCCTCACCGGCGGCCAGGTGGTCGGGATGACTGGCGCCGATGCGGTCCCACAGCCGATCGGGGGACTGGCACACGAGTCGCTCGGGACGGAAGAGGCGGATCTGCCTGCTGATGTCGCGCCGCAGCTCGATGCTCGGGGTCAGGCGTCCGTCGGGGTAGCCGAGGAAGGTGACGTCGTGCACGCCCACCTCGGCCGCGGCGGCGCGTTGTTCCTCGCGTCGCAGCACGGCCATGTCGGCCCGAGAGATCGATCGGTCCGAGCCGCCCGCGTCCCCGTCGGTCACGATGCAGTACGCGACGTCGACGCCGGCCTTCACCCAGACCGCCACCGAGCCGGCCACGCCGAAGTCGACGTCGTCGGGGTGCGCGCACACCACCAGGATCTTCTCGACGCCCTCGAGCGCGTCGAGCGCCATCGGAGCGGGACGGGGTCCGTCGTCGGCCATCGGCGCGATCCTATCGGGGGCCCCGTCGCCCCCGGTCAGGCCGTGACGCCGAGGCCCATGACGGCCAGGGTGTCGAGCGCGCCCTGCACGCGGTGCGCGGCCGTCGCCGCGAAGGCGTGCCAGAGACCGGGGTCGGCGCCCAGGGAATCGGCTTCGTCCCACAGCGCCGCCTCGACCGGCGCCAGCACCCCCCGCACGGTTTCGAGGGTGGACAGGTCCGCCTCCGCGGCGCGCGAGAGCGCCGCGAAGCGTCGTGCCGATCCCGCGAGCGCGAAGAAGGTCGGGACCGACGCCACCGGGGTCGAGGGTGACGGCGCGGCGACGGGGACGAACACCGACGCGCACGGATTGCCCAGCGCCACCCAGGCCCGCCCGGGACCGTCATGGGGCGCGTCGACGGCGAGCTCGGCCACCATCGACGCCGTCGTGGCCTCGAAGTCCCTGATGTGCATGCACACCGTCACCCCGGTGCCATCGGCGTGCACGGACGCGGGGGCGGCGGTGACGGGCCCGTGGTCGCCCGGGGCGCCCCACGGGCCGGTGCCGTGGTCGCGCAGGTGGGCGACCACCGCTCGTGCCGCCGCCGATCCCCCGCCCGGGGTCGGCGCGTCGAGGCGGTGTTGGACGAAGGCGCGGCTCGCGGCGAGCCGACCGTCGGCGAATCCCGTCGGCGTGGCCGGGTCGCGCCAGGTGTCGAGGTCGGTGCCCGCCGCCACCCCGGGGGAGGCGCGCGTCCAGTCCCGGCGCAGCGTGAGCCGGTTGGAGATGGCCCCGCCCCGATCGAGCGGGCGCGCCGCCCACGACCGTCCCGAGGTCTCGAGCACCCACGCCGAGGTGGCATCGGCGATGAGGAACGACGACCAGTAGGACAGGTCGTTGACCGAGTCCCCCACGCCACCCTGGCCGTGTCGTTCCAGGAGGGCGGTCATGACGTCGACGGCGTGCTCGGCGGTGGTGGCGCGCTCGAGGCCAAGGCGGACCAGGTCCATGCCGAGCAGGGCGGGTGGTGCCAGGCGGGGATCGTCGACGGTGTTGACCATCTCGTTGCCGATGGCCACACCGTGCTCGTTGATCCCGTGCTCGGCCCCCCACAGCCACGTCGGGCGCGACAGGACGGTGGCGACGGCGCCGGGGTCGTCGAGCTCGAGGTACTGCGTGCGCAGGGGGCCGCCGGGGCGACGGGGGCCGTGGGCCTCGACCACCTGCGGCTCGGTGACGGGGCGGTCAGAGTTCTTGGCGAACAGGATGCCGCGCCCACCGCGGACGCACAGGGTGTCGCACACGGGGGAAGGTGTCGCCTCGGTTCGAGCGGTCCGGGGCAGGCGTGGAGCTCAGGCGGCGCCCTTGTCGGGCTGCCACGCGGCCAGGTCGGCGAGACGGGGGTCGTTGGAGAAGATCTCGACGATGGGGGCCCGCAGGCTGAGACGCTTCTGGATCCGCTCGACGTCGAGGATTTCGTTCCACAGCACGAGGGTGGCCACCACGCCCGAGCCCCCGGCACGGGCCGTGCGACCCGAGCGGTGGAGGTACGCCTTGTGGTCCTCGGGCGGGTCGTAGTGGACGACCACGTCGACGTCGTCGATGTCGAGGCCCCGGGCCGCCACGTCGGTGGCCACGAGGACGTGGAGCCGGCCGGCGGTGAAGTCCTCGAGCGCCTTCTCGCGGCTCGACTGGCGCAGGTCGCCGTGGATGGCGGCGGCCCGCACCCGCTCACGACCGAGTTGCTCGACGAGGCGGTCGGCGCCCCGCTTGGTGCGCACGAACACGAGGGCCTTGGTCGCGCCCTTGCAGATCGACGCCACCACCTTCACCTTGTCCATCTGATGGACCTGCAGGAAACGGTGCTCCATCGACTCCACCGTGGCGCTCACCGACGCCACCTCGTGACGAACGGGGTCGTGCAGATGGCGCTTCACCACCCGGTCCACGTCGCCGTCGAGGGTGGCGGAGAAGAGCATGGTCTGGTGGCGGCGCTCGATCTTGCGCAGCACCCACTCCACCTGGGGCAGGAAGCCCATGTCGGCCATGCGGTCGGCCTCGTCGAGCACGACGACCTCGATCTTGGCCAGCGACACGGCGCGTCGCTCGGTCAGGTCGATCAGCCGTCCCGGCGTGGCGATGACGACGTCGACGCCCTTGTGGAGCTTCTTGATCTGGCGCTCGATGTCGGCCCCGCCGTAGACGACGACCACACGCCGTCCCGTCGACTTGCCCAGGGGCTCGAGCACGTCGGCCACCTGGACGGCGAGCTCACGGGTGGGTACGAGCACGAGGGCCCGGGGGCTGTCGGGGCCGCCCGTGCCGGCCCGCATGAGCAGGGGCAGCCCGAAGGCGAGGGTCTTGCCCGACCCGGTCTTCGCCTTGCCGCACACGTCACGCCCGGCGATGCCGTCGGGGATGGTGAGGGCCTGGACCGGGAACGGCGCAGTGATGCCCTGCGAATGCAGGACCGCCACCAGCTCGGGGGCCACGCCCAACTGTTCGAAGGTCGTGGCCGGAAGTGGTTCAGGCGCGTCGAACTCGGGATCGGAGCTCTCCAGCTCCGCCGGGCCCCTGGAGGTCATGGTCATCGGTGGTGTCGCTCGCTTGTCTTCGCTGACGGCCGCCCATCGGCCGCGGGGCGGGCCCGCCTCGATGACTCCGCCCCGGCCGCTCAGAGCTGGCGGCCATCGAAGAACCGGTGAGGAAGACCCCGGTGCGCGGCACGTCGCCGCGACATACGCCTCTCAGTGTAGCGGTCGGGGCTCCGAACAGGATGTTTCCGGTGCCCCGCCTGGTCAGGCGTTGCCCGACACGACCGGTTCGGACTCGGCCGGGGCCCGGTAGATCTCCGACCCCGACGACCGGAACTCCAGCGCCTTGGCCTGCATGCCGAGCTCGAGCGCCTCCTCGGGGGACACGCCCTCGGCGTCGGCGAGGGCACGGACGTCGTGGCTGATGCGCATGGAACAGAACTTGGGCCCGCACATGGAGCAGAAATGGGCCGTCTTGGCCGGCGCCGCGGGCAGGGTGGCGTCGTGGTAGCGACGGGCCGTGCCCGGGTCGAGGGCCAGGTTGAACTGGTCCTCCCACCGGAATTCGAAGCGCGCCGCCGACAGGGCGTCGTCCCAGGCCTGGGCGCCGGGATGGCCCTTGGCGACATCGGCGGCATGGGCGGCGATCTTGTAGGCGATCATCCCCGCCTTCACGTCGTCGCGGTCGGGCAGCCCGAGGTGCTCCTTGGGGGTGACGTAACAGAGCATGGCCGTGCCGTGCATGCCGATGACGGCCGCCCCGATGGCGGAGGTGATGTGGTCGTAACCCGGCGCGACGTCGGTGGTGAGAGGTCCGAGCGTGTAGAAGGGCGCTTGGTGGCACACCTCTTGCTGGAGGGTCACGTTCTCGGCGATACGGTGCAGCGGGACGTGCCCGGGGCCCTCGATCATGACCTGGACGTCGTGGCGCCACGCCACCTCGGTCAGCTCCCCCAGGGTGCGGAGCTCGGCGAACTGGGCCTGGTCGTTGGCGTCCGCGACCGAGCCGGGGCGGAGCCCGTCACCGAGCGAGAAGGCCACGTCGTAGGAGGCGAGGATCTCGCACAGCTCCTCGAAGCGGGTGTAGAGGAAGTTCTCCTCGTGATGAGCCAGGCACCACGCCGCCATGATCGAACCGCCGCGGCTCACGATGCCCGTCACGCGCCGGGCCGTGAGCGGGACGTAGCGCAGCAGGACGCCGGCATGGACGGTGAAGTAGTCGACCCCCTGCTCGGCCTGCTCGATGATGGTGTCGCGGTACAGCTCCCAGGTGAGCTCCTCGGGACGGCCGTCGCACTTCTCGAGCGCCTGGTAGATGGGCACGGTACCGATCGGGACGGGCGAGTTGCGGATGATCCACTCGCGCGTGGTGTGGATGTCGGGGCCGGTGGACAGGTCCATCACGGTGTCGGCACCCCAGTGGGTGGCCCACGTCAGCTTCTCGACCTCCTCGGCCACCGACGAGGTCACCGCCGAATTGCCGATGTTGGCGTTCACCTTGACCAGGAATCCCCGGCCGATGGCCATGGGCTCGGACTCGGGATGATTGACGTTGGCGGGGATGATGGCGCGGCCCGCCGCCACCTCGGCGCGGACCACAGCGGGGTCCATCTGCTCGCGCAGGGCCACGAATTCCATCTCAGGGGTGATCTCGCCGCGCCGGGCGTAGTGCAGTTGCGTGACGGGCTCGGGCCCGGTGGCGACGAGGGGACGCCGACGCACCCCGGGGAAGGCTTCGGGGGCACCGGCGCGCCGCAGCGCGCGCCGCGGCCGTCGTCGCGCCGGGTCGGGGCGCGCCCCTCGTGCTCGGTGACGTCGGCGCGCCCCGAGATCCACGCGGCGCGCATCGGTGCCAGCCCGGCACCGGGATCGGAGCCGGGCCCGGAGGTGTCGTAGAGCAGGACGGGCGCGTTGGGCACGGACCCGCCGCCCGGCGTCGGAGACAGCGTGACCTCCACGAAGGGGACGCGCACCCCGGCGGTGGTTCCCTCCACGTAGATCTTGCGACGGTTGAAGTCGCCCGGGTCGGCCCCGTTACCGGACACGTCGGAAACAGCCATGTCGTTCCTCCCTCCGCCGGCATTACCCGGATCAGGTCGACGGTCGGCGCCGGCGAGGCGCCCTCTCAGCCCGGTACCTCCGAGCTCCCGCGGCCCCGAGTCTCGCGCACCCGTCGGCGGCCCGTGCCCCCGGCCCGGCGCCGGCTCGTCCCCGGGGCCACACCGTGGTGGGACCGGGCCCGAGGGTGGGGCCCTGTGCCATGGTGGGGCGCCGCCGACCACGAGGAGCCCGCCTTGCCCGACAAGAAAGCACCGCTCGACGACAAGACCCGGCTCGGCCCCGGCGACAAGGCGCCAGCCTTCACGCTGCCCGACCAGGACGGCACCAAGGTGTCGCTGCGCGACTACGCCGGCCAACCGGTCGTCGTGTACTTCTACCCGGCCGACGACACGCCGGGGTGCACGAAAGAGGCGTGTCAGTTCAACGACAACCTGCGGGCCTTCTCGCGCGCCGGGGTGGCCGTCCTCGGCATCTCGCCGGACGGGGCCGACAAGCACGTCGCCTTCCGGAAGAAGTACGGGCTGCGCTTCCCGTTGCTCAGCGACACGGGCCACGCCGTGATGGAGCGGTACGGCGCCTGGGGTGAGAAGACCCTGTACGGGAAGAAGTCGGTGGGCGTGATCCGCTCCACATTCCTCGTCGGTGCCGACGGCAAGGTCCGGCGGGCCTGGTACCACGTGAAAGCCGACGGCCACGCCGACAAGGTCCTCGCCGAGCTCGAGGACTGAGCCGCCGCCGCAGGCGGGGGCGGTGACCGGGGCGCGGTCAGTGCTGGTGCCGGGGGCACCACCACGTCGTGCGGCCGCCCACCGTCGACCGCACCAGCTCGGTCCCGTCGCGTGGACAGCGGCCACCGGGGACCCGCTCGGGAATGAGGTCGCCGAGATGGGATCCTCCGCGTTGGATCAGCACGGCCAGGGTCTGGCGCAGATGACGATGGAGCCGGCGGTGTTCGGCGGGCGTCAGTGAGCCGGAACGTCGGTGAGGGTCGAACGAGGCGCGCCACAACAGCTCGTCGGCGATGAGATTGCCCACGCCGGCCAGACGGTGCTGGTCCATGAGCCGGGCCTTGAGCGCCACCACGCTGTGCTCGAGGGCGTGGCGCAGCTGCGCCGGGGTGATGTCGAGGGCGTCGGGCCCGAGGAGGGACTCGTCGGGGTCGAGCTCCACCCCGCCGAGCAGGCGCGGATCGCGCACCACCATCCGACCGCCGTCGCGGAAGCGGACCGTGAACCGGTCCCAGGCCGAGACGTCGCGCTCACTGGCGTAGACGAGCCGCTCCACACCGGCGAGCCCGTCGACGATGAGCCGGCCCGTCATACCGAAGCGCAGCCCCAGCCGGCGGCCCTCGCCGGGGCCTCCCATCTCGAGCACGAGAAGCTTGCCGTGACGCCGGGCGCGCGTGAAGGTGACGCCGGCCAGCGCGGCGACGAGGTGACGGGGCGAGCTGTGCCCGCGCACGAAGCGCCGGTCACCGAGCACGGCGTGTTCGACCGGTCGACCGAGGGCAGCCTCGGCCAGCTGGCGATATGCCTCTATTTCGGGCAACTCGGGCACGACCGCCGACGCTACTGTGGGCGGCGTGCCTCCCGAGAAGCCGCATTGGGCCCACCTGTACAGAGAAGTCGTGACGTCCGGACTGTGCACGGGCTGCGCAGGCTGCATCATCGCCTGCCCCCACGACGTCTTGAAGTACGACGACGAGGGCGGGGTCTACCGGCCGTGGAAGGTCGACGAGGACGGCGGTCCCACCGACTGCACCCACGGCGTGAAGGGCTGCACCATGTGCACCCGGGCGTGCCCGCGCTTTCGCGACTGGGAGACCGACATCGACTCGTTCCTCTTCGGCCGGGAGCGGACCGTGGACGAGGTGGCCGGCATCACCGGCGACATCGTCCTGGCCCGGGCCACCGACCCCGAGATCCTCGCCTCGGGCCAGGACGGGGGACTGGTGTCGGCCATTCTCATCTGGGCGCTCGAGCACGACCGGATCGATGCCGCCCTGGTGTCGGCCCTCGAGGGCGAGGGCACCTGGAAGGCGGTCCCGGCCGTGGCCCGCAATCGGGCCGAGGTCCTGGCTGCGGCGGGCTCGCGCTACACGTACTCGGCCAACACCCTCGCCTATCCGCAGGCCGTCGCCGACGGCGCCGAGCGCATCGCCCTGGTCGGGATGAGCTGCCAGGCGTCGATCCCCGCCGTCATGAAGGCCCGCAAGACCGGCAAGGTGGCGCGCCGCCTGGCCCTGTCGATCGGGCTGTTGTGCTCCAAGACCTTCGACGACGCCATTTTCCCCGAGCTCTTCGAAGCCAAGTACGGCCTCGGGCGTAGCGAGATCACGAAGATCAACATCAAAGGCGTGTTCCAGATCTGGACGCGCGACGGCGGGTACCACGAGGTGCCCCTCAAAGAGGGCCACGCCTGGACACGCGAAGGCTGTAAGTCCTGCCCCGACTTCGCCGCCGAGCACGCCGACATCGCCACCGGCGGCATCGGCGCCTTCAACGACTGGACGTTGACCATCGTGCGCACCGACCTGGGACGCGACATCCTGGCCGGCATGGTGGCCGACGGGGTCATCGAGACCCGCCCCGGCGACGACGACCCCGGCGCCTTGGAGCTGTTGCGCAAGCTCGCCCGGGTGAGCAGGCGGCGCTGGCCCGAGACGGCGGTGACGGGTCCGGGTCTCACCCCGACACCCTCCTGACGCCCAGCCCGTAGGCGCCAGGCAGGCAAAGCGCCAGCCCGCCGAGCCGTACGCCTCCCTATCCGCCGCCGGTGTAGCCGGGCGCTCTCCGAACGAGGAAGTCGGACTCGACGGTTTGGCACGAAGCTCTCAGCTCGGACGGCAGCGTGCAGGAGAGCACGGCCACCGACACACCGCCCGAAGGTTCGTTCGTTCCGACGCGCGGATACACGGCGTCCCCGGACGACGCCAAGGGTCCACCCGAGCCGGCTCCTGTGCCCTTGACGCCCGGAGGGTCCCGAAAGGCCACGATGTCGTCGGTGAGACGGGACGTGGTTTCGGCTGACGGCAGGGTCGGGCACGGCGGAGCGCCCTGAAGGAATGTGACCGCGGGCGAGCCAGGAAAGAGAGGGCAGATCAAGAGGGCACCGGGTCCGTGTCCGGTGTAGTCCACATCGAGTTGGACCAATTCGGCACCGGCCGGAGCGTCGTGGGTGCTGTAGTCGGGCTGGCCGGCGGGGTAGGCGTCGAGACGCTGTCCTCCGTCGGCGGCGACGAGGGCGCCGCACCTCCACCCGGTCGGAGCCAGGACGGTGAGCAGGCCATTCGAGTAGAAGCGCACTCCGGTGACGGACCCCTCGGCGGGGAGCTGGCGGGGAACGTACGGGCTCGTGCCATTGCCTGCTCCGTAGGACGTCGGACATGACACAACCGGAAGGACGGTGGTCGACGCAGGCGCCGCGGGTGGCGATGTCGAACTCGTGGTCGTGGCAGTCGTCGCGGCCACACCGGTACCACAAGCGCTCAGGAGAAGGGCTGCGAGGGCCAATGGGGCCGAACCCTGGGGCCACACGCCGAGAACAGTAGTTGTCCAGAAACCGTCGGCTCCGGTGGTCTTCGGTGCCGGTCAGAGGTTGGAGCGCTAGGAAGCCGTCACGACCGTGACCAGATCGGCGTCGGGATGTGGGTTGTCGGGTGCGGGCATGCCGCTGAGCGTCGGGACAGGGCGAGTCCCCTGGTTGGGACTCGGCTCGTAGAAGACGGTCACGAACCAATTGCCGGCTCGATACGGCGCGTACCCCGTCGGCATGGAGTACACGCCGGGTCCGTGCGTGGGCACGGGCTCCGCTGACGCGGGCTGGCCCTGGTTGTAGGGACCGGGACTGACGTCGAATTCGAGCTGCCCGGTCCCCGTGGCCGGTATCCCGGTGAGCGTGGCGGTGGCGCGGATCGTCACGTGGCCGAGCACTCCGGATCGCGGGGTCGAGACCGCCGACAACGGTTCCGCCGCCGCGGGCAGCGTCGTCGTCGTTGACGGGGCCGGGGTCAGCGTCGTTGTGGTTGTCGCCCGACTGCCCTGGCTCGGTGGTGATGCCACGCCGGGCGAGCACGCCGAGGCCCCGACGGCCAGTATCAACCCGACGAGGATCGCATTCCTGCGTCTTCGCATACGCGGATTGTCGCACGGGACCCAGAGCCCGAACAGTTCACGATGTCCGTCAGGCCGATCGAAATCACCGCTGCTATCACGATCCCGGGTCAGTCGATGCCGCGCTTGGCCAAGAAGAGTCGGTGGTCTGCCGGCATTCCCCTTAACTCCGGCCACCCGAGAGGTGGTTGTGTACCTCGAAGAACTCGAGCTTGAGGGAGGCCGGGTCGACGCCGATCTCCTCGATGATGGCGGTTTGGGTCTCCGCGAACTGGTCGAACTCCTCGTGTGAGGCCCACACATTGACGATGCGGATGCCAGCGTCGGTCTTGGCGACCCAGTGGAACAGGCCCCCGGCGGGGAGAGGGCCTCCGGGCAAAAAGCCCGCGAACTCGATGGCCTCGTCGTACTGCTCTAGCGTGACGCCTGGAACGTCAATCTGAACCGCTACCGCCATCACAGCTCCCGCCGGGTGTTCAACATGGGCTCATGACGTAAGGTTCTTTCGGCCTCGCGTAAGAGCGCTTCGCTCCGAGGAACCAGCCTAGGCCTTTACCCTCTGATGCTCCTGCGCTCGACCGGGACGGCCGAGCCGGGCCGATAGCGGACGTCGCCCAGAGCCATCTGCAGCCAACTCTGCGGGATTCGCTTCGAGACTCATGCGGAGGCCAACGAGCCGGTCAGAGGAGTCGCACTCTCAGCCGCGTTTGTGGGGCGGATCCCTTCCGTGGAGAGGCGTACTGGATCGCACGTCTCGCCCCGGCTGTTGCGTCGATGGGTTGAGCCCGCATCGAGTACCGGACGCCCTCCGGCTCTGCTGGCTGGCTGCCAGAACCTCGACCCCGTTTCGGCATTCCGAGCGGCTCGACGAGCGAATCTGGCGTTCCCGCTGCGTCGACGATCTAAGGTCGAGCGGCCATCGAACAGGAGGCTCAAGTGGATCGGGAGCTGCTTAGAGCAACTCAGGCGCCCCTGAAGGCCGAGTACCGGGAGAACCCGGCGAGAGCGCTCATCACGCTGCACGCGGACGGGCGGCTGGGCGACGAGGACGTTTCATGCTCGGTCGAAACCGGCCGAGCAATGGTGGAGGCAGGACTCCATCCGGCAACCGGGGGCGACGGCACCCTGGCGTGTTCAGGCGACATGTTGTTGCAGGCCCTAGTTGCCTGCGCGGGTGTAACCCTGCGATCGGTAGCGATCAATCGGGGCCTGAGCGTCGAAGGCAGCCTCCGGGCTGAGGGAGACCTCGACTTTCGGGGAACGCTCGGCGTCGACCGGGATGCTCCCATCGGCTTCACCGCCATTCGCCTGAATTTCGATCTGAGGACCTCGGCAACCGCCGAAGAGGTAGCCGATCTCGTGTCCACGACCGAGCGCTACTGCGTGGTGCTCCAGACGTTGTCTAGGTCCCCGAAGATCTCGGTTACCTCCACGTCGGATTCTGCCTGAGAGGCGGCTTCGAGTCAGGTCAGACGGACGCGGTGCGACCGGGATCCCCGGCGGTCTCAAGCCATCCACGCACCAGTGAGGCGATCATTGGGAGCTGTCGCCGACCTGGAGGTCTGGGATGCAGTTGCGTTTCTCTGGTGCGGAGCAGTCCGAGGTGTGGGACCGGTTTGAGGCCGGCGAGTCGATGCGGTCGATCGCCCGTTCCATCGGTCGGTCCCAAGGTGGAGTTCACGACCTGATCCAGAAGACCGGCGGTATTCGTCCGCTCGCTCCGACGGTGTGGTCCGACGCCCGGATGTCGCTGGCCGAGCGGGAGGAGATCTCCCGTGGGCTCGCCAAGGGGCTCTCGATGCGGCATGTGGCAGACGGTCTCGGACGTGCTCCATCGACGGTCTCTCGAGAGGTGTCCGCCAACGGCGGCCGTCATCGCTACCGGGCGTGTGAGGCGGAAGCCTCCGCCCGCAGGCGAGCTCGACGACCGAGACCGGCCAAGCTGGCCAGGTGCAAGAAGCTGCGCCATGTGGTGGAGGGCAACCTGGAAAAGCGCTGGTCGCCTCAGCAGATCGCCGACTGGCTGCCCGAGGCGTTCCCCGATGATCCGGAGATGCGGGTGAGCCACGAGACCAGCTACATGTCGCTGTTCGTCCAGGGCCGAGGGGCCCTGCGCCAGAAGCTCCTTCGTTGTCTGCGCCAGGGCCGGGCCCAGCGCCGGCCGAAAGGGCACCGACAGCCGACAGGCCAGGGCAAGATCCGCGACGTGGTCATGATCTCGGAACGCCCTGCCGAGATCGAAGACCGGGCTGTGCCCGGCCACTGGGGAAGGTGCCGCCCTCGCCGATGATCTCAGACGTCGGTCGGGACCGGCAGTTTGCGCGTGCCCCCGTTCACAGCATCCGGTTGGAGGTACCGGGTCGTGCTTACGGTCGCGAGCGTCCCCGACCAGCACTTCGGGGATTGTGGTCTGCTCATGCGAGCCCGATTGGGGCTACCTTGGCGGGTACCACCCATAGCCGCTAGGAAGCGATCAGGCGTGGTGCCGATGTCCCAGGATGAGAGCAGATCTCTACCAAGGGTTGTCGACCGCTCGACGTTCTACGAGCAACTGGAGGCGCTGCGGGTGAGGGAAAAGGCACACACCCGAGAAGGGGATGCGATCGCCGCCTCCCGCCGCCATTAGCGCGGGGACTTGTGCTGCCAGATAGGTTTTACTCCCAGAGAGTTGCCAGCCAAAAGACGCGGCATTCGCTGCATTCACGAGGTGCCGAAAGACATGCCAGAGTTCCCTGCGATTACTCACGTGGCACTAACGATTACGAACCTCGAACGGAGTGTGCCTTGGTACAAGGCTCTGTTCGGCTCGGACCCGATCCTTGACGAGGACACAGGTCCTTTCAAGCGTGTCGCTTGGCTTACGGGCGACACAATCGTCGGTCTAACTCAGTTCCCTGATTTGAACAGCACGCAGCCGTTCAACGAGCGCCGGCCGGGTCTCGATCATCTGGCTTTCGGCTGTGCCAACCGCGATGAGTTAAGAGCGTGGGAAATCCGCCTGAACGAGCTCGGCATCCCCAACGGTGGCATCGTGGACGCACCTTCCTACTCGGCATTGTCATTTCGAGACCCCGACAACATCGCACTCGAGTTCTTCGCACCTCGGGGCTAGGACGGGCGGGTATCCCCGACTGCTATCCGACGCTGAACGGCCATCTCCTGCCACCGGTTCGGTGGTCGTCATCTTCCGTCGCATGAGCGTTCGGTGCTGCCGCTGGCAAGCGGTACCGAACCCATGGCGCGACCGCTAGCAACTGCCGGATCTGCGTGCCCCGGCAGGTTGGCTCTCTTGGCCGCCGTACCAGGCGGGATCACCCCGGGTTGGTGTGGGTTGGGATGGCGTTCACACCGCTAACAACTGCCGGTGATGCGCCACTTGGCATCGTCAACCAATCAGCGAGGCCACGCGTATCGCTCGGCGGTTGTGATCCCGGACGGCCCGGTTACCCGAAGCCGGTGCAACCTCTCGAACACAGAGGAAGACACCGGGGCGCATACCCCCCGATTAGATGCGTGGGTTCGGACCATCGACCTGCGGTCCTGACCATCGACCTGCGGTCCTGACCCCCCCCGGCACTGGCACGTATGTCCTCCTTTGCAACTCGAACCAGTCATGCCGAGGTGTGACCACTCCCATGGGATTTCATCCGAGCTTTGCAGCGCTCGATCGCTTAAGGACGATGCCGATTGCCAAGAAGGGACCAGGGTAATCTTCTCCGTGTGCGGCAGTCCCGACTCAGATAATGGGACCCGGCCTTCTCCCCCCGCTTGTTCTCGCGGGGCTCGTCTACGCGGTGTATCGCATCGTCAAGAGGAGGCGATCTCGTTCGGAGCCTTTGCACGATGAGTGGCGCGCAATCCCCGATGGCACCAACCCGGATCTGCCATCCCAGGGACCGGCTGGGGGAGACCCTGCCCATCGTGACGTTGGTTCGCCGCAGGGATCACCGGCTGCTCATTCCGCGGTCCGACGTAGCATTTCGCGCGACGGATGGGCGGTCGAGACTCATGGGCTCACGAAGCGTTTCGGGGAAAACGTCGCCGTAAATGGCGTCGAGCTACTGGTCCCCCGAGGATGCGCCTTCGGCTACCTCGGCCCAAACGGCGCCGGCAAGACCACGCTAATTCGGGTGCTCCTGGGCCTCACCCACGCCGACGCGGGCACGATGTCCCTGCTCGGTTACCTGGTTCCCAGGCATCGCGATAAGGCCCTGGCGCGGGTCGGAGCCATCGTCGACGAGCCGCGATTCCATGGCCATCTGACCGGGCGCCAGAATCTCCAGATCCTCGCCGCCGCACGCGAGCCCGCTGCCCGGGACCGTATCGGGTCGGCGCTCGATCGTGTCGGTCTCGCTCAACGCGCCGACGACCGTGTGTCGAAGTACTCGATGGGTATGCGTCAGCGTCTCGGCGTTGCGGCCTGCTTGATCGGGGACCCCGACCTACTCATCTTGGATGAGCCCATGAACGGCCTTGACCCAGCTGGTATGCAGGCTATGCGGGAAATGATCTTGTCGCTGGTGGTCGAGGGCCGGACCGTGGTGTTGTCCTCGCATCTCCTCGACGAAGTCGAGCGCACTTGCCACGCGGTGGCAATCGTGGACCGGGGCAAGATTGTCCGCCAGGGGGCGATCTCGGAACTCCTAGCCGGGGCGTCGCTCATGGTCCAGGTCGATTGCTCCGATCCCGATCGAGCCCGCGCCCTCGTCGACGCCGCTGACATTGGGGCCGAGGTCGCCGTCGACCCGGACGGGCTGAGAGTCACCCTTCCGGCCGGAACGGGCCGCGACGTGGTGGCCGAGATCAACCGCGTCTTGGTCGTGGGCGAAGTCCCCGTGTACGGGATCCATGAAGTCCAAGCGTCCCTCGAATCGTGGTTCTTGCAAGTGACCAGTCGACTGGGGGAGCCGCAGTGATGATCTCAGTCGGGACCATCACGCCTGCCGGGTCGCAGGCCACCCTGGGGAGCGCAAAACACCCGTTGTCGGAGGGCTCAGCCTACCAACTGGACCGCTCGGCATTGCCGGGTGGCGCGCCAACGGCCGAACTTCGCTCGGCATAAGCGACCGGGATCGCTCAGACGGATCTATCGGACACCCGAATGGCTCTGGACGTCTTACCGGGTACACCGGACCCTTCGAACCCCAAAAAAGGTGCCGTCGCCGGATAGGGGGCCATCGTCCGGGCAGGGTTTGCCCTCCTTGGGGCCGATCGCAAGCCCTCTAGGTGCTCGGTGGCGTAGCGGTGCAACCGACGCATGGGCCCAAACCGTTGAAGTAAGCCGGGATGCTCGGCGAGTCCGTGGGAGGGTTGGTCGGGAGCAGGACCGGGGCGCGTGGCGCCTGGTTGAAGTCGAAATCGTTGACCATGTCGCCCAGGACTTTTTCGTCCTCGCGGACGTCGGGTCTGGGATCGGGGCGCCTGTCGGTCCTGGGATTCAGGCGGGACCCACCCAAGAAATCGTCTTCGATGAACTTGAGGTAGGCATCGCTCGAGAGGGTCTGGTGATCGATGAACCCAGCCTTGGCGTACGGCGAGATGACCATCGCCGGGACTCTCAGCCCATAGCCGTTCTGGTCGACGGGGGGCGGCACGACGTTGTCGTAGAAGCCGCCCCAGTCGTCCCACTGCAAGAAGATGGCGGTCGAGCCCCAGTCAGGACTCTTCATCGCGGCGTTGATCACGGCGGTGACGTAGGCCTGGCCCTGGTGCACGCTGCCGGGTGGGTGCTCGCTGTCAGCCTGCGAGGGCGTGACCCACATCACCGATGGAAGCGTCCCCCGCTTGGCGGCCGAGAAGTAGTTGTCGAGGGGCTGAATGTTTCGGATCTGGTGGTCCTTCTGTACATCCTCAAAGATGGGGAGCGGGTTCCAGATGCCAGGGGTGAGGTAGCTCTGTGCCACCGGTGGGCAGGACACCGCCGAGTCGTTTTCGCAATCGGGCTGCGTTCCCGTCTGCACGTAGTAAGCCCACGAGACGTGTCTGTTATAAAGGAGCCAAGTGATGTCGGTCCAGGCGTTGGTGATGTCCGCCGTCCCGGTGTCGATGGCCTGGTCCACGTATTTCTGCATCTGCGCCGGCGTGTACGGCCCTCGTTTCTCGTTGACACAGCTCGACGGCGCAGAGCTCGAACACCGCGCCGACCAACCCGAGACCAGGTACAAGTGGTCAGGGAGCGACCATGACGCCACCGGCTCGAACATATGGTCATCGAGCGCGAAGTCCTGGGCGTAGTGCCAGTAGTTCGGGATCTCTGCCGCCGTGTGGTACCCCATGACATCGGGTGTGGCGGAGTTCGAGCATGCAGGGTTATCGACCGCGCCCTGGCCACACCCCTTCTTCCCTTTGGCCGCCTGCGCGATGAACCCGTCCATCTTTCCCCCGTCAACATCCGCACGGGCACTCCCTGCGTTGTGCGGCCCACCTCCGTTCACGTCGGCGGTGTCGTGATAGGGCTTCTGGCAGCCGCCTGAGGGCGCGGAGACGCATACCGTGGGTACACCGTTCTGCATCGGTATGCCGTCCGCCCCGGGGTAGGTTCCGAAGTAGCTGTCGAAGGAGCGGTTCTCCTGCTCGACGACGATGATGTGCTTGATCTTGTGGATTCCCGCCGCCACCACGTAGTGACCGTTCGGGCCGCCGACCACCCGTTCGGAGGAAGACGCGGCCGGCTGTGCGGGCGAGGCGCTACAGGCGCTGAGTATGAACGCCAGAACGCCCACGATGCAGGAGGCGGTGACGACATGGGCGCCACCCGGGTCCCCGGTGATGGCCGCGCGCCGCATGCTCGAAGTATCCGGCGCCCGAGGCAAACTGTCAACTAAGTTCACAGTTTGCTAACATCCGCCTCGTGATCCCCGACAGCCACGCACCGGGTAGTTCGTCGACAGCTCTCGGCCTTGGCGCCGCGCTCCGGCGCGCCTGGCTCGGCTACCAGCTTCGGCTGGACGGTGCCATGGCCGAGGCGGGATTCGGCGAGCGCAGGTTCCCCGATGGCCGAGTGTTACGCGTGTGCTCGGGTAAGGCGGGATCGACCATCTCGGCCATCGGACGAGAGCTCGGCATCACCCGACAGGGCGCGAGCAAGGTCGTGGCGCACCTCCAGGATCGTGGCTATGTCGAGGTGTCCGACTCGATGACCAGCAAGAGGGAGAAATCGGTCGTCCTTACTCCCCGGGGGATCGACTATCTGGCACTCCAGGGCGCGGCGGCCCGGGCGATCGAGGACGAGCTGCGGGTCGAGCTCGGCGAGTCGGGGTTCTCTGCACTGGGCGGATTGCTCGACGCGTTGGACACGGGGGACGAGTTGCGCCTGCGTGCGTACCTGCGTCGTTCGTCGAGCATCTAGCCGGTCAGCTCGATCCGGCGACGGTGCGGGCCCGGGCGAAGACCGCATCGAACATCGGCTCGGTGAGCCTCCCCGTGAAGGTGTTCTGCTGGCTCGGGTGGTACGAGCAGATCACGGTCCGGCCGTCGGGCGCGGCGGCCTCGACCCCGTGGCCGAACTTGGGTCGCGGTCGCAGCCCCAGCTCGTCGGCCACGACCTGGTAAGCGAACTGGCCGAGCGCCACCACCACCCGCACCCGCTCGAGCAGGGCCAGCTCGCGCCGGAAGTAAGGGCGACACGCGTCGCGCTCGCCGGGAGTGGGCTTGTTTTGCGGTGGCGCGCAGCGCACGGCGGCGAGCACATAGGCCCCCGACAGCTCGAGCCCGTCGTCGAGGGCCACGCTCGTCGGTTGGTTCGCCATCCCCGCCCGCCACAGCGCCGCGAACAGCCAATCGCCGGAACGGTCCCCGGTGAAGACCCGCCCCGTCCTGTTCCCGCCGTGCGCCGCCGGCGCCAGCCCCACCACCGCCACCGTGGCGTCGGGGTCGCCGAAGCCCGGCACGGGTCGACCCCAGTAGACCTGGTCGGCGAAGGCCGCACGTCGTTGCGAGGCGACCTCCTCCCGCCACGCCACCAGGCGCGGACAGCGGCGGCACTGCGTGATCTCGCTGGTCAGCTCGTCGAGCGGCCGGACGTCCACGGCCGACAGCGTACGATGGCGCGCCGTGCCCACCCGCCGAAATCCGGCCCCTGCCGTTGCCCTGCTCGTCCGGCACGGACGGACGCCCACCACCGGGACGGTGCTCCCCGGTCGGGCCCCGGGCCTGCATCTCTCGGACGAGGGCAGGGCCCAGGCCGACCAGGCCGCCCAGCGCATCGCCGCGCTCAAGAAGGCGCCGGTGGCGGTGTACGCGTCCCCGCTCGAGCGCGCCATGGAGACGGCCAAGCCCATTGCCAGCCGCCTCGGTCTGCGGGTGCGCATCGAACGGGGACTCCTCGAATGCGATTTCGGCGCCTGGACCGGTGCGAAGCTCTCCGCCCTGCGCCGGCGCCACGAGTGGCGCACCGTGCAGGCCTTCCCCAGCTCGTTCCGGTTCCCGGGCGGGGAGTCGTTCATGGAGATGCAGGCGCGCATGGTGTCCGCCCTCGACCGCCTCGCCGATCGGCACCGGGGCGAGACCTTCGTGGCCGTGTCCCATGCCGATCCCATCAAGGCCGCCGTGGCGGCCACCGCCGGGGTCCCCCTCGACCTCTTCCAGAGGCTGGCGGTGTCTCCGTGCTCGGTGACGGGGCTGGTACGGGGCGAGTCGGGCTCCTACGTCCTGTGCGTCAACGCCACGGCGTCGCTCACGGAATTGGCGGTGTCGTGAGTCCGGCCCTCGATCTCGGCGACCTCGATCGCTTCACCGTCGGCACCGAGGGCCCCGTGGGCGAGCGGGTGTTCCTCCTGCAGTGTCGCAGCGGGCGGACCGTCGTCACCTTGAAGGCCGAGAAGCAACAGGTGTCGGTGCTGGCCGAGTACCTCGGCCGTCTCCTCGCCGATCTCGACCGTCCCGAGGACCTCCCCGTCGACCTCGAGATCGAAGAGCCCGCCGATCCGCACTGGGTGATCGGCACGCTCGGGGTGAGCTACGACGACGCGCTCGACCGCATCGTGCTGGTCGCCGAAGAGCTCGTGGCCGAGGACGAAGAGGGCGACATGGCCCGGTTCACGATCACCCGGTCCCAAGCGGCGGCGTTCGCCATCCGTGCCACCACCCTGGTCGAAGCCGGGCGCCCCCCGTGCCCGCTGTGCGGCGGCCCCCTCGATCCCTCCGGACACGAGTGCCCGAGGACCAACGGTCACCGGCCGCCCGCCACTTGACGCTCCTGGCAGAAGGCGACGTCGAGATCGTCGGCCGCATGCCGTGGAGCTCGAACCACACCTTTCTGGCCACGTGCGTCCGAGGTGACGACGAGGCGAGCGCGGTGTACAAGCCCGGGCGCGGGGAGCGCCACCTATGGGACTTCCCCGAGGCCATCTACCGGCGCGAGGTCGCCGCCTTCGAGCTGTCGCGGGCCCTCGGCTGGGGCATCGTCCCCGAAACGGTCGAGCGCGACGGACGCGCCTCTCGGCCCCGGGTCGTTGCAGCTGTTCATCCCGGCTGACTTCTCGCAGCACCATTTCACCCTGGTGGAGGACGAGGACTACCACGACCAGCTCATGGCGATCTGCGCCTTCGATGTCGTGGCCAACAACGCCGATCGCAAGAGCGGGCACTGCATCCTCGGCGACGACGGCAGGATCTGGGCCATCGACAACGGCCTGTGCTTCCACGCCGAGCCGAAGCTGCGCACGGTGATCTGGGAGTTCGCCGGCCAGCCCCTGCCCGCCGCCCTCGTCGGCGACCTCGCCCGGGTGGCCCAGTCACCCCCCGAGTCCCTGGCGCAATTGCTCTCGGGGCGTGAGGTCAAGGCGGTAGGACGGCGCGCCGCCGCGTTGCTCGAGGCGGGACGGTTCCCCGTGCCCGATCCCGACACCCACCACTACCCGTGGCCGCTGGTGTGACGGCGCCGGCGGTGATCGGCCGGCGCTGATCTCAGGCCGGGACGGCCCAACGGACGGGCATGTGCTTGATGCCCCCCACGAAGTTCGAGCGCAACATCTCCACGGGGCCGTCGAGCTCGATCGGCGCCAGGCGCGTGACCAACTCGGTGAAGATGAGCCGGAGCTCCATCCGGGCCAGGCCGGCGCCGAGGCAGAAATGCGGACCTCCGCCCCCGAAGGTGACGTGGTCGTTGGGCGAGCGGTCGACGTCGAAGCGAAAGGGGTCCTCGAACGCCTCTTCATCGCGGTTGGCAGAGGCGTACCACAACACCACCCGGTCGCCGGCCCTGATCGTCTTGTCCCGCACGTCGACGTCACGGGTGGCGGTGCGCCGGAAGTACAGGATCGGCGACGACCACCGGAGGATCTCCTCGACGGCGCGCGCGATCCGGTCCGGGCTCGGGTCCCGGCGCAGCTTCTCCAGCTCGGCGGGGTGCTCGATGAGGGCGCGCATGCCGTGCGACGTCGCATTGCGGGTGGTCTCGTTGCCGGCCACCACGAGCAACAGGAAGAACAGGGCGAGCTCGGCGTCGGTCAGGCCGTCGGCGTCGGTCGTCGCCCCCGTCAGCATGGTGACGATGTCGTCACGCGGATCGGTGGAGCGCTGCCGGCGGAGCTCGTCGGCGTAGGCGAGCATCTCGGCCGAGGCCACCATGGCCGCATCCCTGTCCCCACCGAACTCGGGGTCGTCGATGCCGGTCATCGTGTTGCCCCATCGGAAGATCTTGCGCCGGTCGCGCTCGGGCACGCCCACCAACTCGGCGATGGCCTGGAGCGGGAGCTCGGCGGCGACGTCCTCGACGAAGTCACACGAGCCGCGGCCGGCGACGCGGTCGACGATGCGCCGCGCCTTGAGCGCCAGATGGTCCTCGACGAGTCGCAGCGTGCGCGGTGAGAACCCCTTGCTGACGATGCGGCGGTAGCGGGTGTGCTCGGGGCGGTCCATCCCCGGCAGCATCTGCATCATCATCTTCCCCTGTGAGTCCTCGGGATCGATGTCGACGAGGGTGAAGCCCCGGCCATTGACGAAGGTCTCGGGGTCCCGGCTCACCATCTGCACGTCGGCCTGCTTGGTCAGGCACCAGAACCCGGTGCCGGCGCTGTCGACGTGCCAGTGCACGGGGTCCGCCCGGCGCCAGGCTCGAAAGACGTCGTGGTGGCGCTGGTCCCGGAAGGCGTCGGGGTCGAGCAGGTCGCCACCGTCCTGGAGAGGCCCAGCCGACTCGACCATGATCAGACCCCCGTCCCCCTGGCCGTGTGCCCGGAGCGGCGCGAGCCTACGAGGGCCCGGCGTTGGCGGCCCATCGGAAGAACTGCTTGCCTTGTGCCATGCCCCCCTCCCCTTCTCGCCGCTGGACGACGCTGGGCGCAGCCCTGGCGACCTGTGCCCTGATCGTCCCCGCCCTGGCGTTGGCAACCTCGACTCCTGCGACGGCGGCCACGGCGTACCCCGACAACATGGCGCAACCGGTGCCGTTCGGCGACGCGGGCTATTTCGGATCGATGGCCGGCGTGGCGCTCAACGGCCCGGTCGTGGGCATGGCCCCCACCCCCGATGCCATGGGCTACTGGCTCGTCGCATCCGACGGCGGGATCTTCAGCTTCGGTGACGCCGGGTCGTTCGGGTCGATGGGCGGACAGGCGCTGCGCGATCCCGTGGTGGGCATGGCGGCGACGCCCGACGGCAAGGGCTACTGGCTCGTGGCGTCGGACGGCGGGATCTTCGCCTACGGCGACGCCGGCTTCTACGGGTCGACGGGGAACCTGCATCTCACCGCTCCCATCGTGGGCATGGCGGCGACGCCCGACGGTAAGGGCTACTGGCTCGTGGCGTCGGACGGCGGGATCTTCGCCTACGGCGACGCCCCGTTCATCGGGTCCATGGGTGGTCAACGACTGACCGAGCCCATGGTCGGCATGAGCGCGGCGCCCGGCGGCGACGGCTACTGGCTGGTGGCGTCGGACGGCGGCGTGTTCTCCTACGGCACCGCCCGGTACCTCGGGTCGACGGGGAACCTGCATCTCACCGCCCCGATCGTGGGCATGGCGGCGATGCCCGACGGCAACGGCTACTGGCTGGCCGCGTCGGACGGCGGCGTGTTCTCCTACGGGGACTCCCCGTTCTTCGGGTCGATGGGTGGACAGCAGTTGCAGAATCCCGTGAAGGACATCGCGGCGACTCCCGACGGCGGCGGCTACTGGCTCCTCCCCAGCGCGCCCAGCCTCTCCGCGCCCGTCGGTCCCGGCGCCCACGGCGCGGCGGTCCTCGCCATCCAGCAGCGCCTGTCCGCGCTCGGCTACTGGCTCGGGACCCCCGACGGTGTCTTCGGTGACAGCACCCAACAGGCCGTCTATGCCCTCCAGAAAGCGGCGGGCCTCAGCCGCACCGGTGCGGTCGGGCCCGCCACGCAGGCCGCGCTCGACGCGGGAGTCCTGCCGCAACCGCGGAGCACGTCCGGCTATGTGATCGAGGTCGACCTCGAGGACGATCTGGTCATGTTCGTGACCAACGGGAAGATCGACTTCGTCCTCAACACCTCCACCGGGGGCGGCTACACCTACACCGAGGACGGGGTCACCTCGGTGGCGATCACCCCGACCGGGCACTTCACGATCTACCGACAGGTGAACGGCCTCGTGGTCGACTCGCTCGGATCGCTGTGGCGGCCGAAGTTCTTCGACGCCGGTTTTGCCATCCACGGAGACACCTTCGTCCCCCCCACACCGGTGTCCCACGGCTGTACCCGCGTGAGCAACGAGGCCATCGACTGGATTTGGGCCAACAACCTCGCACCCATCGGGACGGCCTTCTGGGTGTACTGAGGCCGATGAAGACCCGCATCATGTACCTCGAGCTGAAGACCGGCTTCGACGACGACGACGGGCCGGCCTGGATCGGGCGGGTGCAGATCTCGAAGACCGGGCGCACCATCTACTACCGGGACAAGGCCCTGCGGAAGATCCCCGGGGGCGGGATCCGGGGGAACCACGCCGACATCGAGACGGGCGAGGAGTACTGGGTTTCGGGCGTCAAGAGGAACCGCGCCAACCGGGACTGGGCCGGGACGGGGCCCGTCGTCATCGACGAGGACGTGCGCGAGGAATACGAACGACTCATCGACAAGCTCTGAACCCCCAGCGTCAGGAGTAGTCGACCTTCCCGGCGCCGGGGACCCCGATGGCGAAGGCGAGGCCACGCAGCGGGGCGTGCTCGCTGGCGGGCCAGATGCTGTGGGTGGTGTCGGGCGGGGTGTACACCAGATCGCCGGCGTGGACCTCGCGTTCCTCGTCGGCGATCTTCATGATCCCGTGGCCGGCGATGATGTAATAGAACTCGTGGGTCGGATGCGAGTGCGCGTCGACCGCTCCACCACCGGCGATCTCCCACTCGCTCACGAGCTCGAGGAACCCACCTTCGGTTGCGGCCCGCATCTCCTGGGGCGGGACCAGCCACCACACCGGGGTGGTGCCGTTGTGCTCGATGGTGGGAGCGATGTCCTCGATCGACCGGACGTCCATGGGGGCGGTCTCCTTGTACCTCGCCTACGACAGCGGCCACGGTAGTGCACCGGCCGCGACGTCGCCGAGAGGCTCGGGTCGCGTGGACGACGGCGTCAGAGTAACGGGGGCCGGCGGTGCATCTCCTCGGGTACCGACGATTCGTCGAAGGCGCCCTGGATCTCGGCAAGGAGCTCGTCGTCGGCGTGCATGTACATGTAGGCGAACCGCATCTCCGAAAGCTCGAGCGGCGTACCCGAGCTCAGCCGCTCGGAGATGTCCTGTGACCCGTCGTACCAGGCCAGGCCGACGACCTGGTAGTTGTGGACGTGTCGCACGTCGAACCGACACAGGGTGGGCCACCGGAACTCGGCATAGGGACGGCTGTCCTGCGCATCGAGAAGGACGAGCCCCACCTTGCCCACCACCACGACGACACCCAACAGCGCGTGTTCCGGGGTGTGGAACAGACCAAAGGACACGATGGCGGGGTCGTCTTCGAGCTCCCGGACGATCTCGGCGATGTGCTCGACGTACTGGGGTTCGGCGGTGGCGCGTTTCTCGAGCTGCGTCAACAGGTGCCGTGCATTGCGGGGGACGCCGACGATCATGGCGCGCTCGGCGCCAGTCGAGCGCCATCGTCGACCCGTCGAGCCCTTGTTTCAGCTTCCTGCGTCGGCGCAGGAACATGGTGTGACCCTCCCAGCCGGGTGGTCCCGGTGCACCGGTTAGATCGGTCGAGCTGCTCGCCCGCTTGAGAAAGCGGCGGAATTGTCGGACCGGCGTGCCCGACGGCGACTACGCGCCGTGAGATTCCTCCTCGCCGAGCCCCGGCCCCGGGACCCGCCTCACGGAGCCAGAAGCGCCGGGGCGAGCTCGCGGTACTCGGCCAGAGGAAACGATCGACGTGAGGAGACGACCTGCACGCAGACGTGGTCGGCGCCGGCGTCGAAGTGACCGCGCACGCGAGCGGCGATGGTCTCGACGTCCCCCCAATACACGATGGCGTCGACGAGGCGGTCGCTCCCTCCACCGACCAGATCCTCGTCGCCGAAGCCGAAGGTGCGGAGGTTATGGGTGTAGTTCGGAAGCGTCAGGTACCCCGCCGTGAACGTCCTCGCCACCTCGCGGGCCATCCCGGCGTCGCGTTCGAGCACCACGGTCACCTCCGGCGCCAGCACCGGGCCCTCGCCGAGCTCGGCCCGGGCCCGGGCCGTATGCTCGACGGGGACGAAGTAGGGATGGGCCCCGGCCGAACGATCGCGTGCAAGGCGGAGCATCCGCGGCCCGAGCGCGGCGAGCACCCGCCGGTCGGCGGCGACGGCGGGGCCATCCTGGTCGAGGGAATCGAGGTAGCTGGCCATGTGGGAGTACGGACGCGCGTACGACTCGACCAACGGGGCGTGGCTCGCACCCAGGCCGAGGAGAAAGCGCCCCGGGTAGCGGACGTCGAGGTCGGTGGCGCCACGGGCCACGTCGTCGGGTTCGCCCCGCCAGATACTCACGATGCCGCTCGCCACGGTCAGGTGGGTGGTCGAGGCGAGCAGCGTCTCGAAGTGCGGCGAGAGGCCGGGCTCGAAGCCGCCCGACGACCACAAGGCGGTGTACCCGACGCGCTCGAGCTCAGCGGCGACGTCGACCGAGCTGTCGTCCTCGACGCGCCATGCCCCGCTCCACCACACGCCCAGCCGGCCCAGGTCCACGGGCCCGAGCGTACCGACACGACGGTCGGCCGACCCGAGCCCGGTGTCGGCAGGGTGGGCCCGTCAATCTTCGAGGTCGTAGGCGGTGGCGTGGCGCGGTTGGTAGAGGCCGATCTCACCGGCGCCCGGCACCTTCAGCCGGGTGAGCAGCCCGAAGCCCTGGTTCTCGACCGGTCCGGTGAACTCGACGCCCTTGGCCCTGAGCGCCGCGACGGTGGCCTCGACGTCGTCACACATGAGGTACAGCTCGTGGTGCCCACTGGGCGCCGCCGAGCCAGGGTCGCCGGCGGGGTGGACACCGAGCTCGGCAGGCGGCAACTTGAAGATGAGCCACCCGTCGTGCGCGTCGACATGGGGGAACTCGAGCACGTCGCGGAAGAAAACCCGGGCCGTCTCGGCATCCGCCGCGTACACGATGGCGTGGGTCCCCGTGATCATGGCTCCACCTTGCCACGTTCCCCCCCCAGGTCGCCCGTCGTCGCCACCGGGTCCTCCTCAGGTCGGACGCGCGGCGATGGACTCCAACTCGGCCACGACATCGGACCCGGCACCGCCATCGGCGATGGCGGACGCCAGGCGCGACGCGCCGGCCCGGAACCGATCATCGACGAGCACCCGCTGCACCGCCGTGCGGATCTCGGCCACAGACGCCTTGGGTGAGAGTCGGAGGCCGGCTCCATGGTGCACGACTCTTGCCGCGGTGTCGTTCTGGTCCCGTCCCATCGGGATGCAGACCATGGGCACCCCCGCCGCCAGCGTCTTCATCGTCGTGCCATGCCCGCAGTGCGTCACGACAACAGACGCGTCGGCCAGGATCTGTGAGTGGGGAGCCGACGCGACGACGGCGACGTTGGGGGTCGGCCGCACCTCGGCAGCATCGAGCAGACGGCCCACCGTGACGAGGGCGCGCACGGGCAGGGCCGACAGCGCCTCGACCACGTGGCGCAGCACGGGGCCCTGGTTCTGGTAAGTGGAGCTGAACCCGACCAGGACGAGGGGGCGCTCGTCGGGTCCGGGCCACGGGGAGACCCAGGGCTCCACCCAGTCGGGGTCGTCGAGGATGGGGCCCACGTAGCGGACGTGGGCCGGGACCGAACGGGCCGCGTAGTCGAAGACGGGGCTGGTCAGCACCAGGATCAGGTCAGCCGCCAGGGCCTGGTCGTAGAACGACGACAACGGGGGGAGGCCGTGCGCGCCGCGCGCCCGGTTGATCGGCGGCAGACCGGCCCGGAAGAGGCCGTTGACCACGCCCCGCAGGGCGCCGTCGCGGATCCGACCGAGCACGGTCTTGGCGAGCGCGAAGCCGGGACCGATCGTCGGGGTGCCTGGGGTCGGCATGATCCAGATGTTGGTCACGACCAGCGCCACCGGGAGTCCGGCCGCCTGGGCGGCGATGACCGAACCGAAGAGGAAGGCGTCGGGCACGACCACGTCGGGCCGGAACTCCTCGATCACCTCGGCGGTGTCGGCCGCGAACTCGGCCGCAGGCCCGGCGATGAACCGGTCGCGCACCCGTTTCAACATGACGAGGGGGTTCGCCGACTCCCAGTCCTTCAGGAGATCCTCAGACGGATCGAGAACCCGTTGGTGGGGCGCCCGTCGCCACGGTGAGAACGTGCACCCGGACGCTTCGGCGCCGGCCCGGATGGTGGGGTCGGCGAGGACGTGCACGTGGTGCCCACGCTCGATCAGCCGTCGGGCGATGCCGAGCTCGGGGGGGACATTGCCCCCGCCTTCCCACGACGACAACAGGAAGCGATATGGCGTTGTGTCCATCACGTCGACCCCGGTTCTCCCCCGCTCTCCTGGAAGTGTGGCCCGCGCCTCGCCACGGCGCCAAGGTGGTCAACCCGTGCCGCGTCGTGGTGCCAGCACCACAGCGCCCCATTAGGGTCGGGCCAGGCTCGACCAGGGAGGCCTTGTCATGGGGGACACGAGGATCACCGAGGATCCGAGGATCGATCCGCGCATCAAGGCCCTCTTCGGAGCCTTGGCCGTCTCGGTCTCTCCCGGTGACGTGGACAGCCGCCAACAACTGCTCGAGGAGGCCAACACCGAAGAGGCGATCGCAGTGCGAAGGCTGGTCACCGCCTTCTTGGGCATGGCCGACACCGAGGAGGTCGCCCCGTCGGCGGGGTTGACCGTCACCGAGCACATCGTGGTGTCCGCCCCCGACGCCAACAAGGTCAACATCCGGTTCATCCGGCCCGAGGGCGACGACGTGGTGCCGTGCGTGTACTACATCCACGGGGGCGGGATGGCGACGATGTCGTGTTACGACGGCAACTACCGGGCCTGGGGGAGGCTCATCGCGGCCCGGGGCGTGGCCGTGGCCATGATCGATTTCCGCAATTCCGTCGTGGCTTCCTCGGTCGACGAGGTCGCCCCGTTCCCGGCCGGGCTCAACGACTGCGTGTCGGGATTGAAGTGGGTGGCGGCCAACCACGCCGAGTTGGCCGTCGACCCCCATCGGATCGTCGTCGCCGGAGAGAGCGGTGGGGGCAACCTGACGCTGGCGACCGGGCTCCGCCTCAAGCGTGATGGTGACCTCGGCCTCATCAGTGGCCTCTACGCGCTGTGCCCCTACATCGCGGGATCGTGGCCGTCGCCCGACAGCCCGTCGTCGACCGAGAACAACGGCATCCTCCTCGAGCTCCACGACAACCGAGGTGCGATGAGCTACGGCATCGAGCAACTCACGAGCCGCAATCCGCTGGCCTGGCCCGGCTTCGCCACCGAAGATGACGTGCGCGGCTTGGTCCCGACGATGATCAGCGTCAACGAGTGCGACCCGCTCCGTGACGAAGGCGTCAACTTCTACCGCCTCCTCCTGCGAGCCGGGGTCGAGGCGCGCTGCCGGCAGGTCATGGGGACCATCCACGGCACGGAGATGTTCCCCATGATGTGCCCCGACATCAGCGCCGACACCGCCTCGAGCATCGCCGACTTCGCCCGCAGTGCGGGCGCCTGACACACCCGCAGTGCGGACGCCTGACGCACCGGGGGGCGGGAACTAGCCGAGACGGGCGACGACGGCGCGGGCGTCACCGTCTTCGTCGACCATGACGTCGACCTCCCCGAACCCGTGCCCACGGAGCAGGCGCCCGACCGGTTCGGCCTGGTCACCGCCCAACTCGAGCAGGATCGAGCCGCCCCGCCGCAGCCAGCGCGGGCTCCTGCGCACCACCTCGTCGAGCAGGTCGGTACCGGCGGGCCCCCCGTCGAGGGCGAGCCGGGGCTCGAAGGCCTGCACGTCGCGCGGGAGCAATCGCAGCGAGCCGGTGGGCACGTAGGGCACCACCGCGGTCATGACGTCGACGCGTCGCTCGACCTCGACCGGGAGCGGATCGTCGAGAAAGCCCTCGAAGACCTCGACGCCGTTGCGCCGGGCGCAACGCACTGCGACAGGGTCGAGCTCGGTGGCGACGACGCGCGCCGTGGGTGCCGCCGCCCTGAGCACTGCGGCGATGGCGCCCGCACCGGTGCAGAGGTCGGCGGCCACGCCTCTGGCGGGGAGCACGGTGGCAGCCCGCCGGGCCAAGGGCTCGGTATGCCATCTCGGCACGTACACCCCCGGCGCCACGATCACCTCGACGTCGCAGAACGTGACCGATCCCGTCAGCCACGCCAGAGGCTCGCCCTCGGTGCGACGCGCCACCAGCTCGACGAGCAGTCCCTCATCACCACCGGCGAGGGCGATGAGCTCGTCGGCCTCGTCCGAAGCGGCGATGCAGCCCGCGGCGCGCAGTGTCTCCGTCACCTGGGCGCGACCCACGCACGGGTCGGATGCGAAGGGGCCGGGGCCCGCGTCCACGGTTCAGTCCCCCCGGGTCCGTAGGGCCAGCAACGTGCCCGATCCCGGCGCCAGTCGCGTCCATGTCGGCGCGGTCATCGCGATCACCGCCAGCGCCGCGGTGGGGAACCCGGCGTCGAGCCGGGCGCGACCGTCGACCTCCTCGTCGTCGAGGAGGAGCACGGCCAGTTCGTGCACGGTGGGGTTGTGGCCGACGACCATGACCGAATCGGCGTCGCCACCGAGGCCGCGCACGATCTCCACCACGTCGTCGGCATCGGCGCCGTACAGGGCGGGCTCGACCACGAGCTCGGCCCGCACCGCGAGCTCGGCCTTCACGAGCTCGGCCGTCTCCACGGCGCGCCGGGCCGACGACGACAGCACGAGCTCGGGCACGGGCGCGGCGGGGACGGGATCGCCGGCCACGTACGCGCCCACGTCGGTGGCCTGTCGCCTCCCCCGCGCCGTGAGGGGACGGCCGTGGTCGTCGGGCCCTTGCGATGCCGCCTTGGCGTGGCGCAGCACCCACAGGGACCTCGTCCCTACAGGGCCAGTCCCCACTCGTGGCCCATGAAGGCGATGACGGCCTGGGACAGACGTTGGGCGCCCGGCCCGGCGAGGTGGGTGCCGTCGGGGTCGCGCACCTGGACCTCGTTCCCCGCCGCGTTGGGGAGGAATGCCGTGTATCCGCCCTGGGGGTTCGAGAGCACGGGCCACGAGGCGAAGTAGGTCACGCCCCGGTACTGCGCGGCCTGGCTCTGGTCGACGGCGTTGAGGTCCTGCATCTTGGCGTTGAGCGCGGGGTCGGCCATGGGCGGCATGCCGACCCACAGGACCCGGGCCCCCGACCCCGCCGCCGCCGCCATGAAGGTGTCGACGCGCTTGGCGTAGTCGGCGTTCCACGCCGGGGTGCCGTAGCTGACCGATGTCGACCCCTCCATGAAGTTCTGGGGGTCGTTGGCACCGATGAACACCACGATGGCCTGGGGCTGATACGTGGTGAGGTCGTGGCCGAGCTCGGTCTGCCAGTTGAAGTAGTCGGGCCTCGACAACCCCGTGTCGATGTGGCCGTCGAGCACCGCGCTCACCACGTCGGTGGCGGCGAGATCGTTCACGAGGGGTTGGCCGAAGTCGATGCCGAGCGAGTCCCCTACCACGAGCAACCGCAGCGGTGCCGATTGGGTCGGCACGGCCAGCGGGGCCAGGCCGTCGGGGGCGGTCACGATGGTGGTGGACGGCGGCACTGGCGATGCCGACGAGGAGGCGGCCGGAGGGGTGACGGTGGGGGGCGCGAGCGGCGGCGGCCGGTGGTGACGGTGAGCCGGAGGCCCCTCCACCTGGAGCACGCCGGTCCCGGTGTTGCCGGTGCGCCCGAGGGCGCGCTGCGTGTCGCTCACCACATGGGACAGCCCGAACGCGTCCGACACCGCCGCGATGGGGCGTAGGACGGTGATGGCCACGCTGCGCCGGGCGCCGAGTGGGGCGTCCTGGGCCGAGCGCATGAGCGTGGGCGCGTCGAGGACGAGCCACACCGCGAAACAGGCCAGCCCGGCCAGCAGGGCGTGGCGCCACTTGACGTGGACGCGGGCGTGGGCCGGACGCGGGGAAGGCTCGTCCATAGCGGGGACACGCACGGACGGCGGCGTCGCGTTGACACCCCCGTCGAGGGCGGCCAAGGCAGGCTCGTCGGGCCGCTCCTCATCGGTGACGACGGCGGTGCCATCGCCGGAGTCGTGACGGGCCGGGCGCGTCCCCCGCTCCTCGGTGGCGAGACGGGAATGCGACGGGTTCGCGAACGGGCTCATCGAGTCGGAGGGGATGTCGGTCATGTGGTCCGCGTGTGCAGGTGCATGCTCGGAACCGCCCCCCGGAACCTCGAATCGAGCGCCGGGCCCTCGGGGCCGGCCTAGAACCTGTAGTAGATGAACGGTGCGACACCCTGTGGTCCGAGTGTCGTGATGACGAGAAGGACGACCCCCAGTATGGCCCCTTGCACCACCCAGGGTTGACCGGCGAATTCACGCTGGACACGGCCACCGAAGGCCCGCGGCAGGTACTGCAACGCCACGGCGCCGGCGACGGTGATCACGACCAGCGGCGTCACCAGGGGGGCGCGACCCCAGGCCGAGAAGAGCCGACCGACGAGCGTCAACGCCGTCGAGAACGAGTCGGCCCGGAAGAAGATCCAGCCCAGGCACACGATGTGGAAGGTGACCAGGCGCGAGACCCACAGCCGCACCCTGCCGTCGGGCACGGCGTCGAGCCCGGCCGCGAGCCGGCGCGACCGCCGCAGATGCCCCACGACCTGCCCCGTCCCGTGAATCGCACCCCAGGCCACGAAGGTCCACGCCGCCCCGTGCCACAGGCCGCCCAGGACCATGGTGATCATGATGTTGCGGGCGACCTTCCACTGGGAGCCGTGCCCTCCCCCCAGGGGGATGTAGAGGTAGTCGCGCAACCAGCGCGACAGGGTCATGTGCCAGCGCCGCCAGAAGTCCTGGAGGTTGCGCGCCGTGTACGGCGCGTTGAAGTTGTCGGGGAACCGGAACCCCAGGAACAGGGCCAGCCCGATGGCGATGTCGGTGTACCCGCTGAAGTCGGCGTAGATCTGCACGGCGAACCCGTAGGTGGCGAAGAGGATCTCGAGTGCCGAGTGCTGGTGCGGTGCGGAGAACACGGGCGTGACGATGGCGGAGTCGATGTACGACGAGATGACGACCTTCTTGAACAGCCCGCCCGCCACCAACCAGGCGGCCCGGCCGAAGTCGATCGCGGCGGGGTCGCGCTTGCGCCGGATCTGGGGGAGCAGCTCCCCGCCCCGCACGATAGGGCCCGCGATGAGATGGGGGAAGAACGACAAGTAGACGGCGAGGTCGACGAATCGAGCCGGCTCGAGCTGGCGCCGGTAGACGTCGACCACGTAGCTGATCGCCATGAACGTGAAGAACGACACGCCCACCGGCAGCGTGACCTGCAACAGCGGCACGAGCCGGCCTGAGCCCAGGGTGTGGAAGAAGTTGTCCACGTTCACGGCCAGGAAGCCGTAGTACTTGAACCATCCGAGGATCCCGAGCAGCGCGCCCACGCCGCACGCCATGGCGAGACGGCGAGATCGCTCGCCCTCGAAGTGCGCCACGGCGGTGCCCCCGACATGCGCGGTGACGGTGACGGCGGCCAACAGGAACACAAATCGCCAATCCCACCAGCTGTAGAACACGTAGCTGGCCGCGATCATGGCCAGCTTCCACGGGCGCGGGTACGGGTTCAGCAGCCAGTTCGCCGTGAACGCCACGGCGAAGAAGATTGCGAAGTCGATCGTTGGGAACAGCATGCGTGGAAGTCACCCGCTGTTCAGTAAGGACGCACTCCGGGATTCACAGGGCGTGACGAACCCCGCGGAGGCTAGTGCGGTCGGAACGCCTGGACGGACCGGGTGGGGCCGCCCAGGTCAGCTTCGTGCTTTGAGGGCCTCGATCAGCTTGGGCACGACCTTGTGGACGTCGCCGACGATGCCGAGGTCCGCCACCGAGAAGATGGGGGCGTCCTGGTCCTTGTTGATGGCGATGATGTTCTTCGAGCCCTTCATCCCCACGAGGTGTTGGGTAGCGCCCGAGATCCCGCACGCGATGTAGAGCGTGGGCTTCACCGTCTTGCCCGTCTGGCCCACCTGGTGCGAGTACGGCACCCATCCCGCGTCCACGATGGCGCGGCTGGCGCCCGCCGCGCCGTGGAGCAGCTTGGCCAGCTCCTCGATCATGGTGTAGTGCTCGGCGCCTCCGAGGCCCCGTCCGCCCGACACCACGACCTCGGCCTCGTCGAGCTTGGGGCCGGTTCGCTCCTCGGCGTGGCGGGCGAGCACCTTGGCCCCGTTGGTGGCACCGAGCTCGGGCACGGCCGCGGTCACGACCTGGGGCGCAGCCCCGCCGGCGGGCTCGGCAGTGAAGGACTTGGCCCGCACCACGAAGATCCACGGATGGTCCCCGGTGAACCGGGCCGTCGCCACCTGGGCCCCACCGAACAGGCCGTGCTGCGACCGGACCTCGTCGCCGTCGGTGGTGAGGTTCACGACGTTGGTGATCACCGGCACGTCGAGACGTACCGAGAGGCGCGCCGCGATGTCCCGGCCGTCGTAGCTGGCGGGGACCAGGATGACGTCGGGTCGGTTGCCCGACGCCACGAGCGAAGCGATGGCGCCGGCCACGGGCGCGCCCGGCAACGCGTCGCCGAGGTCGCCCAAGTCGTAGACCGTCGTGGCGCCGTAATTGCCGAGCTCTCCGGCCACCGAGGCGGTGTCGGCCCCCCACGCCACCGCTTCGGTGCCGCCACCCATCGAACGCGCCTGGGTGAGCAGCTCGAGGGTGGTGCTGGTGGGCTTGCCCTCGGCGGACTCGGCGAGGACCCAAACCTTGTCGATCGACATTCTCTTCTCTCCTGGGGGTACGTGCGAGATCGGTGGGCCGGTGGACGGCCGGCTCAGACCAGCTTGAGCTGCTCGAGGAACCGGACGATGTTCTCGTAGCCCTCGCCTTCGTCGACGACGACCTCGCCGGCGCTGCGCTCTTCCGCCGCGGTGACGTCGGTGACCTCCGAGCGGGCCCCGGCCGCGCCGACCTGGCCGGCTTCGAGGCCGAGGTCGGCCACCGTCAACTGGTCGACGGGCTTGGACTTCGCCGCCATGATCCCCTTGAACGACGGGTAGCGCGGTTCCACGACGCCGGCGGTGACGGTCACCACGGCGGGGAGCGGACAGTCGACCTCGTCGTAGCCCGCCTCGGTCTGGCGCTCGACGTGGACCCGGCCGTCACCCACCGAGACCTTCTTGGCGAAGGTCACCGCCGGGAAGCCGAGCAATTCGGCGACCTGGACCGGCGTGGTCCCGGTGTACCCGTCGGTGGACTCGGTGGCGGCGATGACGAGGTCGGGTTGGGCCCGCTCGACGGCTTTGGCGAGGACCTTGGCGGTGGAAAGGGCGTCGGATCCCTTGAGGGCGTCGTCGCTCACGAGGATGGCCTTGGCCGCCCCCATGGCGAGCGCGGTGCGCAGCCCCGACGTCTCCCCGGCGGGAGCCATCGAGACCAGGGTGACCTCGCCGCCCCCGGCCGCCTCGGCGAGCTGCAGCCCCATCTCGACCCCGTAGGCATCGGAGTCGTCCATGATCAGCTTTCCCTCCCTGACCAGGGTGTGGGTCTGGGGGTCGAGGGTCTGGGGAGCGGCGGGATCGGGGATCTGTTTCACGAAGACGACGACATTCATGGGCGCGATTGTTCCCGACCACGCCCCGTTCGACCAATCCGCGCCGCGAAGGATGACGCCGTGCCGACCGCCGCGGCGACCGGGAACCTCAGCGCCGCCCCAGGTGGGCGAGGGTGTCGGTCACGGTGTCGGTGATGACCATGTCGACCCCCGCCTCGACCACGGCGTCGAGGTCCCCGGGGCTGTTCACGGTCCACGTGGCGATGGCCAGCCCCTGCTCGTGGGCCCGACCGACCAGCGCCGCGCTCGACCTGGCTGTGATGGGGGTTGAGCGCCGCGCATCCGAGCGCAACAGCGGTGTCGAGGGCGCCCCAGGCGTCGAGCGCGGGGTGCACGAGCAGCGCGACCGGTGAGGCACCGGCGAGGCCGTCGAACCGGGCCCGCAGGGCGGCGACGGTGTCGGGCCAGAACGAGGACACCACGACATGGGCGGGCCACGGTCGGCCGGGACGGACGCCGTCGAGGAGGAGGGTGGCGACGTCCGCGGTCACCCGCTCGTCAGGGTCGTAGCCGGCGTCGGTGGGAATGTTCTTGATCTCCACGTTGACGATGGACCCCGCGCACGCCTCGAGGGCCTGCGCCAAGGTGGGGACCCACGCCGGGAGCTCCGCACGCCGGCGCTCGTGGACGAGCCCCGAGCCCTCGATCTCGGCATCGTGGTGCACGACGAGCTCGCCGTCCACGCTCCGCCGCACGTCGAGCTCCACCCCGTCGGCGCCGAGCCGGAGGGCAGCCGAGAAGGCGTCGAGGGTGTTCTCGTGCCAGGGCCCGGTGCCACCCCGGTGCGCGAGCACCTCCACGGGGTCCTGAGCCCGTCGCAATGGCCAATCCATCAGGGCCGCACCATAGGCACGAGCCGCCCCCGCGCTCGACGCGAAAGAACCGACGGTCGGAGAGCGGCAAGCGGGCAACGGGAGAGCGCATGGGCAGTGCCGCAGCGGACGCTACGAGAGCACTGCCCATGCCTCCCATTCCCGACAAAGAAGCGGGCGCCCAGCCAGTGGGGTCTTGGGGGAACCGCAGTCCAGCCTGACCGCCCAAATGCATGGTACGCGCGAGCCCCATCGACGCCTAGCGGGGTTCCACCTGTCGGGGCGGCAGAGAAACCACCTGGGCTGGCCGGGGACGACGGGCGGGCTGATCAAGATCAGCCTCGCCACCGTCCACCGGCGTAGTTGTGGATGTCGAAGAACTGAATCTGCGGTGGACGGGGAATGCCGACCTCCTCGTACACGGACCGAAGGGTTTCCCTCTCGAATTTCTCGAACGCTTCCTTCGACACCCACACGTCGATGACCCGGAAGCCGTCCTCGGTCGCCGCGGCCCAGTGGAAGAGCTCGTCCTGCGGGGGTGGGCCGCCGGGCAGCGAGCCGATCATCTCGTTGATCTCGTCGTACTGCTGGAGCGTGGCGCCGTGAAAATCGAGTTGGACGGCTACCGCCATTGCGATCCCCCCCTGTGGTCAAGACCGAAGAGGGGCATTAGTCAACCAACTGCGACTGGGCGCAAACTGAGAACCCGGCGCCGACGACCCGGAGCTGACAACCCGGCGCTCGGCCTCCTCGTCGTCTTTTGGCCCCCGATGCCCCGAGGCCGGCTTCTCCGGCCCCCGTTGGGGCGTGGGACCCATTCCCCCTATTTCGGGGGGACTGTCCTGTTGACGCACCACAGGCACAAACGCTAGCTGGAGTATCTGTTTTCTGACCTGGGATTACGGCGCTCAGAACGGATAGGGCGTTCTGTAGCCTTTCAGTCCCCGCCACGCTACGGGCGCGACTCCTTGGGTTCGTCTTCCCACTCTTCTTCGGGATGAGGCCCGGTATCCATGATCGCCGCCATGGCTTCCTCTGAGGGTGCGTGCGCACTGACTCGTTCGTAGGGGTCCCCGTGGCAGGGACACTCGCACGGGACCACCACACGCCGGTCGCAGCCATCGTGCTCCTCCGATTGGCACGCTGCCGAGAGGTATCTATTCCGACCTCGATGCTTCCCTGACAGTCCCTTGGGGTCCACCTTCAGGGCCGCGGCGACCAGCTCCTCGAACTCCTCTTCGGTGGGCTGGTGGGGTTCGTCTGGGTGAGGACGACGCTCGGACACGGTTTCCAGGTTATGCCTAGCGGCGACGACGGCGGATGTTGTAGTCGGTTGGATCGTGGAGACGCTGGTAGTCCGCTTCATAGAGGGCATGGACCTTCATTGATCGCCCCTCGATCCGAAGAACTTTGGCGTGTTCGCCCGATGTTTTCGGCACCCAGCAGGCCACCTCGCAACTCACCTCGCGAGTCGGATCGTCGGTTAGTTCCAAGAGTGCCTCTAGGGCGGGAAGAAGGTCATGGTCGGCAGAAAAGAGAATCCCTACGTCGTAGTCACCTCTGTGAGCCATCATCACAAAGTCGATCGCCAGTGCTACATCAATTCCCTTTTCCTTTGGATTCGAAGGATCGCGGTAGTTGAGCGGCCGAGTTACTGGCTTCACGATGCTTTGTTTGCCCACATTCCGAGTTGTCGATCCGTGGCAGCGTAGCCCTGATGATCGTGTTTTGGCGAGGGAAGACCCCGGTAGACACGAACAGTTTCAAGCTTGCGGCCCCCAGCCAAATGCAACCCGAGGCGGTAGGGATCGAATTGCCCGTCAACATGGGACTCCGGCGAGGGAACACAGAATGCGTCTCGAGCCCGGTTGTAGACGTTCTGGTGGTCGATGAAAACCGCGACACGCGTCTCAGGCATCGGGCCTCCGGAAATGAAAGCCCCGCCATTCCAGGTCAGCCGAAGCGTCCTGAAAGGCGGGGAGGATTTCGCTTCCAGGATAGTCACACCGAGTCATTTGTTCGCCATTCTTTTCTGAAAGTCCTGATAAATTGCGTGGAGCACTCGGGGATCGGACCCGACACCGCAGCTTTCCAAGGGCCGGCGGTGGTCGACCAAGACGTGCCCCTGACGGGGGCAAGTGGAGGCCCAGGGACTCCCTGGGCCTCGCTCTTTTCCGGAGCAAATCCTATACCAGACCCATGGGCCAGGTGCTAACTTCTCATGATGTAATCTTAGGTACAGCCCTGTAACTCCTAAGGGGGCTAGGCCGAACGTAAGGCTTCTCCTAAGATCCCGGCTAAGACCTTAGGAGATTAAGAGAAAGTCCTAAGAACCGTGGACCTAGAGCGCCTGAGAAACAGTCCGGTAGGTGAACTCATCCGGATCACCGGGACGAACGCACGTGTCGGCACCTACGACTCGTTCGCCTTCCTGCCAGCACCGCTGCCTGACACACCCGAGTTCGAGACGGAAACCTGGGCCGTTGTGGCTGCGGCCATGGAGGCGATCGGGGGGCTTTCCCAGGCCTGCTGTCTCCTTCCCAACCCCCGCCTGCTCATCACTCCGTCCCTTGCCTCGGAAGCTCTGAGCACCTCGGCACTTGAGGGCACGTACAGCACCGTTCGCGAGGTGATGGAAGCACGGCTTCCGCAAATCGGGGCGCCGACCGCTGAGGCAGCGGAAGTCCATGCATACGAAGAGATCGCGCGACAGGCGTTCGATTGGATGAAGGAGGGGCGTCCGATATCCCTCGGGATGATCGCGAGTCTTCAAGGAGAACTAGCTAGACGCTCGCGTCTAAAGACCATTGACCCCGGAATGATCCGTGAACATCAGGTGATCATCGGACCTCAGGATTCATCGGTTTACGAAGCACGCTACGTCCCGCCGCCGCCTGGGGACCAACTCAAGTTGGGCCTCGACTCCTGGCAAGAATGGGTGAACAAGGACCATCAACTTCCGGTAGTCGTGAAGTGTGCCTTAGCCCACTACCAGTTCGAAGCACTTCACCCGTTTGGCGACGGAAACGGACGCATTGGCCGATTGGTCCTTGTTTTGCAGCTCCTTAAGTCCGGTTCACTACCTGAACCCGCCCTGACTATCTCCCCATGGTTGCTGAAGCGGAGACAGGAATATCAAGACCACCTGTTGCGAATCAGCCAAACTGGTGACTGGAACCCCTGGGTTCGTTTCTTCTGTACAGCACTGCTTGAACAGAGCCGGGCACACGTCGGAGTAGCGCAGAGCCTCCTTCAGTGGCTCGATGAGATTCGGCGAGAACTGCACCAACGCCGATGGGGCGGGGTCATTTCGCAGATCGTTGAGGACCTGCTTGATTGGCCCGTCATTACGGCGCCCTTCGCTGCTCAACGCTACGGAGTAAGCGGGCCGACAGTTCACCATGCCATTGAGCGACTGTTGGAAATCAAGGTCCTTGAACCTATGGAAAAGAGTAGGTACCGGCGCCTCTATTGGGCACCCAAAGTCATCGAGCTTGTCGAGAGTCTCTAGCCTCGGTCCCGCAGTGGCCGATAGGTGAGTCGCCGCCCTGGCGTGTTGTCGATCAGGGCCTGGACCCGCTGGGCGTCGGTCATCTTGCTGGTATTCCAGCGGAAGGCGAACTCGTCGGCGTAGCGGCTCAGGTGCTGGCGGCTCACGCTGTGGAAGGTTCCGTCGACTGACCGCTTGAACTGGGCAAAGAAACTCTCGGCCATGTTCGTGGACACGTCGCCCCGGACATACTCGTAGGAGCTGTGGTCGACGTATTCGTGTCCAGCCATCTCGGACCGGAACCACTTGTAGCCCGAGTGCCCGTCTGTGTGGAGCACGGTGTTGGGCATGTCCACGTCCTGGGCCACGGCCTTGCGGAGCGTGGCCCCGGTCACGTCGGCCACCACTCGGGTACGGGCCTCTCCCGTCTCCTTCGAGATGAGGGCCACGACGGGGGTCTTGTCGTACATGGGGCCGAAGCGGCCCCGCCCCCCATCTGGGAGCCGTGAGGGACGGCCCTGCTGGTGCCGATTCTTTGGCGCCCCGCCTACGAAGGTCTCGTCCACGACGACGGTGCCCGACAGGAGCGAGAACACTGGCTCGCGCTGCATGGCCTCACGGAGCCGGTGGGTGAGGAACCAGGCCGTCTGGTAGCTCATGGGGGCTAGGTGCCGCTGAAGCTCCAGGGCGCTGATCGAGTTCTTTCCAGCCCCCATGAGCCACATCGCCAGGAGCCATTTCGAGGCGGGGATTTTCGAGGACTCGAAGATCGTCCCGACCATCACGGAGAACTGCTTCCGACAGGCCTTGTCCCGACAGCGCCACAGGCGCCGGTAGGTGACCTTCCCGGCCTTGGTTTTTCTTTCGCCGGACTTGGCGGAAATGAAGTAGTGCTTGGCGTCCCTGGTCCCGCAGTGGGGACACACCGGCTCCCCGTCAGGCCAGCGAAGGCGCTCCAAGAGTTCCCAGGCAGAGGCCTCGTTCGAGAGGTATTTGGGGAGTGCGGCGAGATTCAGGGCCTCCATGCTGGCAGTCTACAAGAAGCAACATGGTGCGTCAAGTAGATAGTCCCTATTTCGGTCCTTTCGGAGGTGTTCCCTTATCTTTGAGCCCCTCCGGGTCTTCTTCGCGCTTGCGGGGGTGAGCGCTTGGGAGTAGCTTCACATTCACCGTTTCCCGTGGCGGCCAACCCCTGTGGCCAGCCAAGTGAACGGGTTCACAAGGAGCGGACGGTCAGAATCACCCGAACTGCACCGTACCGGAGGAGGTAGATCGTGGCACTCATGTGGAACCGCTCGGTCGAATGGGATGCCGACGACTGGCGCAAGGTGGCCGCGTGCCGGTACACCGAACCGGACCTCTTCTTCCCCGTGGGCACGACCGGCCCGGCCATCGAGCAGATCGAAGCGGCCAAGCGGGTATGCCGGGCCTGTGAGGCCATCGAGCCCTGCCTAGAATTCGCCCTGGCCACCAACCAGGAGTCGGGAATCTGGGGTGGCACCTCCGAAGAGGAGCGCCGCAAGCTTCGCAAAGCCTGGCTGGCTGCCCGCCGACGGGCCTCGTAACCGGCGACGAGCCCCGAAACCACCCACCGACCCAAGACCGATTCCGGCCCCGGAGCGATTCCGGGGCCGTTGCGCGTCCGGGTATCAGGGCGGTTCTTCCCCACGCTCGGTATTCTCGATTGACGAGGACCACGTCAGCCTCTCCTTGCTCTCCTTCCCCTCGGTGAGAGGCGCCGGTCCTCGCTGAGAGGTGGCGTCATGCGTGACGCGTCGAGTGGGCAACGGCTCGGCACGAGATGGGTCGACCGGTCCATGCGGACCAAGGGCCTCGTGGTCATTGCCGTCCCCATCGCCATCCTCTTCATCGTGCTCGGGTCCACGTCGTGGTTCACCCACGTCGACAACCGGGCCCAGGACGTGGCCAGCAACTCCCGGCAGATCGTCGATGCGGCTACGACCCTCGAGAACAGCCTCCTCTCGGCCCAGAACGACCTCGGCGACTACCTCCTGACCGGGAACACCTCGTTCCAGGCTTCGTACGCGCAGGCCGAGAAGGCGGCCCCACCCCAGCTCGGCCAGCTCGAGGCGCTGACGCTCGGCTCCGCCACCGAGGGGGCCTCGGGCCGAGCGGTCCAGCGCGACACCGACCACCTCGTGGCGACCCTGGCCCAACTCAAGGGCCAACAACCGTCGCCGACACCCTCCAGCGGGGTGCAGTCGCAGCTCCAGACGGTCAGCGTCGAGACCGACAAGCTCCGCAGCGACATCGCCACCATCACGAACAGAGAGAGTGCGGTCATCGTCAGCCAGCAGTCCGACATCCACACCTCGAACATCTTCCTGCCCGCCATCGCCATCGCGGCGGTGGTGCTCGCCCTGGCGGGCGGGGTGTTCGTCTCGCAACTGTTCACGACCGGCGTCGTCCGGCGCCTCCGCCGTCTCGAGCGGGCCACCGAGGACCTCGAACACGGCGAGACCCCGGTGGGGGTCCCGAGCGGGCGCGACGAGATCGGCCGGCTCTCGGCGAGACTGCTCAACACCACCGCCCAGATGCGCGAACGAGCCGAGGAGCGCGACCGGGCCCGCGCTGAGCTCGAGAACATCCTCACCGCCAGCCCGGTCGTGTCGCTGCGCTACAACGTCGCCACCCAACGGTTCTCCTACGCAAGCCCCAACATCGACCGGCTCTTCGGGATCTCGGCCGAGGAGGCAGTGGCGTCACCGGGGCGCATCATCGAACGCCTCCACCCCGATTCGGCCGACCACCTACGCGACGCCTTGGCCGACGGCGCCACCCGCAGCGCCGAACGACGGGAGATCCTGCTGCGTTTCCGGCAGGATCCGGCCTCCGAGGACTGGCGGGAGGCCGAAGCCGTCTACACCCTGGAATGGGGCCCCGGCGACGAGTTGCAGGGGCTCGTCGCCTACCTCGTCGACGTCTCGGAGCGTCACGCCGCCCAGCGCGCCGCCGATGAGCGTCGGTTCCTGTTGGAGTCCATCTTCCATGCATCGCCCGACACCATCGTGGTGCGCGACATCTCGGGCCAGGTCGTGCTGGGCAGCTCACCCCTGGCCGACGTCATTGGCACCACCGATGCCGAGCGTGACGACGTGGACCGTGCCGTGCTCGACGACCTGATGGCGCGCTGTGTCGCCGGCGAGCAGAGCCCCGACCCCGTCGTCACGACCGGTCGGCTTCCCGGTGGGGAGCTCCGCACGTACGAAACCCGGGCCCGGCCCGTCTTCGACCACTCGGGCCGTGTCACCGGCACCGTGACGATCTCGCGCGACGTGACAGAGCGGATGCACCTCGAGCAGTCCCTGCGCCACGCCTCGGTCGACGCCGAGCGCGCCAGCCAAGCCAAGAGCGAGTTCCTGTCCCGGATGAGCCACGAGCTGCGGACACCGCTCAATGCCATCCTCGGCTTCGCGCAGTTGCTCGAGATGGACGACCTCCCCACCGATCAGGCCTCGAGCGTGGACCAGATCCAGGTGGCGGGTCGTCACCTGTTGTCACTCATCAACGAAGTGCTCGACATCTCGCGGATCGAAGCCGGGCGGGTGAGCCTCTCGACAGAGCCCGTCGAGGTCAGCGAGGTGCTCGACGAGGTGACGACGTTGCTCGCACCCGTCGCCGAGGCGGGGGGCATCGAGCTCTCCGTCGACGTCGACGCGTCACGCGTCCTGCGGGTGCGCGCCGATCGCCAGCGGTTGCTCCAGGTGCTGCTCAACCTCGGCTCCAACGCCGTCAAGTACAACACCCGGGGAGGCTCCGTCGCGTTCCGCACCGACGCCCGCGACGGCGGTCGGGTCCGGTTCGAGGTGCGCGACACGGGTCCCGGCATCCCGCACGAAAAACAGGACCAGTTGTTCGTGCCCTTCTCGCGGCTCGGGGCCGAGCGCTCCGCGGTAGAAGGGACCGGCGTCGGTCTCGCCCTGTCGAAACAACTTGTCGAGGTCATGGGTGGCGTGATCGGCGTGGACTCGTTCCCCGGTCACGGATCGACGTTCTGGGTCGAGCTCCTGGCCGCCGATCCCTCCGCCCTCGAGGTGGGCCCGACGCGCACCGTCGCAGCACCGCCGGGGGCCGCCCACCACGCCCCGGTCGATCGGGCCCCCAACGGCAGGAGTGCCCCCAACGGCACGAGTGCCCCCAACGGCGCGCGGCCGGGCCAGGCGGTGGGGACCGGCGTCGTCGTGCTCCAGATCGAGGACAACCCCTCGAACTCCGCCCTGGTCGAGCAGGTGCTCGCCAAGCGCCCCGGTGTCAGGCTGATTTCCGCGGGCGAGGGGCGGGCCGGGCTCGAGCTGGCCCGACAACATCGTCCTGACCTGGTCCTTCTGGACCTGCATCTGCCCGATCTCCCCGGTGACGAGCTGCTCCACCGGCTCAAGGCCGTGCCTGAGTTGGCCGACACAAAGGTAGTCGTGGTGAGCGCAGACGCCACGCCGAGCAGGATCAGGGAAATGCTCGACCTCGGGGTCGAGGGTTACCTGACGAAGCCGGTGGACGTCGAAGCGCTGCTGCGACTGGTGGACTACGAGATCGGAGCCAGACAGGGTGAGCCGGAGTGAAGGGTTGTCACAGGGTGCGAAGGCCATGGTCGGGGAGAACCGGCCCCGGTGCTTCGCGCCCCGCGCAACCGCCGGCGCGACCTTGACGATCGAGCGGGACACGATGCAGGGCCGGTCGTGGGGGGCACCTCGACCAGCAGGACGGGACGACGGACGACCGGAGGTATTGCTGTGACCGCGACTTTGCCCGACGAGGACCACATGGTCCTGGTGGCCGAGGACGACATGGCCAGCCGCACCGCGACCCGGCTCTTCCTCCAGCGGGTGGGCTACCGCGTGGGTGAGGCCGCCGACGGCCCGGGCACGCTCCGGGAGGCAAGTCTCGGCAGCTACGACCTGGTCGTCCTCGACCTGGGCCTGCCGGGCCTCGACGGTGAGGAGGTGCTCGCCCGGCTCCGCCGCGACAGCGCGCTGCCGGTCATCGTCCTCACCGGTCGCTCCGAGGAGTCCGAGCGCGTCCGGGTCCTGAACCTGGGCGCCGACGACTACGTCGTGAAGCCGTGCTCGTTGCCTGAGCTCGACGCCCGCATCCGTGCCGTGCTGCGCCGGGGCCAACCGACGCCGGTCGCGAACCAGATCGAGCACGACGGGCTCGTGATCGACCGCGCCGCCCACCGGGTCGCCGTGAGCGGAACCCCCGTCGACCTCACGCCCAAGGAATTCGACCTTCTGGCCTTTCTCGCCGCCACCCCGGACCAGGTCTTCACGCGCGAAGAGCTCCTCGAGCACGTGTGGGGATCGACCCAGGAGTGGCAGGACCCGGCGACGGTCACCGAGCACGTGCGGCGGCTGCGGCTCAAGCTCGAGCCCGACGCCGGCAAACCGCGTTGGCTCCACACCGTGCGCGGGATCGGCTACCGCTTCTCGGTGGAGGTCGAGGACTGAGCCTGGGGCGTGAGCGCCGCCGTCGGCGGGCACACCACGATCACACCGGGCGTCACCGCCTTGGTCCCACCCTCGAGAGGCGTCGTCCCTGATGCGGGGAGCGGCACGGGCGCCGGCCCCGATGAAGCCTGGGGCAGCGTGACTGTGTCCAGGACGCTTCCGTCTGCTCCGAGGAGTTGCAGGCTGCCCCGCACGTCATAGGGCCCGGTGTCCGCCGTCGCCACGGCCGTGGTCACGCGGTGGGCGAGCACGGCCGTGTCCCTCCATCGGCGTCATCTGGTCGACGGCGCCGTCGGGGAAGGTCATCCGCACCGAGCGCACGTCGCTCGAAACCTCGACCGCCACCCACCACACGGGGTCGCCTTCGCTCACACCGAAGGCCCCGGTCACAAGGGCCGAGGGCTGGCTCGCCGCCGGCGCGGTGGTGACGGGCGCCGTCGTGGTGGTGGTCGGCATGGTCGTCGTGCTGGCCGGGATGTCGGGCGCCACGACCGGGGCCCCGCCCGCCCCGGCTCCACCGGGTGCCATGACGCACTGCGGCGACGCGAGGGCCCCCTGCCCGACGGCATCGGCGTCGGACATCTCGATCGTGACGTCGTGTCCCGTGGGGAGAAGGGGCATGAGCGTCGGACCTGTCGACCCCGAACCGGTCGAACCGGTCGTACCGGTCGTACCGGTCGAACCCGTCGACCCCGTCGACCCCGTCGACGCGTTGGTACCGGTCCCTGATCCCTCGGGCGGGGACACGACACAGGACACGCCGCGGGACGCGTCCTGGTAGGTGCGGATGGTCACGCCGTCGGCGGTGGTGCGGATGAAGAGGCGGGTGGCCGACCCGATGCCCGACGACGGCGAGGCCGACGATCCGCCCGACTCGTAGGGGCACGCCGCCATCGCGCCCCCCGACGCCCGCGACGGCGCGGCTCCCCCCGACGTGGCCGACGCCCCCGGCGCCTTGGACCCGGGCGCTCGGGCCGCCAACGGGCCCGGTGCCGCCGCGGCTTCACCCAGGTATCCGCCCAGCGCGCCGATGACGAGCGCCAGCCCGGCCGCACCGACCAGGACCCGCTGTCGCCGGCGGGTCGAGGAGGCCAAGCGGCCGGCCAGGTCGCCCCAGTCGGCGTCGCGAACGGGCTCGTCACCCGCCTTGTGGACCAGGGCGCGGCGAAGGCGGGCCTCGATGTTGGGCTCGGCCCGGGGGGTGGGGATGCTCTCGTCAGTCATGGTCAACCACCTCTCGCAGGCGTTGGAGCCCTCGGTGCACGAGCGACGCCACCGTCCCGGGCCGGCACCCCAGGGCGACGGCGATGTCCACGTCGGGGAGATCGGAGTAGTACCGGAGCACGAGGGCGGCGCGTTGGCGGTAGGGCAGGGTGGCGAGGGCGGCGCCCAGGACGTCGGCGTCGTCCGCCCGCCCTTGTTCGGCGTCGCCGTCGACCACCGCCCGCCCGTCGTCGCGGCCGGACTCTCCCGTCACCGCCGAGGGGGAAGGTCGGTCGGACCCCGGAGCCCGGGCGCGCTCGCGCCAGGCACGCCGATGATGGGAGCGACACGCGTTCACGACGGACCGGTGCAGGTACGAGCCGGGGTCCCGCACCCCTCCCCAGTGCCGGTGCAGGGCCACGAAGGCGTCCTGGACCAGGTCCTCGGCGATCTCGGGGGAGTCGACGAGGACGCGGGCCAGGCGCACCATCGACGAGAAGGTGCGCAGGTACAGCGCTGCGAAGGAGGACTCCTCCGGCACCGCGACGGGGGCGCCGTCATTCCCGGTGCCGGTGTCGCCGCCGGGAGGCGGTGCCGGGGCGGTCCCGCGCCCATCGGGCTCGTCCGGGCCCGACTCGGTCATCACGACCCCCGCATGCGATGCCATCGCCTGGTTAGACGCACGACGGGGCGCGAATCTTGCACCGTTGGGGGAATTTCAGAGCGAGGCGACGTCGTTCGATGCCTTGACGGGCAGATCGATGGTCACGACGGTACCCCCGTTGCTCTGCATGACGATGGACCCCCCGAGCTGGCTGGTCACGAGGTCGCGCACGATCGAGAGCCCGAGGCTCGTCGTGTGGTCGATGTCGAATCCCTCGGGCAGGCCGCATCCGTCGTCGCGCACCTGCAGGGTGAGGTGATCCTCGTCGTGGGCGAGCACGAGCTCCACGTGTCCGACCGCCTCGGTGCCGTCGTTGCTGCCGATGAACACCGAGTCGCCACCGACCGACGGGAAGGCGTGCTCGACGGCATTCTGCAACAACTCGGCCAGCACCACGGCGAGGGGCGTGGCGACATCGGCGGCCACCTCGCCCACGTCGCCCGTGACCCGGATCCCGATGTTGTCCCCCGACACCACCGAGTCCTCCGCCATCCGCACCAGCGAGCCGACGATCTCGTCGAAGGGGACTTCGTCGCCGGGTTCGCGCGACAGGATCTCGTGCACGAGCGCGATCGACCGGACGCGGCGCTCAGCCTCGCGCAGCGCTTCCTGGCCCTTGCCGGGCTCGAGCCGTCGGGCCTGGAGCCGGAGCAACGACGAGATCGTCTGCAGGTTGTTCTTGACCCGGTGGTGCACCTCCCGGATCGCGGCGTCCTTGGACAGCAACAGGCGGTCCAGGCGGCGCAGGTCGGTGACGTCGCGCAGCAGCACCATGGCGCCGGTGACGGTCTCCTGCTCGAGCAGTGGCGTGCACTGCATCAAGACGATGACGTCGGGTCGGCGTTCCACCTCCTCGGTGACAGGGCAGCCGGCCCGCAACGCCCAGTCGAGGGCGGCATCGTCGATACCCAGCTCCGACAGCCGCCGGCCTTCGACCACATCACTCACACCCATGCGGTGCAGCGCGCTCATCGCATTCGGTGACGCGTAGCGGACCTGCCCGTCGGGCTCGACGCGCACGAGGCCGTCCCCGACCCGGGGGGCATCCTCGGTCGTGTAGTCCTCGCCCATGAACGGGAAGTCGCCGCTGGCGACCATGTGGGCCAGCCGTCGGTAGAGGTCCCGGTACTCGCGTTCGAGACGACCGGGCCGGCGGTCCTCGAGCGGGGCCACCCGGACGACGACGGCGACGGGGTCCCCCCCGTGGCGCACGGGCACGCATTCCAGCTGGGCGGTGTCGGGAACGGCGGGCACCTCGCCCGTGTCGCGCGAGTCGGGGTCGGCCGAGGCGAGCCGGACCCGGACCGGCACGGGGATCATGGCCAGACCCGACGACATCGTCCCCGCCTGGAGGGCCTCGGTCACCACCGGCCAGTCCGAGCTTTCGACGATCTGGCCCACGAGGTCGACGCGCAGCAGCGTCGCCCACGTGGTGGGGCGGATCTGTCCGAGCACGATGAGCTGCTCCCCGCCGGTCTCGCGCACCGGGGCCACGAGCAACAGGTCCGAGAACGACAGGTCCGAGAGCACCCCCCACGACCCGAGGAGGCGCCCGAGATGATCGAGGCTGGCGGCGTCGAGGCCGGTGTGCAGCGCGGCGAGCTCGCCCGGCGTCTTCATGGCGTGGGCGCCGTGGTGGCGAGGGGCATGTCCACACCGTGGCGGCCCCGGAAGGCGCGCAACGAGGTCACGTCCAACGCGTCGAGCATGCGGGCGAGGTCCGCCGTCCGGGAGGCGACGTCGGCGAGCCGATGGGCGTCGGAGGCGGTCGTGAGCGGGACGCCACCGGCCACGAACCGCGCCAGCAGCGGCGGGGCGGGATAGGCCTCCGCGGCGGGCTTGCGCCACCCCGCCGACGAGAGCTCGGCCGCCATGCCCGACCGCCGCGCCGCTTCGACCAACCGGTCCCAGCACTCCTCGGGCGCCACGGGCCGGTACCCGGCCGCCTTCACGAGGTCGGGGTGCGCCAAGACATCGCAGGCGCCGGTGGCGGCGAGCTCCTCGATGGCGGTCACGTAGTCGCTCCATGCCGCGTCGACGTCGCGTACCGACCACTGCGCCATCGAGACGTCGTCGTCGATGTCGTCGAAGCGCCACGTCCCGATCCAATGGACCGACCCCAGCAACACGTCGAAGGGATAGCCGGCGAGCAGAGCGGCGACGTCGTCCATCCGCCCCCGGTAGTAGTCGACCTCGAGGCCCAGGACGACGGGCAGGCCCGCCTCCTTGGCCGCCAGCACGCATTCGACGTAGGTGTCGAGGTCGGCGCGGGCGTGATCGTCCCAGTAGTCGGCCATCGAGGCACGGAGGGCGGCATCGGGCTCGTCGTCCCAGAAACCACGCAGCAGCCGATCGGCCTGGCGGAAGCGAAAGAGATGCTCGGTGAGCGCGACCTCACGGACGCCTGCCAGGCGGGCGCTCTCGCAGTAGTTCGCCACCTGCTCGAGGGTGGGCGCGGTGTCGCGTTGCCCGTGGGGCCAGAGGTGGAGGTGGTAGTCGAGCATCGAATCGGCCGGGTCGCGGGTTGGCTCGACCCGTCACCGGCCGCCCGAAGCGGAGGGTGACACGGGGCGGATGAGGGTGACGCCGTCTCGCACCGTCGTCTGCACGCACACGACACGCCTGTCGGCCATGACGGCATCGTTGAAGGCGCGGATGGCGCGGGTGTCGTCAGACTGGTCGCTGTCATTGACGACGTTCCCGCTCCACAAGGTGTTGTCGGCGGCGATGAGTCCCCCGGAGGCGAGCTTGGGCAGGACCGCTTCGTAGTACGCGAGGTAATTGGTCTTGTCGGCGTCGATGAACACGAAGTCGAACGGCCCGTTGAGCTTTCCGACGGTGTCGAGCGCGGCGCCCTCGATCACCTCGATCCGGTCCGCGTACGGACTCCGGGCGATGTGGGCCCGGGCCGCGGCGGCGTGCACGGGGCTCAGCTCACAGGTCGTGATCCGACCTCCGGGGGGCAGACCGGCGGCCATCGACAGCGAGGAGTAGCCGCTGAAGGTCCCGATCTCGAGCACCCACGAGGGGCGCAAGGAGTAGACGAGCATCTCGAGGAAGCGGCCCTCGAGGCCTCCCACCATCATCTGGGGGGCGCTGAGCGTGGCCCGGGTCTCCTCCGCCACCTCCGACAGCAGCTCGTCGGGCGGCGTGGTGTGGGACAGCGCGTAAGCCTCGAGCACGGGATCGACGATGTCGGTCATGGTTGGTCCTCCGGCCCCGCATCGTAGGCGCCGGGGCGGGACCCACGGACCGCCTACGAGGCGACGAGCGGCCGCACGAGGCGCATCACCCGATCCAGCGCGCTCATGTAGGCCCGGTGGGCCAGCGGGGTCCCGTCGCGCGCCGCAACGGCGTAGGTGGCGTGGAGCCAGCGGTGTGCGTCGATCCCGTCGGTGTCCCCCGCCAAGCCTTCGTCCTCGTCGATCTCGCACAACAGCCGATACAGGGCGCGTGCATCGAGCACGGCGAAATCCTGGACCAGGGACTCGACGTGGCCGTCGGCACGGTCGCCCCGCTCGAGCGCTCCGTTGCCGTTGCCGTTGCCGTTGCCGGCGACGAGATGAAGGGCGCGCCCGCGTTGCTCGTAGCCCAGGACGAGGAGTGCGCCCACCCGCCCGAACCGCTGGACGACCGCGGCCCGGGCCGCCGGCGAGGCCTCGGGCCCTCCGAGCAGTGCCAGGGCGGTCGTCGGGTCGGCGAGCACGGTCTCGGCCCGTAGCCCGACCTCGTCGGCATCCTCGCTCGCCATCGCCTCGCGGATCAGCTCAGTGGCGCGTCGGGTCCTGGTGACGGGACGCCGAGCGCGGACGCCTGGTTGCGAGCGCGCCGACGGCGCGTCGGACCGGTTCGGCGCAGCGACAACGGCGAGGTCGACACCCACCCCCGGTGCGCACGGATGCCCGGACCGGCACCACGGGACACCGTCGGCCACAACGTTTGCACAGGGCCGTCCCGTGGTCGTGAACACGAATCCGCACGTGCGTGTCGTCGTCGACACGTCCTCGCCGCGTCGGGCCCGTGTGTCGCCCTCCTCCGGCCGCTTCATCATGAAGCCATGTCGGCATCTCGAAGGCCGTTCTTCATCGAGGGCAACACAATCTCCGGCCAAGGCCCGACCATGGGGCGAAGACGCCACCGCGATCGCGCCGACGCGATGCGCCGTCATCGCGGGTGGTATCACGCTCCCCGGTTGCCGAAAAGCACGACGACGAACGGCGTGGTCGTCGAATCGCTCAATCCGGGTCGCGGATGTGCCGAGGGAATGAGGAGCGAAGCCAGGGCGCGCCCTCGGACGCGCCCAGGACCATGGACGGGCCTCACCCGCCAGACCCGGGACACCGGGCCACCCGGGGGGCGACCTCGACCGTGGCCCGGGGTGGACGGGGACGGACAGGTCCGGCCCGAGGCCGGCCTGGAGCCTGGCCAGTCAGGGACGGCCCCAGGGCGGCCGGTGGGCGGCGCCGGAGAGACCAGGGCTAAGGCCGGAGGCTGTCGGAGCCGATGGAGTCCTGGTGATTGAATCGCGCGGCCTGCTCGACATAGCGGTCTGGCTCCCGGACGCGGTCGTCGTGGTGGATGCTTCGGCCCGGTTGATCTGGGCCAACGACGCCGCCGAACGGCTGTTCGGAGTGGACAGCACGCGCCTGGCCGGAGCCGACGGACTCGAGTTCCTGCATCCCGACGACCGAGAGGTCGCCGCGGTGGCGTTGACGAGCATCCAGGGCAAGGCGGTGGGGACACCCATCGAACTCCGGGTACGCGCCCCGGGCGGGTGGAAACTCGTCGAGGTCATCGGGGCCAATCTGCTCGATCGGCCCGCCGTGGCCGGCCTGGTGCTGTGCATGCGCGATCTGACCGAGCGCCGGCGTTGGGAGATCGCCAGCGACGAAGTGGGGAAATTCCGGGCCGTGGTGCACAACGCCGCCAGCGTCATCATGTTGGTGGACGCGGCGGGCCGCGTCGAATCGGTGTCGGCCGCCATCACGAGAGTGCTCGGACACGACCAGGAGCTCGTGGAAGGCAGGCCGCTCGTCGAGTTCGTCGCCCCCCACGATCAGGGCAGCCTCGCCGCGGCGCTGTCCCGCTCGATCGACGTCCCATCGTTCAACCGGTCCCCCACCATCGTCGAGGTCGAGCTCATGCGCCGGGGCGGGACCGAGTCGGTGCCCTTCGAGTTGAGCATCGTGAACCTTCTCGACGACCCCACCGTCCGAGGGCTCGTGGTGTCGGGCCACGACATGACGCAGCTGCGCGCCACCCGCGACGCACTCGACGAGCTCACGACCTTCGATCCGCTCACCGGCCTCGCCAACCGAGTGACGCTGCGCGCCCATGTCGAACGTTGTCTCGGCAATCCCACCACGGCCGTAGTGTTCATCGACCTCAACGGATTCCGCCCCATCAACGACGAGCACGGCCGGGCCACCGGCGACGAGATCCTCCGGCGCGTGGCGTCGCGCCTCGAGTCCTCGGTCCGCAAGGGCGACGTCGTGGCGCGCTACGGAGGCGATGAGTTCGTGGTGGTGGCCGCGATCCGGGACCCCGAGGAGTTGCGGTCGCTGGCGGCCCGACTGGCCGAGGGCATCCAACGCCCCATCGAGCTGCCCGAGGGGACGTTCCGACTCACCGCCAGCGTGGGGCTCGCCCATCCGGGCCCGGGCGACACCGCTGCCACCCTGCTGGGCCGGGCCGACACCGCCATGTACATCGCCAAGCAGCACGCCGAAGGCGGCGGGAACTACCCCTGAAGGGCCCCGGAGCTCGGCTTCGTCACGAGCCCCACAGCTGTTCGCCGAGGCGCAGCAGGCCGGCGAGGTCGTAGACGTCGGTTTCGAAGTAGGGCACGCTCACCAGCGCCTCGGGCACCGTGGCCAGTTCCGCCTGCTGCTCGGCCTCACGTTGCGCCACCACCCGGTAATCGAGATAGCTGCGGCCGACCTCGGAGAGGACGCGCTGGATCTGGCTCACGTCACCGGCGTGGACGCTCGGGGCGAGGGCCTCGGCGAGCTTGTCGGCGCCGTCGCGCAGTTTCTCGGCCACCGCGGCGCCGCGCTGGTCACGGAGGTATCCGGGGAGCACTTTGTTGAGGACGATGGCGCCGAGATGCAGGCGCCGGTCCTTGAGGGCCTGGGCGAAGAATTCCGCCTCTCGCAGGGGAACGGCCTCGAGCGTCGATACCACGATGAACGTGGTACGACGGTCCGCCATGAGCCGGTGGACCGATCGCGCCCGCTCGACGAATCCGTCGTACATGGACTGGAAGAGGATGAAGAACTGGGCGACGTCTTCGAGGAACTGGGTCCCGAGGATCCGGTCGGCGATTTGGTAGAAGGGTTTGGACGCGAAGTTCACGAGCCGGGAGCGGTACGGCACGATGAGCCAGCGCAAGAGACGGCTCGAGAAGAACTCCGCCATGCGCTCTGGGGCGTCGAGGAAGTCCAGTGCGTTGCGGGTGGGCGGCGTGTCCACGACGATGAGGTCATAGTTGCCGTCCGAATGGATCTCGAAGAGGCGTTCCATGGCGATGTAGTCGTGGCTCTGGACGAATCGCGACGAGATGTTGCGGTACAGCGGGTTGGACAGGATCTCGTCGCGGGTGCGGTCGTCGGGCGCGTGCAGCCGGATGAGCGAGTCCCAGGATTCCTTGGTGTCGAGCATGGCCGCCCACAGCTCTCCCATGGGCTTCACCCCGGCGGCGAGGAAGGTCTCGTCGGGCACGCGCCGCTCGGTGTTGCCGATGCCTTCGAGCCCGAGGGCATCGGCGAGCCGGCGAGCCGGGTCGACGGTGAGCACGAGCACCTTGCCGCCCAGGTGCGCCGCCGCCATGGCCGCGGCGGCGGCGGCGGTCGTGGTCTTGCCCACGCCCCCGGGCCCGCACGCCACGACGATCTCCTTGGAGGCCAACAAGCCGTCGAGCGATGCTCCCCGACCCTGGACCTTCGGGGGGGTGCGCCTGGCCATCACGAGGCCAGCTCCTCGCCGAGTGACATCGCCACCTGCCGGAGAGTGCGCAGGCCGTGCAGGCGGGTGAAGAGGAACGGCAGGTACATCATGGGCACGGCCGGGTCGATGCCGGCGCGCAGGCGTTCCAGGTGCTCGGCCCGGGTGCGGCGCAAGGTGACCGCCAGACGGGCCGCGTCGAGGACCGGGGAGGGGTCGTCGCGCACGAGCTTCTTGAGCTCGGCGGAGACCGCCGGGGTGCACAGCTCGTTGAACACCGTCTCTTCGTTACGCCCGAACAGCTCGGGGAGCACCCGGTTCACGATGACGGCGGCCAACTCGACCGACGTCTCGACCGCCACCCGTCCCGCCAACTCGATGGTCTCGTTGACGGGCATCTCCTCGGGGGTGGTCACGATCACGAGACCCGTCGTGAGCGGATCGGAGAGGATGTCGAGGATCCAGTCGGTCTGGGAGCGGATCAGCCCCACCTTGACGAGGTCGTTGATGGCCTGGGGTGCGGCCAACTGCCCGACGATGTGGCCGGTGGCCGACGCGTCCACGACCACGAGGTCGTAGCGCTTCTCGCGCACCTCGTAACAGAACTTTCCCACCGTGAGGATCTCGCGGACGCCGGGGGCGGCCGTGGCGACGAAGTCGAACGCCTTGGCGAGGGGGCCGATCCGACCCACGACGGGGATGCGCAGATTGAGGCGCAGGTACTCGCGCAGTGACGCCTCGGTATCCATCGACATCGCCCACAACGACGGGAACACCTCGCGGGCGGTGAACGCGGTGGGACCCGTCTCGAAATAGGCGGCCACGTCGCCCTTGGCGTCCATCTCGCACACGAGCGTGCGCCGGCCGTGTTCCGCCGCGTACAGCGCCAGCCCGGCGGCCACGGTGGTCTTGCCGACACCGCCCTTGCCGGTGACGAAGAGCAGGCGGCGGTCCAGGAGGCCCACCATCTTGTGCTCGGCCTTGTGCTCGGCGGTGCTCACGGGTGGAACGGCCGCCTCGTCAGGTCAGGGGGCGCCGAAACCGACCCGGCGCTCGTGGGTGGGGGCGCCGACCTCGACGTAGGCGACTTTGGCCACCGGGATGGCGACCCGTCGACCCCTGCGGTCGGTGAGCCACAACACGCCTGCTTCTTTCCCCAGAGAGGACTCGATGTCCGCGATGATCGCATCGCGGTCCTCGTCCTCGCCCAATTCGACCTCGATCTCCTTGGGGCTCTGCACGATCCCGATGCGCACGTCCACCTGTGTCCAGCTCCTCCGATCGAACCGGCCGCGGCCGGGCGGCCAATGACCATACAGCCGTGAGCCACACTAAGGCCCATGGAGCCAACCCCCGTCGTGCCGACCGAGCGGGGCCGGCGCTGGGCGTCGACCATGGCCGGCCACGGAGGGAACGGCCTGCGCACGGCGCACGCCGACTCCCGCGCCACCCTGGGCAACGAGGGGGTGGTCGAGCCTCTCGCCCGCCTCGAACGCGAGGAGGCGGAAGACCGGGTCCTCGCCCCCGGGGCGACCCGCGCCGGGGGCGGGGGCCGGCGTGCCGCCCCCGAAGAGCCCGACCCCTGGCGCACCTGCTTCGAACGCGACCGGGACCGCATCCTGCACTCGGCCGCCTTCCGGCGACTGGCGGGCAAGACCCAGGTCTTCGTCTTCCCCGCCGACCATCAACGGACACGGCTCAGCCACGCTCTCGAAGTGGCGCAGGTGGCGACGGGTATCGCCCGCGCCCTGCGACTCAACGTGGCGCTCACCGAAGCGATCGCCCTCGGCCACGACTGCGGGCACGGCCCCGGCGGCCACATGAGCGAGGACGCCCTGGGCATCTTCCTCCCCGACGGGTTCGACCACGCCGTCTGGGGAGCCGACGTCTCGGTCGCCGGTCTCAACCTGTGCGCCGAGACGCTCGACGGGATCCGCAACCACTCGTGGTCGCGACCCGCCCCCGCCACCCCCGAGGGCGAGGTCGTCAGCTGGGCGGACCGGATCGCCTACCTGTGCCACGACTGGGAGGACGCCGTCTCGGCCGGGATCGTGACGCCGACGCTCCTGCCCGACGCCGTGCTCGGCCTGTGCGGCGAGAGCCGCTCCCGACAACTGCGCACCTTCATCGAAGGGACCGTCGACGCCTCGCTGCGCACCGGCACCGTCGGGATGGGCGAGGAGCTGGCCGAGGCACTCGCCGCCTTCCGACGCTGCAACTACGAGCACATCTATCTCCGCCCCGCTTCGGTGACGCAAGGGGCGTCGGTGGTGGCCATGCTGCGGGCTCTGGTGGCCCATTTCGCGGACCAGCCCAATCTCATCCCGGGTGTGCGCACCGGGGGGGGCTCGCCGGAGGCACCGACGACGCCGTCTTCGAAGCCGTCGCCTACGTGGCGGGCATGACCGACCGCTTCGCCGTGGGCATCGCCGTCTCGGACCTGGGCTGGGACCGGGAGCGACTCCCCCGGGGCGTGGACTACCTCACCGGACGTTGAGCTCCCGGCGGTAGATGCGGGCCGGACCGAGCTCCTCGAGGCGTGTCGCCAGGGCGTCGAACGCCACGGCGGCTTCGCCGGCGGGGTCGGCCACGGCGACGGGCACGCCGATGTCACCCCCGACTCGGACGGCGGGCACGAGCGGGAGCTGACCCAGGAGCGGTACCTCGAGGTCGTCGGCCAGTGCCTGGCCGCCGCCGGCCCCGAAGAGCTCGTACCGGGTCCCGTCGTCGCCGGTGAACCACGACAGGTTCTCGACGACGCCGCGCACCGCCAACTTGAGCTTCTTGGCCGCATAGGCCGAGCGCTGGGCCACTCGCTGGGCGGCGGGCTGAGGGGTGGTGACGACCACGATCTCGGTGCGGGGCAGATACTGGCCGAGCGAAAGCGCGACGTCACCGGTGCCGGGCGGCATGTCGATGAGGAGGAAGTCGGGCTCGCCCCAGTACGAGTCGACCAGGAATTGCTCGAGCGCCTTGTGGAGCATCGGCCCCCGCCAGATCACGGGCTGCTCGTCGGGCACGAAGAATCCCATCGACAGGCACCGGACTCCGTGGACCACGGGCGGCACGAGCAGGTCGTCGAGGGCGACGGGGCCGCGCGTCACCCCGAGCATCTTCGGCACCGAGAAGCCATAGACATCGGCATCGAGCAATCCCACGTCGTGGCCCCGGGCGGCCAGTGCCACAGCCAGGTTGACGGTCACCGACGACTTCCCGACGCCACCCTTGCCCGAAGAGATCCCCACCACCCGGGTGCGCGACCCCGGTGCCATGAAGCGGTTGGGCCGGCCCGCCTCGTGCCCGAGCGGCGGCGGCGGCCCTCCCGGCGCGGCGGCGTGCCCGTGGGGAGCCCGGCCCCCGTCGACGGGCTCGACGGGCTCGCCCCCGGCCCCGAGCGCCAAGCGGCGGTGGAGCTCCTGGCGCTCCTCGCCGGTCATGGTGGCCAGCTCGACCTTCACCTCACCCACCCCGGCCAGCGCCCCCACGCTCCGGACCACCAGGTCCACCACGTCGTCGGCGCCGGGCCAGTTCTCCACCGGCAGCGCCACCGCCACCGACGCCTGGCGCCGTCCCGACCGCACGGACCGCACCATCCCGAGCTCGCCGAGGCCGCGTCGCAGCGTGGGGTCTTCGACGGCCGCGGCGGCGGCGCGGATCTCGGCATCGGTCGGGGCCACGGCGCCTCTCTCGGAAAGGGTCCGACGGCGCGACCAGGGATTACGCCGCGCCCAACCGGTAGACTACTGGCGTGCAATCCGCGCCCGATCTCGGTGGGAACGCCCCCGCCGATCGCCGCTTCTCCGCGGCGGTCGCCGCGGTCACCTCCGCATTCGGGGACCCCACCCGCCGCGAGATCTACCTCCACGTCCGATCGCACCCCGGCGCCACCGCCTCGGAGATCGCCGCCGAGTTCTCGGTGCACCCCAACGTGGCCCGGCACCATCTCGACAGGCTCGCGGCCGGGGGCTATCTCGAGGTGAGCCTGGAGCGTTCCCCCACCGCCGGGGCGGGCCGACCGTCGAAGCGCTACCGGGCCGCCGACGGCCCGGGGGGCGATCCCACCTTGGACTTCGCCAACCACCGCGACGACCTCATCGTGGCGTTGCTCGCCGAGGCCCTCGAATTGCTCGGGCCGGTCGAGGCCGAGCGCATGGCCGAACGACTCGGCGAGAACTACGGGAGAGTGCTCGCCGACCGTATGGAGCCGGGCGAAGGACAACGCTCGGTGCGCGCCGCCATGCACGCCATCGCCGACGCCCTCACCGCCCACGGGTTCGCCGCCCACGCCGAGGACCGCGGGGAGTCCACCGCCGTCGTGGCCGAGCACTGCCCGTTCGGCGAAGCCGCCACCCAACACCCCGTGATCTGCGCGGTGGACCGGGGGCTCGTGCGCGGTCTCCTGGCCGGGTTGTGTGGCGAGGTCGCCGACGCCCCCATCCCGGTCGTGCTGTCGTCGCGGGCCCGAGGCGACGACGCCTGCGCGGCCCTGGTCTGAGCCCTGGCGCGCCACTACCTCGACCACGCCTCCACCTCGCCACCTCGTCCCGAAGTGGTGGCGGCCATGGTCCGCTGGTTGGAGTCCTCCCCCCTCGCCACCGGCGATCCGGGCCGCGTGCACACCGAAGGCCGCATCGCCCGCGCCACCGTGGAGCAGGCGCGCGAGCAGGTGGCCGCGCTGCTCGGGACTCGCCCCCGCCAGGTCGTGTTCACCTCGGGCGGGACCGAGGCCGTGAACGCGGCGACGTGGGGAGCCACCCGGGCCCGGCCCGGTCGTCCCACGATGCTCGCCGATGTCGAGCATTCCTCGGTGCGCGATTCGTCGAGGCGAGCCGGCGACGTGGTGCGGTTCGAGGTCGACGGGAAGGGGCGCCTCGATCCCGCCGCCGTCGACGACGCCCTCGAGAGCGCGGCGCGCCACGGCGCTCCCGCTGCGCTCGTACACTGCCAGCTCGCCAATCACGAGGTCGGCACCGTGCAGCCTGTGCGCGACGTCGTCGAGGTGTGCCGCCGTCACGACGCCTTCGTGCACGTCGACGCGTGCATGGCGGTCGGGCACATGGAGGTGGACCTCGACGAGCTCGGAGCCGACCTCGTGTCGGTGAGCGCGCACAAACTCGGCGGACCCCAGGGCACTGGCGCCCTCGTCGTGCGGCGCGGCCTACGGATCGAGCCCTGGCTGGTCGGAGGCGAACAGGAACGGGCCCGGCGCGCTGGGCTCGAGAACCTGGCCGGCATCGTCGGGTTCGGGGCGGCCGCAGAGGCGCTGACCGAGCCCGGGCGCCTGGCCTGCGAATCGGCCGAGTCCCTGCGACACACCACCGCCATCCTGGCCGCGGCCACGGCGGTCGCCGACGTCGAGATCCTCGGCGATCCCGAACGACGGGTGCCCCACGTGGTGTGCGTCGCCGTGGGTGGGGTCGAGGCGGAGCCGGTCCTGCTCGGCCTCGACCAGAGCGGCATCGCCGCCCACTCGGGATCGGCGTGCTCGTCGGAGTCCCTGGCCCCGTCGCCGGTACTGGCGGCCATGGGCGTCGACGCCGAGCGCTCGCTTCGACTCTCGGTCGGATGGTCCACGATCGACGACGACGTCGAGGCGTTCGCGACGGCGTTCCCGCGGGTGGTGGCACAGTTGCGCGCCCTGCGGGCCTGAGCCTGACCGTTCGTCGCTACGACGACCGGTCAGGGCGCCCCCGGCGAGGTCGTGGTCGGGGCGGGCCCGACTGAGGCGGGGACGGGCTGGCCCACCTTCTGAAACGCCTCGTCGATGAAGGGCTGAGCCGCGTCGACCACGGACGCCGGGGGCCCGTCGGCGAGGAACCGGCGGTACTGGGTCACCGCACCCGCCGCGTTCCCCTCGGTCAGGAACATCGACCCGAGGTACAGATGGGGCGCGTAGGCGCTCGGCTCGACGTCTTCCGCCTTCTGCTCCTCGGCCTGGGCGGCCGACAGCACCGCCGCGTCCTTCGACTGCACGCCCGCCTCGAATTCGAGCCACCCCGACTCGGCCAACGCCTCGGGCTGGGTGGGGTCCACGGCGAGCACCTGTCCGTAGAGACCGAGCGCCGCCGCCTTATCGCCTGACACCTCGAGGGCCTGCGCCTGTGCCAGGGTGCGGCGTTCCTGGGCGGCACGACCGAGGCTCACCGATCCCGTCGCCGTCTGGCCCGGGAGCCGGGCCCCGGCCGTCGTGACCACGACGACGAGCGCCACCGCGGCGACGATGGCCAGGAGCCCGGCCACCAGCAACGTGCGGCGCCGGCGCGGCGCCGGCGGCGAGCCCGGTCCCGTTCCCGATCCCGGCGTCGACGCGCCCGCCGATGAGCCGGGCTCGGGCGAGCGGACGCGCTCGAGGGCGCGCAGCACCTCGGCGGCGCGACGCGTGTAGCGGTCGCGCAGGACCTCGTAGTCATCCTCGGACAGGTCACCGGCGTCGCGTTCTCGCTCCAGGTCCTCGAGAGAATCGAGGAGAAAGGACCGTTCGTCGTCGAGCTCGGCGCGTGTCACCGGGCCCGCACCGCATCAGTGGTGCGAACGGCGTCGGTGGTGTCGACGGCACCACCTCGCTCGACCAGGGCCTTGCGCACCAGGGCTCGGTCCTCCCTCGAGACCGGTGCCCGGGGCGCGACCGCCGCCGCCACAACACCGTCACCAGGCCGGCCACGGCCACGGCCAAGGCGGCGGGAGGAAGGACCCACACCCACGCCGTCCAGCCCCGCACGGGCGGTCGCAGCAAGATGCCGGGGCCGTACCGGCTTACCAGGAACGAGTCGATCTGGCTGTCGCTCTGTCCGGAGCGCACCCGGGCCGCCACGGCGTGGCGGATGGCCACGGCCGTCGACGCCGACGAGTCGGCCACGGAGATGCCGTCGCAGCTTGGGCACCGCACCAGGGTGTCGATGGCGTTTGCCCGCTGTGCCGGGGTAGGGGCAGGGCCGCCCCGAGACGCCCCGACCCCGAGGGCGATGACGACCACGACGACGAGCGCGGCCATCGGCACCCAGCCCCCCAAGAGGCGCCCCCCGGTGCGCCTCATCGGTGGCTCCCCTCGGCCCGCGCCAACCAGTAGTCGAGGGCGGCATTGGTCATGGGGCCGTCGAAATGGGCCACCACGATGCCGCTCGGAGCGACGATGAACGTCTCGGGCGGTCCCCGCACGCCGTAGTCGAGAGCGATCTGGCCGCCACCGTCGACCACCGCCGGCCACGTGGCGCCGGTGGACCGCATGAAGCTGCGCGCCGTGGAGGCCGAGTCGTCGAAGACGACGCCCACGAGACCGGCATCGGTCGGCGACCGGTGTGCGTAGGCGAACGCCACCAGGTCGGGCTGTTCCTGTTGGCACGGGGCGCACCAGCTGGCGAAGAAGTTCACGACCACCCAGCGGCCGCGCCACGCCTGCAGGCTGAACGAGCCGCCGTCCAGGGTCGGGCCCGCCAGAGCCGGTGCGACCTGGCCGACGAGAGGGGTGTCGACCTCGGTGACCGTCTGCGGAGGGCTGGTGGCGAGCAGCGCGACGAGGGCGGCGCCCGCCACCAAGGCGATCCCCGCCACCCATCGGGCCGTGTGCCGGCGGCGGGCGGGGGCACCGGGGCCGGCCCCGTCGCTCGCCGTGACGGTCACGGGGAGCCGGCCGGGACGGGCTCGGGCACGGGCCGCTCGCCCCCCGGCTGGTCGGGCTCGGCCTTGCGCCGCGCTGTCGGGGGCGCCTCCGAGGCACCGACGGCATCTCCCGATCCGGTGCTGCCGTCACCGGCCTCGACGGTGGGCACGGGGGCCGAGACCGGATCGGTGGGGCGACGTCGCCGGCCCGGCACCGCGGCCAGGGCGGACCCGAGGACGAGCAGCAACCCCCCGCCCCACAGCCAGACCACGAGAGGTTGGACCGTGACGCCGATCGTCACCGGTCCGCCCGCGGTGGCCGGCAGCGCGTCCACGGTGAGGTACACGTCGTCCTCGAGGCTCGAGTCGATCGCCGGCGTCCCGACCTCCTCGGTGTTGTGGCCGTATTGGCTCACGGCCGGCAACAGAGGCCCGTGGCCGTCGACTCGGACGACGGCCTCGGTGGCGGTCCGGGCCGGTGTCCGGATCTGGGTCAGGCCCTCGAAGGCGATGCGATGGCCGTCGGTCGACGCCACCTGGCCGGGGCGCAGCGTCACCTCACTGCGGTGGCCGAAGGACGTGGCCGCGGCGAGGGCCACGGCGATCACCACCACGCCGAGGTGCACCACCATGCCCCCGTTGGCGCGCCCCACCAGACCGCGCCATGCCCCGGCCCCGCTGTGATGGGCGCCTCGGGCCGACAGGACGAGCTGGCGGACGTTGGCGGCCGCCGCGAACCCTCCGAGCCCGAAGGCCAGCAGCGGCGCGAGCCCCCGCACCCCGCCGGCCACGCATCCGACGATCACGAGCGCGCCGATCCAGGCGGGCACCGTCAGGCGGCTCCGCAACGTGCCCGCCGTGGTCTTGCGCCAGGGCAGAGCGGGCCCGATCGACATGAGAAAGAGCAGGGCCAGGCCGATGGGCAGGGTCATGGCGTTGAAGTAGGGCGCCCCCACCGTCACCTGCTGGCCGCGAAACGCCTCGTAGAGCAGCGGGAACACCGTGCCCAGCAGCACCACGAAGGCGAAGGCGACGAAGAGCAGGTTGTTCACGAGGAACGCGCCCTCCCGGCTCATCACCGAGTCGATGCCGCCGGGGGATCGCAGTCGGTCACCTCGCCACGCGATGAGGCCCACCCCCGTCGCCATCACGACACCGAAGAAGCCGAGCAGCAGGGGCCCGATATCGGAGTCGGAGAACGCGTGCACGGACTCGATGACGCCGGACCGGGTGAGGAACGTGCCCAGGATGGTGAGGCTGAAGGTGGCGATCACGAGCGACAGGTTCCAGACGCGCAACAGACCACGTCGTTCCTGGACGAGCACGGAGTGGAGATAGGCGGTGGCGCACAACCACGGGAGGAAGGACGCGTTCTCGACCGGGTCCCACGCCCAGAACCCTCCCCACCCGAGCACCTGGTAGGACCACCACGCACCGAGCACGATCCCTACCGTCAGGAACGCCCACGCGAACAAGGTCCAGCGGCGCGTGGCGAGCTGCCACCCTTCGCCGATGCGCCCCGTGACGAGCGATGCGATGGCAAAGGCGAAGGGGATCGTGAAGCCGACGAATCCCAGATAGAGGATGGGGGGATGGAACGCCACCAGCGCGTTGTCCTGGAGCAGGACGTTGGGGCCCAGCCCGTTGGCGGGCACCACCCCGGCGACGGTGCGGAACGGGTCGGAGGGCCCGGCCATGAGACCGAAGAAGAAGGCCGCCACGACGAGTGTGACCAGTGTCGCCCAGCCGACGAGGGGATCAGCGGCCTGGCGACGGAACCGCCACACCATCGCCACGATGTACCCGGCCAGGATGAGCCCCCACAGCAGGATCGAACCGGCCAGCGCGGACCACATGCCGGTGATCGTGTAGAGCAACGGCGTGGACCGGCTGTTGTTGGCGGCCACGAAGGCGAGGGAGAAGTCGTGGGTGATCAGGGCGCGCTGCATGGCCACGGTGGCGACGATCGCCCCCAGGAGCACGAGCGCGGCGTACAACCGGCCGGTGCGCACCAGCTCGGGACGGTTGCGGGCCAGCCCGTAGGCGAGCACGGCCACGCCGATGATCGACGCCGCCAGGCTGAGCAGGACACCGCTGTGCCCGAGGGCGGCGTTCACCGCGTGGTCCCGTTGGGCGCCCTGACTCGGTTGGGATGCGCCTGGACGTACTGGGCACTGTGATCGACGATGAGCTGATCCGAGACGAACGAGCTCCCGGCGAAGTGACCGACCACCACGACCGGGATGTCGGGTTGGAAGAGCTGGGGCGGGTTGCCGTGATTGACGACGTCCACCCGATGCCGGGTGCCCGACGCCACGAAGGCGACACCGCCCGGGATGCGGTGCACGGTGCCGGGGACGACGACGCCCTCGAGCCGGAACGTCTGGGAGCCGAGGGTGGCCCGGTGCGCCAGAGCCTGGTCCACGGTCTCGAAATAGTTGAGCGAGCTGCCGAGGCCCTCGACGAGGAGCACCGCGAACGCCCCCACGAGGACCGCGCCCACCACCCACAGCCGCCACCGGCGGGCGCGTGGGCGCGTCGCACGGTCGGAGGGGGCGGGCCGCGCCGACGCGGGCGCATCTGGGGCGCCGGGCGCCGGCGTGGCGGGGGGCGTGGTCAGGACGGTCGGTTCCCTCATGGGTCGGAACGAGCCGGGGCGCGCGCCGCTGATCGTTCGAGGCGCTGGCGCCGTCGCCACAGGATGGCCGCGTAGGCGGCCACCACGCCGAAGGCGACGGCGTAGCCGGCGTCGATATAGCTCATGGCGTCGAGCTCACGGGAGCCGCCCCGTTCCGGCCAACGCCGCGTCGGGGTCGGCCACCGGGACCGTGCCCTCGGCCCAACGCTCGTGCAGCGCCACGTCGAGCTCCGAGTCCTGGAGGTGCTCCGACAAGACCTCGATCCGGTACCGGATGGCGAGCATCCACGCGAAGAGCAGGGTGAAGGCGACGAATCCGAGCAGCAGCGTCCACGCCATCGATCCGTGGATGGTGGGGGACAGATTGGCGTTGAGGACGGTGGCGCCCTGGTGCAGCGTGTGCCACCAGTCCACCGAGAAGTGCACGATGGGGACGTCCACCGCGGCGACGAGCGCCACAACGGCGCTGCGTCGCGCCCGCGAGTCGGCGTCGGCCGGCACCCGGCGCACCGCCATGTACCCGAGCAACAGCACCAGCAACAACGCCGTCGAGGTGAGGCGGGCGTCCCACGCCCACCACACCCCCCACGTCGGCCGCCCCCAGATCGAACCGGTCACGAGCGTGAGCGCCGTGAAGACGATGCCGACCTCCACGGCCGACACCGCCAACCGGTCCCAGAAGCGGCTCCGTGTCCGGGGCCACAACCACAGGACGCTGGACGCGGCCGCCACGCCGAACGCCAGGTACAAGGCCACCCACGCGATGGGCGGGTGGATGTAGACCAACCGGACGAGGTTGTGCTGCACCTGGTCGGGAGGAGTCACCCACAGCCCGAGCCAGACGGTGGCGGCCAGGGCCAGCGCGGCGGCGAGGCCGAGCCCGCGCACGATCCAGGTGGCGCGGGGGCTCCACGGCGCCACCGCCTGGTCCACCGGGGTCACGAGGCCTCCTGGAGCGGCCCGAAGATGACGACCCCGAGGGCGAGATAGACCGCCGCGAACACGAGGAGGAGCCGAACCCAGGGATCACCGGTGCTGCCCGAGTCGATGCCGAGCGCGGCCTGCCAGGCCCGCGTGCCCGCCAACAAGACGGGAGCGGCCACGGGCAGGAACAAGAACGGGAGCAGCGTCTCTCGTACCCGCAGCCCCGCGGCCAGGGCACCGTACACGGTGCCCGCCGCGGCCAGACCGGCCGTACCGGCCAGCCCCGCCACCACGATCGACGCGTACGAACGGATGTGCGAGCCGTAGAGCACCACGACGCCGGCGGTGAGGACCACCTCGAGCACGACCATCTGCACCGCCACCGCCGCCGACTTGCCCAGGAACACGCCCGCCGGATCGAGCCCCGAGAGACGCAAGCCGTCGCGCGCCCCGTCGGGTGCTTCGAGCGCAAAGCTCCGCTGCACGGCGAGCACGCTGGCGAAGAGCACCGCCACCCAGAACAGACCGGGTGCGGCGTGCGCCATCGGGGCGCGATCGGGGCCGAATGCGAACGCGAACAGCACGAGCACCATGACGGCAACCGGCACGACCTGGTGCATGACCACGCGTGAACGGAGCTCGATCCGTAGGTCCTTGCCCGCCACGAGCACGGTGTCACGCCACATGGACGCTCCCCGGTACCGACCGCAGGGCGTCCGCGGGCCTGGGCCGGCGCGCCGTGGCCCCCGACGTCGCGCACGCCCACGACTCGACCACCCACGAGCGATACGACCCGGTCCGCCAACGGCACCGACTCCTCGGGCTCGTGCGACGCCAGGAGGACCGTGGCGCCCTCGGCCACCACCTCGGAGACGATCTCGCCGAGCACCGCCCGGGCGGCAGCGTCGAGCCCGGCATGAGGCTCGTCGAGGAGCCACAGCTCGGGCCGACGGGTCACGAGCAGCGCGAGGGCCACCCGCCGGCGCTGGCCCGCGGACAGACGACCCACCGAGGTGCGACGCACCCGTCCCCCGAGCTCCAATCGCTCGAGCACGGCGTCGACGTTCGCCACGCTGGCGCCGGCGGCCCGTACTGCGAAGCGCACGTTCTCGGCGACGGTCAGATCGTCGTAGAGGGCGGCGGCATGGCCGAGCATGCCCACCCGGCGGCGCAGGGCGGTGGCATCCCGGCGCAGGTCGATCCCGAGCACCGTGCCCTCGCCCCCCGTCAGTGGTAGTAAGCCGGCGCACACCCGCAACACGCTCGTCTTGCCCGCCCCGTTGGGACCCTTCGAGAACGACCACTTCACCCTGGGCGACGGCGAGATCGACGCCGGCCAGGGCCGGAAACCGCCCGGTCACGCAAACGGCGGTAGTGAGGAGGACTGCGGGGGCCATGGCCTGGCGCCCATGCTACGGGGGACCCCCTCTGTGATTCCAAGCGGGAGCCGCTTCCGGCCCGACCCGGCGCCAGCCGAGGGCCGAGGGGCGGGGAAGGGCGCTACGCCCGTGGTCAGCTGACGGTCAGACGGCTGAGACCGAGGCTCCTGAGCACATCCGCGCTCACCGAGGACAGCCAATGGAGGTTGTTCGTGAGGAGGAGCACCCCGAACACCACCAGCGCCGCGCCCGACACCACGTTCACGAGGAAAAGGCGCCGTTTGAACCGGGCGAAGAGCGACGTGAGCCTGCCGAAGGCGAGCCCGGTGGCGAGGAAGGGCACGCCCAGACCCAGCGAATAGGCGACGAGGAGCGTCACGCCCGACACCAGCGTGGCCCGGGTGGCGGCGAGCCCGAGGACACTGCCCAGGACGGGCCCGATGCACGGTGTCCACCCGAACGCGAACGCCATGCCGAGCACCGGAGGCGCCCACATCCCCAATCTCGATGGTAGGGGATGGAAGCGGCGCTCGCGAAGCAACCGGCCCGGGGTGGCGAAGCCGACCATGGTCACGCCGAAGACGACGACGAGCACACCGGCGGCGATGTCGAGCTGGCGTTGGTGGCCGAGAAGCAGATGGCCGAGTCCTGACGCGGCGGCACCGAGGGCGGTGAACACGATCGTGAAGCCGAGGACGAAACCGAGCACACCCCGCACGAGCGGTGCCATCTCGCGTGCCCGGCCGGTCTCGATCTCGGCCGCAGACAGGCCCGACACCATGGACACGTACCCGGGGACGAGAGGCAGTACGCACGGCGAAAGGAACGACAACATGCCGGCCCCGAACGCCACCAGCACGCCCAGCGGGTCGGCCGAGATCGTGGCGTGTGCGGTCAGTGCCGCCGCCGACATCAGCATCACGACGCCGGTGGCGTCGCCTCGGGGTCAGCGGTTCTGCACACGGAGCAGCTCCACGTCGGCGTCGACCATCATGGCGACCAGGTCGGCGAAAGTGACGGACTTCTCCCACTTGAGCTCGGTCTTGGCCTTGGTGGCGTCTCCCACCAGGAGGTCGACCTCGGCGGGGCGGAGGAACTTGTCGTCCACCACGACATGCTCGTTCCAGTCGAGGCCGGCATGGGCGAAGGCGATCTCGCACAGCTCGCGAACCGAGTGCGTCTCGCCGGTGGCCACCACGAAGTCGTCGGGCTGGTCCCGTTGCAGCATCAACCACATGGCGCGCACGTAGTCGCCGGCGAACCCCCAGTCACGCTGGGCGTCGAGGTTGCCGAGGAAGAGCTTCTCATCCATCCCGGCCGCGATGCGGGCCACCCCGTGGCTGACTTTGCGCGTCACGAACTCGAGCCCGCGTCGGGGGCTCTCGTGGTTGAACAACATGCCCGAGGACGCGTGCAGGCCATAGCTCTCGCGGTAGTTCACGGTGATCCAGTGGCCGTACACCTTGGCGACGCCGTACGGGCTGCGCGGGTAGAACGGCGTCGTCTCGCTCTGCGGAACCTCCTGCACCTTGCCGAACATCTCGGAGGACGAGGCTTGGTAGAAGCGGATCTCGGGATCGGCGATGCGGATGGCGTCGAGCACGCGCGTGACGCCGAGGGCGGTCGTCTCGCCGGTGAGGACAGGTTGGGTCCACGACGTCTGGACGAAGGACTGGGCGGCGAGGTTGTAGACCTCGGAGGGCCGGTGCTCGCGCAGGATGCCGATGAGCGAGATCTCGTCGAGGAGATCACCCGCCACCAGCGAGACGCGGTCCTGGATGTGGGCGATGCGTTCGAAGTTCAACGTCGACGACCGCCGCACCATACCGATGACCTCGTACCCCTCCTCCAAGAGGAGCTCGGCCAGGTACGACCCGTCCTGCCCGGTGATGCCGGTGATCAGAGCCCTCTTACGCATGGTTCACTCGCTTCGTCGGTCCGACACGGCCTTCAACGCCCCCGCCAGTGCGGTGCTCGCTTCTCCATGAAGGCAGCGATGCCCTCGGCGGCGTCCTCGGTCTGCGCCGTGAGCGAGAGCATGGCATGGAGGTGGGCGAGCGCGGCAGGGGCCGCCATGTCCCAGACAGCGTAGAACGCATCGCGACCGAGCTTCATCGCAGCCGGCGACTTGGCGGCCAGTGTCTCGGCCAGCTCGGACACGGCCGCGTCGAGCTGGGCGTGGGGCACGACCCTGGTCACGAATCCGAGCCGTTGCCCTTCGGCGGCGTCGACCACCCGACCGGTGAGCATGAGCTCCAGCGCCTGCTTGGGAGGCATCGAGCGGACCAGAGGAACCGTGATCATGTACGGCCACAGGCCCACGTTGATCTCGGGTGCCCCGAACCGGGCCTGCTCGGAGGCCACGACCATGTCGCAGGCCAGGGCGAGCCCGAAGCCTCCCGCCATCGCGAAGCCCTGCACACGGGCCACGGCGGGCTTGCCCAGGTGCCACAGGGCACCGAACACCTCGGCCAGGACGCCGCGCTCCTCGTGGACCGACAGCACACCGGCGTGAGGGTCGTCGGCACCTCTCATCTTCCCGAGGTCGGCCCCGGCGCAAAACGCATGCTCCCCCGCCCCGGCCAGCACCACGACGCGCACACCACCGTCGCCGGCCGCCTCGGCCAGGGCTCGACCGAGACCACGCATGACCTCCCACGACATGGCGTTGCGGCGTTCGGGACGGTTGATCGTGATGCGGGCCACTCCCCCCTCGACGTCGTAGAGGACGGTCGGGGTTCCCGAGACCTCGTGGGGAACGGCGTCGGCGACGGGCTCGGACACCTGAGCGACGGTAGTGCCCGCTCCGCGCCCAAGCCCAGCCCGGCCCGATCCGAACCGAACCGAGGTCGCAGTAGCGTGGCGAGGCCGTGGTCAGACCCGTCGTCGCCATCGTGTCGTTCCGCCTGGGCGGGTCCGACGGCGTGGCGGTCGAGGCGGCCAAGTGGGCCGGCGCCCTGGACGCGCTCGGTTTCGAGGTTCGCACCGTGGCGGGAGAGGGCCCCGTCGACCGCCTCCTGCCCGGGTTGGCCATGGGCGCACCCGAGCCCCCCACGCCGGCCGAACTCGAAGATGCGTTGCGCGACGCGGCGCTGGTGGTGGTGGAGAACCTGTGTTCGCTCCCCCTCAACGAACGCGCCGCCGCGGTCGTGGCCGGGGTGCTGGCGAACCGGCCCGCCGTCATGCACCACCACGACCTTCCCTGGCAGCGCGAGCAGTACGCCGGCTACCCCCCGCCCCCCGACGACCGCGCTTGGGTCCATGTCACGGTGAACGAACGGTCGAGACACGAGCTCGCCGCGGTCGGGATCGCGGCGACGGTGGTGCGCAACGCCTTCGACGTCGACGCCCCCCGAGGTGGGCGCGACGCGACGCGCGCCGCGCTCGGCCTGCGCGACGCGACGCGCCTCGTGCTCCAGCCGACGCGCGCCATCGCCAGGAAGAACGTGGGGGGAGGCATCGCGCTGGCCGAAGACCTGGGGGCCACGTTCTGGTTGCTCGGGCCGGCCGAGGACGGTTTCGGTCCCGAGCTGGACCGGCTGGTGGCCGGGGCTGGCTGCCCCGTCCTGCTCGGCCCCGGAGCGCTGGGGCCACGGGCGGGCGTCGTCGATGCCTACGCGGCGTGCGACGTCGTCGTGCTCGGGTCCACGTGGGAGGGGTTCGGTAATCCCGCCGTCGAATCGGCGGTGCACCGGCGACCCCTCGCCATCGGCCCCTACCCGGTCGCAGCCGAGCTCGCCGCCTTCGGGTTCCGGTGGTTCGCGTACGACGACCCGGCCGCCGTCTCCGCCTTTCTCGATGCCCCGGACCCGGCGCTGCTCGAGCACAACCACCTGGTCGCCCGGCATCATTTCGCGCTCGGGAGACCTGCCCGGCCGCATCAGACTCGTCCTCGAGTCTGCCGGGTGGACCGTGCCGTAGGGCACACGGGAGCCGACGACCGGGTCCGGGCCGGGCCACGGAGCAGCGCACCCCGTACCGGTACGCTTCGGGTATGGCGACCCGTCGTCCCACCGGCCCTGGCGCCAACGCCAAGCGACTGCCCGCCGACCGTCGCCGTCAACAACTCCTCGACGTGGCGTTGCGGCTCTTCGCCGAGCGCGGCTTCAACGCCACCACCATGGACGACATCGCCGAAGCGGCCGGCGTCACGAAGCCGCTGCTCTACCAGCACTTCGAGTCGAAGCGTGCCCTCTACCTCGAGCTCCTCGACTCGGTGTCGCACACCATGCTCGAGGCCATCGGGAAGGCGATCGCGGCCGCCGGGGGCCCCCGCCAGCAGGTCGAAGGCGGGTTCGCCGCGTACTTCCATCTCGTGGTGACCCACGCCGACGCCTTCCACCTGCTCTTCGGCAGCGAGGTCCCCAACGACCCGGAGCTCTCGAGGGCGGTGCGAAAGGTCGAGGACAGCATCGCCGAGTCCATCGACGTCCTGATCGACGCCGGGCTCGACGAGGACCACCGCCGGCTCCTCGCCTTCGCCGTGGTGGGCATGGCCGAAGGAGCCAGTCGGCACTTCCTCGCCGAGCGCGACCCCGACGAGGGCGATCCCCACGAGTCCGAGGCGACCCGCCTGGCCCGTCGCCTCGCCGACCTGGCCTGGGCCGGGCTCCGGTCGGTGCACCCCGACTGAGCCCGGGCGCCCACGCCCCCGGCACCCCGGGATGAAAAGCTGACCTGCCAGGTAGGCTTTCGGTGCCGGCCCCGCATCGGGCGTGGACCGCGACGGAGGTACGCCATGGGCACTCGGGCCAGGTCCCTGTTCAGCTTCCCGAACCCGGTGAACGAGGTGGCCGCTCGGGTGGTGGCGGGCGGGGTGGTGGTGCTGTGCGTGCTGGCCATCGCCCTGGGGCAACCGTGGCTGCTCGTCCCCCTCGCCTATGGCTTCTGGGCGCGGGTGCTCACCGGGCCCACCTTGAGCCCGCTCGGCCAACTGGCCACCAGGGTCATCGCACCTCGACTCGGGATCCCGCCCCGACCGGTGGCCGGTCCACCCAAGCGCTTCGCACAGGCGATGGGGGTGGTCTTCTCCTCCGCGGCCGTCGTGTTGTGGTTCGGGCTGGGTGCGCACCTCGCGGCCTGGGTCGTCGTCGGGCTCCTGACGGCCGCGGCCCTGCTCGAGTCCGCCTTCGGCCTGTGCCTGGGCTGCCGCGTGTTCGCGGTCCTGATGCGGACCGGACTGGTCCCCGACACGGTGTGCGCGGCCTGCGCCGACATCTCCCAGCGTGTGCCCGAGCTCCGGCGAGAACCCGTCGGCATCTGAGACACGACCGGGCGGCGGGCGCGGCGCACACCGCCGCTACCCCAGTCGGGGCACGAGCGCGGTGATGAGCGCCGACAGGTCCTGGGCGCAGTCGAGGTAGTCCTGGTCGTCGCCTCCGGCCGGGTCCACGACGTCACCCTGGACGAGGGGATCGACGTCGGCCAGCCCGAGTGCGGCGACGCGCTCGGGAAGAGGAGCCGCACCCCGGGCGAGGTGGCCCACGAGGAAGCGCAACGTCGCGGTGCGGTCGGCGCCCGTCGGATGGCGACGTCGGACGTATGCGACGTGCTCACTTGCCATGGCCACCACCAGGTCGGCCGCCCCCACATCGGCGTCGGTGATCTGACGGCTGCGGTGGGCCGCGGCCTGGAGGCCGACGGAGACGAGCGCTTGGCGGGTGCGGATGCTGACCGGCTGGTGCTCGATGACGTGGGTGCCCGCCGTGGTGACACGCACCTCGAGCCCACTGGACTCGAGCATCACCCCGGCCATCACCGAACGCGCCGCGTTGCCGGTGCACAGGAACAGGACGTGCGACGTCATCGATCAGATCCGGTCGTGGTCGCGCCCGGCCCGGGCCCGCCTGGTCGGGGCGACGCCGGGGCGAACGCCGCCCGAGCCGACGCGAGGGCCCTGGGGCGGGACGCGACGGAGATCAGTTGATGTGGATGCCCGAGACGGCCCGGGCGATGATGAGCCGCTGGATCTCGGAGGTCCCCTCGAAGATGGTGTAGATCTTCGAGTCCCGGTGCCAACGCTCCACGGGGTGCTCACGGATGTAGCCGTAGCCGCCCATGATCTGGATGGCCTGCTCGGTGACCCATACCGCCGTCTCACCGGCATAGAGCTTGGACATCGACCCTTCGCCCGCCACGAACGGCTTGCCCGTCCTTCCCATCCAGGCGGCGCGCCACACCAGCAACCGGGACGCGTCGATGCGCATCTTCATGTCGGCGAGCTTGAACGCGATGCCCTGGTTCTCGATGATGAGTCGACCGAACGCCTTGCGTTCCTTGGCGTAGTCGAGGGCGTATTCATAGGCGGCGCGCGAGATGCCGAGGGCCTGAGCCCCCACCGAGGGTCGGGTGGCCTCGAACGTCGCCATGGCGGCCTGGGAGTTGGACTTCTTCCCTTCGCGGGCCCGGGCCATCTTGGCGTCGAGCTTCTCCTTGCCCCCGAGCAGGCAGTGTCCCGGGACGCGCACGTCGTCGAGGATCACTTCGCCCGTGTGCGAAGCACGGATCCCCATCTTCTTGAACTTCTGTCCGGCCGACAGGCCTGGTGTCCCCGGAGGCACGATGAAGCTGGCCTGACCCCTCGAGCCGAGCTCGGGATCGACGGTGGCGACCACCACGTGGATGTCGGCGATCCCCCCGTTGGTGATCCAGGTCTTGGTCCCGTTGATCACCCACTCGTCCTTGGCCTGGTCGTAGACGGCGCGGGTGCGCAGCGAGCTCACGTCCGAACCGGCGTCGGGCTCGGACACCGCGAACGCAGCGAGCTGGATCTTCTCGGGGGTGCCGAAACACTGGGGGCCCCACTCCCCCAATTGCTCAGGCGTCCCGTTGGCGACGATCCCGGCGAGTCCGAGGGCGCTGCCGAAGATGGCGAGACCGATGCCCGCGTCGCCCCATGCCAATTCCTCGTTGGCGATCGGCATCATCAGGCCGCCGGGATCGAAGAAGCACTGGGTCATGAAGTCGAAGGAGTACAAGCCGACCCGGGCGGCCTCCTCGATGATCGGCCACGGGGTCTCCTCCCGCTCGTCCCATTCGTGGGCGGCGGGTCGGATGACGTCCTCGGCGAAGTCGTGCACCCACTTCTGGATCTGGAGCTGGTCTTCGCTGAGATCGAGCGAGAACTCGGACATGTCTTCCCCTTGGTCCAAGCACCGATCCGGGCCAAAGTCCCGGTCGGCTCGGTTGCGGCCGGAACCGCACCGTGCCCGGGTGGGCTGGAGCGGCCTCGTCCTATCCGTTGTTACCCAACGGTAACCTATGGGGGGTGGCTTCGACAACCATTCGCGCCGAGGTTGTCATTCCGGCCCGCATGACCAGGGAGAACACCAGGGCCACGGCCAGGACCGCCCCCCCCTCCACGAAGGGGACGCCGACGCCGAGGAGCTCGTAGGAGAGGCCACCGACCGCCGGGCCGATGATGCGGGCCAGGGCCGAGAGCCCTTGCTGGGCGCCGAGGGCGGTGCCGTGGGCGTCGCGGCCGACCCGGGCCACGATGAGGGCGTTGAGCGCCGGCGTGCACAGGCTCTGGCCACCCGCCACCAGGAGCAGGGGTACCACCAGGTCGGCGCGGGTGTGCACCGTCGGGAGGAGCAGAAGCCCGACCGCCTCGGTGACCAGACCGATGCGCAGGCACGCGATGTCGCCGAGGCGCGCCGCCATCGGACGCACGAGCGCGGCCTGGACCACCACCGCCACCACCCCCACCATGGCGAAGACGACACCGATCGAGGCCAGGCCGAAGCCGAGACGGCGCTGTCCGAACAACGCGAAGGTCGCCTCGAAGGCACTGAACGACACGATGAGCAGCACCGTGATCGTGGCCGGGACCGCGATGCTCGACAGGACGGTCCGCAGCGACTCCGAAGACCGGGCACGGCCCACGGCGTTCGGCCCGACCCCCGCTGCGGGCCGTGTCAGCGGCCGCCCTCGGGTCTCGGGCAGTCGTCGGACCGCGAGGGCGGCGTTGAGCCCGGCGATGGCGGCGGCCACGAAGAAAGGAAGGCGCGCCCCACCCGAGCGCGGCCAGCCCGCCGATGGCCGGGCCGATGACGAACCCGACCCCGTACGCGGCGCCGAGGAGCCCGAACACGCGCACGCGGTCCTCGGGTCCGACCATGTCGCTCGCCGACGCCTGGGCCACCGCCACGCTCCCCCCCGAGGCGCCGTCGAGGACGCGCGCCACCACCAGGAGCCACAGCGTGCCGGCGACCCCGGTGAGGAGGCTCGCCGCGGCGGTGCCCACCAGCGAGACGATGAGCAAGGGCTTGCGCCCCACCCGGTCCGACAGTCTCCCGAGCAGGGGCGCACTGAGGAACTGCGCGGCGGAGAAGGCGGCGAGGAGGAGTCCGACCGATGCCGGACCCGCGCCGAGGCGCCGGGCGTAGAGCGGCAGCAGCGGGACGACGATGCCGAAGCCGAGGAGGTCGACGGCGACCGTCGTCCAGAGCACGCCGAAACCGGGCGGAAGGCCACGACCGGCGTTGCGCAGGCCGGGAACAGAGGCGCGCCCTGACGCTCGGGCGTCCGACATGGGTCACAGCAGAGGGCAGCGCTCCCCCAACGTCAAGTCGGGCCGCGTGCGCGTCACCGGCCGGGGTCCGGGGCCGGTCGGTCAGGTGGTCGCGGGCCGAACCTCCGTCGCCTGCAGGCCCTTCGGTCCTTCTGTCAACTCGAACTCGACCGATTGCCCCTCCTCGAGGCTGCGGTAGCCGTTCATCTGGATGGCGGAGTGGTGAACGAAGACGTCGTCTCCATCCGGCTGCGCGATGAAGCCGTAACCCTTCTCCGCGTTGAACCACTTGACCGTTCCCGATGCCACGTCATTCTCCCCTCTGTGCTCCTGCATCCCCCCACGCGCCCAAAAGGTAGCAGTGACTGATCGCACCGGGGGGGTTCACCGGGCCGGGACGGACCTTCCTCTCGCGGCTCCGGGAGCCGGCTCAGCGGTGCAGGCGGGTGCCGTCGGACCCGTCCTCGACCACCCAGCCCCGGGCTTCGAGGTCGCGTCGGATGGCGTCGGCCCGGAGGTAATCGCCGCCGGCGCGGGCCCCGTCGCGCTCGGCCACCAGACCGGCTGTCTCTGCGTCGAGCTCGGACTCGGCCCCCGCCAGGGGCAACCCGAGCGCGCCGCTCAGCACGGCGGCAGTGACGGCCAGGCGTCGACCTTCGTCGGGGGCGCCGGCATCGGCGGCCGAATGGGCCCGGCGGGCGAGATCGAAGATCTCGGCCAGGGCCCCGGGGGTGTCGAGGTCGTCGTCCATGTGCTCGACGAACGAAGCCAGGGCGCCGGGGTCGGCGCCGACTCCGGTTGCGTCCGCGGCCGTGACACCGGACACCGACGCGGCCAGGTCGAACCGCCGCGCCAGGTCGTCGAGGCGTCCGAGGCCCTGCTCGGCCTGCTCGATGGTGGACGGCGTCACCTCGATGGGCGAGCGATAGTGGGCACGCAGCACCAACAGCCGATACGCCCGGGGGTCGGCACGCTCGAGGAGATCGTTGAGCGACGTGAAGTTCGCGAGGGACTTCGACATCTTCTCGCCTCCGACCATCACCCACCCGTTGTGGACCCAGTGGCGCGCAAAGGCCTTGCCCAGCCCGACGGCCTGGGCGCGCTCGTTCTCGTGATGGGGGAAGGCGAGGTCGAGGCCTCCGCCGTGGAGGTCGAAGCCTTCGCCGAGGAGGTCGAGCGACATCACCACGCACTCGGTGTGCCAACCTGGCCGACCGGGCCCCCAGGGCGAGTCCCAGGTGGGCTCGCCGGGCCGGGCCTTCTTCCACAGGACGAAGTCCAGAGGCGAGCGCTTCTCCTCGCCGGGGTCCACGCGCGCCCCGGCCCGCAGCGAGTCGAGGCTCTGTCGAGCCAGGAGCCCGTAGCCGTCGATCTGGTCCACCGAGAGGTAGACACCGTCGGAGGTCTCGTAGGCGACGCCGCCATCGACGAGGGCGGCGATCAACCCCACCATGTCGCCCACGAAGGCGGTGGCGTGGGGGGTCTCGGTGGGCTGTTTCACCCCGAGGGCGTCGACGGCGTCCCACCACACCGCCTCGTACTCGCGCGGCGACCTCGGCTTCGGTCCGCCCCTCTTCCGAAGCCCGGGCGATGATGTGGTCGTCGATGTCGGTGATGTTCGACACGAAACGAACCTCGAGGCCCCGGAACTCGAGGTAGCGCCGCAGCACGTCGAAGACGAGGGCCATGCGGCCGTGGCCGAGGTGCGGCACGTCGTAGACGGTGAGGCCACAGACGTACATCGACACGCGGCCTTCTTCCCGCAGCTCGAGGGGGCGGACGGTGCCCGTCGCAGTGTCATGAAGGCGCAGCACTCGGAGTACGGTAACCGCACCGTGGACACCACTGTGGACGTCAGCGCCACCACCGAAGTGCGACTACCCGAGCTCGAGGAGCCGCGGGCCCCGAAGGTCCCCGACAAGCCGTCCCTCGACGGTCTCGAGGCCAAATGGTCGGCCCGCTGGGAGGAGGCGTGCACCTACCGGTTCGACCGGACGGCACCCCGAGCCCAGGTCTTCGCCATCGACACCCCGCCTCCGACCGTGTCGGGCTCGCTCCACATCGGCCACATGTTCTCGTACACCCACACCGACGCCATCGCCCGCTTCCGGCGCATGCGTGGTCACGACGTCTTCTACCCGATGGGCTGGGACGACAACGGCCTACCCACCGAACGTCGTGTGCAGAACTACTACGGCGTCCGGTGCGACCCCGGGCTCCGCTACGACCCGTCCTTCTCGCCTCCCGAGAATCCGGGCAAGGAGATCGTCTCGATCTCGAGGCCGAATTTCATCGAGTTGTGCGACCGGCTCGTCGTCGAGGACGAGAAGGCGTTCGAGCACCTGTGGCGCACGCTCGGCCTGTCGGTGGACTGGAGCCAGAACTACGCCACCATCGACACCACGGCCCGACGCACGTCTCAACACTCTTTCCTCGAGATGTTGCGGGCCGGCCACGTCTACTCGGCGGAAGCGCCCACCCAGTGGGACGTGGACTTCCAGACCGCGGTGTCCCAGGCCGAGATGGAGGACCGCGAGATCCCCGGCGCCTACCACCGGCTCCGCTTCACACGGGCTGCCGGCGACGGTGCCGTGGAGATCGAGACGACGCGCCCGGAGCTGCTGCCTGCATGCGTGGCCCTCGTCTTCCACCCCGACGACGACCGCTACCGCCCCCTCGTCGGCCACGACGTGGTCACGCCGTTGTTCGAGGTCCCGGTGCCGGTGCTCACCCACCCGCTCGCCGATCCCGAGAAGGGCTCGGGGATGGCCATGATCTGCACCTTCGGGGACACCACCGACGTGACGTGGTGGCGCGAGCTGTCCCTGCCGACGCGCACCATCGTGGGCCGCAACGGGCGTCTGCGGGCCGTGGCGTGGGGCGGGGAGGGCTGGCCATCGCTGGACCCCGACGCCGCAGCCCGGGCATACGGAGAGCTCGAAGGCCGCTCCGTGTCGCAGGCGAGGACGCGCATCGTCGAGATGCTCACCGAGGCGGGAACGATCGTGGGCGAGCCGAAGCCGATCCGGCACCCGGTCAAGTTCTACGAACGCGGGGACCGGCCCCTCGAGATCGTGTCCAGTCGGCAGTGGTACGTGCGGACCCTCGACATGCGCGCCCGGCTGCTCGAGCGGGGCCGGGAGCTGCGCTGGCATCCACCGCACATGCGGCACCGCTACGAAGCGTGGGTGGAGGGCCTCAACGGCGACTGGAACATCAGCCGCCAACGCTTCTTCGGCGTGCCGTTCCCGGTGTGGTACCCGGTAGGCGCCGACGGCTCGATCGACCACGACCACCCCCTCCTCGCCACCCCCGACCGCCTGCCGCTCGACCCGTCGAGCGACGTCCCCGTCGGCTACACCGAGGACCAGCGGGGCCGACCGGGTGGGTTCGTGGGTGATCCCGACGTCATGGACACCTGGGCCACGTCGTCGCTCACCCCGCAGATCGCGGGGCGGCGCGAGGACGACCCCGACCTCTTCTCGCGGGTGTTCCCCATGGACCTCCGACCTCAGGCGCACGAGATCATCCGGACCTGGTTGTTCAGCACGATCGTGCGATCCGAGCTCGAGTACGGCCGGCTGCCATGGACCGACACCGCCATCTCGGGGTGGGTCCTCGACCCCGAGCGCAAGAAGATGTCGAAATCGCGCGGCAACGTGGTGACCCCGCTGCCGTTGCTCGAGGCCCACGGCGCCGACGGGGTGCGGTACTGGGCGGCCAGTGGCCGGCCCGGCGTGGACACGGCCGTGGACGAGGGACAGATGAAGGTCGGCCGGCGCCTGGCGATCAAGATCCTCAACGCGTCGCGCTTCGCCCTGACGAGACTCGGTACCGACGCCGCGCACCCGCCCGCTTCGATCACCGCACCGCTCGACCTCGCCATGTTGCGCCGACTCGCCGGAGTCGTCGACGAGGCCACGACGGCGCTCGCCTCCTACGACTACGCGCGCGCCTTGGAGCGAACCGAGGCGTTCTTCTGGTCCTTCTGCGACGACTACCTCGAACTGGTGAAGACGCGGGCCTACGAGGACTCCCCTGCGCCCGGCCCCGTCTCGGCCCGCGCTGCCCTGGCCGTGGCCCTGTCGGTGCAGCTGCGCCTGTTGGCCCCCTTCGTCCCCTTTGTCACCGAGGAGGTGTGGTCGTGGTGGCACGAGGGATCGATCCACCGGGCCCCGTGGCCGGGCGTCGACGAGCTCTCCCCGGCCCAGCACCAAGGGGACGTCGCCGTGCTCGACATGGTGGCGTCGGTGCTCGGCGCGGTGCGCAAGGCGAAGGCCGACGCGCAGGTGTCCATGCGGGCCCCGGTGGCGACGCTGACCGTGATCGACAGCCCCGAGCGGCTCGCCCTGCTGCGCCAGGCGGAATCGGACCTGCGCGACGCCGGGGGTGTCGCCGAGCTCGTGCCGCGCCAGGGAGCGCCGGAGGTCATCGTCGACCTGGCGCCCAAAGACACGGGGGACAAGGGTTGATGGCGGGGGACGAGCATTCGGCGCCCGAGATCCAGGCCGAGCTCGAGACGGTCCGAGACGCATGCCGGGCTTCGCACGCCAGGCTGGTCGGTGCCGTGTCCGCCTTCGACGACGACGCGGTGCGCGAGCCGAGCCGGCTGGAGGGCTGGACCGTCGGCCACGTCCTCACCCATCTCGCCCGCAACGCCGACGCCCACACCCGCATGCTGCGCGCCGCGCTCGCCGGCGACGCCGTCGAGGCGTACGCGGGCGGGCGCGAGGAACGGGCCGGCGCCATCGAGGCCGGCGCCGGACGCGGCGCCTCCGAGCTGGTCGAGGACGTGCGCCGGTCGATCACCGACCTCGAGGCGGCGTGGACGGCGATGACGCCGGCGGCGTGGGACGGCCATGGGCTGTCGCGGGGGCGGCCCTGGCCGTGTCGGGCCCTCCCCTACTTCCGTTGGCGCGAGGTGGAGATCCATCACGTCGACCTCGGCATCGACTACGACCCGGGGGACTGGCCCGAGGAGTACGTCCGGCGTGAGTTGCAACTGACGCTGGCGACGGCTCCGGGACGGGTCGCCGACGGCGCCCAGCGACGAATGCTCCTGGCCTGGCTCACCGGTCGGGCCCCCACCCCGGGCCAGATCGACCTGGCCGGATGGGAGTCCCGTCCCGGGAACTACTTCAAAGGCATCTCGAACTGAGCACGTCGGGACCCGTCGGGTCGAGGCCCGGGGCCCCAGGTCACTCGTCGAGTTTGAACACCCGCATGGCGTTCTCGCGGAGGAACTTCGGCCATACGTGGTCGCGCAACGGGACGTCGGCGAGCTCGGAGAAGATGCGCTCCAAGGTGAGGGCCATGGGGAAGTAGCCGGCGTACAGGATCTTGTCCGCCCCGCGCGTGTTGGCGTAGTCGATGATCGCCTTGGGGTAGTACTTGGGGGCGAACGCACTCGTCATGTAGTGCAGGCCGGGCCACTTGAGCATCAACTTCACGGCCAGCTCTTCCCACGGCTCGGCCCCGTGTCGCATCACGATCCGCAATTCGGGGAAGTCGTAGCAGACCTGGTCGAAGTGCATGACGTCCTGGCATGCCGATGGCAGGCGCGGCCCGGCGATCCCCGCGTTCACGACGATGGGCAGGTCGAGATCGATGCATGCCTGATAGACGGGGTAGTAGCGGCGATCGCTCACGGGCACCTGGGGATTGCACCCCGCCGGGAACGTCGTGACCGCCTTGATGTCGTGCTCGGCGTGGGCGGCACGGATCCGGCGCACCGCGCCGGTGATGTCGTTGGGGTCGAGGGCCTCGAGGTTCGCCTTGAACCGGTCGGGGTGGGCGGACAAAGCCCGGTCGACCACGGAGCCGGCCAGTCCCACGAGCCCGATGGCGATGCCGAAGCGATCCATCTCACGCAGCGTCACCGCCACGGGATCGTCCTCGTCGGTGACGCGATTGGGGTCGTCGTCTTTGAACATGTACGAGATCGGTGAGCCCGACGACGCACTCGCCTCGTCGCGCAGCTGCGGTTTGAGGAAGTCGAAGCGACGGGCGGGCCTCGCACTGGGGAACCCGATCATGCAGTCGACCACCCCGACGTCGGTTGGCATCGGCACCGCCCGCCACCGTACAGGGGCGCGGGGGGTGGGCGGCAACGACCGGTGGGCGTGACCGGGCCGAGCCGGCCGTCAGGACGACCCGGCGGCGATCTAAGGTCCCCTCGCGGATGGGCCGGCCCGTCCGGCACGACAATGGAGGATGAGACCCATGGACGTCGCCGACATGACGGGCAAGACCGTGGTCATCACGGGCGCGAACTCGGGCATCGGTCTCGAGACGGCCGTCGCCCTGGCCCGAGCGGGGGCGAAGACCCTGATCACGGTGCGTGATCCCGCCCGCGGTCAAGCGGCGGTGGCCGACATCAAAGCGCGGTCGGGCCGCGACGACGTCGACGTCGTGGTCTTCGACCTCGGGAGCATCGCGTCGACGCGCCAGGGGGCGGCCGAGATCCTGGCGCGCTGTGAACGCATCGACGTCCTCGTGAACAACGCCGGCGTGGTGCTGTCGAGCCGGCACGAGACCGAGGACGGCCTGGAGGCAACGTTCGCCGTCAATCACCTCGGGCATTTCGTCCTCACCGAGCTCTTGCTCGATCGCCTCAAGCAGAGTGCTCCGGCCCGCATCGTCAACGTGGCCTCCACGGCCCACAAGGGGGCGCGCAAGGGCCTCGACTTCGACGACCTGCAATCGTCTTCCGCCTACGGCGGGATGCAGGTCTACTCCAAGTCGAAACTGGCCAACATCTACTTCACGACCGAGCTGGCCCGACGGCTCCAGGGGACCGGCGTGACGGTCAACTGCCTGCACCCGGGCACCGTGGCCACCGGGTACGGCCGCGACGGCGACTCGTCAGGCGTGCTCGCCTTCGGGCTCAAAGTGATCAAGCCCTTCATCCTGAGCGCCGAGCAAGGGGCGCGCACGTCGATCTACCTGGCATCGTCTCCCGAGGTGGCGGGGGTCACGGGCCGGTACTTCGTGAAGTGCCAGGCTCGCAGTCCGTCCGCTACCGCCCAGGACGACGCGGCGGCGCGGCGGCTGTGGGAGTGCAGCGAGGCGATCGTGGCCCAGAAGGTGTGACCTCAGCCCGCCTCACCCATGTACGCGTCGAGCAAGTGCTCGCCGACGTCGGCCGGTGAGCCGCTGCGCACGAGCCGGCCGTTCACCATGACGCCGGCCTGATCGGCGATGGCGAGCGCGGTCTGGGCGAACTGCTCCACGAGCAGGATGGTGATCCCCTCCTCGGCCACGGCCTGCGCCACGAGCTCGTAGAGCTCGGCGACCACGAGCGGGGCGAGGCCCATGGAGATCTCGTCGAGCAAGAGCATGCGTGGGTTCGTGAACAACGCCCGGGCGAGCGCCAGCATCTGCTGCTCGCCACCGGAGAGCCGACCCGCCAGCTGTCGCCGCCGTTGGCCGAGGACCGGGAACCGGGCGTAGCTCTGCTCCTCGATGTCGGCGACCTTCGTCGCCCGGCTCCGGTAGCTGTACATGAGCAGGTTCTCGGCCACGGTCAGGTTCGGGAAGACGGCCCGGCCTTCGGGCACGGCGCACAGACCCCGGCGGGCGAGGCGGTCGGGCACGGGCCGGCGCATCTCCTCGCCGTCGAACCACACGGTGCCCGAGGTGGCCGGCATCCGGCCGCTCGCCACCTTGAGCAACGTGGACTTCCCGGCCCCGTTGGGTCCGAGCAGGGCGTAGACCGAGCCCTCGGGAACCTCGAGTGACACACCGTGGACGACCTCGATACGGCCGTACGAGGCGGACACGTCGGTGATCGACAACATGGGGGCATTCGACAGCGAGGAGGGGGACTGACCGGGGAAGGCGATCATGGTCGACGCGGCGGGTGCGGGGGCGGGCCGGGCCGGGGAGCCGACGAAGACGGGCGACGAGGCCTCGGCAACCGCCTCTTCTTCCACGGCGCCGAGGTAGGCGGCCTGGACGGCGGGGTCGGCCTGCACCGTGGCCGGGTCGCCATCGGCGATGACAGCCCCGTAGTCGAGGACGCTCACGTGGTCGCAGATGGTCATCACCAGGCTCATGTCGTGCTCCACCAGGAAGACGGCCATGCCCCGGTGCGCCAGGTCCATGAGCACCCGCCCGAGCTCGACGGTCTCCTCCTGGTTCAGACCCGAGCTCGGCTCGTCGAGGAGAAGGACCGACGGTCCCGTGGCCAGGGCCCGACCGAGCTCGACGAGTCGGGCCAGCCCGGTGGGAAGAAGGTCCGTGGGTTCGTCGGCGACGTGCGAGAGCCCGACATGGGCCAGGATGATGTCGGCTTCGTCACGCGAGCTCGTGCCCGTCGGGCGGCGGCGCCTCGTCTCGGCCGCCATCTGCACGTTCTCGCGCGCCGTCAGGGTCCCGAACAGCTCGAGTCGCTGAAAGGTGCGGGCGATCCCGAGCCGGGCCCGGTGATGCGGTGAGACGCTCGTGATGTCGTTCCCGCCGAGCCGCACCCGGCCCTGGGTCGGAGGCTGGAGCCCGGTGATGACGTTGAAGAGGGTGGTCTTGCCCGCGCCGTTGGGCCCGATGAGCCCGTTCACGGCACCGGCGTGCACCTCGAGGTTCACGTCCTGCAGGGCCTGGAGCCCACCGAAGCGGACCGAGATCTCCTCGACGGCGAGCTCAGACAACGGAACGAACCTCCGTCCCGACCGCCGACATGGCCGCGACCGGGGCCGGTGCCGGCGAGGGGGTCGGGGCCGGCGCGTCCAGCTGGTCGGGGATCGGCCTCGACCGTCCCTGGCGCCGCTCCCAGAAGTCGGTCACCTCCGCGTAGAACCTGCCGATGCCGTTGGGGTTCCGGCCGATGGTGACGACCCCGACGCCGATGAGCAGCTGGGTGAGGTCGGGGATCTGGGGGATGTGGGAGCCGATCACGGGACCGACGGCGATGAACGCCCCGGCGAGAACCGCACCGGTGAGAAGGTTGACGCCGGTGAGCGTCAGGCCGACGAAGATGGCGATACTGAACAGGAAGTTGAATTGGGCGGCGCCGACGACGGTCGAGATCCCGCCGAAGAGCGCGCCGGCCAGCCCCGCCATCCCCGCCGAGAACGCGAACACGAGGAGCTTCGTGACCGTGAGGCTCAGCCCCACGGTGCTGCACGCGGCGGGCGAGTCGTTCATGCTCACGAGGCGCCGGCCGAACCGGCCGCGGCGCAGCGCTCCCACCCCGATCAGACACAGCCCGAGCACGACGGCGAGGAAGACGTCGAAGGCACGATCGGTCGCGAAGCGCATGCCGAAGATGTTGGGACGACCGACCGTCACGGTGCCGCCCACGCCCATGATCGAGGCCGACTGGAAGAACACGTTGTCCATGAGCACGGCGAAGGCGAGGGTGGCGAGCGCGAGGTACAGGCCCCGAAGGCGCAACACCGGCAGGGCCAGCACAGCACCCACCGCAGCGCACACGCCGATGGCGGCCAGCAGCCCGAGCACGGAGCTGCCCCCGTCGACGGCGTGCATCATCACGGCGCCGATGCCCAGGAACGTGAACTGGCACAACGACACCTGACCGGCGTATCCCGACAGGGGCACGAGACTCAGCGCCAGCAGCGAAAGGGCCAGGGCGTTCCCCAGTGTGAAGAGGTTGTTCCCGGTCAGCACCGTACTGAGCACGACGACCACCACGACCACCAGCGCCGCCCCCACCAGCGTCGTCCGAGCGCTCGCCACGCGTGGCGGCCGCACCCGCACGACCCGACCGATGGCCAGGCGCACCTCGGGGATGAGGAGCAGCGCCAGGAACAGCATGGCCATGGGCAGCGCCGCGTCCACGTCGTTCACGATGCCCTGGGGGGCGTAGCCGATGGCCATCGAGTTGGCGACACCGAGGATCATGGCCCCCAGGAACGTCATCGGAAGGCTGCGCAGACGGCCGACCACCGCCGCGGCGTAGCCGTAGATCACGAGCTGGGTGAGTGTTTCGATGTTCATCCCCTGCACGCTGGGAGCGAGCAGGATGCCGCCCAGGGCGGCGAACATGACGCCGATCATCCAGGCGTAGGCGGCGATGCGCCCCGAAGGGGCCCCGGCCAATGACGCCAGGCTGGGGTCGTCCACCACGGCACGCATGGCGACGCCGGTCCGGGTCCGCCGGAAGAACACCCGCAGGAAGATGGCCACGGCGATGGCGACCGCCATGGTGATGAGCTGCTCCCAGGACAGCGTGATGCCCGCCACGGAGATCGGGTTGCCGTTCACGAGATCGGGTGTGTTGTAGGTGTTGGCCGTCGGGCTCCAGATGGCCCCGGCCGCGGCGACCAGGACGAGGAGCAAGCCGAGGGTGACGGCCAGCCGGATGCTCGTGGCCGCCCCGTACAGCGGGCGCATGACGACACGTTCGACGACGACGCCGAGCAGTGGGGCCCCCACGAACAACACGATGGCCAACGACACCAGCTCGGGGAGCCCCCACCCCTGCCACAGCTGCCAGAACAGGTAGGCCATCACCATGCCCATGGCGCCGTGGGCGAAATTGAAGATGCCGGTCGTGTTGTAGGTGACCACCAGACCGCTGGCGCTCACCGCATAGATCGCCCCGAACGTGATGCCGGCGATGAGGAGGCTCAGGAACTCGGTCACCGGACGACGTGCTCCTGCGGACCAATGCCCGAAACGCGGGCGTTTCGACGATCGTCCACCGGGTCCCCTACGACGTCGGCCGTATCATCGCGGTGTAGCCGGGCTCCTTCAGGAAGCGGTTCGCGCCGCAGTAGAACCCGGCCTTGGGCGAGGGTGCCACCCGTCGGATGACGCCGTTCTGCACCTGGGCCAACAAGAAGCAGCCCGACGGAATGGCCTGGGCCGGGTCACTGGGTGGGACGAGGCCGCCGGCGTCGAAGAACGTGATCTTGTTGAGCGCCGTGATCAGCCCGGCCCGCGTGGGTGGGTTCCCGGCGTTGGCGAGGGCCTGTGCGAACATCTCCCCCGAGGCCCAGCCGTAGACGGCCTCGATCTCGAAGTTGGGGTTGGAGTCGACCTTCTTCATCCACTTGTCGAACAAGGACACGGCGGGCACCGTCTTGGCGTCCTGCCCCAGGTACAGGGCGTACCCCTGCTCGATGTACATGTTGTTGGCGGCCGTCCCGGCCAGCTTCAGCAATTGGCTGGAGTACGCCGCACCCTCGATGTTCATCGCCTTGAAGTTCTGCTGCTGGAATTGCTTGGCGAGCGTGGCCGCATAGTTGTCGGGCAGCTCGGTCGAGAAGAACATCTTCACGCCCTTGTTCTTCATGGCGATGATGTCGGGAAGGAAGTTGGTGTCGAAGGGCCCGACACCGTGGTCGTAGACGATCTTGATGCCTGCCGCCTTCATGGCCGTCTCTACGGCGGTCTCGGCGGCGGTCGTCGACGCGGTGGCGTTCTCCCAGATGATCCCGACCTTCTTGACCGCTTGCGGATACTTCTGCTTCAGGAACAGGAAGAGATTCAGGGGGTAGTAGCTATTGGGGTTGGGGAGAGGGCTGTAGAGGTAGGGGTCCGTGGAGAGGCCGGGGCTCAACGAGAACCCGACGTCGGGCACGCGGGCCAGGTCGATCAGGGGCTTCTCGGCCGAGTCGAGCAGTGAGAACCCACCGACGAGGGCGAACTCGGAACGGATCTGATTGCCCGTCACGGTGGCCACCTGGCCACCCTGGAAGGTGCTGTCCTGGGCGTCGAGGACCAGTCTCCGCCCGTTCACGCCGCCCATGCTGTTGACATAGGCGAAATACGCCTTGGTCCCGTCCTCGGCCCCCTTGAACAACCCGGGGATGGGCGAGGAGAGGTCGTCGACCTGGCCGACGGTGACCGACGTGGCCGTCACCCCCGGGGAGGTGCCCCCCGTGCCCGACGAGGACCCCCCCGTGGGAGTCGAGGACGGACTCGACGTCGACGACGCATCCGGTGTCTTCGACGAGCAGGCGACCAGGCCCACGGCACATACGGAGAGTAGGGCGACAAGCCCGGTGCGTAGCGTAAATGGACGCGCCGAGCGTCCTCGGCGCGCTCGCTCCCGCACCTTCTCTCGGTTCGCGTTCACCCGGCCCCCCTCTGTGTCCCGTCCCTCACACGTGTGGCACTTCCCCGGAGCCACACCCAAGCTTGCCACGCCACCCCCACCGACCCGGCGCGGTTCCGCATTCCCCGTCGACCATGCCGGGCTCCGACCCGACAGCACCCCGGCGACGCGGGAACGCGTTCTAGTAATTAATGCTACGTCAGATGCCAGGCCTATGGGTAGTGGCTGATCGGCAAGCCCGAGCCGCCGTGACCGCCCAAACCGGGCCGGGCCACCCACCGGCGCGGTGGGGCCGCACAGGGCGGGCCCTCAGAGGGGAGCCGAGATCCCGGTCTGCTCCAACGGGGGGCCACCGGCGCGGCGGAAGCGAACTCCTTCGAGGAACCGCACCACGGCGGCCACCGCATGGGCGCTGCGCACCGAGGGGAGCACGTCGAAGGCGTGTTGGGTGAAGGGCAGCTCCGCGTACAGCACGAGCGACCTCGACACGGCGCGCAGCGCGGCGACGAAGGACCGGGCTTCGGCCACCGGGACGAGGGTGTCGTTGGTCCCGTGGACCACGAAAAACGGCGGTGCGTCGGCGTTGACCCGACACAGAGGGGAAGCGGCTTCGAACACGGCGGGATCTTCGCTGAGCCGCCGCTTGAAGACCCTGCGCTCGAGCAGCGTCAGCAGGCCGGCGTCGTAGCGCGACGTCCCTCGCCCCGCGGTCATGTCGTAGACACCGTAAAAGGGCACGCAGGCGTCGACGGCGGCATCGGCCTCCTCGAATCCCGGTTGGAAATCGCCGTCACCGGGGGTGAGCGCCACCAGGGACGAGAGGTGGCCCCCGGCCGACCCACCCGACACGGCGATGAACCCGGGGTCGCCGCCGTACTCAGCGATGTGCTCACGCACCCAGACCACAGCCCGCTTGCAGTCCACGATGTGATCGGGCCACGTGGCCCGGGGGCTCAGGCGATAGTTGATGGTGACGGTCACCCAGCCCCGTCGGGCCAGCTCGTGCAGGAGAGGAAGGCCCTGTTCGCGCTTGTCGCCGATCACCCACGCCCCGCCGTGGATGTACACCAGGACGGGCGCCCCTCGGGGCGGGTCGACGCGTCGCCGGATGATGTCGAGGCGATGGGCGCGGATGCCATCGCCCACGTAGTCGACGTTGCGCACGACGGTCATGGACCGAGCCGGGCGCGGGAGCGGGTAGAGCAGCCGCGGGAAGCGCCACATCGTCTCGCCGCCATGGACGGGGAGTCCCTCCACGTCGCTGGCGGGAATGGGCATCTCCTCCTCGGCCCGGAGAAAGACACGGTGCGCCCCGGCTGACACCCGGGCGTGGACGACGAGACCGGTCCAGGACGCGGCGTTGACACCGAGAGCGACCCACCCGGGCCACGACCCGAGTGCACCTTCGAGGCCGAAGGCCACCGTGGCGGCGACTTGCCACGCGATGTGCCAGACGGGCATCTCGGCGGTGTACCAACCGGCAAAGAAGCTCGGCACCACGAGGAGCTGGTGTCGGGCGGGACGGAAGGCGTTCACCACGAACAGGGCGCCCACCAGGCTGACCGCCAGGAACACCCATGCCCACGCCATGGCACCATCCTCGCTCATGGTGGAAAGATGGCGCACGCCGAAGGGCGGGCGACCGAAGGGCGCCGGGGGGCGCCACCGACCGACGAGGGCGACACGACCATGGAACAGCTCACCGGGCTCGATGCGACGTTCCTGTATCTCGAGACGTCCAGCCTGCACATGCACGTCTCGATGGCGGCGATGTTCGACCCCTCCACCGTCCCGGGCGGCTACTCCTTCGACAAGGTGCGGGACCTCGTGAGCTCCCGACTCGAGCTGGCCCCGATCTTCCGGCGGCGCCTGGTGGAGGTCCCCTTCCGCCTGGGCCACCCCTACTGGGTCGACGACCCGACCTTCGACATCGAGTACCACATCCGCCGCGGGGCGGTGCCCGGTCCGGGTGGTGTCGAAGAGCTGGCCCAGTTCGTGGGCGACGTCTGCAGTCGCCAACTGGACCGGACCAAACCCCTGTGGGAGATGTACATCGTCGAAGGGCTGCGTGGCGGCCAGATCGCCGTGGTCACCAAGATCCATCACTGCACCATCGACGGGGTCTCCGGCGCCGAGCTGCTCTCCCAGATCTTCGACCTCGAACCGGAACCGCCCGCTCGAGACGCGCCCACCGCGCCCCTGTCGGTGGACGAGCACCTGCCTTCGGACCTGCAGCTCATTGCGCAGTCGCTGGCGACCCGTCTCACGCGGCCCGTCGGGCTCACAAAGCTGGCGTGGCGCACCGGGCGCGGCCTGCTCGACGTCCGGCGGGTGCGGGCGAAGGGACCGGGACGCGCCGCGTTGCCCCTGACCACGCCGCGCACCTCCCTCAACGCGTCGATCACCCCGCACCGGCGCGTGGCTTTCTCCTCGATCTCCCTCGAGGACGCCAAGCGCATCAGGCGGGCGTGCGGCACCACCCTCAACGACGTGGTCCTGGCGATCTGCACCGGTGCCCTGCGCCGGTACCTCATCGACGGCGACGAGCTGCCCGACGAACCCCTCGTGGCGACGGTCCCGGTGTCGACGGCGCCGAAGGCCGGCAACCGGCGCGGCGCCAACAAGGTGTCCGCGATGTTCGTGGCGCTGCCCTGTCAGATCGAGGACCCCGTGGAGCGGCTCCGTTCGATCCGGGAGGGCACCAAAGGGGCCAAGCAGGAGCACCACGCGCTGGGCGCCGACGTGCTGCTCAATTGGGCGGAGCACGCCACGCCGAACGTGTTCTCGGCCGCGGCCCGGGCCTACACCCGCCTGAGGCTCGCCGAACACCACCGGCCGATCCACAGCTTGGTGATCTCGAATGTCCCGGGGCCGGACTTCCCGCTGTACCTGGCGGGCTCCGAGCTCGTGGCCGGCTTCCCCCTGGGCCCGGTCATGGACGGAGCGGGCCTGAACATCACCGTCATGAGCTACCGAGGTGTCCTCAACTGGGGTCTCATGGCCTGCGCCGAGACCGTGGCGCGCCTCACCGACCTGGCGCGCTACATCCCCGATGCGCTCGACGAGCTGGCGACGGCGGCCGGCGTCGGGCCCGTGGTCCCCGTCGGTGTGGCGCCCGGCCGGCGGCCGAGCGAGACGATCGAGCGCCCCGACCGCACCCCCCAGCCCGCACACTGAGGCCGGGGCCACCCGGGAGATGGACACACGGCGTGCCTGAGCGTCGACGACCGGTGGGGGTCGGGCTCGTCGGCTGCGGCATGATCGGTCAGATCCACGCCGACGGGTTGCGCAAGATGGTCGAGGACGGCGAGATCGTGACCGTAGGAGCGGCCGACCCCTCGGAGTCGTCGAGAGAGTCGGTCCAGCACAATTGTCCGTTCCAATACCTGACGGACGACGCCCGGAGGGTGATCGAGGACCCCGCCGTCGACGCCGTCATGATCACCTCCCCCACGTCGACCCATCGTGACCTCGTGCTGGCGACCCTCAGCTCGGGAAAGGCGCTCTTCTGCGAAAAGCCCCTGGCGCCGAGCCTCCACGACGTGCGGGAGCTCTGTGATGCGGTGGCAGGGTCGGCACACCCCTCGCAGGTCGGCTTCCACTCCCGCTTCCATCCCATCGTCAACCGCATCCGTGACCTCGTCGTGTCGGCTGCCCTCGGCGCCCCGATGGCATACACGCTGCGCGACGACCAGTACTGGCCCACGGGAGCGGTGGTACCCGGTCACAGCTCGTGGCGCTCGGATCGAGCGCAGGCCGGGGGTGGCGCGCTCCTCGAGCACTCGATCCATGCCGCCGACATCGTGTGCTGGCTGTTCGGCCCGGCCGTGCGCGTCTCGGCCCGGACCAGGGCGGTGTTCGGCTACGACGTCGAAGACGTCGCCGCCGTCATGGTCGAGCACGCCTCGGGGGTCGTGGGCACCATCCTCAGTGTCTTCAACGGCGTTCGTGGTCGCGAAGAGCGTCGCTTCGAGGTCTTCTTCGAGGGCGCCGCGGTCGAGGCCACCACCGACTTCATCGTGGGAGCCACCGAGGACAGTTTCCTGGTGCAGCGCCCCGACGCCGCGCCGGAGCGCCCCGACCTCGAGGTGATGCGAGAGCAACACTTCGCCTCGCTCGGGCTCCCTCGCCGTGACTTCGTCTTCTATACCTATCCCGCCGACAGACATTGGGTCCGTTGCATCACCGCCGGCGAACCGGCGTCACCGGGCTTCGGCGATGCGCTGTGTGCCCACGAGCTCGTCGACGGCGCCTATCGCGCCGCGAGCACCGGAGCGGCTGTGGCCCTGTGAGGTCGGCGGCATCGCGCCGGGCCCGGGCGGCATGATGCGGGGATGACCGATCTCCCTCAGGAGCCAGCGCATCACCGCTCACGTCCCGGCATCGGGGCCATCGCGTCGGCGATCTCGAAATGGGTCGAACCCGAGGACAATCCCGCCGGGGTCATCTACGGGACGATCGCGGTGGGCGCCGTCCTGGCGGCGGAGAGCACGCGCCGCGAGACCTTCGCCGAGACCATCGAAGCCACCGCGCTCATCCTCGGCCTGTACTGGCTCGCCCACACCTACGCCACCGTGGTCGGCGACCGGCTCAAGAACCGCGAAACCCTTTCCCCGGGCCGGCTGTGGCGCGCGTTGCTGCACGAGGGAGCCATCGTGAAAGGAGCAGCCATCCCCATCGCCGTCCTGGCTGTGCTGTGGGGAGCCGGGGTGTCACTGCAGGCGGGCGTCACCGCGGCGCTGTGGAGCAGCGCGCTGGCGCTGGTCGCCTTCGAGACCATCGCCACGGCACGGAGCCGGGTCACCGGAGCCCAGCGGCTCGTCCAGATCTTCCTGGGCGCGCTGCTCGGCGCCGGGGTGCTCCTCGTCCGGGTCGTGTTGCACTGAGGGTCCGGCACGTCGTCGTCAGGCCTCGGATCGGGCGGCGGCCGTGGTGGACGGCGCTGCGCCCGGAAGACTCGCCACCACGGCACGACCCGCTGTGACCTCCTCGTTCGACGTCGCCGGTTGGGGCGAGTGGGCCCGCCCCGGGCGGAGGGCACAGCAGGCCAGACCGGACGACATCGCCATCAGGGCCGCGTACCACCACAGGTGCCGGAAGTTGTCCAGCGTGGCGACGGCGCCGTGCGGGGTGCCGAGGATGACGACGAGCAATGCGATGCCGAAGGCGCCCCCGATCTGGCGGGCGGTCTGATTGACGGCACTGCCGACGGCGAAGCGCTCGGGGTGGAGGCTCGACACCGCCGCGGCGCTCAGCACCGGGAAGGTCAGGCCGATGCCGAGTCCGGTGATGAGCGTCGCCGGCAACCATCGCGTCATGTAGGCCGGATGCAGGCCGATCCGCGTCGCGTACCAGACGAGCCCGCCCGCGAAGCACGCCGTGCCGACCAACAGGACGCGGCGGAACCCGAGGCGTGCGGCCATGCGCCCCGCCGGTCCCGACACCGCCGCCACCACCAGGGGCCCGGGGGTGATGGCCAGTCCGGCCCGGAGGATGGTGTAGTGCCACACCGACGTGAGAAACAGGATGTTGCCGAGGAGCATGGCGAAGAAGCCCATGGCGTAGAGCAAGGTGGCGGCGTTGGCCACGCTGAAGGATCGAGCCGAGAAGAGCGTCAGGTCCAGCACGGGCGCGACATGGTGGGCCGAGCGGTACAGAAAGGCCGCACCGAGGACGACCGCGACCACGAAGGCGGTCACCACCGCGGCGCTCGACCAACCCCAACTGGGCCCTTCCGAGATGCCCAGCACCAACGCCGCCAGGGACGCGCTCGACGAGGAGCACACCCAGGTAGTCGGGGCGGGCCCGCACCTCGTCGGGCCTGGACTCGGCGAGCACCCGGCGCCCGACGAGCCAGGCGATGGCGCCCACCGGGAGATTCACGTAGAAGGCCCAGCGCCAGCCCCCGGCCGAGATCAGGAGGGCGCCCAGGGAAGGACCGGTGGCGACCGCGAGGGCCCCCACCCCTCCCCACATGGCGACGATCTGGGAGCGCCGCTCGTTCGGGAAGGCACCGAGCAGCAGCCCCAGCGAAGCCGGCAACATCGCCGCCGCCCCGCCTCCCTGGATGAGGCGTCCCGCCACCAGAAGGCTGACCGAGGGCGCCAGCCCGCACAGCGCCGATCCGAGGCTGAACACGGCCAGCCCGGCGAAGAAGACCCGTTTGCGGCCGATCCGGTCGGCGCTGCGGCCGGCGGTGACGAGCAGGGACCCGAACACGATGCTGTACCCGGTGATGACCCAGGCCAGGACGGCACGCGAATCGTGGGGAAAGGATCGCTCGAGTGCGGGAAAGGCGACGTTGACGATGGAGAGGTCGAGCGACGCCATGAAGGCACCCAGCGCGGTGACCACGAAAATGGCGGAGCTGCGCGCCTTGTCCTCGATGGCGGGGGGCGCCGTGGCCGTCGTCGCCACCGAGGATCCCGTCATGCAACGGACACTACGCAATTGCATTTCATCATGCAACTCACTACTCTGGGCACGTGGAACGGAAGAGCTTCGCCGACATGGACTGTTCGGTGGCCCAGTGCCTCGAGGTGGTGGGCGAGTGGTGGAGCATGCTCATCGTGAGAGACGTCTTTCTGGGCGTGAGCCGATTCGACGACTTCCAGCGGCGCCTCGGGATCTCCCGCAACATCCTCCAGCAGCGCCTGGCCCGCCTCGTCGACGCCGGAGTCCTGGCCCGGGTGCCCTACTCCGAGCACCCGCCACGCCATGACTACCGGCTCACCGACAAAGGCCGCGACCTCTGGCCCGTGCTCACGGCCATGCGGCAGTGGGGAGACCGGTACGCCGCTCCGTCGGGGCCGCCCCTGGATGTCTCGCACAAGGCGTGCGGGTCGGCCGCGGAAGCGCTCCTGGTGTGCGGCGGGTGCGGCGAGCCCATCGGGCCGAGGGACGTCGAAGCCAAATACCGTCGGGGACACCGGGCCCCGGGTGCCGAGCCGCATCGAGCCCGCACCCGGACCTGAGTTCCGTCCGGACTACTACTTTCAGTGAAGAATCCAACACTGTCAGTGGTATGGTTCCGTGTGCGGTGACCACAGGGCCGGATCGGCCCGACTCCGAGAGCACATTGGCGCGCCCGCGCCGAAGGCTGTGGCGACGCGCCCTCGTTCTGGGAGGAGGGGCCGCCGGTGTCGTGGGCGGGATCGCCTTGTCGGCCGCCTTCTCGAGCGCCGCCGATGCCTCTCCGGTGCCGACGCCGATCGCTCCCGCCGCAGTGCCTCTCGGAAGCGTCACGCCTCCCGCCGTCTCGATCCCGAACCTCGGTGTGAGCGGCACCGATGTCGTTTCGAACCACGGTGCCGGCGCCGTCAAGGCCACGTTCTCGTCGGCGCCGGCGACCATCCTCGCCACGACCGACTCCATCGTGACGGCGGCCCACCACCTCGCCGGCGTTGTCGGAGCGCCGCTCACGAACGGGTCCGGAGGGTCACTGGCGGCGCTCCCGGGCACCGTCGTTCCCGGGCCCATGTCAGGACCCGCGGGCCGGGCCGCGCCGGCGACAGCCACGATCGACCCGTTCGGGATCAAGATCGGTTCGCCGCACCGGGCGCGCCTGGGAGCGACACCTCCGGCCCCACCCCGGCCGGCCCCGGCACGGCCCCGTCCTTCTCCGGGTCCTCCTCTGACCGGCAACGAATCGGCGGAGTAATCGCCACAGATCCCCCAGGGCAGTCCGTTCGGGTCGCTGCCGCCGGCCACACTGTTGCTCCCGGCACTGCTGCTCGGAGCCGTCCTTCTCACACGAGAAAAGGCACCGCTGCTCGCCTTTGACTCGAGGCACTCTCCTCCCGGTTAGCCGTCCCTGTCGTGCCATGCGGCCAACGCGCCGCAACCAACAGCAGGCAACGCCAAACCACTAAAGGAGAAAATTGCCATGAACACCTTCATGAAACGCGCCCGTCCCACGGCCGGGCCGCATCCCTTCTCGGACTCGCCGGAGCCGGGATGACATTGTTGTCCTCAACGACACCCGCCTTCGCAGGCGCTTGTCCGAGCAGTGTTTCTGCGTCGCCGGCGGTCCGCACCACGACCGGGACCCACACGAGTCCGACGTGGCGGGATGCCAACGGCACCCAGGCGGCGCCGTCCCCGTCGACGGGTCCCACCCCGACGGGAGGAACCGGGGGCGGATCCGGCTCGACAGCCGGCGGCGGGAAGACCTCGTCGAGGTCACCGTTGGTCAAGACCAATGCCCCCGTGAATGCGACCAGGACCGGCTCGAGCACCGGAGGGTCGAGCGGCACAGGGACGTTGGTCAACACCAATGCGCCCGTGCAGGCGCAGAGCCCCACGGCCGGGACCGCATCGTCACCGTTGATCAACACCAATGCCCCGGTGAACGCGACCGGGACCGGCTCCGGCACCGGAGGGTCGAGCGGCACCGGGACGTTGGTCAACACCAATGCGCCCGTGCAGGCGCAGAGCCCCACGGCCGGGACCGCATCGTCACCGTTGATCAACACCAATGCCCCGGTGGCGACGGGTAACCCCGTCGCGTAGTGCACGGCGTCCCCTCGCTTCAACCCCGCAGGGGACCGGGTGTCGCACATCCTGCCTTCGGCCCCGGAGGCAGGGGTGCGTCGGCCCGGCGGGCCCCGCCTCAAGAAGAAGCGGCCAGACGCCGATGCACTCAGACGGCGATCCCAGGTGTCGTGGGCTGGGATGGCTCGGAATCGAGCCGTCGGGCCCTCCACGGCGATCGGATGTGGAGGTCGTTGCGTGAGCGACGTTTGGCAAGGTCCCGGGTACTGGCTCGCCTCCGACGGGAAGTGGTATGCCCCCGAGCTGCACCCCGACCGGCCCAGCGCCCGACCGCAGACACCGCAGGCGCGCCCGACCGATTGGCGCGACCAGGAGCCCGGCCGTGGTGCGTGGGAAGGCCTGTCACACCTCTCGTACGCACCGCAGCAGGCCGAGACGAGGTGGGGCCCATACGGGGTCGTCACCCTCGAGGAGCCAAGAGGACCGTCAGGGCCGGGTGGCGACGCGTTCGCAATGGGGCCGAAGTCCTCGGGTCGGCGCGGCCGCATCAATCGCCACGTCCGGCGCTGGGGCTCGGTGGTGGTGGTGGCGTTGATCGTGGGCGTCGCGCTCTTGGTGACCATCTCGGGGCCGAGCCCGAAATGGGACCCCCGCGTCCTCGGGATCGTCCATTTCGACGAGCAACACCGTGGCCTCACCTTCAAACAACCGGTCAAGGTCGAATTCCTCGGGAGCGCCCAATTCAACAAGGAGGTCAGCGTCCCCCAGCCGACGTCGAAGGCAGACCGCGCCGCGGAGAGTCTCGCCGTCCGTGAACTGCGAGCACTCGGCCTCGTCCACGGCAACGTCAACCTGGCTGCGTCGGAGAACTCGCTGAACCAGTCCGACGTGGTCGGGCTGTACATAGACGACAAGAAGACCGTCTTCGTCCGGGGCACTGCGCTCACGCCCTATGTCCGGGTCACCCTCGCCCACGAACTGACCCACGCCCTCCAGGACCAGTACTTCGATCTCACCAAGCTGAAAACAGGAGCGGCAGGGGGGGACGACACCGCGGTCACCGCGCTCATCGAGGGTGACGCCGTTCGGGACCAGACCCTCTACGAAGCGAGTCTCTCCTCCGCCGACCAGCAGACCTACCAGAACGAACAGAACCAACTGCAGGGCACCGCCGGCCAGGCGGCCAACGTGCCCGAGATCCTGAGTGACATGCAGGAATTCCCCTACGCCTTCGGTCCTACCTACGTCGACGCCCTCGTCGCCAAAGGTGGCACCGCCGCGATCGATCGCGCCTTTCGCGATCCACCGGTCTCGGAAGCCCAGATCGCGGACCCCGAGCAATACCCGGTCGGATGGAAACCGGTCCACGTGGCGACCCCCACCCTCCGTACCGGCGAACGCCGTCTCGACAAGCCGGGCCCCTTCGGTCAGGTGTCTCTGTTCGAAGTGCTGGGAAGCCGCCTCGGCTACGACCAGGCCTGGACCGCCGTCCAGGGATGGCAGGGAGACAACTCGGTGCCCTACCGAGACCACGGCCGGACATGCATGGCGATCGACGTGGCCATGGTCGGCACCACGGCGGCTGCCAACCTGGCCGATACCGCCCGCGCCTGGTCACGGTCGATCCCTGGCGCGACCGTGGCCCACGACGGCAAGACCGTCGACATCCGTGCCTGTGACCCCGGGGCCGGAGCACCGGGACCGCCGACGATCACACCGTCGGCCTTCGACGTGCTGTCGGCCCGTTCCGGCATCATCGATGACCTCATGACCGGGAACAAGGTCGACTTCGCCATGGGCCAATGCATCGCCGACAAGGTGCTGGTCGGGGTCGGACCCTCTGGATACGGCGAACTGCTGTCGAACAATCTCTCTGCCGCCCAAGAGGCCCAGCTGCAACAGCTCGGGGCGGCGTCGGTGGGAAGCTGCCAGGCCGAAGGCGTGACGTAGAGCCGACGACCACCACTGCAGCTTCGATACGATCCTCAGCGATGCCCACGGTGTACGAGGCAGTGGGAGGCGACGCCGGTCTGCTTCTCCTGGCCGAGGCGTGGCACACGAGGGTCATGGCGGACGAGGTGGTGAGCCACGCGTTCAGCCACGGCTTTCACCCCGACCACAGCGAGCGACTCGCCACGTACTGGGGCGAAGCACTTGGAGGGCCTGCGGCGTACTCGGCCCGGTACGGCGACGAGACCTCGGTGGTGCGGGTCCACAGCGGCAACGGTCCCCATGAGGATATGGACCGCCGGGCGGTCGCCTGTTTCGATCAGGCATTGGCGGACGTGGGCATTGCCGGCGACGAGCGCCTCAGCGGCGTACTGCACGACTACTTCGCGTGGGCAACCACGACCACGATGGCCCGCTACCACCGCTCCGCAGACGATGTGCCCGCCGGTTTGCCCATCCCGCACTGGTCATGGGATGGTCCCGTCGGCGCAACCGGTCCGCATGATGCCTGAGAGCCGGCGGCCGCCCGATCAAGTCCTCGCCGGCGACGAGCCCCCGACTCTCGGGATCACAGGCGCTTGAGCGAGATGGCGAGATCCGGCTTCACGATGGACGCGACATACCGTGGCCAGATCATGGCCCCGTGGCATCGGAAGTCAGCTTCCTCACCATCGGCCACGTCGAACGAGCGGTCGGGACTTGCATATCGACCCGCCCGAATGCGGAGGGTGTGATGTCCCGGCTCGACCGGGAGGTCGATCGTCTGATGCCGCTCGATTGATCCGACGCTCGTGGCATCGACGAGGATCTCGAAATGGCCGCGTCGGAGCTCGATGCCGGTACCTTCCCGAGTCAACCTGAGCGTTGCCGACATGATCGCCCTCCTTGCTGAACGAGCGTCGTCACATGCTCGGCGGGCGCCGAGTCTTGGCGCGGCTTCGATGATACCGAACATCGTGAACCGCTCACCGAGAACTCGGCACGACCTAACACCGAATTCAGGTACGCCACCCCGCACCGAGCGCTCTGGTCGGCGGATCGCCCCGAGGCCGTCCACGGTGCCTCTGCTCGGGGGCCGCGCAACGTCTCAGCGTGTTGGTCGCGGCGCTCTCGCTCCTCACCAGGCGTACGGGCGATCCCCCCCGGGCATAATCCATGCAACACCGTGACAACAGCTGACGGAGGTGGAGGCAAATGGACGTCCAGTTCGTCGCGAGCGTCGCCCCGATCGTGCGAGACGCGAACGCAGCCCGATCGTTCTACGGAGGCGCCTTGGGCCTGTCCTTTGAAGATGAAGAGGGCGACTACCTCTTCACGCACAAGCTCGAAGGGACGAAACACTTCGGCCTGTGGCCCCTTTCGGAAGCGGCGTACGCATGTTTCGGGACCACCGAATGGCCCGACCGCATCCCGATCCCACAAGCCAGCATCGAGTTCGAGGTCCCTGATGTCGCCGTGGCGGCGGCCGAACTTAAAGCCAAAGGCTATCGACTCATCCACGACACCCGTACGGAGCCGTGGAGTCAGATCACCGCCCGGCTGTTGAGCCCGGAAGGCTTGTTAGTCGCCGTTTGCTACACCCCGCCGTTCCACGACTCTCAGGAGAGCTGAACCACAGGGCATCACCCCATGCCGGGGCTCGCCGACGTGAGGGCTACCTCGGCTCGGGGCTCGCACCAATCCTGACCATGGCCTCGTCGACTTCGGCCATCAGCACGCGCACCAGCGCCGCGGCCGGGGACAGTTCGGTGATCAAGTCGATGCCCTCGCCGGCCCAGATCGGGACGAAGGCGGGGTCGTCATTGGCGGCTGCCAGGGCGTAGGCATCGAGCGCGGCGTCGTCCTCTCTCAACGCGTCCTCCTTGTCCCGCCAACGATCCAGGAACGCATTGCGCAAGGTGCGGGCCGTATAGCGGTGCGGCCATGAGGAGCGCCGGGCGATGTCGAGCACACGGCTGCGCTCGGTATCGCCACCGCTCCCCTCCAGGATCGTCTTTGTCACCCACGCCGGAACGAGGGCTTCGGGACTTGCCTCGAACCGGGTGCCGATCAGGGCCCCGCTCGCCCCGAGCATCAGGACCGCAGCCAAACCACGGCCGTCGGCAATGCCGCCTGCGGCTAGGACCGGGGTCGGCCTGACGAGGTCGACGACAGCGGGCACGAACGGCAGCGTGGCGCGCCGGCCACCGTGGCCGCCGGCCTCGGAACCCTGGGCCACAATCACGTCGGCACCGACATCGAGTGCCGTGCGGGCTTCGTCAAGATCCGTCACCTGGATGATCAGCGTGGAACCGGCGGCGTGCACAACGTCGGCGAAGGGGCTGGGATCGCCGAACGACAACAGGATCGCCTGGGGCTGGTGTGCCAGGGACCACTCGAGCGTCTCGACATCAAGGGCCCAGCTCTGGAATCCGACGCCCCACGGGCAGTCAGTGGATTCAATGGCGATCGCCAGCTCACGCTCCAACCAACCTCGATCGCCCCGGCCCCCGCCGACCAGGCCGAGACCGCCACCGTTGGACACCGCCGCCGCCAGCGCTCCACCGGCGACGTCACCCATCGGCGCCAACGCGATCGGGTGCTTCACCGAGAGGAGCTCCGTGAACGCCGTCCTCAATGTCATGCGCTCATGATCGCTCGCGGTCGGCGGACGCGCACGACACGTACCGGCCCGGTCGACGAAGCCGATGAGAGAGCGCGTCTCGCGGTCCCGTCCACGAGGACCTCAGTCAGGTTCCGACGTAGGTCGCGAGATGCTCGGCGGTCAGGGTGGAGGGTCACGGTCGGGTCGTGAGTGCGGCGAGGGCTTGCACTGCCCCGGCGGTGGGTGCGATGGCGACGAGCCCTTGGTAGAGCTTGATGACGGCAGCGCGATCGAGAGTCCCGGTCCGGGCCCTGTCGCAGTGCGCAGACTGGATCGCGGCTTCAATCTGGAACCTCCCGAGTGGGGCCCCGAACGCCTGCGCGCGCCCGAGAAACGCCTCGCCTTCGGTGATGAGCGCACGGTCCCATACCGCGGGGTCCTGCTCGTCCAGGGGCGGCCATGGCGTACGCGTGCGGGCCGGTGCCCGTGATTGCGCGAGCGTGAGCAAGGCAGCGAGCCCCCATGCTTCGGGTTCGGTGCCGAGCAGGCTCGCGCAGAGCACGGCGAGCCACCGCGCCTCGTCGGCGATCGATTCGCGTATGTGCTCGTGCTGGTCGAGCCAATCGATGGCATAGGCGCCGTAGATCGCTTCGAGCACGGCGGGCAGCCGCGCCGGCATTTCCGCGCGGGTCGGCACCCGAAACGGAATGCCAGCATCGCGGATGCGGCGCTTTGCCCGGACCAGTCTTTGGGCCATGGCGGCGGGCGGCAGGGCGAACACCGACGCAATGCGGGCGGCGTCGAAGCCGAGCACGACCTGGAGCATGAGCGGGGTGCGCACCTCGGGGGCGATGGCGGGGTGCGCGCACGCGAACAACAGCTCCAGCCGCTTGTCGGGGATCGCGTCCGGGTCCGGCTCCGTGAGAACCCCCTCGAGATCGAGGTCGAGGGGCGCGTGCGTGCGGGCCGCTGCCGAGGAAAGGAGGTCCCGGATCCTGTTGCGAGCCACGGTGACGAGCCACCCCTCCGGATTTCGGGGAATGCCGGCCGCAGGCCACGTGCGCATGGCCCGTTCGAAGGCGTCACCGAGGGCGTCTTCGGCGAGCGAAAGATCATGGGTCCACGTCGCGAGGAGCGCCACGAGGCGGCCGTAGGAGACCCGAGCCGTGCGCTCCGCGGCCGCGAAGGCATCGCGGTCGGTCATGGCACCGGTTGCGTGCCCTGCCACCCTCCGTTCACGTACCGGGTGGCGGTCGGTCGGATCTCGATATGGCCCCACGACACCGACGGTGCCTTGGCCGCCCACGCGATCGCAGCGTCCAGGTCAGGGACCTCGATGACGAAGGAGCCGCCGAGCTGCTCCTTCGTATCCGCGAACGGGCCGTCCTGCACGATCAGCTCGCCGCCTGCGAGCGTGACCGTGGTGGCCGCTTCCGACTGCTGCAGCACCTCGGCGCTGCCGAGCACGCCCGCGTCGTCCAGCGCTTTCGCGTATGCCTGGAATGCACACATCCCCTCGGCGAGCGCGTCGGGACCAAGCTCGTCAGCGGTCCTTTCGGGGTAGTGGAGCAGGAGGGTGTATCGCATGGTCGTCATCCTTCCGACTAGTGGAATCCTGTCACTGAAGTGACGAATGACGGGCGGCGAAATCGACACGGGACTCCCCTGGCAGACCAGAGGCGTCCAGGGCGGCACGGGGTGGGCACGGCCCCATCGGCAGAAGGCCCCGACGCGAAAGGGCAGCTCACCGGCCCCTGCGCTGCCCCACGCGCGCCCAGGCGACTCCGTCGGGACCGAGGCAGCCCCAACGCCCGCTGTAATAGGACCCACGAACGAGCAGCCGCGAGCCACAGTCGTCGGGCCGACAAGGAGGACAACCGGCATGCCGACCACCACGACCCTCGGCGTCGAGGGCGTCGGTCCCGTCACGCTGACGGTAGATGAGGAGGGCGACGGGCAGCCCTTCCTGCTCCTCCATGGCGGCGCGGGTCCACAGTCGGTCACCGGATTCGCCCAGTTGCTCGCCGAGACGGATCACACCCGCGTACTGACGCCCACCCATCCGGGCTTCGGTGGCACGCCGCGGCCCGACCGGTTGATCAGCGTCGCCCTGGTGGCGGCCCTCTATGGTGATTTGCTCGACGACCTCGGACTCGAGGACGTCACGGTCATCGGGAACTCCGTCGGCGGCTGGATCGCCGTTGAGATGGCCCTGCTGGGCTCACCGCGCATCAGTGCCATGGTGCTCCTCGACGCAGTGGGGATCGAAGTGGAAGACCACCCCGTCGCCGACGTCACCGGTCTATCCGTGCCCGAGATCCAGGCACTCTCCTTCCACGACCCGACGCCCTTTCGTGTCGATCCCGCCACCATCCCCGATGCCCAGAAGGCGATCATGGCAGCCAACGGGGTTGCCTTGGCCGCCTATGCCGGCTCGGCGATGGCGGACCCGGCACTGCTCCGCCGGCTCGGAGAAATCGCCGTCCCGACCTTGGTGCTGTGGGGTGAGAGCGACCAGATTGTCGAGCCCGCCTACGGCGAGGCGTATGCAGCTGCCATCCCGGGGGCGCGCTTCGAGGTACTACCGGCCACCGGGCACATGCCCCAGATGGAGACAGCCGACCTCGTGATGCAAACGATCTGGGACTGGGGCGATCTTCCCCACCAGAACTCGTCCACCGCCTGACCAATCCGACTCAGGGATCCTGGAGCAGACCGAGGACGTTCCCGTCGGGATCGGTGAAGCTGGCCACCCGGCGGCCACCACCGACCTCACGCGGCGGTTCCTTCACCGTGCCGCCCACGGCGGTCACCTCGGCCAGCTTCGCCTCGATGTCCGACACGTGCCAGTACGTCACGGGCGACGTCATGGCCTCGGGTCCACTGCTCGGCACCAGCCCGATGTGCTGCCCGGCGGCATCAAAACCGACGTAGTAGGCGGAATCTGCCTGGGGCTCGGTGCCGAGCAACGCCACGTACACCGCCTTGCTCTTGCCCACATCGGATACCGGAACCAGGACGGTCTTGATTCCATCGGTGGAGGCGCCGCTCATGATTTGCTCCTCAGGTCGTGGAGTCAGGTCGACCCCGGTGAGTCTGTCATGACTATGACGCCGCAGAACGTGAAGATGTGACTCGAGCGAGCCGGGCCGAGCCGCCCCCCAGCCGGCCCGGAATCGGGAATTCCTCCTTGGCCGGCGGGGTCTGGGTCTGAACAGGGCGTTCCCGTGCAGATGCCGTGCGCGACGACTGGGAGCAACGATGATTGCGGCTCCGCCTGGTGATAGCGATCACACCGACAACCGGTGGGCGATCTGGAAGACATTGCCAAACGGGTCGCGAACCATGCCCCTCCGGTCGCCATAGGGCGTATCGAGGGGCTCTTCGATGGTCACCGCTCCGGCATCGAGCGCGCGACGGTAGGTGATGTCAGCGTCCGCAACGTAGATGTAGAGAAAAGCAGGGAATAGCTCGCGCTCGCCGGCGGGGGTCACCATGACGAGCGAGTCACCGATGCGAATCTCGGCTGGTTGGTCGGCGTGGACCTCCCCGGCGGCGTTGAACACGAAGCGAAGGAACTCGACCTCCGCCACCACGTCGGGTACGACCATGCGTGGCGTCACCGAATGGAATCCAGTCGGAGGGGCGACGTCCGAAGCCATGGCTCAGTATCGCAAATCCATCCCCTGCCATCACTGAGCAACGCCAACAACGTGCCTAGCTGTAGTGCCCACAGACCTTGCTGACAGGGTCCACCAATAGCTGAAGCCTCCGAGGCGAGTGTGTAGCTACCACAGCCACGCTCTCCAAGGAGGCTTCAAGATGCACCGTAACGCCCCGCTCACTCCCGAAGGTCGACTCCGCCTCTGTGAGCGCATCGCAGGGGGCTGGCCCGTGTCCCATGCGGCCGAGTCGATGGGGATCTCCCGTGACCGGGCGTATGTCTGGTGGCGCCGTTACCAGGAAGAAGGTGTCGCTGGTCTCGAAGATCGCCCTTGTCGACCTCACCGGTGTCCCCGCCAGACCAAGGCCAGCGTCGAGCGCCGGGTCGTGGCACTCCGGCACCGTCGAGGGCTGGGTCCCGCTCGCATCGCCGGCATCGTGGGCATGCACGCCTCGACCGTGCACCGTGTTCTGGAGCGTCACGGGGTCAGCCGGCTCGCCGACCTCGACCGGACGACCAGAGAGCCGATCCGCCGCTACGAGATGACCCGTCCCGGCGAGCTCGTGCACGTCGACATCAAGAAGCTGGGCCGGATCCCGAAGGGTGGCGGATGGAGAGTCCACGGCCGGGTCGCCGAGAGAGGCCGCTGGCACAAGACCAAGGTGGGCTACGCCTACGTGCACTCTGCCGTCGACGGCTACTCCCGCCTGGCTTACTCCGAAGTGCTCGACGACGAGCTGGGATCAACCGCCGCCGACTTCTGGCGACGAGCACGACGGTTCTTCACCGAGAACGGGATCACTGTCGAACGGGTCCTCACCGACAATGGAGGCTGCTACCGGTCCAACGAGTTCGCCCACGCCCTCCAGGTGGCCCGACACAGCTTCACGCGGCCATACCGGCCGCAGACCAATGGCAAAGCGGAGCGATTCAATCGCACCCTCCTCGCCGAATGGGCCTACGTCAGGGCGTGGACCTCTGAGGGACAGCGGAACCGAGGACTTGCCCACTGGCTTCACGTCTACAACCATCACCGGCACCACACCGCCATCGGGGGACCACCGGTGGGCCGTGTCGGCAAACTGTCAGGGCACTACACCTAGCTGCTCCAACCCGAGCGGCCGCCTGGACGACTACCGGCGAGAGCTGGACACATGGTGCGTCGCCCTCAGTCGTTTCGAGCGACCTCGGGTCCCGTCATTCGGTTGAGGAGGGGGAACGTCGAGGCGATGATCGCGAGCGACGCGGCCAGTCCGGCGAGGACGGTCGCCCAGTACTCGATCCCGGGGGTTCGGAACGCGATGTCGACCTGAGAGTGGAGGTAGAGGCCAGCCGACACGAGGCCCACCACGATCGACACGGCGGCGACGAGAAGGAGTGGCAGTGCACTCTCCAGTGCGACCACACGGTGCAGAAGCTTGGTGGGGGCACCGGTGAGCCTGAGCAGACTGAATGGCCGCCGGCGCTCGCCCAACCCGGCGACGATGTTCACCGCCAGACTGCAGGCGGCGATGATGAGGCTCGCCACGATGATCACGTCCGTCATGTCCTGGATCATCGTAAGAAGGCGCTCGTTCGAGGGATCGAGCGACTCGACTCCGAGCGGCTGTTCCTGGAAGGGAAACGCCCGTTCGAGCGTGGTCCGTGCCCGCTCGAGTGAGCCGGCCGACCCGTCCGTGGCGACGACCACGGCGTCGACTGGGAGTGTCGCCACGTCGGCCGCCGACACGTTCGCCGACGGCCAGGCAGTCGACGACGCGTGCGCGTTGTGCCCGAGGAGGTTCGAAAGGAAGTACCCGATACTCGCCACCGTGGCTCCTGGAGCGCACGTGCCGATGGCGGGTGTATTCGCGAGCTGCGCGCACGGGACAAGTCCAGCCGGCCCGCCCCAGTTCCCCCGCTGACCAGGCGGGACTTGGTGGACCACCGCCACGCCCCGAACGCCCGGCGTGGCGTGGAGCTCAGCAAGCACCGGGCCTGGGATCGAAGGAACTTGCGCGGAAGCGGGACAGTTCGACGTCGAGAAGCTGCAGAACAGCTCGGCGAGGGTGTCTTTGCCCGCGCTTCCTCCCCCAGAGTTGCTGACGAAGGCGATAGAGCTGAGCGCCCCGATCAACGCGCTTGCAACGAAAAGGGCGATCACGAGCCCACTGATGAACCGGAATGCCGCTTTGGGATTGTCGAGAAGCCGACGTCCGGCGATGAGCGTGGCGGGGCGACGGGCCCGCTTCGTCATGAGTCGGGAACCAGCGGTCGTGAACCACGGTCCAGCGAGAACCAGCCCCACCACGAGGAGCGCGAATCCCACCAGCAGCTCGAGAAGCTGACCACCGTTGCTGCCCGGCTTACCGTGCGCGTCGAAGTAGGCGAGCACGGCGATACCGGCGAGGAGCGGAATGATCCGTATCATCCGCGGTGAGCGGGACGACGCTCGCCGGGTCACACCGAGGGGTGATATCTGGACCCGGCGAAGTGCGAGGCGCGCCGAGACGACCGCGGCGACCGGGACGCCGATCACACTGAGCACGATGTCGATACCGTGCAGCGAGAGGTCACCCGCGGCGAATGGTGCTCCGGTGAACGGCACATGGTAAAGCAGCGGTCGGAAGACGATGAAGAATGCGAAGCCGCCTGCGACACCCGCGAGCGCGGCGACCACTGCCTCCACGGCCGAGACCACCGAAACTTGGCGGGGAGTGGCGCCGACGAGTCGCATGGCGGCGAAACGCTCCTCGCGCCGGGCCGCCGACAGCCGGCTCGCCGTCGCGATCAAGATGAGCACCGGCAGCAACAGGAATACGGCTCCCCCAGCCAGGATCCACTGCAGAACAGGGCCACTCCCGATGGGGTTCTGGCAGTGGTAGCAGGCTGCCAGCGTGCGTTGGATGGCTCCCACCTTGACCGCACCAGGTGCCTGCGACAGCTGGCGGGCGGTGTGGCCGATGACGATGATCAGCGAGTTCGGCGACGGAAGTGCCGCTGCGCCGACGGTCCCAATTTGTCGCCCAGGAAACCGCTCACGAAGCTCGTTCGCCGGCTGGGACGCGATGAGCGTCGTGAGGGCGGGCGAGGCGTAGTACTGACCGGGTCCGGGCAGGTGGGCAATCCCCGGCGGAACCGGGGCGTTTGGTCCGGCGGCGGCAACGTCGACGCGATCGATCGCCTCGCTGCCGAACTGATCGACGCTCGACAGCCACCACAGCCGGTCGGACGTCGCTGTGCCCGACGTCGACTGTGACGCCTGCGCCGAGGTGTCGAGCCAAGCACCACGGTCGGTCTGGGCATGGAGCCCGTTGAATCCGGCCAGGGCGGCCAACAGCATGCCGACGCCGATGGCGACGGCAGCCGCGGTGACGAGGACGCGCAGCGCGGCTTCACGTCCACTTCCGAACGTCAGGCGCAGGCCGAGCCGAATCATCCGGCGACGGCCGCGGGGGTGGTCACTCGTCCGTCGCGCACGATGACCTCGCGGTCGGCGTAGGCGGCGACACGAGGTTCGTGGGTGACGAGGATCACCGTCGACCCCTGGTCGCGCGCGGCGCGCGTCAACAGGTCCATGACAAGCTCCCCGCTCATCGAGTCGAGTGAGCCCGTCGGTTCGTCCGCGAAGAGCACGTCGGGATTCGCGACCAGTCCACGTGCTAACGCGACGCGCTGGGACTGGCCGCCCGACATCTCCCCCGTGCGGTGGCGTTCCATGCCCTGGAGGGCAAGCCGCTCGAACCAGCTCCGCGCTGTCCGGAGGGCCTCCTCACGGCGCATGCCACCGAGCAGAAGGGGCAGCGCGACGTTCTCCTCGGCCGTCAGCTCCGGCACGAGCTGGCCGAACTGGAACACGAAGCCGAAACGATCACGCCGGAACTGGGAGCGCTCCCCTTCTCGCATGGTGTCGAGCCGTTGGCCGTCGAAGCAGACCTCGCCGGAATCCGGGACGAGGATGCCGGCGAGGCAGTGGAGCAGCGTCGACTTGCCCGAGCCGCTCGGGCCCATCACGGCGAGGATCTCACCCCGCTGCACGGAGAGACTCGCCCCCCGCAGGGCCGGGGTTTCGCCGAAAGAGAGCACGAGGTCGCGCGCCTCGAGGATGGTGCCTCCGGCGACGACCACGGAGGACCCGTTCGCTGACTTCACGCCGTCACCTCTTCCGCCAGCACCGAGAGCCGGGCAGCGGTGAGATCGATCCAGCGCAGATCGGCTTCCAAATGGAAGAGCCCGTGGTCAGCAAGGAGGGCGTCGACGACCCCGCCCTTCTGCTTGAGGTCGGTGAGTTCGCGCATGCGGGCCAGGTGGGCGGCGCGCTGGACATCGAGGTACTCCTCGGCGGGGCGACCGAGCATGAGGGAGAGCACGACCTTCACGAAGAGGTCGGTCTGGAGATGGGGCTCGGGCGGGATCGGCTCGGCGAGCCATACCTCGACCTCGCTCCTCCCGATCTCGGTGATCGTGTAGCGCTTGCGATCAGGACCGGCTCCGGGTTCAGCCTCGCCGACCATCGCCATTCCGTCCCTCGTGAGGCGGGCGAGGGTCGCGTACACCTGGCCGAACGGCAGCGGCCGGCCGCGGGCGAAGTAGATGTCGTAGTCGCGCTTCAGGTCGTAGCCGTGGCTGGGCTCACGATCGAGGAGCCCGAGGAGGGCCATCGGAACACTCATACCCGAGAGAATACACTACGTGTATACATGCAGTCAATAGAGGCGCGGCATGATCCAGCCGACGGAGGGGTCTACGAGGCACTCGTGCGGCACGTCACCGACGACGCCGTGGCGTTTCATCGCTCGGTGCACCCTCTCGAACCTGCCCGCCAGCAACCACAACGTCATCACCCGGTTCGTCGCCCACGGATTCGCCGCTCCAACCAACACGGCTGAGCGACAACTCGGTGACGTAAGGCGGAGAGGCGTGCCCGATACTTCGGGGCCCCACGATCCGTACGACCAGGGGCAGTTGGGGCGGTTTCGAGTCCATCAGGATCGACGCGGGATGCTCGGTCGAGTGACGAAGCACGACTGGGTAGCGATCGTCCCGACGGCCCATGCCCCGACCACGCGTACCCCGAAGACGTTCACGAAGCTCGTGAGCGAGCAGGGCTGGAGTTGAGAGCCGCAACGAGACACCGCTTCGCCGCACGAGCATGACCGCCACCCCTCCCAAGAAGGCGAGCATGGCGAACAGGAAGGAGTTACCTGCGACGAGCTGCCAATGGTTCTGATGGAGCTCCGGCGCATGTTTGGTGACCTTCCATGACGTGGGCACCCACCAGATGGGAGCGGCTACGAAGAGCGCCGTGCCGAATCCGGCCAGGAACCGACCGCTTCTCGGTCGGTCGGCTCCAGCGGCCAACCAGATGAACACCGGTACCACCCACACCATGTGGTGGACCCACGTGATGGGTGAGATGATCAGTCCGGTCGTCGCGCACACCAGAAGGCCGAGCACGACCGACGACCGCCGATGCGCCCAGGCTGCGAGGGCCAACCCTCCGACGCCGATGACGACCAGCGCAGGCACGAGCTCCACAGCGGGGACGGGACCATGATGGAACCTCTGCAGGATGCTCGACAGGTTCTGGTCGCTCGAGTAGAGCAGCGCACCGGCACGCTTGGAGTTGAAGACGTCCTTTGTCCAATAGATCCATGAGCTGCCGGGGGCGACAAGGAAGGCGATCGCTTCGCATGCGATGAACGTGATCACGGCGTAGAGCGCACCACGCGTGCGGCGGGTGATGATGAGATACGGCACGAAGATGAGCGGGGTGAGCTTTATGGCAGCCGCGAGCCCAGTCGCCACCCCGAGGGGCAATGTTCGTGAACCGATCCTGCGATCCGTGGCCAGATCCCAGATGATAAGGAGGCAGAGGACAAGATTGATCTGGCCAAGACCGACGGTGGTGAACACCGGGTTCAGCGCGAGTGCCGGTAGGAGCAAGAGGAGCGATCGCCGGACCACCTCCTTTCTCGGGAGCCTCGGAACCACGATCCGAATCGACAGGTAGATCAGCGCCCCGAGAGCCACGACGTTCGTCACCGCCCACACGAATTGCAGGGACCAGATGCCGAAGTTCAGTCCAAAAGGCGCGAATACGAGCGCGGCGAAGGTCGGATAGGTGAAGGACAGGCCGCTTTTTCCGAACTGCACCGAATAGAGATCGGGCAACAGAATGTGTCGGCCACCCATCCGGTAGACGTCGATGTCCACCTGGTAGCTGCGGAATGCCAGGTACAAGGAGAGGCCGAGAGCGCCCGCGGCGGACACAGCTGCCGGGAACCACCGGCGAAGGGCTACGCCGGAGGTACGCCGGACCAAAACCGCAACTGCGCTCATGACAGCTCGAATGTCAAGTGTCCTACGAGCGCCATGCATTCGGGACGGAGACCCTCGCGGGGCGGGTTGAAGAGAAGGATCCCGATCACCAATTTCGATCTTCCTCGTGCTCACATGTGTCTCGCACAACGTAGCGGACGTGAACTCTGTCGCGGAGCCAGGTCCGGTCCCCGGGTGGTCGCCCGTCGCTATCAGGCGCCGGGAATTATGCCGCCTCGGTATGAGCCACTTCCGCAATAAGACGCCGTCGCCGGGTGGGCGTTCGGTCGTGGCGGGGGCCCGATATTGCGGGATAGCTACAACCGAATCGGTGAATCCCCTCAGGCAGGATCCGAGCCGTCATCAGATGCAGATTGCGGGTGTTCCATCGCAGCAACATCGGTGGGAGTGGCGGGCCGGATGGAGGGCCACCCGAACGCGTTCAGCGAACAGACAAACCGCTTCTGCTCGCCGTCGACCAGAGGAACGTGGAGTTTCCTCGAGCGCCGCAAGCCCCCGAGGAAGTGCAGACTCAAGGAATGTTCCCCCGGTGAGACCTGGTACACCTTGCTCTGGTTGGGCGAGATGGCGCCGACCTTCGAGCCGTCGAGGAAGACGCTGACAACACCACCCTCACCGATTGCAGGGCTGTGGCGATGGCCCCGGCCTCGGCCGAGCCGGGATGCGGCCCGGACCACTACCAGGGTCGGAAACGCGGGCCAAATTCGATTCGGGGCTCGCCACAGTTGGATGGTCGCTCCTACCCGGTCATCCATGCCCAGCGAGGTGTCACCGGCCCTGGTTGCCGAGACAAGGTCGGCCTTTTCACGATCGTGGTTCACACTTCTGTCTTACACCGATCAGGGTAAGAAGACCAGCGACAAGCTGATCAAATTGCCTCTCCGAATGCCTGGGTGCGGGGGCGACCATCTCCTGTGGCTGGCCATGTCGACGTTGTGACGGCGATGGACTGCTGTCAGGTGCCCAGGTACGCCAGAACCGCCAGGACACCGCGATTGTCGTCTTCGGATTGTGGGAGGCCGAGCCGGAGGAAGATCGACGCCGTGTGCTTGACCACGCGCGCTCGGAGATCACGAGCTGTTGACCGACGGCGGCGTTGGACCGGCCCTCCGCCATGAGGCCCGGCACCTCGCGTTCGCGCTGCCATTGCACCCCTGAGTTCCCACTGGGGCCAGCCAGTAGCACGACGTTCGGTAGCGAGACGTAGGCCTCGCGATGTGCGGGTTCGGTTCGCAAGTTGAACTCCGGGTAGTGCGACGCAAGCGCCTTCGCGTCCGACTCGGGGACCGGCTTGCATCTCGACCGGGCCGTGGCTGTCGGCGCTCACCGCAACCCAATTGCTTGCAACTGTGCCCCGCTGTGGAACGACCCGATCCGGACACCTTCGCTCGAAGTCGTGAATGTCGCTGGAGACTCAGCTGTCGGGCGTGACCGCATCCAATCGGCGCCGAACCTCCGACGTGTTCACGCCGAGAGAACCCAGCAGCACCGCCGCAGGATCTGGTGGTTGGAGAGTGAGGATCTGGGCCAGCACCTGCTGGGCCGTGACCTGGGTCTTGCGGCGATTGGGCTTGACCGCTTCCTGAAGCACCTTCTTTGCAGCGGGCGTCATGCGGAGGCGATCTTTTTCCATGATGGCTCTGATCGTCGGCTTCTTCGGCACGGCGCGCATCGGCAGTGGGGGAGCGTCGGTCCCGGACCCCATGCCCAGGGCACCGAGGGCTTCCTGATCGAGCGACTCAAGGGCCTGGCGACCTTGCTGGAGGCTCACGCCCAACACGACTTCGATCGAGGGATCTTCCCCCAACAAGCCGAGCAAGAGGTGATCGGTGCCAGTGCGGCGATCACCTCGGCGACGAGCCTCCTCAGTGGCCCGCATATAGATGGTCCAGGGGTGAAGCACCTCTGGCACAACGGATTCGGTAGTCATGATGACTCCTTGTTGTATTTGGTGTGCACGGATTGGCGGGTGACGCCCAACGCGTCTCCGATCTGCTGCCACGACCAACCCTTTTCCCGGGCCGATGCGACCTGGTTCGCTTCGACCCTCTCAGCCAGGCGATGGAGCGCCAACGAGGCGCGAAGCCCAGTTGCCGGGTCATCCGACGAGAGATTCACGCTGAGTTCTTCGATGTCCATCGACGTCAGTTTAGACTGACACCCCGGATTTGTCAACCTAAACTGACAGGGGGGATCGCGGCGCGGACATCGCGGACATTAGAGGCGCCCCTGAGACTCCATAAGCGCGCGCCCTCGGGCCGGTGGTGCAGGTTCCGATGGCGCAGACACTTGCGGATGGCTCTGACGGTCGGGCCCCCAAATGGTTCGCGCACGTCTCTTGACCTCCATCCCTCGATCTAGAATCTCTGCCGAGGAGAGCCGGGAAGCCTGGTCGGCACGTCACCCGTTCGTGCAACGGGATAGGGAGCCGACATGGGCGGACGGGTCGACGGCTGCAAGCACACTGACCTCCGGAGAATCTCGAAGCGGCTGCCAGCCGTCACAAGGGCAGCTGATCTTTGATGGCCACTGCTGTCGCCGCATTTGTTGCCGGAGCTGTCTTGTGCCTCGGAACCAGCTGGCTGCTCGTTTCCAGATTGGAGAGGGTGGGCGAGCGGTTTGGGCTGTCAGAAGCACTTCTTGGTGTGCTGGCCGCCCTTGCGGCTGACACACCGGAGATCACCGCCGCGGTGACAGCTCTTGTTCACCAGCAACGTTCCGTCGGGGCTGGTGTCGTGATCGGGTCGAATGTATTCAACTTGGCCGCTCTCCTCGGCCTGGGAGCGCTTGTCGCCGGACGGATCGGGCTGCATCGCAAAGTCATCGCCCTCGGTGGGGCCGTTGCCTGTTGGGTGGCGATCGTATGTCTCCTCATGGTCGCGGGGAGCATCGGTGCCGGCGCCGGACTCGGACTGGTGCTAGCTGTGCTGGTCCCGTATGGGATCGTTCTCGCCAGTCATCCCACCAGGCTTGGGCACCTCCCGCTGCCACGGCGCTGGGTCAGTTGGTTGGCTTCGGCAGTCGACGAGGAGGAACTCGAACTGGTGGTCGCCATACGGCCCCGGCGAGGGCAGCCTCGGGACGCGCTTGTGGCGGGAGGGGCGCTCGTAGTCGTCGTGGCAGCGGCCGCGATGATGGAGCGAGGAGCCTCGGCTCTTGGCGAGCACTACGCCGTGCCAGGCATCGTGGTCGGTGGGCTTGTGCTGGCCGCGGTGACCAGCCTGCCCAACGCCGTGGCAGCTGTATACCTCGCATCGAAGGGAAGAGGCGCGGCCGCCCTCAGCACAGCCCTGAACAGCAACACGCTCAATGTGACGGCAGGTCTCCTCATCCCCGCCACCATCATCGGACTGGACAAGCCGTCAGGTCAGACCGTGCTCATCGCTGGCTTCTACCTCGGACTGACAGTGCTGACCTTGACTCTCGCTTATGCCGATCGGGGACTCCGGCGATCAGCGGGGGTGCTCATCATCGCCGGGTACGCAGCGTTTGTGGCGTCCCTCCTGGCAGGGTCATGAGTGCTGACGCCCAGCGTCCTCCGGGGCGATGAGCATGATGACGGCGATATCCATTTGTGGAGGGAGCCGCCGCACATCCCCGTGGGAGCTTGATGTCATCGCCTGGCCGACGCACCAACGGCCACACGCCACCTTGGATGGTGGAAGGGCTGCTCGGCCACGACCGGCCCCGGGCAGGTAAAGGGACTCCGCTGTGGGGGCGTTCACCCGATCACTTCTTTGCGCTCGCCCTCGCTGGGTGTGCTCTGATCGCGCTTCTGGACGCAGTGCTCGGCCACCGGATCATCCTCATCGGTCTGCTCATTGTCGGGCCGTGCTGTGCGCTATTCACGGGGCGGTGGTCGCGGGTAGCTCTCGTTGGTGCGTGGGCTGTCGGACTCGCGGTGCTCCTCGGCCTGCCCGACGGCGTCTGGGGAACCGCCGCCCAGCTGGCGTTCCTTGGTGCGGTGGTCGTGGTCGCGGTCGTGAGCACCGTCGGCAGCGCCATCACGGAACGGGTCATATCCAGGCGTTGATGCCTGACGCACGTCAGCGTTCGGGATTCGTTTGAGAACGAGCCGGACGGCGGCGATCTGACTTCGCGAGGTCATCGATCGCTGCCCTCGGCATTGGTGCGAAAGCAGGCGGGCACTGTGAACGGGCGTGTCGCCGAGCCGTCGGGAACGCCGAGGCTGGTGCCCACTGCGTGGCCGTCCCTGACAAAGGATTGCAGTGATACAATGACTGCATGACTACCAGACCGGCAGCCCTTGCGACCGAGGAACTGACCGATGCCGTCCTAACGGCCAGCCGGGTGCTCGTGGCCGTTGCAGCCCGGTCGCTGGCCGATCACGAGACCGAGATCTCGCTGCAGCAGTACCGGGCCCTGGTGGTGCTCGCCTCTCGCGGCACCCTCCGTCCTGTGGACCTCGCCGAGGCTCTCGGCGTGGACCCGTCGACAGCCACAAGGCTGTGCGACCGGCTGGTGACCAAGCGGCTCATCTCACGGCGGCGTCAGGCGAGCGACCGGCGCGTCGTGCATCTGGACCTCAGTGGCCGCGGCCGTCTCCTGGTCCAGTCCGTAACGGAACGCCGCCGAGAGGAGATCCGCCGCATCCTGGCCTCTATCCCAAGATCTGAGCGGGACGGACTCATTCGCGCCTTTCGAGCGTTCGGCACGGCAGCCGGCGAGGTGCCGGAGGGTCAATGGCCCCGGAGTTGGGACCTCTGACGTGGACGAATGCGGTGCATGAGAACGTCTTGGCGAGCGCAACCTCTGTCCGCCGTGCTGACATCAGGTCAGCGGCACGAATGGTCTCGGCGTGGTTGCGTGCTTCGCGCCTCGGGCTGGTCGCGATCGCCCTTTTCGTCGGAGTCGGCGCCGGCTTGGGGGCGGTCGGCTTCCGCTGGTTGATCAACGGGTTCACCTGGCTGGCGACCGGGCACCAGACGTTCGGGCAGCAGGGCCGGGTGCCGAGCTTGCATCTGCCCTGGCTCGGGATCGGGTTCTTCCTGCTCATCCCGGTCCTGGGCGGTCTCATTTACGGACCCCTCATCCAGCGGTTCGCCCGGGAGGCCCGGGGCCATGGGGTGCCGGAGGTCATGGTCGCCGTCTCGGAGAACGGCGGGCGCATCCGCCCCCCAGTGGCGGTCGTGAAGGCACTGGCCTCGGCCTTGTGCATCGGCGTCGGCGGTTCGGTCGGCCGCGAGGGGCCGATCGTGCAGATCGGTTCCGCCTTTGCATCGGCGGTGGGCCAGTTCGTGCGCATGTCCGAGACGCGACTGCGGGTCATCGTGGCATGCGGAGCCGCCGGAGGCATCTCCGCGACGTTCAACGCACCCATCACCGGGCTCTTCTTCGGTTTCGAAATCATCCTGCGAGAGTTCTCGCTCGACGCCCTGGTGGCGACGATCCTGTCATCGGTGGCCGGAGCCCTCGTCAGCGAGACCTTCTTCGGCAACGCTCCATTTTTCTCGCAGATCCCGCATGACCTGGTTGTGCGACACGACTACACATATCTCCTCATCGCGCTTCTGGGGGTCGCCGCGGGACTCGTCGGCTTCTGCTTCAAGACGGTGCTCTACAAGCTCGAGGATCTGGCCGACTCCGTCTGGAAGGGCAGGCCCGAATGGGCACGCCCCGCGGTCGGAGGTCTCGCTCTCGGAGCGCTGCTTCTCGCCCTTCCGCAGATGTATGGAGTGGGTTACCCCGTCATGAACAACGCGATCTCGGGACACACGGTGCTCTGGCTACTGGTCATCCTCATGGTGGGAAAGATGGCCGCCGCGAGCCTCACGCTGTCGATCGGCGGTTCGGGCGGAGTGTTCGCGCCCTCCCTGTTCACAGGAGCGATGGCGGGCATGGCTTTCGGCTTGATCGTTCAGGATCTCTTCGGCCCGATCGTCAGCTCCCCGGCGATCTTCGGAGTCGCCGCGATGGGGGCTGTGTTCGGGGCCGCAGCGCAGGCGCCATTGACAGCCGTTGCGAGTGTCGTGGAGATGACCGGCAACTTCACGTTGACGGTGCCTGTGATGCTCGCCGTCGGCATCGCCACAGCGATCTCGAAGCGGCTGAGCTACGGCAGCATCTACACAACCAAACTGCTCCGCCGCGGTGTTGATATCGACCGCCCCAAGCCGACCAACGTGCTGCAGCTACTCACCGTCGCGGATGTCATGCTGCCCCTACCGGCGGACAGCAGCTTGCACGGAGGGTCGCCGGAACACGATGGGCAAAGCGCCGCGGGGAAAGGCACCGAGGAGTTGGCACGGGTTGCGGGCCCCGTCACCGACGTACGCCAGCCCCAGGTCCTCTTCGCGAACGAGACCCTCGACCACGCGCTGCGACAACTCGTCCTCTACGGCCATGCGGGCCTGCCCGTTGTCTCTGACGATGGTGAGCATCTCCGGGGATGGATCACCCGTCAGGCTGTCCTCCGTGCGCTTGCGGATCGTGTCGAGTCGTTCGAGAGCGAGTCTGAGCGAGGCGAACTCGCAGCCGAGTTCGCCGAGCAGGACGCTGTGTCCCGGCTCCACATTCCTCGCACCCCGCTGACCGGATACGACATCGCAGAGGTCAGTATCCACGCGGATTCGCCTGCAGCGGGCCGGCGCATCGGCGACGTGGTGTGGCCACCTGGATCCTCCGCCGTGGCGGTGACCGAGGGTCGCGAGCTGGTGAGCGCCCGAAGCGACGTGGTGCTCCGAGCCGGGGAACGAGTCATCGTGCTCGTCCCCGCCGGAGACTCGGAGCGATACACATACGACCGTGAGTCGCCCTCGGAAACAGCGGCAGCCTCACCTCGGATCGTTCCTGACGTGGAGGACTCATAACGATGGCGAGCGCAATCGAAATCCACGGCCTGACGAAGACCTACGGCACGACCCGGGCCGTCGTCGACCTCGACCTGACCATCGACACCGGCCAGGTGTTCGGCTTCCTCGGCCCCAACGGAGCGGGAAAGACCACGACCATAAGGATGCTCCTCGCCCTGCAGCAGCCGACGAACGGTCACGCGGACGTGCTCGGTCTTGACGCCCAGCGGGACAGTGTCGAGATTCACCGGCGCATCGGCTACCTCCCCGGGGACCTGGCGCTGTATCCCCACATGACCGGACGGCAGCACATCGACTGGTTCCTGCGAGCGAGGGGGGAGCGGCACCGCCCCTTCGCCGACATGCTGGTCCAGCGCTTCAACGTGGTGATGGATCGTCCGGCGAAGCAGTTGTCAAAGGGAAACCGCCAGAAGATCGGCCTCGTGCTCGCGTTCATGCATCAGCCCGAGCTGCTCATTCTCGACGAGCCGACGTCAGCGCTGGATCCACTGATGCAGAACGAATTCGAGCGTCTTGCCCATGAAGTAGTTACCGAGGGACGGACTCTGTTCTTGTCCTCCCACGACCTCGACGAGGTCCAGCGCCTCGCGGACCGCGTCAGCATCATCAAAGCGGGGACGCTCATGACGACCGACACGGTCGCCAGCCTGCGCCAGAACACGCCACAGAGGGTCGAGGTCGAATTTCGCGAGCCGCTGGACCCATCGCTCTTCGCCAGCCTTCCCGGGGTCTCGGTGAAGACGGTGGATGGGTCACGCATGATCCTGGAGGTGACCGGGGCGATCGGGCCCGTGCTCCGGGTGATCGGCGACCACGACCCCATCGATGTCATCTGCCGGCACGCCGACCTCGAGGAACTGTTTCTCGATCTGTACCGGGAACCCGCCGCCCTCGAGTCCAGCAATGCTGACTGACATCGCTCGACTCGACACGGCGAGCCGCCGCCGGAGCATGATCGGCTACACAGCGGGAATGGCCCTGTACGCCCTCATTGTGGTCGCCCTCTACCCCGCGTTCAAGAACTCCACGTCACTGGACACGCTGGTAAAGAATGATGCGACCGCCGCGGCTCTCTTCGGCATCACGGGCAAGATCTCATCGTCCGGAGGGTGGCTCAACGCCAACATCTACGCCAACTTTTTCCCCCTAATCATGCTGCTCATGACCATTGGGTACGGGGCTGCGTCTCTGGCCGGTCAGGACGAGGACGGAACGCTCTGCTTGCTCGCGACGCTGCCGACGCGGCGGAGGGTCATCGTGCTGCAGAAGGCGGCGGCAATGACGATCCAAGCCGTCACCCTCGCTGCCGGAGTGGGGATCTGTGTCCTCATCGGGCAGGCGTTCGAGCTGAACATCAGCCTGGCCAATGTCGTGGCGGTGTCCGCCGTGGTCCTTCTGATGGGCCTCGACTTCGGGATCATCACGATGGCGGTCGGCGCCCTCACCGGACGGAGGGGCACGGCCCTCGGCATTGGTGCGGCGGTGGCCGCCGGTTCCTATCTCGTTAGCTCGCTTGCACCGGTCGTTTCCTGGATTGGACCCGGAAAGTACGCCTCCCTCTTCTACTGGTCGGTGGGAGACAACCAGATCACCGGTGGCGTGAGCATCCCGGATTACGCAGTCCTCTTGGCGGTCGGGCTTGTCGCGCTCTGGACGACGGTGCTTGCCTTCCGGCGGCTGGACTTGCACTGATGGCACGTGGTGGAGGACCTCTTGGATATTCGGGGACTCCACGCATCGATCGGAGGCTCCCGAGCAAGGCCGGGGTCATCCCTATGGAGCTGATGAGCGTGACAACGGGGCGCAACTCGCCGGTCGACCGATGACCCCCTCGCAACCTGCACGAGACTGGAAGGAGCGGATCGCCACGGTCGTCGGCTCGCCCGCCGACACTCGGAGAACCTATGACAGGATCGCGCGCTGGTACGACATCATCGAAGCACCGTTCGAGCGCCGCGCCCGGGCCGCAGAGTTACGAATCCTTGCGGCCGAGTCTGGCGAGCGGGTCCTTGAGATCGGATTCGGCACGGGGCTTGGCCTCGTCGCTCTCGCTCGGCATGTTGGCGGCAGCGGGTCTGTCGTCGGCGTCGACCTTTCGCCGCGTATGGCCGACGTCGCCCGCCGACGGATCTGGCGACTGAACCTGCCCACGAGCCCCCAGCTCATCGAGGCGGATGCCCGTCATCTCCCCCTCCCCGACTCTTCCTTCGATGCCGTCACCATGAGCTTCACGCTCGACCTCATCCCCACCGACGACATCCCGGGCGTTCTGGCACAGTGCCGCCGCGTCCTTCGAAAAGCAGGCAGGCTCGCAGTCCTGTCGTTGGACCTGCCGCCGAATCCAAGCCGAATGACCCGGGTGTACGTGGCAGCGCACCGACGTTGGCCGCATCTGGTGGATTGTCGACCGATACCCGTTGCCGAGGTGATCGCGAGCGAGGGCTTTACCCCAATTCGTCGCTGGTCAGGTGCCATCTTTGGCATCCCGGTCGCCGCTGTCAGCGCAAAGCTCGCATCACCTCCAGACGGCTGAAGTCACGAACGGTCTCAGACGTAGGCTCGAAGACGAAGACGCAGTGCGCGCCGAGCTGCTCGCGACTGGGCGACGGAACGGCCGAGGCGGACTGGGTCCAAAGACCGTCCTCGAGGTCCACGTCGTTTTGCGCAAAGCGCTGGCCGATGCTCGCCACCGTGGCTTGGTCGTCCGCAACGTCGCCGACGACGCCGAGGCCTCCAAACGACATCGGCCGAACGCGCCACTGCGGGCCTGGAACGTGGAGCAATTGCAGGCGTTCTTGGCTGTCGCCAGGAGCAAGCGTCAGTTCCCAGCCTATTGGGTGGCGGCGACCACCGGCATGCGACGCTCCGAGCTCCTAGGCCTGCGCTGGAGTGATATCGACCTGGGCGCGGGACGGCTCTCGATCAGCCGAGCGCTCGTCTCGGTGGGCTACGTGCTCCACGATCCCCGGGAAAGACCGGCATGTCTCGTCGCGCCGTCGACCTTGACGCGCTCACCATCGAAGTCCTGCGCGCCTGGCGAGCCCGTCGGGAAGACGAGTCCGATTCGCCTGTCGGAGATGACGACTACGTCTTCGCCACACCGATGGGCGAGCCGATCCAGCCGGACAACTTCTCCAAGTCCTTCGACCGGATCGTGGCGTCGGCCAGCGTGCCCCGATTGCGCGTTCACGATCTCAGGCACACGCACGCCTCGCTGTTGCTCAAAGAGCGGGTCCCTATCAAGGTCGTGAGCGAACGTCTCGGCCATTCCACACCCGGCTTCACGATGGCCACCTACCAGCACGTGCTCCCGGGCATGCAGGCCGACGCCGCACGGGTCTTCGCCGGACTCATCAGTTCTACCGGCTTCAACCCGGAAGGAGGCCCGTTGGCGCGGTGAGGGTCCACACCAGAACTGTGCTCTGACCAGGACTTCTTAGTGGCGGGGGTTCAGGACCATCACGCACCCTTCGGGTTACATACCCGATGAAGTGGCCGGTCAGCGCATCGTGCATATGCACTGCATAGGGCACGCGCCAGCTCAATATCTGCGGTCCGGAGACCTAGCTAGTCCCGAGAAACTCCCCCTTTTGGAAGACCTTCGGGTTGGGTATCCGAGGG